>CALFXJ010000038.1 GCA_937958105.1 uncultured Cellvibrio sp.
TATTTTGTCGCTACGCGACAATACTGTTTGCTCTCGGCACACCTTACAAACTGTCGAGCGCACAAAGTGCGCGGTGCTGGAACGATTTGTTATATTATTTCTAAATCTTTTCGCATGGCGAGAAGAAGTTCTTTTTTAGCTTTTTTAATATTTTCTGCTATTTCAGCTTGCCGAGCCAGCAGCATTTCCTTTGGTTCGGAATTCCCTAGCATTGATTCCGACAATGCACTCATTAACTTAGAACTAATTTCAAACATTTCACTATACAAAACCCTAAGGCGCTCAAGATACTCTGCGACCTCAGCACTTGCGGTTAGCTGCAATGTGTTAGTTTGTTGGTCGAGAGCCATGAATTCCTTTGTGCCAGCTACGTAAAGCTTACCCAACTCGCCATTAAACCAAATTAATGCCTCGTTCTGCTCTTGCTCGGAGCTGGCATTTATATGCCTTTCAAAAAATTTCTGGTATAGAGGAGAGAAAACCTTTTCAAGATCGTCTTGGTGATTTCTGAAGAATGTGTCAATTTCTCGGAAGTACGATTCATAACTTTCAGATTTCATTCCAAATAATTTTTTCTTTCTTTCAAGCTCTAATCCAAACTCATGCTTTAGTGACTCAATGGCTTTATCGTGTGACTTTTTGTTGAAATAAATAAAAGCCAACCATAAGGCATTAACCAACCCAAAGCACCAAGTAAAATAGTGAGGATTATCCGATATGATTTTGTATATGCTTTCCATTTCTACCCTAATATAACGCCGCGCACACCGGCGCGAGCTTGTGAGCGTCCGACAGCCGAAGGCTGTGTAGTGCTGCGCTTGGTTATATTTTTTACAAATGCAAGATATGATTTCACTGGTTCTTCTCGGAGAGACTGTCATTGGCGTAGCGAGAATTTTCCAGATATATAGCTAGTATGTAGTTTTTAGTTTCCATAAGTGCGTAGCTCCGCAACTCACAAGAAACAGAAACAGAAGTTCGGTTATTGTCTTCACTCGACCAAGAGAATGTATAACCGTAAGGATGCTCAGATTCTGATTGGTTAAAAGTCACCCCGTATTTGCTACTGAGAGAACGTACGACGCTTTTAGCTCGTTCAATGCATTTATCTTTGCTATTACTCGACTCTATAGCTTCAGTCGCAACCAATCTAAAGATTTTTCTATTTCTATTTATGTTGATTTGAACATTGTATTGGGCGGGAGAGATATCTCTATTGATTCCCCAGCATGTAACACCGTTATCTGAGCAACTTAAAATCCCATCGGACGTAGAAACTACTGTTTCTCCGAACTGATAGCCAAATGCTCCGCATACAGCGCCATTGCACTCAGCTGTGGCGCTAAGCGGAATAGCTACCACTGAAAGAGCAAAAACCATTGCCACGTAGTTCATTAGTACCGCCTTAAATATAACGCCCGGCTAAGCCGTCGGAACGGAGTTGTGTTTTGTGCTAGCGTAGCGAATAAGCACAAAACGAGCAACGCAGTGGAGGTCGGTTTAAGCCGCTTGTTATGAACACCTTATTGATATGAAGTATCAGAACTTAGATCTTTGCGTCTAAATGAGTAAGCGCCCATTTTAATCTGTCCGTCATGAATAATTCCAAATCTTTCTTGGCTGCATTATTGGCAAACTCTCTTTTCATTTTTTGTACTCCCTTCCTAGATATATCTCCTAGGTAATTTCCTTTTGGGGCCGACCTGCAGGCATAGATATATACTACGTCGCACTGATTTATTTTTTTATTATTTAATATGTCACTAAGTAGAATATCCTTATCTTTTTGGACTTTGTATAAATTTCCGGTTTTCTTTGCGCCCTTGCCAATTGGATTTACCCCCCGTGGATAGCTAAGCATGTACTCGTGGCAAATTTCACCAGGATTGAGAGTTTCCTTTACAAGGGCCTCACTCGGTTTTTTACCTTCTACGGCATTTTCGTCAATACCAGACTGATTAACCTTGATGTATATCCCGTGACTGCAAAAGAACTTAACAGTTATGCCCGCCGGAACAACAAATTCCTCTCCCGGAACCCAAACACCATGACCACTAACAACAATCCACTTACTCATATCTATTTCTCCAATTAATTATGCATATCATCCATAAACGACCCAGTAGATTTTTAAAATCACTTGAACCTCGTCTTCATTTCACCGGGGCCTATAACGGCGCGAGTTGCTACGCTTTGTTAGGCTGCATGTATAAATAGATTATTTAATTACTTTCCGTTTTGACTAAAAGCTTCCAGCGAATAGGCGGGCCGCCTGCATTATGTTGATGATGATTTTGAGGAGGGAATGGGTCACCTTCATTACAAGCAGCCTCTTTATTACAGCCAGTGCAAAAGTATATGCCAGAATTTGGTACATCCTCACCTGGGCGATGTGTTGCCTTCCAGTGCTCATTCTCTGTCTTTACAGATTGCTTTACTCGTTCTGAGTCTATAAACCAAGCCATTTTAAATTTCCTCGTTGTGAGTTTAATTTGCCTAACGTTGTGTTCAACCGCAGTTTGTAAGTAGCGCATTGCGATAAACTTTGCGCAGCAATTCGCCAATTGCGCTATTTACAAATTGTCGAGTGGAGGCGCGAAGCGCCGGAACGGTGTTGGAACACCTTGTTAGGCTACGGACACTCAGGCAGGCTTAGTAGATTGTTAGGTTGCTCGCCGTCATTTTGAGTTTTTAGATATTTATTACCACTTGCGCTTGTTGAAACAATAACCCATACAGACTGACCATTTACACTCACGTAAAACCTCCATTTTCCGCCTTCAATACCTGCTATAGCTTCATCAAGACGCAGTTTCCAACGTGTACCATTCGGATTTACACCCCCGACATGAGATATGCGTTCATGCGCACTAGTACGATTGGTTTTGTTGATACACTTGATCTGAACGTTATCGGTCATTTTTAACTTCCTCGTTGTTGAGTATGAAAAGTCTAACATTTATATCGTATCCTCGAAGGCCGTTCCTAGAGCCTTATATCTCCGAAGCCACTTTCACACAAAACTAAGCTGAAACACTTGAATCATTAAACTAACGGAAAATTGACCTGATTTTCTTTTCAGGCAAAGTGATCACAGTCCTTACGCAAGCCGTGGGCTTTGGTGAGAATATAAATGACTGACTTATTAGTAACAACAGGCCCCAGAGTTACCTGACCCAGCAAATGACGTTGGGGATTTCGTTATCCCTACGCATTTGCCGGGTTTTTGGTTACTCTTGATACGGGCTTAACTTCCTTTCTTTTTGCTTGCCTTGACCTCAACAACAGGTTCATTCAACGAGATCACGCGTGTTTTGCTTATCTTATGACGATAGATCTCGCGCAGGTATTTGATGGCTTTTTTTACGCTGTCGCGGGTGAGGCGGATGTCGTTGATGGAGACAAATTTGTCGTTGTTGTTGATCAGCTCGCGGTACTTTTTCTCGTACATGGGCTTGATCGCGTACCAGTTGGTGTCGAGGATCTTGGCCGGGTTTTCGTGCTCCTGGAGCATCTCGTCGATCAGCTTCTCATTGAATTTTTCCGAACGAATAAAATCGAGCATAGCCAAGTCGATCTTGTCGTCGAAGCGGTATTCGGCCTGTGCGAAGCAGCGCTTGATGTAGGCAACGATCAGGGTCAGGAAGTCGTCACTCAGACAGGGGCTCTTCGCGATCAGCGTCGTCAGTGAGATATTTGCCGATGCGCCAATCACCAGCGCGTAGCGCTTCAGGGTGGTGTTGGGGAACAGGTTATTGAGGTGCGACTTGAGTCGGTTCAGGTCCATGTAAGACAGTTTGTAGTCTTTTGGCAAGGACACGATGGACACAACCGATGAGCAGTTCTTGAAGAAGTGCAGATCCTTCAGCTCGGCCGGGTTGTAGTCGTTGTCGACGTAGTTCTTCAGCGCTTCGCGGTAGCGGCCGGATTCTATCGGCAACAGGCTGATACCTTCGATAGCCTGGGTCACTTTATTGAAGTGCGGCAGGTCGATGGAACGGAAAAACAGGTCGTCAATGTTCAAACCATCGCTGGTTTTTTCAAAGATCTTGAGCTTCTCTGTGCCTGCCGGGGTGGCCGGCATGACAGATTCGGCATAGGCGACGGCGACGGGGCCTGCCAGGCTCATGAACAGGTCGTTGGCATCAAGGCGGATGGTTTCCCCGATGTCGATGCCGGCGCGGCGGAAGTAATTTTCGTCGTAGTCGGTGGTGACGGCCTGGGCGGTCAGGATGTTGAATATCTGCTGGGAAATATACTGGTTCGCGTATTTTTCCATCGCGTTGACATCAATGTACTGGATGTCGCCATCGTCCGTTTCTTCGGCGTAGCGCATGATGTCGTTGGAGATCAGCATCATTGCGTTCCACGGACGGATACGGCGCATCACGCTGGCTTCACTGGAGTCTTCGTTGTCGAAGTTGTAGGAGAAATCCCACTCTTCCGCGAGGTATTTACACAGCAGGCGGCCGGCATTGATATGCAGGGCCTCGGACATCTCGCCGCCGTGATCAGAGATATTGGGCAGAATGCAGATACCGCTGGTAAATATCGGCTCAAACACAAATGAATGGCCGCGGTTCTCGTCGATTTCGCTGGGCATGCGCGTATCAAAGGTTTTGCTCATGTACGCATACTGCTGCGCGAGGCCGAATTCAGAGGCCATACCGGAACCGGTACCACCGCCGGCGCTGAAGATATAGAAGTACAGGCGCGACTGGTTGGCTTTGATACCACAGGAATCAATAAGGTACGAATGGATGAATTTCCAATCCGCGTTGGAGAAGCGCTGGGTGTCTTTGTTGAGGATGATCTTGGCCAGGTACTGCCCGAGAATCGGTGCGTTACCTGCCCCACCCGCGTGCACCTCTGACAGATCCATGATCTTCATCTTGGTGTAATCGTATAGAAAGCCGCTCTTTTCGCCTTTGCTGGAGAAGCGAATGCGCCCTTCTATGTCTTTATCCAGGTCCCCCAGCATGACCAGCGGTTCAATCAGAAACACCGGCTTGGTATTGGGGCTGCTGGACAGGCTCAGGCTGCGTTTGATCCAGCTGAGCGGTCGCTCCTGTTCGCGATGCTGACGCTCTTCGTTGTTGAACTCGTTCAGGTAAAAGCTGCGCGCGCTGTAAACCAGCGAGGCTACATCCAGCGCAATATTTGAGCCGCATCGACCCAGACCTATCAGACAGACGGACGGAAAATCCTGCTGCTTTTTCAGGCTGTCTTCGATATCAGGGTTGATATTGGGAAATACACTGTTGCGGAGCTGGTCGAGGTTAACCAGGATCTTGTTCAGATCACTTTCCGTGAAATACATGTAGCTATCCCCCGCAAACGTATTGCGTTTGACAGACTTTTTGGTCGTTGCCGGGGTGTTTTCTGTGGTAACAACCTCGTCCTGATCTGTGTTGCGTGGGGTTTTTGTGGTCATGATGTGTGTTTCCGCCTGAAAAAGTGCCTAGGAGTGGCAAATAAAATATCTCCCTAAAAATAGCCACTGGTTCACATAATTACAAATTTTGTTAGCGGTTTCGCTTGTTTTGCCTGATGTACTGCAGATTTTTTGAGCGATTAATAAACAGCCGTAATATAAAAAGAGAAATTTAATGGATAGGCTTCTATGTTTTTATTCCCAAAATTCAGTTAATTCGATTTTTTTATACGCCCGATAAAAAGACAGGATGCCGGAGCATCCTGTTTAACCTCGCATTTATTAATGCAGGGATGGATTAATGGTTATGGTTGATAGCTTCCTTGGTATTGAAGATTGCCGGATCTGCCTTCCCTTTGACGACCAGGATACCTGCCAATCCTTTTTCAGCCCGAGCCAGCGCGTGATCGACAATGAGGTAGTTGCCGGGGTAATCCACCTTAAACTCCACCATGGTCGCTCCACCCGGAGGTACCAGCGTTGTCTGTACATTCGTCAGCGGCGGGCTGGTGAGTGATGCCTGGTCATACACTCGATCGAATATCTCGCCGATCACATGGAAGCTTGAGGTGAGATTGGGGCCACCCACACCGAAGAATATGCGCACAGTCTCACCGACGTTGGCTTCCAGCTTGTGCGTTTTGGTCAGAGCCATCATGTTGCCGTTGAACATCATATGTTCCGGTTTTTCGTCGAGCATTTTCTGCAGAGAGAATTCATGACGGCCGCTGGAACCATGCCGCTCTGCTGTATACAGCTCGCCCTGCATGATGTAGAACTCGCGATCCACCGGTGCCAGCCCGCCTTCAGGTTCCACCAGAATCATGCCGTACATGCCGTTCGTGATGTGCTGGGCCACCATTGGCGTTGCGCAGTGGTAGACATAAAGACCGGCTTGCAGGGCTTTAAAGGTAAAGCTTTTGGTTTGTCCTGGAGGCGCCTGGGTGACCGCCGCTCCGCCACCGGGTCCGGTAACCGCATGAAAATCTACAGAGTGGATGTGGGTGCTCTCAATAGCGTTTTTCATGTTAACCGTAACGGTATCGTTGACACGGACGCGAATAAACGGACCGGGTACGGTATTGTTAAATGTCCAATAGCGATAGCTGCTGCCCTCACCCAATTTGCCTTCCACCTCGGTAGTAACCAGATCCACTACGACATGCCTGGGCTCGCGCTTACCTACAGATTTACCAACCTCATTGGGATTCTTGGATAAATCCGGGAAATCACTTGCTGTGGCGACAGGCTTATCACCGACAATTAACTTGCCGAACATTCCCGCCGCTTTGTGTCCTGGCAGCGTACACAAATACTCAAAGGTTCCACTTTTCCCAGCGCGGAACACAATTGCCGTGGCGGCGCCCTTGCCGATCACCTGCTCAGATTGCGCACCGAATTCAGGAACAGCGATATCATGAATGGCGCCATCACCATTGATGACAGAAATCTGTACCACCGCATTCTCGGGAACGCGCAGATCTGGATTCACCTGCCCTTTGGTGGGACCGGATTCGCTGATATAAACCAGTTGTCCCTCGGCAATGTCAGTACGCAAGGTGAAGCGTACATCAGGCCTGGGCTTTACATCCTGGCTGGTAGTCTGTGCGATAAGCGGTGAGCTTCCGAACATTCCAATTAACATTAAAACAAGGATTGCAAGTCTCATACGGAGTCTCCTGTGGGAAAATTCCACGCACGTAACGAAGCGGAAAAAAATTCGATCCGTGCGCTTCACCCGAACATAAAAGCAACAGCAGAACCTGCCCACTGTACAAAGAGCCCTGATCAACCCCTTGCAACTTAAATTCTAAATTCATTTTTCTTCACGTTTATGATGTAAATCAATCCGCCTTTGATTGCTTAGGCGAAAGAAAAAAGAAGTATAGAAAATCTAGAATCCATGATTCTAAAAAATGATTTCCAAATTGGAATTATGCGGGGTGAGATGAATCAAAACGAAAGCTTTCACTGAATTGCAATTGGAGGTTTTCCCGATGAATCCAGCGAACCTGTTAAAAACAGCCCACTGGTCCATGGCGGCAACATTTTTATTATCGGTAGCCATTATCTACATTGCTTATGGGGCTGAATTGTCACTTAGTATTCCCGTGCAGGTCGGCCTGCATATCTTCCTGATTATCCTGCCTGCATTTTTCAAAATCGGTTATGTCGTACGACTAAACGCATTAAAACAGTTAGGAAGACCAGTAAACTGAAATGAAGGTACTAGCGCGAGGAAAAAGGCTTGGCAGGGCTTAACAGCAGAGAGAGAAACGGCGAGATACCGGCGCCAGTTTCCTGAACGATATCTCGCGATAGCTGATTACATGTAACCCACGCTGACAGTTCAACAAAACAGCTACATGTAATCTGGCCCTGATATTTCCAGGACAGTTACTTCAGAGAAACCGTACCCTTCATCAATGAGATGTGGCCAGGGAATGAACAGAAGAATGTGTAATCTTCATCCGCTTTCAATTTATCCACGCTGAAGGTAACGGAAGTTTTTTCACCACCACCGATAATCTCGGTAAATGCAATAACCCGCTCATCGTCCGGTTTTACATAGTCGTTATCCAGCCCCGCAGAAATGGAATCCCTGGCAACCTCAGCTGCATCCGCCGTCTTGGTAATAACAACGTTGTGGCCCATAACATTCTTCGCAAGCTTACCGGAATGCGTCAGATTAACCGTAAATTCCTTACAGGATTTATCGACCGCAATCTCACTCTTATCAAATTTCATTGCGTCGTTACTGTCGATGGTAATGCTACAGTCATCGGCGGCGGCTTGCATGGCCACGGCACTCAACACAAGAGGGGCAATAAGGTATTTCATCTTCATGGATTAATCTCCGCACTGATTGTAGAACGTGAAATACGCCTCCCAGTCAGGGAGGCGTGGTAAAGCTGATCATTGGTAAGACATATTACTGGTACAAAATATCCAGATCCATTGAATTAGTGATTGCCCCCACCACAACTGCCACAACAGACTTTTTCCGCCGGTGGCGCGTCTTTTGATGGATCCACCACAACGGCAGCGGATGTAGTGTCCCGTTGAAACACGCCCAGGACGACCTGCCAGGTGACCGCAAGGGCACCGATGATAAAGACAAGGTCACCGAATGTACGCACCCAGCGCAAAGTCTGCAACAGATCCTGCTGCATAAATTCTTCACTGCGCGCATACCATAAACCTTCCGCTACGCTGGCGTGGAACTGGATAAGGCCGATGGGCAACAGACTGGTAAAGATCATCAATACCAGCCCACCATTAAGCCACCAGAAAGCGGTTTTCATTAAGCGCTCATTAAACACCAGCGAGGGCCGGATGTAGCGTAACACCAGCAGGGTAAAGCCAAGCGCCAGAAATCCATACACGCCGAAAAGCGCGGCGTGCGCATGCACGGGTGTCGTGTTCAGACCCTGGATGTAATACAGGGCAACGGGAGGATTGATCATAAAGCCCAGCACCCCTGCCCCCAGCATGTTCCAGAACGCGACGGCGACAAAGAATATCAGGGGCCATTTCACATGCTGCATCCAGGCAGCGCGATTTTTTAACCGCCAGTTTTCCCAGGCTTCGTAACCCAGCACCACCAGAGGCACCACTTCCAGTGCACTGAAGGTCGCGCCAACGGCCATGACCGGTGTGGTTGTGCCGGAAAAATACAGGTGATGGAAGGTACCCGGAATGCCGCCCAGCATAAACAAAGACGCTGAAGCCAGACTGGCTGCCGTTGCCATGGTGCGCGATACCAGCCCCATGCTGCAGAAAATAAAGGCTAGCGCAGCCGTCGCAAATACCTCAAAGAAACCTTCTACCCACAGATGCACGATCCACCAGCGCCAGTACTCCATCACTGACAGTACAGTGCGCTCTCCGTAGAAAAAGCCCGCGCCATAAAACAAACCGATGGCAACGACGGAGGCAGTCAACAGTGCCAGCAGGTTTTTGTCACCGGGTTTGTAGAGTGCAGGCACAATGCCGCGCAGCATCAATACCAGCCAGAACACGATGCCAAGGAACTTGCCGATCTGCCACAGGCGGCCGAGATCTACATATTCATAGCCCTGATGCCCCAGCCAGAAATTAAGGTGCTCGGGCATGACCTGTGCGATTGCCAGATAGTTACCGACGAAGGAGCCTACCACCACCACGACCAGCGCCCAGAACAGGATATCCACACCGAGTTTCTGGAATTTCGGATCTTTACCACCGTTGATGATAGGTGCCAGAAACAGGCCTGCGGCCAGGAACCCTGTCGCGATCCAGAAGAGCGCTGACTGGATATGCCAGGTGCGTGTCAGGGCGTAAGGAAACCACTGCGAAACATCGATTCCGTAAAACTTCTGTCCTTCCACCGTGTAGTGCGCGGTGAAGCCACCCAGCATGACCTGGAAGGTGAACAGCGCCACCACCAGAAACAGATATTTTCCCAGCGCGCGCTGGGAGGGCGTCAGGGATACCAGCGAGATGGGATCACTGGCTGGCGCAGCCGGATCCTGTTCGTCTTCTTTACGCAGAAATGCCCAGGCCCAGATGAGTCCACCAACACCTGCGACCAGCAGGATCACACTGATGATCGACCAGATAATATTTTCAGCCGTGGGTTTATTGTCGATCAGCGGTTCGTGAGGCCAGTTGTTGGTATAGGTGGCTGCGCTGTCAGGACGCTCTGTTGCGGCTGCCCATGCGGTCCAGAAGAAAAACTCGCTTAAGCGTGCACGGCGCTCCGGGTTCGGCAGAGTATCTTCTTTCATCGCATAACTGACACGGGTGCTGCGCAGCTCCGGGTCAGCACTGAACAGGCTCGCGTAGTAGACAGCGGTTTGACTGATGGCCTGCGCCCGACGATCACTGACCACCAGAGTATCCGTGGCGGAATCGTAGCGGTTGCGACGGTAGTCTGCTTTCAGATCGTATTGCAGCGAGTGCTGCTGCGCCCCGTCGAGGGCGTCGTAGGATTTGCCGAACACATCCACAGCCGCCAGCTCGAGCCAGGCTACCAGCTCCCGATGCAGCCAGTCAGCCGTCCAGTCCGGAGCCTGATAGGCGCCGTGTCCCCAGACAGATCCCAGCTGCATGCCGCCTACAGATTGCCAGGCGGTCTGCCCATCAAGAATGCTGTCGCGGGTCATCAGCAGATCGCCGCTGTCACTGATGACCTGCCCCGGAATCGGCGGCGCCTGACGATAAACCTCCCGGCCGAAGTAGCCCAGGATAGAAAAAGTCACAATAAGAATGGCAATCAAAAGCCACCAGAGTTTGCGGTACTCAGCCATGACATGCCCTCCCTGGAGGGACAATGAGTCTATCGAAGGTGATCATATTTTTACGCTCCGTTGCGAAAACTGGGGACAGGAAGATGCCGCGAAAGAAATTTTTACCGGACATCTTAAGATTCATTGTAAATGCATCTTTTAAAGATGTAAAATGAATACATGTTTAAAAATGCAGTTTTTTCTTCCGGTTAAAAACGGAGCATGGCGATGCTTAAACATTGGTGGATACACTCCGCGCGAGCGGTCTACGTGGCAGTAGCGGTTATGGCTTTGGTGGTGGGTCTGATCGGTATCGTCGTTCCTTTACTGCCAACCACACCCTTTCTGTTATTGTCCGCCGGGGCAGCGGCCAAAGGCTCGCCCCGCTTTCATTCGTGGCTGATCCGGCACCCATGGATAAATGAACCTTTGATCGCCTGGCGTGATGAAGGCGCGATCCCCACCCGGGCAAAACGAATTGCGTTAACGATGCTGTCAATCAGCTGGCTGGCCCTTGCGCTGGGCGGAATACCGCACCTGCTTCTGCTGGGACTGTCTGGATTATTTTTCGCACTCGGGTTGTTTATAGCCCGACGGCCAGCGCCGGCTTATGAGGCAGAAGTGCCACCTGAAACCATCAAACGTTATGAAGGCTGCGTAAACTACAGCGACCTTCGAGCTTACAGCGATCCAGAGGTTTTCCATGAATAAAGTCGCTCAACCTGTTGTTTTACTGGCATTTCCTTTTCGGATCTTCTTCCTCTTGACCGGCCTTTACGCCGCCTTCAGCGTCGTCGCCTGGATGAGTTACCTGTTTGGTGGTTTGCCTTTACCGGTAGGCTGGTCCGCCATTCATTGGCATGGCCACGAGATGTTGTTCGGCTTCACCACCGCCGCCATTGCCGGTTTTTTACTGACGGCGATGTGTAACTGGACGGGTGCTGCGCCGCTCCAGGGGCGCGCGTTACTGGCGCTGGTGCTGGTATGGTTCGCCGGCCGCGTGGTGATGTGGACGGCTGGCTGGTGGCCCGGCTGGTTCACAGCGGGTGTCGATATGTTGTTTCTCCCCTGCCTCGCAATTTATGTGGCGCGGGTGCTGTTGGCCCATGGCAACAAACGCAATCTCATCATGGTGATCATTCTCGGGGTGATGACGGTGGCCAATGGCATGATGCACCTTGGTTTCCTCACCGGCGGCACCGTTTGGTTAAGCCTCGGGCAGGTTTCCGCCTTCAACCTGATCACCTTGATGATGATCGTTATTGGCGGGCGAATTATTCCGCTGTTCACGATTAACTGGCTGCGCAATCACGGCCATGATCCCGCAGCCGTTAAACAATCCCCTGCCCTTGATCGTCTGGCAATCATCGTCACCGCACTGTTGATTCCTGCCGATCTGGTTACCTCTGCACCCTGGCTGGCCGGAATCCTGGCACTCGCCGCCGCTGCAGTTCATGGTCTGCGCCTGGCTGGCTGGTCAGGCTGGAAAACCGGACGCGAACCCTTGTTATGGATTCTTCACCTCAGCTACGTCTGGATTATCCTGGCGCTCTTGCTCAAAGGGGCGGCGGCCTTTAACCTCGTGGCTCCCACCGCGTGGCTGCATGCATTGGGTGTGGGAGGAATGGGAACCTTAATCCTGGGCGTCATGACCCGCGTCGCGCTCGGTCATACTGGTCGTCCGCTGACCTTGCCCCCGCTGGGCGTGGTGATTTATCTCGCCATCACACTGGGCGCTGTGGCCCGGGTATTGGCTGCGCTGCAGTCTATTGATTACCGTGCAGGATTATTCATCGCCGCCTTCGGGTGGACACTGGCTTTCTGTTTATTTGTTTTTATTTATTGGCCGATCCTCAGTCAGCCGCGCGCTGACGGACGTCCCGGCTAAAGAGTTTTACTATGCATATCACTTTATATACCGATTATTCGTTGCGGGTTCTGATGTATATCGCGCTCAAAGGCGAAGAGCTCTCAACCATCCGTGAGATTGCCGAAAGTTACGACATCTCCCGCAACCATTTGATGAAGGTTGTACAGGAGTTGAATAACAAAGGATATTTGACTGCGCTGCGCGGCAAAAACGGCGGCCTGCGTTTGAATGGCCGTCCGGAAGACATCAACATCGGCGCACTGGTGCGCGATACCGAACGGGATATCGCATTAGTGGAATGCCTCGGTGAGAAAAACCGTTGCGTGATTACTCCGGCCTGTCAGTTGAAGTTTGTACTGGCGGAAGCCCTGGAAGCCTTCTTCAAAACTTTGGACAAATATACTCTCGCCGATCTGTTACCACTGCAACGACAACCGGAAATCATCCGGCTTTTGCATTTTCCGGCGTGAATTTATTTCTCTGAATGTTTCGCGCATAAAAATAGTGGCACTATTAACTTCCCGTCAGGTTGCATTCCCCCTCTGCGCTGCTATTTTTTAAAAAATATCTTATCGCTGAGGGAGGCGCTATGCGACACAAACCGTTTTATGGACCGGTAAAAATTCTCAGCTTCATAGTTCTATTAGCAATGGCAGCTGCAATTCTTTATGCCTTTTCTATTTCACTCCTGCACTGGTCAGGTATCGGAGTATAAAGGCAACCACTATGAATAATCGTCAAGCAAGAATGTTTGCCATTGCCTCAACCGGTATTTCCGTGTTGGTATTTCTCATACTGACATTAGATAGTCACCGTCAGTTTGACACCTTGACCAATGCGGAAAATATCACGCCCGAAGTCACTCACGGCAAAGATGTATGGCACAAGTACAATTGTATTAATTGCCATACGCTCTTCGGTGAAGGGGCTTATTACGCACCGGATCTCACCAAAATTACCCAACATCGTGGTGAAGCGTATCTCCAGGCTTACATGCGCGATCCCGCTAAGTTTTATGATGAGAATAAACATCGTCGGCTGATGCCGAAGCAGAATTTGAGCGAAAAAGAAATCAGCGATTTGATCCAGTTTCTGGACTGGGTCAGCAAGGTTGATAATCAAGGCTGGCCGCCACGGCCCATCCTGGTAACCGGTAGCTTTATTCCCGGTGCCGACTCGGTTGCGGCGGTGGCTGCGGGAAGCGCTGATAATCCGGCGGGTATCCGCCCGGTGACGGATGATGATGATCCCCGTGCGCAAGGCGAACATGTTTTTCGGAGTGCAATCCCGGCGTGTAATGCCTGCCACTCAACAGCGCCCGGCGCCAACATGGCCGGCCCCACACTCGCCGGTCTTGTTACCCGCGCCGAAGCCGTTCTTGCATCGGGTGACTACACCGGCAAGGCGACAGACGTAGAGGGTTATATCCGTGAATCGGTTATTGCGCCGAGTGCGCATCTTGTTCCCGGAGACATGTATTCAGCTAATGGCACCTCTTTCATGCCTGTCGGCTATGAAGACAGCCTGACACCTGAACAGCTTGACCACCTGATTGCTTATCTGGCAACGCTGAAATAAGTCCTCTTCACATTCAGCATCTAAATGGAGAATAACGATGCAATATAGATCGCAGTCAGTAGCATATTGGTACTTCGCGGTCGCGATGGTGCTGTTCGGATTACAGCTGGTTTTTGGTTTACTGTCCGCCTCCAAGTATCTTGGGCCTGATCCTCTGCTGTATATCCTGCCCTTTGATGTAACCAAGGTCATTCACACCAATCTTCTGATCGTGTGGGTGCTCACCGGATTTATGGGCGCTACCTATTGGATGATTCCCGACGAGTCACGCACTGAACTGCACAGCACCAGGCTGGCTTACATCCAATTATTTCTGTGGGTGATTATGGGGGTAACAGCCATCATCGGCTACCTGTTCCGTTACGGTACAGGTAACAAATTACTGGAACAACCGTTACCACATAAAATCATTATCGTTATCTGCATGCTGATATTTCTTTACAACATCGGTATGACCATAAAAAAATCCGGCCGCTTTACCACAACAGAAGGTGTGTTAATGCTAGGCCTTGTCAGCTCCGCCGTTCTCTTCTTCCCCGCCCTGCTGCATTACGAAAACTATACCGTCTCTATCTTCTATCGCTGGTGGACCATTCACCTGTGGGTGGAAGGTGTCTGGATGATGATCATGGGCGCTTTCCTCGCCTATTTATTAATTCGCCTGTCGGGTGCAGACCGGGAAGTCATGGAAAAATGGCTTTATGTGATCGTGGGCCTGGTATTTATCGCCGGTATTCTGGGAACGGCGCACCACTACTATTGGGTCGGCGTGCCGACTTATTGGTTACCTATCGGCGGATTTTTCAGTGCTCTTGAACCGGCCGCATTAGTGGCAATGGCGATTTATGCTTATACTGCAATTCGTCGTTCGGGACTGGCGCACCCGAATAAACTCGCGCTGCACTGGACCGTCGGCAGCGCCGTATTTACGTTATTCGGGGCCGGGTTATTAGGGCTTGCGCACACCTGGCCAAGTGTTAATAAATGGACGCACGGTACGCTGATCACCGCGATGCACGGTCACGCCGCTTTCTACGGTGCTTATGCGATGATCGTACTGGCCATGATTACCTACGCACTACCCTCGTTGACCCGCCATCGTCCCGAAGGCGGCAGCAGCATCGGTTACTGGGCATTCTGGTTGCAAATCACCGGTATGTTCGGGATGACCTTGTCATTCGCCACCGCCGGCATCGGGCAGGTGTACCTCGAACGGATTATGGGTATGGGTTATCTGGATACGCAATTAAAAATTCAGGTTCACTTTCTCATGTTGATTGCAACCGCGTCGATATTTACGGTGGGAGTCGCCTTGTTTATTTATGACTTTTTTCGCTTTGCCCCAAGGTTTATTTTCGAAGATGAGCCGCAACTGGAAGCCGGCGTCACGCGGAGTACTCCATGACGATGACTCAACCCATTGCCTCGTTTGCGCCCCGTACCGAAGAACCTTTTTATGTGCCCTGTGGTGAGGAGGTCAACCTCTTCACGCAGTGCCATGAGCAATCCCTGGCAGTGATGTTAAAAGGACCGACCGGTTGTGGAAAAACCCGTCTGGTTGAATATATGGCGTGGAAGCTCAAGCGGCCCTTGATCACGGTTGCCTGTCACGATGACCTGTCGGCAAATGATTTGATTGGCCGGTATCTGATCCGTCACGACGGTACTGTATGGCAAGACGGTCCACTCACACGCGCGGTGCGCGAAGGAGCGATCTGTTACCTCGATGAGGTGGTTGAAGCGCGTCAGGATACGATCGTCGTTTTACATTCACTCACCGATCATCGTCGCTTGTTACCTATTGATAAAACCGGTGAGCTGTTAACGGCAGCACCGGGTTTTCAACTGGTTATTTCCTATAACCCCGGCTATCAACGTATGCTCAAGGACTTAAAACCGAGTACACGCCAGCGGTTTGTGGCAATGGATTTACACTATCCGGATTATGAGAGCGAAGTGGCCATCGTCGAGCGCGAGGGCAAGGTTGATCATGCAACGGCTCACGCACTGGTAGGCCTTGCACACCGCATCCGCACGCTGCACGATCGCGGTCTACCGGAAGTTCCCAGTACACGCTTATTAATTGCCGCTGCATTATTATCTTCACGAGGTGTCGACATTCGTACGGCGTGCCGGTCAGCCATCGTTGCCCCCTTATCCGATGATGAGGCATTAACAGGTGCCATGAATGATCTCGTTGATGCGATTTTTATTTAAGGCCCCTCGTCATGGCGGAAGCTGAGGATGTATTAACCGATATTGCCCGTCACGCTACGATTTATGCACATAATTTATGGCAACGGCATCGCCCGCCTGCAAAAGCATCGTGCCTGCTGTTATCTGATATTGTTCAGCGGCTGGAGTTATTTATTCTCTCGGCCTGTGGAACGCATTTTACAATCCGCGTTGCTCAGCCGCCCGCCCCGCCAACACTGCTTGCCCGCGTATTCCGTCAGTCACCGGCTCCCTGGTGTACCCAGGCGCTTCCGGCAACGGATGGTCACCGTATCTGGTTGCCCGCCTGTGCACCCCGGATGGACAAAGATCAGGCACACCAGTGGTTTCGTGTTCTTACCTTGCAACAAGCCATGCGGGCCCGGCGAAACAGCAGTGCTTATCTGGATCAACTCCCGCATCCCGTTGCGCGCGATGTATTCCTATTGATCGAAGGTTTCTCCGTCGATGAAGGCATTGCCCGGCAGTTTCCCGGTATGCGTGATGCGCTGATCACTTTGCGTCGCACAGCGCTGCAACAGCGCCCCCCGCTTTCCGCCTTTTCGACCGCGCGTCAACCGCTTGAGATTTTTTACCGCCGGCTTTTAGAGCAGCCCTGTGGAGCTCGCAATGAGGTCCTGCCCGTGTGTGCCTCGCCTCAACAATCGCACATAGCTGTTAACAGCCTGCTTCCTGAGCTTATGAAATACGCCCCGGATTATTCGATTGGTGCGTACGGTGCGGCCCCTCTGGTAAAGGACTTCTGGACGGGGGATTTACGATCACCTCAACAAAATCCAACCGTCAGTACGCTGGAATCTGAAGGAAGAGAATTATCGGAAAACCCCAAAGCCGCTCGCCTGCCCCGCCGCCCGGAAGTGCGCGAAGCGAAAGCAGGAGAAGACAAAGAAAACAAAAAAGATGATGCCTGGATGGTTCAGGGGGATGAGTCTCATCCTAAAGCGGAAGATCCGATGGGCCTGCAACGCCCGATTGATCGCGAGGAAGATACTGCGGCGGAAGAATTTGCAGACCTGTTGTCGGAGCTGACAGAAGCCCGTCTGATTTCAACACCCGGTCAATCCAAAGAAGTATTGTTATCCGATGATGCACCGGACAAACGTTCGCAGGTTAAACCACCGTCTTCCACTGGTGCCGTGACGGAACTGGTTTATCCAGAATGGGATTATCGCCAGGAAGCGTATCGCCAGTCTGGAACAAAAGTCTGTATCAGCCCCATGACGAATGGTCCGCAGGAATGGGTTGACGAAATACTTAAGCAGCACGCCGCGTTAATCCGGAGGATACAACAGCAGTTTGACATGCTACGCACCCGACGGCTTTTATATCGCCAACAATTGGATGGCGAAGAAATCGACCTCGATGCTTACGTGACCAGTTACACCGATTTTCGCGCGGGTGATTCATTTCATCAGGCGCTTTACCAGACTCACCGGGTTGCAGAAAAAAATATAGCGCTTACCTTACTGGTCGACGTCAGTGGCTCGACCGATGCCTGGATCGCAAATAATCGGCGCGTTATTGATGTTGAGCGCGAAGCGTTATTGCTGGTTGCTATTGCACTGCAAAGTCTGGGTGAACCCTACAGCATCCTGGCCTTCTCCGGCGAAGGCCCGCACGCCGTGATGGTGCACGAGGTAAAATACATGAACGAAAACGTCGATAATACCGTTGCACTCCGCATCAGCGGTTTGCAGCCGGAACGATTCACCCGTGTCGGCGCAGCCTTGCGTCATGCCACCACGGAACTCATGCACACCGTAGCGACGCACCGTTTGCTGATTGTGCTTTCCGATGGCAAACCCAATGACAACGATGATTATGAAGGCCGCTATGGTATAGAAGACACTCGTCAGGCCGTTATTGAAGCCAAAGCTCAGGGAATCCAGCCCTTCTGTTTGACCATCGACCGACGGGCGGCCAATTATTTACCACGGATCTTCGGAGCACACCACTACGCGCTGCTGCCTGAGCCAGAGCGATTGCCGCAAGTATTGCTGGAATGGATGAAGCGATTACTGGTAAATTAACCTCGCTGTCATCGTAAATTTTTAAACTGGTGAGGTGCACGATGAAGACAACATCCAACGATTGGGATCCCCGCGCGGAATCCGTCTTGATGGACCCGCTGGAAAGCTACGATAGCATGCGCGCACAATGTCCCGTGGCTTATAGTGAATACCTGCAATGGTCACTCTTCCGCCACGATGACATTGTGCGGGTACTGCAGGATCATCAAACGTTCAGCAGCGCCGTCTCGGCCCACGTTTCCGTTCCCAATTCGATGGACCCGCCGGAACATACACACTATCGCGGCATTATCGAACCCTATTTTTCGCCCGAAGCGATGATGACATTCGAACCCCTTTGTCGCGAACTCGTCCGCAAACTTGTTGATCGTGCACCCACCGATACACCATTTGATTGCATAGACCAATTGGCAAAGCCTTTTGCATTGGAAGTACAGTGCGAGTTTCTCGGCTGGCCGAAAGAACAACAAGCCCGCCTTCGTTTGTGGATGGAACAAAATCAGACGGCAGTCCTGGCTGGAAACCGCACGCGGATGGGCGAAGTCGCGCTGGAGTTTTCATTAATGGTTGCGGAAATCCTCGCACAAAAACGGATTGAACAGACACCCGATGTGATTGGCTCCTTAACGCGCGATAAGGTATACGGCCGCCTGCTCAAGGATGAGGAAATCACCAGCATCCTGCGCAACTGGACCGGCGGTGAAGTCGGCACCATCACGGCAGCAGTGGGTATCCTTATCCACTTTCTAGCACAACATCAGGACATACAGACCGAGTTGCGCGCGCACCCAGAGAAAATTCCCGAAGCCATCGATGAGATATTACGTATTCACGGCCCGCTAATGACTAACCGGCGCATAACAACCTGCCCCGTCACCTTAAACGGCCGCAACATCGCTGCTGGCGAACGCCTGACACTGTTCTGGGTTTCTGCTAACCGCGATGAAAGCGTTTTTGAAAATGCACGGACGTTCCAATGGAATCGAAACCCCGCAGATAATTTACTTTACGGCGCGGGCATTCACGTTTGTCCGGGCGCGCCCCTTGCCCGCCTGGAGCTGAAACTCATCATCGAAGAAATCATGAAGCACACACATCATATTTCACTTGCACAGGCACCTGCTCACGCCGCCTATCCCGCAGGAGGCTTTAACGATCTTTTTATCGTTTTTGAGCGTTGTTAAATGTAGTTGCCGCAATGATTCTTGACGCAAGAGAATCCCTTTTGCGAGGGCATAGATGCTGAAAAACCCGCTGTAAGAAGCGGGTTTTAATCACTTACAAAATTTACACCTGCTGACAGGTGTCGTTAATCAAAATGACGGGACACACCCAGGGTAAACATCCGCGCGTCGCGATCATAACTTTCTAATGACAGATGCACCTGCCAGGGCAATTCCGGCAGGCGGTACTGCACACCAGCGCCCATTGCAAGCTGCGTTGAGCTCTGCTCGTCCTGCCCGATACGTGAGTCGGTAGATTTGGTTTCGATAAAAGACATACCCGCTTTCACGTACACATCCACTGCACCACTCCACACTACATAACCCGCCATGATTGAGGGGATTTTGTAGCTGATTGCGGCATCACTGATGGCTTCGTCCAGTGCCGGATTCACGTTGCCCAGCTCTGCTTCACCGGCATCAGTGTAACGCAGTTCCCAGAACCATTTTGGTGTGATGGCTGTCGGGCACACTTTCGTTATCGTCGGTAGTGCCGCCATTGTCATTACCCTCATCCTCCTGATCAGGAATAGTATCGTCATCATCATTTGGCGATTCGTTTGTCAGGTCGTCAACCGTACCTGAGCCGACCACGATAGCGTCCGGCGTACTTGGCGCAGGTGGATCGAGGTCGACATAGAATTTGCCCATGCCAAAACAATAGGTTCCACCCTCGGAATAAAACCAGAAGGCTTTGATACCATCGAATTCCGGACCCAGGTAAATTTCTCTGACCTTGTCAATTCCCCAGTCTTCGGCGGGAAGTTTGGCTCTAAAAGACTCAGTAACGCCATCTTTTGAGGCGATGATGTAGGTGTCTTCAGCTCCAGTTGCTGGAGCACCACCGTATTCGGAGTTGGTTGTCAGGACGTAATAATTCAGGTCAAAGGCTTCACCGGATTCCCGCGAAAAATATAAGCGCTCCATATTACCGCCCATTGCCTTCCAGTGACCATGAATCACGCCTTCTTTTACGCCGTAGTAATCACCAATGGTTACACTGGCGTCCTCCGGTGAAACAACCATCCGAAAATTAGACTCTGTATAAACGGTGACACTACTGTATCCGGTGGCATCACCGTCGATGGATGTAATAAGACTTCCATCATTGATAACATCACCATTAGAAAAATCAAAGATAAAGCCGGCATCCGCAAGAGCCGCAGAACCCGGCAACACCAGACTCATCAAAAAAAGTGATTTATAAAAAGCTCCACGCTTCATCATCAGGACTCCAGGTAACAACATTAATTACTGAAAGCACAGATCCTCATTGCGAAACTGTGCAAACTTGAAATTGGTGCGTTGGTCGGCCTACATCGCCTTTGTCATTGCTCAAGCCCAGGGTGGAATATTCCACCGTTCGGGGCTCTACCAACTTTCACCGCGGAGTATAGTCAGGAGGCGTGTCGCAGATTCTTGCGATTTGTTGCAATTTCTTGCAGCGGAACGTGGTTCGCAGACAACGAGAAAAACTTTCGTATGAAAGCGAAGCGGCAACCTGTCAATGCACTGGTTGCCGCACAGATTTATGCAGAGGCCGGAAACAGACAGGTAAAAATTGAACCACCTTCCGGGTTGGGGCGGTATTCAATTCGCCCGCCGTGCAGGGACATCACCGTGTGAACCAGATAAAGTCCCAGTCCCATCCCGGAGCTTCCGCGCAATGCCAGGGCATTGGGTGCGCGGAAAAATTTTTCGTAAAGGTTATTAATGGCCTCAGGCGGAACGCCCATGCCTTCGTCAATAACATGGATCGCAATCATGTCGTTGATGCGATCAACGCAGATGTGCACCTTGCCGCCGTCCGGTGAATATTTAATAGCGTTGTCCAGCAGGTTCAGCACAACCAGCCCCACCCAGTGGCGATCGACATATAAGCGTGCGCCGTCGTCCTTGATGCTCACCTGCAACGTATGTGGCGGCTCTACAGGGCGCAATTCACGTATCTGATCAATTAATTTTTCCGGCGTTATCCATTCGCGCTGAAGTAACATGCCTTTATCCAGCAGGCGATCTTCTGCCAGCGCGTTATCGATCAAGGTATTCAAGCGGGCCAGCCCCAGGTTCGCCCGGGAGAAACGCGGGGCCAGTTCCGGATGCGCATCCTGAGTTCGCAGTTCAATATTGGCCAGAGCTGAGCCGACCACCGCCAGCGGCGTGCGCAGTTCGTGTGCAACCATGCTGAAGAGATCCCGATGCAGACGGGCCTTCTGTTGTTCACTCAGGAAAGCCTGCTCCTGCGCGCGCAGATGCAACAACACCACCAGCGCGATATAGGGGCTTTGGAAGATTGTCATCAATGCCCAGACGTGGGTAGTCCAGAAATTGAGCGGCAACAGGGATAAATTCCGTGCGATCTGGAACAGCAAGGTCAGGAATCCTGGAACAAACAACACCAGCATCAGCAACGCTGGAACAAAGCGGTGGCGCAACATCAGCACAATTAACGTGGACATGACGATCAGCAGCAGGGCCCCACCAATGGCTGCAACGAACGGCAAGGGATAACCCAGCAGACTGAGCAGTGCCAGCATTCCACATGCGGCCGCCATGCCCCACAGCAATGTCGATATCTTTGGAAAGATATCCCCCGGCCGCAGAAATACCATACACATGCATACGCCGACCGCGGCAGTAGCAAAGTTGGTAAATGTCATAAATCGGTCTGACCAATCACCGGGCTGTTCATAAAACAGCTGATCGTAGCCCATCACCACAAAATGCATGGAACCATTCAAAAACAGAAACGCAGCGGTGATGATTATTATGGTGACTGCCCGGGGACATGTGGAGGATCGCATTGAAGGCATCAGCGCCGGTGCCGACGCTTATCTGGTTAAGCCGATTAACCTGAAAGAATTGAAAGCAACTGTCGACCATCTGAACCTGCGACTGAGACAGCACCTCGATGAAGCCCCGCCTACCCAGCCCCAGTGGCAACTTAATCAGCTATCGCTGGAACTGATTTGCCCTAACGCCAACCGTATCAGTCTGACCGTTACTGAGTCGTCATTGCTGAAAGCGCTGCTGGATCAGGCGGGGCAGCCGGTCAGTCGCGACAAGCTGTGCAGTTATCTCCCGCCCGGCAGCCAGGATGATACGCGTCGGCTGGACAGCATCTTGAGCCGGCTCAGAAGCAAGGCCAAAGACGCTGGGGTAAATCTGCCCATTCATACCCTGCGCAATAAAGGTTATACCTTTGCCGGTAATCGCCGGGCCAGCGATCATATCTGAACTTAACGCTCCGGTAAGTGGGTGGCCTGAGTCACGACGCTTTCCGGCGGCACGCTGCGGGTCACCCAGACGTTTCCGCCGATAACCGATCCTTTGCCGATAGTGACGCGTCCCAGCACCGTGGCTCCGGCGTAGATGACCACGTCATCTTCAACGATAGGATGGCGAGGTAAACCTTTTTGCAAACCGCCCTTTTCATCCGCAGGAAATTTTTTTGCGCCCAGCGTCACCGCCTGATAAATACGCACGCGATTACCGATGACCGCCGTCTCTCCGATGACTACACCGGTGCCGTGATCGATGAAGAAACTTTCACCGATAGACGCACCGGGATGGATATCGATACCCGTGGCTGAATGGGCGAGTTCAGCCACAATCCTCGCCAGCAGCGGCACACCCAGTTCATACAGAGCGTGAGCCAGACGGTAATAAATAATCGCCGTAATCCCGGGATAACACAGCAGGACTTCATCCACACTGCGGGCTGCCGGATCGCCTTGATAGGCAGCGATGACATCTTTATCGAGCGTCCGGCGAATATCGGGTAGCGAAGCCGCAAACCGGCGGACCACGCTGATCGCCGCATCACCCAGCCGTGCATCCACGTGACCTTCTCCACGGGTGCGGTAGCGTAACTCCAGCAACACCTGTTGCAGCAGCAGATTCAGCGCAGCATCCAGTGTATGGCCTACGTAAAAATCCTCACTCTCGTCGCGCAGATCCTGCGGCCCGAGACGCATGGGAAACAACGCACCGCAGATATTGCTGATAATGGTCTGCAGGACATCTTTAGAGGGCAACTCGCGCAGGCCCAGCTCACGCTGACGCTGCTGGGACTTTCGCCAGCTGGTACGAACCTCGCGCAACTCATCAACGATACCATCCAGGTTCCAGCTGGGTGCTGACTGAATGTCTGCATCATCGCGTTCGGCTTGCGATCTGAATAAAATCTGCCCAATCTTTCGATAATCGACGGGTTTGCAGCCTGACTGTTGAGGTGAATAATCGTCATATCCAGCACCATCAGAAAAATCGTTATCTGTTGATAAAACAACACACTCTGCTGCCCGCCTCGCTTTGGGCTCATCCACCACGCATATTCAGTGCATTCGCACTATAGTGCGGCGCAAAAAAATCAGGAAATAACATATCAATCTAATCTTATTCACCGGGAACAAACCGGTTACTTATAAGCTGAGAATGAACAATTATTTCAGTTGCGGATATCTGGCACCTATTATGCTGACCAGTCAGCAAACAACTGATCGACTTTTGCCAGATACGAATGAGCACTGCGGATATGCCCCTGACAGAATTAATGAATTACTTTAACGACCAGCTTCAACTGCAGGCGAGGACCAATGCGTTGCCCGCAACTGGTTTTTATAAAGCGGGAAAAAATTACGGCGCGCGCTTTGGAGGTCTTACCTTCGGCAGCCGGTTTTCCACCATCAATAAACCGCAAGACGGCACCATTATCGGTCATGCCGCTGAGCTGTCAGTGCGGTCATTAACCGGCCGGGAGGTGACCAGTGAAGAGGTCTTTCAATCGCTGGACAGCAAAGAACAGATTGTTCACCTGGATCGCCTGACGCGCACCCTGCACTCGCTGAACTACCTGCAGCATTACGACAACAGCAATACCCTGTTAAGCCTCAATGTACAGCCCCGGCATATCATTGCTGTGCCCACCGAACACGGTAAGACCTTTGAAGGCATCCTGAGTGATTGCGGCCTGGGGCCGGATCGCGTGCTGGTGCGCACGCAGCTGCGGGATACCGCCACCCTGCCCCATTTCCGCAACGCGCTGGCCAGCTATCGCGAGCGGGGCTATCGGACCGGGATCGACGTCCTGCAACCCTGTGATCTGGTGCTGGTTGAACAGCTTGGTCATGAGCCGGATTTTATTTTCTTTGATATTCCCGGCGCGTCCCGGATCGCCACCCCGCGCCGGCAGGGATTACAACTTCACTGGCTGGACCCGCTTCATGTCCATGCCCGCGCCCAGCGCATCATTGTTGGCAGCGAAGCGGCACTGGCCGGTGTGGATAAAGATCACTTCGATGGATACCTGATACCTTCAAGGGCCGCTTTTCAGTTACATCGAATAAGTGCAGATCAGGAATAAGGACAGGTTAATTTGTTATTTTGAACCTGCATCGTCCAGGCTTAAGATAAGCGCGACTTTATCGTTTTTTAATCAGTGGATCATCAGTGACATGTGCCAATTGCTGGGAATGAGTTGCCAGGAACCTGCCACCATCAATTTTTCGCTGGAAGGTTTTCGGGCGCGCGGTGGTTTGACCGACGAACATAAAGATGGCTGGGGGATTGCTTTTTTTGAAGCCCGTGGCTGCCAGATATTTCTCGATCATCAGCCCGCTGCCAATTCACCGCTGATCGACGATATCAAGGCCCGGCAAATCAAGTCACGTACGATCCTGGCCCATATCCGCAAGGCAACCTTCGGTGATGTCAGCCTGCGCAACTGCCACCCGTTTCAGCGGGAACTCTGGGGACAGACCTGGGTGTTTTCCCACAATGGCGATCTGCACGGGTTCCATCCGCCGCTGACCGGCCGTTATCAGCCAGTGGGTGAAACTGACAGCGAGCGTGCGTTCTGCTACCTGCTGGAGCGTCTGGAGAGTTATTTTCCTGCAGCTACCGCAGACAATCCGCCCAGCCATGGCGTACTGCACGAAGCTTTGCGGGAAGTCAGTCTGGAGATTGCCACCCACGGTACCTTTAACATCATGCTGTCCAATGGTGAGCTGTTATTTACCCATTGCTCCACGCATCTGGCGTATGTGGAACGTCGCTACCCTTTCACCCGGGTAACACTGGTGGACAGTGAAACCAGTCTCGATCTGAGCGCGCACAACTCGCAGGATGATCGCATGGTGGTCATTGCAACCAAACCGCTTACCCGCGACGAAACCTGGGTGAGCTACCAGCCAGGTCAGACGCTGATGTTCCGTGCAGGGCTGATCGTGGCAGGCAGTGAAGGAAGTAAAGCCGTGCAGCCGACAGCAGATGAACGAACTGTACCGCTTGATCAGCTGGACCCGGTTGAGCAACAACCGCTTGCCCAGAG
The DNA here is from genome assembly GCA_937958105.1 of uncultured Cellvibrio sp. Lineage (GTDB taxonomy): Bacteria > Pseudomonadota > Gammaproteobacteria > Pseudomonadales > Cellvibrionaceae > Cellvibrio. The sequence goes on from CALFXJ010000038.1 coordinate 25,972, forward strand.
CGTAACCCAGACCGCATTGTGCGGTTAACACCTCGAGGGGCTGATACATCAGGATGTTTGATGTATCAGCCTTTTCTTCATTAGAAGTTGTAGTTCACACGAACACCCCAGGTCTGAGGCGGACTGATGCTGTTGGGCTGGGCACGGGTATTGGGATTGGCGATCTGCCGCAGGAAGACTGGCGACTTATCCGTAACGTTATTGACGAAGGCCGTGAATGACCATTGGCCGTTAGCCGGTTCATAACTGACCCGCGCATTGCCAACCCAGTAGCCGGGTGTTTCCTGCAGGGGATCGTTCTGTACCGTTGCGTTGTGGTAAACCCGGCTGCGATAAGACCAGTCGGTCGCAAGGATAATGTTGCCGCTTGCCAACGGAATGCGGTAGTCGGTGTCCAGCCTCACCGACACCTCCGGCGTGCGATAGAAGCTGTTGCCACTCGCATCAAACGGACCTCCATCACCGATGTAGTAAATAAAGTCTGTGTATTCCGATTTAAGGTAACCAAGCGATCCTCCGACCCTCCAGTTCAATGTCGGCAGGGCATTAAACTCCAGCTCGATCCCTTTCACATTGCCATCCGACTCGCCTGCCGCGCTGGTGGTATAGGTATTGGTGCTGGTATTTAAAAAGGCCCGCTGGATATTCAGCTGCAGGTTTTTAATATCGTAGTAAAACACCGCCGCGTTCAGCGTAAGCTGTCCTTCCAGCCAGGCACTTTTAATACCGGCCTCATAATCCGTTAGGGTTTCAGGATTGGTTTCGATGATGTCGTCGTTGTTGATGGATTGATTAAAACCGCCGGACCGGAATCCGGTCGCAATACGCAGGTAACCGAGCAGATCATCGCTGAAGCGATATTCCGGTGTGAGGTCCCAGGTGATCTGATCCCAGGTATTGCTTTTACTGATTCGGGTTATGGCAGAGAACTCCGGAGCCAGCGTCACCCCGCCCGGCAGAAACCAGCCGTTCTCACTGGCAAATGCCACGCGGTCGCTGGTGGCGGTGTCCGTTACCGTCAGCGCAGTTTCGGTAATATCCTTTTCCTCTTCCGTGTAACGCAGACCAGCGGTGATAGATGCTTTGTCGTTCAACTGGTATTTGAGGTTACCGAAGATCGCTTTACTCACTGCGTCCTGATCCCAGGAACTTTCAGAATAACGCTCTCGGGTAGTACCCACGGCAAAACGCGCGGCGCGGCTCTCGTTAACGGCATCCAGATTGTAATAGTAGGCACCGACGATCCAGCTCAGGCGTTGATCCCGGGGTGATGTCAGACGAATCTCCTGGGACACCTGCTGTGTATTCAGCGAGCCTGTTGAACTGTTGCGATCCAGGGTTGTGTTCAGCGGAACACCCACCAGACTCAGGCTGCTGCTGTCGCGTGTGCTGTAGGCGCTGATGGAAGTCAGCGTGCTCGCGCCCAGCTGCCAGTTAATCTTAAAAGTTGCGCTGTTGTCGGTTTTGTTATCGTAACCATCACCCGCCCAGAAATCACTGTAGACACCGGGACTGTTTCCATAAGGCGGGATGTAAGGGGTCCCACCCTGATTGATAGTCCCGTCCGGGTCCAGCACAGTGATGTCTGTTCCCGGTAGCGTGGTGGCGCCTACGATATAAGAAGGTACTTCGCCGGCATCCACTTCCCGCGTGGAAAGTATCAGGTGTGCATCAAGTGTTGGCGAAAAGTTACCAATGAATTGCAGACGAAGATTGGTATCTTTCAATTTCGGGCCTTCATTTCCCGAGACGATATTGGTCGCCCATCCATCATAGGTTTCATTGTAAACAGCGATGCGCGCCGCCAGCACGTCGTCAACCACGGCACCACCATAAGCTGACTCCAGGATGCGGGTATTGTAACTGCCGTAGGTGAGCTTTGCATAACCGCCCTTATTAAATGAGGGTTTACGGGTAATGTAATGCACCGCTCCCCCGGTGTTGTTCTTACCCCACAAGGTTCCCTGCGGGCCGCGCAGCACCTCTACCCGCTCAAGGTCATAAAGGGGAAAACTCTGCAGCGCCTGCAGGCCGACAACCACTTCATCAACATAAATAGCCAGAGGCCCATCCTGATTCTGATTGGGATCGTTGGTACCTATGCCGCGCAGAAACCAGCGCGGTTTTCCGGTGCGGCCACCACCTTGAGCTGAAAGGTTTGGCGCAAGCCGTTCCACATCCGTAGAGAGGACCACCTGCTTTTCTTCCACATCCTTACCACTGATGGCGGTGATGGGCGCCGGCACATCCTGTATTCGCTCAGCTCGCTTCTGCGCAGTCACCAGCACCGGCGCCAGTTTTTTTGATCCGGCAGTAACGACTTTTTCTTCAATCTGCGCATTACTCTGCGCATCACTTTGTGCAAAGACACCGGATGCAAAACCAGCCAGGGTAATACTGAGAACACTTCTTGAGAATTGATTAAGCGGTTTGAACTTTAACAAGCGACGTAATTGATATGACATTGTTGTCCCCACATAGGTTACCTGTAGAGGTGAATTTTTTCACCCGATTCAGTTCGCTAAATGCAGGTTGTATGCCATATACATTTTCAACAACAGCAGTGGGATCAGGCTGATTGGCTCACAGTTTCAGTAACGACTTTTATGATCACTGTTTTAAATAAAGCAACGCAGCACCTGCGTTGTTTACTTTGCAATACTTCATCTTCTTTTGGATTGTGTTCATCAGATATTAACTTGCGATAAATAAAAACGGCGAAGCCAGACAGCTTCGCCGTTTTTTGCATTCCGGAACATCATTAGCCAACACTGACCAGCGCCTTGCCTCCCTGCGTCTGCAGGGCAAACAGATGTGAGTATATTCCGCCCACCCGATTGGCCAGTTCGTCGTGAGTTCCCTGTTCAAGAACCTCACCATTGCGCATGACCAGAATGCAATCAGCGCTCATCACTGTGCTTAGACGATGGGCGATGACCACCGAGGTCCTGCCACTCATCAGTTTCTCCAGTCCCTGTTGAACAAGGTGTTCAGATTCTGAATCCAGCGCGCTGGTGGCTTCATCCAGGATGATCAGCTGTGGATTTTTAAGAATTGCCCGGGCAATGGCCACCCGCTGCTTTTCGCCACCGGAAAGTTTTATGCCCCGCTCCCCTACCAGGGTTTCGTAGCCTTTATCAAGGCGAGTGATGAAGCTATGAGCGTTGGCCGCTTCGGCAGCCGTCTGGATGTCTGCGCCTTCTGCTTCCGGTCGGGCAAAGGCGATGTTCTCACCGATGCTGTCGTTGAAGAGTGCAACATCCTGCAATACCACGCCCATGACCGCGCGTACGCTGCGTTGCTGATAATCCCGCAGGTCTCTGCCATTAATCAGAATCACGCCCTTGGTCGGATCATAAAAACGCATCAGCAATTTGACGATCGTGGTTTTACCACTGCCGCTGCTGCCCACCAGTGCCAGGGTTTCTCCTGCGTCCAGATGAAACGAAATATGTTTCAACGCATAGTCCTCTGTACCCGGATAGCGAAAAGTGACATCGGCGAAAGTAATGCTTTCCAGTCTGGTCAGCGGTATTGCGTTGGGTTTGTCCGCCTGTTCGGATTCAACATCCAGCAGCTCTACCAGTCGCTCCGCCGCGCTTTCGATATCGCTGGCTTGATTGATCTGCCGTGAAATCGGTGAGATGGAATTGATCAGCGTCTGTGTAAGCGTCAGCACCAGCAGAATATCCCCGGTGGTAAAGCGACCATGTAATGCACCATGGGTAGTAAAGGCTACGGCTGCAAATACACCAAAAGTATTCACCACATTCAGTGCCTGCTCGGACCGCCATTGGGTTTTGTGCAGATTATCGCGGGCAATCTTCCACTGTGCCTGGGTATTGTCATAGCGCTGCTTGACGGCAGGCTCGCCGCCAAAACTGCGCACCGTGGCGATATTGCCCACCATCTCCGCCAGCAGGCCGGTCATACGTCCGGCATATTCCTGCCAGCCGCGCCGATGCGGTTTGGTCCAGGCGATAGTGCGGTAAGAAATCCAGAAATTAAAGATCAGCACCACCGTCATCAATACGCCCACCAGTGGTGCCTTGATGAGCAGCACCGAAACAATAAAAAACATCTGCAGGATATTGGCCAGCGTGCCTTCCGTCAGCGAAGACAACCACATGGTAATGGTGGTGATATTGCCGAAGCGGTCCATGATCTCGCCAACGCGGGTTCGCTCGAAATAGTCGATCGACTTTTGCGTCATGTTATCGAATACCCGCTGACGGAAGGTACTCACGGTATCCAGCCACAGATCATCTGCCTGTTTATTCTGCAGGGCGCCGAAGATCACCACACCCAGACGCAAACTGAAGAAACCGGCCAACAGCCAGCCTACGGCAACACTGGCCGTCTCAAAGGTAATCCGGCCGGACAACATCTGGGAAATATTATCGACGATGCCTTTGTAGATATAAGGTGTCGCCGTACCAATGAAGCCCAGCGCGGTGCCCACCAGGATAACGCCCACTACCCGGCCGCGATATTCGGGAATGTATTGGATGGTTCGCCATAGATTCTTCATCAACAGGTTTCTCTAAGATACGAACGAAAATTTTCCCTGCGCAACCAGCTCGCTGAGTGGCAGACGCAGGCTGGGTTGTTCCCGTGCGCGAAACTCTTCCGGCAGAGTATCGCCAGCGGCACGCTTGCCAATGGCAATGGCGATCTCAATATGGAAGCCGCCTGGAATCACGAGCAGCTGCCGCGCTTTCTCGCGATTGAAACCACCGATGGCATGGGTGCTCCAGCCGAGATGCTCCGCCTGAAATGCCAGGCTCGCCCAGGCCGCACCGGCGTCAAGGGAATGATTGCGCAGAGGGGTCGCTTCCGCCGCACCCTGGCGGACGTGGGTCGTCTTGGAGATCAGCACGACCAGCGCCGCTGCTTTAGCGGCCCAGCGTTGATTCTTTTCATTCAGCAGCGAATAAAAATCGGCCCAGTCATCGCTGTCGCGCCTGGTATAGATAAATCGCCAGGGCTGGGAATTATTGCCTGATGGTGCCCAGCGTGCAGCTTCGAACAAACGAAACAGTGTGCTGTCATCAATCAGCTCGTCAGCAAAGGCGCGGGGCGACCAGCGTTTGAGAAATACCGGATCAATATCGTGATCAGCAATGCGGGTAACAGCAATTGTCATAATGTGTTTTTCCTTTGAAGAGATGAGTCAGTGAGCGGCAGCCGGGTCACGGCTCCAGATTCTGGCGGGCTGCTCCACCGTCCCACCAGGTGCGGATTGCCCATTCAGTGGCGGCGTAATACTGCGGCAGCACTTCCGGATGCCGGAGACGGTGGTGATACATCACGTAATGATTTTTAAGATAACGCCAGGGAATAAAATAATGATTGTGGATCAGCACCCGGTCGAGCGCCCGCGCGGCAGTCTGCAACTCCTCCTGATTACCGGCGTTCAACAAATGTTGGATCAGTGCATCCACCGCCGGCGATTTAACGCCCGCGAGATTTTCTGAACCGGGACGGTCAGCGGCGGCGCTGTTGAATACCCGCCACAGTTCATCCCCCGGCATACGCGCTTCGCGCAGACTGACCGAGGTGTAATCAAATTCGAATGTGCGCAGCCGCGCGCGCAGCGTCGCCGCGTCGGCAAGATTGGTTCTGACCTGAATACCGAGGCGATTGAGGTTGTGATAAATCGGGTCCGTAAAAGGACTCTGCCTGCGGCTGCCAGCGACTTCGATAACAAACGGCTCTCCGGCTTCATTGCGCAATATACCATCCCGATAATGCCAGCCGGCCTGGGCAAACAGCTCCAGTGCCTGCTCAAGGTTATCGCGCAGACGCCGGGGTGGATGGGTGTTCGGCTGCTCAAACATCGGGCCAAAGACTTCCGGTGGCAGTTGATCACGCCAGGGTTCCAGCAGCGTCAGCTCTGCCTCACTTGGAAGTCCGGCAGCGGCCAGCGCAGTGTTGGAAAAATAACTGGTAATCCGGCTGAATTCGCCATCGAAGATCTTGTCGTTGATCCATTCAAAATCCAATGCATAGTTAAGCGCTTTGCGGACGCGCACATCCTGAAAGCGCTGCTTGCGCAGATTGACGACCCAGCCATTCATTGCTGGCGGATTCGCATGAGGGAAACGCTTTTTGATGATCTCACCGGATTCAAAGCGCGGACCTATGTACTGGCAGCACCAGTAACGCATCTGGGTTTCACTGAGAAAATCATAATCACCCGCGCGCAGAGCGGCTACCTGCGTATCGCGATCTTTGTAGAGTTTGTAGATGATGGTATCGAAATTAAAACTGCCGCGCTGCACCGGGATATCCCTGCCCCAGTAATCCGGATTACGCCGGTAGATAATGTCGCGTCCACTGCGGGCTTTTTCAATAAGGTAAGGCCCGCTTGCGATAGGCTGTTGAAAGCGCAGATCAGAAAATTTTACCTGTTCGCCATCGGCTGTACCCCAGCGGGCGGAAAATACCGGCAGGCTGCCCGCGATAAATGACAGGTCGCGCCCGGCGCGTTTGAAATGAAACTGCACCCGCCGCTCGTCCAGCACCTCCACCCGATCAATCTCAGCAAGATAAGCCGTAAACCGCGGACTGGCTTCCGGGCCGGTCAACACATGAAATGAATACTCCACATCGCGTGCCGTCACCGGATCACCGTTGGAGAAGCGAGCCAGTTTATTAAGCTCGAAGATCACCCAGGTAAAATCCTCAGCGACCTGAATATCCTCAGCCAGGAGTCCGTACTGCGTATTGATTTCATCAAACCCGTTAACCGTGAGTGTTTCGAAAACCAGTTCCTGCAACCCCGGTGCAGGAACACCGCGCAGGCTGTAAGGATTAAACTTGTCAAAGCTGCTGTTGAGCGTGACCAGCGACAGCGTAAGGCTGCCACCTTTAGGAGCTGTGGGATTTACATAATCAAAATGTGAAAAACCCGCCGGATAACCTGGCTCACCAAACAGCGCGACCGCATGGGCTGCTGTTGCCTGATTGATGCTTAGCACACTGTGCAGAAGCAGCATAGTTGCGATGGTTCTCAGCCGATACTCAGCGAGGCGTGCACCGCGCTGGGTGAACCGAATAAAACTATTGTGGATAGTCATACTGATAACAAACGTTCTGTTAATGTTTTCCCGCATAAGATTCTTCTGTCACAAAGCAGCCTGTACGAGGCTTTGGGTGTAGGTATGACGGGGATTGCTGATAATGTCTTCCGTCGCGCCGGATTCGACAATGACACCATCCTTCAATACATACAGGCGATGGGCCAGCGCATTGACCACCTGTAGATCGTGGGTGATCAGCAGGTAACTCAGTCGATATTTTTTCTGCAGGCGCACCAGCAGTTCGAGCACCTGATTCTGAATCGACACATCCAGCGCAGAGGTAGGCTCATCCAGCACGAGGATCTGTGGCTTTAACACCAGTGCCCGTGCAATGGCGATGCGCTGCCGCTGGCCGCCGGAAAACTCATGGGGATAGGAGGAAAGTGCGGACAGCGGCAGGCCCACATCCTGTAATACTTCGCGAATGCGCTCATAGCGCTGCGCGCGGGTCAGTCCGGGAAAGTGCAGCGCGAGTCCTTCGCCAACAATCTGTTCGATGGTCTGGCGCGGTGACAGTGAACCAAAAGGGTCCTGGAACACGACCTGCAGTCGCGCGCGCAGCGCACGCTTTTCCTGTCTGCTGAATTGCTGGTTCGGCCTGCCTTCCAGCTCCAGCTCACCACCCTGAGTGCGAATCAAACCCAGGATCGCCTGAGCCAGCGTGGATTTGCCGGAGCCGGATTCGCCCACGACACCAATGGTTTCGCCGGCACGCAGGGAAATACTCGCCGCCTGCAATGCAATAAAGCGATCGTGACGAAACAGCCCGCGCCAGCCAGTAAGTTTTTTAGGATATTCCACCCGCAGCTCCTGGGTTACCAGCAACACCGGCGCTGCATCATCCACCGGGTCAATGCGGCGCTGCGGAATGCTGTTGAGCAGCTTGATGGTGTAAGGGTGACGGGGCTCAGCGAAAATCGTCTGCGTCACGCCGGTCTCCACCAGCTCGCCGTGTTCCATCACCGCCACGCGCTGGGCAAAGCGGCGCACCAGATTCAGATCGTGAGTAATCAGCAGGATGGCCATACCCTGCTCCGGCGTTCCAGCCTGCCGGTTTCGCTCGACGTCCTCTGCCTGCAGATCCAGCAATAATTTTACGATGCGCGCGCGTACCGTGGTGTCCAGCGCTGTTGTCGGTTCGTCGGCAATCAGCAGTTTCGGTTTGCACGCGAGAGCCATGGCGATGACCGCGCGCTGTAACTGCCCGCCGGACAGTTGATGCGGATAACTGTCGACTCGCCGCTCGGGTTCACGAATGCCGGTGCGCGCCAGAAGTGCGATGGTTTTCTCCCGCGCTTCCCGGGGTGTCAGATTTTCGTGCAATATCAGCGTTTCGATAATCTGGTTGCCGATGGTGTACAGAGGATTGAGTGCTGACATGGGTTCCTGAAAAACCATCGCAATCTCTGCACCGCGAATCTGCCGGATTTCCTCTTCCGATTTATCAAGCAATTCCTCGCCCTGAAAACGGATGCTACCGCTGACGGACGCGTGCTGAGCCAGGCGAAGAATAGACAGAGCGCTGATGGTTTTACCCGACCCGGATTCGCCCACCAGTGCCAGACGTTCACCGGCGTTGATCTGCAGATTCAGATTCTGCACAACGCGTTTTTTGCCAAAAGAAATCGTTAACTGTTCAATGGCCAATAACGGCTGATTCATGAGCGAGCTCCGGACTTTTCATCATTCATGCGGGTATCGATGGCATTGCGCAGCGCCTCACCCATAAAGGTCAACAGCAGCAGCGTCAGTACCAGCACAGAGAAAGCAGCCACCGCAATCCACCAGGCATCAAGATTTTCTTTACCCTGCAGCAGAAGCTGCCCCAGGCTGGGGGCCGGCGCCTGTACACCCAACCCCAGGAAATCCAGACTGGCCAGCGCCATGATTGCGGCGCTCATGCGAAACGGCAGAAAAGTAATTACCGGCGTGAGGCTGTTGGGCAGGATGTGCCGCCAGATAATCTGTCCGTGAGATAAACCCATGGCACGGGCCGCCTTCACATACTCCAGCTGACGGTTGCGCAGAAACTCAGCGCGCACGTAATCCGATAGAAAAATCCAGCCGAACAGCGAGAGCAACACAAACAGCAACAACAGACTCGGCTCAAACAACGAAGAAAAGATAATGAGCAGATACAGTTCGGGCATGGAACCCCAGACCTCAATCAACCGCTGCGCCACCAGATCCACTTTGCCAGCGAAATATCCCTGCAGCGCACCTATGGCAACGCCCAGAATCGTACCCACCAGTGTCAAACCCAGCCCAAAGGTGACCGAGGTGCGAAAACCATAGATCAGCCGGGCCAGGATGTCATAACCGGCAATATCGGTTCCCAGAAGATTTTCCCTTCCTGGCGGACTCGGATGATGGCGGGCATCGCTGTGGTAACTCAGGGTGTTGTAATAGAACGGATTGAGCGGATAGATCACCACACTCCCCTGCTCTGCAAAGTACTGACGCACGTCGGGGTCGTTGTAGTCGGTAAACAGAGGCAAGGTGCCACCAAAGTCTGTTTCGGGGTAATTATTAACCAACGGAAAAAACCATTGCTGCTGGTGATAGATCAACAGCGGCTTATCGTTGGAGATAAACTCACCCAGCAGACTCAGGCTGTACAGACTGGCGAAGATGATCAGACTCCAGTACCCCAGGCGGTTACGTTTGAAGCGCGCCCAGATTCGCTGCCGCGGTGACGGCTGAGCCGGTGCAGTCTCCAGTAGATCGTTTGACGTTTCCGGATCAGTGACCAGCGTTCCATCGCGGCGGAAGAACACACGGCGCCAGAAATTAACAGGCTGAACAAGGGGCGAGTTCATCGGGCCTCCGCAGCATCAAATTTAATTCGGGGATCGACCAGAACATAGGCGAGATCGCCAACCAGTTTGGTCAGCAGGGCAATCAAGGTGAACAGGTAAAGACTGCCCATAACCACCGGATAATCGCGGGCATTGATCGCTTCGTAAGACAAAAGTCCCAGGCCGTCGAGTGAGAACAAGGTTTCAATCAACAGACTGCCGGTAAAAAATGCCGCAACAAAAGTGCCAGGAAACCCGGTGATCAACGGCAGCAGTGCATTGCGCAAGACGTGTTTCCACAGCACACGTTTTTCCGACAGGCCTTTAGCCCGCGCAGTAAATACATACTGCCGGCGAATTTCCTCAAGAAATGTATTTTTAGTCAAAAGTGTTTTGAGAGCGAAACTGCTGACCACTGCCGCTGTAACCGGCAGGGTCACATGCCACAGATAATCCAGTGCTTTACCGGCCAGGCTTAAATCATCCCAGTTATCCGACGTAAGCCCACGCAGCGGAAACACATCCCAGAATGAACCACCACCAAAGAGCACGATCAACAGCACGCCCAGCACAAACCCCGGCACGGCATAACCGGCCAGCACCAGGATGCTGGTCACCACATCGAACCGGCTCCCGGCACGTACCGCTTTGGCTACCCCCAGAGGCACCGACACCAGATAAGTCAGTAGAAAAGTCCACACGCCCAGAGACACAGACACACCCAGTTTTGACTGAATAAGCGACCAGACACTTTCGTTCCGGAAATAACTTTCGCCGAACTCAAAGCGCAGAAAGTTGGACAGCATCTGAATGTAGCGGTCCCACAGCGGCTTATCAAAACCATACAGTTTGTTGAGGTGTTCGATCTGGCTATCATCAATGCCCTGTCGCGAGCTGTAACTCCAGCCCCCGCCACCCGGTCCACCTTCCACACCCGTCCGCGCACTTTCACCATCCAGCGTGGCAAGGATACTTTCCACGGGACCACCGGGCACAAACTGAGTGACCAGGAATGTCAGTGTCAGTACCCCCAGAAGCGTGGGCGCCATCGCTGAAAGACGTTTTATCAAGTAGAACCACATCGTTGCCTGAATTCCCTACTGATTTTCCAGATGATCTGTTCAGTTTTCCGTTGGAATATTCCAGCTAGGCCACGCGATGTTTCTGCACGGATTTCACGGAGGTGTAAGGATTTTCAGGCCGATCCAGTCCAAGGCTCTCACGGAAGCTGGTGCCGTCGTAATCCTTACGGAAGATGCCACGCCGTTGTAGTTCCGGTACCACCAGACGGGTGAAATCTTCAAAACCCTGAGGCAGATAAGGCGGCACCACGTTAAAACCATCTGCACCGCCTTCTTCGAACCACTGCTGAATAATATCGGCTACGGTTTTGACCGAGCCCACTGCCTGCAGATGACCTCGCGCTACACGGAATTTCAGCACCAGCTGTCGGATAGACAGGTTTTCCCGCCGAGCCAGTTCCAGCTGTTGCTGGAAGCGGCCTCTGCCATTTTCTCCACTCTGGTATGGTAAATCCGGCAGTGGTCCGTCCACGTCGTAACCCGACAGATCAAACCCGCCAAAATGGATATTGCTCACATCCACCAGCGCCTGCAGTTCGCCGAATTTATCCTGGGCCTCCTGATCGCTTTCACCTACCACTACCGATAAGCCGGGAGTTATCTTCAACTGATCTTCGGCACGGCCGTACTTCGCCATCCGACTTTTCACGTCTTTATAAAACGCCTGCGCGACGTCCAGCGATTGCGCCGAGCAATAACTCATCTCCGCCACGCGCGCTGCAAACTCACGACCGGTATCTGAGTTGCCGGCCTGTACCAATACCGGATAGCCCTGCAGTGGACGCGGAACATCCAGCAATCCGTCCGAGGAAAAGTGTTTGCCTTTGAACTGCAGTGGATGCGATGCAGCAGGATCGTAAAACTGCCCGGCAGCGCGATCCGGATAATCAAAGGCATCATCATCCCACGAGTCCCACAATCGCTTGGCCAGTTCCACAAACTCTGCGGCCCGCTCGTACCGCTCTTCGTGTGCACGGGGCTCGTCAAGCCCGAAATTCAACGCGGTATGCGGTGAATAAGAAGACACTATGTTCCAGCCGGCGCGTCCCTTGCTCAGATGATCCAGCGAGGTGAACTTGCGGGCAACGTGATAGGGATGATCATAGTTGGTGTTCACCGTTGCCACGAGGCCGATGTGCTGCGTCTTCATCGCAATCGCGGATAACAACGTGAAAGGTTCAAACTGATAGCTGATACCGCTGCGTCCGGTTTCCTCAGTGATCTCTCCCGAACGACCGATAAAGTCGGCGAGAAAAAATGTATGAAATTTCGCAGCCTCAGCCAGCTGCGCACCGCGCACCCACCAGTCAAGGTTGGGCCGACCATTATCCTTCGAGGATGGATGACGCCAGGCCGCCAGATGATGACCAAAACGTTGTAGAAACACATTGAGAATTAATTGACGCTTTTTATTAGCCACAACCCTGCCCTCGAAAACCATTGACTGATAACCCAGCGCGGCCTGCTCGTCGCGGGCCGCGCACTGACGATCACCCGCTGCTGCTTAACCCGCGTAAGCGTAGGATTTTTCCAGCAGGCCGGTACGTTTCCATTGCAGCTCAAGCGCGCCCGGTGTGTATACCTGCGCTCCACCAATCTGCTCCGCAATGGCCTGATAACGCGCGGCCTCTTCAATAAACAAAATCAGTTCAGATGTTTTGATGATGCCTTTGCCCCAGAAGTTGGCGCCGCCATTGGACTCCAGCAAAGCTGGCGGTGGTGCCAGCTCAGGATGCTTGTCCAGACGTTCGCGGATAACCTCCAGAACACTGCGGGTACGTTCAAGGTGATTGGGAATTTCCCGCGCAAGGAGGTGCCGTGCGGCCGCAACATAGAGAATCGGAAAAGGCTTATGGGCCAGGGACCAGGCGGACAGGAAGTTCGTGTGTGCGTGAATCACGGTGTCGGCTTCCAGGCGCGATTCGTGCAACACCAGGTCCTGATTTTCTGCAAAAGATGACAAGCTCACCTTGGGGCTCTGGTCCCGTGCCAGACCGCCGGGAAAACGAATGTTCAGCAGATGGTCCGTACCGGCAATGTGATGCGTGATATGAAAAGTCAGACTGGCTGACAAGGTGCCATTCCTGCTCAATGTTTGAAATGCGTGAATTGCATCGGATTTGGCCTGCTCGATGTAGGCCATCAGTTCGGCGTCTGTGATTGCCGAGTTGTCTACGGGGTTATTAACCAGATTAGTGACTGACATAAATATTTTCCTGTTAATCAAATATGCGTTTCGGATAGCGTGGTCGCATCCGGTTATAAAGAAATAATCCTGATTTATGCTGCTTTTTCGGCAGATTTACGGGCGGAGCGGCGCGCCTCTACCAGCTTACGGGCCCGGGCCAGAGGCCAGCTTTCTATCCAGGTTCTGATATCAAAGTTATCTTTGAAGTAGCCCCACTGGTGAAGAAAATCCTTCTGGCGCTCAAGCCCGGCGATATATTCAGGAACCAGTTTCGGTTCAAAGAAGCGATTGAAATCCTCTCCATGAGAACCGATCACGTCCTCGCGGGAAATATCGCGGCCATCGGCGCGCAACAGATCAATGACATCTTCGCGGTTGTCTCTGGCCCATTCGGCAGTTTCCAGCAGCACCGCCAGATAACGCACCACGATGTCCGGATTCTCATCGAGGAATTTGCGGTCCACCGTAACCGGCCGAGGCGTTCCGTTATTCACACGCAGCAGGTGATCCGGCAGTTCGTTGATGTTGATTACCTGATGAAAACGCGGGTCCTGGGCGAGACGATATCCGCGCGCAAAGCGCAGGAAGATCGCATCTACCTCGCCCGCCTCCAGAGCCTCCAGCTCCACCGCGCGGGCTGGTTCCCGACGCTCGTTACGCGGGCCGTCCTGGCGGTCATAGACGGGTGCTTCGATATCTACCAGTGTCACGTCATCAATGCTCAGCCCTGCTGTGTAGAGTGCCGTTTGATAACCGTGTTGCGCTGCACCGCGTTGGAAGTCAATTACGGCCCCGCGGTGCAGGGGTACACCCAGGCGTTTACCTTTCAGGTCTGCCGGCGTGCGGATGCCGCTGTCTGCCCGGGTCAGAATGCCCTGGTATTCATCGAGCCAGGTAATACCGATGACGACCGTGTCCTGTCCGCTGCCCTTGGCCCAGATTGGTGGGATATTGCCACCTTCGCGAAACATGCCGGATTGCGAATGGTTGTAGTGGGAGTTACGTGTTGCCAGGCTGTGGGATTCACGCAATGAATGAAGAAGAGTTCCCGGCTTGGCAAATTCTTCCTGTAACCAGCCCTTCTGTATCGCGAGTGCCGACGCCGTGGCTGCACCGCACCGGGTGTACCAGAGTTCGACGGGCTTATCGAGTTGTTCGCTCATGTGACCTGCTCCTTTTGAAACAATTAGTGATGTCGATATTCACTGGAGCAGGTTCCATGCCAGAATAATGTCTGGCGATATTTTGCGGATAAATGACAGGTTTTTTTGTTTAATACATTTAAAAGTAATTGCTGGTCCGTGAAAAAACAGTGCACAGCAGACGATGACAGAAAAAGAAAAGCGGCTGCTGTTTCATATTAACCAGCAACCGCCAGAGTGATGTTGGAAAGAAAGCAGAAATTCAGTGATTACTTTCTACGGCCGCGCCAGCGCAGCAGATAATCACCAGCCCGACTGACACCGTAGTTCATCAGAATACCTATCGTTGTCACCACCAGCGCACAGATCAGAATAATATCCATACGCGCTGCCAGCTCCGCTGTCATCATCAGATTACCCAGGCCGGCACCGGCATTGAAGAGCAATTCACTGCCGATACAGGTTATCCACGCAAAGGGAATGGCCAGTAGCAGACCAGTGATAAGCGAAGGCACAGCTGCGGGCAACAATACACGGCGAAATTGTTGCCAGTGATTAAAGCCATAAATTTCACCGACCTCGCGGAACCGGCTGTCGACATTACGCAGGCCTTCGTAGGTGTTGAGCACCATCGGGTAAAATGCCGCGAGCGCAATGATGAAGACTTTGGCCTCATCACCATTGCCCAGCCATATGCCGATCAAAGGTGTCAGTCCCAGCAGAGGCACCTGGCGCAGCGCTGTGTATAACGGATGAACCAGCGTCAGCACGATGCGTGAAAAGTACATCGCAAGTCCCAGCGCAAACCCCACCGCTACTCCCGTCACCAGCCCCACGCCGGTACGTTCGATACTGCCCAGCAGATTGATCCACAATTCGCCGCTGCCGACCAATTCCACAAAACTGGCTCCAACGTCCTGTAAAGGCACAAACGCATAGCGATGGGTAGCACTCTGTCCCGAGGCATACTGCCAGTAAATCAGCAGCAGCACAGGCACCAGCAGGCCGCGCAGAGCTTTGCTCTTTTTTAATACATTACGCAGTAAATTATTCATGATGTCGTCCCCGCCAGCGCACCAGATAACACTCCAGTAAGCGCAGGCTTTTATCCAGCCCGAAACCCACCAGCCCCGTCAGTATCACGCCGATAAACACAATATCCAGGCGCAGCATCTGCCGCGCAAACTCCATCATCTGTCCGATGCCGGAGTCGGCCGCCAGCAGTTCAACGGCGACCAGAATCAGCCAGGCGCGGCCCAGTGCAATGCGCACACCGGTTAATACCGGTGGAATAATGGCGGGCAGGATAATGCGTCGATACAGGGTTACGTGTGGCAGACGATACACCTGCCCTACTTCGAGAAACGCGCGAGGAATATTTTTTACGCCCTCCGTTGCCGCCTGAGCTACCGGAAAGAATACCGCCTTAACGATGATCACAATCTTCAGCGTTTCGCCAATACCGAGCAGCAGGATCAACATCGGAATCAACACCAGCGTTGGAATATGGCGCAGGGTTTCAAACAGCAGACCGAAGTACACCCGTACCGTTTCTGAGATCGCAAGCAATGCACCAAAGATCAGGCCGGCCACTGCTCCGAGTGCAAAGCCGGTGAACAATCGAAACAGGCTGATCTGCAGATGCATCTGCAACTCGCCGGTGTCGATCAGATCTATAAAGGTTTCCCAGACAACAGCGGGTGCCGGCAGTATCTGTTCCGGAATCCAGCGCGCTGCCGTAGCCCAATACCAGAGAACACACAATAACAAGGGTGATATCAACGCAGTCGCACCGCGCCATGAATGAACCACCGGCAGGTAGCGTCGCTGCCGACCGGTGGATGAGAAAGTGGAGTCGGATACCGCTGAGGTCATTATTACTGCTCAGCCCCCTGTTGTAGTCCATTATGTGCGTACTCTTGCCCGGTTTGCGCAACGCTTGGCTGCTCCGCTCCGGCCTGCGCCTGAGACTCCCGCCAGTAATTCTCCAGCTCCAGTGTCTGCAGCGCCCGGGAGACAAACTGTGGTGCAAGCAGATCGTCAACCTTTACAGGTTTACGGATCAACCGGTTCGCAAGCGCATGATCAATCACATCCTGATAGTGCGCTGTGGTTGAGGGCACCAGTACCGGGGACCAGTAATCTCTCCAGCTGATACGCTCATCCAGAATGTCACGCCGGATCAGTTTTTCCGGCAGCCCCATACGGGACTGCTCCGCAATATAAGCATCTTTGTTTTCTTCCTGAGAGACCCAGTGCATTGCACGCACCGTGGCCGTCGCGAGAAGCTGTGTCACCTCCGGATGCTGTTCAACAAATTCCCGCGCGCCCCACAGCTCTGCACGCATCCGCCAGGACACCGGGGCATCTTTGGTGGACCAGATAATTTTTGCTACCTCTTTTTCTACCAGTGCATGGGCATCACTCAAGGTAAAGAAACCTTCCACATTGCCCGCCGACACCGCTGCTGCACCCGCCTGCGGGTTGAGGTTGATGATGCGGAAATCCTTAAGCTGCAACCCCTCGGATTCGATCAATTTTGCAAAGGTCGCTTCCCAGGGTCGCCCGCGATGCAGGGCGATACGCTTGCCTTTTAAATCCCGGATACTTGCCGCGGTAGAATGTTTCGGAACGACAAGATAGGAGTTATTTCCTACGCTGCCGGATACCACCAGCCGCGTCTCAATGCCAGAGGCGTTCAGGATGACTGATGGCAGATCACCGTAGAATGCAAAATCAATCTTTCCGCCGGCAAAGCTCTCATTAACCAGCGTCGCCACAGCGGCAGTAGATACCGGGACCCACTGAAGTTTGATGTTCTGTTCTGCCAGCGCGGCCTTGAACACCGGATCTCTGGCAATAACCTGCGGCACGCCGCCAAATGTTAGTTCGCCGGAGCTGGCATTTGCCACCACCGCTATACGCAGTTCTTTTACCTCAGCAGGACTGCTGGCCTGTAGTTGAATGGAAACACTTCCTGCCAGAAAAAACAGGACCCACTGAATACGCGATACAAATTTGAATATGAAAGACATTACGACACAGCCCCTTGACGCAGTTAAACAAAAAGACGTGCAGGATTCATAGCAAGATGTGAACCAGCCAGAGGGCGGTCTTAAAAAAATCCGGCAGCTGGAGAAAACGCACGCAAGACCAACGTCGATGCTGCGAAAACGGGGAGATGTAAAGATCAAAACAGCAGGTGTACCGAATGAAACACTTGCGCCACTACCAGGGCTGCTTCGATAACAGCAATGCCAGTGTTGGATTTTCAACAGCTGCTTTATATAAAAGGTATTGTGACGCTTTTTTATCAATTCGTTATGAGCTCGTTGCTAAATGGCCTCACCATCACTCAAAGAACAGCAACGTTTTTATTAAAAGAACAGCGGACTTTTTGTCTGTCATAACAATTAATATCGCCCACCACGAGCTGGCATATTTTCTGCAAATACCCTCCCAACGTCTTTGATGCAAACGCGTCATGCCGACTGATACATGTTGTTATTAATCCCGAACGGATTGATATAAGGAAAAAGGTATATCTATGAGTACACCCGCCTATGCCAGCTTGAACCGCCGCCATGCACGTCATCATGTGCGTGACTTGAATACGCAACCGCATAGACCCCAGCGAAAAGCGCAGGTTATTCCGCTGATACCACGTCAACAGAAGTTGCAGGAAACCGTACCGCAGAAATCTGTGCGGGGTGCCCTGTCGCTGGCCGTGATCGTCGTGGCAGCCGCGCATCTGGCCCTTGCCTGGGTGCTCAATCAACCTGCTGACTTACCGATCACTAAAGCAGAGATTCCACCCATGACCGTGGAATTTTATCGTCCACCGGTTGAGCAGCCACCCGAGCCGCCTCAACCGAAAGATGAACCGCCACCACCGGAGCCCGTGGTGGAAAAACCCAAGCCGGTGATCAAGAAGGAAGCACCCAAACCAGTGGAGAAAAAGCCGGAGCCTGAACCGGTTGTGCAGGAAGTCGCCGTTGTAGAACCGGTGCCCGAGTCCATACCGGAACCGCCACCGGCACCAGTGCTGACCAAGGCGTCTGCCGATGCCGGTTACCTGCGTAACCCGGCGCCCCGCTACCCGGATTTTGCCCAGGAACGTGGCTGGGAGGGTACGGTGATCCTTAATGTTCATGTGCTGGCCAACGGCAAACCCAAGACAGTAGAGGTCAAGCAATCCAGCGGACGTAAAGTGCTCGACGACTCAGCGGTTCAGGCTGTGAGGCGCTGGTCGTTTGTGCCAGCCAAACTGGGGGATACCACCGTTGATTCCTGGGTTGAGGTACCGATTGATTTCCGTTTATCCGAATAATCACCACAACAACCACAGAAGATTTTTTACATTTATTTTTTAAACTTCAGACACAGAGAGCAATGCAATGAACGATCTATATCAACTCGCAGTAGACATAACCCTGTGGTTATTGGTGGCTTTCTCCATCGTGACCTGGGCATTGATTTTAGTGAAAGGTGTACAGAATTATCTGGCTGCTCGACGTAACCGTCGTTTCACCAGCGCGTTCTGGAGCGCTACGGACCTTAACGCAGCCGCCGCGCTGGAAAATTATCAGGGTTCTGCCGCGCAGGTTGCCGCCACTGGATTTCGCACGCTGCGCAATGCGGATTCACCCCAGGGCAATGACCTCGAGCACAGCTGGGACCGCCAGGATCTGCTTGAACGCCATCTGCGTCAACAGATTCAAAAAGAGCGGCGCTCGCTGGAGAATGGCTTGGCTGTACTCGCTTCCATCGGTACCACAGCGCCCTTCGTTGGTCTGTTCGGCACTGTGTTCGGCATCATTGAAGCGCTAACCTCAATCACCAGCAGCGGCTCGGCAAGCATTGAGGTTGTCGCCGGCCCGATCGGCCACGCGTTGATCGCAACAGGTTTTGGTATTGCCGTGGCGATTCCTGCGGTGCTCGCCTACAACTTTTTTCTGCGGCGCCTCAAACTGATTGCTGCCGACCTGGACGACTTCGCCACGGATTTTGTAACGCTGGTGCAGAAAGTCGGCTTCCGCATCAAACCAACCGTAACGCCTACCAGACTTCCCAACACAAAATCCAGCGGCACCCAGGCAGCGTCCAGCGAGCCGTCAGTGGCTAGCAGTGAAGCACCGGAGGTATTTGCATAATGGCTATTTCCAGCGGCAGTGGCGACAACGACGAAGTTCTGAGTGAAATTAATATCACGCCCATGGTGGATGTCATGCTGGTATTGCTGGTGGTGTTTATCATCACCGCACCGTTGATGACGAATTCAATTACGGTCAACCTGCCAAAAACCGAAGCGACGCCACAGGTGCAGGAACCGGAAAAACCGGTCATCCTCAGCATTGATGCAGAGGGTCTTGTGTATCTCGACAAGGAGGAAGTCCCGCTGCAGTTTGTTGAAGAAGAACTCACGACCCGCAAAACCGTTAACCCGGACATCAGACTCAGCCTCAACGCCGACGAAGCCGTTTCCTACGGCATAGTGGCAAAGGTAATGGTCAGCATCGAACGGGCCGGAATCGATAAGTTGTCGGTGATGACGCAGCAGGAGTGATTTTTTTGGTTTTTGGTTTGCGATTTTTCAGGTGAAGGACAATAGACAGCAACATTAGTGCAGAGATGTCGGATTACGCCTTGGGGCTAATCCGACCTACGATGTGAAAGAGATTGAAGGCGGTGGCCGGTGTCGGATTACGCCTGCGGCTAATCCGACCTACATGTCTACGATTTCAAGGAGATTGTGTGATGGTGGGTTGTGTCGGATTACGCCTGCGGCTAATCCGACCTACATGTCTACGCGCCCAACTTACTTCCCGTAGGTCGGATTAGCGCAGCGTAATCCGACAACCCCGCTAATAAACAACCACACCCGCCAAACCTGTAGGTCGGATTAGCCTACGGCGTAATCCGACAACTCAGGCACCCGTCCCTAATCCAACCCACAAACTCCCAACCTATGCCGCCGAGCGTTTGAGATTTTCCCGCACGGTTTCCAACGGGCGGGGATCGATCCATTGGCGGACGTCTACCGCGTTGGGGATAAACTGCCAGCGGTGCAGGAAGTCGGTAAAGTCCTGCAGGCCGAGGATGGAGTTTTCTGCCAGGTCGGTTCTTAAACGCAGGTGCGCGTCTTTGCCGTAGGCCTGAGTCACCCAGTATTCGCTGCTGTTGGTTTCTTTGGCAAGGAAGCGACGGGTTTCATCGGGATGCTCCCAGGCCCAGTGTTCCGCGCGCAATACCTGTTCAACAATATTCACGGCCGAATCAAAATGTTTATCGAGCAGATTGATATCGACGGTGAGTGTACGTGGTGTACCGTTATTGGCGCGGATGAGCGGATCAGGATGTGAGCCGGTGTCTATCACAACCTGCAGGCCGAATTGATGCGCGATCTGTGCAGCAGAGGCGCCCTTCAGGAATATGGCATCCACCTCGCGACGAAGCAGTCCGAGTAACTCCGCATTGCGTCCTCCCGCACGGCGGCCGCTGAAGGTGTTGGTGCCGGTGTCAGATTGCACGGCTGGCTCGTCACTGTAAGTACTGCCAATAACATAGTCAACAATCTCTACGTCATTGACCGTCAGCCCTTCCAGCCTCAACGCATTTTCCAGGCCACGCAGCGCCTGGGCACGGGTGAAATCAATCTGCACATTTTCCCATTTCGGTAAACCAAAACGGCGGCCTTTCAGATCTTTGACATGTTTGATATTGGATTCCGGCAACGCCAGGATGTACTGCACTTCATCGGCCCAGGATAAACCGAGCACGCGGGTTTCACGCCCGGCTGAGCGCGCCCAGATTGCAGGAATATTGCCGCCGTGGCGAACAGAGTTCACCAGTGTGTGATCAAAGTGCGACTCACGCACAGACTGATCATTAGACTCACGCAGGGATTTAATGTCTGTGTTGCGGGATTGGAAACTTTGTTCCAGCCAGCCTTTCTGTACGGCAATACCCAGGCCGGTGGGAACGGGACAACGGGTGTACCAGAGGGCGTCCAAAGGTTCTGATTGACTCATGGTGTGGCTCCTGTGATGGTAGATAGTGAACGACGAAAATTATCGTCGGAATCACAGGAGCAAGTGCCGTGCCATGGAGCATTGGCAGGTTATTGTGCGGTTTTTTAGCCTCCTTTTGAGCACTTCGGTGATTTCTCACGCGCTCTTCTGGTTTAACTGCTGATTTGCCAGCAATCTGACTTGCTGGCAAATCAACATTTTTCAGGGCTTTTTTGCACTGTCTATTTACTGCTTACATTCGCTATCCGCCAGACCTGGTCAGGCGTGACTGTCCGCCGTAAAGCTGTGCTTTTCCCGGACACTGTCATAACTGGTATCACGCAATAATCCATGGCGTTTTAACAATGTGCGCATGACGTTGCGTGATATTCCCAGCAGCGCCGCCGCATGAACCTGATTGTACTGGCTGTGACTGAATGCCTCATGGACAATCAGACTTTCCAGCTGATCAAAATAAGAATCTTCACTGCGGGTGTTGAACAGCTTGCGCAACTGTTTTGCAATAACATCCAGAGGATGCTCGTGCTCGCTGACGTGCGGCGACAGAACATCGCTTTGCGCACGGCCACGACCACCCTTCCTGTTCAACAGGGTCTCCCAGCCACCGGTCACCTTGACATGTTCCGGCTCGATGGTTTCTTCACCGGAAACCAGCAGTGCAAAGTGAATGACATTTTCCAGCTCACGGATATTGCCCGGCCAGGAATATTCCAGCATCAGATCGATAGCATCCGGCGAAAACCGAGGCTTTTTATATCCCATGCGCAGACTGTAATTTTCCAGAAAATAATCCGCCAGCGGCATGATGTCGCCGGGACGTTCACGCAGCGGGGGCAAGCGCACGTGAGCGATATTGATGCGGTATAACAGGTCGCGCCGGAAATGGCCCGCTGTCACCGCGTGATCAAGATCCACGTTAGTCGCCGCCACCAGACGCACATCGACCGGAATGCTTTTACGCGAACCGATACGCACAACCTCGCGTTCCTGCAGCACACGCAACAGTTTTACCTGCAGCGGCAGCGGCAGATCCCCGATTTCGTCAAGAAATAATGTGCCACCATTCGCCGCTTCAAACCAACCTTCCCGCTTTCCTGAAGCTCCGGTAAATGAACCGGCTTCATGACCGAAGAGCTCGCTTTCCGCCAGTTGATCACTGATCGCGCCACAGTTGACCGCCAGGAAAGGCCCCTTGCGTCCACTCAGGTGATGGATGTGTCTGGCAACGAGTTCCTTACCCGTTCCCGTCTCACCACCAATCAGCACCGGTGCCTCACTCGGGCCGATACGCTCAATGTAATCCAGGAGTGCGGCAGACACGGGGTCAGAGAAAACCAGTGCCTTGGCTCTGACAGAAAGCGGTTGAGCATTGCCTCCTTCGAGAGATAAAACCATGGGTCGCTGTGTAGTTTCAGTCACGGAATTTACTCAACAATCAGTTATCGGTTTCGGGTGAAATGGAATGGTTGCCAGTGTAAAAGGCGGCCCACTTTTTTATAAGGAATTTATAACTATAAACTTATAACTGACACGAAAAGCCAGCCTGAGCCTGCTGCTTACGCAACATTCTGCTGTCTTTCAAACAGCAGCTGCTGAACAAAAATCATCAAATGCGCCTGAGTTGTTCGAGCTGACCTAACCCATCCCGTTAAAATTCCCCCCGACTGCCGAGAAAAAATGCGCCAGATGCTGTCCAAGTCGCATTTCCCCAGGGCCATCCAGCCATTGGCACAGATACTGCTGTTGGGCGTAGCGCAAGTGTTTTTTAATCCTGGGGAAATTTTATGCGTTTTACCAAAACCAAATTATCGATCGCACTGGCGGGCGCAATCGGCATTCAAACTGCCGAGGCTGCGAGTGAGGTCGCCGAAGAAAATTTACTAACAGCGGCAGTAGCGCGCAGCGAAAATGTTGAACACCGCCGGCTCGAAAACGTGGTGGTTACCGCACAACGACGTAAGGAAAATATTCAACAGGTTCCTTCGGCCGTAAGTGTGGTCGGCGGCAACAAGTTAGTGGAGTCCGGTGTAGGTCGCTCGGCTGCGGAAATTACGCAACTCGTACCTAATACCTCCGCTGGCCAGAGCAACGGCCACAGCCGCCCACGCTGGTGGATTCGCGGCGTTGGCACCGGCACTCAGGGATTGGACTCGCCCAGTCCCGTGGGTATTTACCTGGACGATGTCTATATCAGCAACGCCAGTGCAACGGCGTTTCCTTTATTTGATCTGGAGCGGGTAGAAGTCCTGCGCGGGCCACAGGGAACCCTGTGGGGAAAAAATACCACCGGCGGTGCGATCAATCTGATCTCAAAGAAACCGCGCTTCTCACCGGATGGTTACGTCAAGATTGATCAGCGCAGTCATGACAACATTTTGATCCAGGGCGCTGCTGGTGGTGCCGTGTACGACGATAAAGTTGCTGCCCGCATTTCTTTTCATCAGGACACCCGCGATGGCGTCTTCAATAATACATTTACCGGTGAAGAAACCTTTTCCCATACGGATTCGGCTGGGCGCGTTCAGGTATTGACCAAGCCGACTGAAACACTCGATGTGTTGTTCAACGTGCATTACCGCCGTTACACCACGGACGGTGCCAATGCCACGGTGATCGGTACCGGACCAGACGGCGCCTTCTGGACTAACGGAGCAACCTACATTCCCAGTGCTGACCGTCGCGACCTGAGTACCAACGTTGATCTGAAACACGACGTCAAACAGGACGGAGCACTGATCAACCTCAACTGGCAGCTGGCGGATGGTTATGAATTAACCGCAATCAGCGCCTATGAAGGCTACGAAAACCAAAGTGACAGTGATGGCGATAACACACTGCTGGAAATATCGCGCGGCTATACCGATGCAAAAACCAGTCAGCTGTCCCAGGAAATACGCCTTAACTCACCGACAGATGGCCGGTATCGCTGGGTCGCGGGAGTCCATTACTTTACCGACCGTATTGACTCGGATTCCGCCAGCGGCACCCTGCCCACCGCGCAAAAGCCGCAGGGCCGTCCTAACGCTTATGCCAATACCGTGTATCGTCATGACAGCGAAAGCTATGCCGTATTCGGCAACCTTACCTACAACATAACTGATCGCTTCTCATTGACAACCGGGCTGCGCTGGTCGCGGGAAGAAAAATCCATTGACCTGAATTACTACGTGGCCACCGGAGCCGTGGAGTTTTTCGACCAGGCCAGCTGGTGGAGACAATCGTCAGTGAATGCGCCGCTGGCACTGCGCGCCCGTCAGGACGCGACCAACGACTGGAGCGACTGGACCTACGACCTTACACCGCAGTATCAACTAAGCGATAACTCGCTGGTGTATATCAAAGTCGCCAAAGGTTTTCGTGGCGGTGGCTATAACAGTGCTCCCCGTTCGCAGGATGCCATCAGCGTCCTTGATCCCGAATACCTGACCTCCTATGAACTGGGCTATAAATCGGAACTTCTGGATGGTCAGCTCATCCTGAACGCGAATGTGTTCACCTACGAGTACGAGGATATCCAGATCAACGCGGTCCTGCCCTCGCCCACTGGCGCGCTGTCACAGTTGCGCAACGCCGCTGAAGGTAAAGCCACTGGCGCCGAGTTTGAAATTCAAGCACTGCTTACGACGAACCTGCAGTTCAAACTAGGCCTGGGCTGGCTGGATACAGAGTTCAGCAAATTCGTAGACGTGAACGGCGATTATTCCGGTAATCGTTTTGTGCGTTCACCGGAATTTTCTGCGGTGTTCTCGCTGGATTACCGTTACCCGCTGGATAACGGTTCAAGCCTGGCATTTTCTACGGACTGGAATTTCCAGAGCGAATACTTCTTCTACACCAACAACCAGACTGACCCAAACCTTGCCCAGGATGATTACACCATCGGCGAGGCCCGCCTGTCGTGGATCAGCGCGGATGAACGCCTGACCCTGAGTGCTTATGCAAAGAATGTCTCCGATGAAAAATACAAACTGCACGCACTGCCACCGGCGGCCGGTGCCAGTGGAAATACGGTGAACTGGTCTGAGCCTCGCAATTATGGTGTATCACTGATACTGCGGTATTAACACTGAGCACTGTGGTGTTAACCTTCAGTCCCGGCCTGGCCGGGACTGAGTCGAAAAGGTACTAAGCCAGGACATAAAAAAACCTTTACCGATTTCGGTAAAGGTTTTTTTATTATTCAACTTTTTTACTTGAATGTTTGTTGCTCAATTTTTATTGCTGACATTGGCGTCAGTTTAACGAACCGCACTCAACAGGCCCGGCGTTTCTGCGTGCAGTTTCTGCCGGCCGCGCACCAGAGGCAGTACTTCTTCGCCCACGCGGTAAGCTTCTTCCAGGTGCGAGGTACTGGCCAGAATAAAGGCATCCGCACCCAGTGCAACCAGGTCATCCAGTCGCTGCGCTACCTGCTCATAGCTGCCAACAATGCCCTGCCCCTGCCCACCACGTAACAGATTGAAACCAGACCAGATGTTGGGCTCGATAATCAGGTCGCGATAATCGCTGATCGTCTTGGGCCGGAAGGTGGATTGCCGCTGGCCGCCCACCGAATCACCAATGCGCGCCTGCTGTTGCTTGTAGCGTTCCAGCTGCTGCGCATCAAGATTTTCAAAACCGCGGCGCACTTCACGCCAGGCTTCTTCTTCCGTCGCCCGCGCCACAATATCAACACGCACTGCACATTTGATCTTGCGGCCCAGCTGGTCCGTACGGGCCTTAACGCGCTCGAACTTATCGCGCAGCTGTGACAATGGCTCCAGCCAGGATAAATAGTAATCCGCATGTTTCGAAGCGGAAATCAGTGCAGCATCTGACGAGCCGGAGAAATAAATTTCCGGAAACGCCTCCTCGTTGAGCGGAAATGGCAGGGCTGCATCCTCAACCTGATAGAAACGTCCCTGATAATTAAACGGTTTCCCTTGCCACACCCCACGCAGAACATCGAGAAATTCGGTGGTACGGGCATAGCGGTCATCGTGACTGAATGAATCGCCCCACCATAACTGCACCGGTCCACCACCGCCGGTGATCACGTTAAACAAGGCCCGCCCGCCGGTTGCACGCTGCAGACTGGCAGTCATGCGCGCTGCAGTCACCGGATTGAGGAACCCCGGCTGGAACGCAATCATGAAACGAAACGTTTTAGTCTCCCGTGCAAGAAACGATGAAATTGCCCAGGGTTCATCAGTCATAGGAAACGACGGCAGCAAGCCACCGTGGAAACCGGAAATTTCAGCAGCATGGGCGACTTCGGCAATGTAATCAATGTAGGTGTAACCATCGCGTCCGCCGCCACCCAGACCGGGATTGCGGATATGATCCTGACCCTGCAGCCAGTCGCCGCGATAAGGTGTGCGCGAACGGTGCGAGCTGGGCTCGCCATGGGTGGGAATTCGCCAAAAAAAATCAATACTCATAAGGTCACTCCGAATCAGGCTGCAAGCGATGGATGCTCGGCAAGGTGTTTGTGGATCAGCGGCAGTACGTATTCGCCTATACGATAAGCCTCTTCAAGATGCGGACTTGCCGCGAGCAGAAAGCTGCTGAAACCTGCCTCGATATATTCAATCAAGCGTTGAGCCACCTGTTCATAACTGCCGATCAGGGACGCCCGTGCACCTGAGTAGGCCACCGGCAGACTCCACAGATTGGGGGCAAGCGGTTGTTCATCGCCCCCCTTGCCGAAACCAGACTGCTGCCAGAAGCGGCGTGCATCAAATACTGCTTCTTCTTCCGTCTCCCGCGCCAGTACATCCAGACGAATACCCGCACTCAGATTGCGATTCTGTTGCTGCAGCAAAATCTGAAGTTCAGCGAGGGCTTTCTGCGCATCAACTACTGCAGCGCCATCGAAGAGATGCACATCCGCCTGACGCGCCGACAATTCGTAGGCAGTCGGTGTATTGCCACTGAGATAAATCCGTGGAACAGCATTATTTGCCAGCGGCCCCTGGAAACCGCCATCAAGCACTTCAAAAAATTCACCTTTAAAACTGAAAGGCGACTGTGTGATCACACCTTTGGCGGTAATCAGGAACTCATCGATGCGCTGTAATAATTTGTCTTCGGCGAGAAAATCTCCCTGCTGACGGCGCTCCTGTTCTGTACCACCGCTGGAGAGCTGCCAGGCAAAACGATTGCCGGTAAAGCGCTGATAACTGACCGCGTTCTTGGCTGCGTAAACGGCTGAGCCACGGGCTGCTTCAAACTCAGCCAGCAGCCGCAGGCGCCGGGTTGAACGGGCAAGGTAGCCAGCGATAATCCAGGACTCATCACCCTGCACATCATGTTGTACCTGAATGCCATCGAATCCGGCCAACTCGGCGGCGCGGGCGATCTGGTGCAGGTAATCGAAATAATTGAACCGGCTGCCCCGTGGATCGGTAACCTCATCCACATAGGGCCGAGGCTCACCCGGCAGACGTTCGCCGCGCTTGTAACGTGTTGCATCCGCCAGCCGCGCATCGCTGGCGGCGGGCAATTGCCATAAAAATTCTATTGTCATGGTAGCTCCTGTTGCTGTCAGCTGACCCGCCCTGCTTTGCGCCAGCTGGCGAGCAGCTCCCGCGCAGCAAGCAAGGGGCGATGATCAACCCAGTCCGCAAAATCAAAGTTATGTTCAAGAAATCCATGCAGCCACAAGGATTGTTTCTGGGATTCAAACCAGCTCAACCGTTGCGCCGAAAGATCTGGATATAAATGGCGATGAAAATCGTTGCGGTAAGCTTCGCTCACCGCTTCACTGCTGCCGCGGGTTTCTTTTTCGAGCACATCGCGCACACGCTCAAGGTTGTCCGCCGCCCAGTCCGCTGCTCGCAGAGTCTGTGCAAGAAAACGCACCAGCACATCAAAGTGCCGGTTGAGCAGATCCGCGTGGACCGTAATGGGCCGCGGCGTGCCGTTGTTGATGCGATAGATCGGGTCAGTCAGCTGATCCAGATCAATACCGACCACCACGCCGGCTGCCCGCGCTGCATCAACAGCGGAAGCGCCCTTAACATAAACTGCATCCACTTCGCCCCGCGCCAGATAATCAATACCACTCCACAGTTTTCCCGGGCCGCTGGTTTTAGCCACAAAGGTTTGGTCGGGATGTGCACGATTGGCCGGGACTTCCACCAGTTCTACATCATCAAAGGTCAGCCCCGCCGAACGCAGCGCACCGCGATAACCTTGAATCGACATACCACGGGCAATACTGGTCCCGCGCTGATGGGACGGAATAACGTGATCATTCCAGTCAGGCAGTGCCAGACGTTTTCCTTTTAAGTGTGCGGGCCGGGTAATGCCGGAATCCGGACGAACGAGGATGGTCTGCCACTCGTCGATCCAGGTGAGGCCGATCAAGCGGGTTTCTGCTCCCTGGGCCCGGGCCGCCAGGGCCAGGATGTTGCCACCTTCACGAATTAATTCCGGCAGCTGATGATCGTAGTGATGCCGACCCAGCTCGCGGCTGTCCTGCAGCGTTTTTATCTCAATGCCATCGGATGAAAATTCTTCATCCAGCCAGCCAAGCTGATAAGCAAGACCTGTAGCTGTGGGAACCGGACAGCGGGTAAACCAGATGCGCGACAAGCTGCCCGCAGAATCGGCAGCAGAGGATTTTGATAAATGAGTTGCTGGCATGGATTCATGTCCTTGGTGAAAAAAGGGAAAGTGAAGTCAGCCTGGATCAGTCATTCGTCCATAAATGTCGGGTCAGGGGGCCGCACAAACCACAGACTGACTTCACCTGCAGGCTAAAGCAGAAAGCATTCCAGCTTTTACAATTGCTAAAAAAACTTCCCATCCGCATGCCTGCTTGTCCTGATATCGGCTTCTGCTGGCAGGCTGGAGAGGTTTTCTGGCTGGGAGAACAGCAAACGCTAAGATACACCCGGGCGAATATCCGCACTGTCGATGTTCGCTTCGCAACAATCACTGCGACAGGTGTTGCATTTCAAACAGGTTTTTTTCTCCTTTCAGAGTTTCTCTCTCAATATACCGGCGATTGTGCCCAGCAGCATTTTGGCCTGAGGCTTGCTTTGCCCTCTGCCTGGAACTACCGGGCAGTCACATTCGCCCGGAAAAAATAATTGCCGTCTGCAAGAGAAATATTCATGAAGAAATTTCATCTGTTTTACCAGAGTCCTGTTTTACCAGCACCGTCCGGACACCTTCTTATGCTGCTACTGCTGAGCGGCCTGGGTTTGCCCATGCAGGAAATTCACTGGCATGAATAAATCCTATCCCCTGTTGCGCTGCCTTGCGCTTTACCGCGAGATGCCGTGGCGTTTCTGTCTCACCGCACTGCTCTTCGCGCTCGGCAATCTCGGCATGGTGTGGCAGCAATGGTTATTGGGAAGAGCCGTCCACGATGTCGAACGTGGTGCAGCCGTCGTACGTCTGGCGGACGGCAGCCTTGATTACACCATCGCACTGACCTGGCTCGCGATTTTATTTGCCGTGGCCCTGGGACGTGGACTTGTGCAGTACTGCGCCGGACTCCTGGCATTGATCATCGGCCAGGATCTGCTGTTCATTCTGCGCGAGCGGATTTTTTCGCAGGTGCAGCGTCTGGATCTGGCCTATCACCGCGCTCACGGCGTCGGTGGAATGGTGACCCGCACGACCCGCGATGCCGATAAACTGCGCGACGCGCTGATCAATTTCTGGCGGCAGGTCTTTGAAACAGCGCTGCTGGTCATCGCCTCGGTGGGTATGCTGTGCTGGTATTCCCCGCTGCTGGGTCTGGTGCCCCTGGTGATTACCTTAATTGGCATGGCTGTATTTATTTTCCAAACAGATCATCTGGTCACCTTGGATCGAGCGGTAGGCGCCGCTTACGATCAGGTGAATCAAAATCTGAACGAAGGTGTCGGCGGTGTGCGGGTGATCAAAGCCTTCGGGCTTGAACCCGTGCGTATCGACGACTTCGCTACGCAGGTCAATGCGTTTGTTGTACATGCGCGAACCGCGCTGGCCTATGCCACATCACGTATTCCTCTGCCGCAGATCATCATTGCACTCGGGCACGTATGGGTACTGTGTTACGGCGCGCATCTGGTCGGCCAGGGCCACCTGAATATCGGTGAGCTGGTCGCCTCGGTGTTGCTGGTCAACACACTGGTTCTCCGGGTGGAAGGTATCGGTCGCATCATGCAGATCTTTGCCGATGCCCGCGCCTCGGCGGCCCGCATCTGGGAGCTGCTGGATGCACGGCCACGTATTACCGGTGGCCACCAGCCTGTGCCGGAAGGCGACCCGGGAATGCGTCTGATCGACGTGAGTGTTAATCCCCTGGGTCAGGGTAATCCGATTCTGTCGCACTGCTCACTCGCGATAAATGCCGGCGAGATCCTTGCGGTCGTCGGCGCAACCGGCAGCGGCAAAAGCAGTCTGCTTGCAGTTTTACCGCGTCTGCTGGATGTGGAAGCCGGTAAGGTTTTAATTGGTAATGACGAGCATGGCTGGGTCGACATCCGCACTGTGGGTACCGAGGCGCTGCGCCAGCACGTGCACGTTGTGCCCCAGGAAAGTTTTTTATTTTCCGATACTCTCGCCGCTAACCTGCGCATCGCCCGGCCCGACGCCAGTGACGAGGCATTAATGGATGCTCTGCGTATGGCCGGAGCCGAAGACGTTGTGCAGCGCCTTGAACAAGGACTGCAGACCCGTATCGGCGATCGGGGACTGACCCTTTCCGGCGGCCAGCGGCAACGTATCTGTCTTGCACGTGCGCTGCTCAGCCAGGCCGCCATCCTCGGCCTGGACGACGCTACCAGTGCTCTCGACGCAACAACCGAGCGCAGAATTCTCGACAACATCCGCAACTTTAAACAGACACATGGCCGCAGCGTCAGCCTGGTGATCGTTTCCAGTAAATTGTCGACCGTCCTGCTCGCTGACCGCGTTGCGGTGCTTTCGCACGGAAAAATTATTGCGCAGGGTACGCACCAGATGCTCGCTGCGCACAACACCGTTTATCGTGATTTGATGGGGATAGAAGATGGCACCACCTGGCCGCGGTAATACCGCCCTGAGCGATATCGAACTTGAAGAAGCTCTGGCAAAAAAATCATTGGAGCGCGGCGTGCTCATGCGTCTGCTGCCGCTGTTGTATCCAGTACGTGGATGGGTGATCGGTGCGGTATTGATCGAAGCCCTGTTAGTGGGTGCTATCTTTCTGCGACCCTGGCTCGTCAGTGAAGTGATCGATGAGGGGTTTATTCCTTCTGACAGCGGCATCGATGTGAATTACCAGGTAATCCTGTGGACCGGTATCGCCTTTACGCTGACCTGGATTGCGCGCTTTATCCTGGCCGGATTGGGCCAGTACGTGGCGGGCCGGGCAGCAATCAATGTGATCAATAGCCTGCGGGTGCGCGTCTTTACCCATGTGCAGCGTCTCAGCATCGGTTATTTCGATCGCACCAAGGCCGGTCGTATCACCACCCGCGCAGACAGCGATGTCAACACACTCGAACCCTTGTTGATCCAGGGTCCGCCGGAACTCTTGTCCGCCCTGCTTCGCTGCATCGTGGCCGGTACCATGCTGTGGCTGATCTCGCCGCTGCTGTTTTTCAGCGTTGCAGCGGTGGTACCGATTCTGGTGGTAGCGACGGTCATCTTCAAAAAAATCTCTCAGCGCAACTGGGGCATTGTAGCGGAAAACCGCAGCCGTTTTACCGCGCATCTGGTGGAAACCGTCGCGGGTGCACGCACCATTAAACAGAATAATTTTGAAGCACCCAACCAGCTGCGTTACCGGCAGCTGGTGAGAAACTTTAATCAGTCACTGGTACGCGGCAATATCCGTTCGAGCTGGTTTGCACCACTCACCACCGTACTTACCACCAGCGCCATGGCCATCCTGCTGGTCGTGGGCGGACGCGGTGTGGCACTGGAACAGATTACACTGGGCCAGGTGGCTGCCAGTTTATTTTATGTGTTTATCTTTCTCGCACCGCTGCAGGAACTGAGTGACCTTTTTGAACGCTATGCCAATGGCGCAGCCTGCGCCCAGCGGATCTTTCTGTTGCTGGATACCGATCCTGACATTGTCGATCGCGAGGATGCCACGCATCTGCCTCAGGTTACGGGTGAAGTTGCCTTCAACCAGGTACGCTTCGCCTACACACCGGATGCCAGTCGCTGGATCATCGATGGTCTTGATCTGCATATCGCGGCCGGTGAAGTACTGGCGATTGTCGGTCCGACCGGTCATGGCAAAAGTACACTGGTACAACTGCTGACCCGGTTCTACGACGTGGGCCGCGGCAGCGTGACCATCGACGGACAGGATGTACGACACTTCACCCAGCGCAGCCTGCGCCGTCACGTCGGTGTGGTGCTGCAGGATAATGTGCTGTTCAGCGGTTCCATCCTCGACAACCTGCGCCTTGCTGCGCCGGATGCCAGCGATGAACAGCTGATTGCAGCAGCCCGGGAACTGGGGGCTGACGATCTGCTGGAAAATCTGCCCGACGGTTATCACACCCAGGTCGGTCCGCTCGGCTCTCTGCTCAGTCACGGCCAACGTCAACTGGTGTGTCTGGTACGCGCTTATCTCGCCAATCCTGCGATCCTGGTACTCGATGAAGCCACCTCAGCTGTGGATGTAAAAACCGAACGGCGCATTCAGCTGGCATTGCGCCGTTTGTGCGAAGGACGCACCGCCATCATCATCGCTCACCGCCTTTCCACCATACGCGATGCGGACCGCATTGCGGTAATCCGTGAAGGGAAACTGGTAGAACTGGGTAATCACACGGACCTGATTGCACAGGGAGGTTTTTATGCGTCGCTTTATCAGGCTTATGAGGAAAACAGTCTGGGAGTAAATGTAAAACCCCGAGATGAATTCAGGCAGAAAAATCTTGAAGAAAAAATCGAGGATAATCCTGCAGAAGAAAATGTGATTGACGCGCTGGCTTAGCCAGCGCATCGCAACGGTTTAAAAAACTGCGACTGACACCTCGGTAGCCTTGATCAACGCTACGACTTCCTTACCCACTTCCAGCCCCAGATCATCCACAGAGCGTGTGGTGATAACCGAGGTGATAATTCCAGCGGGCGTATCAATATCCACTTCCGACACCACCGAGCCACGCACTATCTCGCGGATCTTGCCATGAAACTGATTGCGTACATTCACTGCTGTAATAGCCATATAAATTTCCTCTTGAAAAATTTGAGTTACCAGGACAAACGGTATTCACCTAAACGATTGAAATCCACGTAGTTTCGAGGTGGTTCTTCCTGCGGCACTTCACCACCGATTTCGGCGATCACCTGCCGCTTGATTGCATTGAAATGAGGACTGTTCCTGTCCCGCGGGCGCGCCGCATCAACCGGGATAACACGCCGAATGCGACCCGGGCGCGGTTCCATCACCACCACGCGGTCACCGAGAAACACAGCCTCATCGACGTCGTGGGTGACGAGGATCATAGTGATGCGTTCTTTCTGCCAGATGCGCTGCAACTCCTGCTGAAGATAACTGCGCGTCATTGCATCCAATGCACCAAAGGGTTCGTCGAGCAGCAATATCTGTGGACGATTCACCAGCGCGCGGGCGATGGCAACGCGCTGGGACATACCGCCGGATAATTGATGAGGCCAGGCTTTCTCAAAACCTTTCAGCCCCACCAGCTCAATATGCTCCTGAATCCGCTCTGCTTTCTCCTGCGCCGACATTGACGAATTCTCCAGCGCCAGAGCTATATTGTCGGCAACGGACAGCCAGGGCAGCAGGCGATGCTCCTGAAAAACAATACCGCGTTGCAGGCTGGTGCCTTTGATCACCTGATCGCCCAGCTGAATGCTGCCCTGATAGTCATTGTCCAGACCGACCACCAGACGCAGCAGGGTTGACTTGCCGCATCCGCTGCTGCCGACAATGCTGACGAACTCACCAGGCAGGATCGTGAGATTAAAATTTTCCAGCACCGTCAACGACTGCTGATCATGCGAATATTCTTTGGTGATACTTTTTAACTGCAGCACCGGACGATTCTTTACATCAGCACTCATCACGCAATCGCCTGTACAGTTACCGCTGCCGGCTCGCGTTTGCCCGCCAGGCTTGAGTGAATGGAGACCGCTTCAGCAATGGCTTCCCGCGCGCGCTGCAACACCGGCTCGTTGGTAAGTTCATACCCGGTAAAGTCGCTGGACTGGCTGTAGATGCCGGTCGGTACAGTAAACGCGCCGAGGCTGCTGAACAGCGGACGGAGATGGCTTTCGATCACCAGCGCGTGATGAGCACTGCCGCCGTTGGCGGCCAGGATGACGGGCTTATGTTCCAGCCCGCCCCGCTCCACCAGATCAAACACATGCTTGAACAGTCCCGGATAAGCCGCACGATAAACAGGCGAAGCCACCACCAGCACATCTGACTGCTCAATATCATTCAACAGACTTTCATGAAAACCGTTTAACTGGTTGCGATACAGCACCGCACCAAAGCCAGTGGCCAGCTGCGCCAGATCAATGATCTCGACGTCCACCTGGTGCAGGTGAGAAAATTCATTCACGATCGCCTGCACCAGCCCCAATGTTTTGGACGGATTGCTCAGCCCGCCCGAAAAACCTAATACACGCATAACAACTCCTGAGTTAACAACCATGGATCAGACATAACCAGCAATAGCTGTGCCAGCCACCCATCCCCAGCCAATAGTGACCTCGAATAAAAACAGGTGTTGAAAATTTAACAGCGGCAATACCGACCATTGAAGCACCTGTTGATTTTGAAGCAGCTGATCAAGGTATTTGATCCATCAAAAACAGTTTGCAGAGCTCAAGAAATAATTTTTTAAGACTCAATTTTTTATTTCGTGAATCCTGAAAAAGACGTGTAGATATAAGCGTATAAGAAATTATTATTTTGATTTTCGAGAGCCGATGTCGGATTACGCCTGCGGCTAATCCGACCTACGATTTAAGGGAATATTGTGTGGCCGCGGCTTGTGTCGGATTACGCCTTGCGGATAATTCGACCTACGATTTAAGGGAGATTGTGTGGTGGTGGTTTGTGTCGGATTACGCCTTGTGGCTAATCCGACCTACGATTTGAGGGGAGATTGTGTGGTGGTGGCTTGTGTCGGATTACGCCTTGTGGCTAATCCGACCTACGAGTTGAGGGAATATTGTGTGGTGGTGGATTGTGTGGTGGTGGTTTGTGTCGGATTACGCTGCGCTAATCCGACCTACGGGGAATAAATTGGGCGCGTAGAACATGTAGGTCGGATTAGCGCAGCGTAATCCGACAACCCCGCCAATAAACAACCACACCCACCAAACCCGTAGGTCGGATTAGCCGCAGGCGTAATCCGACGATCCCATCAATAGGCGCCATGAGCAGAATTGACAATTTTTTAATACAGGGATCTTGTGGCGAAAGCCGCCGATGACTTGCACCGGCGGCCTTGCATCATCAAGCAGGCGTGGTGTGTTTTTTATTCTGCAGATATTCGAAGATAGTCTTCAGGATCAAGGTCAACAGCGCTATCGAAGCGAGTAACAACGCAGCGGTAAAGGCACCGACACTGTTGTAATCCTGCTGCAACAACTGCACGTGAAGCGGCAAGGTGTTGGTCTGGCCGCGAATGGAACCGGAGATCACCGCAACAGAACCGAACTCACCCACGGCCCGCGCAGTTGTCAAAACAGTACCGTACAACAGAGCCCATTTAATGTTGGGCAAGGTAATCCGGCGGAACATTGCCCAGCCGCTGGCTCCGAGCAGAATAGCTGCTTCTTCTTCATCATTGCCCTGCGACTCCATCAAGGGGATTAATTCCCGCGCTACGTAGGGACTGGTTACAAAGATCGTCACCAGGACAATACCCGGCCAGGCAAAGATCACCTGAATCCCATAATCATCCAGCCAGCCACCAATCAATCCCTGATTGCCGTAGAGCAACAGATAACACAAACCGGCTACCACCGGAGAGATGGCGTAAGGCGTATCGATCAGTGCAATAATCAGTTTCTTCCCAAAAAACTGGAATTTGGTAACGCACCAGGCGATGAGGGTACCAAAGACCAGATTCACGGGAACCGTCAGCACCGCCACCAGCAGGGTCAGCTTGATGGCAGAAATCATGTCGCTGTCCATGAGGTTACTGGTAAATAACTGCCAGCCGCTGCGGAACGCCGAAAAAAAGATAAGAACCAGCGGCAGCACCAGCAGTGTGACGACAAAAAATAATCCAAGGCCTACAAGTACCTTGCCGGTTCTGTCCGGTTTGCGAGGGATGTATGTATGCATAATTAAATTTTTCGATGACGTCTGCCGTAGTAGCTCTGAATCACCTGAATCACCAGCAGCAACAGCAGCGAAGCAGCCAGAATCAACATTGCCACGGCAGCAGCGGCCGGATAATTGTATTCACCGATGTAGGTGAAGATCATCAGTGATACCACTTCCGTTTCGTAAGGCATATTGCCTGCAATAAAAATCACCGCCCCGAATTCACCCAGGCTGCGCACAAAGGACAGCGCCATCCCGATCAGCAGTGCCGGGCGAATATGCGGCAGGATAATACGCCGGAAAATCTGGGATCGGCTTGCACCCAGCGATGCGGCGGCTTCTTCATACTCCGGTGATAAATCTTCCAGAACCGGCTGCAGTGTTCTGACCACAAACGGAATGCTGGTGAACAGCATGGCGATAACGATACCGATGAAGGTGTAAGAGACCTTGATATCCAACGGCACCAGCCAGCGCCCCAGCCAGCCGTTCTGGGCAAACAGCGCTGACAGGGTCAGCCCTGCAAC
Source organism: uncultured Cellvibrio sp. (assembly GCA_937958105.1). Taxonomy (GTDB): domain Bacteria; phylum Pseudomonadota; class Gammaproteobacteria; order Pseudomonadales; family Cellvibrionaceae; genus Cellvibrio. Next base: position 63,066 of record CALFXJ010000038.1, read on the forward strand.
AGCAGTCGGCAGAGCAAACGGAAGGTCAACCAGCGTATCCACCAGTTTCTTGCCGGGGAATTCATAACGCACCAGTATCCAGGCAAGCAGCAACCCGAGAGCACCGTTGAACAGCGAGGCACAGGCAGCGGCCGCAAAGGTGACCTTGAAGGCGGCGATCAGACGGGGATCGGTGAGGTAAAAGACAAACTCATCCCAGCTGATTTCGAGAGTCTGGAGCACCAGCGTGATCGCTGGCAGCAAAACGATGAGGCTCAAATAAAACACGCCCAGTCCTAGACTGAGCTTGAATCCGGGCAGCACACGGGCTGCCCCTGAAGATCTGGCTAAAGATTTCGTCACATCATCATCCAACAACGGAAAGCGCCGCCAGATAAGGCTGGCGGCGTTCGAGGAGGAGCTTCCGATGCAGAAGCCCCCGGGGAAATCACTGGGAGCATATTAATGCGCTGCCCTCAAATTTCCTAGGAAACCTCGAAAATTTCATCCGGTTCCTAGCGGCGTTTGGCCTGGCGCAGCAACTGGTCGAGCACTCCGCCGGTACCGAAGTGGGTTTTGTTGATATCGTTCCAGCTGCCAAACAGAGATTCTACAGCCACCAGCTCGACCTCAGGAAACTGTTTGGCGTAGTCAGCTTTAACTTTTTCATCGTGGACCCGGTAGTAAAAGCCGGCAAGCACATCCTGGGCATCGGTAGAGTACAGATAATTGAGGTACTCAGTCGCGACCTTTTCGGTGCCCTTTTCTTTGGCAACCTTCTCTACCAGCGCGACAGGAAATTCTGCCAGCACACTGATCTTGGGTACTACGGTATCGTACTTGTCTTCGCCGTATTGCTTGCGAATCAGGTTGACCTCTGATTCGAAGGTCAGCAGCACATCGCCCAGCTCACGGTCCACGAAAGAGGTGGTCGCGCCGCGACCGCCGGTATCAAACACCACAACATTGGCCAGCAGTTTACCGACAAATTCCTTGATTTTTTTCTCGTCGCCATTGAACGCCTTGTTCGCATAAATCCAGGCAGCCAGATACGTATAGCGGGCGTTACCGGAAGTTTTGGGGTTGGGGAACACCAGCTTCACGTCGCTGCGTATCAGGTCATCCCAGTCTTTGATGTTTTTCGGGTTGCCCTTGCGTACCAGAAACGCGGTAGTGGAGTAAAACGGTGATGCATTATTGGGGAATTTATTCCGCCAGTCGGGGCTGACAAATTTGCCGCGCTCGTGCAGTACATCCACATCCGTCGATTGGTTAAACGTGACAACGTCCGCCTTCAAGCCCTGCAGAATAGCCGCAGCCTGGGCCGAAGAACCTGCATGGGACTGCTGGATAGTGATGTCTTCACCGGTTTTTTCTTTCCAGTAAGCCTGAAATTTCGGGTTGATTTCCGCAAATAATTCACGGGCAACATCGTAAGACGTATTCAATATTTCCTGGGCGGCAAGCGTTGTATGAGCAACCAGCAAAGCCGCAGTCAACGCAACAACCCGGGCAAAGCGGGTTTTAATGAAGGTTTTTGCAGTCGGCGTATGAGCCATTTTTTGATCTCCTGGAATTACGGGTGTTCGACAAAAGTAATGGCGCCTAGTTAACCATACTTACGCGTGGCAGGTTAGATTATTAATTCCTATGCTTATTACCCGGGGAAAGTCATGGAGTTCAATGGGTGGTGGTGGATTGGCGCGGTGGTGTCGGATTACGCTGCGCTAATCCGACACCCACCGCATCCTCAATCCTTCAAAAAAACCTTGGAATTGGTTGGTCTGGCGTATACGGTGACGCCGGGACGCAGGTCGATGAGGCGTTCCTGGGAGCGTGGCAGTTCCACGTGGAAGATGTCGTTGCTGAGAGCATGGCGCAACTCTATTCGCAATACCGAACCAGCAGTGCTGACGTTGTCCACTGTTGCCTCAATAAAGCCTTCGCCCTGCGGCTCGGCCTGCAGCTCGATATCGTGGGGACGCACATAAGCTACCGCTGCGCTGTCTTTGATCTCCGCATGTTCCGGTGCGGGCAGTTTGTAATCGCCGATGTGGGCCCAGCCTTCGCTGACGCGGCTGTGAAATAAATTCACCTGACCGATAAAGTCATACACAAACGGACTTGCGGGATTGTTATAAACCTCATCCGGCGATCCTATCTGCTCAATCTTGCCTTTATTCAGCACCACAATGCGATCCGCCACTTCCATGGCTTCTTCCTGATCGTGGGTGACGAAGATGGAGGTGATATGCAGCTCGTCATGCAGGCGACGCAGCCAGCGGCGCAGGTCTTTACGCACTTTCGCATCAAGGGCGCCGAAGGGCTCGTCGAGCAGCAACACTTTAGGTTCCACCGCCAGCGCACGGGCCAGTGCGATCCGCTGGCGCTGACCGCCTGAGAGCTGATCAGGATATCGGTCTGCCAGCCAGTCCAGCTGAACCAGCCGCAGCAGTTCGTGCACGCGCTCAGCTATCTCTGATTTGCTGGGCCGCTTGTCTTTCGGCCGTACGGTCAAGCCAAACGCCACGTTATCGAACACCGTCATGTGACGAAACAAGGCGTAATGCTGGAATACAAAACCAACCTGACGCTGGCGCACGTGTACATGAGTGGCATCCTCACCGTGAAACTCCACTACCCCGTGGTCCGGTTGTTCAAGGCCGGCAATAATACGCAGCAGTGTCGTCTTACCGCAGCCGGACGGGCCAAGCAGAGCCACCAGTTCGCCGGTGGGAAAATCCAGAGAGACGTCGTTCAGGGCAGAGAAATTGCCAAAGTTCTTTTGGATGTTTTTAACCTGGATACTCATCTTCGTTCTCGTTGAAAAAATTCTTTAATGTCTGGCGGATCAAGCCTGCGGCTAATCCGGCCGGCGAATGTTCGGTCAGGCTTGCTGGCTGGCGGCGCGCACGGCTTTTTCCCGCTCGCGGACGTGATGCCATTCCAGTAACGATTTCACCACCAGGGTGATCAACGCCAATCCTGCCAGCAGCGACGCTGCGGCGAAGGCGGCAGCAAACTGGTATTCGTTGTACAGGATTTCAATATGCAGCGGCAAGGTATTGGTTTGACCACGGATATGGCCGCTCACCACACTGACCGCACCGAATTCCCCCATCGCCCGCGCGTTACACAGAATAATGCCATACAACAGCCCCCATTTGATGGACGGCAGCGTCACCCGCCAGAAAGTCTGCCAGCCGCTGGCACCGAGGGTCAGCGAGGCTTCCTCATAGGAGGTGCCCTGCTCTTCCATCAGCGGAATCAATTCGCGTGCGATAAACGGAAAGGTCACAAAGACAGTAGCCAGTACAATCCCCGGTACGGCAAAGATGATCTTGATGTTGTTGTCCGACAGCCAAGGGCCGAGCCAGCTCTGGGCGCCGAACAACAATACATAGATCAAACCTGCGACAACCGGCGAAACCGCAAAAGGTAAGTCGATCAGGGTAATCAATGCCTGCTTGCCACGAAAGTGAAATTTGGTAATCGCCCAGGCCGCGGAGAGACCAAACACGACATTAAGGGGCACTGAAATGGCTGCGGCCAGCAAGGTCAGCTTGATAGCATGCCAGGCGTCAGGTTCGGTAATCGCTGCCCAGTAAACATCAGCACCGCGTGAAAAAGCTTCCGTGAATACCGCAATCAAGGGTATAACCAGAAACAAGGCAAGAAAACTCAACGCAATGGCGGTCAGTAAGATGCGTACCCACAGCGGCTCGGTTGTGGCATCCGTAGCGCGCAGGGCGCGACGGTTTAATGAAGAAACGGCTCCACTCATATCAGGCTCCTGCTCGCTTACTGCTCCAGTGTTGCAACAGATTGATCAGCAACAAGAGAACAAAGGAAAACATCAATAACACCACGGCCAGGGCCGCTGCGCCCGCATAGTTGTACTGTTCAAGTTTAGAGACAATCAACAACGGGGTAATCTCAGTACGGAACGGCATGTTGCCGCTGATAAAGACTACTGAACCGTACTCACCCACTGCCCGCGCAAAAGCCAGCGCAAAGCCCGTTAGCAGTGCCGGCAGCAAGGCCGGTAGCAGAATACGGCGGAAGGTATGCCAGCGGTTTGCACCCAGACTTGCCGCCGCTTCTTCAATTTCTTTTTCCAGCTCTTCCAACACTGGCTGGACAGTTCTTACTACAAACGGCAGCCCGATAAAAGTCAGGGCTACGATCACACCCAGGGGCGTATAGGCAACCTTGATACCCAGGGGCGTCAGCCACTGGCCCACCCAGCCCTGGGGCGCATAAAGCGAGGTCAATGCGATACCGGCTACAGCAGTAGGCAGCGCAAATGGCAGATCAACTAATGCATCGACAATTTTTTTGCCGAAAAACTGGTAGCGCACCAGGACCCAGGCCACGATAAAGCCGAACACGAGATTAATCAGCGCACCGATAAACGCGGCTCCCAGGCTGAGGCGGTAACTTGCGATCGCCTGTGGATCGAGTACCGTTTGCCAGAATTCCGCCCAGGTCAGGGTGAAGGCTTTGGCAAATAAAAATGCGAGGGGAATGAAGACAATCAGGCTTGCGTAAAAAGCAGCGTAGCCAAGTGATAACCCGAAACCGGGAATGACAGATGGACGACTCATGGAACACCTTTGTGGTTGTCGCGGTGTTTTACGGACTTGTATGAAACAACGAAACAGCGTTCTTCAACAGGTTGAAAAAAGCCCGCGATGATGTTGTGGCGTTCATCGCGGGCATGCCCTAACAAAAATTATCGCGCGCCGGGCTTGTAGATCTGGTCAAAGACACCGCCATCGTTGAAGTGCTCAGCCTGAGCTTTGCTCCAGCCGCCGAAGGCTTCATCAATGGTTACCAGATTAATCTCCGGAAATACGTCAGCGTATTTAGCAGCAACTTCTGCATCGCGAGGGCGATAGTAGTTCTTGCCGGCAATGTCCTGACCGGTCTTGGTATAAAGAAACTTCAGATAAGCTTCCGCAACTTTACGAGTACCATGTTTTTCCACATTCTTGTCGACCACGGCAACAGAAGGCTCAGCCAGGATGGACAAGGAAGGCACAACAATTTCGAATTTGTCTTTGCCCAGTTCGTTCAGGGCCAGGAAAGCTTCGTTTTCCCACGAGAGGAATACGTCACCGATACCGCGCTGTACAAACGTGGTAGTTGATCCACGTGCGCCGGAATCCAGCACAGGAACATTCTTGAACAGCTTGGTGACAAACTCCTTGGCCGCCTCGTCAGAACCCTGGGTTTGCTTGGCGTACGCCCAGGCTGCCAGGTAATTCCAGCGCGCACCGCCAGAGGTTTTCGGGTTGGGGGTAATAACTTCTACACCCGGCTTCACCAGATCATCCCAGTCTTTGATTTTTTTCGGGTTGCCGGAGCGAACCAGAAAGACAATCGTTGATGTATAGGGAGCACTGTTGTTAGGCAGTTTTGACAACCAGTCTTCCGGAATCAGTTTGGCTTCCTGATACAGAGCGTCCACATCGTAAGCAAGAGCAAGGGTTACTACGTCGGCTTCCAGACCATCAATCACAGCACGCGCCTGCTTGCCCGAACCACCGTGAGACTGGCTGATGGTAACCTTTTGCTTCTCGGTTTTTTGCCAGTGTTCAGCAAAGGCCTTGTTGAATTCCACATACAGCTCACGGGTGGGGTCATAAGATACGTTCAACAACTTAACATCCTGAGCCTGGGTTGCTGCAGTAAAGCCCAGAGATAAAATCAGCAGCGTTTTCTTCAAATTTTTAAGTAACATGATCAAATTCCTTACAATAAATCGTTCAGAGAAAAATCGATTAGGTGTGGTGCGAGAGCAAGGCGCATCAACAACATCGATAAACAGGTCGCTGGTTTTTCATTTACCTTGCTCTCCCTGATTGCCGTTAGAAACTATGATCAAAACCAACCGCGAAGGTGTTGTCCGCCAGATCGGCGTTATCAACATCCAGCGCTGAGAAGTAGGTGTAAACCTTGGTTTTTGCACCCAGGCTGTAATCCAGTCCGAGCGCAGCAAGCGTGCCTTTCTCATCGCTTACCTTGGCTTCGGCGATACCGTATTGTGCTTTCAGTTTCACCTTACCGAGATTCCAGCCGCCGGATACGAGGTAGTTGGTGTCTTCTGCATCGCTGCCCGGGGCCACATCTTTGGCCTGTTGAACCAATGCGCCCAGCTCAAAATCACCGAGCTTTGCTGTACCCACAGCCCGGATAACGTCGGCGCGGACAATGCCGTCGAGGCTGCGGCGCGCCAGTTGATTAGCGTCATAAGCGATTGCGCCGAAGAAAGTACCGTTGTCAGCAACCAGCGATGCCGAAATGGTTTCGGTCAGGCCATCATCCGGCTCGCCGTCGAGATCCACATCAGTGCCTTCCGCCGCGACAAACGCAATATTGGCGGTAAACAGCTGACCGAGTTTCGGGGTTGAGTATTGGATAATGTTGTTGACGCGGTTCTGGCCACCGACCAGCACATCAATGTCGGCCCGCAGATCATTGAACTGATCCACTTTGCCTTCGATCACTTTTAACGGTGTATCAAATTTACCGGCGATTACACGGCCGAAATTACCCTGCAGACCTGCATAGATATTGCGCTGAGAAAAGGGGCTGCTGCCGCCATCGTCTGCATCCGTTTCGTACTCAGCGAGATAAACCACTTTCAGGCCGGTACCCTCAAGGGCGACTTCACCTTTGATACCCAGACGTGATGCGTTGGAGTTCAATTCCCACTGATCAACCTCGGCCGGACCCTGAGCGGAAAATGCGCGGGCAGCACCTTCGTGATCAAAACTGTCGAGGGAAACGTTAATCTTGCCGTAAATCGTTGGTGGGTTTGCCAGTGCGTCATCAGTGCTTACACCAAGAGCAGCAGCAATCGCCAGGGATAAAACAGTTGGGGCATAAAACGATCGACGCAGCGACCGCAGTTGTTGAAATGACATGCTAATCTCCAGAATTAACTTATCACTTCCGGCGGTCCGGTCAGTGTTCGTGTGTGTGTTTTACGTTTTAATCTTGCGCATCACCAGAAGTTGTCTCTGCTCTGCTCAATGACGGCGCCATACTAAACAAAGCGTTTCAGCCTGAAAAAGATTTGTTTTTTATTAGCTTATAACTAGTTTCAGTAAAACTGATAAGGCAGAGTCCGCCTTGCCTGGAGCGGCGTCAGCCGTGGGCGAGCCGTTCGGTATTGCGGATATCCTGGGCGGGAGGAGCGCCAAACATCTGGCGATAATCGCGGGTGAAATGGGGGACACTTTCGTAACCCACCGCATAGGCAGCGTTGCTGGCCGTTGACCCCTGATACAGCATCAAACGTCTTGCCTCGATCAGGCGCAAACGCTTCTGGTATTGCCCCGGTGTCAACGATGTAAGTTCCTTGAAGTGTTTATGAAAGGCGGTCACGCCCATAGCCGCAGCCTGGGCCAGCCGCTCCACTGGAATACGCTGCTGAAATTCAGCACGCAGGATGGCGATGGCACGGCGCAGCCGGTTGGGATAGCTGTCTGCGGCGGCCAAGGCCCGCAGCTGCTCACCATTAGGGCCGTCGAGCAGCCAGAAATGCAGTTCTTTCATGATGCCCGGCAGCAGTACCGGAATCGCATCAGGGCGATCAATCAAGCGCATGAGGCGGGTGCTGCAGTCGAGGATGATCTCGTCGATGTTCTGCATGAACACCACATTGCTTGCGCTGCTCCGCACGCGGCTGCTGGCCTGTTCATCTGCCAGCTCCTGCAGCAGCGCCATATCCAGTTCAATAGCCAGCGCAACATAGGGCACGGTTGCGCTGGCTTCCACCACCTGACCAAGCACCGGCATATCTGCGCTCACGATCACCGACTCGCCAGCGGTACAGAGCTGTTGCTGATGTCCGACCAGCAGCTGTTTCCGCCCCTGTAATACGAGGCAAACCAGAGGACGATAAACCGACTGGAGTTTTCGGTTCGGGACGCTCAGACACATCATCCGCAGCCCCGGCACAGGCGTGATAGCAAGCCCGTCACTGTTGGCGTGGCGGCGGGCGTAGCGTTGAGCAGCATCGATCAGCAATTGATAAGTCTTCATGACTACAGGCTAACGCAAGAATCCGGCGGAGGCTATTGCGCTGCAGAATCCGGCAAGCATGGTGAAGCCTCAGGCAAAAACGGTCAGGCCATTGGTTTTACTGTTCACTTGTCATAACCAACCAAGGAACAGTGCCATGAAAACACCTTCTGACGAAACCACGCTCTCCCGCAAAGGCCAGGGCCGCCGTGGACTGGTCACGGCGATGGCAGCCGCCCCCCTGATGCTCGGCGTCGCATCCAGTTTCGGCGCAACCAGCGCCACGCCACCTGCAGGCAATGGCAAAGCGGCTATCGTTACCGGCTCCTCCCGCGGTATCGGTGCCGCTACCGCGAGACGGCTGGCCCGCGAAGGCTACGCCGTTACCGTCAACTGTGAAAAAAATCGTGAACTCGCCGCCGCTGTTGTGGCCGAGATAGAAGCCGCCGGCGGCAAGGCGATCTGGGTGCAGGCGGATGTGAGCGATCCCAAAGCTGTCAGCCGCCTGTTCGATGCCTGCGAAAAAGAATTCGGCGGCGTGGATGTCGCGGTAGCCAATGCGGGCATCATGCATCTGGGTGCGTTCAGTGAATTGTCCGATCAGGCGTTTGACCGCATGTGGGCGGTGAACGCTAAAGGCAGCTTCAATACCCTGCGCGAAGCCGCCCGTCGCATTCGTGATGGTGGGCGGATTATCTGCCTGTCCTCCAGTATCACCCAGCTGCGCACCGCGACTTATGGCCCCTACGCAGCCACCAAGATGGCTCAGGATATGTTTGTCGGCAGCCTCGCCAAGGAACTTGAAGGGCGTGGGATCTCGGTCAATGCCATTGCGCCGGGCGTAGTCAATACACCACTGTTTACCGACGGCAAAACCCCGCAGCAGATCGCCGCCTTTGCCCAGCGCACGCCTCACAAACGGCTGGGCGAGCCTGCCGATATTGCCGATGTCATTGCCGCACTCTGCAGCGATAAGGGCGCGTGGGTAAATGGCCAGACGATATTCGCCAATGGCGGACTTGTTTAAGGAGACTCCTATGAATATGACAGGCAACACGATATTGATTACCGGCGGCAGCGCCGGCATCGGTAAAGCACTCGCCATCGCGTTCCATCAACGGGGCAATCAGGTCATCATCACCGGTCGCCGTCGGGCCGCGCTGGAAGCCGTTGTGCAGGATTATCCGGGCATGCGGTGGATGGAACTGGATATGCAGGACGCCGACGCCATCCGCGCGTTCAGCGACAGCCTTGTGACCGAGCATCCCGAGCTGAATGTACTCATCAATAACGCCGGCATCATGATCAGTGAAGATCTTCTGGCAGACCCCGTAGATCTCACAACCGCAGAAGACACTGTTGCGACCAACCTGTTGGGGCCGATCCGCCTCACGGCGGCGCTGCTGCCTCACCTGAGAAGGCAGGCCCGCGCAACGGTGATGATGGTGTCTTCCGGGCTGGCGTTTATCCCGCTCACGCACACGCCGACCTACTGCGCCACCAAGGCCGCCATCCACTCCTACGCCCAGTCTCTGCGCCATCAGCTGCGGGGCACTGCCGTGGAGGTTCTGGAACTCGCGCCGCCCGCCGTAGCCACCGACCTGATGCCCGGGCACCGCGACAGTCCACACTGCATGCCGCTGGAGGATTTTATCGAGGAAAGTCTGGCACGCCTCGAACAGGCAACGGATGAAATTCTGGTGGATCGCGTCAAGCCTTTGCGGAATGCGGAAAGCAGTGGCGAATACCGCAAGGTGTTCGCGCTGCTTAACGGAGGGCGCTGATCCGGATTGTGGGTACTGGAGGGCGGCAATCTTTGCCCAGGTCGGTCTGCCTATACCATAAACAAGGTATATTGACCCCCGCCGGGCTCTGCCATGATGGGGTCCGATAGAACAGGCACAGATTCCATGACCCACACAACAGCTGACAACGACCCTGCTTCACCGGCGGTGCGGGTACTTTTACTCGAAGATGACGCACCGCTGCGCGAACGCTTTGCCCGCATCCTGCAGGACTGGCCCGGCGGGGAGCTGGTTGCTGCCTGCGCCACTTTGGGCGAAGCACTGGAGGTCCTCCACAGCCAGCCGGTAGATCTGCTGATGGCTGATCTGAATCTGCCCGACGGCCATGGAATTGAAGCCATTCAGCTGCTCCGCCGCCGCTACCCCGAAGCGGATGCCATGGTGATCTCAGCCCTGGCCGACGACGAAACCGTATTGGGAGCCATTGAGGCCGGCGCCGTGGGCTACCTGCTGAAGGATGCTGACTCACTGGAGCTGGTGGAAGCCATTCAGGAGCTGCGTGCCGGGCGCTCACCGATATCCTCGTCTATCGCCCGCATCCTGGTGCGCCGCATGAACGGCACCACCCCTGCTGTTCCCGCGCCCGAACTGACACCCCGCGAAACTGAAATCCTGCGCGGCATTGCCAAGGGTTTTACCTATACTGAACTGGCGGAGTGGTTAGGCATTTCGCGCCATACTGTGCCGGTGCACATCAAGAACATCTATCGCAAACTGGCGGCCAATAATCGCTCTGAGGCCGTATATGAAGCATCAAAAAGGGGTCTGTTGAAACTGTGATCCGGCAGTTCGGTTTAGGGGTGCTATGGCTGGCGCTGGGGATTCTCGCCAGCGCGCCCTTATGGCTGAGCCCGGCGGAGCCACAGACGCTCGCCATCAGCGAGGCACTGCGGCTGGATGGCGATGACTGGCAACCGGTCAAGCTGCCGCAGGCCCGTCGACCTGCCTATCAGGCCGAGCATTACCGCGTCACCCTGCCGCTCCAGGAAACTGCACCGCTTTATCTGTTTATCCCCACCATCAGCCATCAGGTTGTGGTCGAGCTGGCGGGCCATGAACTCGCGGATACCCGGCATCGCACCACCATGATCGGGCTGGCGTCCGGCACTCCCGCGCTGATCCCCCTGCCCGCCTGGCTGCTGCAGCCGGGAGACAACATCATCGACATCCATCTGCAGTCCATGAGCCTGGTACCCGGTTACCTGTCGACCTTGTATGTGGGGACTGCGGAGGAACTGGCACCCCATTACCGCAGCCGGGTATTCCTGCTGGAATACCTGCGCCTGATGGTGCCAGCCGGCCAGCTGCTGATGACCCTGGTGGTGCTGGTGCTATGGCTGTATCGTCCCCAGGAGGCACTGTTCGGCTGGCTGACACTGCTTCTGCTGACCTCCATGTTTATCTATCTGGGCATGCTGCAGAACCTGCTGCCATTCCTCAGCCAGCTCATGCCTTACCTCCATATTCTGGGTTCAGCGGCCAGTATCATCCTGGTCATCACGGTGCTGCTGGTGGCAGGTATTCCGCCACCGCGCTGGCTGAAACTGGCGGCGGGCGGAGTGCCGGCCCTGTGCCTGCTGCTGGCGCTGCTTGATCTGGTTGCCGCATCCAAACTGGTGATGTTCGTCAATGCGCCGGTCAATATGACCGGCCTGCTGGTGAGTCTCAGTATCGCCATCTGGGCGGCGGTGACGAAACGGCTCGGGGAAGCCTGGTTGCTGCTGTTTCCGCTGCTGCTGGCACTGGTCACGGCCCTGCACGATTACGGCATAGTCGCGGGGCAGCTTGATGGGCCGGTGCTGCTGTCCGTGTATTACCGTCCCGCCATGATGATCGGCATCGCCATGATCCTGATGCGTCGGCTGGGCATCAGCCTCAATCAGCTGGATAACATTAATGCGTATCTGACCCTGCGCCTTCAGGAGCAGGAACAGGAACTGGCGAGACTGCACGCGGAAGAACGCAAAGAAGCAGCCCGGAGAACCCTGAGCGAAGAGCGCCAGCGCCTGACCGCGGACCTGCACGACGGCCTGTCCGGCCACCTGGCTTCGATCATCGCTCTGTCTGAGCGGGAGCAGTCGACGCAGGTGGAGCGCGCCGCGCGGGAAGCACTGGATGATCTGCGGCTGGTGATCCACTCACTGGATATCCAGGACCATGAATTTCCCGTCGCCCTGGCCGGATTGCGCGAGCGACTGGAGCGCCAGCTCAAACGCATGGGGATCTCACTCCAATGGTCCATGGTGCGCCTGCCGGATGTTACGGGCGTGACGCCGTCTCACGTGCTGAACGTACTGCGAATCCTGCAGGAAGCCGTCACCAACGCTATCAAGCATGGCAAAGCCACCGCCATCAGCGTGATGGGCAGTCAGAGCGATGACGGCGCAGCGTGTATCACCGTGGAGAACGATGGGATTCCCTTTCCCCGCCAGCCGAATCGCACCGGCACCGGTCTGGCCAACATGCGCCGCCGCATCCGCCAGCTCAATGGCAGCATTGAGATCGAAGGATTTGAGAAAGGACTGGAAACAGGTACGCGCCTGACCCTGAAGCTTCCTCTGCAACTCCCCGAGACCGCTAACACGTCCAGCTGACCGGCATACCATATTCATGGTATGCCCCGCTCCACCTCCGCGCGCAATAATGCGCCAACTGGTTTCGGACAAACCGATAACGGGATGAGCATTTCCCGCCCGCCAGACCGCTATCACAGCAACAGGCTAACAATAATCATGCTCGGGCATCGCCTTGCTTACCTCAGTGTTCTTATGTTCATCGCTGCCCTGTGGGCCAGCGTTCTATGGGTAACGGCGGATAACATGCCCTCATCTGCTGAGCGGGTGACAGCGAGGCCCCACCTGGTGGACGAAGCGCAATGCCGCCAATGCCATCTTCCACAGGTTGAAGACTGGCAAGGCTCGCACCATCAGCTGGCCATGCTGGCTCCTGCACCAGACACCGTGCTCGGCGACTTCAACAACACCCTCTTCACCAGCGACACGGAAACTACGCATTTTTTGCAACAACAGATTGCGCAGCACACGCATCAGTACCGCCTGCGCACACCCGACGGCTCCGGGCAGCAGCGGGAATTTACCCTGGCTTATACCTTCGGCTGGTCGCCCCTGCAGCAATACCTGCTGGCGCTGGATGACGGCCGCCTGCAGGCATCGGGCGTGGCCTGGGATACGGAAAAGCAGGAGTGGTTTCACCTATACGACGGCCAAGGCGTGGATAGCCATCACGCGCTGCACTGGAGTAAGCCCGCCCACAACGCCAATACCCAATGCATTGAGTGCCACACCACCGGCTACCAGCCCGGCTATGACCCGATAGAAGACCGTTTCGACAGCCAGTGGCACGCGGCGGGTATTACCTGCCAGGGCTGTCATGGGCCTGCGTCGGATCACCTGCGTTGGGCCGCAGCACCGGATGCCAGCCCGACCAGAGGATTTGCTCTGTCATTGAGCACACAACAGCCAAGCCTGCAGCTGGAGGTCTGTGGCCGCTGCCACAGCCGCCGAACCCCCTTGGGCGATCCGACACTCTGGCCGCGGCTTGAGGATGCTTATCTCGTCAGTCCCCTGACGGCAGAGCTCTATGAAGTGGACGGCAAGATCAAGGATGAAGTCTTTGAATATGGCTCCTTCCTGCAAAGCCGTATGCATCAGGCAGGTGTGGTCTGCAGCGATTGTCACAACGCCCACAGCGGCAGGTTGCGCCTCGACGGCAACGCCGTCTGCACCCAGTGCCACAACCCCGGCGGCATCGCGGTACGCGCCTTGTCCACCGACCGCTTGCGGGCAGCGGCCTACGATGATCCCTCTCACCACCACCACGCCCCCGGCTCTGCCGGTTCGGCCTGTGTCGCCTGCCATATGCCGGGCAAGGTGTACATGGGCAACGACCTGCGTCACGACCACAGTTTCAGTTCACCGAATCCGGCTCAGGCACTGGCCCTGGGTCACAGCGATGCGTGCCTGAGCTGCCACAACGACCGTCCCGCCAGCCCACTGCCGCCCCAGGAATTGATAGCGCAGTTCGACCAATGGTACCCCGACCACCGACCGCGCGATGGCGGCTATGTGGAAGCGTTAGCCAAAGCCCGGCAAGGGAAACCCGGCGCTGCGGCAGCCCTGCTGGAACAGCTTTCCCGCACCGATCTGCCGGGACTGCGCCGCGCCGCTCTGCTCGCAGAACTCCCGGCCTATCCCTCGCGCCCGGCCCAGCAACAACTCATTGCTGCCCTTGAACACCCGGACGCCCCCGTGCGACGGGCAGCCATCGAGGCCCTCGCCGCACTGGACCCGCTCCAGCTTGAAAGCCAGTTCGCGCCATTGCTGACAGACCCGGTACGGGCGGTGCGCATCACCGCCGCTGAACAGATGCTCATGCTCGCGGAACAGTCCGGACGCACCCTGGCCCCTGAACCCTTTGCGGAGTACGAACAGGCGCAGAAAGACCTGCTCGCAAATGCCGAGGCCTGGTTCAACCTGGCCAACCTTTACCGCCTCACCGGTCGCACCGATCAGGTTGCCCCCGCACTGGAGGCAGCGCTGAGGCGCAATCCGGCTTTTGCACCAGCCGTGACAGCACTGGCCCAGTGGCGGGAGTTCGTCGATGGCCAGCCTGCGGCCGCACACCAACTGCTGGAGCAGGCCCGGAGCACGTATCCGAACGAGGCAAGCCTGCACCATGCGCTGGGCCTTGCCCACATCCGCGCCAGTCAACTCGCTGCCGGAGTGAGTTCGCTGGAGCAGGCCCACCACCTGCAGCCGGACAACGAGACCTACACCTACGTGCTGGCCGTGGCCTGGTATGACACTGGCCGGCGTGAACAGGCAGTACAGCTGCTGCGGGAGCAACTTCGCAAGGCCCCGGCAAGCCGGCTGTTGCGCTTGACCCTGCTGACTTACCTCCCCCCAGGCGAGGACCGGGCCGGACTGCTTGATGCACTGCGACAACAAAATCCAGAGGACCCGGCGCTGGCGCTGTAACAAACCGGGAAGACAAAGGCCGCACCTGCGGCCACTATCACCAAAGAGGACTTAACCATCATGAAAACCCCAATGATATTGGCCGGTCTGGGGCTGTTGGGCGCGCTGGCGATCAGCGGCTGCGGCTCCAGCTCAAATTCCAGTTCCGGCGCCAGTTCCAGCCCGGCCTCAAGCGCAGCCTCCAGCCCGACATCCAGCGCAAGCGCCAGCTCCGACCCGGGCGGCGTTGTCGATGTATCGCCCCCCAACATTCTCTTTATCGTTATGGACGACGCTGGCGTGGACCAGTTTGAAGTGATGGGCTATGGCGGAGCCGTCCCTGCCCAGACCAACAGCATCAACGCCATTGCCAACGCCGGAGTACGCTTCCGCAACACCTGGTCGATGCCCACCTGCTCACCGACCCGCTCCACCTTCTTCAACGGACTCTATCCGTTTCGCAGCGGGGTACAGAACGCCATCGTCTCCAAGGACCTCGCCAATTCCCAGGTCTCGCCCTATACCCTCACCACGCCCAAGCTGCTCAAGCAGGAAGCCGGCTATGTCAGCGCGCTTATCGGCAAGATGCACCTCACCGGCTCTGAACTGGAACCCCGCAACCACCCGCTGGGTGACGATGCCATGCGCGAACTGGGCTGGGATTACTTTGCCGGGTATCTCGATGGAGCTCCCTATCCCATCGATACCACAGCAGGCGGTGTAGCCCCGGAAGGCACCTATCACTGCGGGTTTGTGCCTAACACCCTGGCCGATGCGGAGCATGGTGCAGATACGGGCGTCTGCTACATGGCAGACGGCGGGCATCTGGTGATGAACGACCCCGAGAGCTTTCCGCAGCCCGGACGCGCCTGCGTCGAGCGGGGCGGCATCTTCGACCCCAACGCCACCGCCTACAGCGAGACACGCTGGGCTGAGCTCAACTTTTCCGTGCAGAACGGTTACTACACCGGAGCCTGGAAGATCAACGAACCTGACGGCAGCAATGAAACCCTGCCCGTCTCCGACCCCCGTGCCCGTGGTTATCGCACCACCCTGGAAACCAATCGAGCCATCCAGTGGATACAGCAGACCCGGGAACAGCAACCCGGCACGCCCTGGATGATGAGCCTCGGCTATTCCGCGCTCCACGCACCGCTGCAACCGCCACCCGCCTCGCTCCTGCCTCACCCGGACGCAACCCTGAGCCTGCTCGGCTGCGGCACACCAGTGGCTGCTAACCTCGCGGAACTCGGCGTGCTGCCAGCGGACCCCGTCGACCTCGCAGAATTTGCCCAGCAGCGCGCTGTAGCCCAGCACATGCTGGAAGCCATCGACCACGAGATCGGCCGTCTGCTGGAAGAAACCGGCATAGCCATCCGACAGGAAGACGGCAGCCTGCAATACAACCCGGAAAGCAACACCGTCGTCATCATCGCCAGCGACAACGGCACCTACATGCCCACGGTCAAACTGCCCTTCGACCCCATGCGCGCCAAAGGCTCCCTGTACCAGACCGGCATCTGGGTTCCACTGATCGTGGCCGGACCCGAATCCATCGTGAACCATCCGGATCGCGACGTACCGCATATGGTCAATACCACCGACCTCTACAGCCTGTTTCGCGAGATAGCCGGCATCGAAGAAGAACGCCTGCCGGACTGGCTGCAGCTGGACGCACAACCGGTACTGCCCTACCTCGCCGACCCCGAGCAGGACAGCATCCGCACCACCAACTTCACCGAGCAAGGCACCAACATCAGCGCTGAAACCTCCCCACCCTGCGTAATCCCCGCAGCCAACACCTGCGTCCAGATATTCCCGCAGCGCCAGGTCTGCGAAGACCAAAGCGGCGTCTGGTACGGCCCCGGCAGCGACATCGAACCCGCCGGCATCTCCTCCTGCTGCGCCGTAAATGCCTACCTGGAAACCCAGGGAGAAAGCCCAACCGTACTCTTCCCGCGTCACCAGAGCGCACTGCGCGACACCCAATACAAACTCGTCCGCCTCAGCCGCATGGACTGCGCCACTGAAACCTACGTGGACACAGAAGAGTTCTACGAAATCAACGAAAGCACCAACCCGGAAGAACTCAAACTCGACCGCGCCGACCTCAACCTCCTGGCCGATAAAACACCGGACGAACTGACACCGGAACAACAAACCCACTTCACCACCCTGAGCAACGCCCTGACCGAACTGCTCAACAGCGGCATCAGCTGCCCCGGCGACGGAAACGGCGACCTGCGCGTCGACGAAACCGACCTGGAAGAATGGACCTACTGGGCCGACCCCGAACAAGGCGGCGGACTGTCAAGCTGGTACGACCTGAATCACGACGGCCTGACCGACGAAGCGGATAAGGAGATCATTCAGGCTAATCTGGGGAATGATTGTCGGTTGTAGGGAGGAAGTTTTTGATAAGAGCTCGGAAAGGTTTGCGTTTTTTGCAGGCCTTTCTGGGGTTTTTGCGGGGGTAGAAAAGGTGCAGGCCTGCTCTGGATTAAAACAGGTAATTGGCTTCCTCGTCGTTGTAATTTCTAATGCGATCACAATAAAGGATGCCGGGACGGATCATGGTTGGTGTTCTGGCTGTGTTAAAAAATCAAATCGACATTTACCTCCCATAACCCCCAGTCAGACGGCAATCTTCAACCGATCGCTGTGGCAAAGCTTTTCCGCTTGCTGGTATAGAAACCTACGTACTGTCATCTAAACCCTGATTTAGATAATGGCACGTTCCCTGCGCGTGCTCATATATACATAACGGAGGTGTACATGTCAGCCATTACCCAACTAACCAGTACAGTCAATGCATTGCGATTAAAATTTACTAATAATGAGCATGCTCTGCACACCGCCAGCCAAGCCGCTGCCACCATTAACGCCGGCCCTTCGAACCCCGCTCGCCATCATGGCTGGGATCACTTTCTTCCGAAGGTTGAGGCTAATCCAGAATTTGCAAAAACCATGGCGAAAGATGTGGCTTTTATTCCAGACAAGCTCTTAGTCAATTTGAATGAGGCTCCACCGCTCAATGATGCAGAAGCCTGGCGCAGATGGACAAACCAATCAGTCGAGTTTGATAACACCGCCGCGAAGGTAACAGAGCAAAGAATTGAGATATATAACGATATGAAACTCCACGGTTCTACAGATGCAGAAATCTTCAAAGCTCTAATAGAATTTAACCACTCCCTACCCATGGACTACCAGATCAAATCTGGATTGATAAAATTAAATGCTTATGCGTAATTCCCTGGACTCCATTGAATTTGAATGTCTTTGCCTGAGGTGATCGCTTCAATTAATTATTAATTGCATCAATGACAGCAGCATCTCGCTTGCGCCTGTCTCAGGATAGGGGAAGTGGACAGGATGTGCCGAGTGACTCTCTCAACAAGCAGCACAATCTAAAAAAGAAATAAAAAACGGTAACGAATTTCCATCCGTTACCGTTTACGTTTTACTGCTTGTAGAATTGTGTCGTTACTGCAACACGTCAGGATCATTTAATAATGGATCATGCATCTCCGGGATCAACTGATCAGTTTGACCGGGACATTCGCTTTTGGAGGGATAGCCTTTTTGCCAAGTAAGTTGTTTGGCGGTGAGCCAGCCTTTTACAACCGATGATTCCGTATCTTGTTTTTTATATTCCCCATCAATAAGTTTGTAATGAACAAGAAGCTCACCTATTTTAAAGAAACCTGGCACGGGATCATTAACCAATTTTGATTGATAGAGCTTTCTCCACAACACAATGTCACGTGACTGACTGCTCTCAAAACCGCCAAAGTAAAGCTTTGATATAGACCGTAATGCGGGGTACAAAACTCTCCTGTCTTTCACTTCCAGTGTGGAATAAGCAATATACGCGGGGTCACTGGATTTATTGTTGGTCAATCCTGAGTTCTGAGCTTCTTCCTGGGAAAGTTCATCGCTCAGGTAGTAATGCGCGCTGAAAATTACGTTCTTCTTTTGCGGTGAAAAAACGACAAAATCCTTGCCAATCGTTAATACGAGTTCTTGCTGTGCGTCTTCGTTAATATCACCATACCGCAATGGGTTGGCTTCCATACATCCAACACGATCTTTTAAATCTCCGGGAGACATAAAGTAGCTCGGTTCATAGTCGGGCACGATTGCCAAGGTATCTGTGCGATTAAACTGCTCGCCATAAGCGGCTGCAATGGCTTCAGTCGCTAGAGAGTCTTCTCCGCCGATTTTTAGATGTTCTGAGTAGGGTTCGAGAGACCATGAACCGATAAGATCTCGGCTAGAATAACGCGTTGCGTATAACTTCATCCTCTCAGACAGCGAATACACAACGCCAGTATCTTCAGAATGAAGAAATGCTCTAACTACCGGGTCACCAACCGATCTTTGCCCTGTTCTAGCAACAGAAAGTGGCAAGCTTGTTTGAGCAAGCGTAGAAAGGTTCTCCATTGTTACCCCAACACCTTGACTCAAAGCCAATTCCTGCGAACTCACCGATATCGAAGCAAACAAT
This sequence comes from uncultured Cellvibrio sp., assembly GCA_937958105.1. Classification (GTDB taxonomy): domain Bacteria; phylum Pseudomonadota; class Gammaproteobacteria; order Pseudomonadales; family Cellvibrionaceae; genus Cellvibrio. The sequence goes on from CALFXJ010000038.1 coordinate 82,370, forward strand.
ACTGCTGATAAAAAACAATTCCTCATGGTATAGCCACCCCTGTTACACAATCTATACGCCCTACTGGAGCTATTGGAGGCACTGCCAAAGGGTCGCCAACAGCAGCATCCAATGCATGAACCCACGTAGTTCCATTAGTCCACTCATTCTCCCCATAAGCAAAACACCAAGGCTCCGTTGTTTCTATCACACCGGCAACCGGTGGAGTCGCTGTTGGGTCAGCAGGAATATCCTGAATAATACCATCACCATTAACATCAACACCTAAACCGCCTTGCCATACATAAGTCCTATAGGGAAGATTCAATTTATCCACATCATGCATCACTCGCATGGCATAACGCATGGATTCCGTATTAGCAAACAACTGCCGTTGCTGAGCTGTCCTCTGACGATAACTGAGCCCACGAGCAGTAATAAAGCTTGGGTCCAGAGGGGTTACCCTGTCCAATAACATATTGATCCAGGAGCGTCCTGTACCTCCACCAAAAATTGCTGCCCCCTGGTTGTAACCACCTAACCCCTTCGCCAGTAATTCGTAATCATCATCCGTATGGTTTGTTCCCGTAACAACAGAAGACACTGCCGTTGTTTCTATTTTCCTCAAGGGTGTTGCCACTGGCCATTGATAAATATCCCGATAACTCCTGCCGCCTGTGGTAGCAAATGCTCGATAAAAACTACCGCCACCACCACCGTTCTGACGAGGGACATCATCAATTGCCAGCCATACCGCTTTGGCAATCAGATTATGACGTGCATCATAATGATTAACCGCACTCACGCCAGCCGCGGTATAACCGGTAACCTCTTCCGCTGCGCTGCCATTTCCATCCTGTGCGCTCCCACCATAAGTGTAAGTATTCAGTAACTGGTTAAAGCCTTTACTACCTCGCTCATCACCACCACCGACAATTATTCGATAGTCAGCTTGATGCCTACCATTGGCTTCCATTTGCGCCATAGCTTTGAGAATCTGATGTCGTTCAAAGGTAGAGCCTGTCAACGTCTGTATATTGCTGTGTCTGGCTGCTGTATATGTCGGCGGGATGTTAGCGAAGCTTGGTCCGCCAGGATAATTAACGACGCCATCCCAAACCGCTTCCGCCGCCTGAATCGCATTACCAGCTTGTGCACTCGTTTGTCCGCTAGCATTCGGTTCAAGATTCGCGTAATTAATCGTAGCACTCCCCTGCCAATGTGTATGTGCCAATATAAAATGACGCCAATGCCTGCCTATTTCAGCGATGGGCTGTTCACCAGTTACCGGTCCAGTATGCATTTCTTGTGTTTCATAGACTACCGGGCCATAGCTGATGTAATTAAATCGTCCGACCATGCGCCCCACTGACGGCGTAGAAGTAACAAATCGGTTACGATCTGCAACACCCAGTCTTACGCCATATACTCCTGGTTTAGCGCTGGGCGACATGCCAATATTCCACATTACCGCCTCCAACATCGCCACGTCGCTGCCCGTCATCGGATTACTTGGATTAGCGTGAAACTCACGAGTTTTTACACGAAAATTGGTCCGATAATCACGCGGTACGCGCAATCCATCAACACCTGATGGAATGGTATAGCGGGCATAGAGGCTCGCCTCAATACCAGTATCTGTGGTTTGGGTGCCCGCCCAGTTTGACCAGTCAGTATCACCATTGGCGTCGACCGGCTCCCAGTAAATATTGCCGTCATACAGATTACCTTGGGAATCCTCCTGTACATAAGGAATGTTAGCCTCAACCAGTGCGCAGGCATCCGCTGTTGTGTTAGTAACGCCATAACGACGGCAGAAACGCCCACGATGGCCAAAGCGCCACTCCAGCCGGGTTAATTCAGTTCCGGCTAATGACGGGGGAATATAGCGATAACGTAACCGCATGCCACCCAAGGTCCGAACACTGGGTATTTCCAGCATCGTCGCCGGTGCATTGACCGGTGTGCCCTGCTCTCCCGTTTCAAGCAAGCCAAGGATTTCAATATCCGTTTCCACAACCCCGTTGCGGTTTTCCGTGTCGCCCGGTACCTGGTAATACACATGCAACCCGTTGCGGGTAAAGGCCCACAAAAATGCAGGAAAGCATTTTTGCACGGCGAAGCCGCCCGCAGGGCGAGGCACAAGGATGTGCCGAGTGATTCCCTCGACAAGCAGCACAATCTGAAAGAAGAAATAAAAAACGGTAACGAATTTTCATTCGTTACCGTTTACGTTTTACCGCCTATTGATTTATTTCGTTACTGCAACACGTCAGGATCATTTAGCAATGGATCATGCATCTCAGGAATTAACTGATCAGTTTGGCCGGGACATTCACTTTTAGAAGGATAGCCTTTTGACCAAGTAAGCTGTTTGGTAGTAAGCCATGTTTTGATGGTGGCTTCTTCGGTATCCTGTTTCTGATATGTGCCTTCGATGAATTTATAATGACGCACAACTTCTTTTTTGAGTTCAAATCCTTTTATGGGATCTTCCTGTAAACGAGATTCGTATCGTTTACGCCAAACCAAAATATCAAGCTCCTCATCTCCATCAAAATCATCAAAATAAACTTTTGCATAAGCTCGACGACCTACCCCACCAATACGCCCCAACGCATCAGAAAGGTATTGCACTTTGCTGCCCGGAGGTGCCTCCACAGAATCTTGCAGGGCCAATCGGGCAGAAAATTCAATGGCAGCAGACTGCGGAGAAAACAGTATCCAATCAAGTTGCTGGTCATTCTTTCCCATGTAAATAACCAAACTATCCTTGCCATTATTTTCCAAAGCACCATATCGCAAAGGCGTATTCGCCAAGCAACCTAATGAGCTCGTATTAAGTAAACGTTCATGAGCATATAAATGCCAAACATCACCCTCTGAGGCACCTTCCATGTCATAAATAGACGCAACTTCTTTATCGATTAACTCGGTAGGCCAGCGAGTGAGGAGCCAGCCCGGATTAAACTGCTTTGTATTTACGTTAAAAAATACCACCCTACCGTCTGCCTTTAATGCATAGTATTCACCATCAATATCAGATTGAATAAAAGCTAGCGGTGACGAAGTATTTTCTGGGCAAGGATTATTCCATCCACAAAAAGACGCTGCATACGGCAAGCTTGTGGCTGCAAGATCCATAATGGTTTGGTCATTAACGCTGACTCCCTTTTCCAGTTGGATTTGGGAATATACCGATGAGCAGGACAAAAGAAAGCTTATTGAAAATATATACAATATTGATTTCATCAAATTACTCCAGTCATTGACAAGCTATTCTTCCGACAGCAGGATTAAGCATACTTCCTATAGCAGCTGTCCGCACGTCGGCATATCTTCGCCCGGCCATCCACTCCTTCTCCCCATAGGCGAAACACCATTCAGGCTGCCCCGCATTGAGATGCGGCTGGCCGGTAACCGGGTCTGTCTGGGGATATCGAGCGCCCACCCAAATATAGGTAACAAATGGTAAATAACCACCGATATCTGCTTGAATCGTCCAACTTTGTTGCTTGACACCTAGCCAGTAACCAAAATGGGTGGGGGAGAAATTGCCTGCCGGAGTGCGACGCGGCATACCTTGCAAAGCAGTAAAATATGAGTTGTTTCGTAGGTTGTTAGCATTGGCACCTTGATTATAAGCAATTACCGCTTTACCCAAGAGGTTGTAACCATCGTCGTGAGTGCTATTAAAAGCAATCCAGTTAGCTTGGTTACCGGCGCGAGAACATCGCGGACCGACCATATCGCCAGGTGCGGTTGTTTCATAACAGTATGACAGCGGAGTGTTTTGCTGAGGATGGGCAACCACATAATCAGGGGTAGTTTGGCCCTGTGTTGTGATGTAAGCGTTGTATAAACCTCGTGAGTATGTACAGGCACTGTCGGAAGCCGCAGCGAGAAACGCCAGCGCACTGTTTACCGGGTGGTAAAGATTAATATTTTCCACGCCATTGGTCAGGAAACCTCGATTGGATTCACAACTGTTTTCCGCCCCGTACATACGTTTCCAAACAATGTGGTTATAACCCATACTACCCTCTTCATCTCCACCCCCTTCGTTAATACGGTAGGGGCTAGGTTGGTAATTGGAGATATTGTTACCCCAGAAAATTGCACCATTACCAACCTCTTGGAGTATCCATGATTTGAATACTCCCTCACGAGCAATGCCTTGGGCAACTTGGGGGAACTCAGCGACGATATCGTCATGGATTGCTTGCGTGTACGTTGCCTCTAATGTGTAGGTAGCAGGTAAATTACCCGAGTAAGGTATGTCGCCGCCCTGATCCGCTAACTGTTCGATATCCACCCAAAGACTTGCGGGAAGTTGCCGATAAGTAAACACAGGATGTGCTGCATACGTTTCCACAGCCCGAAAATAATGGGACCAAATCCGTTGCAAGCGTCTCAAGGTAACATTGTTCACAATACCGCTTACATCAGTTGTTGTATTAGTGCCTGCTAAATCGTTGATATTGACATTCCTGGCCTGAAACCGACGAATCATACCCTCCAAAGAAACTTGTCCTACCAGACATTGGGCACCCCATCCGTAGTAATACATACCCCTATTGTCAGCAGGAGCTCCCTGACAATTTTGAGTCCAGTTACTTAACCCGCTGCCATTTCGAGAAGAGTTTATCCTCGCTCCCAAGTATCCTGAGTTGTAGTTTGGATTCGCTCCATACTGCGGACTAATCCCCAACTGCCACAACATCGCCTCCAGCATCGCCACATCACTGCCTTCCATCGGATCAGCCGGGTCTGGCCTCAGTTCGCGGGTCTTGATATGGAAAGTCTGCTCATAAGTGCGCGGAACACGGTTGCCTCCAGAGCTGGAGGGGATGGTGTAATGTGCTTTCAGGCTAGCTTCAACACCTGTATCAGCCGTTTGCGTACCCGCCCAGTTGGACCAGTCCACGTTCGTGGTACCTGCCATGGGTGGTGCAGGTTGGTCCGTCAGGGGTTCCCAATACACATCGGCGGTGTCACCGGGTGGGATGTTGGTTTGTTTGTAAACTACACCCGCATCAACAACCGTGCACTGCCCTTGCGGATCATCAACCCCATAGCCCTGGCAGTAGCGGCCACGTTTGTTGATGGTCCAGTCGACGTAGGTAATTTCTGTACCGGCAAGTGATGGCGGTATATAACGATAACGCAAGCGCATGCCACCCAAGGTACGTACTACCGGGTCCTGAACCGGCATAACACCGGAACCCGCTTCACCCGGCTCAAGCAGGCTCAGGATTTCAATATCCGTTTCCACAACCCCGTTGCGGGTTTCCGTGTTGCCCGGCACCTGGTAATACACATGCAACCCGTTGCGGGTGAAGGCCCACTCCCACAATGTATTCCCAGCGTCGTGGTTGAGGTACAAACGGATCGTGAGCAGATCAGTCGGGTCGAGATAATCAAGTTGCTCAAGATTGTCAAAACGAATTTCGCCCGTGTCTGTCACGGTAACCTTGAGTTCATGAGCACCAAGACTCATCACCAGTTCCTGTTCGCCCTCAATAGCGGTAAGGCGTGGAACGGTTTGTTGTACCAACGAATAAAACACGGAGACCAGATCATCGTCGCTGCGAATGGTGGGGATCTTGCCGTCGATTAATTGTTCCGTCAGTAATTCCTGTTCGTGGGCTTGGCCGCTTTCATCGGTATACTCACGCAGGATGCTATCGATCTCCAATTGGAACTGACTGAACTGGTATTCAGGGCGGTAGGTCCAGCCGTAGCTGGGCAAGGGCTTGGTCGGTTCGGTATCAATGACTTCCGCATCGTAGGCTTTCCTGGCCTGATTCCAGGCAGAGAAGACTTGCCATTCCTTATCTTCGTCGTGTAACGGCACAAGGAAGGGAGTCAGCACGCGGGGGCGGTACTGCATCATATCCGAGGCAGCCGCGCCCCCCATGTCAAAACTGGGATTTTCGTCCTTCGGGGTGCCGGATACGTGGATGTAATAGTGTTCCGGCACCGTCAGGTTACTCCTGACCTGCAGAACTTGCATATTACGCCCTGCGGCAATGGGAAAGTTGGACAGGTCATTGTCCGTCACTGCCTGAATAAGATTGGGCGTTACGATCTTGGCCAAACGTCCAGTTAGACCATATTGCTCGCCGTGGTCTACACTCAATCCTTCCGGCAAAGGACGGCCATCATGATCAAACCATTCGGTGTAGATGGTAATGCGATCATCCGATACCCGGCCTGCGCCTTCCGCGCCAATAATATTATTCCGGCTTTCCCGCTGACGGGTTAAGCCGTTGTCATGCGTATAATCGCGCTCCGCCCAGACTTTCAGGTTCGGCGGTCGCAGGACAATGTCTTTTACCGGCACATTTAAGTAGCCACCGGGATTTCGGCTGGCATCGCTTAGCTGAACACGTTGGGTATCCATGTAGCCGGTAGCGCGATTAATAACAACCAGGCGTATCCACTCGCCGGGTTTCAAATGATCCGACTCCTGGCTTTGGAATGAAGCAGTTAGTTTATTGCGTGAGGCCCAGTCGTCCCAACTACCGGAACGATTTGTGCCACCTATATTGAGATTACCGTCGCGCGGGCCGCGCAGCATGACCCGGTAGAAGACGTTGTCATCGCCCTGCCCCATCCCCACTTGAGCACGCCCGTCAATCTCCGCATCGCGCAATCCCCTCCGCTCCATCACCAACTGGCCGGTAGATTCACGGAATACGAGAATGTCCGTGTTTTTAAAATCATCTTCGCTGATGCTGCTGAGAAGACCGTTGCTTTTGAATGCATTGCTTCCTTCGCGTTTTTTTTCTCTGTCGGCTTGACGTATAACATTTGGCTGGCCAGTTGTTCCTCTCGAACTAAAATAAACGCCTTGGACACTGCCTGCGGGATCAGCCTCAAATATCGTTTCCACACTTCCATCCGGTTGTGGTTGTTGCACCAGTTTACCCAAGACAGCCGTGTCGGGCTTTCCATCACCATCAAAGTCATAAAACGCTTGCGCGACAGGCGTAACAGAAGACGCCTGCACTACATACTCAGTCGTATCTCCAATCGGAATAGGCACAACCGAGCCAGGTGTTCCCCCCGGATTGCCAATCAATATACGCCCAGTCAGAAACATTACATCCACCCGCAAATCAATGGCGTAATTGGGTGTGGACATGGTGGCAAGTGAGGCTATCGTATTAGTGTAGGCCATGGCGCCGCCCAGGCTCATGTCATACATTGCAGCGCCGTTACAATAGCTCCAATCCTGCCGACGCAGATAGTAAGGCAACACCGGTGCACCATTTGGGCTGAAGTTGGTGTAATAAAGTTCCGCCCATACATCCGTAGTGTGTTCAAAACTGAAACCCGGGCATGGAGGCAAACGAAAATTAAGACGGTACTTTCCCTCTCTGTCGGTCACATCCACGCCGCCCGGATAAACCCATTCATCCACATACACTTTTACGAATGGAACTGGCCCAAAAATTTGGTCTTCAGATCCGCGTGTGTAGCCTCCATAAAAGTCCTGTGCCTCTTTGGGATCTCCGAAGAAGCCGGACCGGGGCGCAATATTAAGATGTGAAAAAGCTATAATTCGCCCCTGCTCGTTCATGACAAGACTGACAGCATCATCCGGTGGTGATGGCTGCGTAAGGTCAACACTGAAGGACATTAATATCAGTTGATCCGGGGCTGTCGTCAGGCGGTTACTGCGCCCGCGGACCAGCACACTCTTCTGATGCTCCAACAATCCTGGTTTGTCAATAGATTCGCCACTTACCGTTAAAAAGTTGGCTTGCTTGTATTGTTCCCCACTCAACAATTGCGCGTCTTGCGCCAGAGGATTGCTAGGACGCTCAGTAAACTCTTTCCATCGATTATATTCACTTGTGTATTCGTAGGCGCTGATGATTTGTAGACGGTCAACCTTGTCCGCATATTCCCCCAAAGCCACTTCACCAGCCTCGGATCCATCCTCGTTGTACTGAACAAGGATAGGTTGACCTTTCTCATCCAAGGCCATTGCACGGGCCATCACTGCACCGTGTTTATAAACCTGGTTCTGGTAATAAGCAATCGCAAAGACAGTGTGTGCAGATAGCGTCAATGCAACCGCAACAGCAAACCGGTAAACAGGCGGTATACATTCCTTAACTAACTTCATTTTCATGTGGTTATGGTTCCCTGACATCATTGCTGCAGTGCACTGCGCAATTGCTGTAACGTTTTTGTGCCGTCTACAACATCTTGTAGAAGCGGCTGCTGGGAAAGATCAACTAATGCATAGCCTATGTAATCCAGTGTATTGATCTGGACCTTTCCTACACTTATTATCCTGTAGTTTTCGATCTGCCCGATACCAACTGGCTCGATAACTTCTCGATCCGGGTTGTAACCCAGCAACACAACATATTTTATTTCCGGAGAAATGTAATCGTAGGTGCCGGCTAGCATCGGGACTTTAATGTCGATACTAATGGGATTTTCCACCGCAACTCCCCGCGGCTGGCCAGCGAACATCCACTGCGGCCAAGCACCGGGAGTTACAGCTGCATTAAGCTGGCTGTAAGGCATGAATTGCACCTGCAGATTGCCGGAGGTCCGGCCGTTTTTAAACAATAATCTGGCTCCGGTTAAATCCAGCCGTAATTCATCGCCTGCCAGGCTGACGAGCCCCTGATCGGCGCTGATTAACTGGAACGGGATATCAGGGTGAAGCTCTGGTAAGCGTGACAAGCTGATTTCATTCTTGCGTCCTTGTTGCAGGTTAATAGTTCGCACCTGTGTCCCGTATCCCGGCACGGCAAAATCGGGATTAATGATCAGCTCATGACGGCCACCAGGAATTTCATTACCAGCAGCCTCTTGAAAGCCAAAGGCAAAGCTGCCGTCATTATTTGTCGTGGTGGTGCGATTAAGAGACGTCAGCTTTACCGGCACTCCTGATAACGGCTGGCCGAATTGATCAACTACACCACCGATAATAAAAGTAGGCAGCTGACGTATTTTGAAATTGAATCGACCCAGTTCGTTACCATCGTAGATTACATCTACATAAACATCTGCATTAAAGCCGAAATGACGATTCGCGTAATATGCAAAACTCTGGTTGCCAGGTAAAACAGACACTGCACCTGGGACTATCTCGTTGTCGCGGTGCACTTCCTGAAGCTGATAGCCCTGCGCGGTCAGGAAATCAGCACCGGATGGATCAAGATTCAAGTAGGTATTACCATGCAGCGTTTCACTGACCGTTATCGTCAATTTGGAAGGATCGATCGCTTTATTGAAGTAAAGCTCAACAGGCTGGTTTGGCTCGCGGTTATTTGCGTTATTCTCGGGCGAGTAGCGTACCAGTTCCACCGGTATCGCTGTCTCATCAGTCACTCGTACCTGACGCGTCGTAGACGCAACGATTATATTCTGTGCGTTTAAGACTTGATAATTGAGCGTGTATGTACCAGCTTGTGGAGGAACTGTAACGTCTCCGCTGGCCAAGGTCCCAACAACGGTCAGCTCTGTTTGTTGAGTATTTACTACAACTACTACACGATGCCCTTCACCGATTTCCGTAAGTCGAGCTGCAGCCTGGACTTTTATGGGATCACCTCGCCCCAGAAGCTCGGCATTTTCACCAGGCAATAACGGTGTAATCGAGGCTTGTGCTGTGGATTGAAAAATATATGCCACACTGGTCCGGTTGCCACTTATGTCGTACGCATTAAAGACCAATTGGGCTTGTGCGCCCGCGGCTAAAGATACAGGCAGGGTGAAGTCGTATTGGCCGACGCTTGCTCCCGGGCGTAATACCAGGGGCTGGTCATTAACAGTGATGCTGGACAGATTGTCATCACTTACTGTGCCATTTACAACGAAGGGTGATTGGATAACATTGTTAACTGCAGGGCTGGGCTGCAGGCTTGCATCAAGTATTAGCCGTGGCGGTGTACCGTCACGATGATACTGCGCAACAAGCCTGGAGGTCTTACCAAGTGCATCGCGAGCTTCAACCGTCACATCGACAGTGTCTATGCCTTCAGGAAACGAAATTACCTGTTCGAAATAATAATCCTGCAAATTACCGGCTGGGGCAGAAACCGCCATACCATTTACTGTCACCTCAGCGAAACCCGCGTGACTAATGACTCGCCCTTTGAAGCGAAAACTGCTATCGCGCAACTGGCTGCCATTAGCAGGCGCGACTATCGAGAGCCTAGGCTCCTCAATAGCATCCGGATCTTCCGGTGTGTAGGTAATCGTCAATGTTTGAGAGTCTGCACCAGCAAGCGACTCAACCCGCAGAACAAATACATTCTGTCCTTGTTGCAGGCGAATATCTGGCAAAGCGAAAGCATATAAGCCTTCCTGACCGGTACCATCCGGGGTTATCTGCCATTCGTTAATGTAAAAACGTATAGCATCCAGAGCTAACAGGGTCTCCACCTGGCCCTTGATAGTCACGGTTTCTTCGGATATTACCGCACCATTAGCAGGGGAAATATTTACGAGACGCGGCGGGGAACTACGTTGCACCTGATGAGTAGCCTGAGTCATATTGCCAGAAAAATCCGCTGCCACCACTGTCAGCAGATTCATCCCGACCGCCAGCGGTACTTCCGCCATAAACTGATTCGCTGTAATTGTTGCTGTAACAGCTGATGCAGGAAACCGGTCCGAGGTTACAGTCACGCTTTGAATACCGCTGTATGGCTGAGCCGGATCAGATACAGACCCTCGCAATACAACTGTGGGGGATTGCACCATTTCATCGGGGGTATTGGATATTTGCAGTAATGGAGCAACACGATCCGGGTAATCGTTAACATCGTCAGGATTGGTCCCTGCTTGAAGTTCTTCTTCATTGGAAAAGCCGTCACCATCACGATCCGGGTCGCTGTTATCACCGATACCATCACCATCCATATCAGATGATTCATTGGGATCATCCGGGAATGCATCTTCATCATCAGGAATACCGTCGCCATCACGATCGGGTTTTGAATATTTGATATTCAACGATTGGCTAACACTACCATCCGGTGAAGTTGCTTCTAACGTTAATACGTTATTTCCTTCCTGCAGCATCACCAAGAAAGAGAATAAATAAGCCCCAGCGGTGCCAGACAGGGGACGCAGTGTATCGTCAAGATAAAGCTGTACATCATCTAACGACCAGGCAGTTATGACTTCACCAGTGACTGTAACAGTCGGAGCTGACACTTCAGAGCCATCAAACGGTCCGCTAACGATTAATTGAGGAAGTGATATTCTGTGAACAAGAATAGAATCTACCGTTATGTTGCCGGAAAAATCTCGTGCCTCAACTTGAATAAGGTTGCCCCCCAGCACCAGCGGGACACTTGCAGAGAAAGTTTGCTCATTGAGCGCAGCCGTAATCTGGTGGCCTTGTGTAGTGGACAGGACTACCGATGCGATACCGCTATTTTCCTGTACCGGATCAATAACATTGCCTGTGATGAGGATTTCGCCAGCATCTATTGGCGTATCCGGCTGGTCAATCTGTAACTGCGGGGGAGTCAGATCTGGAGCAGGAGAAGTTCCTTGGCAGAGTTCACCAAAGTCAGCTAGTGAGACTGCGTTTGGCGTATAGGTCACATGACTGTCACTATCTAAGGTAATTCCTTTGCCGTTCACTGCACCAAAGATCTGGGTTTGATAGTTCAACCTTACTTGACCACGACTATAAACCAGGGCGTGAGCGCTGCTGCTAGTATGAAATTCAATATCACCATAGCCATAGATAATGAGTTTGGCCGAATCCTCGGTGTTGCCATTAAGTTGAGCAGACCATGGAATATATAAGGGGTCCCTGATAAATAATCGCGCCGTTCCATTACCCACTACCTCTATCCTGGTGTCTGCTTCAAGTGCTAGACGCTCGATCCAATAATCCCCGGCGGGCAATCTTAGAGTGCTGCCGTAGCCTACATTCATTTCGCGAATCAGGTACGCATCAGGTTGAGCGGTAAAGTTTACTGTTGCATCAGCGGCAAGTGTGACCTGTCCGTGCTCCAGCTCATCGCTACCATTAATCGTGAATATGGATGACCAAGGCACCATTATCGTATTAGTTGCCAGTGTTGACTTAAAATCTCCCGCAGTTAATGTTTGGCTGGGAACGCCTGTCGCAACGCATTGAGTATCCTCACAGCTCTGAGCCGATCCACCCATAGTAATCACATCAACTGCTGATAACTGATGTGATGAGCCGCTGCGTAACTGCGCATTCTGCTGAAAGCTTATGGTTCCCACGTCGCCATGAGCCTGGAGTCCATTACCGAATGCCGCACGACATATGTTTCCAACAGGAGGTGGTGAGCTGCCCACAGGTGGCTCCTGGCTCCCATCACCACCTGTTCCTCCACAAAATGTGGATAATTCAGTCTGAGCAAGCGATCCGACGTCTGCATAAATTTTTCCGGAGGAGCCAAGATTAGCCTGATGAAAACTGGCAACGCCGTAGAGCTTGGCTTGCGCGATACTAAGCCTGTTTTTACTGTAGCTCACCGCAGATACTTCAGAACCCGCCTGAAGGGTCAGATCTCCGTGGGTATAGATAAATAGTTTGCTGGCATTATCCGGGCTGCCTGCCGATGTCATGTTTGCATAGGACTGCCAGGGAAATGTTAGTCCGTTCTTAACGTAGAGCTGGGCAGTTCCCTCACCTACCACGTTGATTCGGCTCCCTGTGGCCAATGTCAGATTATCAACCCAATAAATACCTGGCGATAAATTTAACGTAGCTGCATAACCAAGATTTAATTGATTGATATGGTATGAAGTTGTAATGGGTGAAAAAGTTAAAACTCCTTCTCCATTAACAGTAACGGATCGAAATTGATTATATTGATGCGTGCCTAAGGTAGCACTGCCTTGATAGACCACCTGGTAGTCAACACTACTGGTGTTTTCTGGAAAATCTATGTTAACAGCCTCAGCGTGTTGCGCAGAGGCACTGCAGCGGCGTGTACCACAACTGGGCAAAACGGACCAAGCAGAGTCATTGACGCGTGCCACCATTAATGATTCTTCTGCGGCATCCAACAGCTGTGCGTTCCAATCAAAACTGATTTCACCATCCGGCTGATGGCTCTGAACAGCCACGGGAAAAATGCTTTCACATGGTAGAGATGCTCCGAATACCGGGCTGCAAAGCGTTAGAAAAACCCATCCCATCAATTCAGAAATGCCCTTTTTCCTGGCATTGCTAAATGACCATCCCTCGAGAGCCGAGTCCTGTCTATTTAAATAATTTTCCATACGACCCTGTCTCATGTAGCCCAAGAGAGACCCTGCTCTCGCTGATAGTAAAGAACCCATGTGAAAAACTTAGTCAGCTTGAGAGATGATCTCAACCTGAACCTTTTCTCGCGCCTCTTGTGAAGCATTCTTAACAGCCTCGCGTAGCATTATCGGAGCCAAACGCTGGCGAATATCCCCGCTCACCTCAGCTAAAGATTTAGGAGGGGTTTTGACGAGATTGGTTACTCGTACCAGGTGTAATTGTCCATCAATATAAAAAACATTGGACGTATTGCCTTTATCAAGGGCATTAACTTGCTGCTCTAAGACCTTATTCAACAGGCCTTCTGTGACCCTTGCCTTTTGATGCCTGAGCCCCCACCGCTCATCCCACTTTGCAGCAGAAGACGACCAGTTGGTGGTTTGTCTTATTTCTGGAATGCTCCCCAGCAGATCATCTCGCATAGCATCTGAAATATTGGCTGGCGCAACCAACATTTCATAATCACGGATATCTACCGAACCAAACTCCTCCGGGTGCTTCTCATAATATTCATTAATCATCTCGGGCGTGACGGGCGTTGGTGTTACATGAGCCTGAAGATATTCTTTTACATACAGCTCTTCCTGATAAACTCGAGTCAGATTTGCAATTTTCTGAAGCTGATCTTCAGAAAGCTCCTGCAGAGCCAGCTGCTTCATAGCGCGACTCGCGATCAGGCTATCAAGTACTTTTTGACGGAGGCTTTCATCGAAATTGAACATGTCTGCCTGGCTGAACGTGCGCTCTATAGAGAATAGCAGGTCATCTTCAGTAATCTCTTCACCGTTAACCTTGGCCAGGACCAGAGAGGATTGGGCTGTATCCTGCCCCTCCTGCTTCTGGTCACAACCAGTCAACCCGATACTCAAGAAAATGAGCAGAGCTGATATTCGAGGCATAGTCACCCGAGAGACTTCGGTGGGGATTTTCCTGTACAACAACATAAATTAATCCTTTCGGCTCACTTTGATCGTTTTCAAAAGGCGTTCAGTCTCGACAATCTTGGTTTCGTTACGTAACTGATAACGAATATCACCTTCAACAGCATCCAAAGGACGCGTTACTTTTTGCGGGCCCTCTACTGCCTTAATCACATGAAAGCCAAAAGGGGTCAAAAATGGCTCAGATACATCACCGGGCTTCATGGAGAACAATCTTTCAGAAAACTCAGGATCAACAGACCCTTCGGCCAGCCATCCAAGATCTCCGCCCTTCTTTGCTGATACCGTATCTTCTGAATAAATTTTCGCTACATCTGTAAATTCTTCGCCTTTTTGAATGCGGCTGTAAGCCTCATGTGCTGTACTGAGTTTCGCCTGCCGCTCTGTTTCGCTCATTTTTGAATCGACGCGGACAAGTATGTGTGCAACGTGCATCCGCTGAGTCTCATAATCAGCCATGTTATTAGTGTAAAAATTCCGCACAGCGTCATCGTCCACTGATTTTTTGAGATGCTCCTCAAAATAGCGTCCAATCAGCATTTGTCGACGAAACTCTTCCAGCTCGGCACCAATTAAGTCGGCATCAAGCTTTTCTGTCTTCTCTATTGCTGCCGCTAACGCAGCTCGCTGTACGTATTCGTCCAATGCTCTATCAACACGAGCCTTGTCTTGCTCGGGAACACGTTTGAATTTTAAATACGCATCAAACTCCGCTTGGGTGATATCGCGTCCATTTACGGTCGCAATAGTGCCTGAATCACTGCATCCTGACAGAGCCAGAAAAGCGCAAAAACATAATGTTGAAACTTTTACTGCATTCATGATTTATCACCTTATTCAATCTGCATATCTAAATAAAAATACTGTTACCAACCGTAGCCATAACCGTAACCGCTGTCTGGTTCACTGCCCCACCAGTCACCGCCGCCGGAGCCATATCCACTGCCGTAACCACTACCTGAACATTCAAAGTCTGCATAATCGCTCATCTCTGGCACGTAGGCCTCTACAAAAAACTCACCGTTTTGGTCACTTAAGCTTCCAACCATCAGGTAATAAACTCCTCTGGGAAGAAGCGCAATAAATCCAAGGTCCTTTTCACACGTTTCTGGTGCAAGAGCGACGACAGCACCTGCTGCAGTACGGATCAAGACTTTCGGCTCAAAATCCTGACTGCTAACCCGAATAACGTAATAGTCATCGGTTGTGATTTCCAAAGGAACAATAACGGCATCGGGAGCCATCAACTCTCGAATCGCAATGATGTCCGGATACATCCTTTCCTGCGGAACAGGAATGGGAACTGGCGCAGGTATAAGGCGGCGATAATACCGCGTGCCATCGCCTAGCTCTCCATAATAGTTGCTTCCCCATCCCCACAGATTGTTCTGTGTATCCTTCATAAGGACATGGCTATATCGAGCTTTAATCTTGATGGGTTTTACGTTCCCGAGCTTATCCAAGTTAACCAGGTCCGGTATTACACGGGAATAGGAATCTCCATCGCCTAGTTGACCCTCTCCATTACGCCCCCAACCCCATATACGAGACAGGTCATCGAGAATTAAGCTGAACCCATCACCTGCAGCAATCGCGACAATTTCAGCATCATCTAAGAAGCTGGTATCCATCAAAGTAGGTAACGATCTTAAAGTTGTTGTTCCATCACCCAGCTCTCCGTAGTTATTGCTCCCCCAACTCCATAAACGACCAGCGCTATCCAAAGCAAGAGTGTGCGAAAGCCCGACGGATACATTACTCCAGCGATCAACCCCTAAAGCCATATTATCAATCAATGTTGGCACCAACCGATTTGTGCGAGAATTATCACCTAATTGGCCATAATAGTTGTAACCCCAACCCCATAGTCGCCCCTGATCATCCAGCATCAGGTTGTGGTACGTTCCTGATGCTATGGCAACTGGTTTGGCATCGCCAAAAATGGACGATGGCAGTAAGTAGGGTTCTCGCAGTGCGACCGTTGTTGAATTTCCTAATTGCCCTTCATAGTTACGTCCCCAGACCCAAATGCCATTGTCCTCATCCAGCGCGACACTGTGACCGTAACCAGCCGCAACGGAGACGATAGGCTTGTTATCGAATAGGGCAGCATCCAACAGGAAAGGAGTCCCGACTCTATATTCACCTACAACGCCCACTTGGCTGTAGTAATTATAGCCCCATGCCCTCACACGACCATCACTGGTTAAAAGCAGGTTATGCTGGCCCCCACTCACAACACTCAACACCTGAGTATTCGCAGGTAACGTCAAATTGAAAGGCAAAGGACGATCTTGAGGTATATAAGTTCCGTTACCTAACTGCCCGTCACCGTTCGCCCCCCAGCTCCACAGGCGGGATTTTTCGTCGCTTGCAATACTATAGTTTTGACCTACAGAGAATAGATAATGATCATCTCTTGGGCAGCGAATTGTGTGACGGTCAATTTGCTGTGACTGAGCATCCAGGATTTCTATAGTTCCCATTGCAGCCACCTCAAAACGGGAGCAACTGTAGTCGGTATCAATAGTTAGTTCGCAACCGCTGCAGAGGATTCTTTCAACACTCGATTCGCCATCAACAGTTACAGCACCGTTTCCAGTAAAACGTACGAAGTAATCTTCTTCGGACGTATTGCGATGAATTATCTTTGCCGTGCCGTTTTCTTCCTTTTCTATGGCGATATGAATATTTGGCAGGCACCTCAGCTGGAAACTGGCGGATGCGAGTTCGATATTGTTCTGATCCACCAACTCAAAATACTGAGTTGTCAAACCGGATTCCACGCAAATTGCGGGGTCAACTTCCAGGGTTCCACCGACCTCCTTCGGTCCACTGATTACAAACTCGTCACCTATTGATGAAAAACGAACATATGAATTAGTGGAGGTAATGCGCTGGACATTAAAGTATTCATTCTTCGCAACAATTCCTGTCAATCGTACGAAAGCATCCTGCCCAATTACAATGGATACCGGATCAGCCATTGCAGTTAATGAAAGTGAAGCCAGAGCATCCGCTTCTAACTCATTAATATGGCCAATAAAGGTAGGGGCGGCTCGCCCTGTTGTTGTACCGTCTCCCAACTGGCCGTAGTAATTTGCACCCCATGCCCATAGGCCACCATCCTCATCTATGGCCAGCGCATAGTTATAACCTGCATATACTTCTATTATCTTTCTTCCACCAAAGAGAGCTGGGTCAACCAATCCCGGATAATCACGGTAATATTCAGTTCCACTACCTAATTGTCCTTCCCAGTTTGAACCCCATGACCAGAGTCGGCCATCATCATCAAGGATAATGCTGAAAGCAGAGCCAGCTGTGATTGAAATGATTTTGTTGCCGGCTAACTGAGTCGTATCAACCAATCTCAGTGTGTGAAGCTCACCATTAGAACCGTCTTGCTCACTATCGCCCCACACCCACAGACGCCCCAAATCATCAAGCAAAAGGCTGTGGAAAGCACCCGCGACAATGGCGTTAATTCTTTGGCCGGCAAGATTCGAAATATCGACTAGAGTTGGCTTACCGACGCTATCCTCACCTCCAATTCCAAGCTGCCCCAGATCATTGGCCCCCCAGGCCCAAAGCCTTCCTTCGACATCTACTGCCAGGCTGTGAGCATACCCTGCTGCGACCGCTACAACAGCTGTATTATTAAAATAGGCCGCCTTGATAGGAGCAGGTATCCTGGCTTTAGGTTTTTCCGAACCGTTACGTCCCAGCTGACCATAATCATTGTTCCCCCAAGCCCAAACCTGACCCTGATCGTCGAGCAACAGGCTGTGCTGATAACCAGATTCAAGAGCCTTGTATTTTGCATCCGGAACCAATGTAGATTTAAAGATCTCTTTTTCAAGCCATAGATTTCCGGCGCTATCCAAGGCATAGGTAGCGTTGTTAGTAGCAGCTATGGACACCAGATCGTGCATACCATATCTGGCAGTGTTAACAAGATCGGGGCGAGTGTAGACATCGTCGTTAGGCTTTAACCCCCATGCCCAGAGTCGATTTAGATCGTCAAGAAAAACACTTCGATATTCATTTGTCTCCACCCGTTTTCTGGCTGGGGGACAGAATAGTTTTTTCTTGTAAACAACATGATTGTCACTATCAAGAACTTCGATACTACCCAACTCGGTAATCATTTCTTTTGTAGGGCAACTGAAGTCCGTTAAGAAGCTGTTATGGCAACTGGGGCATAACTGCATCTCCGCCAACTGTGCCCCCGCGACCGTTACTCCTGGAGCTCCAATAAATCTAATTCGGTAGTCTTCACTGGATTCGTTAGTAACATCAATTTCAGCGCCATCATGTATGACTACCGATATATTGATAGATGGAGAACATTGAATACTGACGGTGTCAGAGGCCAGTGAACGACCAGTCATATCTATAAGCTCGACAGGAACTTTTTGTTCTCCCACCGCTTTACATACTGAAGGATCTACCTCGATAAAATCTTCTTCTGCCCGCATTAACGGCCCGCCGACCACAAAACTCGTACCGGATTTGAGAAAAGTTACAGACGTGTCACCCAGCAATATTTCATGCTTGTTAAAGAATGGGTTCGTTATGTTGACTTTTCCAACAGATACGGGGTGAGCTTCACCAACAGTGATCTGAGCATTACCTGCAAATAAAACTATATCCGCTAATGCAGCTCCGTCATCGAGCTTGCCCACAGGCTCCGGGATGTGAGAGCGGTAATCGGAGTTGCCTGTACCAAGTTGTCCAGAGCCATTTCTACCAAAAGCCCAGAGATTATTGTTTTCATCTAGGGCCAAGACGTGCCCCCTCCCAGCGGCGACCGTTGATATTCTGGCCCGTGATGGGATTTTTACTGGTACCAGTTCATTGTATGATTCTCTAGCGAGCTGGCCATCGCCACTATATCCCCAGCCCCATAACCCACCAGAATTATCCACAGCCAAACTATAAACTTCGCCCAAAGCTACTTGCGTTATTCTCCCCCCATCGAATTCTGGAATAATTACTTGAACAGGCTGCAGATTTTGCATCGTAGTTCCGGTGCCAAGCTGACCATATCCGTTGTAGCCCCACATCCATAAGCGGCCAAATTCATCCAAAGCTGCGCTGTGACTATCGCCCGCTGCTATGGCTATAACTTTTGCCCCTTCCAGCATTGCCAGATCTATTTGAACAGGAACACTGGAGCTAACAGTCGTACCATTGCCCAGTTGACCAGATCCGTTGTAACCCCAAGCCCAAACACGCCGCTGACTGTCCAATGCCAGAGTATGTGAACTCCCAGTGACGACGGTTAACCACCGGTCACCCGCTTGCAATACAGAACTAATTAAGGCTGGAACAGGTTGATAATAGCTGTTTCCTGGTATCCCCAATTGACCATCTCCGTTGTAACCCCACGCCCAGATCTCACCTGACTCATCTATGACGAAGCTGTGGTTACCTCCCGCTGCAATAACCTCTATCTTTTTGCCGTTAAATTTATCTTTTGCTATAGGTTTAGGTAGCGAAGCACCATAACGTTGACCGTTGCCTAGCTGACCATCGGAGTTCATACCCCAAACCCAAACCTGCCCTTGTTCATCTAATGCCAAACTATGACTGTATCCAGAAGCAATGCTGAGCAAGCTGCGATCAAGGAATGTTTTACGCTCGATAGAGATTGGTATGATGTGATAGTCATTACCACCTGTCACACCCAAGTCAAACTGGCGATTATCTCCCCAACCCCAGAGTTCATTCTCTTTATCTAATACAAAACTTTGATAACCGCCTGCGGCAATTCTCTGGATATCTTTCCGGGGACAGATCAGCTGTTGTCTGTCTATGACTACACCTTGACCATTAATGATCTCGATGTTCCCAAACAACAAATTGGAGGAATAGTCTGGACATGTAAAAGTCGATGGAATAACAACTTCACAGCCACGGCATAAATTGTATTGCAGCGGTATCGGTGAACCTTGGTCACTTTCAAATTCAAAACTCCAAACGATTGCATCAGCCTCATCGTTGTAGAACGCAAAGTATGGGCTTGTATACTGCTCCAAACCAAATGACCAGGATGTGGCACCATCTATCTCCTGCACAACAATAGCATCTTCTGAAGATACATTAATGACGGTCGCGCTTGATGCTTGTTGGATCGTCAAATTAAACTTCAGGTTCTTTATGTCAGGCTGATCCAGCACTACCCGCAACCCATTACCGCCTATTGCAAATGCCAGTTCAGAGATAGCTATAGCGCCTTTCGGAGTATCGATAACACGTTGAGAGATTTGCGTGTCCCCACGACCATTGCCCCAGTATCCAGCAATTGTCCCCGTGTTAGGAAACTCCGGAAAATGACCACCTCCGTTGTCCGTATATGTGTTCCACATAGAAATAGATGAGTGATTTAGTGCAACAGGTGAATAGCGAACCACATAATCGTCGTTAAAATTATTTTTAACTTTGACTTCCGCTTCACCAGTCATTGATTGCTGAACACGCACCTCAACATCTGGTAAACAATTGATAGAAACGGCTAGCTCTGCCAGTTCATTACCCTGCTCATCCCCTAAAGTAAATGAATAGGGAAACAGTCCTATCTCTGAGCAGATTGAAGAATCCACCATTAAAGTCTCTGATACAGTCATTTCGGCAGGAACAATTACATCTTTTTTGCCAAAGGTGAAACCAAACAGGCTGTTACTGGCAAATACAGATGGATCGCTAAAGTACGCCCCACCTGCGAAGGTCACATTCGCAACAGAAATAGAGCGATTCTCGCCGATGCGAACCGGAATAACGTCTGATACCTGTTCGATGTCCACGCTTACTTCGTTCGAATAGATATTCCCTATGTTTATGAGGCTGTCGCTATCCACGTAAGATCCATCACCGAGTTGCCCCCAGCTGTTGTCCCCCCAACCCCAGACATTGCCTGCACTGTCTAATATTAAACTGAATCCGAGATCACCAGCTGAAAAGCTAACCACCTCTGCATCGCCCATTGGAGTTAAGTCTACCCTTTCTATATCACCGTAAGAGCCGTCAGCGTAGGAGTTCACTACCCACAATTGATTGGTATCGTCCAGGATTAATTGATGATGTACTCCAGCATCAATATCTACAACGGATGCTGAACCTAATGGAGAGAGGTCAACCTTCTCGGGACTCTCATACATTCCCATTCGCCAGAGATGACTATGTGTATCTAATATAAAAGCCCTGCTCGGGTTAGCTGAGGAAACCTCAACTTTTTTAATCTTGGCAGCGCCTAAAAAGCCCGTATTCAGCTTCGTTGGAAGATTACTTTGTCCCCACCATAAAATCACATCCTGTCCATAGGCAAAATTGTACGCGTACGCATAGCGATCACCGCCGCTATTTGTGGCAACAGCTTCAACAAACTGATTCGTTCCTAACAACACAGGATCTCTAGATGAGACAAATCCTATCTTGGAAGAGCCTAAGCCCCCCGTCTCATTTTGCCCCCAACCCCATATGCGTCCTTGATCATCAGCTAAAATGTTGACGTATTCTCCGGCGGAGATGGCAACCACTTTGGCAGAGTCAAGGCCAGTGGTGTCAACTAACACTGGAGATTTTCCGCTATATCGATCAAAAGGACCACCCCAGGTCCATACCCTGTTCTCGCTATCCAGTATCAACAAGCCCGAGGTACTGCCAGACATCTCAACAATTGATGCTCCACCCAGGAACTCAGTTGGCATAAGCTGCGGGCGGCCATCCGTATCGGGCATTTCCCACTCAGAGGTGTTACCCCAATGCCAAAGCCTACCCTCGTGCAATAACGCACCGTAATCACGCCCCGTAACTATCAGAGTCTTTTGCGGAGCAACTACTTCTTCAGTAACAGTTAGCGTTACGGATTTTGCTATATTTTTTTCGATAAAAATGACTGTCAGCTCAGCCTCACCCACGGCGAGGGCTGTGTAGTCACCATCATAATTAACTGATGCAACCGACATATCGCTCGTACGGAACTCGAACAGCCCCGTGTCTGCCTTGATATGTACACCCTCATATATCAAGCCTTCGTATTCGAATTTTGCGAAAACATTCAGTTTGAATGTAGGAACATCCACTCCCAGACGATGGGTGATCTGATTCGGTGTAATACTTATATCGGTGATGTAGTAAGGATCTACCTCTGCTTGCAAATCGCTTGTAGGATCAGATTCAGAAATAACTTCGACATAATCAGGTACACCGTCGCCATCCGTATCAGGATTATTCGGATTGGTGTAATGAATGTAGATCTCATCATAATCACTAAGCCCATCACCATCGCTATCACTATCAGTCAAGCTGGTTCCAGCAGTCACTTCTTCGAGATTGCTTAAGCCGTCTCCGTCGAGGTCGTCTTCACCGTCAGGTATTCCGTTGCCGTCGGAATCAGGATTGGTGGGATCAAGTCCGACCGCAATTTCCAACTCATTCGTCAGGCCATCGCCATCGAAGTCGCCACCCACCTGTAAAACACGCAAGCTGATTTCGTTAGCCAGAGTGAGTGCTTTATTGGCATACATACCGGAGACAGTAACACGAACGATCTGCCCGTCAGGATATTCACCCTCCGGGTAAACAGGGACAGCGACTGTTGGATTATTCCAGTTAAAAGCAACTGGACTTGCTGCCACACCCTCAGGTGCAATTCTCACAAAGCCGCTGGTAATTGTTGAAATGTTTATGTTCTCTGCCGTCGCAACAGCTAACGGATAGGAGCTTCCTTCAAGAGCGTAGTTTCGCTGTGGAATATCAAGGCGTGCTTCTGGAGCGCAGACAGAGATGCTTTGTGCAAGAACTTCGTCGTTTGCTGCAACGCCGCGTAATAGCGAGTTGTGTGAGCTGACCTCATAACAACGGGCAAGCGCTAAAGGTTGCAGAGGTACAAAGGTGATCTTTTGACCATCAAGCGTGAACTCACCTTCTACCGGGTCATCCTCCAGCGTGATCCGTAGAGGCAGCTCATTACCAATATTGTTCACCGGCTCACTGTAACTGAAGTGAAGCGGATTGATCAGGCTGTCTACAACCGGTTGAACAATGCTTTGCTCAATTGCTGGGTAAGGCTTGAGGAAGTCAAGCGAGAGCACAGCGTATTTGGCCAACCCTGGCAACTGAGGAAGCGTTGTATTTCCGGTGATATCAACCTGTTCAGTAACCTCCGTAGTCACCTGGAAAGTGCCATAACCCTGCTTTAGAGCAATGTCTGCGGTTTGCGCAATATTATTGATGACAGCTGAGCCATTAACTGTGGCGCTCAACTGCAAATCAGCATGCGAAGAACTGCCCTGCGAATCAATTTCATAAATACGGTTGTAGTATTTATCCACCAATGTTGCAGCAACAGTGACTTGCTCGCCAACCTCAAGACGGTTGATATCGCCCAGCGGCAAGTTAGTTCTGGATTCTTCGACGAAGTTGATCATGAATGCGTCGCCGGCAACAACCTCCACCAACAGGTTATCGGAGGCAATCATTCGACCATCGCCGTTGACATCATAGTAAGTCGTCAACTGGTCATCTATCGTTTTCAAATCTGCAAGATAGCTACCCGCTGTAGTGCTAGCCACTATCGGCACTTGTGCTTCCCCAAAGTGCAGACGGATTTCGGCCATCTCTCCACCACTAGACAGCGGGGCGGAATTAACACCGTTAGCAAAGCCGAAGTGGAAGCCGGCATAAGGTAGAGCAATATTGACTACTGTATGTGAATCCTGTTGTGTCCAGTTACCGCCCTCATCGTAGCTTCGAATATTCAGAGTAAAGACATCGCCGGCTTTTACGCGCTCGATATGGTTGATGTGAATATCTTTGGTCTCACCCGCGATAACACGGATCCCAATCGCAGTATTGATAGCCTCGTTCCCTACGAGCTCGACGCTCACTTTATAGCGGCCGGCTTTTAGCGCGGAATTGAGATTTATTCGAGCCAGGCCGTAACCGTCAGCCTGAGTTTCGCCCAACCCCTGAATCGGCGCCGGAGCCTGATCCGCAGCGGTTATTTCCTGCAGTTTCCAGCGCACTGTCTGATAAGGTACACGCCGGTTGGTCTTATCTACAACTTCAATCTGATAACCCACCGAGTCACCCACAGTGACGTAAGCAAGATTCAGGTTTACATCCTGATCACTGTGGAAGAAACGAAGCGCATTAGGTTTGTGCGTTAAAGCAACAGAGTGCTCTACCGTTTCACTGGCCTGACCTAGGTGATCCGTCAGGCGAACACGGAAGCGATAAGTATTATCTGCAAGATCGCTATTTGGCATAGCGATAGTGCGACGGAGCTCCTGTGTCAGCTGCGAGTGCTTCACACGGGTTTCTTTGGCTGTTGCAGGATTGGTTTCAATAAAGGATACCAACACAGGATCATTGCCATCATTAGCAGATCTAAATCCGCTTATGCGAACCGGGATCGATGTACCGTAAAAAGCAGTCTCCGGATACGTAATGGACAAACGGTTAGCATCTGGCACCTGGTCTGTTGTCACCGTTACAGACAACTGTTCTTCAGTTTGCTGCCCAAGGTCGTCTGTTACTCGCAGGCTTATCTGCTCAACGGTGTCCTCCTGAAGACGTTCAGTACGACGATCACGAACTGTTACGCTCGTCAGATTCACCTTCGAAGATGGCTTGTTAAATGCCACATTCTGAGTGTGCCCATTCCAGATCAATTCGATTTTTTCAATCGCAACCTGATCCTGTACACCAAGATTAACAACAAAGCCTCCCTGTTCGATCACAGGGTTAGGTGAGAATCCGAACGCGAGAATATCTGGAGCGGCATCCTCTACAACATTATAAATCTCAGTAAATTCGTAACGATTTCCAGCTCTGTCTCGAACTTCCAAGACATATTCCAGCGACTCATCTTTCTGAGCGCCTTTTTCGTTAACGGTGAAGCTGCCGTCTTCAAATTGCGCAGCGATGATCAAGCCGTTGCGACGCAGGATGGCTGATTCGACACCACTTTCAGTATCTTCGACCTCTATATTTATTTGATACGGATGTCTCTCAATAATCTGATTACCAGGCAGCACAGACCCCCGCAGTTCAAAACTGCGAACCACCGGAGGCTGGTCATCCTGAAGACGTGTAAATTGCAGCGGCGAAGACTCAGTTAGGTTACCGAAGGCATCAACGGCGCGAACCTTTAAGTACTTACCGCTATCTTCAACATTATATGCCCGATAAATGACGAACTCAGGTCCATAATGCTTACCAATAATTTTATATGGGCCTTCTAGAGCATCTGCTTCGTAATACTCAACCTGATGTATAGGTTGTGAACTGTTCTTAACTTCGGCGCGCAGCTCCAGAGGCTTAGGAACGTAGGTCGGAACACCTGGCTGTGGGTGCACAATCACCACACTAAATGGATTACCGGGTAAATCTTCACCTTGTAAAGCCACTTTACGGGCACTGGAACGCAAGACCTGCCCCGTGAAAGTTTCAACTTCTACCGTCAGATTGAATGGCTGTCCATTTCGCAGATTCGGCGGAACCAGCGCATAAAGGTAAAAGGGGAATTGAGCAGTTCCACCGAGAAGAATGTCATTAGCATAGAAACGAACACTATTAATATTCTTAGTATCGGACAGGGTGAGATGCATGATATCCCCCTGAACAAATACAGTTCCTATTGCTGGCGAAGCTAACGCAGGATTTACAGAGCGAGCCTGTCCGTTCAAATCAATGATTTGCAGACCACTATCGCCCAGCCCAACAGCAAGATAACCATGATCCTCTGCCAGGTCTGTAACCAGCTGATCAAATGATAAGCGAATAGAGTCAATAATTGTCCACGAAGCCGCATCTATTACACGCACCTCACTGGAAGTTGAGGTTCGATGCGCGACCCATAGGTTACTGTTTGCATAGTGCAATGCATTAATCGCAGCAGATTCAGGAAGCTCGATAACGGAATCGACATAGGTATTTAAGTCGAGACGATGAACCGACGTACCGATATTGAAATAAATATGGTCGCCGGAAGTCTGCAGGTTCTCAATATTGTCGCTCGCACCGTCGATAATGCTTTCGATCACGACCGCGTAGGAGTTGAGCGGCAGCTCACCAGGCAATACGCGATACAGACGCCGGTTGTTAGTACTTGCATAGATCACATCACCAAACGCTGCAAGGCTGATTATGGCTTCACCCTGAGGTAAAGAAAGAGTACCAGTAACCTTGAGATTATCTTTCTTAGCAAGGTGTATAAAGTTGCTTTCACTGGCGACAACATGGGTGTTTGTTACAGCCAGATCCTGCACCGCAACATTATTGAAAACCAATGAGGTTTTGGGTGATGAGTATTCGTCAAGATCAAAAGTATCAATAGCTACTACCTGACGCTTTTCTGCATGAGCAAGATAGGCTTTTTCCTCATCAAACAAGACTCGATCTACAGCAAGAGACCATCCTTTTTCCGGATAGATTTTAGAGTTCCAGCCACTACCCTCTTTTCCAAGATAGATCGCGCCATAATGACTTGCTGCTGCTAATACCTGACCGTTGGTAATGGCCACGTCTACCACATGTCCCCGTGGATTATCGCTGGCGTATACAGTTACCGGTTCGCCGGACTGCTGTTGAATCCCAATAACACTACCTGAGGCATCACCCAGCCATAACGCGCCGTTAAAGAGTTGCGCCTGTGAAATATGACCCTGAATGTCACGCTGATAGTTTCCAGCCTGCTGTACATGATATGGATTGGTAACATCGAACAACTGAATGCCGCCATTTTCCGAAAGCCCAACCAAATAGCGTCCCATGGAGATCATACGCACAGTCCCAGTATTCACTTCACCGTGATATAGAACTTCCGAGCTATTCGCAAAAGACAGTAGTCGGTTACTATTGGTTGCCACGTACCAGCGGCCACCAGATCTGATCATGGTACGGGCATCTTCAAGTATGACTTCACTAGACGGTTCGGTTTGCCATTGACTATTGATAGCGATAGCGGAGCCGCTGCGGAGCACCATAAAGCCATCTTTATAGGCGTTTACATCTAATGCGGACTCATCATCGACGTAAAGAGCTTGGCCGGTAGCTGAGCCATCTCGAATTGGTGTTGCACTAATCCAGTTGCCACTGACCTCAAATCCTTGCAGGCGACCATCAACAATCGCAAGCAGTTTCTCACCATTCAACGCAACATCCGAAACTTCTCCAGCCAACGGGTAGAAGCTCAGCGCCATAAAGTTCTCCGCCGGATCAACTATCATTAAACCTTGATCTCGGAGTGCAACCAGAAGCCGATCCCCCACACGAGTCATTGCTGTGATATCTGCGTCAAGTGTGGTGAGCAGCTGGCCTTCCTGGTTACGCAGGTTACGTCCCTCGGCAAGCCATGCAACCGATACATCCGGCAACATAACTGAAAAGGTCTTTCCGGAATTCAGGTCTGATAACTTGAGTCCCGCAAGGACTTGAACAGGATAAGTAACACTTTCTACATTTCCGTTTCCATCAGAAATGGTCGCAACAACAGTAAAGCCTGTAATACTTTCTGGAACCAGCATCTCCAGCAATGTACTCCCCGAGGCCAGTAAGTCGCCACCAGCGCCCCAGATCTCTATGCGGCTTTGATATTGCTCCAGATCGTTCGCATCCATGCGGTATTGGACAGTACTACCGGAAAACACTGTGTCACTTACACCAGTAAGCACTGGTTTTGGTACTTGCAGCTGAGGGTAGACCTGTAACGAAATTTCACGATCAGCGTAATGATATTCGCTACCAAAGTAACCACGGACTCTGAGAAAATAAGTATCTTTTGCTGCGACGGTGGGAACTCGTATATCAAGCAGCCCTTCTGCCCCTCTCATCAGTACACGGCTAATGATATTACGATCAAAATCCATCAAGGAAATATCAGCATAGCGAAGGGTATCGCCCACGGCATTCTGAGCGGAGTAGCGAACCGACAGGCGTTTACCCGCATCAATGGCAATATTATTGATGGGGGACAGAATAGTTACTGATGATGTCTCACTGTTATTGGGAACAACAGTCGTAGACCCGACCACGGCCTCTATTTCGTCAGCATGCAATGCCCACGTAAATATACCCTCCTCTGCGGGCAAGGTAATCCACTGGTATGCACTCACGGAGCCTAAAGCTAATGAGCCAGATTGATTATCTGTAACAACACTGAGGTTACCGATAACAGCGGATGCTTGTGCATGAGCAGTTAATGGAACCTGAGCACCAGTGGCGTGCGTAGTAGCCGTTGCCAAGGGTACATTTACATCGGCTATAGGCGTCCTGTCCACAACAACAGTTGATGCTGTTTCACTGGTATGTGATCTCGCTACTATCGTTACCTCATCCCCTTTCAACTGGTCACGAGCTACCACCAGATACCGATGGCCCTCTCTATCTTCACGCCGCGCAGGTATAAGGTCACGAGACGTGGTCTCGAGATGAATAAACAAATCACCTATAGGGTCAGTCAAAGAATCGATTGTGAATTGCACCACGTGAGGCAATGGCTCTATTCCTACAGCTATCTGAATTTCGTCAGATACGGGTTTGATATTGCGTGACCAAACTGAGGTATTGCCGTCCGCCATTACATCGAAATAAATCTTTCCGGGAGCTACCACTAACTCACGGGACGACGTCGGGAAAACAGCAACAATATTGTCATTTTCTATCGCAAGCCATTGCGGACCATCAGCGTGGTTAATCCTGACCCACAGCAATTCATCATCACTGATAACGCGTTCGATGGCACCAGGCAGCATCGAAGATGAAATATTGGCCAGTGCACCATCAGGCAGCATTTCATAATGCGTCAGCAATTCGTCTTGCCAGGTAAAGATTTCATCACCAAGCACCAGGAAATTATCCTGATCGGGCAATGCAACAAAGTGACTCTGCTCTATAAAGGGCAGCTCCTCTACAGCGATCTCAAATTGATACAACCCTGCATCACTCAGACCATACATCACGTTGCCGCTTATCTGATATGCATGTATCGGTTCTAGCACGGTGTGACCAAGCACCGGTACCAAAGTCTGCTCAACCATTGTTTCCGCCGACAAAGCGTTGCCGTACCGCAGCCAGACGGTTTCGCCACTTACGCCCAAGAATTCACCAGTTGTCGCCCAGATGTCTGAGACACCAGCCAAACCAGTTCCAGTCAGTGGGTATCGCTTAATGTATTCATCACCATTCTGACGAATCTGCATGAACAAAGCCGTTCCGCTGTATTCCAGAGCGATGATCTCACCTTGTGCGGCAGAATCAACAACACGAGAACCCGCCACCAAGCGGTATCCCCCAGAACGATTGTTGAACGCCACCAGCAGCTCTTCCTCCCTGCCTGCTCCTGGAATCGCGAGCGCTTTAAACAATAACTCATTACTGTTAAGCCCTTTTAAGTATTCAACAGCTGGAGCATCGCTAAAGAATGGCTTCTTGGTCAGTTGATGTACTCGCGTTTTTTCATGTCCCGATTTATCTTTCAACAGGGTTTCAACGTTGGTTGATTCACCTTCACCGGACACTATGGCAATCAATGTGGAGTTAAGAGCAGAACTCGCAATGACACTAGCTCCTGCAGGGTCCTTCACAACGACTTGTGAATCAGCGGAGTAATCCATCATAGAAGCCGGAACAGCTGTAGTAACCCACAATGCAGAGCCACCCAGAATGCTAGTTTCCGGTATCAGACGTGTCTGAACCTCCTCATCAATACCCTCATCGTTAACAACATTGAGGAACTTATATGCTTTCAAATTAGCTTTTTGCAGACGAGCCAGAACGACAACATTTTCGTCAACTGCAGGAAGGTCAAGCGTGACAAACTGCCGCTCTGCTCCATCTACATCTCGTGTCAACTCAGCACTGGCGGTGTCGGCCTCCACACCGCCAATATCCAGGAACAGCTCAGCATCTATTACGTTTCGCAATAGAACTTCAAAACGAACTGATTCACCTTCCTGGAAGCTGGAACCATTTGCAGGTGAGAGAATTTCGACTTTCGGGGCGCCGGCCTCTGCATCATAAGGATATAAAGTCACTGTCTGAACAGGGCTGATATTGCCATTAGGATCAGTAGCGCGTGCCGCTACCGTAATGCCGTGCTCAATATCGTCGACGGTAGCTTCAAAACTGAAACGAGTTGGATCGCTAAGCTCCTGCCAAACACCACCGTTATAGCTAACTTCGACTGTTTCGATGCCATATTTATCGAAGGCTTTAAGGATGACGTCTGTACGATCGCCAATTGCAACAAAGTCTCCATTAGCTGGCGAGACGATCTCCAATGATGGAGGAGTTCTATCCAGATATAAGGTGTAGCTTTCGTTAAAGACTTTGGTGTATCCAAAACCATAGGTTACCTGAAGCAACGTGTTCATCTGTACAGGGGCAACAGGCGCATCAGCAGGAATAATGTCACGTATCTTGGGATTAACGAATGAAGCAAATACATGTCCCGTTACCGGGTTGTATTTATCTGATGCGTCTATCGTGCCTTGCTTGATCTTGTCAACACTTATCACAGTCTGCCCGACCATGTCGATATCGCCGCTCAGTGTGAAATGCATTTCAGCACGAACCGACTCTTCCGGTTCCGCAGGATTAGTGTGGAAAGATTCAAGTTCTATAACGGGATCACGCAAAGATGCACGGAAGGTTTGAATAGCAACCGGTGAGTTGTTTCCATCACGCGCTTCAACCAAGACCTCCATGTAAACATGGTGTTCTAATGCATCGAATGTGAATACATTCTCCCTGCCCGGCTGCAGCCAGCCGGTCTCCGGCGCTCCGAATGCGGTAGCGATTCGGTAGCGATAGTTAATTGCCGAGGCCGCAGTGTAATTATCAATTGCACTTAACATGAACCGATGCGACCTGCCCTTGGTCAGCTGCATAGCTTCGTTGACGTCAATCCCGTCGGTTAATCGGACTAAACGCAGGTTACGCGGTGCAAGTGTGTCAGGTGCGGTAAGGTTAGCACTATAGCGTCCCGCCTCCGTCAGTGAACCGCCCAAGGCCAGATTACCAGCCGAGTCCGCTATCCCGTTAATTACTATGCGATAGGTTGCGTTTGCATCCAGCAGCTGTCCAGGCAACAGGCGTAAGCTGATGGATTGAGCGGCGATATTCACCAGTTCAAAACGATTTGAAATATCTACATCAGAACTATCAGTGTAGTCCTTGAACTGCTTGATGACCTGATAGCCTTCTGCACTGACAGGTTCATCAAATGTCAGACGCAAAGGCTCCGACATGGTCAATGCCTTGTGACCACTCGAGCCTGACAATAAAACAGGTGCAGTATCATCAACCCCCGTTAATAAAAGTTGCTGTGGAGCAAATACCGTCTCTTCTGTTTCTTTGCGAATAATTACTAACTGATATTTTCTTCCCGCAATAACCTTAGGTGAGTTGTCAATAAACAGCTGCCCACCTTGCACGCGATGACGTACCAGATTAGAGCTATCGGGGATGAATCCCTGGTCATATGGAACAAGATGGACGGCTAGATTACCCTGCAGGCCCAGCCCTTGAACTGTAATACGATTATTACCACTGTCACTGAGTGCTTTTTCACCACCTTTAACGTTATTGGTAGTAATGTCCGCAATTTCTATAGCTTGTGCGACCAGCACTGCTGCTGGCATAGATGCCACTTGAGCATTGTCTTGTTGAGATACCCGCAGTGTCTTCACACCAGGCGTAGCAAAGACCGCAGAGAATGTCATCTCCGTTCCAGCGGTATTAACAGAATACTGATCCGCTGAAAGAACAGCCTCACCGAGCTCCACCTTATCGGCGTTTTGCAGTTGATATCCTTGAACCTTAAATTGGGTAACACGGTCCGTTATTGCATTACCTGGTATCACTGACAGTGTACGGATAGGCGATAGACCAAATAAAGGCTCTGCAGAAACAGACCAAGGAAGATCAATATCTACCATCGCACCGTCAATATGATTACGAGGCTGATTAAAAAGAGCAATTCGATAATTCGCACTTGGCCTATAGCTATTTCCGTATACCTGAAATTGGAGCTGGTCGCCCACCAGTGCAGTACTTCCATTCAGCACGACTGAAGATGCTTCCTCCACAACTTCCAGGAGTACGTCTCTCCAATTGTCAGATGCACCAGCCACACGGCCTGCCAGCATAGCTGCCTCAGCCCCGATGTGGTTTGGCTGAACATTCCACAGGTTGTTAAACGGTAAACGTGTATTGAAGTAACGGTTATTCATCCGCCACTCCAACAAGTCATCATGAGACGTTATTTGCTGAAGATTATTGATACCTGTAGCACGGATATCGCTAAGTAGTTTCAGATTGAGTTGTTGCCCGTTTTGATTTACATCGTACACGCTCAACCGCTGTGCTGACCTGGTCAGCACAGTCAACAGTTCACCGTTCAGAACTGCTTCGTCCTGATTAAGTAGAGCTTTCCCAATAACAGCGTTGCCGCCACGCTTCAGTACAGGCGCATTCAACAATTCAACTTCGGTCGCTGAACGAAGAAGTAATCGCTGTTCACTGACAGCAATGGATTTAGGTGCTATCAGAGAGTGCTCAAATACCTGCGTGACCAATTCCAGCTCATCATAACGGCGGAACTCAACACGGTCGTCATAAAGGCCCCACAACCCCTCCTGGTCATACCCAACATCAAGCAGAGTGGTTGACAACTGAGTCTCATGGACGTTATTGCCCCGAACAGCAGAGCTATAAAGCGTGTTGTTAGTAACTGATACCCAATTATCACCAGCAATGTGTACATCGGTTAGAGCAATCCCTGAAGGATTATCGAATCGATTGATTAACTGAGGAGCATAAACATTCTGTATATCGTAGAAGTAAATAACAGGTTTCGTTTCATTAACCATCAAGGCTAAATAGCGATCACTGATAGCTGCAGCAATAATCGAGCTTGTCATCGCACCGCGCGACAGCAGCAAGGGGACCTGACTTTCCATTGTTCCGTAAAGAGCCCAGTTAGCTGCCCCACTGGAATATGCACCAACAGTTAAGAGCAAATCTCCGTGACGTTTGAAGGTAATGACATCGGCAAGCTGTTCGCTAGCGCCTAGTTCAATGTATATATCGGTGTTATCAAATCCATCTACAGTAGTATCAAGATTACTTACAGTGATGGTTAACCGGCCGAGGGTATTGTCAGGAACTCGGAAGCTGATTACATCAGGATCTTCCATGCGTAGACCAAGCGGGGCTTTGTCATTGACATAAACACGTGTAGCTGCACTGAACCCACGGCCCTGAATAGCGATCGTATCGCCTGAGTTGAATAGATACCGATGAGCATTTGTATCTATTGTGCCTGACAGGGAATTGAATTTACCGATACGGTCGATTACTGGATCGGCAACATAGGTGAAGGCAGCATGCCGGCTGTGGCTCAGCTGACCGTTCACGACTTTTAAACCGACAACATAATTGTCATTTGGCGACGCGGCTAATGCTGGCAAGCGGAAGCGCATCTCCTGATCACTTACTACTTCTATATTCTCAATCGCAACATCACCGATCTCCACTTGCGAATAACTGGAGAAATTCTCACCGTATATTCTTACGTATTCTCCGCCACGCCAACTTGCAAAACGAGGCTGAACGTCGGCTATCTCTGGCTGCCTATACGTGGATGCAACAAAACGGAAGCTATAATCAGAACCCAGCGATTTGCCATGGAGATCACGTATCGCTCCAGCTACAGTGACGCGGTAGCGGCGGCCATCAATTAAAGGGGCAACAGGGCGGAAAACGATTTTAGATCCAATATTATTAACTTGAGAGCTGATATTTCCAGCAATTTTTGCACCATCCAGAACAACGGTTAACAGCTCATCTTTGTTTGCTTGAAGCTGTTCCCCATCCAACAATCGATTAAATTGAATCTCAATCGCAACATCAGATGGTATTGTTGATTCAGCATCTGGAGTGTGGCTGACAATTACCAACTGATCATTAACGATGGTATTTAACCGACCGCCGATGTGATTGATACTGCTGGCGTCTTCAACGGGGTTCTCAATAGGCAGATCATTCAGGTAAGCAAACGTAGAGCCTGCATAAAGCGCCCGAGAGTGGAACGCCACGTTCACAACATCGCCTATAACAGAGAAATAGTTTTTCAGTGTTATGGGTGCCTTATAGCGACCCTCCATCCATGGGGAAATGTCGTAAAGTTGCAGATCCCCCTGTCCTGCTGCTACATAGAGAGTTTGTCCCTGCAAGATCATTTGACCTGCATAGATGTCGCCATTGCGAACGAGATAAGCCAGATTAAGTGATGCTACTGGCGTAGCTCCGCCACTGCTGTTCTCTTGATATAGAACAACTGAGCCGGCAGTTCCGCTGGAAACAAGAATTAGGTTATTTTTTACCAGAATATTCCTGGGTTTAAATCGATTGCCACCCTCGTCAATTGTCTCAAAGTCACGAACAATGCGGTATTCCCCTGACATTAACTCAACTTCCACGATGCGACGTGAATCAGTCAACGAAATCCACAGGCTGTCACCGACCACATCGATAGCATGCGGCGTAGCTTTCAAGAGCAAACGATCAATGACTGCCAGTCTGCGCAGTTCCCTTCGATCTGTCAGTTGATAGATCGAAACGCCATCAACACTTGATACATACAAAAGCCCATCACGTGCGACCAGATCGCGAACCTGTCCTGCCAATGTAACTTCATTGATCAGTAAAGGATCTGCGGCCAGAGTAATATCGAAATGATAGAGACGATCTGAACCGACGGCGAACAGATCATTATTCATAGCCTCCAGAGCGACAAATCCTTGCGCTCCCAGACCACCAGTTACATCAAAATGGTAGGGTCTCGTTACGTTAGAGAATTCCTTTTCCAAGATAACCGGGCGCACAGGGTCAGAAACATCTGCCGCAATCAATCGAGCCACATTAGAGCGTAATCGTTTAGCTAATCGCCCTTCTCGATTAATAACCTCATACTCTCCACCGGTAACTGTATAAAGGATTTGATCACGTAAGAGCACCGCAGAAATAGGGCTTGGCTTATCTGAAGCAAGATCTACCGACCCGGTTTCCCGGCCAGCATAGAAGTAATCGATTGGAGATACCGCAGATTCGCCTGCGAACTGGAGGCTCTCAATCTTAATTTGTGCATATCCAAACGGATTTGCAGGCGCTCTCACCTGGATATGGTTGCCACTGATGACGCGCAAATCACCCGCCACTTTGCCGCCTATGGTGACTCTCATACCGTGGTTGAAACCGCGGCCATAGATATCAATAACATTTCCGCCTTGTGGAGGACCACGCAATGGATTTGCATCCTCGATCACTACGCGAGGTAAAACGACAATAGCTCCATGTTTGATATACGAAAGATCACCTTTCGTAATGCGTACCGGTAATGCGGCCACATTGCTGCTCAGGAAGAGCTTGGGAACCTTGATTTCTATTTCACCATCGGATACTGATGTAATAGCAGCAGGTGGAACAACTGTTTCGCCAATAGATAGCTGTATCGCCCCAGAATCGCTGCCAAATCCTATTCCCTTAATAACCGCATGCTCGCTACCGTCCCCGTGGAAGTAATGGCCGCCGACACTTGTATCAGTTTTACGCACTACATCTGTTATTAAAGGGTTAATGCCATCACCCAAGTCATAGACTGCACCAGCCGGAGCAATTAATGCCTCGCCTGTAACCGCCCTTAGATCTTGAGTAACTACTACCTGCAATTTGTTACCGGGGATATTCTGACCATTGAGTTTTACATCGATATATCCTCCCGCAAACGTGTTAGTTCCTTCCAGTATTAAATTGCCGGTATCGAGCGGTTCCCCATTGCCATCGATAACAAGAACCGCTTGGGACAGATGATCCTGATTTGTGTTGATGAGATTGTTAAGCTGGATACGAATAACACTATTAAGACCTAAACGGGTTCCTGCAGCCGGTGTTATGCTGCTGACGGTTAATCCCGGGCTGCGGCTGTCAACAACACCGCCACGATTGGAAACGAATACTCCCCCGTTATTAGCAATCAACTCAGCACCTGACCGATCTATCGCATCCCAATAGGCGGCAGAAAATGATCCATTCGCCTGCTGCTGATAAACGATTCTCTCTAAGCCAGCTGTAACAGTGATCTGCCCATGTTGCACCAACATGGAAGCGTTTGAATCAGAGGTCGAACCACGCTCCAACAGTTGAATGGAGTAGCTGTTTTTGTTAGGTAAATCATCAAATATAGCAAGATGTAATCTATCTCCGCGTTTCAGCAGCACATAGAGCTTTTGATCATGCCATTTAACATCTAATGGTTGTCCCTGTAGTTCTTCACCGCTGAAAATTATTGGGTTATAACCCAGCGGGGGGTTTAACTCGTCATTGGACAAGTCAAAGAATCGAATAAAACCGCTGCCGAAATCATCCATATAAGAAGCGGCAAGCATATTGCCAACAGGGTCATATGTAACATCTGTAACTCGGTGCCCAGGTGCAGGATAGCTCGTGAGTCTCAGCGGTTGTCGAGGATCCTTGACATCAACAACCAATAAACCTTCCTGTGTAGCCGCAAGATAAGCCGTATTACCAACAACTTCTACGCCGGTAACAGGTGCGTTCGTTCTGAGCTGGCTGAGTCGAATTGGGTTTTCCCAGATGCTGATATCAAATATCTCAAAACCATAGGGCATTAAGAAACGATTGGTGCTCGTCGGGGCAGCACCAGCTCTTACACCCACATACATAACATCGTCGACAATATCTGCACCGCCAATCACATGCGGGGGATAATTAGGCAATCCCGCTGAACGGCCTTCCGGTAACGTATATGAAATATTGCCTACATATATCTCTTGCCCATTTACCAACAAGTAAATTCTGTATAGCTGTGGAGTGTTGACTGTGGGTAAACGGAAAGTGAACTCCTTAAGAGTTACCACATCATCTTTTAAGTCAACAACAGTTACGCCGTCATCGTTACGTAAAGTATGAATGACGTCATCTCCTGACCTCATTATTACTTTTGCGCCTGGCAGGATGACTTCGTGAGAGGAGGAGATGCGCACCAGATGCCCGCCTCTTAAGTCGGCGGTCTGTGGCTCAACTCTGAAGCTGGCTTGGCTTAATTCCTCACCAGTAACCAAGGCTCCAAGGAATTCAGCCTCCAGTTGATTGTCCTGTAGCTTGATGTGATGCTGGCCTGCTGCAAGCGGATACATGGCTAACGCCGCTGCTGGAATTTCTATTGTGTACTCATCTATAAAGTTATAAGACACCGGATACTGATCAACAAATAGCTTGAGATCTGAGGTATCGCGGAAGCCTTCGCCAATTATTCGAACGGGCTTTTGATCATCACGGTGGTACGC
The DNA here is from genome assembly GCA_937958105.1 of uncultured Cellvibrio sp. Lineage (GTDB taxonomy): Bacteria > Pseudomonadota > Gammaproteobacteria > Pseudomonadales > Cellvibrionaceae > Cellvibrio. The sequence goes on from CALFXJ010000038.1 coordinate 119,950, forward strand.
TCCGTTCTCAATTCGATGAATCACAGGTTGTTGTGCTAGCTCGTGAGCCTGCGTAAAGCGATGGACGTATTTTGCCCATTGGCCAGTACCACGCAGATTACGTGCCCCATCGATATTAACTTCGTAGGTAATTCCACCTTCACGCCTGAATTCAATAGCAAAGGTTTCGGCTGCGCCATTTTCCATAGTTTCCGCGGAAACACTGGCTGAGACCTCAGCGCCGTTATCCGTTCGCCGGACTGTAACAACCCCAGGCTGCTGTAATGAGGTGAGCGCCATAGGCTCGTTAAAAGTCACCGTGTAAGGGCGATTGGAAACAAGGAAACCATCTTCCTTAACGTTACTCGCCACCACCATGGAAGCAGGCAGTTGCAGCGTGCGCAACCCGCTAGGCCCTCCTGCCGCAACTAAACGATCCTTGAAATAGTCCAGCGCTTCTATTTTTTCACTGTTACCTGCTGAAATTACAATGGGTTCAAGTGGATCTGATATATCAGCCACTACCACACCGGATTCTGCAGCAATAAATAAAAGATTACCCATCACTCTGAGACGAACAGCACTGCCAGCGGTGGCTTGCAGTTTGTCATCCACAGCGATATGCGCCTTTAGTTCTGGGCGATCTGTGTTGAAGATTTCTACACCATCTTTACCCAGCGCAAAAATCAAATATTTACCATAGGCTGCTACGTCAAAGACCGTATTGCGAGTCTGATAAGTGCGAGTTAGATAAGGATCGAAGACATTAACAGCTGTTAATTGATCTTCATGGCCATTTTGAAGCTTGGTCGCATTTGAATCCTTTGTATATGGGCATGGACTCCATTTAATGCCCTGCGAGTTGCTGTTGGAATACAACCAACCGTAATGATAATGAAGTACCGAGCCTCCACCGAGGGATTTAATACTTCCCATAAAGACGGGGTCGAATGGGTCCGTCAAGTTGCTGTTGACAACACTTAAGCCGACACCAGGCCCGGGAGCGTTTGTACATGGCTCGTCCGGGGCGTCGGCATCAACATCACTAAATGTACTACCAAACAGCGCATAGTCTTGTTGAGCAATATCCTGGACCATGCCTCGACCAACCAGCGCTTCGCTGGTTACCTGTAGCCCATTTTGCTCATCCAGATTGAGACGGGACACCCCGCCATGTCCGTTGGCAACATATAAGCGCTTACGCCAGACCCCCTCTTCCAGCTCCTGAGACGCCTGAAGTCGAATAGAGTCGACAGATAACGGCAGATAGGTTCCCTGTAGCCGCGCCAGATCGGCTTTCTCGGTTTCCGTCAGCTGGGGTTGATCAATTAGAACTTCATTCTCGAGCTGCTTGCTTGCCAGCTTCTGTAAGGTCATGTACCGCTTTATTTCTACCGCCCCTTCGCTGCCGCTAGGTAAGGATCCCACGCCTCCAACCAGTATAGGACCGCGAGCCTCCTGAACATCGAAACTCAATGCACGCCAGGATTCAGGAACGGACGCACCTGGGGATTCTTCCAAAAGCTGTTTTTTACTAAAGCCCTGATGGAAATAACCTGCTGCTGTGAGCGCAACCCCCGTTTGCTGATCAACAATTACATCCACAGGATTGGCGCGCGAAGCCTGGACAGTTGCCAGCTGCTGAATACCGTAACCAAAACCTTTCAGCCCTGATAGTTCGGTTGTACGACCGTATCGATCTTTCGCCTGCACGCTTTTCTGACCTGGAGTTCCTCGAGGAGATACAAATGTCAGCTTGTTGCTGGACAGAACTTCAATTTCATAAACAGTACTGGAACCAACACTGATTGTAGGACCATTTATTACCGTGTTACCCGGCTCAAAGCCCTCACCATGTACTGTGATCACTGTACCGCCGGACATTGGTCCCCATCGTGGCTCTATTGACGAGAAGACGATCGGAGCATCAACTTGTAACGCACCGTATAGCGTGACCGCCTCACTAACACCATCGAACTCTACATGCGCTAGCAAGTCATACAGCCCAGCGGCTGCTATGGCAGGAACTTGAGCTTTTACAATACCGATACGGCTGTCGTCCTGACTGCGCTCAACTGAGGTTACGGTCAAAGGTTTTGAGCCCAAAAAGAGCTTGATCTTTTCCTTGACCACAGGAATACCGATCATTGAGACCGTAATGGAAGCCGGCTGACCTGACGGTATCCGGCGAGGCATAACCGCATTAATACGGGGCGATTCCGGCCGCAGGCCACGATAGACCAAATCGATATGTTGCTCGGACTGCAGTTTGAAAAGCGTCAGATGGTTTGAACCTTCTAAAGGTTTCACCGCGGTAAGCCCAGCCTCTATAACAATTTTTATCTGATCACCAGCACTTGACAGTAAAGGTTCTTCAAAAGTTATAAGAGCATCGTTATTAACAATTTTTACATTGGTCTTTAATAACTGTCCTGAGGAATTCAGAGCATAAAAGTATTGCTCGTTATTTGGTGTAAGATCGATGGCCTTATTGAACCGCAGTCTAACGGTAAGGGTACCATCGGCGTTGCGATCAAGAATTCTATTGCTCGGATCAATACTGTGCAGTTTCAACACAATATCAGGAGTCTCCTGGATTACACTTCCTCCCGTACTGTTGCTACCGCCTCCTATAGCTGAATAAGCTGTCGCCTCAACAACTTGCACAAAACTGTTTCCGTAGTTCTCAAACCCACCCATTCGCATCGGTTTCGATGGATCTGTTACGTCAACGGTCAGAATGCCACGAGATCCCAACGCCACATACGCAGTATTTCCATTGACAGCAATGTCATAGACATAACCGATATTGTTTACACGTGAAATAACTCTCGGATTTTCAACATCCTCTATATCAATAATTACGAGACCGGCATCACCAGCAGCAAGATAGGCAAGTTGGCCAACGACGGTAACGTGAGAAGCTGGGATGTCGAGCGAGCCACGCAATCTCAAGCCATACTCCGGGTGTCGCTCAATCAACTGGAAACCACCGCTGTTGTGTGTTTCCTTCTCCTGCAGTTTAAAGGTTTTAAAGTTGTATTCGCCCCCTACTACAGCATAAACGGCATTCTGACCCACAACCGGTGGAACACGATCTACATCCAATGCTTTCTTATTGCCCGGTAAGGCTATCGAATCGGTTAAGTATGTTTTTGTATGAAGATAAGTATCTACCACACCCAATCCGCGCTCAGCCAACGCCACCAGCGCTTGGTTGTTGTCGACGATCACCCCCTTGGCATAGCTGGCATCAAGTGGTAATGATTTGACGAGAGTCGAGCGAGTTACGTCTTCACTGTCTATTGCCAGAATAAATAAGTGTGCATCACTCGGTGGTGTACCCAGGCGCGCTGCGCTTACGAACAAGCGATCCTGATTATTCTCAAAATAGGAATCTACACCCAGAGCTGCATAACCGTTTGGCAGGCGGATGCGAGTGAGAACGCGATCATCCTCTCCATCACCGTTACAATCTACTTTTCGCAGAAGGTCGTCTGGATTGCTTACACATTCTGTATTTGCAGTCAGGGTGGAGGAGTCAATGCTATATATGACAATACCACCTGAACCTGCAGCAGCAATGAGATAGGTACCTGTAGGATCAACCGTTATGTCATAAAAGGTTTCGTTCTCACCTTCAATATTAGCTTTAACAGGTTGCAGATATTCAAACGACTCATTAGCCGTTGCGCTTTGACCATTGTCCAGGTCAACACGTACATTCTTGGGACCAAGCTGTCCGGGAGGAGTAACAAATTCCAGCTTTTCCGGACTAATAACCTTCGTGCTCTCAGCCGTAACTAAGGTGTCCCCTACGTAAATCCGGGTACGTTGGGCACCGCCAACAAACCCTCTTCCCGTTAAAGTGACACGTGTTCCACCATTGACACTACCGGCTGTCGGATGAAGCCCTACCAGTACCAACGGCTCAACGTATTGGACCGCACCAATTCGACTTGCCCGTCGTCCATCAGCTTCAACAACGGTCAAAGTAGCAGCTCCGGGATACAGAGCTGGTGCACTTATTGTGTATTGAGTCTGGTTATCCTCTAAAGCAACTTCGTTGATAACTGTGGCCGCTTCACCGGATACAAGAAAGCTTGGCGCAGTAGCGTTGTCCAGCACCACATGAAGTTCACCTCCATCAACCGTAATAGAAGATGGTGTAACTGCTTTAATGTCGATAGCTGGTCGAGAACCTTGAGCAGTGGTGAAATATATCTTGTGAGCCATTAAGCCTTCCGAGCGACGGCTGCCCAGCTCTGGCTTTAACTCTATGCGATATCGACTGTTGGGTAATAAGATATCAGCCGGCGTAATTTCAATTATTCGGTTGTCAGCAGCACTAAGAGCGGCCTCAAATTCCGTAGCAACACCTTCTGTTGTGCCGTTATCTCGGATCAAAGACAAATAGCGAGAAAGGTATTGATTCTCCGACTGGAGGTCAGGAACCCTGACGGGATGGGTGAAGTTCAGCTTCAGAACAGCATCACGGGCAACTCCAGTTGCGCCACTCTCTGGGTAGCTGTTGACGAAATCATAGGTAAGCGTGTCGATAAGCTTTAATAATGAACGATTACCCGCGGGGATCGCGGTTACTACAATACCGTCATCAGTGTAAAGCGTGGGAACTGAATATGGAGTTGTGGTGCGACTCGTATAGCCAGTCGGCAAGCCATGCGGTCCGCACTCAGCTACATTTACTGCGTCAAGAACGTCGATTAACTCGGGCCTGCTGATATCAATAATATTCAGGAAATATTGATCAACATCTCTGCCACATCCCTGCCGGCGAACTTGAGCAACCAGCGTACCAGCCGCGTCAATACCAACATTGCTACCCGCTAATGGAAAACCATTATCAACGTAATAACCAACCGATGGTGCATGGTTTGGATTAGAAACATCCACCAGCTCCAGTCCTTTTACACCAAACGCGAGCACATCAGGTAGAGCAACTGTTGTATTTTCTCCCAATACAGGCCTCGCAACGTTTGGCAACATCTGGAGATTTGCTTGTTGAACACCTAACTGGGGAACACTTGGCTTGGTCAAATCATAAACGAAGTTCTTTTGCGAAGTCGTAACAATTAAACGGTCATCCACTATTGCAATATCATGAACACTGAGCTTCTCGTGCTTGCCATTTGCAATGGCCTCAGTGATTGCATGAACGACCGTTGGTTTCAACGGATCAGCGACGCTGACTACTAATACACCTTCCGGGCCAGCATCAGCTACCAGCAGTCCGTCCTTCAGCAGGAGATTCTTTGGAGCATATGTCAAAGGCAGAGGAACACTGTAGAGAATATCCCTGTCTTTCCCCTCACCATCCGCCGGCAAGCTTCCGGGCAAACGGTCCTCTCTGTCATACACCAACAACCAGGTTTGTGCTTCATATGGTGTATTGATGAACGGAAAATCGTAACCCTTTGCAGCAACATAAAGGTGACTACTTCCTAATGCCATTGCTGTAGGGTTAAGGTCCTGGGGAAGATCATAGTAACCAAGACCAAGCATGGGTGCAGCCTGATCCAAGCTATCTCTTTCATAATGAATAAGACTAATCCAGCCAGGCGTAAAGAATCGGTTCACATCTTCGATCAGCGTAACCGAATCTGGCTTAGGGCCATCAGTGACTCGAACCGGAGCACCAAGAACATATACCAGGCCCAAACCAGTGTCAGAGGCGAGATCAACTACTCTGCCTGGAGGAAGCTTTAGTGGGTCTGGAACTATCAATGACGGAAGCCCCGCTTCCTGGCGTTTTATATCTTCTTTTAGCTCGCCAATATCAAAAGGTGGGCGGCTTTCTAGACCTCTGCTTACCCCTAGTTTTCCCATAAATAACGCTTTGGGCAGGATAAACCCACGGCCAAGACCATCGCTCAGCTCGATATCGACAAACCCACGGTAGTTATCACCCAAATCGGCAACAACCCAAGTCATCTTCTGAGCACTGTAAAGACGCAAGCGATCGTTATCAACCGTATCTGTTTTACCGAGATCGGGACGACCACTGGGATAGGCCTTTAAAACAAGCCCATTGTGAAAACCATATCCAATTATTTCAACAATATCATTCTCGCCAGATTGATCAACGCGTACCACTGGTGGTGTTATGTATGAAATCTGTAACAGGTCAAGATAAGTAAAACCACCAATAACGATGTCTTCAAGACCATGACTATTCATAAGCTGAACAGCTGCAGGACCTGCATAGTGGGGCATAGTGGTCAGATGAACCTCATTGTAACCATCATCGCCACTGGAAATTACCTTATCTATAACCACCGATTGGCCACCAATACGGATCTGTGGCTGATCACCAAAAGACGTACCGCGAATGACGACACTTGTTCCTCCCTCAATGCTTCCAGTATTAGGGAATATTGAAACTATTTCTGGTTTTTGTTCTGCACCAGCTGCGGAAGTAAAGAACGAAAAACGATAATCACGCGCTAACGCGTTACCGGTGAGTGGTGTAAGCCCAGCTTTAATAATGACTACATATTCTGTTTCGGGCAGCAAGTCTTCTGCAGACAGAAGTTCAATGAAACGATAGGCCGGTTCATTATTGCGAGTTGAGAACTTTATTTGGAAACTATCTGTTACATCTTCACCTAAAGCATATGAGCCATCATTACTCTCGAGAACTCCACCTCTATATACTTGCACGTATTCAGACAGCGAAGTTGTACTAGGCAACACTGCGGATAGCTCAATTTCTATCTTAGGAATCGCCGTAGAAACCTGTGCTTCCGCTGCCATGGGAATATGATCAGCAACAACAAGCTCGGTCAACTCAATACGATTAATCCCCTGCTTTCCCGCCGCCACTTGTATAGCGCCGCGCGCCAGTGTCAAATCCCGAGCCGCAAAGCTATCCTGACTTGCATAACGATTTAGTACAACCGGGATTGTGGAGTCTAATGAGGGGTCATCAACTTTTTCAAGATCAATAATCTCCACAACAGCCTGAGCAGGTTTATCTTCTTGGTCAGCATAAAGCACGGATGCATAAGCTAAATTGCCTGCAACATGAACATCGTAGACGCCCTTGGAGATTAAATCTTCACGTGCTGGATGCAACTCAACAATTCGAGCCAACTTAGGATGGAAAGGATCACGAATATCGATTTCATTAAGTTGCGATACCAGGCCCTCTCCGGACATGTCCGCCACGTACAATTTACTACCCACAATCTGAAGGCGGTTTGCAATACCCAAGGTGTCTATCTGAGCAACAATAGGGAGTGTGGGATCAAGAATGTCAACCACAACCACACCTTCTTCTGACGCTGCAATATAAGCAAAGCGATCCTTGATCTTGACATCGCGAGCATAACCATTTGGCTTGACGTAGCCGATGTGATATGGAGCGGAAAGGTTAGAGATATCCACAACTTGCACGCCACCATTACCATTCGCGATAAACACTAAATTATCCCGACGATCCAAACCGTAGGTGTGTATATAGGGCATATCCACACGCCCGGCGAGCATGTAAGGCAAACCGAATGAGCCATCGTGATTCTGCAGATTAAAGATGAGCAGCTCACCACTTTCGTTTTCCAGATAAGTATGCCCTGTCTCAGGATTAATCGCCATTTCAGCTTGCAAAGCAGAAATAAATCCATTTGGAACATCGTCTGAATAAGCAAGCGCCTGTGGAACACCCTGTTTGCTCGCAAGGACAAAATTTTCGTCAGCATGCACTTCGGAGATAGTACCCGCGAATATCTCGCTTGCACCGTTCAACAGTGGTGAATAAATGAAGACGTCGCTCGTTTCTTGCAGCTCTGCTGCGATATCTACCAAAAAGATACCTGTGCAAGCGGTACATGAGGATCGAGCAGCCCTAAAAGGATAGTTAGTGCCTATTCCCTCTTCTACTTTAACCGGATCAATAGTTGACCAGGCCCCAACCATGGCTCCCGTACGACCGATGCCTTTGTATTGAGCAACGGAGTTGTAATAGACCTGCTGAGCCAAGCTTTCGGATGCACGATTATCGCGAGGTTTAAGAAAACGCCGCTCGCTGACTGGCATACCCACTTCATGAACTGTTTCAACCTTGGAATTATGATTCGGTATATGCGAAATAATTCTGACACGCTCATTACGTGCGGATCCCCGTCGCAGAATCTTCCCACCTGAATATTTTGCCCAATAGATGTATGTATGGTTATTACGATCACTTAAGGGAATATTAGGGCGAAGAGCTTCGTTATCATCATACTTGAGCAACAGCTCTTCAGTGTCGAGCGCGACCCATTCACCAGAGGTGTTTTGATACTCACGAACCCAAGTCATTAACACCTGGCGGTCTCTCTCGGCGCCAATATCTCGCACTGAAACTACAGCTACAATCTCTTCACCTGCTGTCAGGATTTCGTTATTGAGAGGCTGCAATACACTCAGCTTAGGCGTAATAGTGTCATCAACGACACCTACCCGGACGACTTGCGATGCTCCCGCCTGCCCCATAATATCGTAAGCAACTGCCTGTATGACGAAGCCGTTTACGCCTTGTGGTGGTTCGACAATCGCCTTGTAAGTATGCGCCTGAGCGTATGCTCCAATTGCTTCCGTTTCGCTGGTATAACTTGAATAGACGAGTTTGTCATTAACAAAGAACTCAACACGATCAATACCTTCTGGCCCAAGATCATCCGTGGCCTCGACCAATACTTCAAGCTCCTGTCCCTCTATGACTACGGAGTTATCATTGGCCGGCTTTGTAATAACTGCGGTTGGCGGTTGATCAGCAGTAATCCTTAAAGTCCTGGCTATTGAAGATAGAGCTGAGATGTTTCCATCAACATCTGTTGCAACAGCCCGGAAACTTATTAGCTCATCAACATGGCCTTTCGGAATTTGAACATGGAATTGAAATGGCGCCGCAGAGTCAGTTGCCTGTGCGGTGTACTCCAAACTCTCCAGCTTAGAGGCCTGGCCCTGCCAAAGAGTGACTTGAGCCACACCTGATTCGGGATCATTTGCAATAACATTAACAATTATTTCGCGACCACTGGGAACTTCTGCAAAATCGCTACCTAGGTTAAAACCTCTTTTGTCTAATATTTGAATTTCTTGTACTTGCGGCGGAACATTCTGTACCAATATTGCTGTCCGCTCTTCTACTGATATATTTCCAGCACCATCGAGGGCGGTAGCCTTGAATAGCAACGGAAGTGCATCAGGCAGCTGCTGTGCGTCTACTTGGGGCAGATAACCTGAAATAGTTCCAACGGGCAAACTACCTGCGAAGGGAGGCGCCAACAACAAGGACTGCCCCACCTCTTCTTCTTCAGTAAATTCACCATCTCCGTTCTTGTCAGCAAAAAGCTGTACACGCACGGTTGAAACACGAACGTTATCAGTTACATCCATGTCGTAGGGCAAAGGACGCTTCTCAGCGACCACACCACCGGTACTGGGCACCCTTATCTTAATTTCAGGCGCGAGCGTATCTTTATCTACACCGACTGTCACGGAGTTGAGCGCGTCGACTGTCCTCGGGTTACCACTCATGCGTTTCTCAGTGACGGAGGCGCTAATCAGGAGATCCTTTCCGGCTTGACCATAAGGAACTTCAATTAAAAATTCATAAGGGAAGCTCGAATCTGTAAAGCTTCGATCACCATTAACCAGATTAGCAACGTTCAGAGAAACTTTATCAATACCGACGTCATCCACCGCGTTTACCTGCACTAAAAGGTATTCGCCCTCCGTTATACGGTCACCGTCCTGGGGCTTCGCAAGCGTAACTGTTGGTGGAGCATCGCCGATTATTTCAATGCTGATTTCTTCGGTCGCAACGTGATTATCCGGATCACCAAAAGCTTTACCATAGGTATCTAAAGCCTCAACAAATATGCGGACGCGATTCTTCTCCGGCTGCTCAGAGTTATATGCAGGAAGAGGCACACTGAAACTATAAGGAGGCTCACGCAACTTCATGGAGAATATTTGAACGTCCTGACCAACCGCTCCGTGATATGCCGTTAAAGTAAGCGAATCAATACCCACGTCATCGTAAGCGTGAACATTGACGTACAGTGGTGTGCTTTCTACCTGCCTACTTCCATCCAGAGGTTGAACGATATCGACAACTGGACGTTGGTCTATCCGAACCGGGTAGCTGACTTCTTTAACACGCTGATTGCCAGAATAGTCATATGCAACGACTTTGATCCAGATATCAAAGCGCGTATCGGGCGTTATTTGTAGCCCCTCAAATCGATTAGCAATTTCACCGATTCGATCAACATGAACATTCTGAAGATATAAAGGTGTATCTATATTATTGGTAGTGACCGGATCAACGTCCCTATCTGGAATACTCAGCACCCTTCTGATAGGTGCAGAATATGGAAGAGTCTGGTATGACCCGTCTGACATCCTAACACCATAGGTTGTATACAGCTCCAAACGCTCAACTTTTACATTATCATAACCTCGGAAGCTCACCTCAAAGTCAGAAAATTCCGGCGGGCCATAGCCTACCGCAGGTTGAACGATAGCAACTTCCGGGTTGATTTCATCGACAGCACCGAAGAATGTGATCTCATCTCGACCAATTGCACATGTTGAAGATCCGTCCTGCGCGTTGCAATCGGAATCCTTGATCTGTGCCGTTAAAGTGATCGACTCGTTGTCCCGGATAAGGCCAGCAGGAATGCCGAATAAAAATGATCGACTTATTGCATATGGACTATCAGACCGACCAAACTCGTTAGCGATATCAACGGTATATTTTTCTTCAAGACTGTCGTAGATATCATTAAAGGCCTGTTCGATAACTTCTTTACCACCGGGTTCCCCATCCAGACTCTCTATTAAGTCCAGTCGCACACCATTTGCAAAAATATCTAGATTATCTGTGGTCAGCTCACGATCATCACTAGCAACAATATTTATCTTGACTCTAAAAGTACCTGCCGCAATGTATTGCCCTTCTGCAGGAGTGGTGATACGAATTTCCGGCACAACATTGGCCAGAGGATGGATAAGAAAAGCTCGCCTTGTAATCTGTCCGGCATTGTCCTCAAGCAGAACCTCGTATTCCGTTGGCTCAGATTGATTGAAGACTATCTCAGATGTTTTTAATTCGTGACGAATCAACGGCTCGGGACACGCGACAGAATATGTGTACTCATATTCTACTGCGCGGGAGCCATCTCGCTTCACGCGATTGATTACATAGCGTCTAAGGCCCGCATCGTCACTTAACTCTGCTTTAAGTCGAAAACTTTCCCCAATACGTAGCCAGAACTCTCCATAATTCAAACGGTCGGCGGTATTGAGAATTTTGCGATAGGTGGAGCCCACTTTATACGAAGCAAATTCCCTAAACGACAGTTGCGGATACTCGTTATTAGCAACAGGAAGTGTTACAGAGTCAGATCCTATGCGGCCAGCACGGTCCTGAGCAACTACAGATAAATTTAACTCGCCTGTCCGATAGCGATCCGGAACATCGTATACCAACTCATAGCGGTCTTTACCGAAAACTCCACCAACCTCTGCAACATATCCTCCATCGTCAAACAACTTGAGGCTTTCTAGACCTTTGCTGTTATCAGAGACGGCTATAGTTAATGGTATACGTGAAAAACGTGTAGTTTGGACCCCATCAAGAGGTCCGATCAAAGCAACTTCTGGAGACTCATCATCAACCACTACGGTATCTTGATCCAGCGGCACTAGTGGAAGGAAACCGCGTTCAATCGAAAGCCGGTCAGATGCTATCAGATACGTCTGAAATACCTGGTTTAAAGCGGATGAAGGAGCAATAAAAAATTCATTATGGTGTCCAGACGATTGAGACACCGTACGTGAGTTTCCTACTTGAACAAATGCAGGAAAATCATCGTCTCTCATTGCATCTGCAATGAACAGAGTCAGGCGATCTTCTCCACGAGCTTTTCGCTCCTGGTTCGCTACCTTAAATTTCAGTTCAGAAGAAATACTTTCAAATTCAATATGAATCTCTTTAATAAAGTCCGGAATGCCGTTTGTTGCAATACTTTCAAACTCTGGACGTAAACGAACGTCTGTGACATTTTCAGGCAGCCAGTCGGAGAAACGAACTCTACCGCCGACAAGCTGATCCGCAGTCAATGTCAAGGTTTCATAAGTTCCTCCGCACTGGTTACCTGAACGGTACATCAATGTATAACCCGTACGAACTCCGTCAACCACCAGCGCTATAGAAGTAATCGAGCTATTGGCGTGGCTGTTAAATGAGGAGACCCCCTGCGAAAAACTCCAGAGCTCATTATCATTGACTTTCAAGGAGCCGGTCCATTCTTCGGATTCAGGATAGTCAAAAGCAATGCCGCCGCGCCCAAGAGGATTGTCTACTTCCGGAACCCCACCATGGATCGCTCGTCCAGCGGCATCATCCAGCCCACTGAGTGACGAGAATACAGGGAATGCAAATACCGGACTCCCCCCACCAGATGATAAATAATCATCCTCAACAAGTACCTGATAAAAGGCGATTCCACCTTGAAGAGGTGACAATGGAGTTTTGGATATTAACGAAACTTTAGGAGGCATATCCGGAAGTACACGAATACGCCGGGATATATTGGTTTTATTACTGTTACTGTCAACAGCTTCAACTACTAGCGCAAACTCCACACCTTCTGATGACAGAGGAGAATAACGAGACAAATCAATAACATCATTCTCAACAACCGAAATAGATGCTTGGTTGACATTCGAACGGTTAACTAGCTCTCTCAGTTCTGGATCTAATACGCTGACGCGATATGAGCTGATACTGACATTATCTGCAATAGCTATTTTTAAGCTGACAGGTTGGCGATCATATACAACGTCACCCGGGCTCAGTACTTGAATTGTTGGTGCTTCTTTGTCTTCTTTAATGGTGAGGTTTACTGCCGGAGAATCACTGGCATTAACACCGCGATCATACGCGCGCACTAAGAACTTCAACGTTTTACCGGCATAGTTAGAGAGCTCAACCGGTATGCGCACCCTGGCCGTGTAGTCAGTATAGACTTTCTCGGCAACGATTATTGCCCCCAACGAGGCAGGGTTTGGGACCCGGATTTGCTCAACGCGATCTGTTCGACCAAATGTCTCCCAGCTTAGTTGGATTTCTGCCCCTTGCTCATCTACAAAGAATGGAACCAGTGAAGCTACATAATTATCATCGGTAGCCGTACCGACAACTTGAAAACTTTCTCCTGGATAAAGCGAAAAATCCTTATCGGGAAGTGACATACCAACAACTGGAGGCTCAACATCGTCAAGGAGTTCAATATCAAGAATATATTCCGCCTTCTGGTTTCGGTTGTCCCAGGCTGAAACGCCAACAGAAGCAGTTTCATTTGACTTGGTAGGTGCGTTTATCTTGGCGCTAAAATAAGATGCCTCTTGGACTACTTTTGCTAGAGCAGGACCTTCGTATGTCTTTATAATTTTTTCTTGTTGATTATCACGAGTAAAGAACACAACTTTTGACAGCTGACGATCATCAGTAACCAGGGCATTGACAGTAAATGCCTCTCCTTCAACAAATCGTGAGCCTGCAGCAGGATGCCGGATAGATATGACCGGTGGTCTATCGCTATCTATTTCATAATGCCAGCTACTGCTTGAAGAGTTACCATAAATGTCAGTGGAGGATATTTGAATGTCCAATTCTTCGGCATTTGCTGGAACTGCGTATTGCAGAGATCCAGTTTCAGAACGTAGCGTAAAGTCGTTACGGGTATAAATAGTTAAGTCATTTGCCTTGATTGATACGTTTGCCAGTTTGCTATCATCAACCGCTCTCCATTGGATACTCACCGCTTCATTAGCGTACAGCACAGCACCTTGTGCCGGTGCTGTTATAGCGGTAATTGGAGGAGTTTTATCATTCTTAATTAGGATATCTTTAGCAAAGGTCGTTGAAGACTGGGCCAGCTTATCGAAAGCTATGGCTTCAATTCGTAAAGTCTGATCTTGATTGTCAAGCGCATATGAAGAAAGCGACAAAGTAGTGTTCACTTGCGTAACAGGCATAGGAGACAAGTTACGTGTCTCGTCGAATATCTCCGTTTTAAGCAGACGACTTCCTATAAAATATCTCAGTTCGATCCGGTGAACTGCAAGATCATCTCTTGCCAGCACCTCGACCTGCACATCGTCAGACGGAAAATAGTTGAGACGATTTGCGGTTATGCCGCTAATTTCAGGCGCAGCATCGCGAGTAATACCTATAACAACGTCAATCCGCGATTGATTACCTATTTCATCAAAGGCTACTATCGATACCGGGTAAGCGTCGAAAGAGCGGTTCTCAGAGCCAGAGAACCCGGGGGCTTTCACTAACCGCAATGCTGAGTATGCTTTTAAAACACCCGGTATTTGCTGTATGGGAAAATCTTCACCCGTGAGCATGTCCGCAGGATTGCCAGTTAACACATATTGAGTTCCGCTCTTAGCCACTCCCGTTAGCTCAATGCGAGTCACTCCCACGTTATCGTAGCCCGTTGCCTTTAGTACAAACTCACTGTTTTCGATAATTTTTGCAATATCATTCCCGGCATCGACAGCGGTAATTGCAGGAGATGCAAGATTAATCACAGGTCGTTCTTCATCATGTCCCAAAGTAACTTTTACAGTATTACTTTCAGCCCGATTACCTGCGTTATCCGTTGCAACAGCGTGTATCGTTAATACCTGTTCCTGTTGTATACCTTTTTGGGTCTCATACGTATAGGCATAAGGCGCAGTTCTATCGGAGCCCACAAACTGAGCATTGACAAAAAAATCGACCTTTTCTACAGCTAGATCGTCTACGGCATTAGCTCTGAGAGGAATTGGCAGACCTGAAACAAATGAAGCCCCCTCAACCGGGTTCGACAACGAAACCGTTGGAGGCTGATCGCCGACCACACTGACTTTAACAGTTTCCGACTGCCCTAATCGTTGATGAAAATCGATAATTTTTGCCTGGAAACGTAGTGTGTCACCTAGTTGCTCGGGAGTTACCGTATAGTTAAATGTTATTTGTCTTGTGGTATCCACGAGGCTGTTCACGTTAACACTTTCATCCGATATCGTTTGACTAACGATCATCTTGTTGTTAACAGAGAGTTCTACTCTAGTACCAAGCGTCAGAGTATCGTCAGTAGCTTCGATAACTATTGGTATTTCTTGACCTACCGTTATATTGGTACCTTGTAATGGTGCCGTTATCCGCACCACTGGATCGCTGTTCTCAATAATTCTGACCAGCTTGGTCGGAGCATCAGATACGGCGCCGCCAACTGCATGAACGCGCGCAGAGATTGATAAACTGGTTTCTTTAGTTGATATGGCTGGTACTGTTCCACGCAACAACCAAAGCTCAACCAATTCCTCTTCCTGCTTCCCATCAACATATACTTTCCGCGTTTCTAGCAGAGGGAAAGTCGCTTCTCCAACTTTGGTTCCATCATGAAAGAATTCAACTTGAGTAATGCCACTACGCGGCTCAACATCCGGCAGTATTCCTAAAGAGCTGGATATCTGCATAACGATTGGAGATTTCTCTATAATTCGTTGGCCATCGGTGGGCAATTCATATTGATATGCCGGAACTTCCGCCTTCGATCTGGACACAATTTTGACAGGGTAGTCTTCAGCGTGTTGTTTCTGTCCAGCACTGTCTGTCACCTCAGCGGATAGGATCAGCGTACGCCCCTCCATCTCCTCTGAGATAGGCATAATCAGCTCGTAAGGCGTTGAAGCCCTGCTTCCGATTACCATTCCATCAAGTTTGAATTGGACGTTTGATATTCCTACATCATCTTCTACCTCGGCTTTAATTATTAATTCCTGCGGAGGTTGGACTGTTGTCGGCACGCTCAATTTAATAGTCGGCAAACCATCCTTTGCAGCCACGGGAATGGAAGAAGAAATTTCGGGAAGCTCTTTCAAGGAAATATCAAGATATGCGGGGCTTTCCTGCGGGATTACAGCATTGGCGCGCAGTTGATTCAGACGATTTTTCTCAATCAACCCCTGATATACGCTCCTGATCGTAATGACAGGTGACCAGCTTGAGGAAAGCTGTGCCCGGCTTCCATCGTCAAAAATCCCTTCCAGTTCAGGCAGTGCATAAAAGCTGTTTAGTTTTTCTAGAATATAGGGGTTATTTTCACCATAACCTTTCAGTTGGATGCTAACGAGCGTCTTACTAAAATCTATTTCGACAGGAATAGTGGCGGAATCAAGACCAGGATATGTAGCCGTTACAAATGCTGAGATTCCCTTAGTCTCTGCCAACGGGTATATCACACCGCCAGCTGTAACACCGAATAACTCAGGGTGTGAAGAAGTATACTGAACACCGTTGCCCGCCCCGGTGAGATCAACTACTCCACGAAATTGAAAATCTACAGCAACGTTTACGACAGGTGTCTGAAGTATGTTGTTAATGAGAATTTTGTTATTAGACACTATCAGAGACTTGGCTTGTTCCTGAATGCTGTCTCCAGTAAACGCAACCTTATTGAATGAACTCTGATTCCCTGAGGCATCAACAGCATAAGCCTCAATCAATACAATCACGTCTTGTGCAATCGCATCAGCCGAAAGGCTTTCTTTGAGAGGCAATGAAATAAAATAGTGTCTCTGCGCCTCAGAAACCGGGTAAACCCTCTGAATAGCAGTAGTCTGTGCAAATGCAGTTTTCCTTGCCTCTGCTATCACTCCAGCCGCAGCCCGAAGATCAGAGGCTCTCAACCCCACCACATTAAAGGCCACATAATGAATATCAACATCATCTTCAGCTTCAACGCCTACAACTAACTGTTGCTGGCCTTCTGAAGCACTGATTGACACGTCTTTAAAGCTTATCGCAGGCGCTAGGTCATCATAGGAAAATTGTTCGGCATGTTCCCGGCTAGTTCCATCATTCAGCACAATTTTGGCCGCAGGTGCCAGTTGATCTGTCCCTGTCAGACTGAAGTCGATAAAACAGGTATCAGGTTGAGCTAAATCTCGCCGCGAATCAGCCACCGAGTAACTTTGCAGGGCTGATAGCGCACCGGCATGGATGGCTGCCACGGATGAACAATCCGTTACAGTTAATGTGTAATTAGTCTGGATATTTGTAGGATTAAGAGGAGAGGCAACACGAATATCCATTTCGCCCCAAGCCATAGTCGAGACAACACAAAGGACAAAAAGCAGCAACTGCAGTCCTTTAACGAGCCTATTCCTATAATAACGCACCAATGTTGCCCCCATGTTCTTCGTGATAACAAGCGGCAACACCCACAGAATCAAATGACGATAACCCGAAGAACCCTTATATATACAAGGGGCCCGCAGATAATCGAAGTGATCTGAGTAGTACTATGTGTGCCGCTAGAAGTTATCCAATGAATAATATCCAGCGTTCCTTGGCCCACAACCCTGTACACCACGGCGTAAAAGCTCCGTCAAATGGAGGGGGCGAAAATGAATACAGCGACATGATTGTAAGGATTAATAAAGATGTGTCAATCTTGACGACAGCGAGATTTTAGGCATATGGTGATGGCGTGCCGTGTTAACGAGATTCATCTGTAAAATCACACTTGCCAGCAGCATAAAAATTCTCTTATTAATTAATAGCTTATAGTTTTATTGCAGTAGATCTTCGCACAAATCCCCGACGACCTTAAGGGATTTTTGTGGACTTAATAATTCATTATTTACTGAGAATTCACTCGCACATCTGAGATATTTGAAATTCTGAATGAGGGAAATTATCTTTTCCTCAATATCAGTTTCAGTATCCCTACTTTTAACAGACAAAGCGACTTGCATTTCCTCGAGAAGAATAGCAGTGTTGATCTGCTCTAGTTGTGTGGGCACCACGAGCATAGGACAACCGTGGTACAGAGCCTGATTCACAATTCCCATGCCCGCATGAGTAACAACATAGCCTGCCTCGTTCAATACCGCATCTATATTGAACGGCTCATTACTCACACGAAACGCATCTCGACTCAAAGCAATACATTCCTCCCTGCTCGCACCAGCGTAAAAACACAAAGCGTTTACTGGCAGCCTCTGAAGCACATTAATCACCATAGCAACTTTATCTTTGCCATATTTTAGGTAAGCAAAGACCTTTGGGTGGACCGAGGCCGCCCAGGATGGGGCTTTGAATTGGCTGACACCGGGAAGACAACCAATATATACCGCTTGATGCCTATGACTCCTATAAAAGTCAATATCCCTAAAACATGTCAGCATTACAAGGTCAGACCGAAAAATATCACTGATCTTACCAATTTCCGGAGTGTTATAATTTGCCAGCACTTCATTGATGACATTGGTTATATAAAACTCGCTTCTGGTAAGGTCATAAGTTGGATCAGACTCCCACGACTGAAGATCCTTAGAATCACTTCCAACAGGCAGAGTAGTAAAGCTATTGCTCAAAATAACTTTCTTGAAGCTAAAATTAATAGCTGCAACTAATGCAGCAGGAGCGTAGTCAAAAATTACCAAATCAGGAGAGATTAAAGTAAAGAGGTTTCTCCATGCACTTACCAACGGCTGTAGCGAAGCCTTAGATTGAAACCCTTGATATAGCAAAATCTCAGAAAAAGTTCGGGTTTTCATCGGCTTCTTCAACCGAGGTTGCCAAACAGGAGCTTGGAGCAAACACACCTGCTGTTCAGGAAAGAATGAATCACTTCGAGACAAGTCCCGAGCAGCGAAATATACTTCGTGCCCACGGCTCAATAGCTCTTTTGATACTACCGAAAACTGAGCCAGGTGACCAAGGTCCTCACCCAACTCCCATACACAGAGAATTTTTGCCATATTTACGTTCTTAGTAACGCTTTATAATCCATCAAGATCTTTGCAAACCAGTATCAGCAACTTCTTGCATGGAAAGCGTAAAGGTCAGCCGCTTGTTCATACGATATGGTTTTGACATGTTCCCGGTTCCGTGTGTAGTAAATGTGATTGAAGGAAGTTCCTGTGAATTCGATTTTTTCCACTTCAGAAAACTCTCCGTTATTTTATTCATAATGCCCTGTCTTACCTCCAGCGGAGGGTTATACCTTCTTGACTGAACCATCATAATTTGCAACTTCGCTTCTCTGTATAAGCTGTTAATACAATAGTGCATCTTGCGATCCTTTTCTGCGTAATATGTAAGCCTCTCGACATCATCATGCGTGATAGCTTCTACATATTTTGCAGGGTAATAGGACTCAGCTAAGCCAAGAAATACTAGCCTGCAATACAGATCATCATCCTCTCCCCCCCAGCCTCGGTAGACCTCATCATATCCCTCGGCAGACTCAAAGGCCTCACGAGGACATAGGAAGGTTCCCCACGTTTCTTGATCACGAACCCCATCTTCAAAATCAGCTCGATAGAAAAATCGGGAATCAAGATTGCAGACCATCCAATCCAGCCAGCCCGATTTTACTTGCACATCAGCATCAATAAAGCATATCCATGGTGCATCCACACGCTTTGCACCAAGATTTCTCGCACGAGCAACACAAAACCCTGGATCATCCTCAATGCGAACCACAACGACATCAGGATAATTTTCAGTTACCCAGTCCCCAACATTGTCCGGACATCCATAATCCACCACCACGATGGATGCAGGAGACTCGGCGACCAATAAGGGCAAGGTACGTTTTATATGATGCAATCTGCCTTTACATGTTGTAACAAAGGTGATATCCCGTTTTTTAATATTGATACTGGACATTAAACAGCCTCAGATTTAGCCACTACAATAATTTACGGAAATACAGAATTGTTTCTTTCAGCCCATCCTCTAGAGATATATTCGGCTGCCAACCAAATTCTGAATGCGCCAGCGTAATATCCGGGCATCGCCGCCTAGGATCATCTTCAGGAGCAGGCTTGTAAACAATGCGGGAGGAACTGTTACATAAACGGATAATGGTTTCAGCTAAAGCACCTATTTCGTATTCATAGGGATTGCCAAGATTAACTGGCCCGAGAAAGTTTTCACCCGATGCCATCACTCTTATCAATCCTTCAACCATGTCTTCGACGTAACAAAATGCACGAGTCTGCTTACCCTCACCATAAATAGTGAGGTCATCTCCCTTTAACGCCTGAACAATGAAGTTACTTACGACACGACCGTCATCGGTAGCCATTCGGGGGCCATAGGTATTAAATATGCGCACTATCTTTGCATTGAGGTTATATTGCCGCCGGTAATCGGAGAAAAATGTTTCTGCACAGCGCTTACCCTCGTTATAGCATGCGCGGGGACTCAACGTATTTGTTCGACCGTGATAACTTTCTGCCTGAGGATGAATCTCAGGATCACCATATACCTCCGATGTTGAGGCCTGCAAAATTTTTGCGTTGCAGCGAACAGCCACCTCCAGCGCATTAACCGCTCCAAACACAGCTGTTCGAAGGGTCTTGACGGGGTCCAGTTGGTAAATAGCTGGGGAAGCAGGACACGCTAGATGGTAAATTTCATCTGCATCCGCGGTAAAAGGATATTCAACATCGGCGTTGCAAATAGAGAAATTAGGTTTATATTTCAGCCCACTCAAATTCTCTTCTCGGCCTGTATGAAAATTATCTATACATAAGACTTTGTGACCAGCAGCCACCAGCCGTTCGCACAGATGTGACCCCAGAAACCCTGCACCTCCTGTAACCACAACTCGTTCTGCCATACAGAATCCCGAAATAGTTTTCCCTAAAAATAGCCCGCTTAATTTTTATTATTGAAAGTTATGCTTAGCACCACACATCATGATTGAATTTTTAGAATTGGACATACACAGATAGAAATTCTTATTTTCACCAGAGGATGAGTTGCAATCGCCTGTGTTGATTTTTCTCATGCTGGTTGCAAGCTGTTCTTTGGCTGTCTGGAAGTCAGCATCACTTACGTAGCCGCCGCGAAGGTTTTTTTCGAGATTGCTCATCATGCCGTTCAGCTGCTCGCGGGAATTGGCAACGGCTTTATTGCAATCCAGCTTTGCTGATGAACCATGATCTTTCATCAGTTCCCCTTTTTCATATTATTAATCTTCCCTAAGATGAAATTTAATTGGCACCCGTGATGATAGACCATAACTCACGCGCCATCGAGCTGGAATCACCAACTATTTCCCCGAAAAAAGACATAAAAAAACCCGCAAAAGATGCGGGTTCTCTGGATGTCTATCTGATGGTGCCCGAGGCCGGACTTGAACCGGCACGACCTTGCGATCGACAGATTTTAAATCTGTTGTGTCTACCGATTTCACCACTCGGGCAGAGTGCTTTTACGTCGGTGGTAAAAGAAAAAGTGGAGGCGCGATCCGGAGTCGAACCGGACTAGCTGGATTTGCAATCCAGAGCATAACCGCTTTGCTATCGCGCCGATTGAGAGGCCGGAATTCTAGCGGAATCGTTTTAAAAATCCTAGTGTTTTCTTGGGCTTAACGTCAGATTCTTACATCTGGCTATTATTTAAACACCCTTTCTGCAATCTGCTTCACGTTACTTGTCGCTGACGTCCGGCAATAGAAATGGCCAGGCAGCGCGCAGGTATAACACCATTGACCAGAGGGTCAACACTGCCGCTCCAGCCAGGGCAAGATAGCCAATCTCCATCAGGAATGGTAGGTCCATCAACAATACGATGATTGCCGTCATCTGCAGCGTGGTCTTGATCTTACCGATGTATGAGACGGCCACGCTGGCTCTCTGCCCCAGCTCAGCCATCCATTCCCGCAGGGCGGAGATGACGATTTCGCGCCCCACAATGACGGCGGCGGCGGCGGCAAACCAGGCGGATTCATGGTGCAGCCCTACTAACAGCAGCAAGGCTATGGCCACCATCAGTTTGTCTGCTACCGGATCGAGAAAGGCGCCGAAGGGGGTGCTTTGATTGTATTTACGGGCTACGTAGCCATCGAGCCAGTCGGTGATGGCGGCAACGCTGAAGATCATCGCTGAGGCAAAATGCGCCCACTTGAACGGCAGGTAAAATACCACAACAAACAGGGGAATCAGGATTATGCGCAGGAGTGTGAGTTGGTTAGCCAGGGTCATGTAGTGAACGCTTCTCTGAAAATAGGCAATGCCGAGCTTGCCTTACTGCAACTGCCGGCGCATGGAAACCGGTCAACACAAGTTGGGGATGATACTACATGGCTACTCATTATGGAAAAAGGAGTAAATTTCTTCGGCCAGCCGCTGACTGATGCCCTGCACTTTCGCCAGATCATTCACACTGGCCTTGCGAATTTCCGCTAAACCACCGAAATGGCGCAATAATTCTCTGCGCCGCCCTGCGCCAATTCCCGGCACATCTTCGAGTGTAGAGGTCTTGCGTTTCTTATCGCGGCGCTGCTTGTGGCCGGTAATTGCAAAACGGTGGGCTTCGTCGCGGATGTGCTGGATCAGGTGCAGTGCCGGCGAATCACCGGGCAATACAATTTCAGCTCCCGTCTGCGCGTTGAAGAGTGTTTCGAAACCGGCTTTGCGGGTTGTGCCTTTGGCCACGCCGATCATCAGGACATCATTTACCCCAAGCTCGGCGAGTACGGCTACCGCCTTGGCAAGCTGACCTTTACCACCATCAATGAGCAGAATATCCGGCAGTTTTCCTTCACCCTTCTGCAGGCGGGTGTAGCGCCGCTGTAACGCCTGCTCCATTGCGGCATAGTCATCACCCGGCGTGATGCCATCAATATTAAAGCGGCGGTAGTCGGATTTAAGTGGGCCATTGGTATCAAACACGACACAGGACGCAACCGTCAGTTCGCCACTGCTGTGACTGATGTCGAAGCACTCCAGCCGTTGTGGCATTTCATCCAGGTCCAGCGCGTCCTGCAGCGCGAGAAAGCGGTCCTGTGAATTTTTCTTGCTGTTGAGATGACTGGTCAGGTTCTGTTGTGCAGCCGTTGTGGCCATTTGCAGCCATTGCGCACGGTGACTGCGCACATTAGTGGTCAAGGTAATCTGCCGGCCTGTGGCCTGCTGCAGGGCAGAACACAGGACGTCCGGCTCTTCAATCGCGTGATTGGTGATAACCTCCCGGGGAATATCCCGACCTTCGCTGGCGAGATAAAACTGCGGCAGAAACTGAGTCAGCACCTCCGCCGGTGATTCGGTCAGCCCGGCCTGGGGATAGAAGCTGCGACTGCCGAGGATGCGGCCCTGGCGGATGAACAGTACATGCACACAGATCACAAGCCCTTGCATGACTGCCGCAATCACATCGACATCGCCCCTGCCCTCTTCCATGACCTGCTGCGTCTGGATATTACGCAACGCCATAATCTGGTCGCGATAGTTCGCTGCCTTTTCAAAATCCAGCGCCTGGGAAGCCGCTTCCATCTGATCAGCCAGCTCACCCATCAGTTTGTCGCTGTTGCCGGTGAGGAACATGCGCGTATGACGCAGATCATTGGCGTATTCCTCGCGGTTGATAAAGTCGACACACGGCGCGGTGCAACGTTTGATCTGATATTGCAGACAAGGACGCGAACGGTTTCTGAACACGCTGTCTTCGCACTGACGAATACGGAAGGTTTTCTGCAGAAAGTTCAGGCTGTCGCGGACAGCGCCCACATTGGGATAGGGCCCGAAATATTCGCCACGCTTCTTCTTTGCACCCCGGTGAAAACTGATACGCGGAAAATCCTCGCCGCTGGAGATAAAGATATAGGGATAGGATTTATCATCCCGCAGCAGGATGTTGTAAGGCGGCCGGTTGGCCTTGATGAGGTTCTGCTCCAGGATCAGGGCTTCGGTTTCACTGGAAGTCACCGTCACTTCAATGTGACGGATCTTGGCCACCAGCGCCTGGGTCTTAACGCTCAAACCGGATTTACGAAAATAACTGGCGAGGCGCGCTTTCAGGTTCTTGGCTTTACCGACATACAGAATAACCCCGCCATCACCGAACATCTGGTAAATACCAGGCTGCTGAGTGACATTGGCGAGGAAGCGGGCGGAATCAAAGGGTTCAGCGGGTGCTGAATTGTCGGTATCGATAACCATGCAGTTTTTGAGATAGAGAAGTTAATGCAGGCAATCTTCACTGCCTGCCTGTGAAAATCGGCCGGTAATTACACCACAGCTTCGGGGTCGAGAAAATTGTGCTTGACGGCCAGGAGCGTCAGTTCGACATCACTGTTGATGTTCAGTTTCTCAAAGATCCGATAACGATAGCTGTTGACCGTCTTGGGGCTGACACAGAAGGTAGTCGCTATATCGTTGACCTTCTGCCCATTGGCAATCAGCATGGCCGTCTGCAGTTCGCGCTGGGAGAGCTTCTCGAAGGGAGACTCCTGGCTGTTGCTGCCGCTGAAGTTTTTGAGCGCCAGCTGCTGGGCAATGCTGTTGCTCATGTAGAGGTCACCACGAATCACCTTATTGATGGCATCCGTAATCTCGGTAAATTCCGCTCCCTTGGTCACATAACCAACGGCGCCAGCCTGCATCAGGCGCGTGGGATAAAGGTTGTCATCGCAGGCGGTTACCGCAATGATTTTCATGCCAGGGTTGATGGCCAGCAACTTCTTGGTCGCTTCCAGGCCGCCCATACCCGGCATCTTCACATCCATCAGCACGACATCCGGCAGCAACGTACGCGCCTTGGTAACTGCCTCTTCCCCGCTCTTGGCTTCTCCGACTACTTGATATCCATCCACGTCTGCCAGCATGCGCACTATTCCCATACGCACTAAATCGTGATCATCGACAACAAGTATCTTTGTCAAACCAACCCCCCAATCCGGTCGAGCCGGAGTCACACATTTGTTATTAAACGTAAAGACAGCTTGCGTGAGATTGTAGAGTCTGCCATCGCAAAGTGCTACCACTAGACAATAAAGTAGCACTAACCGGCGTCCCCTGCCGGAATTGCCGGGCAGTCGTCACAGAAGCAGGATTAAAAGATGTTTTTAAGCTATTGATTTATAAATCTAAACGTCAGATTTATCCGCTCACCAACGGGACGCCTGGTTTTACTGATCTGGTGGAGCCAGTGGTGCTGCGTGGGACCGGCCATAATCAGCAGCGAACCATGACTCAAGTCCACTGCCAGGGGTGAATCCTGTAAATATTGGCTGGAAGTCATACCCCTATTAGGCGCTCCCGGAGCGGTCTGCGCAATGGGTGCTGTGGGGATGCGGAGTCCGTCGTGTGGAAAACGAGGATTCGCGCTGCATCAAGGATAAAAGCGCGGCTCTGGCTCCAGTGCCACCTGGTATTTTTCCCATACCGAGGCCTGAATCTTCTTTGCCAGGTCCACGACTTCGTGACCTTTGGCGTGACCAGGGTTGGTCAATACCAGCGCCTGCTGGCCGTGCACGGCAACGGGGCCACAGACCTGTCCACGCCAGCCGGCCTTATCGATAAGCCAGGCCGCCGCGAGCTTCACCTGCTGCCCGTCTACCGGATAAGCCACCAGCTCAGGATACTGTTCCCGCAGGCGTTCATAGTGCGCAGTGGTGATGACAGGGTTTTTAAAAAAGCTTCCGACGTTTGGGGTCCGGGCGGGATCAGGCAATTTGCTGCTACGAATGTCGCAGATGATCTCACTGACCAGCTGCGGTGTTATCGCTTCGACGGGATGAGCGGCCAGCGCATCGCGCAAGGCGGGATAGGACAGGTTCAACCGCGGCTGCTTACGCAGCTTGAAGGTCACACTGGTAATCACATACTGGTCACGCAGACGCCCCTTGAAGATGCTGTCGCGATACCCGAATTCACAGGAATCTTTGGTGAAGGTAATTGAAAGTCCGGAGCGGATTTCAATCGCCGTCAACTCTTCAAACACATCTTTAAGCTCGACCCCGTAAGCACCGATATTCTGGATCGGCGCTGCGCCTACACTGCCGGGGATGAGTGATAGATTCTCCAGCCCCCAGTAATGGAAATCCAGGCAGTACTCCACCAGCTCGTGCCAGTTTTCTCCTGCGGCAACGCGCAGCCAGATAAATTCATCATTCTCCGCAACCAATGTCTTGCCGTGCAGACGAATGTGAATGACCAATCCAGGGAAGTCATCACACAACACGATGTTACTGCCGCCGCCAAGAATCAGCAGCGGCAGCTTTTCGCTGGCGGCATAGTTGAGTGCTTCAAGCAGCTCTTCTTCGTCGGCCACGCTGACGTAATACTGTGCCGTTACCGGCACACCGAGTGTGTTGTAATTTTGCAGATCAAAATTCGGCAGAAAAAGCGGCACAGTTATCTCATCAGGCGCGACGGCGCTGTTGCAGTTGGCTTAATAAACCGGCGGAGGCATCCTCCACCAGATCAAGCACCAGATCGAAGCCTTCGGCTTCCCCGTAATATGGGTCCGGCACTTCGCGGTGCTGTGCATTCCCGGCAAAATCCAGGAACAGTCCCAGATGCCCCTGATAGTGACCCGGTGCCATGGCTTTCAGGTCCCGGAGGTTGGCATTGTCCATGGCGAGAATAAAATCAAACTCATCAAAATCAGACACATTAACCTGACGCGCACGCAGGTTCGAAAGATCGTAACCCCGCTTTTTTGCAGCGCTCACCGTGCGGCTGTCCGGCGCCTTTCCGATGTGCCAGCCACCGGTACCGGCTGAATCAATAATGATCTGATCGTGCATCCGGGCATCTGTAACGACTTTGCGAAAAATACCTTCCGCCGTAGGAGAGCGGCAGATATTACCCAGACAAACAAATAAAACCTTGGTGTTCATAGCATCACGATTCCAACAATTGTTTTACACGCTGCAGGTCTGCTTCCGTGTCCACGCCACCGGGAACCGGCGCGCAGGCTTCTGCAACGTGAATGGTTTCGCCTTGCCACAACACACGCAACTGCTCCAGAGACTCAATCTGTTCCAGCTGCGACTGCGGCCAACCGACGAAACGATTAAGCAGCGCCACGCGATAGGCATAGATGCCGATGTGGCGCTGGGCGGGGAAGCCATCCGGCAACCCCTGCACTGTGGGTGCGGCAAAATGATCGCGCGGCCAGGGAATAGAAGCGCGGCTGAAGTACAGCGCCCGGCCATTTTTATCAGCGACCACTTTTACAATATTGGGATTACGAAAATCGTCCAGTGAATGAATGGGTTCGCTCAAGGTAGCCACACTGGCTTCCCGTGCCTGAGCAAGGTTCTCCGCAACCTGATTGATCACCGCCGGCGGAATCAGCGGCTCATCGCCCTGCACGTTGACGACAATATCATCACCCTTCAGACCCAGCTGCTGCGCAACCTCCTGCAGGCGATCCGTACCGGAGTTATGTGACGGAGAGGTCATGCATACCTTTCCGCCAAACGCTGTCACCGCTGCTTCGATGCGCGCATCGTCAGTGGCAATGATCACTTCGCGCGCGGCGCTTTCGCAGGCACACTCGTAGACATGCTGAATCATGGGTTTACCGGCAATGTCTTTCAATGGCTTCGCAGGCAGGCGGGTTGATGCGTAACGCGCGGGAATCACAACGTAAAAGCTCATAGAAAAAATCCTGCTCAGAATTAATGTGTCAGTGCCGCCAGCCGGGCATCCAGCTCGCGCCAGAAATGTTCGGGCAAATCAGCGCCGATCGCTAGGTAATACCAATCAGCTTCAGCAAATGCCTGACATTTCACCGCATCTTTGGCTGTCATCACGATCGGCAGTGGCTCAGCGAAGGAAAAGTCTTCTTTCTGGTAGGCATGATGATCAGGAAAGTCGTACTCCACTGGCTGCAGCCCCAGTTCGATCAGCGTCTGATAAAAACGTTGCGGATTGCCAATGCCAGCAACAGCATTAACGCGAAGGGCCGTACCTTCATCATGTATGCCGGACAATACAGGCAGTTGATCGGCAGGATAAACCTGGCCACCCTTCAGCGCATGCCACGCCTGCGGAACAATACGCATGGAGAAGGTTTTCTCTACCGGCAACGCCAGGGATTGGCGGGCACTGTTCACCACCACAAAATCAACGGACCGCAGCCGCGACGCTGGCTCGCGCAAAGGGCCCACCGGCAGGCAGTAACCATTGCCGAGGCCGCGCTGGCCATCAATCACCACAATCTCCAGCGCACGCCCCAGCCGATAGTGCTGCAATCCATCGTCACTCAAGAGGATATTACACCCGATGCGCTCAAGTTCACGGGCAGCCCTGACGCGGTCCGCATCTACACAGACGGCACAGCCGGTCTGTTGAAAAATACTCAGGGGTTCGTCCCCGCTTTCCTCTACACGCGTAGCGCTGGTCAGCACCAGCGGGTAATGAGCAGCTTTGCCACCGTAACCGCGACTGATCACACCCGGCGTCCAGCCCTGTTGCTGCAGATGTTTTACCAGCGCGATCAGCAAGGGAGTCTTACCCGTACCGCCCACAGAAATATTGCCCACCACCACTACCGGTAGCGGCAGGGTCTGCTGGACAAAGCGGCGGAGGTAAAAACGGCGAAGGCTGGCGATGAGACGGAACAACCACATCAACGGCAGGAGCACAAAGATCCATGTGCGCTTGCCGTACCAGGCGTTAAGCCAGAGGTTATGTGATCGTTGGGACACGTGTGTACCTGCTCGGCTGAAAACTTATTCCGTCTCCGGTTCGGGTTGACGCGATGTAATACTCAGTTGAACAAATCCGAGCTGGCCGGCGGCATCCATAGCCGTGACTACAAACTGGTGTGGCGTCTGGGCATCAGCGGTAATACTCAGTGGTAACCGGGTATTGCCCTGAGACAGTTTTTCCAGCGCAGATTTCAGGGTCTCAATCTTATTGTTGACCAGGCTGTGGCCATTCACCGAGAAATGCCCTTGCGCACTGATCACTACATCCAGCTGCTCCTGGGTTTCGGTACTCGGTTCACCCACAGCTTCCGGCAGATCCACACTCAGGTGGGTTTCCTTGGTAAAAGTGGTCGATACCATAAAGAACAGCAACAGGATAAAAACCACATCAATCAACGGCGTCAGGTTAACGCCCTCTTCTTCTCTCGGCTGGCGACGGAATTTCATGGAGTCATCTTCGGGCTAACAGGATTCACGGGCTTAAACCACTTTTACATCAACGCGACGGTCGCTGTGCAGAGCGTCCACCAGCTTGATGGCTTCCTCTTCCATCGTCACCACGATGGAGTCAATCCGGCGCAGGAAGAAGCGATGGAAAATCATGGCTGGAATTGCCACGATCAGACCGGCCGCCGTAGTGACCAGCGCAACTGAAATACCGCCGGCAAGCACTTCGGTATTACCGGTGCCTTGCAGCATGATGGCATTAAAGACCTGGATCATCCCGATAACCGTTCCGAGCAGCCCCAGCAGAGGAGCAATGTTGGCAATGGTGCCGAGCACGCTGATGTAGCGCTCCAGTTCGTGAACCACCTGGGTGGCCGCTTCCTGGATACTGTCTTTCATCACGTCACGGCCGTGACGGGAATTACTCAAGCCGGCAGCCAGAATCTGACCCAGCATGGAGGATTGTTTGAGCTCACGCAGCTTGGTGGCATCGACCTGATTATTCTTGATCCAGCTCCAGACCTGCGCCAGCAAATGACGCGGTGCAATCTTGGCCGGATTCAATGTCCAGTAGCGTTCAATACAAATGGCAATGACCGCAACAGAGCAGATAATGATGGGAATCATTAACCAACCGCCAGACATAATGATTTCTAACACGTGATCTTCCTCTTCAAGCCGGGTAGTACCCAATGCAGGTTTTTAGGGGCGGTACATTACCATATGCAACGAAGAAAACCATGCCGGGGTTCAGTTTTCAGATAAGCCTGAACCGGTTTCTGAACGCCGCCAATAGATGGCTGAACAAACCTTAATCAAACCAGTAACGCGGCCGGTACAGGCGCTGCTGCCGCACAGGTTGCAATGTACCTTCGTACCAGAAGAAGGATAGCGCACCACTCTCTGCTGTGTTGAATGCCCGACTGCCCTGGGCCGCATAGCGCTGCACCACCTCGGGATGCGGATGGCCGTGCTGACTGCGATAACCTGCACTGTAAACCACGAAGTCCGGACGGGTATGGGCAACGAATTCGGCGCTGGAGGAACTGCGGCTGCCGTGGTGGGACGCAACCACCAGCGTGAGCGCTTCCGGCAGATGCCCCTCATTGATGAGCTGTTTTTCAACGCGTCCTTCGATGTCTCCCGGCAGCAATATGCTGTGCCCCGCGTACTCGATCATCAACACACAGGAGCGGTTATTGGTATTGTTGGCAACCTGCCGGAAGGCGGCACCAGTCGGCAGGAAACGAAACTGGGCCTGCTGCCATTGCCAGGCAGCATGGGCGTGACAGTCATGCACCGGCGCCCCCAGCAAGGCCTCGGCCTTACCCGGCTCACCAGCAATAATTTCCCCGACCCGCAGGTTTTCAATAAGGCCCTGCATGCCTCCGGAATGATCTTTGTCGTGATGGCTTATCACCAGCTTGTCGACATAAGCCACGCCCTGCTGACGCAGATAAGGTGCGACTATGGCCCCACCTGCCTCGAATTTATCGCTGTAGGCCGGGCCAGCGTCATAGATCAGGCGGTGGCCTTGCGTCTCCACCACGACAGCCAGCCCCTGTCCCACCTCCAGAATCGTAATCGTCAACGGCGGAGGCGATTTGCCCGGCAGCACGAGCGCCGTGAGTAAAGCGGGATAACCGAGCCAGCGACCGGCAATCCCGCGCGGCAGCAATAAGAGCACAACACCCGCTGCCGCAACTACCAGCGCCCAGCCCTGCAGGCTGATGATCGGATTCAGGCGTGTGTCGGCCATGTCGAGCAGCCACTGCAGCCAGACGTCCAGCCCGCGCAATCCCCAATCCGCCACCCAGAGCAGCAGCTTGCTCAGAGAAGGAATCACATCCCGGATTACCGCCGCCAGCAGCAGCGCCGGAACCACAGCGGTTGTCACCAAAGGGATGGCGACAAGATTGGCGATGGGTGCCAATAATGAAACGCTGTTCAGCAGAACTCCCAAGGGCAGAAACAGCCCGATAAAAACCGCCCACTGGCTGCGCAAGTGACCGTTTATCCATCGTCCAGTAGCCGGGGGTTGCTGCCTGCCGTAACGGCCGGCGAAACAAAACAGCAATACTGCCACCGCCCCGAATGACAACCAGAAGCCCATATCGTAGGCAGCTAAAGGATCGCTGAACGCGACCGCGAGGAGCGCCAGGCTGAAGACATGACTGATTCGATAGGAACGCCGCCACAGATAAGCCAGTTGCACCGCCAGAATCATGATGACCGCACGCTGGGTCGGAAGGGTGAAACCTGCGAGAGCACTGTACAGCGCGGCAAAGCCGATTGCGCATAAATAACCGGGCAGCAGTGCGGGACACGAGTGAAAAGCCAGATTGATGCAACGGCCCAGCAGACATCCAACGAAAAAGCCAGCCACGGCAATAAACCCAATATGCAGCCCGGAGATGGCCACCAGATGGTTGACCCCCGTTAACTGCATACGCCGCCACTGTTCTGTATCCATCAGGGATCGATCACCGATCAGAAGTGCCAGCAACACCGGCCGTTGCGCTCCATCAGTGCTGGCCAGCAGCCAGTCCCGCAGCATTTGCCGGCGGGCTCCTATATCCCAGCTCCCAGCAGGCGCCAGCCTCTGCGTGTAGCTGCTTTCACGGACATAGCCTGTGCCCCCGATCTCCCGGCGCATCAACCACACCTGATAATCAAAGCCGCCGGGATTTATAAAACCACGCGGCCGCTTCAGGCGCACCTGCCACTGCCATCGCTCGCCGCTGCGTACTGCAACAGGGTCTTTGGCATACCAGCTGATTTGGATCCTGGCCGGGAAATCGGCCAACGGGAGCGCGCCTTCCGCAGGCAGGCGTGCCTGCTCCACCTCGAGGATTACTCGCTGACGCCGTTCATCGTTCACCGGCAGATCCACCACCCGCCCGGACACCACGAGATCTTGCCCCACCAGTTCCTCAGGCAGCAGATTGGCCATGATGCCGTGACCATAAAACACGCCCCAAGCCATGCCGAGGCCAGCTGCAACGGGTATTTTCAACAGAGGAAAGCGAAAGATAAGTACCGCAGGCGGGAGCAGGAATAACAGCACCCAATGGGGTGGCAAGACCGGAAACATACCCACAACGAGGATACCGCCGGCCACAGCGAAAAGATAAACAAGCATATGCGTCCTTGAACCATATCATCCATGTAAGCGCATGATTATGCCTCACATGCAATCAATGGCAAGCACGCGTAGCTGGGGAACCTTGGGAACATCCTGCTTTCACAGCCTCGTGGCGCGTAGCCTAAGAAGCGGCTTCCATGTATATTGCGCGCCTCACTTGAGTTTTTCTGAGCGACATCTTTCCCAACCACATACAGGCGCCAATGGCACGTAAGCTACTCAGACGTTACCTTCCTACTGCAGCCAAGGTTAAAGATAATCCCTCACTGCATTTTCTCGGCGACCTGCTGCACGATCCCAATTTATTCCATCTGAACCGCCACTCAGTGTCGGTGGCCTTTTTTGTGGGCACATTTATCGCCTTTATCCCCATGCCTTTCCAGATGCCGGTCGCCGCACTGGCCGCATTATGGGTCCGCTGTAATTTACCTATTGCCGTGGCGCTGGTCTGGATCACCAACCCGCTCACCATGCCGGCAATTTACTTTGCGACTTATCAGTTCGGCCGCTGGCTGCTCAACGCCCCTCCCATTTCCTTTTCCATGGAAGCCTCCTGGGAATGGGTAACTAATGAATTCCTGCTTATCTGGAAACCACTCGTCGTTGGTTCACTGCTGGCGGGACTCATATTTGGAGCACTGGGCTACATTCTTACCCGGCTGCTGTGGCGCTGGCATGTGGTGCAGGGCTGGAACAAACGTAAGCAACGTCCCAGACCTGTGAAAGATGAACCCGGCAAAGAGAATTGATTATTCGTAACGCAGCGCT
Organism: uncultured Cellvibrio sp.; assembly: GCA_937958105.1. Taxonomy (GTDB): domain Bacteria; phylum Pseudomonadota; class Gammaproteobacteria; order Pseudomonadales; family Cellvibrionaceae; genus Cellvibrio. The sequence goes on from CALFXJ010000038.1 coordinate 152,830, forward strand.
TCTGCCGGCTGAACGCGGCTCGCCCGCCAGGCGGGGTAAAGCGAAGCAAAGAAGCTGATGATCAGGGCGGTGACCGCAATCTGCGCTACGTCCGACCATTGCAGGTCCGAAGGCAGATAACTGATGGGGTAGACGTCTGACTCCAGAAAGCGAACATTAAAAACCCGCTCCAGCCATTGCACCACGTCCGTCACGCACAACGACAACACCACACCCACGACAACGCCCAGCGAGGTTCCGATCAAACCGATCAGGCCACCCTGTACCATGAATATTCCGATGATCTCGCCCGTGGAGGCACCCAGCGTGCGCAGGATCGCAATATCCCCCTGCTTATCTACCACCACCATGATCAACGTCGAAACCAGATTAAACGCGGCGATGGCGATGATCAGGAACAGCAGCATCTCCACCAGGTTTTTCGACATGTGGATGGCCTCGTAGAGGTTGCCTTGGGTGCGGGTCCAGTCTGATCCATAAAAACCCGGCGGCAGAGAAATGACCAGCTCTCGCACCAGACGCGGCGCGGCGAACAGGTCATCCACCTGCAGACGGATGCCGGTCACCGCCCCCGGAAATTCCGACAGAGACGACGCCTGTTGCAGCCCCATGAGAGCAAGGCCGTGATCGATTTCCGTACCACTGTCGAACACGGCCAGAACGGTCAGCATGCGGATATTCGGAGTCGGATTACCTCCCCCTGTGCGAGGGATAATCAGACTGACCGCATCGCCCGCCTCTACCTGCAGTTTTTCCGCGATACCCCGCCCGATGAGGATGCCCTGCTCCGCTCCGGTCAGCTGCTCAAAGCCTCCCTCGGGCAGATAGTCCTTCAATGACGACAGCTGCGCCTCCTGCTGCGGATCGATACCGAACAGATTAACGGGCGATACCCGCTTTTGATGGGCCAGCAACCCCTGCAACTGTACAAACGGGGCGGCGGCGATAACCTGAGGATGGGCTTGCAGTTCATCAATCAGCGGCTGCGGCTCGGTAATTCCGTACCGCTGGTAGATCGTGGCCTGGGGCATGATGCCCAGGATGCGCTCGCGCAGTTCCCGGTCAAAGCCATTCATGATGGACATCACCAGCACCAGTAAAGCGACTCCGATCACCAGACTGGCAATGGACAGCGAAGAAATAAACGAGACGAGCTGGCTGTGGCGGCGAGAAATACCGTAGCGCGCACCGACCAGGAATGTGAGTTTGTTCAGCACGGCTTACACCAGGGTTCCATCGGTGAGGGTCAGGGTGCGATCCATACGTGCCGCGAGGCGCGGATCATGAGTTACCACCACAAAACTGGTACCGATGGTCTGGTTCAGCTCCAGCATCAACTGCTGAATGCTGTCGGCAGCATGAGAGTCCAGATTACCCGTAGGTTCATCCATCAGTACGCAGGCGGGGTTGGTGACCAGTGCCCGGGCGATAGCCACCCGCTGGCGTTCACCGCCGGACAGTTCCGATGGTTTATGCTGGACCCGCTGGGCCAGACCGACCCGAGCGAGCATCGCTGCAGCGCGCTCTTTGGCGGTCGCTGTCGCCTCGCGACCAATCAACAGCGGCATGGCCACATTCTCCAGCGCCGTAAACTCCGGGAGCAGATGATGAAACTGATACACGAAGCCCAGACTGCGATTGCGCAAGCGGCCACGCTGATCAGCACCCATGCGTGACAAGGGTTCACCGGCCACAGTGACCTCACCGCGATCCGGCACATCCAGGCCACCGAGGATATTCAGCAAGGTCGACTTACCGGAGCCGGACGCCCCGACAATGGCCACCCGTTCACCGGCATGAACCTCCAGGTTAACCCCGTTGAGCACGCTGACCTGCTGGGGTCCCTGGGAATAATTTTTATAGACCTGATGGCAGGTCAATACCGCCTGTTCATTATTCATAACGCAAGGCCTCTGCCGGTTCGATCTTCGCGGCGCGATAAGCAGGATACAGGGTTGCAACAACACTCAGGGTCAGTGCCAGGGTGCAGATAAACGCGACGTCCTGCCACATCAGCACAGAAGGAAGCTGGGTAATGAAAAACACATCGGGGTTAAAGATCTGCCAGCCAAATAAGGCCTCGAAGAAGTTCATGATGCCGTTGAGCGTCAGGGCTGCCACACAACCGATAAGGGCTCCTATCAACGTACCGGCAACCCCTACCGCACTGCCCTGCACCACAAAGATGGCCATTACCTGCCGGGCATTCAATCCCAAGGTCCGCAGCACAGCGATATCCGACCTCTTATCCGCCACCATCAGCACCAGGCTGGAGACAATATTGAAAGCGGCCACTGCGATGATGATGCACAGCAAAGCGGCAATGACGATCTTTTCCATCTTCACGGCCTGAAACAGACTGCCCTGGGTCTGACTCCAGTCTTTGATCGTGTAACCCGCTCCGAAACCTTCCGCCACCTCACTCAGTACCGGAGCCGCGCGGTAAATATCCGTCACCTTGACATGCAGCCCCTGCACCCCTTGATAGCGGAACAGGCGCCGGGCATCCTCGATGTGGATCATCGCCATTGTCTGATCAACCTGAGCGCCCACTTCAAAGACGCCCACCAGCGTAAACGGACGGGTTCGGGGAAAGACACCCGCTGGCGTAATATTGATGTCGGACAGCGTGAGGTTGACCTTGTCGCCCGGTGCAATCCCCAGAGAACGAGCCAGCAAACGGCCCATGACGATGCCGAATTCGCCCGGACGCAGGTCTGTGCTGGAGCCGATGATCATGTGCTGTTCCAGCACCGAAACGCGGGCTTCCGCTTCGGGCAGAATGCCCTGCAACTGGATACTTTCCACACCGCGCTCATAACTGATCAGGGCAAAACCGCCGATATAGGGTGCCGTTGCCACCACCTCCGGATGCGCTTCAACCTGACGGGCCACCGCCTGCCAGTCGCCCATCTGCGGCTGCTGATCAATAAAACCATGGGGGATAACGCTGAGGATGCGCTGTTTCATCTCACGGTCAAAACCGTTCATCACGGACAGCACGATAATCAATGCCATAACACCCAGAGCCATGCCCAGGAGCGAAAACGCACTGACAAAGGAAATAAACTGGTTGCGCCGTTTCGCGCGGGTATAACGCAAACCAATATAAAGGGGGATGTTTTTCAGCATGGAGCGCATTTAAACCTAATGCCCACGGGAGCACAAGCAGCCAATAATCGCGACAGCAGCAGCGGGATGATGTGCTATCTTATTGAAAGCTGGTCAACAGGATAATGAACATGTCTGAACGCCGCAGTTTTTTTCGTATTGATGAAAGCATCGCGTTGGAATACAAAGAGGTGGATGAAAAAACGGCTAACACCAGTGAGCCGGAAAGCCTGTATCACGATGCTGCCGACATCAAACTCTATGCCGAGCTGAAGAAGATCGACAGTGATACGGCGCAGCTGCTGTATCAGATCAAAGACAGCAATCGCGCGCTGGGTGAGTATCTGCACAACCTCAATCGCAAGATTGAACTGCTGGCCCAACGCCTGATGGCGGAACATAAGCCAGCCGCGCTCACCCGCATCACGCGGCAGGTTAACCTCAGTGAAGGCGGCATAGCGTTTGGCTGCGAGAAGCCCATTGACCAGAATCGCTTTATCGCGATGCGGCTCACGTTTTTACCGTCTTACGTGGGCCTGATTTTATTTGCCAAAGTGATACGCTGTGAACTGAGTAGCGCTGGGGACTACCAGATTGCGGCAAAATTTCATCGGATCACTGACTTACAACAACAATTGATCGGCCAACAGATCATGCGCGCGCAGATGGCCGATAAGCGTCGACTTAAACAACAATACTAAGCAGGACAAACCTATGAAAAAAATATCTCTGATCATCCTTCTCGCCTGCACGGCCCTGATCCATCTGCCCGCTTCAGCAGAAACAGTTCGCGTACCCGTCGGCCAGCAGGCCGATATTGTTAAGCCGCGCACCGGGGTTACCAAGGCCAAAGTGGCAGAACAGTTCGGAGAGCCGCTGAGCAAGCAAGGTCCGGTAGGTGAACCACCTATCTCTTCCTGGGAATATGCCGATTTCGTGGTCTACTTTGAGTATGATCATGTGATCCACAGCGTGGCCAAACACCGTCCACGCGCTAATTGATCTCCAAACAAAAAAGCCGCGCAGGTACTGCCAGCGCGGCTTTTTTATTCTTAACAGGGACTAACGCCGGTTGATCCGATTGATTCCATCCAGCGCAGCGATACGATAAGCCTCAGCCATGGTGGGATAGTTAAAGGTTGTATTCAGGAAATAGCGAATCGTATTCCCTTCCCCCTTCTGCCGCATGATCGCCTGACCGATATGAACAATCTCGGCAGCCTCGGCACCAAAGCAGTGAACCCCCAGAATCTCCATGGTATCCACATGGAATAACAGCTTGAGCATCCCCACATCTTCGCCACTGATCTGTCCACGCGCCGTATTCTTGAACAAGGCACGGCCGACCTCATAGGGAACCCGTGCGGCGGTTAATTCCGTCTCGGTCTTACCGACGGAGCTGATCTCCGGCAAGGTATAGATGCCGGTGGGCACATCTTCCACTACCGGGCATTCGCCCCCGACAATCCCGCTGGATACCGAACGCCCCTGCCCCAGGGACGCGCTGGCCAGGCTGGGCCAGCCGATCACGTCACCGACTGCATAAATATTATCGACAGCTGTGCGGTAGTGATCGTCCACCTTCAAGTTGCCGCGATGATCCGCCTGCAAACCGACAGCATCAAGATTCAAGGTATCAGTATTACCGCTGCGACCATTACACCAGAGGATTGCATCAGCTCTCAGTCGTTTGCCGGACTTCAGGTACAAGGTAACGCTGGTATTACTTGTCTCTACCGACTCATATTCTTCACTGTGCCGGACGGTGACACCACTGTCACGCAGGTGATAACTCAGCGCATCGGAAATTTCGTCATCAAGAAACGACAACAGGCGATCGCGGTTATTGATCAAATCAACACGCACGCCCATTCCGGAAAATATCGAGGCATATTCACACCCGATTACGCCCGCTCCATAGATGATGAGGTGGCGTGGGGTGTGTTGCATCTCGAGAATTGTATCGCTGTCATACACACGCGGATGATTAAAATCCACATCCGCCGGACGATAAGGACGCGACCCGGTTGCAATGACGATGCTCTCTGCAGTGATAGTCTCCCGCGCACCATCGAGCAGCTCCACGGTTACCGTATGCTGATCAACAAATGAGGCCTGCCCCATATGCAGAGTTACGCGGTTACGCACATAAAAATTGGTATGAAGTTCGACCTGTTTGGGTACAACCTGACGGGCTGACTGAAGAATGAGGGGATAGGTCAATCGGCGACTGTCGCCGATCTCCCGAAAGAGATTACTGGTTTTGTAATGAATGATCTGCTTTACAACATGCCGCAGAGATTTTGAAGGAATTGTCCCTTTATGAGCGCAGTTTCCCCCGACCACTGAACGACTTTCTATCACTCCAACACGTTTACCGGCTTTGGCCGCCGTAATCGCTGCATTCTCACCAGACGGCCCTGAACCTATCACCAAGACATCGTAAACATGGTCAGCCACTTTTTGTTTCCTCTTGACCTAATAACCGATTACCCATTCAAGTACTGAAAATTTTTATTGTTTTATTAAACGCATTTATTTTTTGGTTGTTACTTCATAAGCCAGGGATGTTGATGTATTTCCCGCAGCTTTCTGCTTCTCTTCACATTTGCTCTCGTCACCGCCACAAAGGTCGCAGACATAATCCGGCTGCCCCAGAGCCTTGCCTACCCCGCCACAGGAACCGGTAATTGGTTTGCGACCGAAGATAACCCCGACGGCCATCAACACAACCACCAGAACCATGAATAAGAAGGTTACCAATAATGTACCCATAATATTTACCTCTTCAATTATCGATAAGGTTCAAACGCCGTGGAATAACGGTCGCTGAATCCCTCGTCTTCTTTGACAATCATATAGACTGCCAATTTCTCCCGATTAGCCACTTCCATCCCTTTCTCCGGCCCCAGTACATTGATGGCGGTTGCCCACCCATCTGCCTCAGCAGCTGTATCGGCTATGACGGTGACTGACACCAGCCGATGCTCAATGGGGTAGCCCGTCTGCGGATCAATAGTATGGGAGTAACGTCTGCCGTCCCGCTCAAAGTAATTACGATAATCCCCCGACGTCGCCATGCCGGCATTCGTCAGTGCAATCGCTTTGTGCACACTCTGCTGCATCATCATCGAGGGCTGCTCAATAGCGATACGCCAGGGCGCACCTTTAGTGTTATTACCTTTAACCCGGATTTCACCGCCGATCTCCACCATATAGTGATTGATACCCTGGCGGCTGATGTAGTCTGCTATCCAGTCCACACCATAGCCTTTCGCAATAGCGGAAAGGTCCAGCCAGATATCTGTCGACTTCAGTGCCTGGCCTTCGCGCAGCTCCAGGCGGGTGTATCCCATCCGGTCTTTGATCGCAGCGATGGCTGCAGCATCAGGAATCTGCTCTTCCTTTTTGGTGGGGCCAAATCCCCACAGGTTTACTAATGGGCCCACGGTGATGTCAAAAGCACCGCCGCTGCGCTCGCTGATCTGCTGGCTCAGCGCCAGAACCTCGCCAAGCGGCTTGGAAATGTCGAGCCACTCCCCCGAATCGGCAGCATTAAAGCGCATCAACTCAGAGTCAGAAATATAAGTGGACATATGTTGATTGATTTTTTGCAGTTCAGCATCAACCGCCGCCTGCAAAACCGTGGTATCCACGGCGAGCGGTTTGCCCTCATCGGCTACCAGAGTAATGTGATAGGTCGTGCCCATCGTCTCACCGGCAAGACGAACCATCTCTCGTTCTGCCTGACCACAGCCAGCTAAAACTATCGTCCAAAAAAACAAAAACGAGGTCAGCAACGCCGACCTCGTTTCAGAGTTTGGTAAAAAGAAGTTATACAAACTGATCTTAACCACCAAAGTCATCCAACATAATATTTTCGTCTTCTACACCCAGGCTCTTGAGGAGCTTGATTACCGCGGCGTTCATCATTGGTGGGCCGCACATGTAGAATTCGCAGTCTTCCGGTGCCGGGTGATCTTTCAGGTAGTTTTCATACAGCACGTTGTGGATGAAACCTGTGAGACCAGTCCAGTTGTCTTCCGGTTGCGGATCAGACAGAGCCACGTACCACTTGAAGTTCTCGTTCTCTTCCTGCAGTTGGTCATACTCTTCTTTGTAGAACAACTCACGCAGTGAGCGTGCACCGTACCAGAAGGTCATCTTGCGCTTGGTCTTGAGACGACGCAGCTGATCGAAGATGTGTGAACGCATCGGCGCCATACCGGCACCACCGCCGATGAAGACCATCTCAGCGTCAGTGTCCTTGGCAAAGAACTCACCAAACGGACCGTACACCTTGATCTTGTCGCCCGGCTTCAGGCTGAACACGTAAGAAGACATGATGCCCGGAGGAACACCCTGAGACTTAGGCGGAGGTGTTGCGATACGGATATTAAACTTCACAATACCTTTTTCTTCCGGGTAGTTCGCCATGGAGTAAGCACGAATGACCGGCTCAGTGACCTTGGACTCCAGGTTAAAGAAGCCGAAGCGCTCCCAGTCACCACGGAATTGCGGCTCGATGTCGAAATCGGAATATTTAACATGGTGTGGCGGACATTCAAGCTGAACATAACCACCCGCACGGAAGTCAACGTTTTCACCTTCCGGCAGACGCAGTGTCAGTTCCTTAATGAAGGTAGCCACGTTCGGGTTGGACTCAACGGTACATTCCCATTGCTTCACACCAAACAC
>CALFXJ010000039.1 GCA_937958105.1 uncultured Cellvibrio sp.
AGTAGTAGGTCGGATTAGCGCAGCGTAATCCGACACATGCAGCGGTTGGGTAGATGGATGCGATCCAATGAAAAAATGGATTGAGGCCACCAAGGTTTTTGTTGTGGCGAGGGATGTCGGACTACGTTTTGTTAATCCGACCTACGGGGAATTTCGGTGGAAAAATTGGCGGTGGTTTGGGGTGGGAGGCGTCTGGTTTACTTCACCACCTGCTGCGCAATATAAACCTGCCAGGGCTCCAGCAGCGCTTCGTCCCATGCGTGGGTGTGCCAGGGGACTTCTCCGGCAATCACGTCATTGAGCAGGTTTTCATCCAGGATGGGGCCTTCCTGCATCAAAGTGTTGTAACCGACAGGGACGCCGCTCATGTCCGGTAGATGGTGAGCGATGCCTTTGTGGCAATCGATACAGGTTTTCTCTCCGCTCGCCAGCAGCGTCGAGTGCATCTGCCGCGCGCGCGGCGACTGGAGCGTGAAATCCATATATTCAAAGTTGTGGCAGTTGCGGCATTCCAGTGAGTCATTGGCCTTCAGCCGCCGCCATTCCCGTTCTGCCAGCATCCGCCGTTTCGCCACAAATTTGTCGCGGGTGTCGATGGTGCCGAAGATCCAGCCCCAGACTTCTTTTGACGCTTCCATCTTGCGCGCAATCTTGTACGTCCAGTCATGCGGCACATGGCAGTCGGAGCATACAGCGCGCACGCCGGAACGGTTGGTGTAGTGGATGGTAGGAATCAGTTCCCGATAAGGGTTGGCCTGCATCTCATGACAGCCGATGCAGAACTGCTCGGTGTTGGTCAGTTCCAGCGCGGTGTTGAAGCCGCCCCAGAAGATAATCCCCGCAATAAATCCGCCCATGCTCAGGGTGCCCAGGCCAATGTAAGCCGAGGGGCGGTTGAAGATGCGCCAGTATTCTTTAATGAATTTCCACATGGTTTACTCCGCCTGCCGCTGTTGGCTTTCCTGCAACACCTCATCAATGCCTTTAAACGTATTCGTGGTCGCTGGCGGCACATCGTGCTGCGGCACATGGCATTGCATACAGAAGTAGCGGCGCGGCGAGACGGCTGCCAGCGGCTGGTTCTCGCGGTTCAGATAATGGGTGATGCTCACCATGGGCGCGCCGGTTTCCGGGCTGCGGGTGCGGCTGTGGCAGGTGAGGCACTGATTGAATTCCTTGGTGACCTGATAGCCGCGCACCGTATGTGGAATCACCGGCGGCTGGTCGGGGTAATTGCGCACCGGCCGTCGCACTGGCGTCACCTCCCGGGGCATCTGCGGCGCAGGCAGCGCCTGGTGCAGTGTGCCGCCGGGGCGTACACCGTTCAGGCCGGACGCGCGCAGCGCTTCGTCTTCACCGGTTTCCTGGGCGAGGGCTGCGAGGGGCAGCAGCAGGGCAAGAAGCAGGACAGGTTTCATGGGCAGACTCCTCTACGCCAGGCTGATCAGTTCAAGTTTCACCGCACATTTCTTGTAATCCGTCTGCAGCGAAATGGGATCGGTGGCATCGAGCGTGACCTTGTTGATCAACCGGTTAGCATCGAAGAAAGGCACATACACCAGCCCGCGCGGCGGTTTGACGCGGCCGCGGGTTTCCACCCTGCCGCGAATGGAGCCACGCCGGCTGGTTACCCGGATTTCACTGCCACGGCGGAAGCCGAGTTCGCGGGCATCCTCATAATTCATGTACACCAGCGCGTGGGGCACGGCCGCATTAAGCTCGGGGACGCGCTGGGTCATGGAGCCCGTGTGCCAATGTTCGAGTACCCGCCCGGTGCTCAGCCAGAAGGGGTAATCTTTATCCGGTGATTCGGCGGGCGGCTCATAGGGCAGGGCGAAGATCAGCGCACGCTTGTCCTCATTGCCATAGAACTGCACCCCCGTACCCTTGGCGACATAGGGATCATGGCCCTCGCGGAAGCGCCAGCGGGTCTCCTTGCCATCCACCACCGGCCAGCGCAGGCCGCGCTCCTGATGGTAGCGGTCGAAGGGAGCCAGGTCGTGAGCCTTGCCGCGTCCGAAGCGGGCGTACTCTTCGAACAGGCCTTTCTGCACATAAAAACCAAATGCCTGGGCTTCGTCGTTGCGATAGCCGGCTTCGATATCCGTCAGTGGGAACTGGTCCACCTGACCGTTGGTGAACAGCACCTGATACAGGGTTTTACCGCGATAGTCCGGCGCCTTGGCCAGCAGGTCTTCGGGCCAGACATCATCGGTCTTAAGACGTTTGGAGAACTCGATCAGCTGCCACAGGTCCGAACGGGCTTCGCCGGGTGGTGGCACCAGCTGATGCCAGAACTGGGTGCGCCGTTCTGCGTTGCCGAAGGCGCCTTCCTTCTCCACCCACATGGCGGCAGGCAGGATCAGGTCCGCCGCCTGGACTGACGCGGTGGGATACACATCGGACACAATCACAAAGGCATTGGGATTTCGCCAGCCGGGCAGGGTTTCCTGCATGACATTGGGACCGGCCTGCACGTTATTGCACACCTGCGTCCAGTACACCCGCACCTCGCCGTCTTTCAGTTTGCGGCTCTGCTTCACCGCGTCCAGCCCGACCTTGTCGGGGATGGTGCCGGGCGGCAGCTTCCAGATTTCTTCGGCTTTGGCGCGATGTTTGGGGTTGGTCACCAGCATGTCTGCCGGCAGGCGGTGAGAGAAGGTACCCACTTCCCGGGCCGAACCACAGGCCGACGGCTGACCGGTGAGAGAGAAGGGACTGTTACCTGGCTCGCTGATCTTGCCAGTCAGCAGGTGCAGGTTGTAAACCATGTTGTTGGCCCAGACACCACGGGTGTGCTGATTGAAGCCCATGGTCCACAGGGACATCACCTTCACCTTCGGGTCGGCGTAAAGCTCAGCCAGCTGCTTAAGTCGCTCTGCCGGTACACCGGTTTCCTGCGCAGTCCGGTCCAGCGTATAAGGGCGCACGAAAGCGGCAAAGTCTTCAAAGGTAATATCCGACCAGGTGTTGGCTTTATCCGCGCCCTTGGCATTCACCTGCCGGGGGTCCTCGGGACGCAGCCCATAGCCGATGTCATCCTGACCGCGCACGAAGCGGGTATGTTTGTTCACAAACTCCCGATTCACCTTGTCGTTCTGGATGATGTAGTTGGCGATGTAGTTCAGGATGATCAGGTCAGTCTGCGGCTTGAACACGATGGGAATGTCAGCGAGTTCAAAACTGCGGGTTTCGTAGGGCGACATGGCCACCACTTTCACATGGTCGAACGACAACCGGCGATCGGTGACGCGGCTCCACAGGATCGGGTGCATCTCCGCCATGTTTGCACCCCAGAGCACAAAGGCATCTGTGTGTTCGATGTCGTCATAGCAACCCATCGGCTCGTCGATGCCGAAGGTGCGCATAAAACCGCCCACCGCTGACGCCATACAGTGGCGTGCGTTCGGATCAAGGTTGTTGGTGCGGAGGCCGCCCTTGATCAGTTTGGACGCGGCATAGGCTTCCCAGATGGTCCACTGGCCGGAGCCGAGCATGGCCACGCTGTCGGGGCCGGATTCGCGGATCGCCGTTTTGACTTTTTCCGCCATGATGTCGAAGGCCTGGTCCCAGCTTATCGGGGTGAACTCGCCCTGCTTGTGGTACTTGCCATCTTTCATACGCAGCATCGGCGTGCGCAGGCGATCGCCGCCATACATGATCTTCGAAAGGAAGTAGCCTTTGATGCAGTTCAAGCCGCGATTGACATCGGCTTTTACGTCGCCGTGAGTGGCAACGACTTTGTTGTCTTTGGTCGCCACCATCACGCCGCAGCCCACTCCGCAGAAACGGCAGGGCGCCTTGTCCCATTTCAGTGTGGTGAGTTCGCGGTTGGTGATCAGGTTTGCCGCGCTGGCCGGCAGAGGAAGACCGATAGCGGCGGCAGCAACGGCAGCGGCATTGGCCTTGGCAAATTCCCGACGTGAGAGAGTCATAGTGGGCTGGCCTCTTCTTGCAGAATTTCGTGATAAACCAGCGCGGCATTCAGCGCGCCGGGCTGGGCGGTAATGCTGTCAATCAAATCCAGAATCGCCTGTTCCTGCGCCGCTTCAATGACCACCACCAGTTTGCCCTGATCGCTGGCCGCATGAATTTCCACGCCGGGTTGTGTTTCCAGCCATTGTCGGATGCGCGGTAAAGCAGCGGGCTGCACATGCGCAATAATGCTGGCGATATGCAGAGCTGCGGGGCGTACCGCATGCACGGGGATCAGTTCAACGGACACAGTGAGATCCTTTTTTTGCAGATACGCGAGTTAAACAGGACCGGGCGGCCCAACGAATAATTGATACATCCAGATGATGAAACCGTAGCCCCCTACGATGGCGACGCTCAGGATGGGGAATAAAAAAACGATAATAAAAATAAACAGACGCCACTCTTTGCGGCGTTGTTCATTATCAGTCACAGCAAGCTGAGGTTCCTGCATGGCGGACCTCCCTTATTAAATGTCCACGGGCTTTCTTAAGCATAGTGAAGAAAGATTTTCTTTCAAAAAAAAAAACAGAAAGTCCGCTTGATCTAGATCAATAATGTTAGGAATTTACATAAAATAAACCCGGCGAATGTGCGGCAATTTAATCAACACCAATGCCCCGAACACCGCCGCCGCCGCACCCAGCAGCCATTGCAGATTAATCCACTGTGCGCAGGCTCCGAAGATAAATGCGCCGAGTGCCGGACCGGCGCGAAAGATCAGGCCGTACAGCGCCATCACCCGGCCTTTCATTGCCGGTTCACTCAGTGTCTGCGCCATGGTCTGCATGCCGATATTGCATACCACATGAAAAATTCCCGCGATGGCGATCAGCAGCACCACCCACTCCAGCGTGCGGGTAAAGGAAAACATCACCAGTGCTATCGCAATCCCTAGGGCCGAACCGAAGGTGACTTTAATCAGGTGATCGGCAGGTTTGGCTTTCAACATCCAAACTGCTCCCAGCAAGGCACCAAATCCTTGCGCGCTCATCAGCCACGACAGCGTCTGCGGGCCGCCGCGCAGGATGTCACCGGCAATCGCGGGAAAGAGTTCACTGAATGGCCGCGCCAGCAGCGCGAAGCCCAGGGCCAGCAGGAACAGAGTGGCGATGACCGGCGTGTGGCGGATGTAACCAAAACCGGAGATAACATCGTGAAGGATGTGAGTATCGCGCGACGACAGACCCGGACGGTTGATGTGCTGGCGGACCCACACAATGGCACTGACGAGCGCAATAAATGAAAAGGCATTGGCAAGAAAAACGTGCTCGACGTGCCCGGTCACCATCACCACACCGGCGATGGCCGGGCCGAGGCTGCGGGCGAGGTTTACTGCGATGGAGTTAGTCGCAATGGCCTGAGCCATGCGTTCCGGTGTGGCCAGTGAACCTATGACCACCATGCGCACGGGCTGATTAAAACCCTGCACGCTGGCATCGGTGATGGCCCAGAACAACAGCAGCCAGATGGTCAGGACGCCGCTGGCCGTCATGGCCCAGAGCACCAGCGTTAACAGAATCAGCAGGGTCTGGGTGAGGAGCATCAGGCGGAAAGGATTGCTGCGATCAGTCACCGCCCCGGCCAATGGCGCCACCCACAGCGCCGCGATCAGGTCGCTCATGGCAACGGCACCGACCCAGGCAGGCGACTGCGTCAGCTCCCAGGTCAACCAACCCACCGCCGTCTTCTGCATCCAGCTACCCAGCGACGACAACCCATGGCCAGCGCTGAAGATCACAAAAAGAGGAATACCATGGCGGGTCGTTAATGAAGTCATGTCACATAGACCACCAAAATCATAAATTTGCGCTGCGTGGGTGTCGGATTACGCTACGCTAATCCGACCTACGTGGTGGATCGTTCGATATTGTTTGGTTTGTCGGATTACGCCTTTGGCTAATCCGACCTACGTGGTGCGTTCTGTGTTGTCGGATTACGCTATGCTAATGACCTACGTGGTGGATCGTGCAATATTGGGTGGTTTGGCGGATTCCGACCAACGGTGGCCGCGTATTTATTTAATGCGGGCATGTAACCGTAGGTCGGATTAGCGCAGCGTAATCCGACACCCCACTCTCCAAACCCCACCCTAAAGCTTCCGGCGGATCACTTCCACCAGCGCCCGAATATGATCCGGGCGGTCGTTCAAGGCAGGGATGTAATGATAGGTCTCTCCACCGTTGTGCAGAAAAATCTCGCGATTCTGTTGTGCAAGCTCTTCCAGCGTCTCCAGACAGTCCGCGCTGAAGGCGGGCGAGACGACGGCAATGTTGGTAATCCCCTGGGAGGGCAAGGCTTTCAAGGTTTCATCGGTATAAGGCTGCAACCATTCCGCATAACCAAAACGCGACTGAAAGGTGGTTAAACAATGGCTCTTATCCAGCCCCAGTTTTTCCGCCACCAGCCGTGTGGTTTTCTGACAGAAACAATAATAAGGATCGCCCAGATCGAGATTGCGCTTCGGCATACCGTGATAAGAAAACACAAACCGCTGCGGTGCGCCGTGGGTGTCGATCTGCTCCCTGATGCTTTGCGCCAGGGACTCAATATAAAGCGGATGATCCGCATAGCCGTTGATGAAATCCACCTCCGGCACCCAGCGCCAGGTCATCAGTTCCCGCGCCACCGCATCGAACACCGTGCCCGTGGTCGGCGCTGCATATTGCGGATAAAGCGGCATCACGATGATGCGCCGTACACCCGCGTCACGCAGCTGCCGCAAAGCTTTCGGAATCGAGGGATTTCCATACCGCATCCCCAGCTTCACGATGACATCATCACCCAGCCAACGCTGAATCGCCGCCTGCTGCCGACGGCTGATCACCAGCAGCGGTGAACCTTCGTGAGTCCAGATACTTTTATACAGCGCCGCAGATTTTCTCGGACGCACACGCAGGATGATGCCGTGCAGGATCAGTTTCCACGCCAGCGGCGGAATTTCAATAACGCGGGGATCGGAAAGGAATTCGGCGAGGTAAGCGCGCACAGACTGCGTGGTCGGCTCATCCGGCGTACCGAGGTTGACCAGCAGCACACCGGTCACGGCGGCGGAAGAAGCATCCTGTTGGTGAAATAACACATCGGCAGGTGGTTGAAGCGAGCTGGTGGTCCGGGTCATGAAGCCTCCTCGACAGGTTGCGGAAAAATAGCCGCTTATACCGGATAAATCCAGTAGAAGATCGCAATCATGCTGATAAGTGGGGAAAAGGGGTGGGCGGGACAAGTCGACGATGATTCGGCAGGAGCACCGCTGAAGCAGTTTTCCGCGGGCGCGGGAAACAGATCTTCAGCGGTGAAACAGGAATACTATTTTTTTGCAGCGGGTTCGAGGCGGTAAATCTTACCGTTGCTCTCATCAGAGACCAGATACACAAAACCATCCGGTCCCTGCACCACATCACGTAAACGCTCGCCGACTTCTTTCTGCAGCAGACGCTCTTCGTGAGTGATCTTGTCACCATCCAGAACCAGCCGCGCCAGCGTCTGTCCGCGCAGCGAACTCACCAGCAGGTTACCTTTCCACTCCGGAAACTTGTCGCCGGTGTAAAACGTCATGCCGGCAATGGCAATGGACGGCACCCACTTGTGCAGGGGCTGCTCCATACCTTCTTTGTGCGTACCAATACCGATCTTGCCGCCGCCGTAATTTTCACCGTAGGTGATCACCGGCCAGCCGTAGTTTTTACCCGGTTCATCCAGGTTGATTTCATCGCCGCCCTGCGGGCCGTGCTCGCCGGTCCAGAGTTTGCCGGTTACCGGATGCAGCGCTGCACCCTGCACATTGCGGTGGCCGTAGGACCAGATTTCCGGCAGAGCGCCATTGGTTTTTACAAAGGGATTGTCCTCCGGCACGCTGCCATCGGGCTTGATCCGCACCACTTTTCCATGGTGGTTATCGAGGGTCTGCGCATCATCCATACGCGAATAACGGTCGCCGAGGGTGACAAACATATAGCCGTCCGGCGTGAACACAATGCGCGAACCAAAATGCGCCGTACTGTCGAACTTGGGTTGCTGGGTGAACACGACAGTGACATCCTCCAGTGCATCGTCTTTCAGCACGCCGTACGCAACAGCAGTGCTGTTGCCTTTGCCTTCTTTGGCTGGCTCGGAAAACGAGAAGTAGATGCGTTTGCTTGTCGCAAAGTCCGGAGCCACGGTGACATCCAGCAATCCGCCCTGACCACGGGCCACGACTTCCGGCACGCCTTTCAGTGCCGGGCCTTTGGTACCGTCAGCCTGAACAATACGCATCTGACCGCCACGCTCGGTTACGATCATCTTTCCATCCGGCAGAAAATCCAGGCCCCAGGGATTTTTCAAGCCTTCGGTGACCGTCACCACGCGCAGTGGCGTTGTCTCGGTGTTTACATTGATGGTTTTACTGTGAGCCGCACCAGCCGTGAACAGCAGGCTTAGTGCGACCGCAAAAAAAGAAGGGGAGCGGGTTATGGTTTTCATTTGTCGTCTCCGGACGGGTTACCAATCATCCGGCAGGTTAACAAAGCCTCGCCAGCTGTCGCAACGATCACTGGTTTAAGAAGTGTATAGATGCACGATATGCTAGGCTCCCTTACCTCATTCATTCCATAAAAAGGAGAAACCAATGGCTCGCACACCGTCTACCATGGTCGAACTGGGCAGTATTGCACCGGATTTCCGTCTGCTCGATCCGGCAACCAATCAGCAGGTCGCACGCGATGAACTGCGTAAACCAAAGGGTTTGCTGGTGATCTTCATGTGCAATCACTGTCCTTTTGTTAAACATATCCTTGATGGCCTGCGCGCGCTTGGGCAGAATTACCGCGATAGCGACATCGGCCTCGTCGCCATCAGCTCCAACGATGTTGAAAATTATCCCGAAGACGCGCCGGAAAAAATGCTGGAGCTCAATCTCGGAATTACCTACCTCTACGACGAAACTCAGGAAGTGGCTAAAGCGTATGACGCGGCCTGCACACCAGATTTTTTCCTGTATGACGGCAACCTGAAACTCGTTTATCGCGGTCAGTTCGACGACTCGCGGCCCGGTAATGATATCGCGGTAACCGGCAGAGATTTACGCGCAGCAATGGACGCGCTGCTGGAAGGGCGGGAGATCTCCCACAACCAAACCCCGAGCCTGGGATGCAACATCAAGTGGAAGTCGTAATGACAACCGGCGCTAGTCAGCTAGCGCCATCACTTCATCAAAGGCATGCAGATCAAGAACGGCAGTCACATGATCCACGCGGCCGCCGCGTATCGTAAAGAACCACGCGTAGCTGTTTTTATAGGGTTGTTCGTTGATAAGCGTGGCAGTCGCATCAAATAAAATGATGACTGTCTCTCCGTCCTGATAAATATGGTTAACGCTGGGCACCAGCGGTGTCTTCAATCGAGCGGAAAAAGGTTTAATTACTTTTTCAATCAATTCGTCGCGCGTGTAAGTGCCAGCGGAGGACGTAGGCCCGGCAATTGTCCAGGTGGCATTCTGTGCTAACAGATCAAAGGGCGACCCCTGGCCTTGCCGCCAGGCTTCAAATGCATCGGCTACCAGAGTACGGTTACCTACCGTCTCTCCAGTATCCGCGTTCAACAAAGTCGCAAAAAATAAAAAACTCAAACCCGCAACAACCACCAACTTCTTCAGCAACATCGTCACACCTCCCGGGTCATCAGTTACATGTCATCGCTGTCAGCGAATAAGTATGTCAACCCTGATCCCCCCGGCGGATATCCATACCTCCACAATCCTTGCCCGATCCTACAAAACCAAACTCCGTAGGTCGGATTAGCGAAGCGTAATCCGACAATCCTCCAGCAATCTAACCCCCCTTCATCCAGATCTCCACAGGGTAGGTCGGATTAGCGAAGCGTAATCCGACATGCTCTCTGATGTTGGGTTTGTCGGATTACGCTGCGCTAATCCGACCTACAGATCCAGACTACGCTGCGCTAATCCGACCTACAGATCCAGACTACGCTGCGCTAATCCGACCTACGGATCCAGACTACGCGGCGCTAATCCGACCTACGGGTCTGGCTTGCGCTAGACTCTGACTTTCCCTTCCACAGAATCATCCAGCGTTTTGCCTGTCAGTGCGCCCATCACCATCTTAATTCCGGCCACCGCGAAGCCGTGTTTGGTATCCCAATAATGACCTTCGGTTGGCGTGACCTTAATGACAGAAATCCGTGGATCATTTTCGCCTTCGGTAAACCAGGTTTTAAACACGGGTTGCCAAAGTTCCTTGATTTTCTGTTCATCGCGGGAGGCCGTCGCTACGCCTTTCAATACCAGAAAATCGGAATGTGCTGATCCTTGGAAATACAAGGTCACGTGTGGGTCGAGTGCAATTTCCTTATCTTTATGGCTGTCATTCGCGCTCAGAAACCACAGGTTTCCTTCATCATCCACCTCCTGCGCACCCATGGGGCGTGCGCCGATGGAGCCGGCCACTTGAGCAGCGGTGGTAAAAAAGCAACTCTCCGCTTTTTTAACAATGTGGCGAATCTTTTCAACAGCCGCTGCGCCGTTTAAATCTTCGTGATTGTGTTCCGGTTGTTTCTCGTTGATGGAATTCATAGTCACCTCGCTCAACATGCTGTCGGACGGTCGCATCGCAACCTGTGTATGACCACCCTATAACAAGTCTTAATGGCGAACCGTGTGGTAAATAACTCAGGGGCGGTAACTGGCGAAGCGCAGGAACATCCAGGCGGACGAGGCGGGGCTGATAAACAAAAAAGCCGGAGCGTTAACTCCGGCTTTCGCGATCAATCAGGGCATATTCTTTTTATCAACTGTCCAGCCCGGCCACTTGGACAATCCCGGCGGATTACCGGTAAATAATTTGCCGGCTTTTTTATCGCCTTTCAGCTGCCAGTCAAACCAGGCTGTGGCGACTTTGGCGTAATCACCACCAAAGGGCTGAGCATAGGTGCCGCCGTGGCCAACATCGATGTTACCGACAAACACCGGGACGTGATTGATCTGCTCAACATCGTTCATACCATTGTTGTACGCGATATCGGAAGGTCCGCCGAGCAGGTACAGCGTTGGTGTGTGGATTTTCTTCAACTGAGTTTTGTCCAGCTGCGGCATCATGGGCATGGCGCTGCCGCGAATCGGATCGTTGAAGATACCGCTGTTGCACACAACCAGTGACGTAATGCGTGGATCACCGGCCACTTCCAATGCCTGCAGACCACCGCACGACATACCGGCTACCGCAATATTCCCCGTGTCAATGCGATTAAAGTAATCGCTCGTTTTATCCTTGTTCTGGGCGATGGCCCAATCGATTGCCTCCAGCAGTTTTGCCGACGTGGAACGCTCGGTGACCTGATCGCCGCTGGCCTTGGGCATGGTGCCGATCGCAATCACCAGATAACCGTGGGACGCCACTTCATTCAAAAAATTTACGTGCTCCCAGGGTGAGTCGTAACAGGCACCGTTGCCCCACACAATCAAGGGCAGCGCTTTTCTGCCTTTGAATTTTTTCATATCCGCAGGCCGGAACAGCGTGTGAGTCGGCAGCGAAGCCTCGGTCATCATCACCGCCGAATACTTGCCGGTGCCGCCATCCTCAATCACGCGGGAGGTTACTTCATCTGACCACGCCGGAAATGCCACAGCCAAACCGAACAACAATAAACCTAACGTTATTTTTTTCATCTGAATGTTTCCTTAAACCTGGTGGACTCAGCGCATTGACATGATCAACTGCATCAGCGCCCGGTCGTGATGGTTAACAACATGTGGAGTGGTATCAAAGATCATGGTCTCGCCATTTTCCGGTGAGTAAGCCCGCCAGTCCGGCAGGAGGCCCGCAACATTTGGATTGCCGCTCCGTGCAAAATTGATCCAGGCTGAACTCATGATCTCAGCCACCTGATGCGCTTCCGGTGTGGTGCCGGTCCAGTGTTTGCCCAGCTCAATATTTTTAAATGCCAGCGGAATATCAAGCCCGTGAAATGAGCCTTTGGTATTGTCTTCTACCGGGCTTTTCCAGGTGAGCAGATAGGTGTAAACCGGTGCGTTGGACGTAACCGACCAGGCATCCGCCGTCACGATCGTATTGGGGCGGAACAGCGTGTCTATGGAAAGCAGATCCTGCGGTGAGTGATCCGGATAAGCTTGCGCAAACAGCTGGATATAATCATCCGTTTTATCGCTATAGGATTTGACCAGACGTTCGCGCGCTTCGGTCAGGGTCAGTTGTTTTTCGTCGTAGGCGGGCTTAACCAGTTCGTTCAGCGTTGAACCAATCAACAGTGGAATATCGTTCGACAGGTCAGCAAAGCCCGGCGTAAACGGCTGTTGCAATAAATTCACTCCATCCGGCACCGGCCCGAACCCCGACATGGTAGTCGAGCCGGGCACGCGCAGGCCGACGGTTCTCTCAAGCGCTTTATTGCCCGCTGCAACCAGTTCTTTATAAGGCATGGTGTGAAGCCTGCTCAGGTCGTCACCGGTCAGACCCAGCACATCCACCAGTGCCTCACCGACGCTGGTCGACTTTTCTTTGGTCATCACATTAACCAGCGCGCCGCTCTGAATGATGGCTTTATGAAACAAACCCTGCGCTGCCGGCATGGACAGCAGTGTGCCCACCTTGCCGCCGCCACCGGACTCACCGAAGATGGTGACATTGTCTGGATCGCCACCAAACTTCTGAATATTTTTATTCACCCATTGCAGTGCTGCGACGACGTCCAGCATGCCGACGTTGGCAGAATCTGCATACTCATCGCCGAAGCTCGACAAATCCAGAAAGCCGAGAATATTAAGACGATGGTTAACCGACACCAGCACCACATCGCCTTTCTCCGCGAGCATCTTGCCATCAGTAATCGGATCATCGCTCGCACCGACACTGAAACCGCCGCCGTGAAGCCAGAACATCACCGGCCTTTTCCTGCCGTCATTCACGCCCTGCGTCCACACATTCACAGTAAACAGTTTGTGTTCATCCATGACGTCCTCGGGCGACCAGCTGTTGACCTGCATGGCGATAGGGCCAAAGGCCGTATGCTCACGCACACCCTCCCAGGCATCCGGCGCCTGCGGCGGCATAAACCGCTCTGCCTGCGCATAAGGGATACCCTTAAAACTGAGCACGCCGTCCTCAACACTGCCGGAGACAGCACCATAAGTTGTCTCAACAACCGGCTTCTGATTCTGAACAGGCGCAGAGCTGCACCCCGTGAGATAAAGACCTGCAAGCAGGCCTGCAACAGATAAAAAACCAGCAGTAACGCGTATGGATTTTTTCATAGGAGCACACTTTTACTATTTTTATAATCGTGGAATAAGGCGGGATCAAATGCTTATCGAGATCGCACACCCGCCTTGATGAACAGAAACAGCCATCTGCCGAAGATGGCTGTTTCGAACCTGCCTGCCGTAATGTGACCAAGACAGCGGGGATGTGCAATGCGCTTTTACTTTTCTTAACGGGATAAGCTGATTAATGCGCCTGCACTGCTCATCCGCGAACCGCTGCCTCAATGGTGGCAATATCGATTTTCTTCATGGTCATCATCGCATCAAACGCGCGTTTGGCCGCAGCGCGATCCGGACTGGTATAGGCCTTGGTCAGGGCGACCAGAGTAATCTGCCAGGAGATGCCCCATCTGTCCTTGCACCAGCCGCACTCGCTCTCCTGCCCGCCATTACCAACAATCGCATTCCAGTAACGGTCCGTCTCCGCCTGATCCTGCGTGGCAATCTGAAACGAAAAAGCTTCGCTGTGCTTAAAGACCGGGCCACCGTTAAGACCCCGACACGGAATGCCCAGCACGGTAAATTCAACGGTCAACACATCCCCCTCTTTGCCCGACGGATACTCCCCCGGCGCCCGGTGTACTGCTTTAACTTCCGAATCGGGAAATGTCTCTGCATAAAACCGCGCCGCCGCTTCGGCGTCATTGTCGAACCAGAGGCAGATAGTATTTTTGGCAATGTTTGTCATGTGAATCGCTCCGTTAAAGTGTATTGAGTGGGTTAACAATGTCTAGTCGAACGGCGAGCGAGGTAATCGACATCAATGGGTGGGATTTTACGATTGAGGGCTTAGGTGACGGGTTTTCATAAACAAGAACAATGGTCGAAAGGATTTCGCTTCCGACCGTTGTTCATATTCTCTGGGGCTCGGCAGACTCACTTACGATTATCTTTAATGTACATCGCCTTGCCATCCTTGCGCATCTCTATGTGAAACAGTTCGCTTGCTCGAACCAGATCACCGAGTTTCTTATAACCATAGTTGATTGACGAAAACGAGCTGTTGTTGGAGATATAACTTCCAACTCTGCCCATAAAAGACCAGCCGTCGTCTTCAGATGTCTGCTCTGCCGCTGTCCTCAGCAATTTGACCAGAGCGGTATCCTGCCGCAGCTCGTTCTTGGTTCTCTTGTTCGGTTGTACGGGAGCATCCTCTTTTTCTTCCTGCTCCGGAGCAAGGTTCTCGGTGTAAATAAACAGGGAGCAGGAATCAACAAATGGCTGGGGCGTTTTCTTTTCGCCGAATCCATAAACCAGAAAGCCGCTCTCAAGAATCCGTAACACCAGTGGTGTAAAGTCGCTGTCGCTTGTCATCAAGGCAAAGGCATCTACCGTCTTGCTATGGAGTAAATCCATCGCATCAATAATCATTGCAGAATCGGTGGCATTCTTTCCTTTCGTGTAGGCGAACTGCTGCATCGGTCTGATAGCGTTAGGGTGAAGCTTGGTGATCCAGCCAGACAAGGAAGGGCTGTTCCAGTCACCATGCGCATGCCTGACGTTGACCATGCCGTACTTGGCAAGCTCCTGCAATACACCTTCGATGGAGTTGTGGCTGACGTTATCGCAGTCGATAAGAAGGGCGATTTTTTTATGCTCCGGCATTGGAACTCCTTTTGTTGGTTCAGATAAATCCTATTGTAGGTCACATGTGGGTATTGTGCCGGATGTCTATGAAACGATACACCAGAACCTTTCAGGCCTCACCACTTGCATCAAGCAACGCAAGCGTGCGGGGATCTTGTTCGCCATCAAAGAAATGATCAAGCGCTTGGGTAAAGACAGGCTCGGAAGGATCAGCAAGCGCGAACAACGTCAGGCAGGATCGGAACTTCAGCGCATCCAGTTCACCCAGGACGCTGGATGCACTGAGGGACTGGTGGGCCAGCATTGCTTCCGTTGCTTCTACCAACCGTTGACGCAGAAGCGGGTCCGCCAGATAGGCGCGCGCTTCGGCAAGACCATCGAGACCAAACTGCTCCGCCGTTAAACTTCGTCCCAGTCCTTTAAGCTGCGGAAATATGTACCAGATCCAGTGGCTGCGCTTCCTGCCCGAGCGGAGTTCGCTCAAAGCGGTGGAGTAGGCGTGTTGCTGCGCGTGGTGGAAGCGGAGGGTATTAAAATTCATGGACAAACTTCTCAGGGGATTATGAACGGTAAATGGCTCAGTTTATATTTTTCGACAGGCCCTGCAGAGCCGCCAGAACGGCGGCCCGCAGTTGCTGAAAAGTTATTTAATGCCGCGTAAGCGACCTAACACTAAGCTTGCTAGCCCCAACAACATTAAGCCTGATATACCCGGCTCTGGGACATTATGTTCAACCCTCGTCAGGGTATCGATCGTAAAGAAATACTCCATTTTCTTCCCGTTATCCTTCAAATAGTTTACTAACCCATAATTCTGATAGGTAGCCAACTCGGGATGAAACTCCACGGTACTGAAATCCAATGAACTGTACAATTGATCAGAACCTTCACCAAAAGTCGCCAACCTCAGCATGATTTCTTGCAGGGGCGGATTTTTAAAGGATTTATTCTGGAACTCCCTGGCAATATACAAAATTGAGAAGTTTTCATTGGACACCAGATTGGCAGCAGAATAATTTGAATCCACAACCGGCAGTGGATCGGTAGATGTTGGTATAGAGTAAGACGTCCCGTCAGGATTATTAATGACAAATTCCAACCATTGTCTTGAGTTGTCATTGGAGGCTTCTGTCAGATAAAAGATTTGCTCGTGGTTCTGGGCAACGGGCGTAACGTCATCCAAATTCATAGTGAAGCTTCCACTGATACTTTTACCATTCCACTTTGAAATCGACGCCCAGGTATCAAGCATACCTCCCCCATCAAGAATCTGATCGGTTACAGTGCCCGTAAAGTTGAAAACAATAGGCGTCGCGGCAGTTACTGAAGATATAGTCGTTAAAATTAATATTGATAAGACCCGCTTAACTGCGATTGAAGAGCGCATTTCAACCTCCAGGGAAGTCCTCTGTTCAGCTTATGGGATTTTTATAGAGCAATAACTTCGGAGCAGCAGATAGATTAAGCAATTATCAAACCAGATTTTTATTCTTATGAGGAATCATTGTTTTGCGATAGAAAGCGCCGCTATCGCGCTTAATTGCGCGAAGAAAGGAGCTGGCAATGTAAGATATATCGACGTGATTTAGGCGCTATGGATCACGGCGCATGAGAAACGCTATTTGGGCGAGAGAGTCGCTAAATGAAGATTGGTTTTAATATTTCGACGCACCAGACCATCATTGCTTCCGCTAATATATTTGTGAGGGAATGAATCAGTTTCTACAGATGTTGCTCCTCCTTCCCGAAGCGCGCTATGCAAGTCCTCTGCAGGTATCTTAGGGTTCACGTTGGAACTAATAACCCAAAGATTAATTAGGTTTCTGACTCCCAGAATCCGGGCCGCCTCAGCGATTGCGTTACAAACCCCGGTGTATAGCTTTTTATTTGCATTCACCAAAGCTTGGCTACCCATGGTTGTCTCATGCTCAGCGTTTAAATTTTTAACGTAAACATTGCTTAGTATCTTATCTGTGCTTACCTTGTACCAACGAGTCGCAATCTCAACTGCTGCCACGATATCTTGAGCTTTGGTTGAATCAATGCCGAAAACCCACACTTCTTTATCGATGATTGCAGCTTCTTTGGTGACGGACTTTAGTTTCGCATCGAAAGGAGAAATATTCGTCTTAACGTACTTTGCTTTCCACACGCCTATTTGGTCCAGACTGGTGCGCAAGACATAGCTTTTCTCGATACGATTTCCACCAAAAGCTAAGGAAACATCAACCTTATATTTTCTATCGCCCTCTGCGATAGTTAAAGCTCCATTTTTAATAGTATCCATCTATGCATCCATCCCCTCAGGATCTCTAAATACTCCGAATCTAAACTCGCCTGAAAACTTAACTTCTTCAACCAACTCCAGAATTTCATCACGATATTCACTGCTGGCGATCCACTTTGCACCATTAAAGGCTTTATTCTGATGAAGCGCGACTAACTGAAGTTTCGCGCTCTCCAATTGCTTCTGTAACTGAGATTCTGCATCTTGACTAGATTCTGCGAAAAGGGCTGCCTCACCTACAGCGAATTCTGAATCATCCATAGCTAAAGGGCTCGATGGCAATATCCTTACCTCGAAGGACATAACCCAAACTGCCTTTTCCATGTCACCTCCTGTTGGTTTGCAAACATGATGGTCATCATATGTCCCGCATTTGTTTTACTTCAAGAGAATGGGTGCTCAATATACTAAAAGGGTCAGAAAATAGCGCATTTCTTTTTATCTAAATAACGCATCAGTATCCACTTTCAGTGCTTTCGCCAACAGCAGTACTTCCTCATCCGTAACTCGTCTCACCTAGGCTTCGCGAGAGCGCCCCGACTGATGTCCCACTTAATAAGATTGCAGCGGGCGATTAATTCTTCCTATGTCAACCGTTGGGCCCATCTAGATTCATGGGTGAGTAGGTGTCAATTGACGCTTTATGGTGGATTAGCCAAACAGAGATAACTTCCATATAAACATCCTGGTTGGTAGGTTTGAGATGAGTTGTTTTATAAATGAAAGGATCAGTAAAAAATAAGTCAGTACATTTACGGAATCGCTAAATGGACTTAAACATATAGCAGAGCTTCTAAAGAGCAACTTCTGCTGGATCATAAAACGCTATATCTGATCCAAAGCCCTTTGCCAGGAGCGCATCACGTAGGGATTCATGCACAAGGATTGCGTTGGTTGATTCCGCGAGCCTGAACATCTTGATACCCAGGGTTTTGCTTTCATCAATAACCAGCGAATCGAAATCGACATCAATCAGTGGAATTCCACCGTGGACGGTGGCTTCGGATTTGGCCATATTGGCTGCAGCAACAAGTCCGAGCACGTTAACGGCTTTATAGTTGGTAAACACGGCACCGGGTTTGGGATCAATCCATTCTCCTACATCCTGATAACCGATATCACGAAGATACTGATCCACATCATCGACGCCTGCATCGCGCATTTCCTGATAAAACTCATCAATGATTGCTTTATTGTCCGGATTGGCGATAGCAACCTCGTAGGTATCGAAGTTATACACACCACAGTCGCGCAGCGCCTGTATAAAATCGTCACGCCAGAGTGGCGGGTTCGTTTCCATAATTGCTCCCATATACTGATCCTCGTCTTCCGAGAATGGACGATAGGGATGCAATGAAAAAGGTAAGGGTTTTGGGAGCTGCGCCGTAATCACCGCACCGCGCCACCAACTGACCTCCTCGATAAACGGTGTTTCGGCAATTCGACGGCGAGGTCTGCTGTTGGCGGATAACACATAATACATAAGTAACTCCGAATATTAATCCTGGTGCGACTTGTCAGTCATGTATGTCTGGACAAACCGAGAGGTGTAAACATTAGGCTTCCAGTTGCGGGTCGGAAATGTCAGCATTCTCTTCATACGAGAAGAGATGGTATTTAACCGCTGGACCAACGCATAAATAGGTTCTTTTTCCTCAGGCTTTTTTTCTTTCTTTTTTGCTTCCGGACACCATATGTCTTTTTGAGCTTCGAGTTTCTCAAATACTTTGTCCAGGCTATCTTTTACAAAAGAACTGTAATCTGCATGGGCATCATGAAATTGAGTGCGCCATTTGTCCATGGCTGCAAATGCAAAATCCTTCGGCTCCAGTGAGGGGTTGGCGCTCTTGAATGCGACTCCCCCCGGTCCCCAAGGACGAACACCATAATTACCCGGAGACCAGACGCCGTTCTCACTGGCATTGATGTTGTAACCAATATTGCCTTTGGCTTTACCATCTTTCCAGAGGTATTTTTCTGATTTAAACAACTGGCTCTGCTTAAGGGCCGCGTTGCCAGGTATCAGATGGTGAGCCGCTACTGCGGCCTCAAAGTTTTTACTTGCAAGTGTTACGGTTTTTGCTTCCGGCTTACCGCCGAGGGCGATACCTAATTTCCCTGCATCATTTTTGAATTTATAGGTGGGCAGCATATCGCCCAGCTGGGCTTCGGCGTCTTCATCGTGTTCATCGGTTAAATCATTGACGATGTCTTTCGGTGGTTCAGTTGAGCTACAGAAGGCGCATGTCTCATCATGCATTTCGTCTGTAATTGTGTTAACGCTGACTTTTTCACCAAGATCCATAAGTCCGTCTCCTCAAGTTATCCCTCTGCTATCACATCAATTCGTATGGCTCCCCGGTGCGATAGTTCAGAAGAACAACACACCAAATGGTGACTGCTTTTTCGTGTCCTTTGTGCAGCTGCTCCTGTTAAGCCAATCAATGCGCAACTGATCGCTGCACCCATATCGCCTACGCAATCCACGGGATGATACATCTTCACAGCAGGAGAAATACTCTTGCTGTTTCTCGTAAATGCTACACCTAATTCCTTACTGGCAAACCCATCATAAATCATGCTGGTCCAGATGTTATCCACCATGCCGGGCGCATGGCTGCATGCCTGGGTGACCGCAGCTGCCAAACCCTCCCCTCGGTATGGCTCATCGCTATACCGATGACCGGGTTCATCGGCTAAGCCGGGTTTAGCCAAAGCAATCAGGGGAGACGGCAATTGGGATTTAACCCTCTCAGATGCCAACAGCAGGAAAGCGGCACCCTCACCAGGAAAGAAGCCATCAAGCGCCCCCTGACCCATTAAGCGATCTTCCGCATCGAGTCGCGCGAGCAGATCAGGATCACAATAAGTATCTACCCCGCCGACCAATACATAATCATGGCCCTCTTCTGCCAGGTAACGATGCGCCGCATCAATGGCATAAATTCCACCTGACCGACCTACATGAGCCACCCGACTTTGCGAGGAATCCAGAGGGAAATCCGTTTGAATAATCAATTGCTTAATGAAATTCCCGATCAGCGGTTTTGACAATGACGGAAGCTGCTCAGGCAGCGAAAGAAACAGTGGCAAGGATTGGCCGACAGGCATTTGCCCCGCAAGCTGGCTCAAACCCACCGCCGCTAATTGAAGCAGACGTAACTGACGCGCGGGTAAAGGATGCGCGAGTATCTCCGGGTTCAATGGGGGTAAAACGGTTTCAGGAACCAAGGCCATCTTGATGGGTTTTAATCGTTTATTCAGGATAGCTGTCTCGGCAATTTGACTTGCACCGACATTGATGGCAGCTGCCGTCATAATGGTATTGCCACCTACCGGGGTGACCATAGTAGAGGCAGCGAGATATACAGGGTTTTCAATGCTCATTGAATTAGTCGCCGTGCTGTCCCTTGATAATCTTTTATTGTGGAGCGAATTGAGCAACCTTACACCGGTACGCTAATCGGCGCTAGGCCAATCACCGACAGCCTCGTCAGACTGGGTGGCGCATTTTAATTCCTATTTAAACAATGCATTGATATCCAAAAACGCTATAGATGATCCAAACCCTTTCGCCAAGAGTGCATGTCGTAAGGATTCATGCACACGAACGAAATGAAAAAGCCCTCGATCCTCGTGCAGAGTCAACGTGGACTGGAACCTTTCAAAGAGCCAAGAACCATTTCCCAAAATGACCGCGATGACTATTACAGGAATTAGAAGAGGCAACAACACAATTGCCGCCAGGAAAACAATGTCGATCAACCCAAACTCTCCCTAGGCATAACGCCCGGCTCACCGAGAAAATTTTTGATGGCAGCTTTTGTGCGTGTTTTTGC
>CALFXJ010000040.1 GCA_937958105.1 uncultured Cellvibrio sp.
CGGATTAACCGTAGGTCGGATTAACCGTAGGTCGGATTAACCGTAGGTCGGATTAGCGAAGCGTAATCCGACACCCACCAGCGGCCACACACACCACCGCTCCGATCGCCAAAGCACAATCCGACACCCACAAACAAAAAAGCCACCGCATGCGGTGGCTTTTTCAACACAAACAGCAATTACGCCGGCAGCAACTCTTTCACTGCGTCGCGCTCTTCCTGCAACTCTTTCTCAGTAGCCTGCATCTTGCCACGAGAGAATTCGTTGATCGACAGACCTTGAACAATCTCCCAGTCGCCGTTCTTACACACACAAGGGAACGAGTAGATCAGGCCTTTCTCAATGCCATAGCTGCCATCGCTGTACACACCCATGCTCACCCAGTCACCGTCCGGAGTACCCAGAGCCCAGTCACGCATGTGGAAAATCGCCGCGTTAGCTGCAGAAGCCGCTGAGGAAGCACCGCGGGCAGCGATAATGGCCGCGCCACGCTGTTGAACGGTGGGGATGTAATCTCCCTCGTACCAGGCTTGATCAATCAAGCCCATGGCGTCTTTACCATTTACCTTGGCCTGGTGCAGATCAGGATACTGGGTTGATGAGTGGTTGCCCCAGATGGTCAGTTTGGTGATGTCATTGATGCTGGTACCAGTCTTGGCCGCCAGCTGGCTCAGGCCACGGTTATGGTCCAGGCGAGTCATTGCGGTGAACTGACGCGGATTGATGTCCGGCGCGTTACGCTGAGCAATCAATGCGTTAGTGTTAGCCGGGTTACCCACTACGAGCACTTTGATATTGCGTGAGGCATGGTCGTTGATCGCCTTGCCCTGCACAGAGAAGATGGCTGCGTTAGCCGACAGCAGGTCCTTACGCTCCATGCCCGGGCCACGTGGACGAGCGCCAACCAGCAGTGCGTAATCAGTGTCTTTGAAAGCTACGTTGGGGTCATCAGTACAGATGATGTCGGTCAGCAGAGGGAATGCACAATCATCCAGCTCCATCGCCACGCCCTGCAGGGCTTTCAGCGCCGGGGTGATCTCCAGCAGTTGCAGAATCACAGGTTGATCCTTGCCCAGCATGTCGCCAGCAGCGATGCGGAACAGGAGGGAATAGCTGATTTGGCCAGCAGCGCCAGTGACGGTAACTCTTACGGGTGCTTTCACAGTGGGACTCCGTTTTGTGGGTAAAATCGGTTGACTGAACAGAAGGCCGGCATTTTGTGCCGTTTGACGGGCGGGGATTATATAGCGATTCGGGAATAAATTTCATCTGCCGCACGGCAATCCCCTGCTTCACCTTTCATCAACCCCTTCTGATAATCCCAGTCTCCCTACCCAACTCTCCCTCCTTAGCGGATTTGTGAGCCACTCCATAGCCTGAAACAGCGGCTGAGCTAATATGACATCGTTGTATTCAAATATAAAAACAAACAACAGCTGGGACCGCCATGAAACCCATGTACGAGAAGGTCTTGCCTACCGAGAACTCATCCTGGCGCTACTGGTTATACGCCTTGGATGAGATCCCGTTTAACTGGCACTACCACCCCGAGTATGAAATCTGCCTCACCCTCAACAGCCGTGGGCAGCGATACATTGGCGACAGTATCGCCAACTATGATGATCTGGACCTGGTCCTGCTCGGCCCCAAGCTCCCTCACACCTGGTGCTCCAAAGCCCTTATCAAGCCCGGCAAGCACTTAACCTACGTAGCCCAATTGCCCACACATTGGATTGAATCCATGGCGCAGATGCCGGAGCTGAACGCACTGGAGGAACTGCTGCGCAGGAGCAAACAGGGCGTAGCCTTCGGGCGCACGACCGCTAAAGCCGCCCGCGACCGATTTACCGTCATGGCCACCGCCTCTCCCATGCAGCGCATGATCTGGCTGCTCGAAATCCTCCAGCTCATGATCGAGGACAACACCGCCCGCCCCATCTCCAGTGACGGCTACGCCCCATTCAGCTTCCCTGACTCCGCCACCGAAAAAATCGACAAGGTCATCGCCTACATTCACAACCACTACACCAGCAACCTCTGCGCCCAACAAATGGCCGACCTCGCCCACATGAGCACCAATCACTTCCACCGCTTCTTCAAACAACGCACAGAACAAACGTTTACAGAATACGTAAACCAACTCCGTATCGGCAAAGCCTGTTCATTACTTCTGACAACAGACCTGCCGATTTCAACCGTGAGCCACCGCTGCGGATTCAATAATATCTCTAACTTCAACCGGCGGTTTTTGCAGCTGAAGCGATATACACCGAGGGAGTTTAAGCGGGTTTATCAGCAGGGTTAGCTCAATGGTAAGGTTTCCATGTATCGTTCTTGATACTCCACCTTTATTCGCAGACGTAACCGTGGTCGTCGTTCCCTATCTCACCCCGGAAAACTACAATGGGATAACCACTGCCGCCACACGACTGTGAATCGCCCCTGCTTTTCTAGCAGGCTGCTGAAAAACCCAAAAAATGCAATAATTGCGCAGCAATTTTAATT
>CALFXJ010000041.1 GCA_937958105.1 uncultured Cellvibrio sp.
TTTGATTGGGGTGTTGAATAAACTTCATCGTTCATATTTTTCCTCCTTGTTTTTACTTTTTATGCTGTAATTTGACGTATAAAAATTTATCCATAAATTGCTTCGGTGTCGAATAGAAAATTGAAAAATCCCATTGGCACGTCGAGCACCTACAAACGGAAATTCTGATCGCTCTAGATTTCGATACCACTAGTATTTAACGATACTCTAGAAAAATGATTTACTCGCTCGGCTGGTGCGCGCAGCACGCGGTGTAACCGTACAGTGCTTGATTCATTATACATAATGGTCTCCTTGATTTAACTGGTTTGGGATGATTTTCTGTTGTTAACAAATTCTGTAATTACCAGATAGTTACCAGAATAGTCGAATGAGAAGGCATGAAATCGACAGGTTACTGATCCCTTTTTAAATTTATTTTTATTGCCATGTACCTGACATCTTATTGTGCGTCCGTATCCCGCTGCACGATGATATCGGAGATCAATTTCACTGCGATTTTGGGGGCTTTATTTTCGTTGAACAAATAAGGGGCATTGGGTGATGGAAACATCCAGGGTAAGTCCTTATGCCAGGCGTCCTGATCGTCAGCAGCATGAGCCCGCATAAAAGCGTTTGCGACACTCCACACTACATCTATACCCCGCGCTCCTGCTTTAGCCACGCCTTCGGCGAAACGCCGCATTGCGATTTAAACGCCCGTGAGAGCGCGGACTCGCTGCCATAGCCCGCTTCTTCTGCAATCAACTTAAGCGATTGCCCGCCCTTCAACCATTTTTGTACCAGGCCGATGCGCCAGCGTTGCAGATAACTCGCGGGCGTTTCTCCCACGGCTTCGCGAAACAGATTTGAAAAAACACTGCGCGACATACCCGCCACCGTTGCAAGTGATTCAACGGTCCATTCTTTTTCCGGCTCCTGATGTATCGCCACAATCGCGCGGCGCAATTGCGGATGCGCAAAACCCGCGAGCAGGCCGACCTGGGCGCTGCCGTTCTCCATTAACTGACGCAAGAGTTGAATCAATACCACTTCAAACAACCGATCCAGCAGCGCTTGTCGGCCGCAATTTCTGGCCTCGGCTTCGGCAAACAACAGCGTCAGTACCGATACGCTGTCGGGCAATTGCGACAGCGGGATGCACACGCAGTCGGGCAGGGCATTGGCGAGAGGATTCGCCGCGCCGCCCTCAAACGCGATGTGCGCACACACAAAATCAGCGCCCTGTTTGGCATTTATCACAAACCGGTGTGCAGTGGGGCGCGGGTAAAACAACAAGGTCGGCTCCTGAAGGTCATGGGCTTTGGTGTTGCCATGCCAGACCTCTGCCTTCCCCTCCTTCAAAAGATGCAATTGGCCGTAAGGGTCTGTGCCGTCCAGCGTGTTAACCCCGCACAGCGGACCGGACTGAAAGGTGCGGGCACTGACTGAAAAGTGGCCCAACAGGGCAGCGAGTCGATCAACCATAAAATACGATCCGTCAAAAAATGAAGACAAACTGTATCAATTCGCATTGGGGATTACTAGACAATGCTCCTCGTCAACACAAAACAGCGTGTACCCAAACCCAACATTTAACTCATTGCCATTTGGCTCATTGATAGGAAGCAAAGTCATGAACAAATTTACGCGTACCCTCATCGCCACCTTAGCCGTTGCCGCGTTGCCGCTCGTCTCTATCGCTGCGGAGGCATCAAGCAAGGTTGTCCGTACCGCCAGCACCGTCACCACGCAAGACGGCGTCGAGCTGTACTACA
Source organism: uncultured Cellvibrio sp. (assembly GCA_937958105.1). GTDB lineage: Bacteria > Pseudomonadota > Gammaproteobacteria > Pseudomonadales > Cellvibrionaceae > Cellvibrio. The sequence goes on from CALFXJ010000041.1 coordinate 1,758, forward strand.
AAGACTGGGGTCCCAAAAATGGTCAGGTCGTGATGCTCAGCCACGGCTGGCCGCTCAACGCCGACAGCTGGGAATCACAGATGCAATTCCTCGCCGAGAGAGGCTACCGCGTCATCGCCCACGACCGCCGTGGCCATGGCCGTTCAAGCCAGCCCTGGGACGGTAACGACATGGACCATTACGCCGACGATTTATCCGCTGTGATCAAAGCCCTTAATGTGAAAGATGTGACCTTGGTAGGTTTCTCGACCGGCGGCGGCGAAGTTGCACGCTACATCGGTCGGCACGGCACCAGGCTCGTGAAAAAAGCCGCACTGATCAGCGCCGTGCCGCCGATCATGCTGAAGACTGAGTGGAATCCCAATGGTGTACCTATGTCTGTGTTTGATGGTTTACGCGAAGCCTCAAACAAAGATCGCTCGCAACTGTATCTGGACATCGCCTCCGGCCCTTTCTTTGGGTTTAATCGTGAAGGCGCCAAACCCTCGCAAGGCATGATTCAATCTTTCTGGAGACAAGGCATGGTGGCCGGTGCAAAAAATACCTACGACTCCATTGCGGCCTTTTCAGCTACGGATTTCAGAGAAGACCTGGCGAAATTCGATGTGCCGACCCTGGTTGTTCACGGTGATGATGATCAAATCGTACCGATTGAAACCACCGGCAAAGCCTCAGCCGCATTGATCAAAAACTCAAAACTGATCATCTACAAAGGCGCCCCGCACGGATTGGCGGATACGCATAAGGAACAGTTGAATCAGGATTTGTTGAATTTTTTGCAGGCTAAATAATGAGGCGGGTGTAAACGAAAAAGCCGGGGCGAAAGCTCCGGCTTTTTTTGCTAAATGAGCAGGTCAACCGATGAGTATAGGCTGTATCAGGTTACACCCAGCTCGCGCAATATATCGTCCCCCAGGGTGATTAGATCCAGATCAGATAATTTTCGTGGATGGGGACGCGGCACACTAAATACTTTCTGAATGTGCGTGGGTCTGGGCGAGAGCACCACAACACGATCAGCCAGATGTACTGCTTCTTCCACATCGTGCGTAATGAGAATAACGGTGTGTTTTTCTTTATCCAGAATGCGGCGCAACTCGGTACGAATACGCAGGCTCATCAGCGCATCCGGCGCGGAAAAGGGTTCGTCCATATATAAAATTTCCGGCTTAACCGCTAAAGCGCGGGGGAAAGCTGAGCCGGCATTGCCGGCTCAGGTCAAACAGATAATTAACGCGGAGTTAATCTGATCATCACCACATCATGCGCGGGGATTTTCAGTTGCAGGGGTTTGGTGGTATCGCCTTTGTTGCCTTTCCACAGGTCTACCCAGTTGAAGGTTTGTTTTCTGAAGTCGATGTAGTGGTTAAAGATATCGTCTTTCAGTTCGTAGTAGTGCAACCAGTCGTGGGTGTAGTTGAGGCTGGTGTTGCCGCGGTTCAGGAACAGGAAGGCCCATTCTTTATTTTCCAGCGGTTTGGCAAATACCATCAGATTTTCGCCGTGGATGTATTTCATAGCCTGCACGCCGAGTTTGTCCTGGTTTACGGCGATGACTTGTTTGTTGGTGAGAATTCTGCGCGTGGTGTCGGACATGTTGCGCAGGTCGTTGCCGGCGATCAGTGGTGAGTTCATGATGGCCCAGAGCGAGAAGTGTGAGCGGTCCTGGGCTTCGGTCATGCCGTTGCCTACTTCCATCATGTCCATGTCGTTCCAGTGGCCGGGGCCGGAATATTTGCGCAGCTTGTCCTGCTTGTCGAGGATGGGCAGCACGCCCCAGGATGACCAGGAGCCATGGTTGAGTTCGCAGTCCCAGCAGGGGTAGATGTCGCCAGTGGTGCGCCAGGCGTGGCCGATGTCTTTGGCCCAGTCCCAGGGTTTGTTATCGCCCCATTCGCAGATGCTGAACAGGATCGGGCGGCCAGCTTTGTGCAACGCATCGCGCATGGTGGTGTAGGCGCCGATGGGGTTGATGTTTTCGGTATCGCACCAGTCGTATTTCAGGTAGTCGATGCCCCACTCGGCGTAGGTGAGCGCGTCCTGATATTCATGTCCGCGGCTGCCGGGGTAGCCGGCGCAGGTGGTGTTGCCTGCGTCGGAGTAGATACCGATCTTCAAACCTTTGGAGTGAACGTAATCGGCCAGTGCTTTCATGCCGGAAGGAAAACGCTCTTTGTTGACCTGGATCCTGCCGTCTTTATCGCGCTCACCGTGCCAGCAGTCATCAATGTTGATGTATTCGTATCCGGCATCTTTCATTCCGGTTTTTACCATGGCGTCGGCCATTTCGCGAATCAGCTTTTCGTCGACTTCGCAGGCGAAGGTGTTCCAGCTGTTCCAGCCCAGCGGTGGCGTCAGGCCGAGTTGCTCAAACTTTTTGGCTGAAGCACTGGTACTGAAGGCAAAGGCAATCAACGCTGCTGACAGCAGCGCTGCGTTTTTTAAAAAGCGAAGCATGAGACTTTCCTCTTTTGTCGTTATAAATTTAATGGCAATCAAAATATTACTAATCATATTAATTATTTTGATGCTTAAAAAACCGCAACAGACGTTACGGTTTTTAATGCGGAATTATTTTTTGGTGTTGATTTCTTTCATGGAATCCGCGTGCGCTTTGATGATGGCCAGGGTGCTGGTGTCCACATCAAAGATTGAGTTAAGACCTTGTGGTTCCTGTGGTGGGTCGCCAACAAAATCGTCGCCTTCTTTCCACATGAAGTCTGCGTTTTCGGTGCGGCCATAGCCACCCCATGCCCAGAAGTTCATGCCCGCAATAGCGTCACCGGCTCCGGCGCGCACGCGCAGCATGTTAAACACTTCGGCATAAAAGCGGTCGCGGTATTCGGTGGTGGAATCAAGCTTGAAGCTGCCACCGTCGCGCTCAATACCGAACTCTTCCAGCACGATCGGTTTGTTCATGCTGTTGGCCACTTCAATGTGCTGGTTGATGTAGTTTCTGGCTTTCTCCAGCGCAGGCTCGAAGGTTTCCTCTGCCTTGGTAGCGTCGTACCAGCTCCAGTTCTTTATCCACATGTGGAACGTCAGGTAGTCCACGTACTCACTCTTGTGCGATTCAACAAACAGATCGATATCACCCAGCGTGCCCATGGCGCCTTCGTTGCCGGTGCTCACCAGTTGATTGGGTGCGAGTTCGCTGATGTATTTTGAGGTTTCGTGAATCCAGTTTTTGAAGGCTTCAAAATGTGGACGACCTTCGGCGTCGCTGCCCGGGCGCGGTTCGTTGGCCAGCTGCCAGGACATGATAGTAGGGTCTTCGCTGTAGCGTTTGCCGTTGATGGTGTTGGTGCGGGTAATGATCGCTTTGATAACGTCGCGATACAGCTTCTGCGCTTCTTCGATACGGTAGAAGGTCGCGGAGTTTTCCATGAACGGATTCCATTCATTGGTAACGTCCGGGTCGAATACTGGCTTACCGGTAAACCAGGATACGTACTGCGACATGCCGCCGGACCATTGCCAGAAGTTGTTGAGGTACAGCACAGCGGTCATGTCGCGCTTGGCCATTTCATCCAGCAGAAAATCCATTCCCGCCAGCAGCGTCTCGTCATATTCACCAGGCGCTTTGAGGATGGCCGGACGCACCGCGCGCATCAGTTCGCTGCTTTCTGACACTGCCAGTACACGCAGGTTGTTGATGCCGGTTTGCTTTAACAGATCCAGTTCTTTGATCAGACGCTCGCGGTCACCCACTGCTCCGGCAGAACCCAGGTAGCCGCCGTACCAGAAGTTGGTGCCGATGATGTAATAGGGTTCGCCGTTGCGCAGGAATTTGTTGTTTTCTACCGTCACGAACTGGCTGTTGGTTTCTGCCGGTTCTGCCGGGTCCTGCAGCGCTGGTGATACCACCTGCGCACTGTCTGCCGGTGCGGTTGCTTCCTGTTTGCTACAGCCCAGCAGCAGTGCCGTACACAGCACTGCCAGGAATGCGAAATTGTTATTGATCTTTTTCATTGATTCACCTCACTGGAGCGGAATCGTCGTCGGACTATTCCATCTTTTTTATAAAATTAATTGCTTCCAACATCGCACGACCGTTGTGGTACGGGCCCTTCCAGAAGCCGACCTTATAAGCCTCTTCGTGGTGATCTGTGTCCAGTGTGGACAACCAGAGCCACTCACCATGCCGGGTATCACGCTGATATTTCTTGATGAAGGCCCAGACATTTTTTGCCGCCACCAGATAACGTTCGTCGCGGGTCAGGGTGTAGACATTGAGAAAGCCCACCAGTGCCTCGGCCTGAACCCACCAGACACGCTCCGTTAATTTTTTACCGGAAGCAAAGTCGAAGGCATCCATGACTTCGCCGTGATCGCCCATGGCTTCCTGCAGGGTGACATCGGCCAGGGCGATGATGCTCGGCGTTATCTGATCCGTGACCTGCGGATCGTTCAGCGAGTTCAGCGCTTTTGAGAGCAGCCAGCTGCATTCGATGTCGTGGCCATAGGTGAAGCCGGGCGAGAAATCCTGCCAGGTTTCATCCAGGAACATGCGCAGGTGACCGGTCTCCCTGTTGATCAGGTATTTATCGAAACAATCGATGTTGTAACGCAACGCCTGTTTGATAACCTCGGTAGGCCTGGCTTTATGCAACGTGGTGTAGGCTTCGAGCACGTGCAGATGCGTGTTCATGCTCTTGGGATAATTCAGATCCTTATCGCTCAGGCGCACATCATCCATCTTGCCCCACTGACGGTCGAAGGCTTCAAAGTAACCTCCATGTACGCGGTCAACGGTTTTTTCTTCGAGCAATGCAAAGCAATCCAGCGCATGCACCATGGCTTGCTCATCGCCGGTGAGTTTGTAATACGAACAGAGCGCATACACCGCAAAGGCCTGAGCGTAGGTTTGTTTTTTGGTATTGACGGGTTGGCCCTGCGCATCCAGCTCCCAATAGACACCACCGAATTCCTTATCGAGAAAATAATCCACCAGATACCCATACGCGCGCTCTGCCGCTGTGCGGTATTCTGGCTTATCGATCACTGCTGCCACTTCACTGAAGAACCACAGGATGCGGGTATTGAGTACGATGCCTTTAGTCGCGCTTCTGATCGGTGAGTTGTCGGGACGGATTTCACCGTAGAATCCGCCCTGTTCGCGATCAATCGCGTGAGTGATCCACCAGTCACCAATGGCCACCAGCTCCTGCTGAAATTCCGCATTGAGTTCAGCGGCAGAGATGCCTTCATTCAGGTTTGGATGGCGTTGCAAGCTCCCGTCAATCATCACATCACACCAGATCTTTCAGCAGTTTAAGGTTGGCCGCAATCAGTTGATTGCGCGTGGCAACAGACGCGGCAGAGCGCAGGCCGTCTTCCGGGGTGTTGATGCAGTAATCCACCAGCTTTTCTACGGTAGTGGTGGCAACATGCATACGTGTGTCGGAGGAGGCGTAGTAGATAAACACTTCGTTTTTTTCGTTGACGATCCAGCCGTTGGCAAACGCAACGTTGGAAACATCACCCACACGTTCTTCACCCTGCGGCGCGATGAAATGACCGGCGGGGCGATGGGTCACCACCCAGGGGCGCTCCAGTTCAGTCATGAACATGTACAGCACATAACGCAGACCTGCAGCGGTATTGCGGACACCGTGGGCGAGGTTCAGCCAGCCGTGTTCAGTTTTGATCGGTGCCGGGCCCTGTCCATTTTTAACTTCTTTGATGGTGTGGTATTCCTTACCGTCGACAATGACTTCTGACTTCACTTCGGCTTTGGTCATGTCGTCCACCAGACCCCAGCCGATGCCGCCGCCGGAACCCACGCTGATAAAGCCGTCCTGCGGGCGAGTGAATAAACCATATTTGCCATCGATAAATTCCGGATGCAGCACTACGTTGCGTTGCTGGCCGGAGTGAGTAATCAGGTCCGGCAGGCGCTCCCAGTTCACTAAATCTTTGGTGCGCGCGATGCCGCACTGCGCTTCTGCCGCAGAGGTATCATTGGGCTGGTTCAGATCTTTTCTTTCAGTACAGAAGAGGCCGTAGATATGCCCGTCTTCGTGCGCGGTTAAGCGCATGTCGTAAACGTTGGTGTCCGGGCGATCAGTCTCCGGCATGGTGACGGGGTAATCCCAGAAGCGGAAGTTGTCGATACCGTTGGGGCTTTCAGCAATAGCAAAAAACGATTTTCGATCCACACCTTCTACGCGCACAGCGAGGATGTATTTACCCTGCCAGTAAATGGCACCGGCGTTGAAGGTAGCGTTGACGCCCTGCCGCTCCATTAAATGCGGATTAGTTTTTTCATTCAGGTCATAGCGCCAGAAAATCGGAGCGTGGTCAGCGGTGAGTATCGGATTTTCATAACAGGTATAGATACCGTTCCCCTGCTTTCTGGGCACATTTTTTTTGGTGACCAGTGCTTCGTGTTCTTTCAGCAGTTGTTGAACTGCACTTTTAAAATTACTCATATGGATAACCCTAAGATTGATACTGACTGGTTTTTGTGAAACCCGCCGCCGTTTTTTCACCTGTACGAGCGTAACCGGTTACAATCATCCGCCAAAAAAATGCACCTTTATCGTTAATTAACGCTGCCCGGAAAGGTGCTAAGCCGGGCAGCGGTATAACTGTTTATTGCATTACAACGAAACGATTTTGCTGATGAATAATCAGGACCGGTTTGAGCCGTTATCGCCCTGCGGTAAATATTCAGCCGGCAAATCGTCCGGGTAGTTTTCCAGTTTCACATACCAGTTGCGCCACAGGAACAAGCTGGTCAGTACGACTACCACCATCGAAATAATAAATTCCTGCCAGTGCTTGATTACCATAAAGATAGGTGCGGCAACCAGCGCTGTCTGCCAGATGATACCCACAACCACGTTGATGGCATCGCGGTTGAAGTGAGTATTGGCTTTAAGCTCCGGATATTCTTTGCGCAGTTCTGCCAGTACCGGACCCCAGAAACCCCAGGGACGCACTTTCAGGTAAAACTTTTTCAGCACTTCCATATCATCCGGCTTGGTGGCCAGCGACACACCCACGCACACAGCCAGACAGGCAATGAACATAAAAGGGAAGGCATTGATTGGCTGAATATCGGTGAAGATCAGCGGCAACGCGATGGCGAAGCCGGTCACCATACCCCAGAAGTAACCAAACCCGTTGAACCGCCACCAGTACCACTTGAGCACGTTGGATGCAGTGTAGGCACCGAAGAGGGCGCTCACGATCCACTGAATCACCGTGTTCAACGACGGAATAAACAAGCCGATGCCCACTCCGAGGATCACAAAGATCACCGAGACGGTATAACTAAGATAGACGTATTTTTTAGCGTCTGCATTGGGATTGATGTAGCGCTTGTAAATATCGTTCACCACATACGCCGGTGCAGCGTTGGTGGTTGCGGCAAAGGTCGACATGAATGCAGCGAGCAGACCGGCGATCAACAGGCCGAGCAGACCGGTGGGAATATAATTTTTCAATGCAAACGGCAGGATCTGTTCGAAGTCCACATCGGAACCCATCGCCCGCAGATCATCCACAAAGAACGCCAGAGCCAGCACGGTCAGACCGGCAATAAGCATATAGCGTGGGAAGATCAGTACTACGTTAACAAACCAGCTCATCTTGGCGGCTTCTACCGGCGTCTTGGCGGAAAGCACACGCTGCATGTCGTAGTTTGGTGCCGGGCCGGCCATGCTCAGCAGCACGCCCTTCAATACCATCAACATAAAGAAGATGGTGAAGAATGAATAACCGTCGGCCAGAATTTTTTCGTTGGCAGAAGGTAAGGTATTTGACCAGTCGAGATTCAATTCCCAGCCGAAGAACAGGCTGGTCCAACCATCGGGAATCACGGCTTCGAGCATCTCCGGTGAGACCTGATTCATGGCGATGACGCCCACCGCAATACAGGCGACCGTCATGATGAAGAACTGCAGTACTTCGGTAAACACAACGCTGAACATTCCGCCTTTTACTACATAGATGGTGGTCAGCGCGGTGATGATCAAACCATAGGCGACATCGTTCCAGTAGGGATCGGCGGATAATTTCCACGGCAGAAATACCGATGCGAATTTACCGATGCCGATAAAACCGTAAGCCAGAAAACTCATCACACTGATCAGTGCGAAGAGCACCACAACAAAGTGGGACAGTTTTGCGCCTGTGCCTTCACCAAAACGGAAAGTAATCCACTCCGCACCAGTCATCACGCCGGAGCGGCGCAACCATACCGAAAGGAATACCATCAGAAAGATCTGGTTGAAGACCGGCCACAGCCAGGGGATGTAAACACTGGTAAGGCCGTAGACAAAGAGGAGATACACCAGCCACATGGTGCCGCTGATGTCGAACATGCCGGATGCGTTGGACAGACCTAACTGCCACCAGGAAAGTTTATTACCACCGAGGAAATAACTTTTTATATCTTTGGAGGCGCGGCTTGAAATCCAGAAGCCGACCACCAGCGTTGCCAGGATGTATAACAGGATGATCGCGAGATCGATTGTTGCCAGCTGCATGAGTACTTCCAATTATTATTGAGTGGCCTTTGGCCGTTAGTATGTTGTTCGCTGTAGCGAGCATTTTTTTGCCGGTATCAATCGACCCTGCCGGGGACAAAGCGCTGAACCTCCCGACGGTTCGATGGCAACCAGGTTCTGCCATCAACCTGGGTACCCGCGCAAACCCGCGCTAATCCTGCAGGCCACGCCCGATAAGGGCGGGCTGATAATGCCATGATGCCTTATAGCGATCAACTTACGCTCGTCGTCCGATTGCGCTGCCGCACAGGCAGAACCGAGCCGGATCGGACTTGACTGCCGGAGCCACTTCCCGACGCCTTTATTGGATTTCGTTACTTTAAATGCCAATACCAGGATGCATAATGTAATCGGTTACAACTTTTTTTGCTAGTAAGAGTTGCAAACGTGTAGTAGATTTTCGCCATCAATGCGACGCCATAGCGATAATTACACCGCATCTGTTACATAATTTGCGCGAGTGTTTCATGTTTAATCCTTGCTCAACCCGCCCTTAAATCCCGGAACCGTAAAAATCAGAGGGTCTTATGTCCAACATTCGAGATGTTGCCCGCATCGCCGGGGTGTCAGTAGCTACTGTCTCCCGTGCCCTGAGCGCGCCGGAAAAAGTATCCAACGAGAGCCTGGCCAAGGTTAAATCTGCTATTGCTCAGGTCGGCTATCGGCCTAACATGCTTGCCCGTAACTTCCGGTCCACCCGCTCTTACGCGGTGGTTGTGCTGGTGCCGGATATTGCCAACCCCTTTTACTCCCTGTTCATCCGTGCGCTGGAAGATCGCGCGCAACAGAAAGGCTACGCAGTGCTGCTGGGCGATACGCGCGGCACTTCTGAGCGGGAACAGGAATATATTCGCCGCGTGGAAACCCGTCTGGCGGATGGCATTATCCAGCTGCGTCCCAGCTCGGAGAAAAGCCACAACATCATTCCGCCGGGCATCGCCTGCGTAAATGCCTGCGGCTGTGAATACACCACCGGCCCGTCGATCCGGATCGATAACCGCGCAGCGGCGCGCACCATGGTGGATTACCTGATTTCACTCGGCCACCGCCGCATCGGCGTGATCTCCGGCCTGAAAGACAACCCGCACACCATTGACCGGCTGGAAGGCTATAAAGAAAGCCTTGCGGCGGCGGGTATTCCGTTTGATAAGGAGCTGATCGCCGAGGGCGACTTCACCATGTGGTCCGGCCTTAACAGCGCCTTCCAGTTCTGCAATATGAAAGAGCGTCCCACGGCAATTTTTTCAATGAACGATGAGATGGCCATCGGCGCCATGCAGACCCTGAAATCCCAGGGCATCCGCATCCCTGAAGATATGTCGGTAGCCGGCTTCGATGACATTGCTTATGCCAAGTACTGCGATCCCAGCCTGACCACGATTTCGCAGCCGGCGGAAGAGATGGGCAAGATGGCGATGGATATGCTGCTGCGCCTGATTGAGGGCGAAACCCTCAGCCAGACCGAATGCGTTCTGCCTACCGAGTTCATCATCCGCAAGAGCACCGGCCCGGTGCCGGCCAAAGCAAAGGGGTAAAAACTACGCCTTTGCCGTTATGGCACAGTGATCCAGCAGCTCCATGGCTAGCACAATCAAGTGATACAGCGTGCTGGCCGGAGCAACATCCACCACCACTTCATCATTCACGCCCCGCTGGTCCACGTAGGAGCCGGGTGTTGAGGCGCACAGGTAATACGTAAACAGATCGTCTACACCCTTCACCGCCCGCTCGGTGGCCTTGGGGTCGCCTGCACGGATCTGCACCAGGTTAGCCTTGATAAATTCAGTCAGCCCCCAGCAGCGCTTATTGTGGTCCAGCACCCGCCCGTCTGCCGTAACGGCATCAAACAGCAGACCGGATTTATCCACGCCGATCTCCAGCGCCTTGTTATAGAGCGCATCGGTATAACGCTTGACCGGGCGGCCGGAACGGCGGCTGTACCAGTCCAGCAGCCATACCCATTCCATCATGTGGCCGGGTTCTACGACCTCGCCCCGCTCATCGGCGCAGCGCGTCCAGTCGTCATTGAAGAATTCGAACAGCACCTGCCGCTGCGGGCAGAAAAAGCGGCTCTGGAACAGGGCAAACAGTTCGCCCACCCGCGCCAGGTATTTAGCATCGCCCGTTGCGTCATACAGGGCGAGGAAGGCTTCGAACAGGTGCATGTGAGGGTTCTGCCGACGGCAGGCATAGTCGTAATCCCCTTCGATCCACCCGCCGTACTCTGCCCCGAATTTTGCGTCGAGATGGGCCACCAGCCGGTCAGCCTCGCGCAGCGCAGCTTCATCGCCGAAGGCGCGGTAGCACCAGGCATTGGCCAGCACGAAGAATGCGTGGTCGTAGAGATCCTGTCTGGTGTCGATGACGGAGAAGTGTTTGTCGAGCAGATGGGTGTAACCCCCGCCCGCCGTGGGGTGGGCGGCGCGCTGCTGGACAAAGTTGAGCAGACCGGTCGCCAGTCGCTGGCCGTCCGGGCACCAGCCGCGATGATAGGCGGCTGCGTAGAAAAATGCCTGGCGCGCCTGGACCCGTACGCGGGTTTTGGCTTCCAGGTCCGGCTGCCCGTCAGGCAGCAGTCGTTCGTAGTTCGCTCCGAATTCAGGCTCAAAACCCACCCGCTGCCACAGCGGCAAGGCCTGATCCCTGATCCACGTTTCCATACGGCTCGCCGCCGCAACCAACTGCTGAGTCATGTCCTGGGACATAGTTACTGCATCCTCATTGATGAATAGTGGGGCTACCAGAGAGCCGCTGCGATTGTCGCACATGCCGCAGCCGGCTTACCAAAGCGGCGCGCACAAAAAAAACCCCGGCAGGCCGGGGCAGGGTAGTAAAACAACAGCAGGCTTTAAGTTCGACCACGTGGGCTTCACATCACGGAACGGATCAACCTCGCCAGCAGCGACGGTATCATGCAAGAACTACGTAACCGGTTTACGAAATAAACCTCAGTAGTTATGCCAGTTCAGCGAGAGGGATTATTACCTAAAATGTAATCGGTTTCAAACCTAAAAACGATTTTTGGGCAGGGTTGTGCGGCTCAACACGGAATAGCAGTGTTTTTGAAACCCTTCGAAATGCATGAAGGCGCAACGATAGCCTTTGGTTATTGCCGCTGCGCTATGTAATTTTTTTACAGACGCAGCGGCAATAACCCGGCGGGTGATGAGTGGGAAAGATCGGAGCGCAAACCGCGCCCCGGGGATCAGGAGTTGACGACTGCCGGCATCTGCTGGCGCATGAATTCGACAAACTCGTCCGGCGAAATGGGCTTGCTGAAGTAATAGCCCTGAGACTGATCACAGGCGTGTTCCCGCAGGAAGCGTTCCTGCTCTTCCGTCTCTACCCCTTCGGCAATCACCGTGAGGCTCAGGGTTTTACCCATGGCGATGATCGCTTCAGTGATTGCGCGATCCTCGCGGTTCTGGGGAATATCCCGGATAAAGGAGCTGTCAACCTTCAAGGTATCGATGGGGAACCGCTTGATCTGCGCCAGCGATGAATAGCCCACACCAAAGTCGTCGATCGCCAGGCGCACGCCGAGCTGTTTAATGGCTGACAGGATGCGGATCGCGCGTTCAGCATCCTGCATGACCATGCCTTCGGTGATCTCCATCTCCAACAGCTCCGGCGGCATGCCGGATTCTTTCAGGGCCGTTGCTACGTCGTCGATCAGGCGATCATCAAAGAACTGCCGCACCGACAGATTCACAGCCATGCACAGGGGCGGCAACCCCTGTTTCATCCAGGCGACGCTCTGCTCGCAGGCGGTCTTTAATACCCATCGACCGATCAGCACGATCAACCCGGTTTCCTCGGCCAGCGGAATAAACTGAGCGGGCGAGACAATGCCCAGCTGGGGATGCTGCCAGCGCACCAGCGCTTCCACCCCCGCGATCTCGCCGGTCTTGAGGTTGCGCTTGGCCTGGTAATGCAGGAAGAACTCGTTGCGTTCCAAAGCCAGCCGCAGGTTGTTTTCCATGATCAGCCGCTCCAGCGAGCGTGCCTTTATATCGTGGGAATAAAACTGGTAGTTGTTTTTGCCTTCTTCTTTAGCGCGGTACATGGCGATGTCCGCGTTCTTCATGATGGTATTTTCGTTGTCCGCATCGTCCGGGTAGAGGCAGATCCCGATGCTCGCGGTTACCCGGCATTCCTGACCGTAGACCAGCACCGGCTTGACGGCAGCGGACAGAATCTTCCGCGCAACCCTTGCCGCCTGATCCGGGCTTTCAAGATCCTGGATCAGGATGACGAACTCATCGCCGCCCAGACGTCCTACCACGTCGCTGGCCCGCAGGCATTGCCTGAAGCGCCCGGCCATCTCGGCCAGCAACAGATCCCCTGCTTCATGCCCAAGGGTGTCGTTAATATTTTTAAAGCGATCCAGATCAATAAACAGCACCGCGAGCTTGCGCCCGTTGCGCCGCGCCGTTTCGATGGCGAGATCGAGGATTTCGCTAAACATGAAGCGGTTGGGCAGGGAGGTAAGGCTGTCGTGGGTGGCGAGGTATTGAATGCGTTCCTCAGAGGTCTTGCGGTCGGTAATATCCCGGCCAATCCCCCGATAACCACGGAATTCACCAGTGGCCGTAAAGGCCGGTACGCCGGTCAGGCTGAGGTAACAGGCCCGACCATTGTCTTTGACATGGCGCAGCTCCAGATCGCGGAAAGGCTTGCGCTCCGCCATCAGCGCTTCGTGCTCCTCCCAGGAGCCCGAGAGGATTTCGGTGGTGGGCAGGCCGCGCAGCGTCTTGCCCAGAATCTGTTCGCGCTGAAAACCGGATTTGCCATTGGGGTCTTCCAGCTCGACAAACGCCAGCTGAGCATTTTGCTCCCAGTACCAGTCGGACGAGAGCTCCGTGAGACTGCGGAAACGCTCCTCACTCTCGCGCAGCGCCAGCTCCGTTTCGCGGCGCAGGGTAATATCGCGGCCGATACCGACAACGCCGATGATCTCGTTGTCGCTGTTGCGCACGGGGTATTTGCTGGTCAGCAGCCACCGCGTCTTGCCGGTGCTGCAGCTCACCATGGGCTCCTCTTTATTGAGGATAGGCACACCACTGCGCATCAGCTCCTGTTCGTCCTGATAGAACTTCCGGCCAACCTCTTCAGGAAAGAAATCCAGATCTGTTTTACCCAGCAGCTCGTGATGATCCTCGCAGCCCGCCGATTGTGCGACTGCCTGGTTCGCCAGGAGGAAACGGCTTTGCTGGTCTTTGGCGTAGATGCTGTCCGGCACCGCATCAATCAGGGTCCGCAGCAGATTACGTTCGTAGGCCAGCACCTCGCTTAACGCCTGCAATTCCGCCGTACGCTCCGCCACCCGCTGCTCAAGCTCAGTGTTCAACTGCCGGACCTGCAGCTCTGCGTGCTTGCTGGTGGTGATATCCCGGGTAATGCCAACAATTCCGATGATCTCGCCCGCCTCGTCGCGCATGGGCAGCTTAGTCGTGGAGTACCAGCGCTCCTCACCGGTTTTGAGATCAGCGATGATCTCCTCCCGCTCAATCAGAGGCTCACCGGAACCCATCACCGCCTGATCATCCTCGGCGTATTTCCGGGCCAGCTCGGAAGGATTCAAGTCAAAATCATTTTTGCCGAAGATGGCATCCAGCGTCTCAGCGCCGGTTTTACGCAGGAATGCCTTATTACCAAAGGTAAAGCGGCCCTCCCGGTCTTTGGCATAAATCAGATCGGGGATGTTGTCACCCAGGGTGCGTAAAACGTTGCGGTCCATGGAAATGATTCTTTAAACAAGGAATTTGGATAGCCCAAGAATGGCGCCTATATTCACAAGTATAGGCGAGGAATGAGAAGGGAAGTCACAACAAGCGCTTTCTGGTTATAACTTATCCTTATTAGAAGGCGCATAAAATCGCATTTATGGTTAAGTGGACTATCAGCAGTTAAACCTTGAACATTGGCAAAGCGGCGCTGTATTAGCAAAAAAGCCCAGGCAAAGCCTGGGCGAATGAGTAGTGCTCTATTTAACAGCAGGGTTTATTCATTGGCTGGCAGACTGCCTAACAGGCTTTCAACAATGCCGCCTTTGCCCCAGACAATTTCCTCACCGCGTTCGGTCAGGCTGAGGCTGTCGCCTTTATCAATAGCGGTAGTCATATCCCACGCCTCATGTTCAGCATCATTGCCGTACCAGGACCAGGCTGCCCAGCTGAAGGGGGCGGAGCG
>CALFXJ010000042.1 GCA_937958105.1 uncultured Cellvibrio sp.
TGAGATGAGATTGGAATATTATTGGCGGTGGTATCGATGATGGGTGTCCGTGGTGGGTGTCGGATTACGCTTTGCTAATCCGACCTACTGGGCTTGTGGCTGGGCTCCGGGAGGTGTCGGATTACGCTGCGCTAATCCGACCTACTGGGGCTGGTGGCTGGGTTGCGGGAGATGTCGGATACGCTGTGCTAATCCGACACACCTCGTGTATATCCCCAACAATCAAGCCGAATCCCATTGTTCCTTTTTAACCGTCCCCTGCTGATACGCCGAGATCACTGCTTGAATTTCGTCAAAACTGGTGGGTTTGGTGAGGTGGGTGGCGAAGCCGGCGGCGGCGGTTTGTTCGCGGTCTTCTTTACCACCCCAGCCGGTGAGTGCTATCAGGTGGATTCCATTCAACTCGGGCACTTGCTGCAGTGCCTGAGCGACCTGATAGCCGTCCATGTGCGGCAGGCCGAGATCAAGGAAAGCGATATGGGGTAAAAACTGGCGAGCCTTGTTGACCGCTTCCCTGCCCTCGTGGGCGATCAGCGTCTCGTGTCCGATCAACGAGAGCAGCGATGCGAGCGATTCTGCTGCATCAATATTGTCATCCACCAGCAGGATACGCAGCGACTCGGGTGGTGATATGGCGTAATCCGCCGCCGCTTCTTTTACTTTGTCTGATCGATGAACCTGAGCCAGCGGCAGGCGCACCAGGAAAGTACTGCCCAGGCCCGGACCGGGGCTTTGCGCCGTCACCTGCCCGCCGTGCAGCTCGATGATCTGTCGTACCAGCGACAGCCCGATCCCCAGGCCACCATGGGACTGCGTGAGGCTGCGTCCCACCTGCGAAAACATTTCAAACACGGATGAAATGGCACTCTCGCTCAAGCCGATTCCGTTATCTTTTACAGCGATAAATAAATCCAGCCCATCATCCCACGAGGACAGACGAATCTCGCCACCGGGCGGTGTATATTTGGCTGCGTTGTTCAACAAATTGCTGAGCACCTGCGCCAGGCGCGCGGCATCGGCGTTGAGCAGAATCGCCTCGTTATGTACTTCCACCGAAAACCGATGATTGCAGGCATTGATCAAGGGCGTAGAGGTTTCCACGGCGCTGAGGACGATTTCGCCCAGTGTAAGGCACTCGATCTTCAACTCAATCTTACCGCTATTGATGCGGGCGATATCAAGCAGATCATCCACCAGCCGTACCATTTGATTAAGCTGACGCTCCATCATATCGCGCACCTGCGCGATGGTTTCGGGGCTGTGATCGGTAAGTTTTAACAACTGCACACCATTCTTTAATGGTGCGAGCGGATTGCGCAGTTCGTGCGCGAGGGTGGCAAGAAATTCTGATTTGCGACGATTGGATTCCATCAAATGATTGGCGTGGTTACGCAGCGCCTCTTCCGCGAGCTTGCGCGCAGTAATATCAGAAAAAATCAATGCAACACGATTGCTTTCCCGCCCGCCCTGGCGGCTGGCATAGACATCAAATATTCGTCCCATGGATTGCGAGTGCATCTGAAAACGCAGGGGTGCGCCAGTCTGTGCAACACTGGCGTAGGTTTCAATCCAGCTTATCTCAAGATCCGGCACCAGTGCGCGGGCGGTTTTGCCTACGGGGTTTATCAGGCCGGTCTGCTTTTCAAATGCCTGATTCACTTCAATGAAACGATAGTCGTAGGGACGATGATCCTTGTCGTATAGAATTTCCAGCAGACAAAAACCTTCGTCCATCAATTCAATCAGCGTTGAGTAGCGCTGGTTACTGAGTTCCAGTTCACTTTCCGCCTGAGCCTGACTGGTGATATCCACGAGCACGCCGGGAAAGGAAACCGCCAGCCCATCGCTGTCATACTGGGCCCGACCTCGCGCGATCACGGTGCGGTAATTA
The DNA here is from genome assembly GCA_937958105.1 of uncultured Cellvibrio sp. Classification (GTDB taxonomy): domain Bacteria; phylum Pseudomonadota; class Gammaproteobacteria; order Pseudomonadales; family Cellvibrionaceae; genus Cellvibrio. The sequence continues at coordinate 1,892 of CALFXJ010000042.1, forward strand.
CCATCACCCATCCGCACCCGATAACGGGCTTCGAACAGACCGCCTTCCGCAATAGCTTTCCTGCTCAGCGCTTTCACACGCTCAATGTCATCAGGATGGATAGAGGCATAGTATTCAGACAGGGTCGCACTCTCTGCTTTTTCCGTAGGGATGGAAAACAGTTGCACCAGGTTACGGTCAGCGATGATCTGATTGGTTTCAGCATCCCAGGTCCAGGTTGCTACCTCGGCGGCGGTCAGCATGGACTCGAGGCGGGTGCGCATATCGCTGAAGGCGGCATCGAGACGGCGGCGCTCGGTGATATCCACACCGACCACTGCGATAAAGATCGTATGGCCGTGATCATCGGTCACCGGGGTGATAGTGAGGTCGATGTAGCGCTCGCTGTCCGGGTCCAGCGCGTATTTCAATTCACGCTTGAAACGGGTGCCGGCCGCAGCAGCGAGGATCGCCTGTTGCACGACATCCATGATGGACGGCAGATGGTCCCACATGCCCCATTCCCAGAATTTTCTGCCGACGATGTCGCGATGATTCAAACCGGTGGCCTGCAGGCTGTAGCGATTGGTTTCAATCACCGTTCCGTCCAGCGTCGTCAACCAGGCGAACTGCGAACCCTGCTCGAAGAAAGCGCGGAATTTGGCGTTGGCATTGGCCGCCACGCGGGCTTCCATCGCACTGCGCTCCGCTACGGCTTCCCGTTTAAAGGTGGTGATGTTTTTTAAACAGATCGTGAGACCACCGCCCTCACGGGGAAAGCTGTTGACCTCCACCCACAGGCTCTGCTGGACAAAATAAGCAGAAAATTTTACCGCGCTCTTCGTCGTGCAGGATTGAGGGTTATCAAGCAGGGTGCCGCGCAAATCGCGAAAAATCTGCCAGAAATTTTTTTGGATGACATGGGCACGCGGCGCTGCGATCAGTTTTTCGACGGCGGGGTTAACGTAGGTGATGGTCCAATTGGCGTCCGTGACAACCACTCCTTCGCTGATGCTCTCGAGCACAAAATGGAGGGTGTTATCTATGGGTTCCAAGGTCAGGCGAAGGGTTTGATCATCCATCGGTTCGAGACATCATGGTCAGAAAATAGGCGCCAGCCAACCATGGCGAGCGGTTACTTGCGATAGCCTAGCAATGAATCGGGGAAAGCACCATGTAACTGTTGGCAAAAAGGTGGATACCGGGTGCCGTGAGAGGATGTTGATTGGATTGTGGGACGGCGCGGGTGAGCCGATATTTGGGGTGTGAATTGTAGTTGAGAGCGGGATTTGTCGGATTACGCTGCGCTAATCCGACCTACGGTTAAGGTCGGAGCGGATGCCGTCGGGGGAGCGCAGACGCAGGTTGGAGCGGGTGCGTCGGGGAGCGAAGACGTAGGTCGGATTAGCCGAGGACGTAGAGTTGCCAATGTCGGATTACGCTGCGCTAATCCGACCTACGGGTGTGTTGGGTGAGGGCTTGGTCCATTTCGATGGCGAGTTCGGTCAGCAGCTGGCTGTAGGCCTGGGCCAGGGATTTTGCGCCGGGGCCTGCCGGTATCTGGCGGACAAAATGCCGACGCAGCAGGCTTGTGCGTTCGTTGACATCCACCAGCTCCCAGGTGGCGTTGATATAGGCTTTGCCATCCACCCGGTGAAGGCTGTGCAGCGCAAGCCGCAGGCTGATATCGGGTCTGGTATCGCGTCGCCAGGGAAAATTCACGATGCCGCGACGAGCATCCTGCGCGGTCAGGTTCAAACCAATAACCCGCGCAATCCCCTCATTCAATGGCTCAGCCCAGTGCGCATTGTCCGCCACCACCAGACTGCCATCTTTCACTTCGTAAACCATGTGCAGGCGATTAAGGTATTCCGCCACTTCTATCGGACCCACGCCAATCAGCGTATCAATGGTCGTTGAGCTTGGCGCTGCAACCGGTTCCGCCGTCAGCAGATAAAAATTCTTGCGCGGTGAACTCTGACAGGCTCCCAACAGGCTACAGACCACCAACAGAACAATTGGATATCGCATCGTTTTTTATTCCTCCGCCATAACAGACCGGCCGCGCAGCAGGGCTTCGGGTTGCTGTTCAAGAGTTTCGCTCAGGCTGCGAAATGCGCGGGACGAGCGGCTCATATCTTCGAGCGTCCGGGTCAACTGATGCAACAGCGGCGCATCTTCAGAAAAAGCATGTTCAATGTTGGCCGCTGCCTGCTCAAAGCTCTGCATACTCCTGTTCAATTCTTCGAGGCTGCCACGCATCGATTCCATCATCGCTGGCGTCTGTGTATTCAATTGCTGGATCAAGGTATTTAACTCTGTCAGGGTCTCATCCAGTTTTGCGCTCAGCCTCTCGATTTCCCTGTCAGCATTGCCGGACGTTTTTTCAAGGGAGGTGGCCAGTCGGTTGAAACTGCTCAGCGTCTCAGCCACCTGTCCATCGGCCACCATGGTACTTACCTGCTCAATGAGATTATTTACGTTATGCACCAGGCCTTTCAGATCCAGTTCCTGAAATGTGCGGGATATTTCTTCAAAGCTGGTGGCGATTGTCGGTATCTCCTGATATTCGTCCTGAACAGCGTAGAGCCGCAGGTCACTGTCAGGGTAGAAATCCAGTTCCACATACAGAAGACCAGTCAAAAAACTCTGGAAATTCAATTGCGCCCGCAGACCGGCATTAATAGCGTCTTTCAGAAAATCCTCTTCGACGTTGGCGCCATTGCTGTTGATGCGTTTCATTACCAGATCAGCAGTAACCGCTGTAAAAACGGCCTTGTTATCGCGCTCAAAGTTGATGCTGATATCGATGATCTCTCCCAGCACCACACCCTTCAGCTTTACCGGTGCCCCCACCTGCAGCCCCTGTACCGAGCCCTCAAAGTACATTACCACCCGTTTCTTATCGGCAAAAAAACGGCCACCGGAAAAAAATAACAGGGCAATAAACACCAGCAGAATAGCTCCCGCAATAAAAGCGCCTATGGCAAGGGAACGATTTTTTTTAGGGCTCATGCATCTTCCTCTAAATGGCTTTCCTTATCGGTCTGGCTTCCCTTCTCGGTCTGATTTTCCGCGCGATTGAGAAACTGGCGGACCTTATCCTGCTTGCTGTGTCTGGCCAGGTGTTTGGGATCGCCACTGTCGAGCATGGTCCTGGCCTGCGCGTCCAGAAATACACAATTCGTTCCGATAGACAAAATACTGGGCAATTCGTGCGAGACGATGATGACGGTCGAATCCAGGGCCTGACATACCTGCACAATCAGCTGATCAAGACGCAGCGAACTGATGGGGTCCAGTCCCGCCGAAGGCTCATCAAAAAACAGCAGCTGCGGATCAAGCGCAATCGCCCGGGCCAGCCCAGCGCGCTTGTGCATACCCCCGCTGATCTCTGCCGGATAAAAATCTTCAAAGCCGCCGAGCCCTACCAGCGCCAGCTTGTAGGCCACGGCTTCGGCAATCTGTTTTTCGGATAAATCTGTGTAGAGCTGCAGGGGCAAAGCCACGTTTTCGGCCAGTGTCATGCTGGAAAACAGCGCGCCGGTCTGAAAGGTAATGCCCCACTTCTTCAGTAGTGCCAGCTGCGTAGCTTCGTCGGAGCGATAGAAGTTGGTCCCTTGATACAGAACCTCCCCGCGGGCCGGCTCAATCAAACCGATCATATGTTTGAGCAATGTCGTCTTGCCGCAGCCGCTGCCACCGATAATAAAAAAGATATCGTTCTTACGAACTTCAAAGTTAAGTTTTTCCTGCACCACGCGACGGCCATAACCGATAGTAAGATCACGCACTTCGATAAACGCTTCCGTGGCCATGGTCAGATTCCGAGCTTGTCGTAGAGGATATTGAAGGCTGCATCGGCAACCACCAGATAGACAATCGCTTTCACCACCGCATTGGTCGCAGCCATGCCGACCGCATCAGAGTTACGTCCGCAGTTCAAGCCGGCCTGACAACCGGAGATAGCAATCAATATTCCAAAAACAATACTCTTGATAATGCCGGTAGAAATGTCGAGCCAGTCAACCGCATCGCGGGTTTGTGAAATATATTGAATCACCCCGACATCCATACTGGTCGCAATAATGGCACCACCGATCATGCCGATGATGTCTGCGTAAATGCACAGCAGCGGCATAACAAAAACCAACGCCAGCAGACGCGGCAGCACCAGAAATTCCATGCTTGATATGCCCATGACACGGAGCGCATCAATTTCTTCATTCACCTGCATGGTACCGAGCTGCGCCGCATAAGCGGCGCCAGTCCGACCGGCCATGATCACCGCCGTCATCAACGCGCCCATCTCCCGCACCATACCAATGGCAACCAGATCCGCCACATAAACCTGCGCGCCCAGCTGACGCAACTGTACAGATCCGAGGTACGCGAGGATCATGCCTACCAGCACACTGATCAAGGTCACAATGGCGAGTGCCCTGGGGCCGGCCTGATCAATGAAAAAGAAGATATCAACCCGACGGGTTTTGGCTTTGCCACGCAACCATTGTCCCAGTGCAAGACAGGCATCGCCGATAAAGATCAGCGTATCGCGCAGTTCATACCATTGTTTACGCACGCCATCGTGCAGAATAGTCAGCAGGCCGGGGGATCGCTCTGCGGCGTCAGCCTGGTATACCGGCACGCCGGTGGCAAGGTTTAACAATTGCTGCAAACCCTGGGGAACCCTGTCGCTATTAAGAGAAATTTTCTGGCTTTCGCACCAACGTGCAAGCTGCAGCAGCGCACTGGCAAGACTGGAATCCCAGGTTTCAAGTTGATCAGTATTCAGTTCCACCTGGCGGCAATCGCGGGGAATAACAGCCTGTAACGCTTCACCATCCGGAGCATCACCCAATTGCCACCGCCCGCCGAGATACAGCGCACAATGGTCGCCTTGCATGTCGGTATGAAAGCTGGCAGCTGTCATTGCAGTCCTTATCAATGTAAAGCCCATGATTGAACTCAATTTGTCTGATGGACGCAAGCGATCCGCAGGAATCTTTTGCGCCTGTGTCATCTGGCGCACATTCTTGTTATTGCGGTGTGGGTTTATCGCGATTGATGATGCGGGTTTGGATTAATTGGTGGAGGTGGGGTGGGTTTGTCTGGGTTGTGTTAATCCGGCGTGCGTTGATGACAGGCGGTGGTTTGTGTGGTGATGGGGGGCGTCGGATTACGCTGCGCTAATCCGACCTACGGTGGTGGCGGGTGGTGATTTTGCCTGCTGATGGATGTGTCGGATTACGCCTTCGGCTAATTCGACCTACGATGTTAACTTTTCAAGGCGGCGGTTCGGATTAGCGCAGATAGCAGGCCAAATTGATGGTAGGTCGGATTAGCCGAAGGCGTAATCCGACGAATACTTAAACACCGGCCCGACTATGCCGGCACTGACCGATAAAGGCTGAGCCTTGAGATTGGCCACGTAGGCCAGGCCTGCGAGGGAAAGTAAGATAAAAACGATGCGAAGGATGGTAGCGCGTACCTGCATTACGATGTCCCGATTAAGCATGACCGACATATTAAGGGCTTAAGAAAGCCGCTGGTTATAACGGTTGCCAGTCTAACGGCGGGCAGATAGCCATACAATTGTCGAGCCGCCGTCGATCCGTGACCGGCGTCACACAAAAATTAATCATTATAGATTTTCAGAATAAGCATCATTTCGGCTCTATACGTTGAATTGCCCCGGCGCTTTAGGTACCTTGCGCCCTTGGATTTCCCTACCCCTGTAAATGAGGTTCAGGCCACATGGCGCAATATGTATATAGCATGCATCGGCTCGGCAAGATTGTGCCGCCCAAGCGTGAAATTCTGAAAGATATTTCCCTGTCCTTCTTCCCCGGCGCAAAGATCGGTGTACTCGGTCTGAACGGTTCGGGTAAATCTACGCTGCTGCGCATCATGGCCGGCGTGGATACGGATTTTAACGGTGAAGCCCGGGCAATGCCCGGCATCAAGATCGGTTATCTGCCACAGGAACCGGAGCTGGACCCGACCAAAGACGTGCGCGGTAACGTGGAAGATGGCGTACGCGAGGCGGTAGACGCCCTGGCAGAGCTGGATCAGATCTATGCCGCTTATGCCGAACCGGACGCAGACTTCGATGAACTGGCCAAAAAGCAGGCCCGTTGCGAAGACATCATCCAGGCATGGGATGCCCACAACCTTAACCATACCCTCGAGGTGGCCGCCGATGCCTTGCGTCTGCCGCCCTGGGATGCCGATGTCACCAAGCTGTCCGGCGGTGAGCGCCGTCGTGTCGCGCTGTGCCGTCTGCTCCTGTCCCGCCCGGACATGCTGCTGCTCGACGAACCGACCAACCACCTGGATGCCGAATCCGTGTATTGGCTGGAGCAGTTCCTGCAGAACTTCCCGGGGACCGTGGTGGCCATTACCCACGACCGTTACTTCCTGGATAACGCCGCCGGCTGGATTCTGGAGCTGGACCGCGGCCACGGCATTCCCTATGAAGGCAACTACACCAGCTGGCTTGAGCAGAAACAGACCCGTCTGGAGCAGGAAGCCCGGGCTGAGGCAGCGCATCAGAAAGCCCTTAAAACCGAACTGGAATGGGTTCGCCAGAACCCCAAGGGCCGTCAGGCTAAGAGCAAGGCGCGTCTGGCCCGCTTTGACGAATTGCAGTCTCAGGAATTCCAGGCCCGCAATGAAACCAATGAAATCTACATTCCGCCAGGTGAGCGGCTGGGTGACAAGGTCATTGAGCTGGAAAATGTCAGCAAGGGCTACGGCGACCGCCTGCTGATCGACAACCTGACCCTGAGTATCCCTAAAGGAGCCGTGGTGGGTATCGTCGGTGGTAACGGCGCGGGTAAATCCACGCTGTTTCGCATGATTGCCGGCACTGAGCAGCCGGACAGCGGCAAGATTACCCTGGGCGAAACCGTCAAAGTCGCCTATGTAGAGCAAAGCCGCGAAAACCTCGACGATAAAAAAACCGTCTGGGAAGCTGTCTCTGATGGTCAGGACATCCTGCGCATCGGCAACTATGAAGTGAACTCACGCTCTTACGTGGGCCGCTTTAACTTCAAGGGCGCGGATCAGCAGAAGCGCGTGGGAGAGTTGTCCGGTGGTGAGCGCGGTCGCCTGCATCTGGCAAATACGCTGAAGCAAGGGGCCAACGTGCTGTTGCTCGACGAACCCTCCAACGACCTGGACATCGAAACCCTGCGTGCACTGGAAGATGCGATCCTCGCCTTCCCGGGCTGTGTGCTGGTGATCTCGCACGACCGCTGGTTCCTCGACCGTATCGCCACCCACATCCTGGCTTACGAGGGTGATTCGGACATCGTGTTCTTTGAAGGTAATTACACCGAGTATCACGAAGACCTGATCAAACGCAAAGGCGGCGACGCGCAACCCACGCGGATGAAGTACAAGCCATTGAAGAGTTGATGGTTGATTGCGAGAGAATCGCAATGATGAAAGCCGGGTCAGCCGCGAGGTTGATCCGGCTTTTTATTTTGGGTGAGGTGATTTCGGGAGATGGTGGTTACGCCATATACGGGTGTGGGTAATTTGCCTGTGGGTGTCGGATTACGGCTTTGCCTAATCCGAC
>CALFXJ010000043.1 GCA_937958105.1 uncultured Cellvibrio sp.
TGTCGGATTACGCTGCGCTAATCCGACCTACGGATCGGGTGGAAAGTTATGGTGGGGCACGGAGATCGGAGAATCATGTAGGTCGGATTAGAGGCGCAGCCTCGTAATCCGACATTGGTAATTCGATAACGGCAGGAATATCTCACGTCATCCAGCATCCAGCATCCAGCATCCAGAATTAGACAATGGCAGGAATACCTCATGTAATCCAACCTTACAAAGGTATCCCCCGATTTCCAGGGCAGGAGCACCTCATAATATTGCTTGGCCAATATGGGTTGCGGGCCCTGCCGAAAATCAGGCTCAGGCTCAACCTCAACCGCCAACCTCATCCATCACAACAACTTATCCCGGTCCCGGAATCCCAGCAGATAAAGAATGGCATCCAGCCCCAGGGTGGAGATAGCATGTTGCGCGGAGGCTTTTACCAGCGGCTTGGCGCGGAAGGCGATACCTAAACCGGCGACGCTCAACATCGGCAGGTCATTAGCTCCATCACCGACAGCGATCACCTGCTCCAGCGCAATACCTTCTTTCTGCGCAAGCATCGCCAGCAATTCAGCTTTGCGCTGTCCGTCGACCACCGTACCCACTACCTCGCCGGTGACTTTGCCATCCACGATATCCAGTTCATTCGCGTAGACGTAATCGATCCCCAGACGCTGCTGTAGATAGCGACCAAAATAATTAAAACCACCGGACAGGATCGCCGTCTTGTAGCCCAGTTTTTTCAGCGAAGAGATAAGCTTTTCAGCCCCCTCCGTCAGGCGAAGGTTAGCGGCGATTCCTTCCAGCACTGACTCGTCCAGCCCTTTGAGCAGCGCCAGCCGCCGGGCAAAACTCTGCTTGAAATCCAGCTCACCGCGCATGGCTGCCTCGGTAATCGCAATTACCTGCTCACCCACACCGGCAGCGATGGCCAGTTCATCAATGACTTCCGCCTCAATCAAAGTAGAGTCCATATCGAAACACACCAGCCGGCGGTTACGGCGGTAGACAGTGTCGCGCTGGAAGGCGATGTCCACATCCAGACGCGCAGAAAGATCCATGAAATCCGCACGCAGTGCAGAGAGATCTTCCGGTGTACCGCGCACAGAAAATTCGACACAGGCGTTGCTATGATTTTCCAGTGCGTCGAGCGGAATACGGCCCGACAGGCGATTGATGCTGTCGATGTTCAGACCGTGCTTGAAGGTAATTGCGGTGAGTTCCGCAATCTGCGCTGCATTAATCTGACGTGCGAGCAGCGTGACGATGTGGCGGGGCTTACCCTGCTGATCAACCCAGTGCTGATAACTTTCCAGTGATACCGGCTGAAATCTTGCCTGGATACCCAGCGGCTGGGTACGGGCCTGGATCTCATCCATGATCGCCGCCTTGGTTTCGGCATTCACGTCCAGCGCGACAAGGATGCCCAGCGCCAGGGTATCGTGGATGACTGCCTGGCCGACATCGAGGATGGTGGTCTGATGACGGGCCAGCACAGCGGTGATTGCCGAGGTCACACCGGGTTGGTCATCGCCGGAGACGTTAATCAACAGGATTTCTTTCACGTTCGCTCACTTTTATCAGCCAGTTCTCATCAAGGGGCGGCATTCTAGCCTAAATGAGAACGCTACAGTAGCCAGCCGCTTTAGGCTAGAATGCGGCTCACTTTTGACAATCAGCTGAATGCACGGGGAGTCGCCCCGGCCGCTTGAGATCTCCATGCCGTTACTCACAACTTACCGATCCTACCCGCAACTCTTCCTGTGCAGCATTCTGCTGTTGATCCTCGGATTTCTCGGCGCGGGACTTTATCTGCACAACACCTATTACAACCAGCAGGAACAGATCAATAACTACGGCAAGACTCTGGCCCGCAGCGCGGCGCGTCAGGCAGTAGATGCCACACTTACCCAGGACCTTATCAGCCTGCAGGCCGTATTGATGGATGTAGGACAATCTCCTGCCGTGGTAGGAGCCTCAATTCATAACGTGGAAAACAAGCTGCTGGTACAGACCGGCTATAGTCCTAACCAGCCGGTGGAAGGCGCGCGCTACAGCTTTTCTGCCCCTATCGCCCTGCACAACAACATTGCCGGTTATCTGCAGGTAACCCTGGAAGTGCCACGCTACTCACGCTACGACTATTACTTTCTGATGTGCTGGGCGGCGGCCGTGTTCCTTTCCCTGTGGAGCATCTGGTGGTCGATCCAGCGGCAGTGGTGGTCCCGCCTGCGGGACAAGTTGCCTTCCCCCGGCAAGCTCGTGAACACCGTGGTCGAGAAGATCCCCACCATCCCCGAAGTACCACTGGAACCGCTTAAACCCCTCGCACCGGAACCACCGCCACCGCCGGAAGTGGCGGTGCGCCTGCAGCTTCGTATCATCAACCTCACCCGGCTGTACCAGCAGCTCAACAGCGAAGGCTTCGCCAACGTGCTGCGCCGCTTTGAAAAGCAGCTGCAGGGGGTGCTGTCCCTCTACAACGGCCAGCGCCAGCTGCTGGACAACGACACCCTGATGGTGGAGTTTGTGGGCGAAGCCCTGTACGACTGCAGCTTCCGTGCTCTCTGCTGCGCCCAGCTGCTGAACAACCTCTGCGCTCGCGCCAGCAGTCCACGCCTGCAATTGTCTGCGGCGATTCAGGAGGTGGCACGCCCGGCAAGTCACGCCGGATGCGTGCTGCTTAAAGACTTCGTTGCCCAGCAGCAGGACCCGATCCAGCCAGGCCGTGGCGACATCCTCATCAGCCGTCACCTGCTGGACAACACCCTGCTGGGCCATATTGAGGTCGACGAACACAGTGGCAAGCTGGCAGCCATCAAAGCCCCGTACAGCGAGCTGCTCGCACGACAGGAAGAACAGTTGCTGAAAGTGTAGCCGACCCAGGCCCTCTGCAGGCCAGACTAATCATGTATCAATCCGCCCTGCTACTCCACAGGCCAGGCCAGCTGCATGCAACCCTTCCCTTGCTCACATTAGCCTGCGGTAGATCTTCTCTTGCTCACCCGTAGGTCGGATTAGCCGAAGGCGTAATCCGACACCCCTCACCGCGCGCATCCGAAACATTCCCGCAACATTTTCATCACACAACCGTCATCTGCCGGTCATAACCTTTAGGCGTCCAGGTCAACAGGTTTGTCGTCATGCTCAATATCGAAGAATCTTTAGCCCACAAATTTCCCGGCTTTGCTGCCCAGGCACCGCTGATCCGCAAATCAACGCTGAACCTGTTGCGCAAACTCACGCGCGAACAGGAGATCAACCAATTTCTGCGCGATAACCAGAGTAATCGTGGCCTGGACTTTGTTGACAGGATCTTTGATTACTTTAATTTCAGCTACAGCGTTGCTCACCGCGAGCGGGACAATATTCCGGCTCAGGGCCGTGTCGTGATCATCGCTAATCATCCCATCGGCTCACTGGATGGTTTAGCGTTGTTAAAACTGGTGAGCGAAGTGCGACGCGATGTGAAGATCGTCGCCAACGATATGCTGATGGCCTTTGCCCCACTGCGCGAATTGCTGCTGCCACTGGATAATATGACGCGCTCTGCCTATCGCCAGAGTTATAAAAATATACTGCGAGCGTTAAATAACGACGAAGCGGTTATTGTGTTTCCCGCCGGCGAAGTTTCGCGTGCGGGCGCCAAAGGAATTCGTGACGGTCAGTGGCAGGGAGGCTTTCTGCACTTTGCCCGTAAAGCAAAAGCACCAGTGTTGCCCATATTTGTATCCGCCAAAAATTCCCTGCTATTTTACAGCGCCTCCTTTATTTTCAAACCTTTGGCTACCGCTCTGCTCGCCCATGAGATGTTTAACAAACATTCAAGTGAGATTAAGTTCCGCGTCGGCGAAGTGATTCCCCATCATGCACTGAAATCCGATCAGCTGGCAGATAAGGCGCTCATAAAACGTTTAAAAAAGCATTTATACAAAATCGGCAAGGGTAAGCAGGCTATCTTTGTTACGGAAAAAACCATCGCCCACCCGGAAGATCGCACGGCATTAAAAAAAGAGTTCAGGACGGCGCTACTGATCGGCAGCACGCGCGACAACCATCGCATTTATCTGTGCGATTACACATCTCATCCCACCGTATTACGTGAAATTGGTCGGCTGCGTGAACAGACGTTTCGTTTGGTAGGCGAAGGCACCGGCAGCCGGCGCGATCTGGATAAATACGATCATTACTATCGCCACCTGGTACTGTGGGACGAAGACAAACTCACCATTGCCGGTGCTTACCGGCTGGGCGACTGCGCCAGTATTCTGCGGGACCTTGGGCTGAGCGGTTTGTATACGGCTGACTTATTCCACTATCACTCCGATGCGATAGTTCATCTGGAACAGGCTATTGAACTCGGCCGCAGTTTCGTCAACCCGGAATACTGGGGAAAGGCGAGCCTCGATTATTTGTGGCAGGGTTTAGGCGCGTATCTGCACCATCATCCTGAAATTCGCTATGTGCTCGGACCGGTAAGTATGAGCGCCACGTATCCAAAAGTTCTGCGGGATCTGCTGGTGTTCTATTATCAGCGCTATTACCACTCGCCGGCTTCGCTGGCCGACGGCCACCATCCGCCGGTTATTGAATCCGATTCTCATCAATCCCTCTGCGAAATATTTTCGACCATGGATCGCACACAGGGGTTTGAATACCTGCAGCAGAAATTTACGGAACAGGGCTTCAAATTGCCGGTGCTATTTAAACAATACGCGGCACTTTATGAGGACGGTGGCTATCAATTGCTGGCCTTCAGCGTGGACTCGGAGTTCGGCAATTGTGTCGATGGGCTATTTATGGGCGACCTGAATTTGATGAAAGCCAACAAACGTCAGCGTTATCTGATGATCTAATGGCTTATCGAATCAAATTTACAGTTCTTCACACTGCGGTGACTTGCCGCCGACCGGCTGCGTTACCGTTGCAGGAATAGCCTGCTCGGTACCAAAGCTCGCGCTAAAGCACTACAATAGCCCCCGCTTGCCTTCCAATAAAGCAGAGCCCACGAGCCTGCTGCCGATTTCCGTTTTAACCAGAGAGAGAATCAACCATGAAAATAGCATTAATGAACGAATTCAGTCAGGCCGCGAAAAATGCCGTGGTATTGCAACAACTGAAAGACGTAGCCGCTGAGCAGAACCACACGGTGTATAACGTCGGCATGAGCGACGACAACGACCATTACCTCACCTATATCCACCTGGGCATCATGGCCAGCCTGCTGCTGAACTCCAAAGCGGTGGACTTCGTGGTGAGCGGTTGCGGTACCGGTCAAGGCGCTCTGATGTCCCTCAATGCCCACCCCGGCGTGGTCTGCGGCTACTGCATCGATCCTTCCGACGCTTATCTGTTTGCCCAGATCAACAACGGCAATGCGCTGGCACTGCCCTTCGCCAAAGGTTTTGGCTGGGGTGCCGAGCTGAATATTCGTTACATCTTCGAGAAAGCCTTCACCGGCGTGCGCGGTCAGGGCTACCCGGCTGAGCGTAAAGAGTCCCAGGTACGCAATGCCGGCATTCTGAGCAGCGTGAAAGCCGCGCTGACTAAGGACTATCTGGAAGGCCTGAAGTCCCTCGACCCGGAACTGGTGAAGACTGCTGTGACCGGTGAGCGCTTCCAGGCATGTTTCTTCGAGAACTGCCAGGACAAAGCCATTCTTGAATTTGTGAATGGTGTTTTAGGTCGTTAATCGTCCTGGGGCGGGAACGGGTATAAACCTTTCCTTGGGACTCACTGGCGACAGCCATGTCGGTGAGTCCCACCCCCAACACCTCACACCGAGACACGTTGCTCCCTAATCCGCAGAACCACCTGCCCCCCTCCTTTTTGCTCCACCAGATGATAAGCTCGCACCCATTACGGGTTAAGAGCGACTGACATGCATATCCATATTCTCGGCGTGTGCGGCACCTTTATGGGCAGCCTCGCACAACTGGCCAAAGCCCTCGGGCATCGTGTCACCGGCAGTGATGCCAATGTTTATCCACCCATGAGCACGCAACTGGAACAGGCTGGCATTGAGCTGATGCAGGGCTTTGATCCCGCGCACCTGCAGCCGGCACCGGACCTGGTGGTTATCGGCAACGCCATGAGCCGGGGCAATCCGGCTGTGGAATACGTGCTGGCTCAGGGGATTCCTTATACCTCAGGTCCGCAATGGCTGCGCGATTACGTCCTGCCGGGCAAGTGGGTGCTGGCGGTGGCCGGTACCCACGGTAAGACCACCACCAGCAGCATGCTGGCCTGGATTCTGGATTACGCGGGCATGGCACCGGGTTACCTGATTGGCGGTGTGACCAAAAACTTTCCCACCTCGGCGCGCCTGGGTGAGACGCCCTTCTTTGTTGTAGAGGCGGATGAATATGACAGCGCCTTTTTCGACAAGCGCTCCAAGTTCGTCCACTACAATGCGCGCACCGTCATTCTGAACAATCTCGAGTTTGATCATGCCGATATCTTTCCGGACCTAGCGGCCATCCAGCGACAGTTTCACCATCTGGTACGCACCATCCCCAATAACGGGCTGGTCATCTCTCCCCAAGGCGATGCCGCGCTGGAGGAAGTCCTTGCACAGGGCTGCTGGACGCCGCAGCAAAAGTTCGCCATCGGTGATAAGGCGGCGGAATGGAGCGCTGAATTACTGGCCGCTGATGGCTCCGCCTTTGCGGTTATTCACCTGGGACAGGAAGTGGCCCGGGTTAACTGGAGTCAGACGGGACAGCACAACGTAAACAATGGCCTGGCTGCCATGATCGCGGCACGCCACGTCGGAGTAACTCCCGAGGTCAGTGCCCAGGCACTGGGACAGTTCGCCGGTGTGAAGCGGCGCATGGAGTGCCTGGCGGATGTCCACAGCATCAAGGTCTATGACGACTTTGCCCACCACCCCACCGCCATCAAAACCACTCTGGCCGGCTTACGCGCAAAAGTGGGCGATCAGAAGATCATTGCCGTTATCGAACCGCGCTCCAACACCATGCGCATGGGTGTTCATAAAAATGCCCTGAACCAGGCTTGCACCGACGCTGACGACGTACTCTGGTACCAGCCTCCCGGCGCTGACTGGGCGATGGATGAGGTGGTGAACACCAGCGCGGTGCCGGCCAAGCTGGTACACGATCTGGATGAGCTGATCCATTGCGCCATCTCCCTCAGTGAAGCGGATACCCATATCGTGATCATGAGTAACGGCGGCTTTGGGGGCGTGCACCAGAAGATGATTGAGCAATTAAAAAAGCACGCGCTGTAACCGGCGATTAACCGAGCAGGCGTTTTGCATCAAAGTCTTTGTGGGTCATGAGATCCAGGCCGCAGGGCAAATCGCGGATCCAGTCGAGAAAACGGTTGACCATCGCCTTACCGACGAACGGGCTGCCGTGCTGAGGAACCATCATCTGTACATCGAGCTGGCTCACCATATTGGCCCAGAGCTTACAGGCCTTGTTGCTCGCCATGTAACGCTGATGGAAACCCTTCATGCTCGGGACATGCGCATCAAAATCCTCGACCGGTTTGTGTGCGTCCGTTTCTATCAGCGATGCGCCCATGTCACCACTGAAAAGAATCTTGCTCACCGGGTCGTAGAACTGAAAGTTACCCACGGAATGAAGGAAATGCGCGGGCAGCGCGAGGATATGGTGACGGCCAAACGGAATAGCAGCCCCTTCGTCAGGCAGCGCGGTAATACGCTGACTTAAACTTTCCGCCATCTGCTGGGTAACAAAACTGGATGCCAGATGCGGTAGAAAGCGTGACCACAGGCGCGAGGTAACGACCTGACAGCGGGTGTGCATCATCCAGCGCGGCAGGGACGCGATAATGTCCGGGTCCTGGTGAGACGCAAAGATATATTCGAGATCGTGTACATTGACTCGCTTGCCCAGTTCGATATTCAGCGGGGTAAAGGTCAGGTCACCGCCCGGATCAATCAAGGCTGCCCGCCCTTGATCAATGATTAAAAACTGATTGGCCTGGATGCCCTCGCCCGTGACAAGATCACAGAACTGGATGCATTGGTGGCCGTCGTGCTGAAACAGGATATTCGCTTTATCATTAAGAGCTTTGGGGTGATTCATGATTAATGCGCCATCAAAGAAAACGGCTGACGATAGCGAATTATTCTTTGCGGGTATTGATGCATATCAACTTAATGCGAGCTATTGACGGCGCTCCGCCTTCGGCCAGCGGAACCTGATCTATCAATTTTTTTACCGGCCGCTTTCAGGAGCGATGGAGAATTCAGCCATGACACAACGCACTATCACACTTGCGATCACCGGCGCATCCGGCGCGCAGTACGGACTACGTTTACTGCATTGCCTGCTGGCAGCGGAGTGCAAGGTGTATCTGCTCCTGTCCAGTGCTGCCGAGGTAGTGATCCGAACCGAAACAGATCTGGATCTGCCCGCGACGCTGGAAGAACAGCAGGCCATGCTCAGTTCGCTCTTTGGCGCCGATGAAGATCAGCTGCAGCTGTTCGCCAAAGACGACTGGTTTTCCCCCGTCGCCTCCGGCTCCAGCTCGCCGACGTCCATGGTTATCTGCCCCGCCAGCGGTGGATGCCTCTCCGCCATTGCTCACGGAGCCAGCAACAACCTTATTGAGCGCGCGGCTGATGTCGCACTGAAGGAGCGCCGCCAGCTGATAATCGTCCCCCGCGAAACGCCTTACTCTGCCATTCACCTGGAAAACATGCTCAAACTCACGCAGCTGGGCGCCGTCATACTTCCCGCGAGTCCGGGTTTCTACATGCAGCCGCAATCCATCACCGAACTGATTGATTTTATTGTGGCGCGCATCCTGGACCATCTCGGGATTGAGCAGGATCTGATGCCCCGCTGGGGCGAGGACTGAAGTGATTCCCGGCGGATCGATAGCTGAGATTCCAACACGCCCAACCAAAAGACAGACAAGGCCATGGCATTACCTGAAAAAGTAAAAATTGTTGAAGTCGGGCCCCGCGATGGTCTGCAGAATGAAAAGCAAACCATCGCCACTACCACCAAGATTCAACTGATCAACCAGTTATCGGCGGCGGGATTGTCGTACATTGAAGCCGGCAGTTTTGTGAATCCCAAATGGGTGCCGCAGATGGCTGACAGCGCCGAGGTATTCGCCGGTATTAACCGTCATCCCGGCGTCACCTACGCTGCCCTGACTCCTAACCTGCAGGGCTTTGAGCGCGCGTTGGAAGCGAATGCCAGCGAGATGGCCATCTTTGCAGCGGCTTCAGAAGATTTCAGTCAGAAAAATATCAACTGCTCCATTGCTGAAAGCCTCACCCGTTTCGCCGTTCTGATGGAGGCCGCACAGCGTCAGAATATTCCGGTGCGCGGTTACATCTCCTGTGTGGCCGGCTGCCCCTATAGCGGCTCAGTCGCACCGGAGACTGTGGGCTGGCTCGCGCGCGAATTGCTGGCGATGGGCTGCTATGAAATATCACTGGGCGACACCATCGGTGTCGGCACGGCCGGGCAGATCAAACAGCTTATCGAATACCTGGCGCGCGACATCCCTGTCACCCGACTGGCAGTCCACATGCACGACACCTACGGTCAGGCTGTGGCAAATATTTATGCCGCCCTGGAATGCGGGATCAGCGTGGTAGACAGCTCGGTGGCTGGTCTGGGCGGATGCCCTTACGCGCTGGGTGCATCCGGCAATGTCGCTACGGAAGATGTGGTGTATCTGCTTGACGGTCTCGGCATTGAGCACGGCGTGGACTTTGAACAACTGGTCGCCGCCGGCAATTTCATCTGCTCAGCACTGGGCAGGGTCAACGGATCAAAGGCCGCTCAGGCCATACTGCGGAGATGTCAGGCATGATTGACGAATTTCTTCCCGACGAGCTTGTTCAGGCCAAGATCAATCTGGAAACTGCCCAGATTGCCTGGCGAGAACTGCAACGTTTTTTTGCGGCCGGCACAGCCATTGCCGTTGATCCCGGTCTTGATCTGATTGAGGTCGCACGGGTCATTGCCCGCGATGATGCCGCGCAGTTAAAACAATGGATGGATGCTGCACTGGTGGATAATGTTAGCGATACTCAGGCCAGCCACTGGTATGAACAGGACGCTCTGGTGTGGGCGGTGGTTATCAAGCCGTGGGTTCTGGTACAGGAAGTGTCATTGGCTGACTAGCCGGAAAAAATCAGCAGCATTGTGCTGAGGCGAACAAATCCTCAGTGGGGCATGGAGCAGATAATTACACCCATCGTCATTCATTTAAGGAAATTATTGCATGAAGCCTATCACTGCCGCCGGCGTTGGCCTTCGATTTATCTTCGCGCTGCTGCTGGTCCTCGCCACTTACAATCCCAGCGGCTATTCCTATTACCACTGGCTTTATGCCAACTGGTCCGCGTTGACTCCTTACATCGCGCTGGCTGGCCTGATCCTGTTGATCGGCTGGGTTATCTACCTGCGCGCTACACTTCGCTCATTGGGATTCATCGGTCTGGTATTGGCCGGTGCGTTTCTGGCCTGCCTGGTGTGGCTGCTGGTGTACTGGGGCTGGGTAAAGCTGGATAAGGCAGGACCGATCACCTGGATCAGTGAAGTGCTGGTTGCGGTATTACTGGCGGTGGGCATGTCGTGGTCCCATATTCGCCGCGCCATGTCAGGTCAGGTGGATATGGACGATGTGGATGAGAACTGAGAGCTCAGTCCTCATCCTCTGAACGCCAGCTATTCCGGGGCAATCATCAAGTACTGTTTTATCTCTTCTTTGCGCGGATGACGATATAACCACTGGCGGAACGAGCTCACGTGCATGAAATCCTCGACACCCAGCATCTTTTCGTAGCGGTCTTCCTGCAGTGCCTCCCGGCGGGCTTCACGAATGTTATTCTGCCACGCCTGGGTAAAAATCCGCGGCAGCTTCCCGTGCAGATCCAGTTGCTTTAACAACTGCCACTCACCCTTATCAAGCCAGGCTTCATCGCAGGATTCGCACAGATCTATCTTGTGCGAGCTGTTCAAGCCCATCTGAAACTTCTTCATCACCTGGCGACATTTGGGGCAATCGCGCTCACCGGGCTGTTCACCAGGCACATCCAGTTCTGGCAGCAGCTCCGCCTCTGCCACCCCCTGATGCTGGTCCAGCCAGAAACGATAGTTCATCAACGACACCAGCGCACCGCCGCACTGCGGGCAGGCGGCCACCAACAGACCCGGTTCAATTTCCTTTGGTTCCAGCGAAGTGGTTTTACAGGTTAAGCACTGCATACATTGCCCTCTTTCAGGTTATTTTCTATGGAATTATTCATGTGTGTCGTGTTCGACCACATCAATAACGTAGCAACGAATTTTATTAACGTTTTTTATGGTGCATCTCCCAGTTTTCCAGCTTCTTCCGTTCGCTTTTACGCAACAACACATAAGTTGCTCCGCTCGCGCCATGCTGTTTCTGCGCTGAGTGAAACGCGAGAATTTCCGGAAACTGGGGCAGCCAATGCGCCACGCAGCTTTTTAACAGCGCCGGCTGCTCCCGCCCCTCGCCCTTACCGTGGGTAATGAGCGCGCAACGGATGTCGTTAGCCATACAGTCTCTGATGAACTGAAATACCGCCAGACGAGCCTGCTCAACCCTCATTTGATGCAGATCCAGACGCGCGTCGATCTGGTATTTGCCCAGGCGCAGATTGCGATACACACCGTGCTGCACACCGTCACGCTTGAATTCGAGAATAGCCAGAGGGTCGACCGGCTCGATGTATTCACCGGAAAGAAAGTTTTTGTCGCGCGGATCTTCAGCAAGAGCCGCCTGACGGCGGCGGGCAGCATTGAGCTTGTCGGTGCGGTCAGAAGCCAGGGCGACAGTTTCCGACACTTTAATTGGCTCCACATCACGCATCTGTTGTGTGAACAGATCGTGATCTCTGTCTTTCTCGCTCATCAACCCACCCTCCAGCAGCAAAGCTGCACTTCGAAATCAAAAGCAGCCGCTATAATCGACTGACAATCATCATTAAACTCTCTGATCGCTCGACTTATTATGCCCGAGATGATTCAGCACAGGCCACGCTGAATTCGTCGCCCCATACATGGTGATGTTATGTGGAGTAACTTTTCTATCGCGCTGACCACGTTGCTGCTGGGATTAGTAGCAGTGTTCCTTTGGGCTGTAGCGGTATTTGCCAGTGGTACCGGTATTCCGCTCAGCAGCGTTGATATTCATCTGGCGATTCGCAATCTGTTTTTCTGCATTGCCGTCTTTGTCCTGCTGTGCATCACGGCGCAGCTGCCGATCCGGCGGCCGGTCATCATTAAGCTCATGGTGGGGTTTGGTTTGTTGTTTCTGGGCGCTTGGCAGGAATTGCTGAACACCCTCGTCCACAGTGACTGGCTGCTGGTGCGCTGGCTGGAGATGGTTGGTCTGCCCGGTGGGATTCTGGCCGCCTCGCTCGGCCTGTTTGAATTCGGTAAGGCTTACCGGCTCAACCGTCTGCTGCTAGGCAGCTATCGCAAGATTGAGCACAGTCTCGCCACTGTCGACCAGTTGACCCAGCTGTACAACCGCCGGTATTTCTTCGCAACCTGCCCTGAACTGCTGTACGCCAACCGGCTGCATAACGAGCCAACCGTGCTGGTCACGCTCCGGATCGCCAACCTGCCTGAAACCAACCGCGACCTGGGCTATCAGGCCGGCGATGCTGTGCTGAGACAGGTTGCCCGGCTCCTCCTTCACCATACCCGCAGTCATGACATTGCCGCCCGTCTCAGCGGGCGCCGGTTTGCAATGTTCTTGCCGAAGACCAGCCTTGAAGATGCCGAAGAGATAGTGCGCCGTCTGCTGATGCACGTGGAGCATATCGGCATCGTTAATGACGCTGGAGAGAAAGTCATTCAGCGCATCGACGTTGAGTATGTTGTGTGCCGTGCAGAAGAAGGCGAGTCCTTCGAGCAGTTACTGCAGCGGGGGCGCCAGAACCTGCTCAAACTTGAACATTGAGATGCAAAAAGCCCGGAGCTTGTCCGGGCTTTTATGTGGGCTTGGCTTACTTGTTGGCGCGGTTCTGGATGAGCTCGTCCACCACCGCCGGATCGGCCAGGGTTGAGGTGTCGCCCAAGGTGTCCAGTTCATTGGCCGCAATCTTGCGCAGAATCCGCCGCATGATCTTACCGGAACGGGTTTTGGGTAACCCCGGCGCCCACTGAATAACATCCGGCTTGGCGATTGCGCCGATCTCTTTGACACACAGCGCAATCAGTTCCTTGCGCAGTTCGTCCGATGGCTCCACACCACTCATCAGCGTGACATACGCATAAATGCCCTGGCCTTTGACATCGTGGGGGTATCCCACCACTGCCGCTTCAGCAACCGCATCGTGCAGCACCAACGCGCTTTCTACCTCGGCGGTGCCCATGCGGTGGCCGGACACATTGAGCACGTCATCAACCCGGCCGGTAATCCAGTAATAACCATCCGCATCGCGCCGTGCCCCGTCACCAGTGAAGTAATAACCCGGATAGGTGCTGTAATAGGTATCGATGCAACGCTGGTGGTCACCGTAAACAGTACGGATCTGGCTGGGCCACGCCGCTTTGATTGCCAGGTTGCCTTCACCCACCCCCTCAATCTCCCGGCCTTCGGTGTCCAGCAGCACTGGTTGTACGCCAAAGAAGGGCACTGTGGCTGAGCCAGGCTTGAGATCAATGGCGCCCGGAAGCGGGGTCAGCATGTGAGCACCGGTCTCGGTTTGCCACCAGGTGTCTACGATCGGACAGCGGCTGTCGCCCACCACACGGTAATACCACTCCCAGGCTTCGGGGTTGATCGGTTCTCCCACTGAACCAAGCAGCTTCAAGGAGGTCCGCGAAGTCTTGGTCACCCATTCATCACCGGCACCCATCAATGCACGGATAGCCGTAGGCGCCGTGTAAAAGGTGTTGACCTGATGCTTGTCTATTACCTGCCAGAAGCGCGACGCGTCGGGATAGGTAGGTACCCCTTCGAACATCAGAGTGGTGGCGCCGTTGGTCAACGGGCCATACACGATATAGCTGTGACCAGTCACCCAACCCACATCGGCGGTACACCAGTAGACGTCACCGTCGTGATAGTCGAATACGTATTTATGCGTCATGGCAGCCTGCAGCAGGTAACCGCCGGTGGTATGAAGAACCCCCTTGGGTTTGCCGGTGGACCCGGAGGTGTAGAGGATGAACAACGGGTCTTCCGCATCCACCACTTCCGGTTCACATACATCGCTTTGCTGACCTACCAGATCGTGGTACCAGATATCGCGCTTATCGTGCCACTGGATCTCCCCAGCTGTACGACGCACCACCAGACACGTGTGTACATCCGGGCAGGAAGCCAGCGCTATATCCGTGTTTTTCTTCAGCGGAACCCTTTTGCCCCCGCGCAACCCTTCATCCGCTGTGATGACCACCTTGCAGTCAGCATCGAGGATACGATCTTTCAGAGCCTCGGGCGAGAAACCGCCGAACACCACAGAATGAACAGCCCCTATACGCGCACAGGCCAGCATGGCGTAGCTCGCTTCAGGAATCATCGGCATATAAATACAAACGCGATCACCCTTCTTGACGCCGCGGGCGCGCAGGGCATTGGCGAGACGGCATACCTGGGTATGCAATTCAGCGTAGGTAATTAACTGGTCTTCGGCGGGATCATCCCCCTCCCAGATGATAGCGGTCTGAGAGGCTCGCTGAGGCAGGTGGCGATCGATGCAGTTCACGCTGACATTGAGTTTGCCATCAATAAACCAGGCTACCTCCCCCTTGCGTAGATCGCTTTTCGTGACCTGACTCCACGGCTGCTGCCAGGTCAGAAACTGCTTGGCCTGTTCAGCCCAGAAAGTATCGGGCGAGTTGATGGATTCCGCATACATGGCCCGATAGCGCTCATGGTCAATGGCAGCGCCAGCTTTGAAGTGGTCGGGAACGGGGTAAAGGTGAACTTCGGACACAGTGATATCTCCCTGCCGTTATCTTGTTATTGGACAGACACAGTTAGAAAGCTAGCTTAGCAGCTGAAGATGACAGGGACAATGACAACGTTGTCCCTGTCGTTAAAACAGAGAGGCTTCAGGGGGTCTGCGAACCTTTCGGACCTTCCCGATCCAGTCGCTCAAGCTCCGCCTGATATTCATCCAGATCTTCCCAATCGAACTGCGTACCGGCGTTCAGATTCTGCGGGTGTTTGGCACGCTCTTTGGCTTGCTCCTGAAGGCTGTGGTCTTTGTGCTCTTCCGGCTTTTCGTTAAGGTTCTCGTAACGTTTCAGCGCCAGATCGCTGCGACCCGGCGGCATCTTGGGGTTCTGTTCAGTGCCGCGCTCCTGGTCGCGGGTCGGCTGTGGAACACCGCCAGGATTCTTTCGTTGGTCCGACATAATCAACTCCTTCGTCTTCAGTTGTGAGTCATGGAGTTTCGACAGCACGGAGCGCAAAGATTCACTGAACTGGCAGAGAAAGGCGTAAAACAAAAGGGCCGCATAGCGGCCCTCAGCAGATTTATCAGCGGCACAACGCCAGATCAGGCAACCTGCATGGGAATGGTATTGGAGGTACGCTCAACCCGGTTGTTCTCATCGAGATACACCAGCTTGGGTTTGTAGTTAATCAATTCGCTTTCGCTGTAATGACCATAGGTTGCGATTATCACCCGGTCACCCACCTGTACCTTGCGAGCTGCAGCGCCATTCATGGAGATGGTGCCTGAACCTGGCTCGGCCAGAATGATGTAGGTGTGAAAACGCTCACCATTGTTCACGTTGTAAATATCAATCTGTTCAAATTCCCGTAAGCCGGCCAATGCCACCAGGTCGGCGTCAATCGCGCAGGAACCGTCATACCAGAGCTCTGCCTGGGTGACCTTAGCCATGTGCAACTTACCTTTCAACATTTGTGAGAGCATGACACTCCTCCTGCTTTTGTTACCGGACCTGACGTATGTCAGCCCAACACCACTGAAACATTGTCAATCAAGCGGGCGCCACTTGTGTACATGGCTCCCAGAATAGTGACTTCACGATCATCGTGAGCAGCCGGCTCCAGCGTGTAGCTGTTGCAGATGCTGACGTAATCCACTCGAAACCCGGCGTCCACTATCTGCTTGCGGGCAGCTTCAGCCAGCGCCAGAAAATCTTTCTCACCCGCTATTATCTTGTCCTTGACCCAGTTCAGGCTGCGATTCAGCTGAGCCACACGGGACCGTTCTTCCGGTGTAATGAAGCTGTTGCGCGAACTCATGGCCAGGCCGTCCGGCTCCCGCACTATGTCACCGGCCACTATTTTGATCGGTAGACACAGATCTTCAACCATGCGGCGGATCACCGCCAGCTGCTGGAAGTCCTTGAGACCAAATACGGCTTCATCCGGCTGAACAATATTGAATAACTTGGCCACCACCGTCGTTACGCCTTCAAAGTGGCCTGGACGGCTGGCGCCGCAGAGAACATCGGTCATGGTCGGTACAATGACCCGGGTCTGCTCTGCCATACCGTTGGGGTATATCTCGCGATCCGAAGGGCAGAAAAGGTAATCACAATTTACTGCTTCAAGTCGCGCTGTATCTGCGGCCAGCGTACGCGGATACTTGTCCCAGTCTTCGTTGAGGCCAAACTGCAGGGGGTTGACGAAGATGCTGGTTACCACCACGTCACAGCTGCGTTGCGCCGTTCTGACCAGTTCAATATGGGCATCGTGCAGATTACCCATGGTGGGTACAAAGCCGATTCGCTTGCCCGCCCTGCGCTCCTGCTGGAGGGCATCGCGCAGCGATTGAATGTGGTGGAAGACCTGCATTGCCATTACGGATACACCCATAAATTGTTACTAAATGCCCCACATCCGGGCGCGCGATAATACACCCTTGTGCCGGGTAAGTACATTTTTTACCCGACTTTATCCCTTCATCGTTAGACAGAAAAATTATAGATCGCTCAATTAATAACCATCGTTCTGAAAGTACTCAGGGGCGAGGTTGTCAAAGCGGGTGTACTTGCCGATAAAGGCGGCCCGGCAGGTGCCAATCTCACCGTTACGCTGCTTGCCGATGATCAGTTCGGCAATACCTTTATCGGGACTGTCCTCGTTGTAGTACTCATCGCGATAGATGAACAGGATAACGTCCGCATCCTGCTCAATGGCGCCTGACTCCCGGAGGTCGGAGTTCATAGGGCGCTTATTGGGGCGCTGCTCCACGCCGCGGTTGAGCTGCGAAAGGGCAATCAATGGGCAGTCAAATTCCTTTGCGATGGCCTTGAGCGAGCGGGAGATCTCTGAGATTTCCTGGGTACGCCCTTCGTTGGAACCGGCGATCTGCATCAACTGCAGGTAGTCCACCATGATCATGCCCGGATTGCCGTGCTCCCGGGCGATCCGCCGGACGCGCGCGCGCAATTCCTGGGGACTGAGTCCGGGAGTATCATCGATGAACAGCAGCTTGTCTTTCATCTTGGCTACCGCTGAGGACAGCTTGGGCCAATCCTCCTCAGTGAGCTTACCGTTGCGCATACGACCCTGATCGATACGGCCCACGGAAGACATCATCCGCATGATCATCGCTGCGGACGGCATCTCCATACTGAACACCAGTACCGGGCGATTCTGGCTGAACATCGCGCTTTCCACGAAGTTCAAAGCCAATGCGGTTTTACCCATTGACGGCCGCGCCGCGAGGATGATGAGTTCGCCGGGCTGCCAGCCAGAGGTGCGCTGATCCAGGTCAGCAATACCGGACGGCACGCCAGTGATGTCACTGCCGGACCGGAATAATTCGTCAATACGCTGGACGGTGGCCTTGAGCAGGTCGTTGACCCCTACCAGACCACCCTCTTTGGGCCGGTCTTCGGCAATCTCGGCCACGCGCTTTTCTGCCAGCTGCAACAGATCATCGGAATCGAGGCCCGAGGGGTTATAACTGGATTTGCTGATTTCCTGCGCTGCAGCAATCAACTGACGCAAAGTGGAGCGCTCACGCACGATGCGCGCGTAAGCCACGATGTTGGCAGCGCTCGGCGTGTTGTTGGCCATCTCTACCAGGTAGGCCAGGCCACCGACCCGCTCCAGCTGGTCGTGGCGATGCAGCTCTTCCGATAAGGTAATTACGTCCAGCGGCTGCGCGTTTTCCTGCAGAATCTGCATCATCTTGAAGATCTGACGATGATCTTCACGGTAAAAATCGACCTCAGAAATGACCTCAAGCACAGCATCCAGGCGCTTGTTATCGAGCATCAAGCCGCCCAGAACCGCTTGCTCCGCCTCGATCGAATGGGGCAAAAGGTTTTTTTCGGCAACGACCTCTGCCGATGGCAGTTCAAAGGATGCTTCAGACATAGGCAATAACTACGGGATTATTTTGAGACCAGGAATAAAAAACGGGCACTATAAACAACCCGGAAAGGGAGTCGATAGTGCCCGATTTCGTCACGCTTGTCACACTCTCCGGCCACTAAAGACCTCGGAGTGTCGAGCGATTACTCTGCAACCACCGCCAGCTTGACGGTTTGGATAACTTCCGGGTGCAGTTGAACGTCGATGTCGAACTGACCAACTTCGCGCAGTACACCTTCCGGCAGACGCACTTCTGATTTGGCCACTTCTACGCCGGCAGCGGTGATCGCTTCTGCGATGTCGCGAGTACCGATGGAACCGAAGAGTTTACCTTCGTCACCAGCATTGGCTGCGATAGTTACGTTCAGCTCCGCCAGTTTTGCTGCGCGTGCTTCAGCTTCTGCTTTCTTGGCAGCGGCTGCGGCTTCAAGGCCTGCACGACGCTCTTCAAACTCAGCGATGTTTTTTGGTGTAGCAGAAACTGCTTTACCCTGTGGCAGCAGGTAGTTACGACCAAAACCTGCTTTTACGGAGACTTTGTCACCGATATTGCCTAATTTACCCACTTTATCGAGCAGAATAACTTCCATCTCGTTTACCCTCTCAGTTCATTTATCTAACGGGCAGCTGAGCATTGCTTGTGAGGTTAAGCTACAGCTTCGGCTTAAACCGCCCGCGAAAATTCAGCCATGTATCCAAAAACGCCACGATTACCAGCAACTGTGCAATGACATCCAAGAGGAACACCAGCACATAAAAACCAACCAACCATTGCGTACCCATGCGCTTGACTGCAACCAGGCGATGGACAATTGCCACCCCCATGACCAACAGCGGCAACACAAACAACGTAGCCCAGGTGCGATAGTCCGGTGACTGCGTCAGGCAATAGATGGCTGCTGCCATACAAACAACTGCCTGAACGGTATTCAAACGAAACTGTTGAAACTCCTCAGCGAATCCGCCGGGGTTGTACAGTGACGCCTGCCACCAGCGCCCTACTATCAGGCCAAACAGACTGCCCAGAGCCGTAACATACGCAATCATGCCTACTACAAATGCCTGACCGGGCATTGTCACGGCTGATGGCTCCATCTCGCTGAACAGCTGCTTTACAAACTCCGCCAGGGAGTCCATCAACCGGGCCAGCAGATCGGGCACCAGTATCAGCTGTAACAGCGCTGTCAGGATGCTCAGCGCTACCAACCCCATGAGGGTGTAAGCCCAGGACATGCTGTTGCGCAATATCAGGGCCGAGAGATAGGTCACCACAAATCCACTGATAGCCAGAATTGGCATCAGCGGCTGCATCTGACCCATCGCCAGCGAAATCAGCATGGGCAACAGACCCCAGAGCAGGATCAGGAAACCGTTACTGATTCCTTTGCGCAAAGACACCAGGGCAATGGTTGCCGGTGTCAGCACGGGTACCGCAGTGCCCAGAACGGCCACCACAGCAGCTTGCGTGCGGCCGCGCATGATGAACTCAGCCAGCGCACGCATGGTAAAACTTACTCGTGACTATCGGTGTACGGAATCAAGGCCAGGTAGCGTGCACGCTTGATAGCGGTCGCCAGTTGGCGTTGATATCTGGCTTTAGTACCAGTAATACGGCTTGGAACGATCTTGCCGGTTTCGGTGATGTAAGCTTTCAAGGTTTCGATATCTTTGTAATCGATACGCTTGGTGCCTTCAGCGGTAAAACGGCAGAACTTGCGACGACGGAAAAAACGTGCCATCTGTTAAACCCCCTGCTCTTGTTCTTCGGTTTCATCGGAATCCACGTCGTCGTCCTCAGACTCATCGGCATCCGACTCCTCATCACGACGGTCAGCACGGGGCGGACGGGCTTTACGCTCGCGGCCTTCTTTCTCGGCTTTCATGATGAAAGATTCTTCGGTGATGGCTTCGTCTTCACGAATCACCAGATTGCGCAGGATGGCATCGTTATAACGGAAGTTAGTGGTCAACTCTTCCAGCGCTTCCTCAGTACACTCGATGTTCATCAGAATGTAGTGAGCCTTGTGGATTTTGTTGATTGGGTAAGCCAGTTGGCGGCGGCCCCAGTCTTCCAGACGGTGAACAGTACCGCCGCTGGACTTCACAGTAGAGGTGTAACGCTCCACCATGCCTGGAACTTGCTCGCTCTGGTCCGGATGGACCATGAACACGATTTCGTAATGACGCATTTTAGCTCCTTACGGGTTAAAGTCTCCCGCCGAACGCGGTGAGACAAGGAGAGGCCCGAATAACCCCAGGCCAGATTAGGGCGCGCCATTCTAGAGAGTTTAAGGGCGTGATGCAAGGACAAAAAATAGCCAGCAGGGCGAGTCAGCGCCTGCCGTACTGGCCATCCGGGAGAGGAATTTACAGGACGGTCAAGCCACATCCACCTTGCGTTGCTTCTCGTAGAGGAAGCTCAATACCTGGTGGCGATAATGGTTATAAGTGGGGTCATCAGCCAGGGTGATCCGGTCGCGGGGTCGCGGCAGATCAATCTTTAGAATCTCCCCGATGGTCGCGGAAGGCCCGTTGGTCATCATGACGATCCGATCCGACAGCAATACGGCCTCGTCTACATCATGCGTGATCATCATGACCGTGTTCTTCAGTTCTGACTGGATCCGCATGACCTCGTCCTGCAGGTGCGCGCGGGTCAGGGCGTCCAGAGCACCGAAAGGTTCATCGAGCAACAACACCTTGGGCTCCATGGACAACGCCCGCGCAATACCCACCCGCTGTTTCATCCCGCCGGAAATCTCCGCCGGGCGTTTATTCAGCGCGTGGGTCATGTTCACCATCTCAAGATTCCTGAGCGTCCACTCGTGGCGCTCGGCGGCGGATTTGCTGTGCTTGAAGATCTTGTTAACTGCGAGCGCGACATTCTCATACACCGTCAGCCAGGGCAGCAGTGAATGATTCTGGAAAACCAGACTGCGATCCGGGCCGGGGTCGTTGACCTCCTTGCCATCAAGAATCACCACACCCGAGGTTGCCCGCAGCAGACCTGCCACAATATTTAACACCGTGGATTTTCCGCAGCCGGAGTGGCCAATGATGGAGATGTACTCGCCTTTATCAATCTTTAAATTGATGTTCTGCAGCACGTGGCTGGTGAGGTCACCTCGGGTAAAATCCATTGAGACCTGTTCGATTTGCAGATAACTGGCAGCCATATATTCACTCCTCTACAGTGATCTCAGCATCAACCGGCGGAAGTGCCGCGAGTGACGCGATTACCGATAAATGCCACCATGCGATCCAGGATAAACCCCACAACGCCGACATAAATCAGTGCCAGGATAATGTCGCTGATCAGTGATGAGTTCCATGCATCCCAGATAAAAAATCCGATACCCACACCGCCGATCAGCATCTCCGCAGCCACAATGGCAAGCCAGGATAAACCGACACCGATACGCAGGCCGGAAAAGATATAGGGCGCTGCAGAGGGCAACATTACCTGCCGGAAATATTCGAGACCGTTAAGACGAATCACCCGCGCCACATTGCGATAATCTTCCGGGATATTTCGCACCCCCACGGACGTGTTGATGATGATGGGCCAGATCGCCGTTATAAAGATAACGAAGATGGCCGAGGGATGGCTGTCCTGAAAACCCGCGAGGGAAAGCGGCAGCCAAGCCAGCGGTGGCACTGTGCGCAACACCTGGAAAACCGGATCCAGCCCACGAAGCGCCCAGGTCGACTGGCCGATCAGCACACCCAGACTGACTCCCACCACCACCGCTATGAGATAACCGTAAGCGACACGTTCAAGACTGGCGAGAATCTGCCAGGCCATGCCGACATCGTTGCCCCCATTGTCGTAAAAAGGATTAACAATCAACTCCCAGCTCTGCTCAAGCATGGCGGAAGCCGACGGAAGAGAAGCATCCGGCCGGGAGCAGGTCAGCTCCCAGACACCCACCAGAATCGTCATAACGATCAGTGGCGGCAGAAACCGGGATATCAGAAAGGTTTTCCATTTTTTCAGGATTCCAACTAACGGCTTTTTAAAATCCGCCACCCTCGGTTTGATGACCAGCGGCTCGGCTGGCACACTGGTGATATTGGCTCTTGAGTTCATAATTCACCTCCACTTGTCGCGGGCAACACTCAGCTCATGTATTTGATGGCGAGACTATCGAGATAAGCCTGGGGATTTTCCGGATCGAATACCTTGCCATCAAAGAATGTCTCCACCCCACGCGAGGTTGAGGTTGGAATTTCACTGGCTGGAATTTTTAACGCGGCCGCTGCGTCACGCCAGAGATCTTCTCGATTTACCTTATCGATAAGCGCCTTCGTATCGGTTGAAGCAGGCATATAACCCCAGCGTATATTTTCTGTCAGGAACCACAGGTCGTGACTGCGGAAAGGGTATCCAGCAAAGTCTTTCCAGTAACGCATCTGGAACGGACTGTTTTCTACCACCTTGCCATTGCCGTAATCGAAGGTGCCTTTCATGCGTTCGATAATGTCGTTGTAGGGAGCGTTGATCCATTTACGGCCAGAGCAGATTTTCGCCATCTCTTCCTTGTTCTCTGTTTTCTCGCACCACATCTGCGCTTCCATCACTGCCATCATCAACGCCTTGGTGGCGTTGGGATTTTTATCAACATAATCCGCACGCATGGCAAAAGCTTTTTCAGGATGGTTGTTCCACAATTCACCGGTAGTGTTGGCGGTGTAGCCAATTTTTTGATTGATCAATTGTTCATTCCACGGCTCACACACACAGAAGGTATCCATACTGCCGACCTTCATGTTGGCAACCATCTGGGCGGGAGGAACCACGATGGTGGAGATATCCTTGACTGGATCAATACCGCCTGCCGCCAGCCAGTAACGAATCCATAAGTCGTGTGTACCGCCGGGAAAAGTCATGGCTGCATTGACAGCCTTGCCGCTGGCTCTTTTCTTTGCCAGCGCTGCTTTGAAAGGCGTGGCATCGGTGCCCAGCTTCAGGTCAGTGTATTCTTTACCGACTGATATGCACTGCCCTCCCAGATTCAGACGCCCGAGGATATACATAGGTGTGGGGACGTTGTTAGGCGTTACCACACCTGCAGTAATCAAATAAGGCATGGGCGAAAGAATATGCGCACCATCAATACCATTGTTCTTCGAACCCAACACCAGGTTATCGCGCGTCGTGCCCCAGGAAGACTGTTTGATGACCTGCACATCGGTCATGCCGTATTTTTTGAAAAAGCCTTTTTCTTCTGCAACAAACAAAGGGGCCGCATCAGTCAATGCAATAAAGCCCAGCTTTGCGGACGTAGTTTCGAGACTGCCACCATCGGCCCAGGCTAACGCACCCAGCCCACCGGGCAGGCCACTCATCACTGCGGCTCCACCAATTGCACCAAGGCTCTGTCTCAAAAACTTGCGACGGGTTTTCAAGTGGTTACCGCTATCTGTTGTGGAAGACTTTTTCTCCATTACGCCTGCCTCTGATACTAAAATTTACGCGAAAAAAAAACGGTGCCACACAAAGTTAATTACCGCGCATGCAATTAACGTATGTGGCACCGTTGCCCGTTGACTCTTAGATAAACCAGCGCTGGATCAACATCGATTCAGCTTGATTCGTTTCACTCTGCTGACTTTCAGAATTTTCCGAATCCTTGCTGTGAATATTGCAGAATGCGTACCAGAATTTTAAAAACCCGAAAAACCATTTAAAAACAAGTTGTTAAACAGCAGCCATGCCTTTTTGCTCACCCGCACATGTGCACCAGCAGCGCGCAAAAACAGCCAAAACTGCACATGTTGTGCGCACATATCCTAGATCTCCGAAAAAAGTTGCTGACGTTTTTCCTGTAACAAATCCGCTGCGTTAAGCACAGCTTCCGCCACTTCGACCATGCGTCGGCTTTGATCCATTGCTGACTGTCGCAACTTCTTGTACGCCTGCTCCTCCGTGAGACCGTGATGGGTCATCAGCAAGCCCTTTGCCCGTTCGATCTGCTTGCGCTCATGCAGCGCCCGCTTCGCTGCGGCGAGCTCATCGCTCACTGCCTGCAGGCGTTGCGCCTGGGCCTGTACGAGATCAAACAGCGAATGACTTAAGGACGCATTGATATCCACCACGCGCGGAGTGTCCGACTCTGGCTTAGCAAATCCGGCCATAGATGAATCCAGCAGCATGGCCATGGGAGCTAAGGGTGGCGCTGCTGCCTGATCAAATGCAGAGAGCAAATTTTTATGACTATGAAGATCGGCTCGAGCTTCAACAATCTTGTAAGCGGAAAGCTCCACCAGTGCTGCCGCCAGATGATTCTCAATCAGCTTCATCTCATCGATGCGCTGCGTAGCCAACTCGAACCACAACTCACCCAGCGCTGAAGGCACTGGCTGCGTTTCAGTTGCCTTGCGCCCGATTTGCCGCAATGCAGCAATCTGTGCACTCAGTGGCGATACCGCGAGCTGCTTCCAGGCCAGGCAGATGCTGCTTGGCGAGAACTGTCCAAAGATATCAAAGCAGCGCTCCTGGGCGTCGAGCAGATACCCCATGCGGTGTTGCTCCTCCGCCGTAAAAAATCCGGTCGTGAACCCCATCGCACCGGCCGCACGTTCCTGGCCGGCCAACTCCTTGCCCTGCATAAAATTGAACATGGCCACCAGCAGGCGGGTCAGCTCCGGGTCGACAGCGGTGTCGGCAGCCTCAAAAACAATCGCCAGCAAGCTTGCAATCAACTGGCTGAAGGCGGTGGTTGCTTCCTGCGGGGACAAACCGAGGGTCCGTATCCGTTCACGCAGGGACGCCAGTGATTCAAAACTGTGCAGCACCGAGGCAACCCGGCTGAACAGTCGAACGCTGCCGGCGTGGCGGTCGAGCCGGGCGAACTGGTTACGCAACTGCCCTTCCACCCGGATGGATTCCCCCACCTGCTGTTGCAACACCTGAGCAAATCGCTGGCCGGCAGAACCCAGATAAACGTTAGAGGCCCCGCGTTCACGCTGCAGATGATGAATTAATTCGCTCAGCCCAGTAACCAGTTCGCAGGTTGTACGCAGGTGTTCCAGAGCATCAATTTCGCAATGCTTGGCTGCCAGCAGAAAGTCTTGCGCTGTTTTCATAGCACCCTCCGGATGCAGTTTCAGTAAGCTCGAAGGGTTTGAGGCAAAAGCTGTTCCAAATGGATGGAGGGATGTGTGGACGATCAATCCAGATCGACGGAAATGGAATCTTGTTGGTGAACAAGAGGTGGTTAGGCGGGGGCGAGCGGGGTGTCGGATTACGCTTCGCTAATCCGACCTACGAAGGCCGGTATGTGGGTAGTATCAAGCAACATCCACCCAAAGACCAAGACAGGACACCGCAAATCGTAATCCGACACATCTACATCCAAAATGGGGATGAAAAGATCAACCGCAGGTCGGATTAGCGAAGCGTATTTCGAGGAACCTCCACACCCATAGCAGCGGGAAGGAAGCGATAAGCCGCAGCCCGGATTAGCAAGGCGCAACCCGTCACACATTTACGAACTAGACAGGCGGAAGGAGAAAGTTGTGAACCGTAGGTCGGATTAGCGAAGCGTAATCCGACAACTTATTTAAACCAACAGCCAATCAGCGCAAGCGGAGATTATTTAAACAAACAATGGCTGGCGTAGTCCTTGGCCTCATTCATGGTCCATTCGCCATTGGGTTTGGTCTTCATCTTTTTGCACCACTCCGGGCTGCCTACTTCCGGGGCGCAGCCGCAGAGCAGTCCAAACAGCAGACTCAGCGAGATGATTTTTTTCAGCATGACGTTCTCTTTGCGTTTAACGCTTCAATTGACGCTGGCGTACGGCCTCAAACAAACACACACCCGTTGCTACTGAAACATTGAGACTGCTGACGGTTCCCGCCATGGGGATATTCATTAAATGATCGCAGGTTTCCTGGGTAAGGCGCCGCAAGCCATCTCCCTCTGCCCCCATCAAGATGCCGATAGGGCCGGTGAGATTCGTCTGATAAACAGATTGCTCCGCCTCACCGGCTGCACCGTACAGCCACACGCCGGCTTCCTGCAGTTTCTTCAGCGTACGCGCCAGGTTGGTCACGGGGACAAAGGGCAGCACTTCCGCTGCGCCGCAGGCCACCTTGCGCGCCACCGGATTGAGTCCGGCAGACTTGTCTTTCGGGGTAATAACGGCGTGCACACCGGCGGCCTCTGCCGTGCGCATACAGGCTCCCAGGTTATGGGGATCAGTCACACCATCGAGGATCAGCAGAAAGGCCGGCTCCGAAAGATTCTCCAGCATCCGGAATAAAAAAGCTTCGTCGTGGTTCTCACCCGGAGTGCAACGTGCGACAACTCCCTGATGGTTTTCTTCATTAACCAGCTGGTCCAGTTTGGCCCGCGAAACCTGCTGGATATGAATATCGTTATTTTGCGCCGCGCTGAGAATCTTCTGCAGACGCTGATCATGGCGGCCCTGAAGTAAAAACAGTTCCTGCACACGCTGGGGTGCGCTTTTCAGCAGAGCCTGAACCGCATGCAGGCCGTAAATCAATTCGTTATCGTTCAAAATTTGCCTCAAAAACCAGCCGGTAAATTACCGGTGACAACAGATGGCGAGTCAATCGCCCGCCTCCCGATCTATACACAGAATGACATCCGTTTGCGCTCTACTTCTCCTTCTTAAGAGTAGCCAGCGCTTTTTTAACTCCAGCTGTCGCGGCCGATAAAATCGACCTGCTCTTTGTTTTCGAACCCGCTTTAGTCGCAGAAACTGATTCAGTTTTCGCCTTGCGCCGAGTTTTCTTCTCTTGATCGCCATCCATTACTCCCACTGTTAAATCCGCACGGCTGCCTCGGGATTTACTGCGTGCAGTTTCACCGGACTTTGACTGCGCCTTGCCTGCTGCGGATTTTTTCTTACTGGTAGCAGCCTTGGTTTTCTTTGCTCCACTTTTAGTCTGTTTTGTCCTGGGCGCTTTTTCCTTGGTTGCAGATGCGCTGCGCTCCTGGTTTTTTGCACCTTTCGCTTTCGCTGCGGATTTGCTGTTGCGACCGGCCTTGGCAGTTTTGTTCCCTTTTGCGCGACTGGCGATGACGGATTCCAGTTCAAAATCAATCTTGCGATTGTCCAGGTCCACCCGCACCACGCGAACCACCAGCTCATCGCCCAGCCCGAAGACCTTGCGCGTCCGCTCGCCTACCAGACGATGCTGGGCCGCCTCAAAACTATAATAATCGTGCGGCAGGGCGGTGACGTGAATCAACCCCTCAACATACAGGTCTTTCAACTCGACAAACAAACCGAATCCGGTGACGGCACTGACAATACCCGGAAAGACCGAGCCAACCTGATCGCGCAGGAACTCGCACTTGAGCCAGCTCACCACATCGCGGGTGGCCTCGTCAGCCCGGCGTTCGGTCATGGAACAATGTTCACCCAGCCCGGCCATATCTCCCGGTGAATAGGGATAGCTGACCTTGCTTTGCAGCAGACTGGCACCTTCCACCCGCACCACCTGTTTCGAGGGCAGCTCGCTGCGAATCACCGAGCGTATCGCGCGGTGTACCAACAGGTCCGGGTAGCGGCGGATTGGTGAGGTAAAGTGCGTGTAGGCGTCATAACCCAGGCCGAAGTGGCCGAGGTTTTCCACCTGGTACATCGCCTGGCGCAGGCTGCGCAGCATCACCGTCTGGATCATGTTGCTGTCGGAGCGATCCTGAATCTGCGCCATCAGATCCTGATAGTCCAGAGAGGTCGGCGCATCGCCACCGGAAAGGGACAGCCCCAGCTCGCCCAGGAATTCGCGCAGATTGTCCAGCTTCTGTTCCGTGGGTCCCTCATGCACCCGATACAGCCCGGTGAGGTTGTGCTTCTGAAGGAACCTGGCCGCGCAGACGTTCGCACACAG
Source organism: uncultured Cellvibrio sp. (assembly GCA_937958105.1). GTDB lineage: Bacteria > Pseudomonadota > Gammaproteobacteria > Pseudomonadales > Cellvibrionaceae > Cellvibrio. The sequence continues at coordinate 28,165 of CALFXJ010000043.1, forward strand.
CATGCATTCTTCGATAAGTTTGTGAGCGTCATTACGGCGTACCGGAACGATGCGTTCTATCTTGCGCGCTTCATTGAAGACGATACGCGTCTCCACCGTTTCAAAGTCAATCGCACCGCGCTCGTCCCGCGCTTCGCGCAGACACTTGTACAGCTCGTGCAGGCGATGCAGCTGGGGCAGCACAGCACGGAACTGCTGGCGCAATGGGTGGGTGTCATCACCGTCGTTTTCCAGAATCTCGCCCACCTGGGTGTAGGTCAGGCGCGCATGAGAGTGCATCACGCCTTCGTAAAACTTGTAGCCACTGATCCGGCCCGCATCGGTAATGGTCATCTCGCAGACCATACACAGACGATCCACCTGCGGGTTGAGTGAACACAAACCGTTAGACAGCGCTTCCGGCAACATGGGCACCACAAAGTCCGGGAAGTAAACCGAGTTGCCGCGCAGACAGGCTTCCCGATCAAGGGCGCTGTCGACATGAACATAATGCGACACATCGGCAATGGCCACGTACAGACGCCAGCCGCCCCTGCGGCGCTCGCAGAGTACGGCATCATCAAAGTCCCGCGCATCCTCGCCGTCAATGGTGACGAACGGCAGGTGACGAACATCGACGCGGTGCAGTTTGTCGGCTTCCTGCACTTCAGCCGGAATGCTGGCAGCCTCGGCCTCAACCGCTGCCGGCCAGACACTGGGAATGCCATGGGTCTGGATCGCCAGCTCAATCTCCATCCCGGGCGCCATGTGATCACCCAATACACGTATCACCCGCCCCACAGGCAGACGATTCTTGTCCGGTTGCTGGGTAATCTCTACCACCACTATCTGACCCGGCGCGGCATCGCCTTCGGCTCCGGCGGGAATCATGATGTCCTGGGTGATGCGCGCGTTCTCCGGCCGCACAAACTGCACGCCTTCTTCACTGAAGAACCGGCCGGCCAACTGGCGGGTGTTGCGCGCGATTACCTCAACGATGGCACCTTCTTCTTTGCCACGGTACTGATGGCCAGCCATGCGTACCAGTACTTCGTCGCCATCGAATACCCGGCGCATCTGGCGGTTGTGAAGGTAGATGTCCTCTCCGCCCTCGGTGGGGATGACAAAGCCATAGCCATCCCGGTGCCCCTGCACGCGACCGCGGATAACATCAATCTTATCCGGGCGTACATAGGCATCCCGGCGGTTGCTGATTATCTGCCCATCCCGCGTCATGGCGATAAGCCGCCGCCGCAGCGCCTCCACCTCATCTTCACCGGTGAGGTTCAGCAGGTCGCACATTTCAGGATGGGTGACTGGATAGGCCGCTTTGTCCAATAGATCCAGGATGTATTCACGGCTGGGGATGGGGTTTTCGTATTTTTCAGCCTCACGCTGGGCGAAAGGGTCGTCTTTGGGCAATTTGCGCTTCTTCAAAATAGGTGTCCTGTCAGAATCACTGAAGGGTGGGTTTGGGCATTTGGACCTTAATAAGGCTGCAATATTCACATCGCAACCCCGGAGATTGCCTGATTATAGGGTCAGCGAACCGCAAACACACGAAAAGACAATGAATCCTTACAAATCAACATCAATAAAAAATGCCAAAAAGTCTGTACGAGCCCGTTGACAACCCCAGAACAGATATTTATAGTTCGCGGCCTCGGCAAACAGCGCCGATCACTCCCTGCCCCGGTGGTGAAATTGGTAGACACGCCAGCTTCAGGTGCTGGTGGCCGCAAGGCCGTGGAGGTTCAAGTCCTCTCCTGGGCACCACATTCAAAAAAGCCTCGATAGCGATATCGGGGCTTTTTTATTTCTGCGCGAGCGTACCCGGGGAAGATGCCACTTCACTGAAAGATATCTCCGGATATTAGATCCAATCTGCAACTCTTATCCCGTAACGCCAGCTCATCGCCCAGCACTGCAGCAGACGAGATGCATGACAAAGTACCCCCTCTGCAGATCAGCTAACATACGCGCCTCAGGAACTGCCGCCAGGTACTTCCAAGACTCAAATGGAACGGAGCCCATCACTCATGAAGACTGCTGTTTACCAATCTTTTCGCACCACTAACGTGCCCGCCTGGATCTCGCGCTGCCTCAGCTCGGTAACCGACTGGGCAAGTTCCCGAGGGTTCGCCTATCACTTTTATGACGATGAGTTCTTCAGTTACGCCCCCGCCCGCATCCGTACCGCCGTGGGTAATCAGCGTCACCTGGTATCTGATGTCGCCCGTCTTGAACTGGGAAAAAAACTGCTGGAAACCTATGACCGTGTAATCTGGATCGACGCCGACGTGTACATCTGCAATCCCTCGAGCTTCCTGGTCGACCTCCCCCCCTGTAAGTTTCTGTTCTGCCACGAACACTGGGTTCATAGAGAGGGGCAAACCATTCATGTGGCCGAGCGGGTAAATAATGCGGTGATGGTGATGGATCGTGACAATGAGTTCCTGGACTTCTATCGCTATGCCTGTAATCAGGTAATTAACGAATGGAAGCAGCTTTCCCACAGCGCATTTGGAACCATCTTCCTGACGCAGATCCATAAAATGCTTAAACAGCCATTACTCAAGGAAGTCGGGATGCTCAGCCCGATCCTGCTGGACGCGGCAAAACAGAATGACCGGAAATTCCTAGACACCCATCTGAAACGCAACGGCTTCCCCCTCCACGCCGCCAACCTGTGCCTCACCTTTTTTAATGCCATCTACGAAGGGCGTAGATTGGACGACGAAGCCTATGAGACCGCCATGGACTACCTGGACACCTTGAGCCGCTGAACCTGCTCACCCACTTCCCCCTGCAGGCAGTCTAGCCTCACCCCCTCCATGGGCTGAGGCATCCAGCCCGCCGATCCTCCGGCAGCTCATCTCAGGGTTGACAATCCCCTGATCGCACCCCAAAATACGCGCCCTCAAGTATGGCTAGGTAGCTCAGCCGGTTAGAGCACAGCACTCATAATGCTGGGGTCGGCGGTTCAAGTCCGCCCCTAGCTACCATATGCGATAAAGGTCAGTGGGTTAGCGCCTACTGACCTTTTTTTACTGGCTTACCAAAAACTTACCAACTTGCCCAGATTTCCCGGATATTTACGCGGAAAATGCCAGCAACTCCCTACCCTACAGTTACGCCAGTGATCTCAGATAATCCACCAAGTCAGACTTTACTGTCACAACACGCACACGACCATTCTTTGTTGCAGCAAACACCACACGATCATCAAGAAGCCCCGTAAGCGGCAGATCATTAGCCTCAGACCAACGGACACCTGTAGTAAGACACAAACGAGCCACAGCCCCGCAATGATTATTAGAAGACTGATCTCATGCGCAGAATGTGTTAAATAAAAAGGTGGCACATGCACACGGACGATCCGCATATCGCCTTAGTGTGTGTAGTGCCAGAAGCGGAAGTCAGTGATAAAAATTCTAGTCATGCGAAAAATCCCCACTGGAAAAAATCGTTTTGTCAGACTCCATCATTTTCACGAAGCGGATCACATCATAAAACGCTGGCGGCCAATTTTTACGTGCGGGATTGTGTCTTGCTCCACCCAGCCGCGAACGGTGTCTTTGGTTACGCCTAAAAACTGAGAGAATTGCTCCTGTGAACTCACCGGAGGCAGTACGGACAGCTTTACCGGTGTGTTGTGATCGAACGACATTACGCAGCCGCCTTAGCAGCATTCACTTGCTGCAAAAAGTCTTTAAGTTTTGGGAGTTCAGAAATAGGGAAGCCGAAGAAGGCTTGACCGAAATACAGGGTGAAGCCTTTACCACCGGCATCGATAATGTGATGGATGCTGTTGGAGCTGATGGTCAGTGAACCGACGATCAAAAAGGCCATGAAGAAATCGATACGGGGACTTGAGAGGCGGAATTCCAGCCCATTATCAGTGGTGAGGTAAACAACTGGAGTCGGCATAGCAAGCACCCTTTTCGGTTAAGGTTCAGGGCTTGGTTTTTAAACCTCACTGAGCCACAATGAACCACAAATATTTACTGTTTTCACTAATTATTAGGGCTAACCCTATTTAATACAAGTTAAAGTATTTAATACAAATGAACGTAATAGATAGGGTTAAACTATTAAAGACTCTTGAAGGAATTAGCTACGCAGATCTATGCGAGAAAACCGGCATTGAGAAAAAGAGGTTGGAAAATGTGATCGCAGGAAAAGCAAAACTAAGACATGAAGAAATCGAGTCGATAGGAAAAGCTTGGCCGGAATATATGCTCTGGCTCGCATACGAAACTGAATTACCAGAAGCGGGACAAATAAGCCCAATGACAAAAGCCGCTCAAAAAGAATTAGGAACACAAAGGAAGGCTTGAAGATAGCAAGCAAGGTTGCCCGCAGGTGGAGGAAGGAGCAGTGACAAAGCAGTATCAATATAAAATCGTTGGAAGCCCGAACGGGTTTCCCGCATTAGAACAAAAAATCTCAGCGATGCTAAATCAAGGCTGGAAACCAATCGGCGGAATAGCTTTCAATCAAGGCCATCCTTACCAAGCCATGGCCAAACTGGTTGATTCAGCAGCAGCCAAGACGACAACCGAAGTAAGCACCGAAACCAAACCCCGCCCCAAAACCTTCAACGAAGCCATGAAGGACATTGACGAATTAACCTAGGGAGAAGGAGCAATGAAATATTTAATTCCATTCCTGTTAATTATTATTGCTGAAACTGCAACAGCAAGAGATTGTTCATGGTACGAACAACAAGCCGACTATTACACAGATTTAAGAAGGAAGGGCGGCAACAGCCACGAAATGAACTGGTGGCTTAAAAAAAGAAACGAATATCGGCAGATGTATCACGACTGCCGACTAGGCGGAGGAACCACCGGTCAAATTGAAAAAGCACGCGGCAACGGGAATACAAATAATTATGCCGACTACAGAGACCAAGTGCACAGCAATACGAACGATGAAACACTGCAAAAATTAATCAAGACCTGCAATTACTGGATTAGCACTCACAACAATCATCCGTCATTTGATAACAGAAATTACCGAGATATTGCCTGCAAAGCCGTAAACAACAGAGAAAGAGAAATCCGATACCCAACAACACCTGAAACACCAATAGTCAGAAGCGTAAAAGAATGCATGAAACCGGGAAATGTTATTGACGACGAAGTGAAGGATTGCGCCCAAGGAAAAATTAACCCTTATTGGCTAAGTGACACCAACAGTGAAGTATGCAAATTCTGGATAAAAGAATATGAGAAAGAAGATACAGCATTCAACAAAAACCGAATGAAATTAGCCTGTCAATAGAATCAACTAAAAATAAATAAGGACGTATATGCCACTAATTTTCAGAATATTCAAAGGAGTAACGATAGGGTCAATATCTATACTGCTCCTAACCATAGTGATTTTTGGCTTTGCTTACAAATACGACCGGAATCTATTTTACAGGGCAGACAATGAAATTACATACGAACTAAAGGTTGTAGACAGAGTATGTAACTTATCCAGCTGCAACAAAGGAATAAAAGTCCTAATTTTAAATTCAGGGAATCTAGACTACCCAAAAGCCCAGCTATACTTTAGCAATCTACCCAATTCTAGAAATCTAGTCCTACAGCGAGACGCTTACCCATACTTCGATAATTTTCAAGGAGCAAATAGCACCTCCTTCTCAGGGTCAAGAAATGGAAGTGAAGCAGAGCTATATGTGAAGGAAATACCCAGGATGTGGATGGTAGAAATCAGCTATTCGTTAGATAAATTCTCAGGAGAAAATTACGACTGGTCACTTGTGAGCATTGAATTAAGGGGAAGGGGATCGATTCTAGAGGAAAACCCAAGAAAAGTCGCAGGACTTATGCATGCACATGAATTTTGCAAATGGATGTTTAGAACAATTAAAAGAATGGCCTAAAGATATATATATTAATAGGAGCCAGAAATAAAAAGCTTACAAAGAAAATAATCAGATATAAAAGATACATTGCAAAAAACAAGAAACTTAATCATCAATACCCTGTAGTGGCATAGTGAATTTGGCCACCTAATTAGAAGTGATATTATCACTTCATC
>CALFXJ010000044.1 GCA_937958105.1 uncultured Cellvibrio sp.
GGATCCGGCTCAACATCCCATGTGCATAAGCTGATGATGGGCGAGTTATTAACTTTGATCACCTTCTCTTCAGCATGTAATTCACAGGCGACCACCAGAGGCTTGCCACGCGATTCGGTATTCTCTTCGGGTTTGCGTTTCACACCGCGCCAGATCGAATAGGATTGATCACCGTGAAACACGGTGATGTCCTGAGAAGCGGCAAATTCCTGGGGGAGATATTTAGCGATAGTTCGTTCAAACATCGGGGGAAGGGAAAAATGCCCCTGCTCGTCGGTGGTGGTCTCATCCTGTTTTTCGCCGTCCCGATCTGCCTTGCGCACAACCCGCGCATTGGCGACTGGCTTGCCATCCAAGGTGATCACACCGGAAATACCGGAAAACAAACATACCTTGCCTGCGTCTGTTAAGCTCATGCCAAACACCTCACTAGCCATTATAGAGAGTGATAACACCAGAATATTTAAAACACGTGAATTGCTCACCTTATCACCACGCTGAAACGCCTCGGAATAAGAACGCTCGGTCAGGCTACCAATTAGGCTGACCGATGAGAGAGTCTGCATTGTCTGCCAAGATGGCGGCAAGGATAAGTCTTATCTGGTGAGAAATGTGATGCTTTTCACATCTGAATAACGGCAGAAGCTTGTGTGAGGTGGGCCGCTGCAGGGCCGCTGGGGGTGGTTATGGCATGGCTTGGATAAAGTCTTGCCATTTCTTTTGCCAGAGGATTGCCCAACTTGGAGTAGATGTGCCTTGGCCGGCAGGTTTCAGGTGGGAGTGACGCGCTTGGATATTTGAAAGTAAACCGACTTGTTCCTTCTCTACATCGACAAACAATATATGTTTCCCTTCTTTTAATGCTGCTTCAAAATGCCGCAGCTCGTGGTGGGGGACATGCATGCCGAAAAGTCCGGCTTCCCATGTACAGAATCCCCAGACAATCAATGCGAGCAGAAGAAATGGAGCCCAGTGAACGCGTTCAGCGATGCCGGAAAAGTGGGCTGCTATCAGGATGAGCGCCGCAGCGACAAATCCAATGACCGCTCCCCATAGCGCAGTATGTACCACGTCGCGTTTCATAAACTCCTGTACAGTGTGCAGGTGGCGCTGCTCGGTGCCGGCGTCGTCGTGACTGAAGACATGCACCTGCGGCTTCACGATACCTGCAGCTTCAAGTTCCCGTTCAACCTGTGCAAGATCATCAAGATCATCGCTGATGTAGTAAAAGCGCTTCATAAATCCTCCTCTGGGGATCATGGTTATTATGCGACTTCGGACAACGGCGATCTGAGTACAGAAATAAACGGATCGTACAAACTAGACTCATTATAAAGCGAGAATATTCCTCAATTGGACGGGACAGGTAGAATAAGAATTTCTAACCAAAAAAGGCGACAGACGATTTATTTATGTGGTGTGAGAAGAACAATATGAGGTGTGCCTGTGCTGCCTGAGTTACCCCTGAGTTCATACCGTGACGCTTTTCTGAAAGCGCTTGAAGCGGGCAGGTTGCTGCTGGAGGCCGAACCCGGCGCGGGCAAATCCACGCTCGCACCGCTGTGGGCGTTGGAATCGATACCTGAAAGTCAGGTGGTGTGGCTTGTTCAGCCGCGAGTGCTGGCGGCTCAGGCGTTGGCGAGACGACTGGCTCACTTTCTTGGCGAGCAGCCGGGCGAAACCGTGGGTTACCAGGTGCCCTACGATAATTGCAGCGGCACCGGCACGCGTTTGTTATTGATGACGCCCGGCATCCTGCTGCAGCATCTTTTGCGCGACCCTCTGCTGGATGGTGTGGCAGTGGTGATGTTGGATGAAATTCACGAGCGGGCAGTAAACCAGGATCTCGCTTGGGCACTGCTGCAGGAGGTGCAGATTCTGCGGGATGATCTGCAGCTGGTTTTAATGAGCGCAACCCCGGACCCTGGATTGCAGCGTCAGATTACCCAGCGATTGTTTGCCCCTGGCCGTTGCTTCCTGGTATCGACGGCTTATCTGCCACCGCGAAAAAATGCATACGGACAGACGGAAAAGCTTGATGAGCATGTACTGCGTGCTTTACAGGAAGCCGCCGGCTGGCAGCAGCAGACTACCTTGGTTTTTCTTCCGGGCTGGCGTGATATCGAAGCCTGCGCACAGCTGGTACAGCAGCGCTTTCCCGCTCAAAAAATCATGCGTCTGCACAGCCGCATAACGCCACAGGAACAACTGAAAGCGCTAGACCCCGATCAGGGGGCGCGTTTAATTCTTGCGACCAATATTGCCGAAACATCGGTCACCATCGCTGACGTGACGCTGGTCATTGATTCTGGCCTGGTGCGGCGGGCCGAATTCGAGCAGCGTACGGGGATAACCCGCCTGCGCGATGCTCGCATCAGTCAGGCCAGTGCTGATCAGCGACGGGGCAGGGCGGGGCGAGTGCAGGCTGGGCATTGCATCCGATTGTGGTCGCAGGACCAGCCGCTGGTCCCGGCAGACTTGCCGGAGATCCGCACCACCGATTATCTCCCTCTGGCGTTACGGCTCGCGCACTGGGGTAGTAATGCCGATCAGCTGCATTGGCTCGAGCCACCCGGCCATCTGGGAATGCATCAGGCACAGCAGCAGTTACAGATGTGGCAATTACTTGATGCAGCAGGTCGGATAACCTCCGCCGGCGAACAGGTTGCTGAGCTGGGAACACATCCGCGTGTTGCTGTGCTTCTGCAATCAGCGGTGGCTGATGGCATATTGCCCGAGGCTGTGATGCTGCTTGCCCTTGCGTTGCATTTTGAACTGAGTCCGACCGCAGATGTATCGACCTGGCTTGCAGAAGCTGCGCAGGCGCTGCAGCGGCAATCTCACTGGCGTCTGCAGAAAAAACGCTGGCTCGGCGTGCTGGGTACGCGCTTATCACCAACAGAATTACCGTTACAGAAACTTGCTGTTGCTTTCAATGATCGCATCGGTTTTCGTCAGGACTCCGGCCGCTATCGTTTGAATTCCGGTATCAGTATTGCGCCGTTACATCCAATGGATTCTCCTTGGGCTGTCTTTCCGATAATCCAGCCTCTCGCGAAAGGCCACGCCGGTGTGGGACTGCAACTGGTACTAAATCCTGAGCAACAACGTCAGCTCAGCCAGCAGGAAAGTCAGCTGGTCTTTAAACAGAATCAATGGCAGCGTCAGTTGCAGTGGAAGATGGGCGGCGTCATGGTTGCTGAAGAGACTCAACGGATTCCCGATGCCGACATTGCAGATGCGTTGCTTCAGCATGTGCGGGCCATCATTGCTGAGAAAGGATTGAATGCATTTCCATGGCCGGCGGCGGCTGAACGATTGCTGCAGAGTGCACGATTGATTGAGCGCTACGCACTTCTGACACTTCCGCCACTTGACGATGCCAGTCTTATTAATCAATTGCACAACTGGCTCCAGCCTTTTCTAACAGCCCAGACCAAGCTGGAAAATCTGCCCTGGCGGGCTGGCCTTGAGTTTTATCTGGGTTATGACAACTGTCAGAAAATTCAGGAAATTCTTCCAGAATCCATTCAACTGCCCAGTGGGCGCCATGTGAATCTCACTTATGCTGCTGATGCCACACCGGAAATTTCAGCCAAACTGCAGGAGTTTTTTGGGTGCCGCGAAATGCGACTGGCAGAGGGGCGTATTCCTCTGCGGATTCATTTGTTATCGCCGAATGGCAGCCCGCTGGCGATCACGACAGATCTGGCTTCGTTCTGGCAGCAGGCTTATCCCGAGGTGAAGAAGGAAATGCGTGGGCGTTATCCACGTCATCCCTGGCCCGACAATCCGCTTGAACATGTGGCCACCGCACTGACCAAGAAGCGTTTACAAAACATTCCGCCAGCCTGATGTCGGCGGAATTTTTCACTTATGTGAAAAGGTCTATGTTAGCTGCCCCACTTATCGCCTAAATTACTGTAGACCCCACCAAAAGCTGAGATAAACTTAACTATACTTTAAGACGTTTCTGTGCGTGATCCACCTTGGGGCTTCAATCTGTTGATCGACAGGTGACGGGATGAAAAAAATCGCTGCGGTTTTTATCAGTAGTCTTGCTGCCTTTTCCTATGCGGAAGATATATCGCAATGGAACGAAAGCCTGTCTGAAAACGCCGCTTTTTTTGATGAAATGCTGCGTGTTGATTCCTCGCCTAACGGTCTTCCTTCTCCGGATATTGATACCGAGTGGCGCTGGGTTGGGCGTACTCAACCTTCTGTGGAAGTCGGATCGCGCTACGCATTATCCATCGTTGAGGTGGCTTATCCCGGCCAATATAACGATGTGATCTATAGCTTCGCAGAAAAACATCTAAACGATAATGTAGCCGTTTTTCTTCAGGTTAGTCATACCGAATACAACTCACTGCCGAGTCACGAATACATAGGTACTGGTATTACCCTGAATAACCGCTGGCGTGACGGGGATGGTATTGGACTGGGCGTAGCTCATGCCCGTACCAACCTCCATCAGCAGGTTTACCCTGACTGGGAAGCAGCTGAGATGGCCTGGGAATTGAGCTATTTCGGCAATCTGATGAATCGCCTCAATGCGCAAACCAGCGTTTATTACATTCAGCACCCAGTGCAGAACGTAGATATCAGTGATTCCATCGCAGCGCAGGTGCGCGTGCATTTCAAATTCTAAATCCCGCCGAGAAAAAACAGCAGAAAAAATCAGGCCCCTGATGCAGGCGTGTCTGCCCGGGGAATCTGAATCTTATAACCTACGCCGTAAACCGAGTGAATGATCTCTTCCTCTGTCAGCTGCAATAATTTTTTTCGCAGTTTGGTGATGTGAGAATCCATAGTGCGATCATTGACGACGCGATGATCGTTATAGGCATGTTTCATCAACTGCTCTCGTGAGACTACTCGCTCTTTGTTGGCCATCAGTGTCTCCAGTAAGCGATACTCTACTGCAGTCACTTCAACCTGCTGATCGCGGAAGCGCACGGAAAGCGTTGACTGATCAAGATGAAAATGGGTATCCGCCGTGATTGGCTGCACGCGTCGCAGAACGGCTTTTACCCGGGCTACCAGCTCACGGGGGCTGTAGGGCTTGCAGATGTAATCATCGGCCCCCAGCTCCAGACCAAGGAGACGATCGATCTCCTCAACCTTTGCGGTCATCATGATGATGGGAACCTGTGATACGCGCCGTACCTCTTTACAGACGCTCAACCCGTCGAGTCCCGGCAGCATCAGGTCGAGCAGAACCAGGTCCCAATGTTCCTGAAGTATCCGGTCCAGGGCGATCTGGCCGTCGCTGACAAGGACCGTATCAAAATCCTGGGCACGGAGATAATCCTGCACGATTTCTCCCAGTTCCTGTTCATCTTCCACAATTAAAATGCGCATCATAAAACTCAGGCTCGCGTCATTGGCAAGGTAACGGTGACGGTTAAACCACCCAGTTGGCTGTTGGTGATATGGATATCTCCCTCGTGTGCTTCAACGATGTTCCGGCACAGTGTCAGCCCCAGTCCTGCGCCGCCGGTAGCGCGGTTGCGGGAAGATTCTGCCCGGTACAACCGTTCAAAAAGCTTTTCATGAAGTGATGGGTCTACACCGGGAGCAGTGTCTTCAATGGTGATGATGAGATGCTCTGCCTCTCGCTGCATCTGCATTCTGACCTGACCCGGTGCATGTGTGTAGTTCAGACTATTCTGCAACAGATTCAGGAACAGCTGGTGCAGGCGCTGTGGATCACCAAAGACGGGGGCATCTACGGAGGGCAGCTGCGCGGTAAATTCCAGCCCGGCGTTTTCAAAACGCGGTTGCATCATCACGATCAGTTCCTGCAGCAATTCCAGCAGGTCACAGGATTGTTTACGGTAGGTCAATGCCCCAATATCTGTCAGCGAAAGATCATAAAGATCATTCACCAGATTGGTCAGGCGACGCGTCTGTTGCTGCAGGCGTCCCAGTGCTTGCTGATCGAGGGGGCGCACACCATCCTCCAATGCTTCGATGTCGGCCTGAAGCACAGCGAGCGGCGTGCGCAGCTCGTGGGAGATGTCAGCCACCCACCGTCGCCGCGCCTGTTCGCTCTGTTGCAGGGAGTGGCCCAGGTCGTTGAGGTGCTCTGCCAGCGTGGTAAGTTCATCCTTCCCTTTGAGGTGAATCTTGTTGTCGTAGTGACCCTGGCTCAGCCGTTTGATGTGCTGCACCAGTGTGTGAATTCTCTTGGTAAGGAAATGCGACAAGGGCAGGGCGGACAGCAGCGCAAACAAAAATGCGGCAACGGCGATCAGTGCCAGATTGGTGGTCTGATCCCCGGCAAATTCTGCATCATGCAGATCCCGCAGGGCCGGATTCAATGGCATACCGAGATAACCGACAGTGCGGGAACCCACCTGCAGTTTGTGACGGTAGATTTCCCGTCGCATGCGTGGATCGCCGGCGACAATATTCTGGTCGCTGTCGAGCAGTACAACTGCCCGAAACAGCGCGTTAACCCGTCGACTGACATTGACCGGCACAGTCCGTTCCTGATCAGGGGCTGGCCCCAGGCGCCGCGCGCGAAAATTGTCCAGCATGAAGCTGGAAAGATACTCCGGCCAAGCCTCCGGATTATCTTTAAATAAATCCCAATTGCCGTGTTCCTCGTAGTGCTCCTCCAGTTTCTCGATCAGCGGCGCAGCGCGTGCAATTTCCTTCTGCTCAATGTAATGCCAGAAGCCGCGCTCAAAACTGAAACTGAAGAACGCATAAAGCGCTCCGGTCAACACCGCGCTGGTGGTCAGTAGTGCAATAAAAAACTGGGTGCGAAGTTTAAACATGCCGGGTTCGATTCTGCTGCGGTTGATCTGTGCAGTGTGCACTCAATCGCGGGGCAGGATCAATGGTTGACGGGTTCCCGTCGTAAACAGTCCAGCTGTTCTCGGGCACGCTCAATACCTGCCCCGATGTCACGGCTGGTACGCGCGACATGGGAAATATGTTCTTCCAGTATTTCGGTATGTCGTACCACCGCTGCCCGGGCAATGGACTGCTGATGCAGGGCTCCTTCAATATCTGTGGTCAGAGCGGCCAGCCGATCCATCAGATTGATGACCGATTGTTGTACGGAATCCCCATTACATACGAACGAAAAAAGCTGCTGCGCTTCCTGTATGCCTGCTTCGATATCCTGCATGAAGCTTCTGACTGTAACGCTCCACTGCCGGGTGGTGCTGTGCAGTTCCTGCAACGACAAGCTGGCTGATCTGGCCAATTGGTGAATGGTCTGGGTGGCGAGGAGCGTGGAACCCTCCTCGTCTGAGCCTGGATGGCGGTTAGCCACAAAGTGCATTTCCTCGGTGGTTTCGCTGAGTGTATCGATCAATCCGATCACCTGATGATGGTGGCTGATCAGCGTCTTGAGGTGATGGTAGATGCGGTGCAGGCGTCCAAGGTGCTGATGATGTACCTGTCCGACCTGATGAAATACGGCACGGGCCTGCATCGCGTCCTGTCGTGACTCCTGAATCAGCTGCAGGCTGCGGGTAGCGGCGCAGGTGGCCCTATGTTGATCATCGAGCATGCTGCGCAGGGATTGCCGGATCAGCTGAGTCTGACGTTGCTGCTGGTGGCTGGCTGTCTCCAGATAGGCGATGCGGGATTGTTGATGATGGGCTGTGTTTTCAAGAAGCCTGCAGCGATGATTCATCCAGGCGCTCAGCGAGAAATTTTCCAGCTCGCGCAAAGCCAGCTGATGGGCTGCTCTGCAAGCAGCATTTGAACCCCCGGTATAGATGTGGCACATCAGCAGATCAGCATCAACATCACTGCCCCCACGGATGGTGGGAGAACTGATGCTCGCACCATCCAGCGAGAAGCGCCCCAACACCAGGGCTGTCAGCGTGAGGCAGATTCCCAGAAGAGCTGTCAGTGCAAGATCGGATGCCGCTCCCATCAGTAACAGTAAGGCTGCGAGAGCAAGGCCCGTCAGTCCACCGGTGATCTGCCATCTACGTCGTTGCTGCCAGCAGGCGTGGCTGCTCATGCGGTGGTAGATCTGTTGGGCGCGATTCAGGACGGATGGCTCGCAGGTTGAAAGAACCACCCAGGCACCATGCAGTAAGCCAGCCTTCCACTTCGGACTGAGATACACATCGCTCCAGCAATGGCCATTGTCTTTGGTTCGACACTGCATTACACCGCGCCAGGCATAACCTGACGAGAATTGTTGTTTACAGCTGTTGATCACCGGTTCCGGTATTCCATCGTGCAGGAACTCAGTGATTTTCCGGCCAAAGACTTCGGCGGGTGCGAAGCCGTAAAAATCCCCCTGCAACACACATATGTCAGTGACATGGCCGTTCTGGTCAATCATCAGCAGGGTGTGGGTCAGAGTATCGGGTGAGGCAGGCGAACTGCTGGTTAACTTCTCGGACATCAACCGCTCCTTGATCCGGTAGATAAAATGGCGCGAAATACCGCATAATGGGCTTATATTTATAGAAGATGGCTCAAGTCACGCAGGCACATCAGTAGCCCGTCGCCCCCGTTTTACCTGGGAGTGAAAATGCTGAATTGCATAGCGCCTTCTTGGCCATATCCGGCAATTGTTTGTCTGCAGCGCAATATTTGCAAGCAGTTTTTGCGTATTTCGCTTTGTTAGGTTTGCGCACGGCGCAGAAAATGGCGCAATGAAAATAGGCAAAATACTCAGGCAACATCGCAACGCTCAGGGAAAAACCCTTGAGGCTGTGTCATTTGTGGCAGGCACCGATGCCGGCAATCTGTCCCGCATCGAGCGGGATGAACAGCGTCCGTCACTGGATTTACTGGAGGAGATTGCGCGCGCTCTGGGTTTGACCGTCTCGGCTATTTATGCGGAAGCAGAAAATCAGGCGGGTGCTGTCAAAGAACCGGGAGACCGCTATACCACTGACAAGAAGCGGGCGGCTGAGCTGGAGAAACAGGTCAATCAGCTGACGCGCCATTTCTGCTCCCTGTCCCCGGAAGGGCGGGAACTCGCTTTAAATCTGATCCAAACCCTCAAAAAAGCTCATCCCGCACAAAATAAGCTCTGACTGATAGCTGTAGATTGGGTTTAGCAGGCGTGCTGGGGTAGAATGTCGCCACGATCCGGCTTGCTTTCTGCCAGTTAATCCCCACTATTTCACCCAGGTCGCGCCCGTCGCGCTCACCGCAAACAGAGGTCAACCACGGTTATGGATGTTTTAGAAACCATCAAGCAGCAAATCAACGAAAACCCGGTAATCCTTTACATGAAGGGTTCACCCAATGCGCCCCAGTGTGGTTTTTCCATGCGTGCATCACAGGCGCTGATGGCCTGCGGTCAGCGTTTTGCGTATGTTGACGTGCTCTCCAATCCGGAAATCCGCACTGAATTGCCGAAGTTCGCCAACTGGCCAACCTTTCCGCAGCTGTGGGTAAAAGGAGAGTTGATCGGTGGGTGCGATATCATCACCGAGATGCATGAAAAGGGTGAGTTGAAGCCTGTCATTGATGCGGCAGTAGCCAGCTGACCGCATGATTAATATCTGAAGCCGGAGTATTCACTTTCGGTGAATATCCCGGCTGAAACCTCGGGTTCTGTCTGGTTGTTCGTTCAGACCCATCCGCTCCAGAAATAAATTCCGATTAATGTTATCGCTCCCAGGGCACTGAAAGTCAGGAAAGCCAGTGCCCATAGGCGTTGGCGATCAATGCTGCGCTGGTTTTCCTGGTCGCTTAACAACTGATGCGCGCGCCAGGCAATGTCTTTGGATTTAAGCAGCTTGAGTTTGATCTTATTCAGCGCGGTGATGTCAGCGGTCAGCTTCTGTTGTTGCTCGGGATCGCTGGTTTTGGTGCGTTCTGCGTGCAGATTGTCCAGTTGCTGCTCCAATTCGTTGAGTTTCTGATCGATATTGGCAGACAGCTCTTTTATCTTCATGGTAAGGCGCTCGTGGGTAAAACGGGTGGCGCCTACCTTAACAGATATCCGTCTCTGAGAAAGCCCGCAGGAGCAGCTCAAACGAGGTTCGTTTATAAACGGCGCAAGCTTGGTATAATCGACAATCTTTTTTGCAGGCATTATGCCTGCCCGAATTTACGGTTTTGGAGTTACCAATATTCGTGGATAGAAAAACCGATCCCCAGTTCCATGTTTCGTTTTATGGCCCGCGCTACTGGCTCACCTGGCTTGGTCTGGGTTTTTTCAAGCTGCTGGCCAGCCTGCCGATATCCATCAGTATGCCGCTGGGGGCAGGGATTGGGCGCTTGTTCTACCTCTTTGCCCGGTCCCGCCGCCATATTACTGAAGTGAACATCGCCTTGTGCTTCCCCGAGTTGAATAAGGAAGAGCAGAATCAACTGGTGCGTGGTGTGATGCGCGCGGTTGGCATCAGCGTGGTGGAAACCTCCATCGCCTTCTGGGGCAGTGATAAGCAATTCAAAGGGCGATACAACATTAAGGGTGTGGAGCACATCGAAGCGGTACAGGCTGAGGGTAAAGGGATCATCCTGATGGGAAGCCATCAAACCACGCTTGATCTGGTGGGACGTATTCTGTCCAGCCACATTACATTTGATGTCCTCTATCGACGCGACCCAAACCCCTTACTCTCCTACATGATTTCTCAGGCGCGTGAGCGGTTTGCCAAATCAGCCATTCCTCGCGATGACACCCGGCAGCTGATCCGAAACCTGCGTAAGGGACATTCGGTATGGTATGCGCCGGATCAGGATTATGGTTTGAAGCATGGTGTGTTTGCTCCGTTTTTTGGTATTAACGCCGCGACGATAGTGGGGACCGGACGTATAGCCCAGATGGGGCAGGCCAAGGTGATTCCCATGTCGTATTACCGCAATGCTGAGGGACATTACGAAATTGAGTTCTACCCTCCGTTGGACAACTTCCCCAGCGGTGACGATGTTGCTGACGCAACTCGTACCAATGCCGTGATTGAAGAAATCATCAGGCGGCAGCCGGACCAGTATCTCTGGGTCCATCGGCGTTTCAAGACACGACCACCCGGCGAGGCCAGTTTTTACCGCAAGAAACGCTAACTGCAGGTGATCGCGTAAACCCAGGCAAAGCCGCCAGCACTGGCGGAGATCGCAAAAAATCCGTCACCTGTTATCTGTATATGCTATAAGCCCTTGCATGGTCGTAAGCATCCTTGAGGAGCAGCACTGATGTTGAGAATGTTCAAGATTCAAGGTACCACCCTGCGCGAAGTGCCAGCGCAGCAAGAAGAAGATGCCAAGGTTGCGCTCGCCAACGCTGTCTGGATTGATGCCCATGAGCCGACCGAGGAGGAGCGTGAAAACCTCAATACATTTCTGCGCGCCGAGTTACCCGAATCAGATGATGTAGAAGAGATTGAATTCTCTGCGCGATACTTCCAGGACAGTGCCGGTATTCATGTTCACTCGTTGTTTTTGTCGCCGGGCGAAGCAGGGCGGCACAATACAGTAACCGTTGCGTTCATCTTGCAGGATAAGCGTTTACTGACGGTGCGTGACGGCGACCTGGCGGATTTCCGCCTGCTGCGTATGCGGGCCCGACGCGGGCAGGTGCAGGTCAGATCGCCCCAGGACCTCCTGATTACCATGTTCGAACAGAAGGTGGAAAATCTGGCGGACGCACTGGAAGATATTCACCGCAAGCTGGAAGAAGTCAGTCACATGGTGCTGGAAGATGCCGACGCTGAACTGGAAGAGGCAATTGATCGACTGGCAAAGCTTGAAGACAGCAACGGTAAGATTCGTTTGTGTCTGATGGATACCCAGCGCTCCATTTCGTTTATGCAGCGCCATCTGCGCGAGCATTTTGAATTGCAGGAAACTGCACGTGAGATTAAGCGCGATGTGGACACACTGATGTCTCACACGGCGTTTCTGTTCGATAAGATCAACTTCCTGATGGACTCAACGCAGGGTTTTATCAATATCGAACAAAACCAGATCATCAAAACCTTCTCTATCGCGGCGGTTATCTTCCTGCCGCCGACAGTGGTTGCCAGCCTGTATGGAATGAATTTCGAATTTATGCCTCATATACACTGGGAATACGGTTTTGAGCTGGGATTGTGTCTGATGGTGCTGAGCGCTCTGGCACCCTACTGGTATTTCAAGCGCAAGGACTGGCTGTAAATCGGGGCGAGATTTGCTCGTCCCGCCTTTGATGTATCCCTCCTAATAATAAAACTCCCCCGTTTTACCTCTTTAATTTTTTCCTGCCTGAGGATCTTGACGTATGTCTGTTGTTTTTGAAGCGGTGTTATTTGATTGTGATGGTGTGCTGGTGGACTCGGAAGTTATCGCGACTCGAGCCCTGCATCGATCATTGCACGATATCAATATCCCCATGAGTCTGGATGAAGTGGCCAAAACCTTTACCGGCCAGAGCTTTTCTCACTGCGTTGCGTTGATTGAAGCCCATCGGGGTAGTCCGCTGCCGGAGAGTTTTGTACAGGATAATCGGCGCTATTTCCGCGAATTGATGGAGAAGGAATTGACCTCCATGCCTGGTGTGAAAGAGGTTTTGCGATCACTGGTGCTGCCCTTCGCGCTGGTCACTAACTCCCAGGCCCGCGAACTCGACATTAAGCTGACTCATACCGGTCTGGATACCTTTTTTCCGCCGAAGCATCGTTTTGATACCGAGACTGTGGGGGTTGCCAAACCTAACCCAGAAATTTATCAGCGCGCTGCGGCCGCGATGGGCTGGGACATCAAGCGTTGTCTGGTGGTGGAAGACAGTTTCCCGGGGGTAAGTGCCGGGGTACACAGTGGCGCAACCGTCTGGTGCTATCGTCCGCATCTGACGCAGGAAGAGCTGGATGAGTTTGGTGTGACCTGTGTATTTCAGGAATGGGAGGAATTTCCCGGGTTGTTAAATCGGGCTCTGCAGCAGGACTAGCAGCTACTCTTCCACCCACTCCCAGCGGAGCGGCTGCCCAAAGTCATCCAGGATGACCCGCTTGCGCGGCCGCAGCTTACGGGTACTTTTATGGAGCGGGGGTTGTGGTTTACGGCGTGCTTCGATGGCTGCAACCACCTCCGGTATCGGAGTGCGCTCTTCACTTCCCTGACCATCAAAGATGCTTACCAGTGGACCATGGGCGTTTTCGCGGCCGCTGACGCCCCGCGGAACTTCTGTTACGGAGCCGCCGTGGCCAAGATACTCATTGATCTGCTGATTGAGTTCATCGCGCAGTTCGCGTTTGGTTTTGATCGGTTTCATGATGCTGAACGGGTATCTCGTTAAAGCCGAAATGGTTGCCGGCGCGGCTGTCCCTCTGCCGGAATCCGGGCTTTAATCCAGATCTGTCCGGGTTCGCAGGCGACCACTCAGGATACCAGCACGCCGAATGCCAGACAAACCTGTCGCTCGCATAGTGAAGGGGGTTTGGGTAAACTGCGCATCTTTTCGCTCCAGCCGGGCCTGCGGTTCCGGCGTCGTCCTGCGCCCGTTGTGGCTAATTGTCTTATGACCGATACAACCCTGAAAATCACCGAGATTTTTTACTCGCTGCAAGGCGAATCCAGCACCGTTGGTTTACCAACAGTGTTTGTCCGCCTGACCGGCTGTCCATTGCGCTGTGGCTACTGCGACTCGGAGTACGCCTTCTACGGCGGAGAGCGTATGACTCTGGAATCTATCCTGGAGAAGGTCGCCAGCTATCGCCCGCGCTATGTCTGCGTCACCGGCGGCGAGCCGTTGGCTCAGCGGGACTGTATTCAGCTGCTCACCAAGTTATGTGACGCGGGTTACCAGGTTTCACTGGAAACCAGTGGGGCGCTGCCCCTCGATGACGTGGATCCGCGCGTAATCAAGGTGATGGATCTGAAGACGCCTGGGTCCGGTGAGGTCAATCGCAATCGGTGGGAAAATCTCCCCCAGCTGCAGGTCCAGGATCAGGTTAAGTTCGTTATCTGCAGTCGTGAAGATTATGAATGGGCGCGATTCAAGGTGGATGAACATCGTCTCCGCGAACGGGTGGGCGAGGTGCTTTTTTCTCCCAGTTTTGGCCAGATAGAGCCGGTGCAGCTGGCGGAGTGGATCCTTGCCGATAATCTACCGGTGCGCTTTCAGCTGCAGCTTCATAAGCTGTTGTGGAATGACACCCCCGGTCATTGATTTCATCCCGCTCGTTATTGTTAGCCGCCGAACAGGCAAAGCTGAAGACGCCATGAGGTTCCTATGAATCAGAAAAAAGCTGTCGTACTTGTCTCCGGAGGTTTGGATTCCACCACGGTCCTGGCCATCGCCCGCGATCAGGGGTATGCCTGCTACACCATGAGCTTTGATTACGGCCAGCGCCATCGCAGTGAGTTATTGGCCGCAGAGCGTACCGCCCAGGCTCTGGGCAGCGTAGAGCACAAGGTCATCACGCTGGATCTGCGCAGCATCGGTGGCTCAGCCTTGACCGACGATTCCATCTCCGTGCCGGAAGAAGAAGCTGCCGGCATTCCCATTACCTACGTGCCCGCCCGCAACACTGTATTCCTTTCTATTGCGCTGGGATGGGCCGAAGTCCTTGGGGCGGACGATATCTTTATTGGTGTCAACGCCGTGGATTTTTCCGGTTACCCGGACTGTCGGCCGGAATACATAGCAGCCTATGAGGTGATGGCAAACCTCGCGACACGGGCTGGCGCGGAAGGTAATCGCCTCAAGATCCGTACGCCGCTCATCGACCTGAGCAAGGCAGAGATCATCAGGCAGGGGCTGGCTCTGGGTGTGGATTACAGCCTTACGGTCTCCTGTTATCAGGCGACGGAAGCGGGTGAAGCCTGTGGCAAATGTGACAGCTGTCGTTTGCGCAGTGCGGGTTTTGCGCAGGCTGGTGTTGCCGATCCAACCCGCTATCGACAATGACCGGTGACCGGCAGTGAATGTTGTGCATCTTTTAACCCATTGTTTGGCAGCGTATTTTTTCGCAATTAATCGCTAAAAAGCGCTTGTTTTTTTTGTTCAAATCTTTAATATACGCGCCTCTTTTGGGTCGTTAGCTCAGTCGGTAGAGCAGTTGGCTTTTAACCAATTGGTCGCGCGTTCGAATCGCGCACGACCCACCATATTTAAGGCCGCCTCGCATCAGGGAGGCAGGTTGTAACAATCAGTAAGACAAACCGTTTATCGGGTCGTTAGCTCAGTCGGTAGAGCAGTTGGCTTTTAACCAATTGGTCGCGCGTTCGAATCGCGCACGACCCACCATAATTAAAAGGGGATGCCAAATGGCTTCCCCTTTTTTATTTATTGTCAAAATGGATGTGAGTGGGCTCCGGCCCCGCGGTAAAATCCGTCACCTTCACTTGAGGCAACCGTGATGTCAAAACCCGTGATGATCGCCACCAACAATGTTCAGTCCGCTCAGGCAATCGTGCAGGAGCATCTGTCCCGCGCGTGGAGTGCTCCCCAGTATACTCCCGAAGAAGAAGCGGAATACCGGGACCGGATCGCCACTCTGCTCAAGCAGAACAATGCGGTACTGGTCGCCCACTATTACACAGATCCCCTGATTCAGTCGCTGGCCGAGGCTACGGGTGGGTGTGTATCGGATTCCCTGGAGATGGCGCG
Organism: uncultured Cellvibrio sp.; assembly: GCA_937958105.1. Classification (GTDB taxonomy): domain Bacteria; phylum Pseudomonadota; class Gammaproteobacteria; order Pseudomonadales; family Cellvibrionaceae; genus Cellvibrio. The sequence goes on from CALFXJ010000044.1 coordinate 15,533, forward strand.
CTTTGGCAAGAATCATCCGGCCACAACGCTGGTGGTTGCCGGCGTGAAATTCATGGGTGAGACAGCGAAGATTCTAACCCCTGAGAAGCGTGTGCTGATGCCAACTCTGGAGGCGACCTGTTCATTGGATCTGGGCTGCCCTATTGAAGAGTTCTCCGCATTCTGTGATCAGCATCCGGACCGCACTGTCGTGGTCTATGCCAACACCTCCGCCGCCGTGAAGGCGCGTGCCGACTGGGTGGTGACTTCCAGCATTGCTCTGGATGTTGTCGACCATCTGGACAAGCAGGGCAAAAAGATTCTGTGGGCGCCGGACAAGCACCTCGGCAGCTATGTCCAGCAGAAAACCGGAGCGGATGTGCTGCTGTGGGACGGTGCCTGTATCGTGCACGAAGAGTTCAAAGCGCGCGGAGTGATTGATTTAAAAACACTTTATCCTGATGCCGCGGTTCTGGTGCACCCGGAATCCCCTGCGTCAGTTGTTGAGCTGGCGGATGTGGTCGGGTCTACCTCCCAGCTGATCAAGGCCGCCCAGACTATGCCCAATAAGGAATTTATCGTAGCGACGGATCAGGGCATCTTTTATAAGATGCAGCAATTAAACCCGGACAAAGTATTCCATATCGCACCGACAGCGGGCAGCGGGGCTACCTGCCGCAGCTGTGCCAACTGTCCCTGGATGGCCATGAACGTGCTGGATAATCTCGCAACCGTGTTCGAACGTGACGACAATGAAATCCACGTGGACCCTGAGCTGGCTCGACGTGCGATGATTCCCCTGCAGCGTATGCTGGATTTTAAAAAGTAAGTCTGTCGATTCCGTCGCAGCGCGCTTGTTTCGCGCTGCTCCTCTCAGTACCATTGCGCCTTTGCCCATTTATGAACACTGACGCTGGTGCCGTGTTCTTTCACAACGGAGTTTCTGATGATTCAAGGCAGTATGGTTGCTCTGGTAACCCCCATGACCCCTGACAATGCACTGGATTGGGCTGGTCTGCATAAGCTGGTGGATTGGCATCTGGAGCAGGGCACCCATGCCATCGTTGCAGTAGGGACGACGGGCGAATCTGCTACCTTGAACGTTGAAGAGCATCTGGAAGTTATCCGCAAGATCGTTGATCAGGTTCACGGTCGGGTTCCGGTGATTGCCGGTACCGGTGCGAACTCTACCGAAGAGGCTGTCGAGTTGACTGCTGCCGCCAAAGATGTCGGTGCTGATGCCTGCCTGCTAGTGACCCCCTATTACAACAAGCCTACTCAGGAAGGTTTGTTCCTCCATCATCAGTTCATTGCCAAGTCTGTTGCCATTCCGCAAATCCTTTATAACGTACCAGGTCGCACCAGCGTAGATATGCAGCCGGAGACAGTTCTGCGTCTTGCCCAGATTGACAATATCATCGGAATTAAAGAAGCCACCGGCGACCTGGACCGCGCCCGTCTCCTGATCGAGAGGGCACCGTCAGATTTTGTGATTATCTCCGGCGATGATGCAACGGCGGTGGATTTAATGCTTTTGGGTGGTAAAGGGGATATTTCTGTCACCGCCAATGTCGTACCTGCTGCCATTGCGCAGATGTGTGAGCTGGCTATTGCCGGAAAGGCGGACGAGGCCCGCGCGATCAATGATCGTCTGTTGCCGTTGCATGCCGCGATGTTTATTGAATCCAACCCCATCCCGGTCAAATGGGCTCTGGAGCAAATGGGACTGATTCAATCCGGTATTCGCCTGCCGTTAACACGTCTGTCGGGGCAATATCACCCACAGGTTAAATCTGCCCTGCAATCCGCCGGGCTGCTGTAGAGACAATTCATGAGAATAATGACTGTTAAAAAGTCGCCAGCTTTTTACGTGTTGCTGGCGCTGTTGAGTGTTTCCCTGTCTGGTTGTGGCTTTTTCTTTGGTGATGATGGTGTATTTCGCAATCGCGAGAACGACTATCTGAAGGCGGACAATATTCCTCCGCTGGTACTTGATGAAAGCCTCGATACACGCGCCTTGAGCGAGCTGTACCCGATTCCGCCGATTACCGAGTCGGATTTTGGCTACGAAGCTGATCCCGAAAATAACGAGATTCCCCGGCCCATGCCGCTCTCGGCCAATGTGCTGGAGGAGAGCGTAAAGATTCAGCGCCTGGGGCAACAGTCCTGGATTCTGATGAACGTAGCCCCGGGAGAGGTCTGGCCCCGCGTGCGTCACTTTTTGAACGTGAATGGATTAGCGGTTTCTTCTTCCGACATCAGCAGCGGCGTTATTGAAACTGACTGGATCCAGTTCAAGACTGATCTCAGTACTTACGATAAATATCGCATTCAGATTGATCAGGGTGTCCAGCCGGAGACCACTGAGATTCATATCACTCACCTCAGTATTCCTACCGGGACCAATCCTCCGTCTCCGATCAGCTGGCCCCAAGCGTCAGTGAACCCTGAAAGAGAAAAGTGGCTGCTGGATGAATTGGCTGCGACCCTCGCCAGCGATACGACGGAAGGTGGTACTTCACTGCTGGCGCAATCCATTGGCGGCTCCACCAAAGCGAATCTGGGGATATACCGCAATGAGCCGGTGATGCGCCTGAAACTGGATCGCGCGCGGGCTCTGGGCACTATTTCCTATGCTCTTAAGCAGGAAGGCTTCTCCCTGTATGAAAGTGACGCCGCGACGGGTATTTTCTACGCGTATTACAGCAAAATTGACCCAGAAGGGCCGGGCTGGTTCAGTCGTAAGTGGAGCAGTATCCGTAATGCAGGCTGGGTTAAAGCAATCTTTGGTGAACCTGAAGAGGATCGAATCAAGCTGAGCAGTCCTTATACGCTGGCAGAACTGAGTGCCAATCTGCCCCAGGGTGCTGCGCTTGACGAAGCCCCTATGTCAAACCGCAAGCAGGAACAAACCCTGCCGAATGCGCCGGGTTATCTGATTATCATCACTGGTGACGAAGGTGACCTGCTGGTTCGTTTGCGCGATCCCTACGGCAAGCGGCTTGAACCGCGTAAGACGCGGGAGATGCTGACAATCCTGCGGAAAAACCTCATCTAAAGGAAAGGCTATGCGTTTTGCATCGCTGGGCAGTGGCAGTCGTGGGAATTCCACTCTGGTGGAGTGGGCTGCGGGTGCACTGCTCATCGACTGTGGCTTCAGCCTGAAGGAGACCGAGCAGCGTCTGCTTCGTTTGTCTCGCCGGCCAGAACAGCTCGCCGCCATTCTTGTTACCCATGAGCACTCGGATCATATCAAGGGTGTCGCAGCACTGGCGCGCCGCTATCAGATCCCGGTCTACATGACTCCCGGAACTTTCCACAGCCGTAACCTGGGTGAACTTCCCGACCTGCGACTGATTCACGCTTATACTCCCTTTGAAGTTAATGGTCTCACGGTCAGGCCGGTAGCTGTCCCCCATGACGCGCGTGAGCCGGCGCAATTTGTTCTTGAATTTGCCGGGCTCCGCTTGGGAATACTGACTGATTTGGGTAGTATTACGCCCCATGTTGAAGCCTGTTACCAGTCCTGTGATGCCATGGTTCTTGAGGCGAATCACGACCCCGCGATGCTGGCCTACGGCAGCTATCCACCTTCGCTCAAGCAGCGTGTTGGAGGGCAGTGGGGACATTTAAGTAATCAGCAGGCTGCAGGTTTTCTGCAGCGGATCGATACGCAGCGATTGCAGCATCTGGTAGTGGCGCATATCAGTCAGCAAAACAATACACCGGCGCTGGCTCAGGCAACACTGGCGCCGGTGACAACCCAGGTCAAGCAGGTGACCTACGCCTGTCAAAATGAAGGTTTTGACTGGCTGACTTTGACCTGACCTGATTTACCAACCGATACAGTTCTTTTATTTACAGCAGGCACCATAATGGAAAAACGCGAACAACTTTACGCGGGTAAGGCAAAATCTGTTTTCAAGACTGACGATCCGGATCGTCTGATCCTGTTATTCCGCAACGACACCTCAGCCTTTGATGGTAAGCGTATCGAGCAGTTGGATCGTAAAGGTATGGTGAACAACAAGTTCAATGCCTTCATTATGGGTAAATTGCAGGAAGCCGGTATTCCTACCCACTTCGAGAAGCTGCTGTCTGACACCGAATCCCTCGTTAAAAAGATGGACATGATTCCTGTGGAGTGCGTTGTGCGCAACCTCGCAGCAGGGTCCATTACCCGTCGTCTTGGCGTACAGGAAGGCCTCGAGCTGAATCCGCCTACCTTTGAATTTTTCCTTAAGAATGACGCGCTCGGTGACCCGATGGTCAACGAATCTCATATTCAATCCTTTGGGTGGGCTACCGCGGAGCAGGTTGCGCGGATGAAAGAGCTGACTTTCAAGATCAATGATGTACTGAAGGAACTGTTTGCCAGTGGCAATATGTTACTGGTGGATTTCAAGGTGGAGTTCGGGCTGTTCAAGGGCGAGGTGATCCTGGGTGATGAATTCTCTCCCGATGGCTGCCGCCTGTGGGACAAAGATACCCGCGAAAAACTGGATAAAGACCGCTTCCGCCAGAATCTCGGAAACGTTGTGGAATCCTATGAACTCGTTGGGAAGCGCTTGGGTTTGAACTTCTAAGGTTCGAACACCTGTGTGGAATGCGTCACGTAAAGGAGCTGCCACTCCTTTACGTGGAGCGATTGTGACCATGGACCACTTTTACTATGGCAGAACTGTTCTATGCTTGTTAAAGTCTGTTGGGATGCAGGTATCGTTTAGCGCCGGACGCAATAACTATCAGAAATCAGGAGCCTGACCGTGATTGAACGTCGTATGTTTGAACGTACATCGGCCTCGGTGAGAGTAGAGATGAGCCACCCGAGCTTCGGTACGATAGTAGGGTTTACCAAGGATATCTCTGATGGTGGTGCACTGGTACAGATTGAAAACCAGCCTAATCCACCTGTTGGCACAGAAGTAATGGTTAAATTTCGTAAGGCGATAGGCCCTATTAATCTTGAGCCGGTCAAGATGAAAGTGGTCCACCAGCTGCGCAACACCATTGGCTTGATGTTCGTCGGTCGGTAGTTGATTGAGCGTTTGCGGTCAGTCGTTTCAAACCTTGGATGGGTCTATCGACACTGTTCCGGCTTTAATATTTCCCCTTTTACTTCCTTCATATTTTCAGCGAGCTGATTAACGTCTGAGCAATCCAGAGCTGGGTTTTGCTCCAGATCCAGCTGAGTCAGTTTCAACAGGCTCAGCAGGGGCGCAGCAGAGTTGAGTTGATTTTCCCGCAGAACAAGTACTTTTAGATTGCCGAGTCTATCCAGTGGTGCAACTGTGGTCAGCTTATTGCTGGCGAGATTCAGTTCTTCCAACGCGCGGAAATGTTCCAGACCAGCGAGGCTGGTAATCCCTGCGCTGCTGCAATTGAGCCGAGTCAATTGTTGAACACGGGTAACTTTCCTGTCTTCGATGGTTTGCGCTATGCATTGACGAAGGTTGTTGTCGGCGATCTGATAATCAGTGAAGAGAGGCTCAGGCGTGTAAACGACATTGTCATTGACGCTGACCGAATAATTACATCCGGTTGTAGAAACAGCGGCTGCTATCAATAAAATCCCTGCGACATGGAATGGTTTCATTGTGCTTTCATCCTGCTAAATATAAATCAGCAAATAGCTTATTAAATTCCCTTGATATTGCTATCCATCCTAAAGCTGAACCTTCGCTGAACCGAGCGCTTTTCATCTCGCGCCGGAGAATCGATTGAACTGCCGGTTTCAGACCCGGTCTATTGTGCGATAAAACTATGATGAAACACTATTTAATTTTTGTAGAATCCTGTTATCTTGCTGTTCTGGATTTTTTCTACCTGTCCCACAAAGAGGAAGTTTCATGAAACCATTAATTGCCTTGTTATCCGTACTGTTTTTATTTGGTTGTACATCAACTGATCCCTACACGGGGCAGCAAAAAACCAGCAACACAGCTAAAGGGGCAGGAATTGGTGCCGTAGCCGGTGCGGTAATTGGCGCAGCGTCTGCCAGCAAGAGCGACCGTAAAAAGGGTGCGCTTACCGGTGCTGTGGCCGGTGGTGCCATCGGTGGTGGTGTAGGTTATTACATGGATCGCCAGGAAGCTGCGTTGCGTGAGCGTCTGCAAGGTTCAGGGGTTCAGGTACGTCGTGAAGGCGATAAGATTTATCTGATTATGCCGGGCAATATTACCTTCGCTACTGGTAGCGCAGTTATCCGTTCTGACTTCTATAACGTGTTGGATTCCGTGGCACTGGTGCTGGCTGAATTTAACAAAACTGCCATCAAAATCAGTGGCCATACCGACTCCACCGGCGGTGCTCAGCTGAACCAGACACTGAGTGAGCAGCGTGCAAACAGCGTGCGCAATTATCTGGCGGAGCGCAAAGTTGCTGCAGGCCGTATCCAGTCTTACGGTTATGGTCCTCGTTATCCGATCGCGACTAATGATACCGAAGCTGGTCGCCAGGCTAACCGTCGCGTTGAACTGGAACTCTTACCTTTGGAGTAATAGACGGGTTAGCGTTCGCCTAATTGACCAAAAAGCCGCCTTACGGGGCGGCTTTTTTTATAGGGTTGCAGAGCGTATTTCAGAGCCTGCTGAGATATCTGCTAATCTACTTCATTGATAAATTTCAATAGTGATCTGACCTGGGTCGCGTCGCTGATTTCTTTTCAGTCCGCGCTCCGCCAGTACGGAAAGACAGCCGTTAATCATACCGCTGTTACCGCACAGCATAACTTGAGCGTTGTTAGCGCTCAGAGTTAAGTCTAAAAGATTTTCTATATCGTTATTCAGCAGCAGGTCGGGGATGCGTCTACTAAGGTGGGGCGTGTCCGGTTCACGGGTAACGGAATGAAAATAATGGAATTGCTGTGAATGCAGCCGCTGGATCTCCTCCAGTTCTTTGCAGTACGCCATCTCGCTCTGATCCCGAACGCCATGGATCAATATTATCTGCTCGTAACTCTCCCAGGGGTCCACCGTACGTAACATGGAAAGAAATGGACTGAGTCCGGTACCCGTAGCGCAGAGCCACAACTGTTGGGCAGCAGGAACTTGTGAAAGCACAAAAAAACCACCGGCTTTGGGACTGCTTAAGACCTTATCGCCAGGTTGGAGCTGGAACAGGCGAGGTGAAAGCAGTCCGTCGTCTACACGATTAAAAAAAATTTCCTGAAGTGAATTGCCAGGAGGGTTAACAAGTGAGTAGGGGCGCAGCACCGCCTTGCCATTTATCTCCAAACCGAGATTGATGAACTGACCTGCTTCATATTCCGGCAGGTCCAACAGTATTCGAAGGGAACAAAGTCGATTGTTCCACTGGTGTCGTTCGACAATAGTACCCGTCAGCCAGTTCGGCATTTCCAGCTCCTGATAGCAGCTATAACGTCTGCGCCGTCTCATTAAGCATAGCCACAATATGTTGACTCTGCTGATGTTTGTAAATGCTCCGCTTCTGATGGATTCAAAAATTTCCTGCAAATTCAGCTGCTTAGATGTGTTCATCCGATGTGTGCTAAATTTTTAGCACGAATATCTTGACTTTCATTATCTGGGTGCTAATTTTATAGCATGGTGCTAAAAAGTTAGCATAGGCCTTCGGAACTCCAATTGTAGGAAAGAGTTATGGTCAGCGATTCCTCACACAATCAACTCAGCCGGCGAGAGCGGCAGATTATGGATGCGTTGTTTGAACACGGCGAGCTTTCTGCGCAGGATGTTCGTTCAGCAATTCCTGATCCCCCGAGTTATTCCGCTGTACGGGCATTAATCGCCAAGCTGGTTGAAAAGAGGCTAGTAAGTTATCGCGAAGACGGACCTCGTTACATCTACTTCCCGTTGATTGAACGTAGTGAGGCTCGAGCCAATGCCTTACAGAAATTGCTGAAAACATTTTTTGATGGTTCAGCTGTGGCTGCAGTGAATGCTCTGCTCGGAATGAATAAGCAGAAGTTAAGTGATGCCGAAATCGCCGAATTAAAAGCGGCAATTGAAAAAGCAAAAGAACAATAAACTACTGTCGTCACGAGGCAGATATGGCTACCGAAACTGCATTGAGTGTGTTGACGCTATTGCTGATAAAGCCAATGTTGATTGTTTTGGTTATTGTTGGCGGTGCGTGGCTGTTACGCAAAAAGTCAGCTGCGCTGCAGCACTTCTGGCTCGCGATCGGTTTGTCTGCTCTGGTGTTACTGCCGGTTTCGTTCAGTGTTCTGCCTCAGATCAAATGGCAGGTGTTGCCCCTGGGGCAGCAGGCATCGTTATTCTTTTCCTGGGTTCCTCCTGTTATCACCTGGCTTGGTGATAAGGACAATACCTTTGTTGTGGCAGCCATATATTTTACCGGTGCATTTTCGCTGTTGTTTTATTTGTTGCTCGGCATTCTGGCTATCGCTGTGCAAACGCGCCAGGCGAAAATCTGTAAAGATTACGATTTGCAATTTATCCTCGACAAGCTGAATGAGGAAATGGGCATATCCGCCAGAGTTTCCATGGTAACGAGTCGATCAGTTTCCTCACCTCAGATGTGGGGCATCTTCCGGCCGGTCATCATGCTGCCGGATGGCGCGCCGGATTGGAGCCGCGAACGTAAGTTTTCTGTTCTATTGCATGAGCTGGGACATGTGGTTCGTCATGACTGGGCGACGACCTTGGTTGTGAAAATCTGCTGTGCAGTATTCTGGTTTCTGCCACCAGTGTGGTGGCTGGCAAATCGCTTATTTCATTATGCAGAGATAGCCTGTGATGATTATGTTTATCGCGTAAATCAGAATATTCTCGTTCGCAACAGGGAAGCAGTGTACGCGGAAAATTTATTAGATATGGCTTGCTCCTCCCGCGATCCAGCATCCGAAACAACGCTTATGATGGCTGCTCATTCTTCAGTGTTTTATCGAATTGAGGCTGTTCTTGACCACCAGCGCCAGAGAAGCAATGCTGCGCCGGAAGCGCGACATTATCCTGTGCTTACTTTGCTGCTGCTGCTCTTTCTCTTTGCGAGTCTTCAGTTGGTGCCAGTTCAACAGACATTGGTTGCGCACGCATCAAGAATTCATTTATCCCAGGCAGAAGAAGTTTCTGTTGCTCCACCCGCGTCAACAGTATCAGCACTGCGCATGGATGCAGAAACGCTTCAGAAATTAAAGCAACAGACTCACACCAATAAACTACCGGCGGTGCCTCATGAGTGGGTGCTGGTTACCAGTGATGTCCTCGACCCTCGTGATATTGAGGTCGAGCAGCAGCCGGCAATTGATCCTGTTGGAGTTGCGGTACCTTTAGTTGCGGTACCTTTAATTCAAATACAGGGTTATATGCCAAGCAGGATGGCCATGCCCGTGTATCCGCGTCATGCGCTTGAACGGGGTACTGAAGGCGAAGTAGTGGTTGAGTTTTCAATTGAAGAAGATGGCTCAATCTCTGCTCCGCGAATTTTATGGTCTCATCCCCGTCACGTCTTTGACAAAGCCGTGTTGTCTGCCTTGGAAAATTCCCGTTACCAGCCGCAGATCATCGATGGTGTTGCGGTGGTAATTGAAGGTGTAACTGAAACCTTCAAATTCCAAATCGAACAATCTGCAGCTGTCGATAAACGACGACGATAACCATTCCCCTTCTCACATTTTTCGCTGTTCCCGTACCGGGCCGGGGTAGTTTTGTCCGGAATCCAGCCCCCCATTATGATAATTTGCGAGGAATATTCCATGACTACACAACTGCTGGCCAGTCCTGCCGTACGTATATTCGGTATTTTACCTGCAGCATCCATTGCTACTCTGTTGATTCTTTACCTGATGCATCAGCTGGTGCATTCCGACTTCATAGAGATTATCGAACCCGTTGAAGCCGACAAGATCCTAACGTTTATCAACGATGCTGATACGGATATCAAAAACCGCTACAAACCTGTAGACAAGCCAGTCAAACCCGAGCCGCCCACCGTACCCCCCGCTGCTCCGGAGGTGGAATTGGCAAAGGTTGAGGTTGATCTCGCAACGGACGGCTGGTACGACTCTACACCGCCAGTGATTGGTGTGTCGCTGCCCGGATATTCCGCTGATCAGGCAACTCCCTTTATCAAAGTGCAACCGGCTTATCCGACCACGGCGTCGTCGCGTGGGATAGAGGGTTTCGTTGATGTAGTCTTCGACGTATCAACAGCTGGCACGACGGAAAACATCCGTATTGTTACAGCAGTTCCCTCGTCCATCTTCAACGGCAGTGTGATCCAGGCTGTGAAACGCTGGAAGTACAAACCCAGGATGGTTGATGATCAACCGGTAAAGTCATTTGATATTCGTGAGCGCATCGTCTTTGAGCTGGCAAAAAACTGACAATGATTGTTCTCTGTGCGGGCAGGGGGGATAATGGCGCGCCCTGCTGCGCACTGACTCTGGCTCCTATGACTGACATTACCCAGGCTACTAAAAATCTCCCGGTTGTTTGCAACGATGAAGCCTGTCGCAAACAGGCCGAAGGGCTGGCGGCGCAATTGCGTCAGCCCTTGTTGTTGATGGCAGACCCGGAGCAGCTGATCCAGACGGAGTTCGTGTTGCTGGTGGACGGTGATGGCGTCGCTCTGCAACAAACCGGTCGCAAGGCGCCGGGACCAATTCGTGCTGATTTCGTTGGTGGAGCGGTAGACCATCGGCGTAAATTTGGCGGAGGGAAAGGCCAGATGATCGCGCGGGCGGCTGGCATTAAAGCGGGTGTCTACCCGCAGATCCTGGATGTCACAGCAGGGTTAGGGCGGGATGCGTTTGTGTTGGCCACCTTGGGTTGCCGAGTGCAGATGCTGGAGCGATCCCCGGTGGTTTATGCTTTGTTGCAGGACGGCCTTCATCGCGCCCATCGAATGGCTGCGGCGGAGGATCCAGCCTTGCTGGATATTCTGCAGCGCATGGAGCTGCTGCCGGCGGACAGTCGGGATTATTTGGCCCAGCTTGGTAGCGCAACGGCTCCTGACGCCAAGCTACCTGATGTCATCTACATGGACCCGATGTTTCCGGAACGCGAAAAAGCCGCAGACGTAAAAAAAGAAATGCGGGCTTTCCATTCTCTGGTGGGAAAGGATGAAGACGCGGATGAACTGCTGGCGCTGTGCCTGACCAGGGCTCGTTATCGTGTGGTGGTAAAGCGTCCCCGCAAAGCTCCTTTTGTGGGTGATCGTCCACCCTCATTTCAGCTTGAAGGCAAGTCCAGCCGCTTTGATATTTATACGGTGCGCAAGCTGCCAGATTCATTACCGCCTGCATAAAAATTCGTTGTCGTAACCTGGGGCTTTGTAGTATATACGCGCTCCTTATCCAGGTCTGATATGGGAGACGACCTTGTGCGACGCCTCGCTTGGTTCTAATGAACAACTCTTCGACCGCATCGCTGATGCCCTGGTTGATTCCGGTTATATCGTTTTGCCGCACGCTTTACCTCCGCAGCTGATAGACAAGCTGCTGGGGCGTCTTCGTGAGCTGGATGATGAGGACTTCAAGCGCGCCGGTATAGGGCGTCAGGATGACTTCCAGATTGATACCAGCGTGCGCCGTGATCGTATTCGCTGGCTGCAACACCATCATCCTGCAGAGGTAGAGTTTCTGGCCTGGATGGATGAACTGCGTGTGGAGCTCAACCGCCGGTTATTCATGGGGTTGATGGATTACGAATGTCACTTCGCCAGTTACGGCGTGGGGGCTTTTTATAAAAAGCATCTGGATGCATTCAAGCGACCACCGGCTTTATTGCAGGAGCCGGTTCAGGTTTCCCCGCTTCAAATACAGCCCACCCGGGTGCTCTCGACAGTGCTTTATCTCAATCCGGACTGGCGCCCTGGCGACGGTGGTGAGCTGCGTCTTTATGATGAGGACGACGCGGCTGAGCTGGAGACGATTGCACCGGAGTTAGGCAAGCTGGTGATCTTTCTCAGTGAAAAATTTCCCCACGAAGTTCTGGTGGCCCGACGGGAGCGCCACAGCATTGCGGGCTGGTTCCGGGTGAATACACTGTAGCGAAGTTCTGTACGCTGCCAGAGAATCCTGTCTACACTGTTCTACGGTAATAGGTTATCTTCTGGGATTGGAACGATTGACTGGTGTTTTCTCTTGGAGAGTGGTGATGAAAAAAATAACGAATGCCTTGCTTGCTGTAGTCTGTTTGCCCCTGATCCTTCAAGGCTGCGGCAGCAGCGACGATGCCAACAGCGGACCGAAACCATCTGGCCCGGCCGTCTTTGAACCGCGCACCTATCCGCGTTTTGATCCGGTAAACCAGGATCTTCCTTTTAATACCGACCTGATCTTCGCCGCCGCTGCCACCAGTGACGGCACCGCTAACGTCGGTGCAGCCACGGACCCTGTGCGCGCTGCTCTTAATATGCTGGATGGTTTTTCCACGTCGGCTTTTTTTGATGTACTGATTCAGGGCAGCGTTAACCCGGCCAGTGTTATTCCGATGCAGACGGTCTTCCTGCTGGAGTTGAATACGGCTGGAAAAGATGCGCTGGATCCAGCCAATGTGATAGGGCTCACTGGTCCAGCCGCCTTCGATACACAGGTGGTCTCTGTCGATGGTGGCAACAACAATGCGATCCGCATTCGTCCCACGACCCCGCTCAAGCCCAAGACAAAATACCTCGTGGTGCTGACCAATGACATCAAGGATGCGGCGGATGAACCCCTCACACCGTCGTGGACCTATAACGCTCTGGGTGACCCCGACTATCCGACTCTTGCCTCTTTGATGCCGGTGCGTACCGCTATCCTCGGCTGGGAAAAGCTGGCAGCAGGCTTTCTTGCTTCGGTTAACGAGGGTCTTTCCCCCACTGCAGCCACAGAAAAGCTGGTGTTGACCTATACCTTCACGACCACCGATCCGCAAACGCCACTGGTAGCCATGGCCTCTCCCCGGGCGGCGATTGCAGCATTGCAGATCAGTGCAGGAGAAGATGCGGCAACTGCCGTGGATAATGTGGTGGCCCTGGATAATGCTGGTTTGCTGCCTACACCCCGGCAGCGGCCACTGGGGCTCTCAGAGGCGACTGGCGTAGACTTTGCGATGGCCAGCAGCGGTATGCTGGCGGGCGGAGTCGGTAAGCTGTATACCGGTTATATTGAGCTTCCATACTACCTCACCGGGCCGGATGATCTGCCTTTCGGCGCATTCCTGACCCGCCACTGGACACCGGATACTGGCCTCGCAGGCGCTCTCGGGATCACCGTTCCGGCGGATGTCGACGGCAGCCTGAATGTCACCTACCGTTATCCCTTTGCGGCCAGGACGACGGATGAATCTGTCCCTCTGCAGGTGACGCTGCCAGAGGCGGACTGGGTGCCGGGGTATGCCGGTGTGCTGAGCTGCGGCCAGATTTATGAGCCATCCGGTTATCCGGTAGTTATCTATATTCACGGTATCACCAGTGACCGTACCTCTGTGTTGGCGTTGGGCCATACGCTGGCCAGTCGATGCATTGCAACGGTAGCCATAGACTTGCCCATGCACGGTGTGCCAGCTACCAGCGACTTTGTTGCCGTGTTCAACACCGAGAACAGCACTCTTATTCCTTTTGCAACCCTTTATGGTGACAAGGCGCCACGTGAGCGTCATTTCAATGTGGCGGGACCGGGCGGTGCTCCGGCTCCCATGAATTTTGAAGCGCCAGGAGCGACAGACGGATCCGGGGCGCAATTTATTAACCTCGGTTACCTGGCTAATACGCGCGATAACATCCGGCAGGCAGTCATGGATCTGCTCAACCTCAACGCCAGTCTTGCGGGGCTTAACGATGCCCTTGAGACGGTCAGCGTGGGTATCGACCTCAACCGGGTGTATGTTGTTGGGCAGTCACTGGGTGGTATCGTCGGTACCACCTTTACAACGGTTAACCAGATGGCCATTGCGAACGATGCTCAGGTTGGGCTGACGTCCAATCTGAATCCTGTGCGCGGCCTGATCGCATCCACGGCAGGTTCGCAGGTGTCACAGATCCTCGTTAACTCAGCGACGTTTGCTCCCATTATCAACAATGGTCTCGCGGCTGCCGGTGTCGATGTGGGTACCAGCAACTATGAACGCTTTCTCTATGCCGCACAGAGCACGCTGGACTCCGGTGATCCGGTGAATTTTGCACAGACGCTGGGGATGTTGAGTGTGCCAGTGCTGTTGCAACAGGTTAATAATGATCTGGTGATACCCAACGCGGCACAACGTGCGCCACTGGCCGGAACCGAGCCTCTGGCGGAACTACTGGGTGCGGAGCAGCTGGATGTAGGCATGGATCAGCCGCTGGGGCAGGGGATAGTGAAGCTGACAGAGGGCGACCACGGTTCTTTGCTCCGTCCGTCCAGTACATCAACGACCCATATTACCGGCGAGCTTCAGACTCAGGTTGTGACCTTTGTGCTGAACGATGGCGAAGTTACTATCGGTGCAATGGCGCCGGAAAACATTGAACCGCCGGAAGATGAGGCAATCTGATCCCGCCGAATGAGCGCCCAATAAAAAACCCCGGTATTACCGGGGTTTTTTTATTAAGCAGGAGAAGCAGTTATAAGACGGACAGGGACAATGTATTGAAACTGTTGCGGCTGAATTTGCTCTTTACCGGCTGCAGCGTTTCCAGGGGCTCAAGGTGTGTCTGTACATCGGCCTCTTCACTCTGAGTGGTAATCGCGAGCCGCCGCTGTTCATGCTGGGCGTGCCATGCCAGGATCTTGTGATAATTGCGGACGTTCTTGACGTAAGCCACGGGCTCCCAGCCGCGCGCATAACCGTGTTTGGTCTTGGTGTAATACTGGCGTTTGGCCAGTAGTGGCAGATATTTGCGCACATCGCTCCACTTGTTGGGGTTATCGCCATGGCTTTCGGTCAGTACCCGCGCGTCTTCCAGGTGGCCCATACCTACGTTATATGCCGCCAGCGCCATATATATCCGATCATCGCCGGTTACCCGTGCGGGGATACGGTCCAGCAGATTGCGAAAGTATTTGGCTCCGCCGTAGATGCTTTGCGCAGGATCAATGCGATTAGTGACGCCCACGTCACTGGCTGCTGCCAGGGTCAGCATCATCAGGCCGCGTACACCTGTGCGAGATTCTGCCGCGGGATTCCAATGGGATTCCTGGTAACTGATGGCGGCGAGCAGCTGCCAGTCCAGGTCAAACTGTGCTGCTGCTTCTTTTAATCCTTCCTCCCAGCGGGGCAGGCGTTTTTCCAGTCGGTAGGAGAACAGCAGGGCATCACCGGTAGTGACTTCTACAATCGGTTTAAAGAACTGATCCGTCAACTTCGCGAGAGTGCCATCCTGTTCGATGCGCTCCAGATAGGCCTGAGCAGCGTCATACAGGCTGGTGTCGATACTGTGGGCAAACGCCCAGGCCAGATCCTGAGGTTCACTCATGTCAAAGGCTACCTGGGCGCGGGGATAGGCGTGGCGGTTCAGGTCATAGGAATTTGAATCAACGATCGCATAGTCCGCTTCACCTCGATGGACCAGCTCCAGCAGTTCGATCATCTCCATGGCGGGTTCTTCACGCCAAGTCAGCTCCGGGTAAGTTTTGCGCAGTTCCTGCAGACGCTCTACGTGGGAGGACTCGGAGATAACCACCAGATCCCGACCCATCAGATCAAGGATGCTCTGCGGTGCAGGCTGCCGGCTGTTATAGATGAGCTGCTGCTTGATCTCCATGAAAGGACGGCTGAACTTCACGTTTCTGCTGCGGCTTGGGGTGACGGTAATGCCGGCGGCAGCCAGATGGCTCTGTTCGGTGCGTACAGCCCGGAAGATACGGCTGAAACTGTCCTCGCTCTGAATGACCAGCTCTACTCCCAGCTCATCGGCAAAGCCTTTGATCAGGGAGTATTCGAAACCGGTCAGCCCTTCCGGGCCTTCATAATAGGTAGTTGGGCCGTTACGTGAGATGACCCGCAACTGGCCTTCGGTAAGAACTTTCTCAAGTGTGTCAGGCTGGTAACTGCGTTCCAGCATCAGGGAAATTGCGATGATGGCCAGTCCGCTGAAGAGGCTGGAAATCATTCGCTGGGCGGCTTTGCGTCTGCCTATCTCCATATACGGTGTCTCCGGATTTACGGATGCCGAATCTAATCCATTCCTGACCCGTGCAAAATTTGCGCGATATTAATGTCTCTTAACGTGTGCCGCTAGCTTGTTTTTGTCTTAAAAATAGTGTAGTCGACTATCGTGTTTTTTGCGTTTTCAGAGGCGGAACCCAGGCTCCTCAAGGGTTCGGCGGGCACATTCCGCTCGTCGAGATATCAAAAAAATTCCATGAAAAATTGTTTTAAAACGTAAAAAACCACTACTGGCTGTGTAAAACCGGCCATACAACCACTAGCGGAGGGACAGGCAGCAACAACAAAGGATGTTAACCGGTAGAGGATCAAGTACAATTGCGCCCTCTTTTAACACCCCCCGATGCTTGAGGCTTGTTCCCCTATGCTGATTCTGCGTGGCGCCCCCGCTCTTTCTACCTTTCGCACTCAAAAACTTCTGGCCTCGCTGCAACAACAGGTTCCCGCAGTGGCGGGCATCACAACGGAATACGTTCATTTTGCTGACCTCGCTGATCCGTTGAGTGATGAGCAGCATTCAATCCTCCGGCAGTTGTTGACCTATGGCCCCAAAGTCGAAGGCGATGTAAGCCATGAGGGACACCTGTTCCTCGCGGTACCGCGTCCCGGCACTATCTCTCCCTGGGCGTCCAAGGCCACTGATATCGCGCGGAACACGGGACTCAGTGCCGTCCGCCGGATAGAACGGGGTATCGCCTATTACGTGACTGGCAGCATTGCCGAAGCTGATAAAGCGCTCATCGCAGCGCAGCTGCATGACCGAATGGTAGAAACAGTATTCGACTCACTTGAAGCCGCGGAGCGCCTCTTTATTAAACAGGAGCCGGCGTCACAGACGGGTGTGGATATTCTGGGTGGTGGCCGCGCGGCGCTGGTAGAGGCCAATACCTCTCTGGGGCTGGCGCTGGCCGACGACGAAATTGATTATCTGGTGGAAAGCTTCCAGGCCCTTGGCCGCAATCCCATCGACGTGGAATTGATGATGTTCGCGCAGGCGAACTCAGAACATTGCCGCCACAAGATCTTCAACGCCAGCTGGACCATCGACGGTGTTGACCAGTCGCGCAGTCTGTTCAAGATGATCAAGAACACCTACGAGGTCGGTGGCGACAATGTGCTGTCCGCCTATGCCGACAACGCTGCTGTTGTTGTGGGAGCAGAAGCTGGTCGCTTTTATCCTGATCCAGCCAGCAAAACCTATGCATATCATCAGGAACCGATCCATCTATTAATGAAGGTGGAAAC
The DNA here is from genome assembly GCA_937958105.1 of uncultured Cellvibrio sp. Taxonomy (GTDB): domain Bacteria; phylum Pseudomonadota; class Gammaproteobacteria; order Pseudomonadales; family Cellvibrionaceae; genus Cellvibrio. Next base: position 32,830 of record CALFXJ010000044.1, read on the forward strand.
CCACAACCATCCAACAGCTATTGCACCTTTCCCGGGCGCCGGTACCGGTGCCGGTGGCGAGATCCGCGACGAGGGCGCTGTGGGGCGTGGTTCCAAGCCTAAAGTAGGGCTCACCGGGTTCACTGTTTCCAACCTGCAGATTCCTGACTTCACTCAACCGTGGGAGCAACCATACGGTAAGCCCGGACGTATCGTCGGTGCGTTAGATATCATGATTGACGGTCCTTTGGGCGGTGCAGCTTTCAATAACGAATTCGGCCGACCCAATATCTGCGGGTATTTCCGTACCTTTGAGGAAACCTTCGACGGTGAGCGTCGCGGTTACCACAAACCCATCATGCTTGCGGGTGGCTACGGCAATATCAAAGAAGAACACGTAGAAAAACCGCCATTCGCAGCAGGCGCAAAGCTGGTTGTGCTGGGTGGACCGGCCATGTTGATCGGCCTCGGTGGTGGTGCAGCCTCCTCAATGGCTTCCGGTACCTCGTCGGAAGATCTGGACTTCGCCTCTGTTCAGCGTCAGAACCCGGAGATGGAGCGCCGCTGTCAGGAAGTCATCGACAGCTGCTGGCAGCAGGGCGAGCAGAATCCGATTGCATTCATCCACGACGTGGGCGCAGGCGGTTTATCCAATGCCTTCCCGGAGCTGGTAAAAGATGGCGGTTGCGGTGGCAAGTTTGAGCTGCGCAATGTACCCAACGATGAGCCGGGCATGAGTCCTCTGGCCATCTGGTGTAACGAATCTCAGGAACGGTATGTGCTGGCGATCCGTCCGGAAGATCTGCCGCGCTTTGAAGCTATCTGTCAGCGCGAGCGTTGTCCTTACGCCGTAGTCGGTGAGGCAACCAGCGAGAAACACCTGCTGGTCAATGACAAACACTTTGATGCCAAACCGGTGGACCTGCCGATGTCGGTCCTGTTTGGCAAGCCGCCCAAGATGCACCGTACTGCGGAGCGTTATCAGGCTGCTACCCACAGCTTCCATACGGGTGACATCAATATCAATGACGCTGCTGAGCGGGTTCTAAAGCATCCGGCCGTGGCTGCCAAGAGCTTCCTGATCACCATCGGCGACCGTTCAGTAACCGGTATGGTTGTCCGGGATCAGATGGTTGGCCCCTGGCAGGTACCGGTGGCCGACTGCGCTGTGACGACGGTCAGCTACGACAGTTATCTCGGTGAAGCCATGGCCATGGGAGAGCGCACGCCGGTAGCACTGCTTGATGCCCCGGCCTCTGGACGCATGGCGATTGCTGAGGCCATCACCAATATCGCGGCTACCCGCATTGAAAAACTCTCTGACATCAAATTGTCCGCTAACTGGATGTGTGCCGCTGGTCATAAGGGCGAGGATGAAAAGCTGTACCGTACTGTGGAAGCAGTGGGTATGGAGCTGTGTCCGGCATTGGGTATTACTATCCCCGTCGGAAAAGACTCCATGTCCATGCGTACGGCGTGGCAGGAAAACGGTGTTGAAAAGGCGGTGACCGCGCCCCTGTCGCTGATTATTTCTGCGTTTGCCCCGGTTGTGGATGTGCGCAAAACACTGACGCCCCAGCTGCGTACCGATAAAGGTGCGACCGATCTGCTGCTGGTGGATCTGGGCAACGGTAAAAACCGCCTTGGTGGTTCGATTCTGGCTCAGGTTTACAATCAGCTCGGCGACCGCCCGGCGGACCTTGATGACGCTGCGCAATTGAAAGCCTTCTTTGAGGCGATGCAGGACTGCCTCGCGGCTGATGATCTCCTTGCCTATCACGACCGCAGTGACGGTGGCCTGTTTGTAACACTGGCGGAGATGGCATTTGCTGGTCACTGCGGCCTCGACATCAATATCAGTGGCCTGGGCGACGATGCGCTGGCGGTATTGTTCAACGAGGAGCCGGGTGCTGTGCTGCAGGTCAGTCGTGAAAAATCGGCCGCTGTAATCGCCCGGTTTGCCGGCGCAGGCTTGAAGGTACAGGTCATTGGCCAGCCGAATGAAGAGGACTGGCTGCACATCGAACAGAGCGGCACGATGATCTTCGACCAGTCCCGTGTGATATTGCAGAGCCTGTGGGCCGAAACCAGTTATCGTATCCAGTCGCTGCGCGACAACCCCGACTGCGCAAAGCAGGAGTTCGAGCAGCTGTTGTGTAATGATCCGGGGTTGAGTGTGTCCCTGACTTACGATCCCCAGGATGATGTTGCGGCACCTTATATCAACACGGGTGTTCGACCGGCCGTTGCAATCCTGCGTGAGCAGGGTGTGAATGGGCAGATGGAGATGGCTGCAGCATTCACCCGCGCCGGCTTCGATGCTGTGGATGTACATATGAGCGATATACTGTCCGGCCGCGTCGGGCTGGACGGGTTTAAGGGTGTGGTCGCCTGTGGTGGTTTCTCTTACGGGGATGTTCTCGGTGCTGGTGAAGGCTGGGCAAAAACCATCCTGTTCAGCAATCGGGTACGCGATCAATTCCAGCAGTTTTTCCATCGCAACGACACATTCTCCCTCGGTGTGTGTAACGGCTGTCAGATGATGTCCAACTTGAAGAATCTGATTCCGGGCGCCGAGCACTGGCCGCGTTTTGTGCGCAACCTTTCAGAACAGTTCGAAGCGCGATTCAGCCTGGTAAAAATCCAGGAGTCGCCGTCCGTCCTGTTCCAGGGTATGGCCGGTTCTCATTTGCCGGTGGCAGTCGCTCATGGGGAAGGACGTGCGGAGTTTGCCAGTGAAGCTGCGTTGCAGGCCTGCGACCAGAGCGGCACCGTGGCCATGCGCTTCATCGATAACAATTTGAACACCACAGAATACTATCCATCCAACCCCAACGGTTCTCCGCTGGGTATTACCAGTGTCACCAGCCGTGACGGACGCGCGACCATCCTGATGCCGCACCCGGAGCGGGTATTCCGTGCGGTCACCAACTCCTGGCGCCCCGACGACTGGCAGGAAGATGGAGCCTGGATGCGCCTGTTCCGCAACGCGCGGGTATTTGTAGGTTAATCAGCGCTATTACTGTGGGTTCACGGCAAGGATGCCGTTGATGCACAAACAAGGATGTGAAACCCGAAAGTTCGCATCACGTCAAACGCCAGCTTGCTGGCGTTTTTATTGTCTGGACATTGGCGGGAACGGGCTTGCCTGCACGTTGTAACCCGAAGGGGGGTAGCGGATAATCCTTCCCCATCCCGATCACAAAACGAGGGCGTTATGCAACCGCTAATAAAAATTCTCTGGAAAACGCTGATTCCGTTGAGTGTATGTGCGCTGATTGGCTGCACGGCCGTATCCGAAAATACTGAAGATGTTAAACAGGAGACAACCGCTGCAGCTGCAACAGAGACCTCAGGCCCTCAGATTATCGAAGGAACCTTTGTTGCTCCCGGAATAGACTTTGCCGGATATCGTCGTCTCATTGTGGCGGAGCTCGGCTTCAAGGATGTCCATATAACAGTACCGGCTGAGCGGGGTGGCTCCGATCCCTGGGTGCTGACGGAGCAGGACAAGAACTTCATGCGAAGCGAATATACCCACGCTGTGGTGAGCAATCTCATCGCAGACGGCACCTACACCACAGCGATCACCCCGGCCGATGATGTGCTGGTGCTGAAGTCACGGATTGTCCAGATTGTTGCGGGGAAATCTGCTCCGGGAGACGATCCTACCCTTGCCATGTACAAGGAGGGCGCTGGTACGATAACCATCGCCATGGAACTCTACGATTCAGTGTCCCACAGCCTGATAGGCAGCGTCACACAAAGTCGTGATCTGGGCCAGATGCTGATGAACAATAATCGCGTGGCGACGGATGTATTAATCCGACGTGCATTTAGTTATTGGCTGAAATCCCTGCGCACTGAGCTGGATACACTGTCCGGGCGAGGGTCTCCGCTGGAGCAATATCTCCGATAGAATTTTTTGAGGTAAATAAAAAAGCCGGGTCTCTGACGAGCCCGGCTTTTTTACAATGGTCAAAAGATTATTCGTGATTAATGACCATCACATCGGTATCCAGTGCAGCAATCAGACGTTCGGCCGTGTTACCGCGACGTGTGGTGGTCATGCCGTTCTGGCCCAGAGTTCCCATGACTACCAGGTCCGCGTTGATTTCTTCCGCAACCTCGGAAACTACCTCAGAGGTATAACCATTTCTGACGTGGATACGATCAGACGGAATACCGGTTTCATGGACCAAACGGCCACGGTCCGGGTAGTTCATGGAGTCGAGATAGCCATTCACAACATGCACGGTAGCGCCGTACATATCGGCGAAGTATTTGGCCTGCTCCACGATCATCTTGTTGAGTTCGCGCTGAACATCGCGCTGGGCCTGGAAGTTGACTGCAGCAAGGATAACCTTACGTTGAGCGCCGGCGCCTGGGCGAATCAACACAACGGGGCAGTATGCGCCTTTCAGCAGCTCCCATTTTGATTCGGTAAAGCTGAAGCGACGATTGTTGGTCTTGGCGTGCACTGGCAGATAGATCACAGTGGCGTCAGCACGTCTGGCCGAGTCCATGATGGATTTCTGCCATTCACTCGACCAGGACACCTGAATCAGATATTCAATTCCGGCTTCACTCAGCGGCTTCTTGATGGTCTCGTCAAACCACTTCTGATCACGGAAGACCAGGTCATTGCTGGAGCGGGTATCAACTGCATCAGGATCAACAGCGACGAAAACATAAACAAAGGGCTTTACCGCATGCAGCTGGGAAATAATAACGGCGCGCTCGAGTGCAATGTGAGTCTCTGCGGTTGGGTCAACAACGACGAAAAGCTTTTGTTGCGTGGACATAATGGCTCCTGCTTGTACCCGATACGGGCGGTTGTTATTTCTAAATTTGCCCTAGCATAGCAATCACTGCCATTTTTTTACAGGGCAAAAGTAGGGCGTTGCGAGGATATGGATTAAACTGCACGAAAATTCTGTTAAGGAGTCTGCACAGCAATGAATCTGCTGGAAAATTATACGCTCGCCGAGCTGAATCCCGGTGTCACCGCCACCTACAGTAAAACCCTGACTTATGAAGATGTGGTGCTGTTTGCCCGCTGTTCCGGGGATGTTAACCCCATCCATCTGGACGCTGAGTACGCGGCAACCACGGCTTTTGGGGAGCCCATTGGTCATGGTATGTGGACCGGTGCGCTGGTGTCGGCCGCCATCGCCACCCGGCTGCCCGGGCCAGGGTCGGTCTATCGCAGTCAGAGCCTGAATTTCAAACATCCAGTTAAGCTGGGCGATACGGTGACGGTAACGCTGACTGTCAGCGAGATCAAGGAGCGGATGCGGTTGGTGGTGCTGGATTGTGAAGCTCACAATCAGGAGGGCAAGCTGGTCGCTAAAGGTGTTGCAGAGGTCATTGCACCTGCCGAGAAACAGTCACTGCCGGCGGGCCGGATTCCATCCATTACAGTGGAGGGGCAATAATCAGGGAGAGCCCCTGATTATTCTGTCTCCTCATCGCCGTCTTCCACCATCAGCGGAACCCAGCCGCCCAGCTCCTTCCACCGGTTTACGATGTAGCAGAAGAGGTCAGCAGTTTTCTCTGCGTCATAAGCCGCGGAATGGGCTGAGCTATTGCTGAATTCTATGTTTGCAGTGCGGCACGCCTTGGCCAGCACCGTCTGGCCAAAGGCCAGGCCGGCCAGGGTAGCCGTATCGAAGCAGGAAAACGGGTGGAAGGGATTGCGTTTGATGTCGCAGCGCTCCACTGCCGCATTGACGAAGCCCAGGTCGAAGTGGGCATTGTGGCCCACCATAACAGCGCGGGTGCAGCCATTCTCCTTTACTGCCCGGCGGATTGCCTGAAACAGGTCTGTCATCACCATCAGCTCGGGTTCGGCCATGCGGTCAGGGCTGTCGAGATCAATGCCGGTGAAATCCAGGGCGGCCTGTTCAATGTTAGCCCCTTCAAACGGGTCGACATGGAACGAAAAGGTTTCGTGGCGATGCAGGATGCCTTCCTCATCCATTCTTACGGTGACGGCAGCGATCTCCAGCAGGGCGTCAGTGCGCGCGTTGAAACCGCCCGTCTCAACGTCGACGATGACCGGAAGAAAGCCCCGAAAACGCTGAGCAATCAACGATTTGGGATCTCTGGGGTTATCAGGTGGGTTCACGGGCAGCCTTAGTTCTGTACTTGCCAGCGCAGGGTTTCCCCGGCGCGCAGCGGGATCAGTGATTGGTCGCCCAGAGTCAGACTGTCAGGTACCTGCCAGGATTGCTTGACCAGTGTAATGGTGTCGGTATTGCGTGGTAATTGATAAAAGTCCGGCCCGAAGTGGCTGGCAAAGCCTTCGAGCTTGTCCAGCGCGCCAGCGTCCTCGAAGGCTTCGGCATAGAGTTCAAGGGCGGCATTGGCAGTGTAGCTGCCAGCGCAACCACAGGCAGCCTCTTTCCGGTTATGAGCATGGGGTGCCGAATCGGTCCCCAGGAAGAACTTGGGATTGCCGCTGGTGGCGGCTTCGATCAGCGCCTGTTGGTGGGTGTTGCGCTTAAGGATCGGCAGGCAGTAGTAGTGGGGCCGGATGCCACCCGCCAGCATATGGTTGCGGTTGTAAAGCAGGTGGTGTGCTGTGATCGTGGCTCCGACGTTGGCCGGGGCTTCGCTGACAAAAGCGGCCGCTTCGCTGGTAGTAATGTGTTCCAGCACCATCCGCAGGGCGGGGAAGTGGTCGACCAGTTGGGTCAGGGTGCGGTCGATGAAGGTTTTTTCGCGATCAAAGATATCGATAGCGCTGTCAGTAACTTCGCCGTGCAGCAGAAACAGCATGCCGGTCTCCTGCATGGCTTCCAGCACCGGATACACTTTCTTCAGGTCGGTAACGCCCGAGGCCGAGTTGGTTGTTGCTCCAGCGGGATACAGCTTACAGGCGTGAATACCCGCAGCTTTAGCGCGAAAGATTTCCTGAGGCTCAGTGTTGTCGGTCAGGTACAGTACCATCAGCGGCTCAAAGCTGCTGCCGGCCGGGCGCGCCGCCAGGATGCGCTCTTTGTAAGCCAGTGCCTGCTGCGTGTCAGTAACCGGAGGAACCAGGTTCGGCATGGCAATAGCGCGGCCGAAATAGCGTGCGGCATCAGCGACGGTACGTTGCAGTGCATCGCCATCGCGTAAATGAATATGCCAGTCATCCGGGCGGGTGAGCGTAATACGGTCAGTCATAAGGCGTTGTATCTCAGAAGCACATACAGGGCGAGGCCGCATGCTATCAAACTTGCCAATAAAGCGCAGCCGATTTGACGGATACGGGCTAAAGCCAGGGGCAATCCGGCCGATAGTGTCCTTACACACTTATGACTGAAGCCCGGCTGGCAGATTATTGACAATGAGTTTGGTTCGCTTTCCCGTATCTCCACCTGTCACTGTTGTTGATCCGCTCCGGCTGCTCCGGGTTGGGGGGCTCATCCTGGCTGGCTGGCTTATGGGATTTCCGGCTGCTCAGGCGGCGACCTTCAACACCATGCTGTCGGACGTGGACTGGGAAGTTGAGCAGTCGGTCTTCGAATGCAAACTGTCACAACCGGTCACTGGTTTTGGTGAGGCTGCTTTTATCCGTCGGGCGGGGGAGCCGGAAGCTTTTTACCTGCAGCAGAAACAGATTCTGATGCGCGACGGGGAGGCGACGATCGGGCTGGATCGGACGTCCTGGCAGCAGCCCGGCACTCTTCCGCGGCCGCTGGTGAAGACAAAAATTCTCCCTGAACCGGTTCCTGTGCGAGTGGACACCGCTCTGGTTGATACCTTGCAGGCAGGGCTGCTCAAGGGGCTGCGCGTGATCGTTACGCAGCAGTCACGTGATGATCTATTAAATCCGACACGGGTGGTCGTCGAGCCACTTAAGCTTCGCAGCGCTTTGTCCAGGTATCAGGACTGCCTCAAGCAGCTGTTGCCGGTAAGTTACGCGGATGTCTCGCGGACCACCGTCTATTTTGACAGCGCCTCGGATCAGCTGGCGATGGATGAACGACGCAAGCTGGATTGGATTGCAACCTACGTCAGAGAAGATCCGGAGATCAAGCGAGTACTGATCGACGGTCATACGGACAGTATTGGGCCCCGGCCGCGAAATATCGAAGTATCCAAATCTCGCTCCCAGTATATTGCCGCCTATCTCGAGCGGGCCGGAGTGGACAGTGACAGAATCATCACCCGCTGGCATGGTGAACGCTATCCTATCGCCAGCAACGCTACGGCCCAGGGCCGCCTCAAAAATCGCCGGGTCACCATCCGCCTCGAACGCTGATCCTCACCAACCGGGAATTAATCTGATGCAGGTTGGTCTGACGCCTGTCGGCTAATTCTTCTATAAGATTCAGCGTTCCCTTGACCTTATTTTTATGGTCATGAGTAATAAAACCCTTTTTCAGGTGAGATCGAGGTGTGATGCATGTTAAGACCAGGCAGCAAATTTCTGGGCCTTATAGTAATTGTCTTACAGTTGTTCGCCGTGCGGGCCTATGCGGCAAACCTGCCGGAATTTACCGAGTTGATCGAAAAGAATTCGCCGGCAGTGGTGAAGATCACTACGCTGGTGCGGGCGAACTCCCGCGATCAGTTGCGTGTTCCGCCGCAACAGAATTATCCCTTCCCTCAGGACATCCCCGATATCTTCCGTGAGCTTTTCGAGCGTCATAACGTGCCCGAGCGGGATTACGGTTCCATGGGGTCGGGTTTCATTATTTCAGAAGACGGCTATGTACTGACCAATCATCACGTCGTGGATGCCGCTCATGAAATTACGGTGCGCATGATTGATCAGCGCGAATTCAAAGCTGAGCTGGTGGGCAGTGATCAGCGTTCTGATCTGGCGTTGCTGAAGATTGATGCCAAAGGTCTGCCCAAATTGAAATTTGCCAAGCCCGACAGCCTGAAAGTAGGTGAGTGGGTCGTGGCGATAGGCTCGCCTTTCGGCCTCGACTATTCGGCCAGCGCGGGTATCGTCAGTGCCACCGGCCGTAATATCTCCGCCCGTAATGAAAGCAGCTACGTTCCCTTCATCCAGACAGATGTGGCGATCAATCCGGGCAACTCCGGCGGTCCGCTGTTCAATCTGAAGGGCGAGGTGGTCGGTATCAACTCCCAGATTTATACCCGGTCGGGCGGCTCCATCGGCCTTTCCTTTGCCATTCCGTCAAGCGTGGCGGAAGAAGTGGTACAGCAGTTAAAAGACAAAGGCCGGGTAGATCGCGGCTGGCTGGGGGTAGCTATCCAGGAGGTTAACCGAGATCTGGCGAGCTCTCTGGGATTGGATAAACCTACCGGCGCTCTGGTTGCCGACGTGGAGCCCGATGGGCCAGCAGCGAAGGCCGGCATCAAGGCGGGGGACCTGATCATCAAGTTCAACGGCCGCAATGTGAATACTCAGGCGGATCTGCCTTATCTGGTGGGCCGCACATCGCCGAATACGAAAGTGCCGGTGGTGGTTATCCGTAAGGGCAAGGAACAGACCATCCGGGTCACCATCGGTGTTTTGCCGGAACCTAAGATGCAGGCAGCCGCGCCCTCACTGCCTGGCAAGAAACCGTCGACCGAAGCGGATGCACTTGGCCTGGTGGTAGAAGATGTTCCGGATACGCCCGGCCAGACCAGTGCCGGAGGTGTAATTGTTCGCTACGTAGAACCCAACAGTCCTGCTGCCCAGGCGGGCTTGATGGTCGGCGATATCATCGATCAGCTGGGCTTTAATGAAGTTGGCTCGGTAGAAAGCTACCACGATATCCTGGCGACGCTGGAGAAGCGTACACCCCAGGCGATCCGCTTCCTGCGTAACGGCCGCCCGGTTTTCCATACCATTACACTGCGTTAATTCACTGCGCTGTCTGACGGCAACTCCCGGTCCATCCGGGAGTTGTTTTTTGGGGAGCCGGAAGGGTGGCGATGCAGTCATGACAACCACTTTCGGCCGCGTAGCATGCCGCAGGCAAATAAGCTAAACTGCCGCCTTTCCCGGCAGGCACCCGTCCTGTCACATATTTCTTCGTCATCTATATAAGTACTCGATATCCAGTGACCGACCTCAGCCATATTCGAAATTTTTCCATCATCGCCCACATCGACCACGGCAAATCCACCATTGCAGACCGCTTTATTCAATTATGCGGCGGTCTCAGTGACCGTGAGATGGCGGCCCAGGTTCTGGATTCGATGGACCTGGAGCGCGAGCGCGGCATCACCATCAAAGCGCACAGCGTGACCCTGCACTACAAGGCCCGCGATGGTAAAACCTACCAGTTGAACTTCATTGATACGCCCGGCCACGTGGACTTCACCTATGAAGTATCCCGTTCCCTGGCGGCCTGCGAAGGGGCATTGCTGGTGGTGGACGCGGCCCAGGGTGTTGAGGCTCAGTCGGTAGCCAACTGTTACACCGCCATCGAACAGGGACTGGAGGTTATTCCGGTTCTCAACAAGATGGACCTGCCCCAGGCAGAACCGGAGCGGGTCGCTCAGGAAATCGAAGACATTATTGGTATTGACGCCTCCGAGGCGGTGCGCTGCAGCGCCAAGTCCGGCATGGGGATGGAAGACGTACTGGAGGAGCTGGTCCGTCTGGTACCGCCGCCAGTGGGTGATGTGGATGCCCCCTTGCAGGCGCTGATCATCGACTCCTGGTTTGACAATTACCTCGGCGTTGTGTCGCTGGTGCGGGTTATGCAGGGCACGCTGCGTCTCAAAGACAAGATCATCACTAAGTCGATCGGCAAGGTGCAGATTGTTGACGGTGTGGGAGTGTTCAGCCCCAAACTGACCCAGTTGAAAGAATTGAAAGCGGGTGAGGTAGGTTTCGTCGTTGCCGGTATCAAAGACATTCACGGCGCGCCCGTGGGCGATACCATCACTCACGCCAGTTCCCCCGAAGTGCCGGCGTTGGCTGGTTTCCAGAAGATCAAGCCCCAGGTTTACGCCGGTATGTTCCCGGTCAGTGCGGACGACTTCGAAGACTTCCGCGAGGCCCTCGCTAAATTAACGCTTAATGATGCTTCTCTGTTTTATGAGCCGGAAAGCTCAGATGCACTGGGCTTCGGTTTCCGTTGCGGCTTCCTGGGTATGCTGCACATGGAGATTATCCAGGAGCGTCTTGAACGTGAATACGATCTCGACCTGATTACTACGGCACCGACGGTGGTGTACGAGGTGATCGATAATAAGGGTGAAACCATCTACGTTGATAACCCGTCTAAACTGCCGGAGCCGGGCTTGATTGCTGAGATGCGTGAACCTATTGTCGAGGCTAATATCCTTGTGCCCCAGGAGCATCTGGGTAACGTGATAACGCTCTGCGTGGAGAAGCGCGGTGTGCAGAAAGATCTGCAGTTTACCGGCAGTCAGGTGGCAGTGCGCTACGAATTGCCGATGAACGAAGTGGTGTTGGATTTCTTCGACCGCTTGAAATCCGTAAGCCGTGGGTTTGCATCTTTGGACTACAGTTTTCTGCGTTTCCAGCCAGCGCGTCTCGTGCGTCTGGACGTATTGATCAACGGCGAAAAAGTGGATGCGCTCGCGCTGATTGTTCATCGTGATAAAGCGCATAACATCGGCCGATCACTCACCGAAAAAATGAAAGAACTGATTCCAAGACAGATGTTCGATGTGGCCATTCAGGCTGCTATCGGCGGGCAGATTGTTGCGCGTACTACCGTGAAGGCACTGCGCAAAAACGTTACCGCCAAGTGTTATGGTGGCGATGCGACCCGTAAGAAAAAACTGCTCGAGAAACAGAAAGCCGGTAAAAAACGTATGAAGCAGGTCGGCAGTGTGGAGATTCCACAGGCCGCATTCTTCGCTGTACTGAAAATTGATAGCTGACATCCTGTTTTGCCGCTTTGGTTGGGCAGGATGTGGATTCCGCAGATTAAGGAATACTGATGAGCATTAATCTCCCCCTGATACTTACCCTGGCGGTGTTTATCACCGGCCTCATCTGGCTGTATGACGTACTGGTTCTGGCGCGGCCGCGCCGGGAGGCTCTGGCAGCCGTGGACCAGCAGTTCAGCAAACTCAATCTTGCTGAAGAGCAAAAGCAGGCCGCCTACGCCGAGGCGCGGGAAACGGCAGGTCGTGAACCCGTGCTGGTGGAATACTCCAAGTCCTTCTTTCCGGTGCTGCTGGTGGTATTTGTTCTGCGGTCTTTTCTGGTTGAGCCGTTCCAGATTCCATCGGGCTCCATGGAGCCTACCCTGGAGATCGGCGATTTTATCCTCGTCAACAAATACACCTATGGCATCCGTGTGCCGGTGCTCAACAAAGAAGCCATCCCGGTGAATAAACCCCAGCGGGGCGATGTGATGGTGTTCTTTCCACCGCACCAGCCGGACACTTACTTCATCAAGCGTGTCATCGGCCTGCCGGGGGATTTGATTTCCTACAATAATCACGTGCTGACCATCAACGGTGAAGTGGTACCCGAAAAGTTGATCGCCGAACTGCCCGCGGGCAATCCTACCTATCGGATTGCCACCGAAACCATTGATGGCAAAGAGTTTACGGTGAAAAAAGACCTGAACCCCGGTGGGTTAAGTATTCGCGGTACCTGGCGCGTGCCGGCCGGCCATTACTTTATGATGGGCGACAATCGGGACAATAGTGCCGACAGTCGTGCTTGGGGTGATGTTTCGGAAGATGCTATCGTAGGTAAGGCATTTGCTGTCTGGATGCACTGGGATTCATTCTTCAGTCTGCCCAGCTTTGATCGCGTCGGTAAGATCCAGTAAGTGCTGATCCTGTGAAATCCATAACTAAAACCTGCTTACTTTAGGATGCAGCGATGAACACCTTAAAAAGACAGCAAGGCTTGGGGATGTTAGGTTGGCTGGTGGTGATAGCCGTCGCCGGTTTTTTTCTGTTGTGCGCGTTCAAGGTCATCCCGCTTTATGCCGAAAACCGTTACGTGATTTCCGGATTGAAATCCTTGGTTGAACCGGGTACTCGGCTGGAAGATATGAGCACGGCGGAAATCAAGAAGAAGATGAGTAATTTCTACATGATCAACAACGTGCGCTCCAAAGAAGCGCAGAATATTGTTGTTGAGCGTGATGCGCGGCGTGTCGTGGTTAAGATTGATTACGAGGCCCGGGTCAACCTGTTTTACAACCTGGACGTGGTTGTTAATTTTCAAAACCATCTCGACAGTACCGCTCCCCATCAGTGCTGCACACCTGTGGCCCAACAATAGTGAATCTCAAATACCAACGTTTACAACAGCGTCTCGGATACCAGTTTCAAGCCCAGTCGTTACTGGAGTTGGCATTAACGCACCGCAGTTGCGGTGCGCGTAACAATGAGCGTCTTGAATTTCTCGGTGACTCCATCCTGAACTTCATCATCGGCGAAGCCCTGTTCCAGCGCTTTCCTGAAGGCCGTGAAGGCCAGCTCAGCCGCCTGCGCTCGCAGATGGTGAAAGGCGAAACCCTGGCCAAGATTTCCCGCGAGTTTGAATTGGGCGAGTGCCTGATCCTTGGTGAAGGTGAGATGAAGAGCGGGGGACACCGCCGCGACTCCATCCTCGCCGATACTCTGGAAGCCCTGATTGGCGCTATTTACACGGAGAGTGGTTTTGCTGTGTGCCGCGAGCGCGTGCTTTCCTGGTATACCGACCGCTTAGCGCAGTTGTCGCTGGACACGCCGGTAAAAGATGCAAAGACCCGTTTGCAGGAATATCTCCAGTCGCGTCAGCAACCTCTGCCGGAATACGCCGTCGTAGAGACTGACGGGGAAGCCCATGCCCAGATGTTCACCGTGGAATGTCGCGTATCCTTATTGAAAAAAGCCACCCGCGCCCGTGCATCCAGTCGCCGCGAAGCGGAAAAACTGGCTGCAGATGAAGCGTTGCGGTTACTCAAGATCTGATGCAAAACCTCAAGTATGTAAAGGCAGATGGTTATGTCGAATGATGACAATGCGCCTCTCGGCACCCGCTGTGGATATGTAGCAATCGTAGGACGGCCCAACGTCGGAAAGTCCACGCTGCTCAATCACCTGCTTGGCCAGAAGATCAGCATTACCTCGCGCAAACCTCAGACAACCCGCAATGCGGTTGTGGGTATTAAAACCGAAGGGGATGTGCAGCTGATCTTTGTGGATACGCCCGGTCTGCATCTCAAGGAAACCCGTGCAATCAATCGCTACATGAATCGGGCCGCCAGCACGGCGATGAAAGATGTGGATGTAGTTGTGTTCCTGGTGGATCGCTTTGTCTGGAATGAAGAAGACGAAGCCGTCGCCGCGCAGCTCAGCCGCGTACGCAGCCCCATCATCCTGGCGGTCAACAAAGTGGACAAGGTTGAAGACAAGGAAACACTGCTGCCTCATCTGCAGAAACTCGCGGAGAAACTCAAGGTTGATGAAGTCATTCCCGTGTCCGCGTTACGTAATATCAACCTTGATCGTCTGGAGTCCCTGTTGATTGAGCGGCTGCCGGAAGGCACACATTTATATCCGGAAGATCAGATCACTGATCGCAGTTCGCGTTTTATGGCGGCAGAGATAGTGCGCGAAAAAATTACCCGTCAGTTGGGAGACGAGTTGCCCTATCAGATGGCCGTTGAGATTGAAGAGTTCAAGCACGAGGGCTCATTGCTGACCATCTCTGCGTTGATTCTGGTTGAGCGTGATGGGCAGAAGCGAATCCTGATTGGTGACAAGGGCGAGCGCATTAAATTGATCGGCCAGCAGGCGCGCCTCGATATGGAGAAACTCTTCGAAAGCAGGATCATGCTTAACCTGTGGGTTAAGGTGAAGTCCGGCTGGTCGGACGACGAGCGGGCTTTGCGCAGTCTCGGTTACAACGACCTCTGATTGCGGGCGCGACTATGCGCATTGAACTCCAGCCGGCATTTATTCTTCACACACGCCCCTACCGCGATACCAGTCTACTGGTGGATTTTTTTACTCCCGAGTATGGTCGGATCGGCGCGGTAGCGCGCGGTGTCCGTCAAGGCAAGGGCAACAAGCGCGTCTTATTCAATCCCTTCATGCGGCTTCTGATTTCCCTGCAGGGAAAAACGGATCTGAAACTCCTGACAGCCATTGAATCCGATGGCCCGGCCTGCCATCTGGCTGGTGCACAGCTCTACAGCGGGTTTTACCTGAACGAGATACTGGTGCGGCTATTGCCGGAGATGGATGCACATTCATCGCTGTTTTTTCGCTATCAAGACTGTCTGCAACACCTGCGGAGTGGTGCTGATCTTGAACCCTTGCTACGTGATTTTGAATTCGCATTCCTGCAGGAATTGGGATATGCCGTCGATTTTCAGACGGATGCTCACAGCGGCGAGGCCATTGTGCCGGAGCGGCATTACTGGTTTGATGCACAGATGGGATTTTATCAAGTGGACCCGATAAGTCAGCACGGGGCCGCTGCGCCAGTCTTTGATGGCAGTACCATCCTCGCCATGGCAAGACGCAACTTTGATGCGCAGGAGACGCGGCAGGCAGCGAAGCGTCTGAGCCGATTGATGTTGCAGCCGCTGCTGGGTTCCCGTCCGTTGCGCAGCCGGGAACTGTTCATGTCAACCCGCTCTGAATAGTCCTTATTCTTCTACCGCAAAAATTGCGTCGATATCACGGTTGTGTCCCCAGCTCAATACATCATCAATCGCTTTGTTCAATGAAAGCATGGCACCAGGGGCCTGCTCATACTGTTTTGCCTGCAAAAGTTTATCCAGCAGACCGCTGATTTTTTTCAGCCGGGGTACACCGCAGTAACAGCAACTGCCATACAGCCGGTGAACCAGTTCTTCCAGTCTGGAAAAATCTTCCTGTTCAAAGGCGGTATTGATTTCGTTACGTTCTGCTTCCAGGTTCTGTAGCAGCATCACCAGCATATCCCGCGCCAGTTTCGGTTTGTTATTCGCAAGACGCAGACACGCCAGGATATCCACCGAGGTAACATCATCGGTGAGGTCAGCAATGGCTGGCATGCGCGGCTGGGTTATGGAGTTGTGCAGTTCCTGCGGCGTTACCACCACTTCTTTTTTGCCGCCTTGAACCACCCAGCGATTCACAATGTGAGCAAGCTGAGCTTCACTGACCGGCTTGCTGACACAGTCATCCATACCGGCTACCAGCAGTTCATACTTCTGTTCTGTCATAGAGTGGGCGGTGAGGGCGATGATGGGGGTGCGGCGGCCACCGGATTCTGTTGCGCGCAATCGCCGGGTAGTTTCGATACCGTCCATGCCCGGCATCTGAATATCCATGAAGATTACATCGAAGTGTTGTTTGGCGCAGATGTCCAGCGCTTCTTTACCACTGCTGGCCTGCACAACATTGGTATTGAGACCACGTAGCAGTTCCGAGGCCAGCTGCAGGTTCGCCGGGTTGTCATCGACTACGAGAACCGATGCGCTGGGGCGATTGCGGTGCTCATCACTTTCCGCTTCCTGAGCGCGGGTATCTCTGACGGTGATATTTAACTGCCGTCCCAGTGTCTGCAGCAGCGAATCGTAGGTGATGGGTTTGTTAACAAAGGTGGCCTGCAGTTTATCTGATTGGTTGCGCAGCAGTCGCTGGTGTGCGGCGGTACAGCAGGCGATAACTTTACAGTTGAATTCTTCCATCAACTGCTCGGTCAGGTTGTGCAGCAGTATCGGCTGAATCTTGCGTTCAGCCGGAGCTATGTCGAGGATGACAACATCAAAAGGTCGACTGGCGTCGCGTGCCTGACGCAGTGTCGGAAAAATATCATGCACCGCATTGATGACATGTGCATCTGTATCCCATTCGTGCAGCAGTCTGTTGATCTGTGAAACGGAAGCAGAGTTCTCGCCACAGATCAGAATTTTTCTTTTATTAAAGCTGGGTTTGAAGCTGGGGATCGGTTGCTTTTTATCGATGCCCAGGCGTGCGGTAAACCAGAAGCTTGAGCCTTTTTCCGGCTCACTTTCCACACCGATTTCACCGCCCATGCGTTCCACCAGTCCTTTGCTGATCACCAGGCCGAGGCCGGTGCCCCCGTGCTCCCGCGCACTGGAAGTATCTACCTGGGCAAAGGCATTAAACAGACTGTCTTTCTGGCTGCGGGTCAGGCCGATACCTTCGTCGCTGACAGTGACCTTGATATTCGCCTGTGCCTCCTGGCGATTGAGCAGCACAACATCAACAATGATGTTGCCTTTGTTACTGAATTTAATCGCGTTGCTGACCAGGTTGGTGATGACTTGTTTGAACCGGAGCGGGTCGCCCAGCAGGTTGGCAGGGATCGTGGGATCAATGTAGGTAATGATCTGCAGGTTTTTCTCGTGCGCATCCGGTGCGAGGATGTGGATGGCTTCATCGATGGAGCGACGCAGGGGCAGGGGAACATAATCCAGCGTGAGTTTTCCTGCTTCGATCTTGGAAAAGTCCAGGATACTGTTGATGACGGTAAGCAGGTGCTGCGATGAATCGCGAATGGTATTCAGATATTCCCGTTGCTGTTCGTCAAGATCGGTCTTTAATGCAAGGTTGGTGAAGCCGAGTATGCCATTCAAAGGTGTGCGGATTTCATGGCTGGTATTGGCCAGAAATTCTGACTTGATGCGGCTGGCTTCGAGTGCTTCCTTACGCGCGATATCCAGATCAATATTCTGGATCTCAATCGTCTCCAGCGTCTCGCGTAAATCTTCGGTAGATTGATCAATATAAGCCTGCATATCCTGCTGGGCTTTTTCCATGGACAGCGCCATGGCATTAACGGTTTCCGCCAGTTCAAAAAACTCTTTTCCTTGTTGCGGTTCAACGCGGCTGTTCAGTTTTCCTTTGGCCAGCTTGCGCACCACGCTTTTAATATTATTGATGGGAATTGTGATGTTCTGATGCAGACGAATCGCCAGCCACGCGGCGAGCATCAGACACAGAGCTGTGATTAACACAGCAATCAGCAGCGTCTCATAGCGTAAGACCAGAAAGGGTGCGTTTAATAATTCCATCTCAACCCAGCCGATGGGATTGCTGCCCTCGTTGTCTACCACCGGATGAGAGAACAACACGGATCTCACCGTGTGTCGCGTGCTCGCATGGTCCATACCGGGCGCTTCGCCCTGGGTGATCTCCATAAACTGCGGACCCGCATGAAAGTGTTGTCCGGTTTCGTGGTGATACAGATGGATCGCGCGGATAAAAGGTTCTTCCAGAGACGCGGCGAGAATTGATGCGACCATATGCTCATCGCCGCTGAGCAGGGCATAGTGGCTCAGGTGCGCCATTTTCTGCGTCAGCATACCGCCGCGCTGCGCTACAAATTTATTCAGCTGATTGATGTAAAGGTAAGTGAGGGTTCCAGCCAGGATCAGGCTGACAGATAACGCAGGAATTAAAATGAGGCGCCAGACCTGCGCCTTGATACTGTTATATTTCATGAAAACACAAGCCCTGTGACACGGACAGACGAGAATAACGAAGCGTCATGCTGTTTTTTTGTTGGTTTCACCATAGCACATTCGGCGGTAGAATAGCCTCCCTTTGCGCCACCCGGCAATCTACTTTCAGGTATTGAGATGAGTATGGATTTTCCCACGATTGAGTCATTTGTTGGCAACACACCGTTGGTACGCTTACAGCGGCTGCCGGGCAAGACGACCAACACTATCCTGCTCAAACTCGAAGGTAATAATCCTGCTGGCTCAGTGAAGGATCGCCCGGCACTTTCCATGATTCAGCACGCTGAAGCGCGCGGGTACATTCAGCCCGGTGATACGCTCATCGAAGCTACCAGCGGCAATACCGGCATTGCCCTGGCAATGGTAGCGGCCATTAAAGGCTACCGCATGATTCTGATCATGCCGGATAACAGCACTGCTGAACGCAAAGCATCCATGACCGCTTACGGGGCTGAGCTGATCCTGGTCTCCAAAGAAGAGGGGATGGAAGGGGCCCGCGACCTCGCGTTGAAGATGCAGGCGGAAGGGAAAGGCAAGGTCCTGGACCAGTTCGGCAACAGCGACAACCCTCTGGCTCATTATGAGACGACCGGCCCGGAAATCTGGCAACAGACGCGGGGCAGTATTACGCATCTGGTCAGCTCCATGGGTACTACAGGTACCATCATGGGAACCTCCCGTTATTTGAAAGCCCGTAATCCGGCAATTCGTATTATTGGTCTGCAGCCGGCGGAAGGGGCCAGTATTCCCGGGATCCGGCGGTGGCCGGACGCCTATCTGCCGGCGATCTACGACAAGTCCCGCGTTGACGAAATTGTCAGCATGTCGCAACAGGAAGCGGAAGACACCATGCGCGAGCTGGCTCGCAAAGAAGGCATCTTCTGTGGTGTTTCATCCGGTGGTGCAGTAGCCGCAGCGCTCCGGCTCAGCCAGCAGGTGGATGATGCCGTGATAGTGGCAATTGTGTGCGACCGTGGCGACCGTTACCTGTCCTCCGGCGTTTTTAATGTCGACGCTTAAGGCATTGATTCTCTTTTCCTAGTGGCCTGCGGGCCATTACCTCACGCAGTGATAATCAGTTATGTCCCACGAAAAGAATGGCGGCAAGGGTCGGCGACCCGGTAAATTGGGCAGTAAACCCACCGCCGCCCGAAAATCCAAAGCTCCCCTAAACCTTGATTTCAGCCAGGTTCCCAAACGCAACGCAGTTCGGCGCGAGGAAGCTGTGCCGGCAGCGCGGCCCAATCAGCGACTGGGGGAGTTTTTAATCGACCGCTTGAGTCACGATGGCCGGGGTGTAACCCAATGGCAAGGCAAGACCTTGTTTGTTGCGGATGCTCTGACAGGAGAGCGGGTGACAGCCCGTTTTATCAGCGAGCATGGCCGATACGCGGAAGCTGTGGTGGATGAGGTGATTGAGGCTTCTGCCCAGCGAGTGGAGCCTCCCTGTCCCCACTACCGGCTGTGTGGTGGCTGCCAGCTGCAGCATATGCCTGCTGATCGCCAGCTCCAAGTGAAACAGGACGCCCTGTTGGAGCAGATGCAGCGTTGGGGCGGACTCGCTCCGCGCCGTATCCTGCCTGCGGTGCAATCCCCTGCGACCGGTTATCGCAGCCGGGCCCGTCTGGGCGTCTGGTATGAAAAAGACGGCTCCGTCACGCTGGGCTTTCGCCAGCGGCAGAGCAAGCAGCTGACGCAGATAGAGACCTGTCTGGTGCTGGCACCTTCTCTGAACCGTCTGCTGGCCCCCTTGCAGGACTGGCTGAGCCAGCTGGAGGCCGCTGGCGCGGTGACTCATATTGAATTGATCGAATCCAGTGCTGCTCCAGGCATCATTCTTCGCCATACCAAGCGGTTAACCGCCCGCGACCGGCAGCAGCTGGCCCTGCTGACTCAGGCTGAAGGCTGCCAGGTCTGGTTGCAAGGTGAGAAAGGGGCGGCTCTTTCGACAATTGAGGGCGAAGCCTGTGATCCACGACTAGACTATTGCCTGCCGGACTTCTCTTTGACGATGGGTTTTCATCCCCAGGACTTCATCCAGGTGAACCCGACGGTGAACCGGCTCATGATTAATCAGGCACTGGATTTGCTTAATCTGGATGGGACGGAAAGAGTACTCGACCTGTTTTGCGGGATCGGGAATTTCACCCTTCCGCTGGCCCAGCGCAGCGCCGAAGTAATAGGGATTGAGGCGGTAGAAGAAATGGTGGCCCGCGGGCGGGAAAATGCCGCTGCCAATGGGTTACAGAATGTAACCTTCATGGGGGCCGATCTGAGTAAATTGAGCATCAATCAGTTGATGCAGCGGTGTGGCAGAGTGGATGCCGTACTGCTTGACCCTCCCCGTGACGGAGCGCGGGAGGTGGTGGCCAACCTGGGGCAACTTGCCGCCCAAAACATTGTCTACGTCAGTTGCAATCCGGCCACCCTGGCGCGAGATGCCAAAATTTTAGCGGCGAGCGGCTATCAGCTCGACAGTCTGGGCGTGCTGGATATGTTCCCTCATACCGCCCACGTGGAATCCATGGCGTTGTTTGTGCGCCCTTAACTGGTCGTTTGTGGATTTACTATGGTTAAAGTCAGACAGGATCACCCCATTGCCGCCGATGGCAATGTCGATATCGATGCCTGGATCGAGCGTATCAACGGCATCGACACCCAGCCCGAAGCCACCCGTACGGAATTGCATAAAGCCTGTGAACTCAGCCTGGCGGCTGCTGGCGTTCCCAGTGATTTTCAGAATAACTGGGGTGGTGACGCTGATTCTTTCAAGATCGGCCTTGAGATGGCCGAGATCCTGGCGGAACTGCAGCTGGATCAGGATACCCTGGTAGCGGCGATCCTTTACCGGGCGGTGCGCGAAGGCAAGCTTCCTCTGGCGGACGTCGAGCAACAATTTGGTGCAACCGTAGCAAAACTGGTCAGCGGGGTGTTGCGGATGGCCGCCATCAGCTACCAGCGCAACGACAATGAAGAGCGCATCCTGGGACGCCAGTCGCAGGAGCAGGCAGAAAACATCCGCAAGATGCTGGTGGCCATGGTGGACGACGTGCGGGTAGCCTTGATCAAGCTGGCCGAGCGCACCTGTGCCATCCGTTCGGTAAAGACGGCTACTGTGGAACGCCGTCGTCAGGTAGCCCGGGAAGTGGCCGATGTCTACGCACCTCTGGCGCACCGCCTGGGCATCGGGCACATCAAATGGGAGCTGGAAGATCTGTCGTTCCGCTATCTGGAGCCGGACGAATATAAACGCATTGCCCGCCTGCTGGATGAGCGGCGCATGGCGCGTCAGGAATACATCGACAACATGTTGACGCTGCTGCGCTCAGAGCTGACTGCAGCGGGTATCGAAGGCGAGGTTACCGGGCGCGCGAAACATATTTACAGCATCTGGCGCAAGATGAAGCGCAAGGGTATCGACTTTTCGCAGGTCTACGATATACGGGCGGTACGCATCCTGGTGCCTACAGTACGGGATTGCTACACCGTGCTGGGGATCGTCCACAGTCTCTGGCGTAATATCCCCCACGAATTTGATGATTACATCGCCTCGCCTAAGGAAAATGGCTATCGGTCTCTGCATACCGCTGTGATGGGGCCGGAAAACAAGGTGCTCGAAATCCAGATCCGGACCCATGCCATGCACGAAGAATCCGAATACGGGGTTTGCGCGCACTGGCGTTACAAGGGCACTGACAAGGAGACCGCCCAGGACAGCTATGAGCAGAAGATTGCCTGGCTGCGGCAGGTCCTTGAATGGCACGACGAGCTGGGTGGAGAGCCGCTCAAAGAGGATCTGCGCAGTGTCAATCAGGATCGTATCTACGTGTTTACGCCCGATGGTCACGTGGTCGATTTGCCTAAGACCGCCACGCCACTGGATTTTGCCTATCGGATTCACACTGATGTCGGCCATCGCTGCCGTGGTGCCAAGGTGAACAACCGCATCGTGCCGCTTAACTACCACCTGAACAACGCGGACCAGGTAGAAATCCTGATCGGCAAGCGCGAGGCGCCCAGCCGTGACTGGCTGTCGCCGGCACTGGGCTACGTCAATACCGCCCGCGCCCGGGCCAAGGTGCAGCACTGGTTCAAGGTGCAGGCGCGGGATCAGAATATCGCCGAAGGTCAGGTGCTGCTGGATCGGGAGTTCAAACGTCTGGCCCTGCTGGACCTGGACTTTGAAGAGTTGGCGAAGCGTCTGAATTTCGCCAGTCTGGATGATCTTTATGCGGCGGTCGGGGCCAGCGATATCGGCGTGGGTCAGGTACTCAATGCTGCTCAAAAGCTGCTGAACCTGGCGAACCCGCAGGAGCCGGTGATCCCCTTTCGGGCCAAGTCATCCCACAAGAAAAAAGAGTCGGATTTTTATATTGAAGGCGTAGGTAATCTGCTTACCCAGATCGCCAACTGCTGCAACCCGGTGCCGGGAGACGCGATCATCGGGTACATCACGCTGGGCAAAGGGGTGTCTATCCACCGGCAGGATTGCACCAACATCCTGCAGCTGCAGGCTGATGAGCCGGAGCGGATCATCAAGGTAGAGTGGGGCTCTGCACCACAGAGTTCCTATTCGGTGGATATCATCATCGAAGCCTACGACCGGCACGGATTGTTACGGGATATCACGGCACTGCTGGACAACGAACGGATCAATATCAGTGCCTTGCAGACCTTGTCGGACAAGCGCAAGAATACTGTGGATATGCTGATCACGGCGGAAATTCGCAGTATTGACGAGCTGAGCCGCATCCTCACCCGTCTGAACCAGCTGCCTAACGTCGCATCTGCGCGGCGTAAGCATTGAGGGTGGGGGTAGTGTGAGTGTCGGATTACGCTGCGCTAATCCGACCTACGCAGAATTCTTCCCCAGCACCAACATAAAAGTCGAAACGTAGGTCGGATTAGCGCAGCGTAATCCGACACAACCCCTCCACCAACCCTGCTAAACTCCCCCCAATCGACCGCGAATCCGGACATAACCACCGAATCCGTCAATTTCTTCCAGGCTCGACTAAGGATCTTCCGTGAACCAACCTCAATACTCCATTGACGATCTGCTCTACCTCATGGCCCGTCTGCGTGATCCGGACACGGGTTGTCCCTGGGATATCAAACAGGACTACGCCAGCATTGCCCCGTCCACCCTCGAAGAGGCCTATGAAGTGGTCGACGCGATAGAAAAACAGGATTTTGCTCACTTGAACGAAGAGCTGGGCGATCTCCTGTTTCAGGTGATCTTCTATGCACAGATCGGCAAAGAAGAGGGTCGATTCGACTTTGGCTCCATAGTGTCGGAGCTGGTAACCAAGCTCCTGCGCCGCCATCCCCACGTCTTTCCGGATGGTACCCTGCACAGTCGGGTGGACAATCGCCACACCTTGCCGACCGATGTAAAAGCGCGCTGGGAGGCCATCAAACAACAGGAGCGGGAAGCCAAGGGCAAAACCGGCCTGCTCGACGACGTACCGGTCAACCTGCCGTCGCTGAGCCGTGCCACCAAGCTGCAGAAACGGGCTGCCTCCGTAGGTTTTGACTGGGAAGATGTGCAGGGACCCATCGCCAAGGTGCGCGAAGAACTGGCGGAGGTGGAAGAAGCGCTGGCTCAGCAGGATGTGCAGGCGGTGGAGGAAGAGCTGGGAGATCTGCTGTTTGCGGTGGTGAACATCACCCGCTATCTCAAACTGGATGCCGAAGCCGCCCTGCGTGCCGCTAACCGGAAGTTCGAACAGCGTTTCCGATATATGGAGCAGCGCAGCCCCCGGCCATTGGCTGAATCGTCGATCGAGGACATGAACCGCCTGTGGGATGAGGCCAAACAGGGGTCTTAAGGGCGGTTTTATAAGAAAAAAACATTTCATAACTTTTTATCTAGTGTCGCGGCCAATAAAACCAGCTATGCTCTGAAAACGCTCTTCGCGATGAATAATGCGCAAGGTGGTGGCGGTTGTTCCCAGACATGTCACTGCCACCAATAGAATAAATGCAGGCAAAGAGAGGGTAGCGTGGATCGGCGTGAAGTACGGCCGGGACATGTGGAGGCTAGCCGTCAGTCGGTGAAGATCCACATCTCAGAGCTGAAAATTGGTATGTATGTCTCCAAACTCGACCGGGACTGGCTTGAAACGCCGTTTCTGATGCAGGGCTTTGTCGTAGAAAGCCTGGACGATATCGATACCGTCGCAGAATACTCAGA
Organism: uncultured Cellvibrio sp.; assembly: GCA_937958105.1. Classification (GTDB taxonomy): domain Bacteria; phylum Pseudomonadota; class Gammaproteobacteria; order Pseudomonadales; family Cellvibrionaceae; genus Cellvibrio. The sequence goes on from CALFXJ010000044.1 coordinate 57,376, forward strand.
ATATGTCTGGGTGGACGCCGTGCAGGAAACCTGGGTGCCCCCGGAAGAGCGGGCCGTCCTGGACCACAAGCCCAAAGCTAAAGTCACTTACATCAATAAAGTCTCCGCGGATCAGGAACGGTCGCGTGCCGTTAGTGTGTACCGTGAAGCCCGCCGTTTAACCAAAACCCTTCTGGATGATGTGCGTCTGGGTGGCGTCATCAATACTGAGCAGGCCAAATCCACCGTTAAAGACTGTGTCCAGAGCGTATTGCGCAACAGTGATGCGTTACTGTGGATGTCGCGGATGCGCGACGAAGATGAATACACCTCCGAGCATTGCCTCAACGTCTGCATTCTCGCCATTGCCTTCGGCCGCCATCTGGGCATGAGTGAACCAGAGCTGGAAAAACTTGGCCTGTGCGGACTGCTGCACGATGTCGGCAAGATGCGGGTTCCTAAGGAGGTGCTGAACAAACCGGGTGCGCTCACCACGAAAGAGTTCAACATGATCAAAGCCCATACAGTTCATGGGCGCAATCTGCTGATGTCATCGCCGGGGGTTTTCCACGGTGCGGTGGACGTGGCCTACAGCCATCATGAGCGCATGGATGGCAATGGTTATCCGCGCAAGTTAAAGGCTTCGGGCATCTCCGACTTTGCGCGCATCATCGCTATCGTCGATGCCTATGATGCGATGACAGCAGATCGCTGCTATTCCCGCGCAATTCCCAGTACGGAAGCCTTGAAGAATATCTTCAAGGATCGCGGTACGCATTTTGATGAACGGCTCGCGCTGGAGTTTATGAAGTGCGTCGGGCTTTATCCGCCGGGCAGTTTGGTGGAACTGGTCAATGGCAATATCGGCATTGTGCTGGAAACCAACCATCGTTACCGCCATCTGCCGCGGGTTATTGTGGTGCAGGATAAAAACGGCAGACTGGAAAAGGAAAAAGTGTTGAATCTGGCAGAGATAGAGCAGGGCAGACTCGACAAGGGTTTTCTGGTCAAGCGTGCCCTGTGCGACGGCAGCCACGGTATTTATATTCGTGACTTTAAGGAAAAAGGTCTGGTCTTTCGTTTGTAAGTCGTTCGCTCGTTTTTCAGCAACTGCGTCAGGTTTCTTCGTAATCGCGATACTCAATACCGGTGATGTAATAGACCTCTTCACCTTCAGGCTTGCGCAGCACGACTTCATCATCCAGCTGTTTGCGCAGCATGGCTTTGGCCAGCGGTGAATCCATGCTGAGTTTTCCAAGGCTCACATCGAACTCGTCCGGCCCTACAATCTGCCAGCATTGTTCGTTGCCTTCTTCATCCTCCAGTGTCACCCACGCCCCAAAAAAAACACGGCTCTGGTCTTCCGGCAAACGATCCACCACGGTCAATACTTCCAGACGCTTGCTGAGAAAACGCACCCGTGAATCAATTTCCCGCAGGCGACGTTTGCCGTAGATGTAATCGCCGTTCTCAGAGCGGTCCCCATTCTTGGCAGCTTCGTGTACTGCCTGAGTAACCTGCGGGCGCTCCACTTTCCACAGGTGGGTTAATTCATCTTTCAAACGTTTTGCGCCGGCCGCCGTGATGTAGGCCGAACCTTTGACTGATGGAGGACGCCAACGACCCATGATGCTCAATGCTCCAGATGCGTAATGTGTACAGGGTTAATCGAATCCGCTAAAGGGAAGTTAAAAATTCTGCTGTAAAAGAATAATTCTGCCTCAATGGCGCGCTCAATATTCGGCGCTTGCCGAAAGCCATGGCCTTCTTCAGGAAAAGTCACGTAGGCGTTAGGGATACCTTTGTCGGTGAGCGCCCGCACCATGGCTTCCGCCTGATTGGGCGGCACAACTTTATCCTGCAGCCCCTGTAAAAAAATCACCGGACACTGCAGCTGATCGACGTGATGCAAGGGGGAGCGCGCCTGATACACAGCTTTATCGGCAGGATAGACGCCAACCAGGCTATCCAGATAACGGGCTTCAAATTTGTGAGTGTCCTGCGTGAGGGTTTCAAGGTCTCCGATGCCGTACAGACTCGCACCGGCGGTGAAACGATCTGTGAACGTCAGCGCAGCCAGCACGGTGTAGCCGCCGGCGCTGCCGCCGCGAATGGCCAGCTTGGTTTCATCCACCAGACCCTGCGCAATCAGAAATTCTGCTCCACTGCATACATCAATGACATCCGTGATGCCCCAGTTGCGTTTCAATCGATCACGGTAACGCCGGCCGTAGCCGGTGCTGCCTCGGTAATTCACATCAAGAACGGTAAAGCCGCGGCTGGTCCAGAACTGGATCTTCAGGTTCAGTGTGGATGATGTTGCCGCAGTAGGGCCGCCGTGACACATGACCACCAATGGCGGTTTGGTGCCCGCCGGTGCATTAAACGCCGGGTTGTGGGGCGGATAATAAAATCCGTGAGCGGTTTCGCCATCCCGGGTGGGAAAACTTACCGACCGGGGTTCGGACAGATAAGCCGCGTCCGGTGAATCCTGGGCCGACTGCGCCAGCAGGGTCAGGCTCTCCGTCTCATGGTCGTAAAGATAAAGGGCAGTGCTGCGCTGCGGATTACCCCCCAGCAGCAGGGCTTTACCGTCGCGGCATTGGACGGCTGAGATATCGGTTAAGTCGGTAGTGATCTTGCGCAGGGTTTTACTCCGCAGGTCGAGGCTGGCGAGGTGCCAGCGACCCTCCTGGCTGTAGCAGCACAGGAGTGTGTCCGCATCGAGAAAACCAAAGGTCGACATGCCGAACACCCAGCGCGGCAGGGCGAACTCAGCGTCCATCTCACACAACGGTTCGAGAGCTACGTGTTGTTCTTCCCCAGAAAGCACCTGAGCGGGCGATACGCGATATAAATTCCACCAGTTGCTTTTGTCAGAGACCAGCAGCAAATCACCAGTGGGTGTCCATTCGGGCTGAAAGATCGCCTCTTGCTCGCCACCGGCAATTCTTGTAATCCGACTCAGGTGATTGTCTGCTGTAAGGTCAGCGCAGAAACATTCCGTTCCATCCCAGGGCATCTGTGGATGCTGCCACGAGAGCCACGAGAGTTGCGTGTTGTCCGGATTTAAACGTGGATTGCTGTAAAAATCTGCACCGCTGACCAGCACCCTGGTCTGCTGCGAGCCATCCAGAGGCAAGGCAACAATAGCGCTGACTGATTCCTGATCCGGCTGGGTGTGATCTTCACGGACGCAGATTAATTGCTGACGTTGTTCATCGATACAAAAGTCGGCGTAACAGAATTTTCCTTCCGGACTCAGCGGGCGCATGGTGTGCTGAAAGGTGTCCAGCCGATAGACCCGCTGATCCGCGTCCAGGACAAAGTACACAAATCCCTTGTGGACGATGTAATTTCCCCCACCATATTCATAAGCGCGGGTGCGCAGGCTGGCGGGAGCTGATAATAATTCTTCGCGCATACCCTTGTGCAGACGGACCAGCGCATTGCGGCCTTTTTCCTGCGGGCGTGACTCCAGCCAGTAAACGGCTTCACCATCAAATCGTGGTTCGCTCAGCTGCACAGTTTTCTCTGTCAGGGAGCGGGCGCTGATGGGCGACTTCCAGCTGCCGTAAGCTGCGGTGGAAATTGTCTGATTCATAAGCATAGCCTTCTGGTTTGGTGGCGGGCATTGTGCTGCGCTCCGGTTGGGACTTCAACCGCCTGGTTTTTATTCCCCGCACTTTCGGGTTTAATGGCGGCATTTACCTGCGGAATCCACCATGTTTACGCCAGCTGCACTCCATAAACACCTCCCTTCCGACGCCAGCCGACTCTGGGTAGGGTTCAGTGGCGGGCTGGATTCGGTGGTGCTGCTTCACGCGCTGGTGCAGCTGAAGCTGCCGGTGACTGCCATCCATGTCAATCACCAGATCTCGCCTAACGCACTGCACTGGCAGCAACATTGTGCTGAGTTATGCGCAGGCTGGGGCGTGGACTTTATTGCCGAAGCCGTGCGGGTGGAGCCAGCGGGGAAAGGACTGGAAGATGCGGCGCGCAGCGCGCGCTACGCGGTATTTCAGAAATATGTCGCGGAAGGTGATTGTTTACTTACCGCTCACCACGCGGATGATCAGGCGGAAACTCTCCTGTTGCGGTTACTGCGCGGCAGCGGCCCCCGTGGACTGGCAGCCATGGCGCGGCAGCGTCCGCTGGGTAAGGCCCGATTGATAAGGCCGCTGCTGGACGTCCGCCGCAAGGAACTGGAAGCCTACGCCATTGCCCATCAGTTGCGCTGGGTAGACGACGAGAGCAATCTTGATACCCGGTATGACCGCAATTATCTGCGCCAGGAGGTCATGCCATTGCTGGCCGCACGCTGGCCTGATTACACCCGCCGTTGGCAGCAGAGCGCCCAGGCCTGCGCTGAAAGCGAACACTTACTGGAGGAACTGGCGGCCGAAGATCTCGCGCGGGCGTTACCTCGGCCGGAACGGCAGGGCTGGAGTCTGGCGCTGCCGATACTTCGTGAACTGTCAGCTCCTCGGCGCCACAATTTATTCCGTTACTGGTTTCGTCAGCACCACTTCGCCGCACCGGAAGCGATTCATCTACAGCATATCGATACTCAATTGATCTTTGGGCGCCGGGATGCGGAAGGCGAGGTCCGCTGGGGCGAGGTGGTAGTGCAGGATTTCCGGGAACGTTTATATATCCGGCCATCCGCAGCACCGGGAGCCAGCGAGTCAACAGATGTCTCAGTGTGGCAGCTGTCAGGCAAAACCTGCGAATGCATCCTTTCGCCTGGCACGTCACTGGAATTCAAATACGGCACAGCGGCAGCGGGAGCTGACTATCTGCGCGCCGACATTAACAGTGTGGAGTTGCGCTGGAGGCGTGGGGGTGAACGCTGCCGTCCCGTCGGCCGTGCCCACTCCCAGACCTTGAAGAAACTGCTGCAGGAGCAGGGACTCGAACCCTGGTGGCGCGAGTGCCTGCCACTGGTATATGTGGAAGACCAACTGGCCGCTGTGGGGGACTTATGGATATGCGCTGGCTTTGAGGCGACACCCGGCGAGCCGGGGTATCGATTGCATTGGCACATTCGCTGAACCTTCGGCAGCTTTTCGTTGAGGCAACCCCCGCTTTCTGGTAGTCTGGCGCCCCGTCCTGAAAGGTAAAGACCAGTCCTTCTGGTGACTTGCCCACGCATCTGCACTGCATCACTCAATTTCTACAAGGCTTCAAATGACACGCTATATATTCGTCACAGGCGGTGTTGTATCGTCTCTCGGTAAAGGTATTGCTTCAGCTTCCCTGGCTGCCATTCTCGAGTCCCGCGGTCTCAAAGTGACCATCATGAAACTGGACCCGTATATCAATGTTGATCCGGGTACCATGAGCCCGTTCCAGCACGGTGAGGTATTTGTTACCGAAGATGGTGCCGAAACCGACCTGGACCTGGGGCATTACGAACGTTTTATCCGTACGAAGATGACCCGCCGTAACAACTTCACTACCGGCCGGGTGTATGAAACCGTACTGCGCAAAGAGCGACGCGGCGATTATCTGGGCGGGACAGTGCAGGTTATTCCGCATATCACCGATGAGATCAAGCGCCGTATCGTTGAAGGCGGCCGTGACGTGGATGTAGCGCTGGTGGAAATCGGTGGTACCGTTGGTGATATCGAATCCCAACCTTTCCTTGAAGCAGTGCGTCAGTTGAAAGTTGAACTGGGGCCGCAACATTCCCTGCTGATTCACCTGACGCTGGTGCCTTACATCGCCACTGCTGGTGAAACCAAAACCAAGCCCACCCAACACTCTGTAAAAGAACTGCGTTCTATTGGTCTGCAGCCGGATGTGTTGCTGTGCCGTTCAGAAAAACTGGTGGACGAAGACTCGCGTCGCAAGATTGCGCTATTTACCAATGTTGCTGAACGCGCGGTAGTGCCGCTGCCGGACGCCAATACCATCTACGCCATCCCGCGCCTGCTGAATGAGTTTGGCCTGGATCAGATCGTGGTGGATCAGTTTGGTATCAATTGCCCGCCCGCCGATCTGAGCGAGTGGGATCGTGTAGTGGATGGCAAACTGAATCCTGAGCATGCAGTGACCATTGCCATGGTCGGTAAATACATGGATCTGCTCGACGCCTATAAATCCCTGACGGAAGCACTGACTCACGCGGGTATTCATGCGCGTACCAAGGTGAACGTTAATTACATTGATTCAGAGCGCGTTGAAAATGAAGGCGTCGGTATTTTAAAAGATGCCGATGCGATTCTGGTGCCCGGCGGTTTTGGTGAGCGCGGTGTCGAAGGCAAATTGATGGCGGTGCAATACGCCCGTGAAAATAAAGTGCCTTATCTGGGCATTTGCCTCGGGATGCAGTCTGTGGTGATTGAATTTGCACGCAATGTACTCGGCCTTAAAGGTGCCAACTCCACAGAATTTGATAAAAACTCTCCGCACCCGGTCATAGGTTTGATCACTGAATGGATCACCGCTGATGGCGCGGTGGAAAAGCGCGATGAAAGTTCTGATCTGGGTGGCACCATGCGCCTGGGGGCGCAGGAATGTCGTCTGGTCAGCGGCTCCAAAGCGCGGGAAATTTATGGCGCTGACGTAATCGTAGAACGTCATCGTCACCGTTACGAAGTAAACAACAACTACGTTGATCAATTGCAGAAAGCCGGCCTGCGTATCGGCGGCTGGTCTGCGGATGACACCTTAGTCGAGGTGGTGGAACTGCCAGATCATCCCTGGTTTGTTGCCTGTCAGTTCCACCCGGAATTCACCTCAACACCGCGCGACGGACATCCCCTGTTCAGCAGCTTTGTGCAGGCGGCCCTGAGCCACAAAACATCCTGAGTTGCAGTGTTAATTGACCGGCAGGGGCGCAACCGCTGCGGGTCATGATGGAGAAGTAGATGACAGCTAAGACAGTACAGATCGGCAAGCTCACCGTCGGCAACCATTTGCCCTTTGTATTATTCGGGGGCATGAATGTGCTTGAATCCCGCGATATGGCGATGCAGGTGGCCGAGGCTTACGTGAAGGTAACGCAGAAACTTGGCATTCCTTACGTATTCAAAGCTTCGTTCGACAAAGCCAATCGTTCTTCAATTCATTCCTATCGCGGTCCGGGTATGGAAGAGGGATTGAAAATTTTTCAGGAAATCAAGCAGACCTTCGGTATCCCGGTGATTACCGATGTGCATGAAATCTTTCAGTGTCAGCCGGTGGCCGATGTCTGTGATGTGATTCAGTTGCCTGCTTTTCTCGCCCGGCAGACGGATCTGGTGATGGCCATGGCGAAAACCAACGCGGTCATCAACATCAAAAAACCGCAGTTCCTCAGCCCCGGTCAGATGAAAAATATCGTGGAAAAATTCCGCGAATGTGGTAACGACCAGATCATTCTGTGTGACCGCGGCACCAACTTTGGCTATGACAATCTGGTGGTGGATATGCTGGGCTTCCGCACCATGCGTGAAGTCAGTGACAACGCCCCGGTGATCTTTGATGTAACCCATTCCCTGCAGTGTCGCGACCCCATGGGGGCTGCCTCGAGCGGCCGTCGCCATCAGGTAGCCGAACTCGCACGGGCGGGAATGGCAGTAGGTCTGGCAGGTCTGTTCCTCGAAGCACACCCGGACCCGGACAAAGCCAGATGCGACGGCCCCAGCGCCTTGCCACTCGACAAGCTGGAGCCTTTCCTCGCGCAAATGAAAGCACTTGATGATCTGGTAAAAAGTTTTCCTGCACTGGACATCAAGTAATTATTAAATTTTTAAAAGAACCAACGGAGTAACCATGAGCAAGATAGTCGACATTAAAGCGTTTGAAGTTTTGGATAGCCGCGGCAACCCCACCGTGATGGCAGAAGTCATTCTGGCAGATGGCTCAGTAGGATCAGCTTGTGCACCGTCCGGCGCTTCAACCGGTTCGCGTGAAGCGTTGGAACTGCGCGATGGCGACAAATCCCGCTATATGGGCAAAGGTGTATTGAAAGCGGTTGAAAACATCAACACCACCATCAAAGAGCTGCTGGTAGGAAAGGACGCGTTGAATCAGCGTGACCTGGATGATGCCATGATCAAGGCTGATGGTACTGATAACAAATCCGTACTGGGAGCCAATGCCATCCTCGCCGTTTCGCTGGCTGCTGCAAAAGCCGCTGCAATCTCCAAAAAAGTGCCGCTGTACGCACACATTGCTGACCTGAACGGCACCCCCGGAAAATACTCCATGCCGGTACCTATGATGAACATCATCAACGGTGGTGAGCACGCAGACAACAACGTCGACATCCAGGAATTCATGGTGCAGCCGGTAGGTGCAAAAACCTTCGCTGAAGCTCTGCGCATGGGTGCAGAGATTTTCCATAACCTGAAAAAAATCCTGCACGATCAAGGCCTGAACACAGCCGTAGGTGACGAAGGGGGTTTTGCTCCCAACCTGCCGTCTAACGAAGACGCATTGAAAGTAATCGCCACTGCTGTTGAGAAAGCCGGTTATAAACTGGGTGATAACGTTACCCTGGCTCTGGACTGCGCCTCTTCCGAATTCTACAAAGACGGAAAATACGACCTGGCTGGCGAAGGTAAAGTATTCACCTCAGCTGAGTTCTCCGATTACCTGGCTGAGCTGGCCAACAAATACCCGATCATTTCTATCGAAGATGGTAAAGATGAAAGCGACTGGGATGGCTGGGCAGACCTGACTAACAAGATCGGCAATAAAGTTCAGCTGGTAGGCGATGACCTGTTTGTTACCAACACCAAGATCCTTAAAGAAGGTATCGAGAAGAAAATCGCTAACTCCATCCTCATCAAGTTCAACCAGATCGGCTCTCTGTCCGAAACACTGGATGCTATCAAGATGGCTCAGGATGCAGGTTACACCGCTGTAATTTCTCACCGCTCCGGTGAAACTGAAGATACCACCATCGCTGACCTGGCCGTTGCCACTGCAGCGGGTCAGATCAAGACCGGTTCACTGTGTCGTTCTGACCGTGTATCCAAGTACAACCGTCTGCTGCGCATCGAAGCAGAATTGGGCGCCGCAGCACCTTATAAAGGTCGTGCGGAATTCAAGGCGTAATTCAGCGCATGCTCTAACAAACGGGCCCTCAGCGGCCCGTTTTGTTTTCTGCTTAACATGTCGCCCATCATCGGGTGCTATTCCCCGCCACAATTGTGTAAGATTGCCGATCATCACACACGAGCAACTGACGCCATTATGAAATGGATGCTGGGTATATTGATTCTTCTGCTGGCCGCGCTGCAATACCGTCTATGGGTCAGCGAAGGCAGCCTTGCCGATGTCAAAAGACTGGAGCGGGAGATCAAACTGCAGCAGGCGGATAACAGTCGGTTGCGGGAACGTAATCGCATACTTGCCGTGGAAGTGGAAGATCTGAAAACCGGTCTCGACAGCGTGGAAGAACGTGCACGTAATGATATTGGCATGATCAAAAAAGACGAGACATTTTTTATGATTCTCGAACCCCGAAAATAACGTGCCGGCCTTGCCTGATTTTTCATGAGCCATTCATCTTCATCACCCCGTTACTGGATCATCGTACCCGCCGCTGGTGTGGGGGCTCGTATGGGTGCGGGTAAGCCCAAGCAGTATCTGACGTTACTGGGCAAGACAATCCTTGAACACACGATAGGGCGCTTGCTCAGCGTGCCGGATGTTGCGGGTCTGCTGGTGGCTGTCAGCCCGGATGATGACACCTGGCCGCAGTTGTCTATCAGCACCCATCCCGGGGTTACACGTATTAATGGTGGAGCGGAGCGCAGCTACTCAGTGCTGAATGCCCTGGATGCCTTGTCGGGGCAGGCTGAAGCAAATGACTGGGTTCTGGTTCACGACGCAGCGCGCCCCTGTATAACACCGTCTTCCATTCAAACATTGTGTGTGGAACTGGCGGATGATCCAGTGGGTGGAATACTCGCGGTGCCGGTCAGCGATACCGTCAAAAGAGTGAGTCGGGATCGCAGCATCACGCAAACTCTGGATCGCAGCGAGCTGTGGCTGGCACAAACCCCGCAACTTTTTCGTTACGGCCTGCTGCGCGCAACGCTTGCCGATGCACTGGCGCGTTGCCAGCCAATCACTGACGAAGCATCGGCTTTGGAGGCGGGCGGTTATCCCCACCGCGTCGTAAAAGGTCGCGCGGATAACATCAAGATTACCCGTCCCGAAGATCTTGCCTTGGCACAGACAATTTTGCAGCAACAGGAACAAACACTATGAGAATCGGACATGGTTACGACGTTCATGCCTTTGGCCCGGGCGATAAAATTGTTATCGGCGGCGTCGTGATTCCTCACCACCACGGGCTGATTGCGCACTCCGATGGCGATGTACTTCTGCATGCATTAAGTGATGCACTGCTGGGCGCCGCAGCCCTGGGTGATATCGGAAAACACTTTCCCGATACCGATATGCAATACCGCAATGCCGACAGCCGGGCATTGTTGCGTATGGTCTACGGCAAGGTAAAAGCCTGTGGCTGGGCTCTGGAAAATGCCGACATGACCATTGTGGCTCAGGCACCGCGCATGGCGAATTATATTTCCCACATGGTCGAACACGTTGCAGAAGACCTGGAGTGTGCGCTGGACCAGATCAACATCAAGGCAACCACCACTGAACGTCTGGGGTTCACCGGGCGCGAAGAAGGTATCTCGGCATATGCAGTAGTGTTGCTCAACAAACGTTGATGCAGTCCAAACAATATTTGCTGAATAAAATCCCATCCATGAGCCGCCCTTGATGATGCCTACCTCGTTTTCACTGGATTTTCCCTGCACATACGGTACGCCGTCGCACTCCGCTGATTTCCGATATCTGCCGGAGGATTTTCAGGTGGATGAGGTGCTGGGCTTTGCGCCGCAGGGCGAAGGTGAGCATGTCTATCTGCATATCCGTAAGCGCGGCGAAAACACAGCATGGGTTGCGGAACAAATTGCACGGTTGGCTCAGGTCAGCATCAATGATGTTGGTTACGGCGGGCGCAAAGACCGGCACGCGGTCACCACCCAGTGGTTCAGCGTTTATCTGCCAAAGGGGAAAGAGCCAGACTGGGAGCAGCTGAATTCTGATTCCGTTCAGCTTCTTGCCAACCATCGTCACCCGCGCAAACTACGGCGTGGCGACCATACCGAAAACCGCTTTGCCATTCGTCTGCGCAATATCGACAGCGCCGCTGTTGATGAAGTGGAGCAGCGTCTGCACAGCATCAGTGCACAGGGCGTCCCCAACTATTTTGGTGAACAGCGCTTTGGCCACCACGGCAATAATCTCAATATGGCCCAGCAGCTTTTTGCCGGGAAGCCGGTGCGTGACAAGCAGAAGCGCGGGCTGGTGTTATCGGCCGCACGTTCCTACCTGTTTAATCTGGTAACAGCAGCGCGGGTGCGGGACAACAGCTGGTCTATGCTGTTAACTGGTGATCCCGAAAAGCAACCCAGCGGTCCACTCTGGGGGCGAGGTCGTCTGGCCAGCACCGAAGAAACCCGCAGGGTGGAAGAAGAGGCGCTGAAGGATTGGACCGAGTGGTGTAACGGGCTGGAACACGTCGGCTTACAGCAGGAGCGGCGGCCTCTGCAGCTGAAGCCGCAGGAGATGAGTTGGCAGTGGGAAGAAGCCGACTCGGCCCGACATCTGCAGCTGGCCTTTTCCCTCGAAAGTGGCGCCTTTGCCACCGCCGTATTACGGGAGATTGTCCAGCTGCGCTCTGCGGTGGCCGTCCCCGAATGATTGCCGGGGGTATTTTGAGAATATGTTATAGTTTGGCAATTTTTTGGGGTGGCTGCGGCAGCAGTCAAAGAACAATGAACCCGTCAGCTAAAGAACCGGGTATAGAAAAAAGGTGAGGGCTGAGCGTGAGCAGTTTGATCTTCGAGGGCATTGGTATGACCTCGCAACGCACCCGCGAACGTTTGATACAACGTTTAACCGAACAGGGAGTTACCAACATCCGCGTTCTGGATGTTATCCGCAACACACCGCGTCATATCTTTCTCGACGAAGCCCTATCTCATCGCGCTTACGAAGATACCGCCCTGCCAATTGGCTATGGGCAGACCCTGTCGCAGCCCTATATTGTGGCGCGTATGACGGAAATCCTGCTCGGTGCCAGCGGGGGCAAGCTGGAAAAAGTTCTGGAGGTGGGCACAGGTTCCGGGTATCAGACCACTATCCTGGCTCAGCTGGTGGGGCAGGTATTCAGCGTGGAGCGTATCAAACCCCTGCAGGACAAGGCTCGTGACCGACTCCGCCAGCTGGGGTTGCGCAACGTGCAGCTGAAGCATGCCGATGGCGGATTTGGATGGCCGGAGATGGGACCTTATGACGGCATCCTCAGTACAGCTGCGCCCCGGGCGGTACCTGAAGAGCTTCTCGCCCAGCTGGCTCCCAATGGTGTGCTGGTTATTCCCGTCGGTGGTCAGGAGCAGGAATTGCACCTGATCATGCGCGATGGTGACACCGAAAAGTTCGTTACCCAGAAGCTGGAACCTGTCAAGTTTGTACCTTTATTATCCGGGACAACCCGCTGAGGTATATGAGTGGCGCGCTTAATAACATCTGTAAAAAAAATCGCCAGAGAATTGGGTTTTTAGAGCTTAACGTCGGAAAAAAGGGAAAAATGACCCATTTTTTGCCTCAGTAAGTAATAAAAAGTTAGATATTTTTATAATAAGTTTTTTTTATTAAGTTCTAAAATTAATAAAGGCGATTAAAAATTAACCTGCCGGACTGAGTTTCTGTATGCTGCAGCGGTATTTTATAAAGCCGGTAAACCTCGGCCGCTTGATCGTTATATCGATCACGTTTTTAGGCCTGCTTGCCTGCGGCTCTCCTCAGCCAGCATTGGTTGTTGATCGCGAACAGCCACCGAGCCGGAAGATCGATAATCCGCTGTCCCACGAAGTCAGTCGCGGCGAAACTCTTTTTTCGATTGCCTGGCGCTATGGCCTTGATTATCGCCAGCTGGCTAATCACAACAGAATCAGCGCTCCCTATACCATCTATCCAGGGCAGCGTATCCGTCTCGACGTGGGCCGTACGCCGCCGGCCGCCACCTCGACCCCCCGTACGACTGTAGCGACCGCACGGCCGCAGCCTGCACCCACAACGTCACCTCCAAAAGCCACACCCGCACCCTCGCCGAGAAGTTCCCCTCGTTCGGAAAATAAAACACCAAAAAAACCTCCGGCATCTAAGCCTCCTATGTTAGCTGGCGCTCTTAATTGGCAATGGCCAGCCCAGGGTAGAATCCTTTCCGGGTTTCATGGCAACAACGGACTCAACAAGGGTATTGATATCGGCGGCAATTTGGGACAGCCTGTGCTTGCAGCAGCCTCGGGACAGATCGTGTACGCAGGAAGCGGACTGCGCGGTTACGGCAAGTTGCTCATCATAAAACATAATGAAACCTACCTCAGTGCATACGCACACAACCACCATCTGCTGGTGAAGGAAGGGGACATGGTTAAAGCCGGGCAACAAATTGCCGATATGGGTTCAAGCGGTACCGACAGGGTAAAACTTCATTTTGAGATACGTCGCGAAGGCACTCCGGTAGATCCCATGAAATACCTGCCCAAGCGTTAGATATTCTCCCTGTCTGGCGTAAGCCAACCACCGTTTCTCAAACGGGAAGTACAAGGTGCAGCTTGTGTACGCTGGAATAACGGTAAAAAAACCAGCCAGCAAACTGAATTAAGGGGCTAAAACAATGACTATAGAAACTCGGGAAACCAACACGTACGATCGCGATGATGTGTTCCTTGCCCAGGAAATCGACTTTGAAGAAAACGAGATCCTGCTTGCAGATACCGACGATGATGATCTTCCCAAGCCTGTCCCGAATGTTGCCAGCGAGCGAATCGTTGACGACAAATACAACAAGACACTTGATGCTACCCAGCTTTATCTGAACGAAATTGGATTCTCTCCGCTGCTGAGCGCAGAGGAAGAAGTTTATTACGCGCGTAAAGCCCTTAAGGGTGAGGAAGCTGCACGTAAGCGTATGATCGAAAGCAACCTGCGCCTGGTGGTCAAGATCTCGCGTCGCTACGTTAATCGCGGCCTCGCGTTGCTGGATCTGATTGAAGAAGGCAATCTCGGGTTGATTCGTGCGGTTGAAAAATTTGATCCGGAACGTGGCTTCCGCTTTTCAACCTACGCTACCTGGTGGATTCGCCAGACAATTGAACGTGCAATCATGAATCAGACGCGTACCATTCGTCTGCCGATTCATGTTGTTAAAGAACTGAATATTTACCTGCGTGCGGCACGTGAGCTGGCGCAGAAGCTGGATCACGAACCAACGCCCGAAGACATTGCCAATCTTCTTGAAAAACCGGTGGCAGATGTAGAGCGTATGCTCGGCTTGAACGAGCGCGTTACCTCTGTTGATACGCCGGTGGGTAATTCCTCTGATCGCACGATTGTGGATACCATCCCTGATACCCATGTTTCTGATCCAGCCGCCTTGCTGCAGGACAGTGATCTCACCGCGAGCCTTGATGGCTGGCTGGAGGAGCTGACCGAGAAACAACGTGAAGTTCTGGCTCGCCGATTCGGCCTGCGTGGCCATGAAGTCAGCACTCTCGAAGAGGTTGGGCATGAAATCGGATTGACGCGCGAGCGGGTGCGTCAGATTCAGGTTGAAGCGCTCAAGCGTCTGCGGGACATCATGGAAAAACAAGGCTTGAACAGTGAGGCATTATTCAGCGTGTGATACGCAATAAGACCAACAAAAAAAGGCAGCATCAGCTGCCTTTTTTTGTTGGTGAACGATAGAGCTTGTTGAGGAACGATTAAGAAAAAACCCTATAAATAAAAAAACCGCACATTGTGCGGTTTTTTCTTTGGAGCCAGTTTTGAAATCAACGCTCCAGATATTGCAGTTTGCCTGGTACTCCGTCCCACTCTTCGGCATCCGGCAAGGAATCTTTCATCTCGGTGATGTTTGGCCACACCTCTGCCAGTTCGGCATTCAATTCCAGGAAGACGGCCTGGTCTTCGGGCAACTCATCTTCAGAAAAGATGGCGTCTACCGGACATTCAGGCTCACACAGTGCACAGTCGATGCACTCGTCCGGATGAATCACCAGAAAATTGGGGCCTTCGTAGAAGCAATCTACCGGACAGACTTCCACACAGTCAGTGTGTTTACATTTAATGCAATTTTCCCCAACTACAAAAGTCATAGGTGACTCCACAAATTACCGTTTTCAAAAGAGCGGCCATTTTAAACACCCTTCAGGTATTTTGGTAGGCTTTTACTTATCACTAAAATTGATGAGCCTCTTCATATGAGAATGATTATTTTTTAATTTTTCTCACTTCCCTTTGTTGAGGATTTCTTTCAGTCGATAAAGCTGTTCCAAGGCTTCCCGCGGGCTCAGGTTATCCGGATTGATTTTCTTCAAGGCCTCTACCGCTGGGTCAGGCATGGCATCAAATAAACCGCCCTGCAGTGGCATTTCGACGGGCGGAGCCGCCCACGTCTGATCGACATGCTTGCCTGTGGCTGGTTGAACAGGATGCTGACCTTGTTCCAGCAGCTGCAGCTGCTCCTGGGCTTGACGCAGGACCGCCGCAGGAATCCCCGCCAGCTTCGCGACCTGCAAACCGTAACTTTTACTGGCCGGACCCTCCTGAACTTTATGGAGAAAGACGATGTTGTCGTTGTGCTCAGTCGCGTTGAGATGAACGTTGGCGATGCCCGGGATAGTATCGGGCAGCGTGGTTATCTCAAAGTAGTGGGTGGCGAAAAGCGTATAAGCCCGTAACTGCTCTGCCAGATGTTTTGCGCAGGCCCAGGCCAGCGCAAGACCATCAAAGGTGCTGGTGCCGCGCCCGATCTCATCCATCAACACCAGGCTGCGAGCCGTAGCGTTATGCAGGATGTTGGCAGTCTCGGTCATCTCCACCATAAACGTCGAGCGTCCGCCCGCCAGATCGTCGGAAGAACCGATGCGCGTAAAGATACGGTCGACAATGCCTATTTCCGCTTCCTGGGCCGGGACGAAACTGCCGATGTGGGCCAGCAGCACAATCAGCGCGGACTGCCGCATGTAAGTTGACTTACCGCCCATGTTCGGACCGGTAATGATCAGCATATGACGGTCGGGATGAAAGACGAGGTCGTTGGGTACGAAGGGAGCATTGGTGACCTGCTCAACCACTGGATGACGTCCGCCGATGATGCGAATACCGGATTCTTCTTTCAATGTCGGGCGGCAGAAGCCGAGGCTGTCGGCGCGTTCTGCCAGGGTGGTAATAACATCCAGCTCCGCAACAGCGGCGGCCGAGTCCTGCAAGGGCAGCAGCTGTTCATTCAGGATATCCAGCAGCTCATCGTAGAGCGCTTTCTCACGGGCCAGCGCACGGCTTTTGGCGGAGAGGGCTTTGTCTTCAAATTCTTTAAGTTCCGGAGTGATATAACGTTCGGCGTTCTTGAGTGTCTGCCGGCGGATGTAGTCCGACGGCGCTTTTTCTGACTGGGCGCTGGTCAACTCAATGAAATAGCCATGGACCCGGTTATATCCCACCTTCAATGTAGGAATACCAGTGCGCTCCCGTTCGCGGGCTTCCAGCTCGACCAGATAATCACCGGCATTGGTGCTGATATTGCGCAGCTCATCCAGTTCTGCGTCATAGCCCGGCGCAATGACGCCGCCTTCGCGGATGACCACCGGCGGGTTTTCAACAATCGCCCGGGCCAGAAGATCCACCAGCTCCGGAAATGTCCCGATCTGGCGCGCCAGCTGTTGCAGATGTGCCGACTGCGCTCCACTCAGCTCACCCTGCAGTTCCGGATAGGCCGCTAAAGACATCATCAGGCGCGACAGGTCCCGCGGACGGGACGAGCGCAATGCCAGTCGCCCCAGGATGCGTTCCATATCGCCGACCCGTTTCAGAATCCCGTGGATCAGCTCAAACCCATAATTCTGCTGCAGTTCAGCGATGGCCCCCTGACGGGCGCGGAGCGCAGGCAGGTCGCGCAGCGGACGGTTGAGCCAGCGACGCAGCAGCCGGCTGCCCATACTGGTGGCAGCGCAATTGAGGACGGAAAACAAGGTATGTTCGTCGCCGCCGTTCAGATTGATATCCAGCTCCAGATTGCGGCGGGTGGCCGCATCCATGATGACCGCTTCATCGCGGTTTTCATGGGCCAGGCTGCGAACATGGGGCAGGGCAGTACGCTGGGTTTCCCGGGCGTAACTGAGCAGGCAGCCAGCGGCCGCAATGGCAACCTGGAGGTGGTCGCAGCCAAAGCCGGCAAGATCCTGGGTGCCGAACTGCTGGATCAACAGCCGTTGCGCTGTCTCAAGTTCAAATTCCCATGGGCCGCGTCTTCTCACCCCTTTGCGATTCTCAGTCAGTTCCGGCAGAGAAAGATGATCGCTGATCAGCAGCTCCGCCGGATTAAGCCGTTGCAGCTCTCCCAGTGCGGCCTCCAGGCCCTCAACTTCCAATACCAGAAAACGACCGCTGGCCATATCCAGCGACGCGATGCCGAAGGTATCCAGATACTGGTGGACAGCAACCAGCAGGTTGTCGCGGCGGGAGTCAAGCAGTGCCTCGTCGCTCACCGTACCGGGCGTTACGATGCGTACGACTTTCCGCTCTACCGGGCCTTTTGTGGTAGCCGGATCGCCGATCTGCTCGCAGATAGCGACTGATACACCGGCACGCACCAGTTTGGCCAGATAACCGTCGGCCGCATGAAACGGAATGCCAGCCATGGGAATGGGTTCCCCGCTGGACTTGCCGCGCGCGGTCAGGGTTACATCCAGTAATTCAGCAGCCTTTTTTGCATCGTCAAAAAATAACTCGTAGAAGTCTCCCATGCGATAAAACACCAGCTCATGAGGGTGTTGAGCTTTGATGCGCAGATATTGCTGCATCATGGGAGTGTGTGCTGAGAGATCTTGCGTCGTTATGGTCATAGGAGATGTTGTATCTGCAGAAATGGGCGTGAATCGGCCGGGTTTGCTGCCGAAAAAGGGGACTAAGTTTACGTTTATTGAGAGTTGCTTTCAAATAGCGGAAACTCCCTCTGCCTGGCTTTGATAGATCAATAAATTGCTTGTCCGCGAGGACGGGCTGGCATATTTTTCACTGACTTTGCGAGGACTGTGTGCATGACAAATACTGAGTCTCTGGTGCGGCTGGCTGTTGATCTGGGAGAGGTTCTGCGAGCCCGCAAATGGCGGGTGGCCACAGCAGAGTCCTGCACAGGCGGTGGGGTTGCAGCGGCCATCACCGCTGTTGCGGGCAGCTCCGCCTGGTTTGAATATGGCTTGGTTACCTACGCCAACGTGGCGAAACAGCATTTACTCGGGGTAGACAATACGACGCTGGCTACTGAAGGGGCAGTCAGTGAAAGCGTAGTGCGTCAGATGACTGCCGGCGCGCTGGCGCTGTCGGGGGCTGAGATCGCGGTGGCCATCAGCGGCGTGGCCGGCCCCGGTGGTGGCAGTGAAGAAAAACCGGTAGGTACTGTCTGGTTTGCCTGGGAGATCGCCAAGGACATGTGTGTGGCCCGCTGTCATCATCTGCAGGGCGACCGCAACGAGATTCAGCGGCAGGCCGTCAGAATCGCACTGGAAGGATTGCTGGAACTGGCCGGCGAAACTGAAAAGACTGAATAAATTAACAGTACTGTTTGCTTATACAGGTTTTTGGTGTATGCTGTGGCCACAATCACGCTCAGACCAGCGAAGCCATTCTACAGAATCCGGACATTCGCGCGTGAACAAGTAAAAGCTGGCAGATACAAGCCACACAAAAACAGATTATTTCTTTTTTATTTAAACGTTGAGGTGTCGGATGGATGCGAATAAAGAAAAGGCGCTGCAGGCAGCCCTGAGTCAGATCGAACGTCAATTTGGCAAGGGGACTGTAATGCGCATGGGCGACCGGGAGCAGGTTGCCATCCCCGCGATTTCCACGGGTTCGCTGGGACTGGATGTGGCATTGGGTATTGGTGGCTTGCCCAAAGGCCGGATTATCGAAATTTACGGACCAGAGTCATCCGGTAAGACAACGCTGACTTTACAGGTTATTGCTGAGGCGCAGCGCCAGGGCGGTAACTGTGCATTTATTGATGCTGAGCACGCCCTCGACCCTATCTATGCGGCCAAGCTTGGCGTCAAGGTTGAAGATCTGATTATTTCCCAGCCGGATACCGGCGAACAGGCCCTGGAAGTTACCGATATGCTGGTGCGTTCCGGTGCGATAGATGTGCTGGTTGTAGACTCGGTAGCGGCACTGACACCCCGTGCGGAAATTGAAGGCGAGATGGGTGATCACCACGTTGGCCTGCAGGCTCGTCTGATGTCACAGGCGCTGCGTAAGATTACCGGTAATATCAAGAATGCCAACTGCCTGGTGATCTTCATCAACCAGATCCGGATGAAGATTGGTGTGATGTTTGGTAACCCGGAGACCACTACTGGTGGTAATGCGCTTAAATTCTATGCTTCGGTGCGTCTGGATATCCGTCGTATAGGTGCGGTGAAAGAAGGCGAAGAGGTTATCGGTTCAGAGACACGCGTTAAAGTAGTGAAGAACAAAGTAGCGCCGCCCTTTAAGCAAGCTGAATTCCAGATCTTGTACGGCAGCGGTATCAACCGTATGGGGGAGGTCGTTGACTATGGGGTCAAGCTGGGCATGGTGGATAAAGCCGGTGCCTGGTACAGCTACCAAGGCAACAAGATTGGTCAAGGCAAAAATAACGTGATGAAGTTTTTGCAGGAAAACCCGGAGATTGCCAAAGAGCTGGAGCAGAAAGTCCGTGCGCAGCTCCTTGCAATGCCGGACCTGTCCCTCGGTACCAGCGCCGACTCAGAAGATGAAATAGAAATTTCCTGAGTCTCGTCAAAAAAGCCAGGCTGATTAGCCTGGCTTTTTGCTTTGCTCTCCTTTCAATGCTTCCTGCTGCTCCGCTTCATGGTGGGCCTTTGGCTGAACTTCACTATTGGTGGAGAGTCGAATTTTTTGTGGGCTGGGCAGCTCTTACCGGGCCAATATCAGATGGTAGGGCGCTTTCTCGGGTAGTCTATTGTTGCGCGCTGATGAGGTGGTGGGTATGCTGCGTTCCAGAGATAATCCTCGCCCCATAAAACTGATAAACCGGAAGAGAGGTGTGAAATGATTCGCTTTAGCCTGATGGGTTTGTTGTTGTCACTTGCGCTGTTGAGCGCATGCTCAAACAAACCTTACGTTGTGACTGACCATCTTTCGGGATACGACTTCTCTGCGCTTAAAACCTATCAGGTGGCTGAAGCCCGCCAGGACACCAAAGATGAAATTCTCATCTCACCATTTACCTTCAGTCATATTCACAATGTTGTCGATCGGGAACTGGCGCAGCGTTATCAGCAGGCTGCCGGGGAAATTAAGCCGGACTTTGTGGTGAATTACCATATCGTCATTGAGGAAAAACTTGATCCGGGGACCTATGATCGTCTCTACGGTTATGGTTATTACGGAAGAGGATATCGTTACTACCACCCCTCTCCCTTGTTTTACGGTACTACGGGGGCACCGCGGATCTACAACCAGGGCAGTCTGATTATTGATATTGTGGATGCAAAGACCGAAAAACCTATCTGGCGCGGAGTCTCGGAAAAACGTTTGCGCAGTGGTCTGACGCCGCAGCAGCAGCGGGAGATTTTAACCGGTGCGGTTATTGAAATTATCAGCAAATTTCCCCCGATCTGATACACGATAAGGGTTCCACCAATGGCCGCATCGCGGCCATTTTTTTGCATTGTGCAGATGGAATATCACTCCACATGACTGATAAACAGGTAACGGTTACAGACATCAGGCTTGCCGCTATGAACCTGCTGGCCATGCGCGAACATTCAGCCCGTGAATTGCAGCGTAAGCTAAGGCAGCGCTTTGATGATACTGCGTTAATAGCAGCAGCCATTGCTGGATTATCGACAGATAATCTCCAGAGCGACGAACGTTACACAGAAGCTTTTATCAGCATGCGGAAGCGTCAGGGTAAAGGACCGGTCCGCATCGCCTTGGAGTTAAAGGAAAAAGGTATCAGTGCAACCTTGATCGATACCTATCTTGATGCAGCCGACCCGGATTGGTTTGAGCTGGCCAGCGCAGAAAAGCAGAAGCGTTTTGGTGCAGCCGCCCCGGCCAACATGAAAGAGAAAGCACGACAGGTTCGCTTCCTTCAGTACCGAGGATTCACCCAGGCTCAGATTCTCGCTGCGATACATGCTGGGGAGTGATCCCTGGCCTGGCCCACCAGGTCTTCGATGCCAGCCGGTAAACAAATGTGCACCACTGTAAACTATTGTTAACCGCGTAACGGTTGTTTCGACATCGGCGTATCTTCTAAATCACGGCAGCCCCGCTATCCTTCCTGTTCTCTATATGGATCAATGACTTGTGGTCCATCCACGTGCCGTGGAGCTTTTGCAATTCCGGCCGAAAGATGTGATAGAGTTTGCGCCAAAAAACATCCTGCCACTGGCAGATTCTGGGTACCTGAGAGAGACAATGATGATGCGATTGCCTATGCCGGAAGCCATCTTATCTGGCTTTTTAATGATGTTTGCCGTACCGCTGCTGGCCCAGACTGCCAAGCCTGTCGATGTCATTGTTCAACGCGCAAGCTTGCAGCCTTTACAGAACCGTATTGAAGCTCTGGGCACTCTGCGAGCGAATGAATCTATCCGCTTGACCTCCAACGTTACCAAGACGGTGACTGACATTAATTTTGACGATGGACAGCGTGTAAAAAAAGGCCAGGTATTGGTGGAGATGACCAGTGCGGAAGAGCGCGCACTATTAGACGAAGCGCGTATCACGGCCGAAGAAGCTCGGAAGCAGATGGAGCGGGTGCGTGCGCTGGTTGAAACCAAGGCCGCCTCACAATCGCTGCTGGACCAGCGGGTAAGAGAATATGAGTCGGCTCACGCCCGTTATCTGGCAATAAACGCCCGTTTAAAGGATCTACAGCTGGTTGCTCCCTTCAGTGGTGTGGTGGGGCTGCGCAACATCAGCGTAGGTGCACTGGTGTCCCCCGGCGATTTAATCACAACCATCAATGACGACAGCCGGATGAAGCTGGATTTTACGGTCCCGGAGCTCTACCTGCGCAGTCTGCGGGTAGACCTGCCCATCTCCGCCAGAAGCCGTGCGCTGGGTGACAAGGTTTTTGAAGGCAGGATATACAGCATTGATAACCAGATTGATCCAGTTACCCGCGCTATCACCGTTCGCGCTCTGCTGCCTAATGATAACGGGGAGCTGAAGCAGGGGATGTTGATGAGTATTGATCTCTATGCAAATCAACGTGAGTCACTGGTGATATCCGAGTCGGCGCTGGTTCCCATGGGCAGCAGTAATTTTGTCTTTGTGGTCGAGCTTCAGGATGATCAACAGGTGGTTGAGCGGCGACAGGTAACAATTGGGCAACGGCTGCACGGTGCCGTGGAGATCCTCACCGGACTGGAAGTCGATGAAAAGGTGGTTACCCACGGGTTACAGAAAATCCGTAGCGGAACGCTGGTTAATATCACAGCTGAAGAAACCGGTGAGGAAACCCTGTCCGAACTGATCGATTCAGCGTCCTGAGGGTAAAGCGATGTTACTCTCAGATACCTCAATCAAACGGCCGGTCTTCGCATCGGTTATCTCTATCCTGTTGGTTGCGTTTGGACTGGTTGCGTTCGAACGCCTGACCTTGCGTGAATACCCCGACATCGACCCTCCAGTGGTTTCTATCCGCACCGGTTATCCCGGTGCGGCAGCCAGCATTGTCGAAACCCGTATCACCAAAGTGATCGAAGACCGGATCTCTGGTGTCGAGGGGATTCGTTATATTGAGTCCACCAGTGAGAATGGCCGCTCCAACATCATTGTGCAGTTTGATGTGGGGCAGGATATGGATGCAGCAGCAAACGATATCCGTGACCGGGTCTCGCGCGTGCTGGGCAACCTGCCTCAGGAAGCTGACCCGCCGGAAGTTGAGAAGGTCAGCTCCGATGAGGATGTGATTCTCTGGTTCAACTTCACCAGTGACAGCATGACGACTCCTGAACTCTCTGATTACGCGCAGCGTTATCTAGTAGATCGTTTCTCAGTGGTGGATGGTGTGGCCCGGGTGCGCATCGGGGGTGAGAAACGTTACGCCATGCGTATCTGGCTTGATCGCCGTGAACTGGCGGCGCGCAATCTGACGGTGAACGATGTTGAAGATGCCCTGCGAGCTGAAAACATTGAACTGCCAGCGGGCAGTATCGAATCAGCAGATCGTCAGTTTACGGTGCGGATGGCTCGTAATTATCTTACCGCCGATGACTTTGCCCGCCTTGCGATCCATCGCGGCGCAGATGGCTATTTAATTCGCCTGGGCGATGTCGCACGGGTGGAAAAAGGCACCGAAGAAGATCGCAACCTGTTCCGCGGTAACGGCGTTAATCAGGTAGGCATTGGTATCAGTAAACAGTCCACAGCAAACACCATTGACGTTGCGCGCGGCGTAAAAGCAGAGCGTGACCGCATTGTGGCTAATCTACCTGAGGGAATGGGCATTGAGGATAGCTACGACAGTTCGATCTTTATCGAACGGGCTATCGAAGAAGTTTATCTCACTCTCGGGATTGCCATCTTTCTGGTGGTACTGGTTATCTACCTGTTTCTTGGCAGTATCCGGGCCATGCTGGTGCCGGCGGTGGCCGTACCGGTATCCATCATCTCAACATTCACTGTGCTCGCAGTTTTAGGTTTTTCTGTCAATATGCTGACGCTGCTGGCACTGGTACTCGCCATCGGCCTCGTTGTAGATGACGCGATTGTGGTGCTGGAAAATATCGTGCGTCATATGGAAGAGAAGAATAAGCCGCCGTTGCTGGCCGCTTTTGACGGCGCGCGCGAAGTGGGTTTCGCGGTGATCGCAACCACCCTGGTGTTGATTGCGATCTTTGTGCCCATTGTTTTTCTGAAAGGCGATATCGGCCGACTCTTTTCTGAGTTCGCTATCACCATGGCGGCGTCCGTGGCGTTTTCATCCTTGATTGCTTTGACGCTTTCTCCGATGCTGGCTTCTCAGTTTCTCAAGCGCAACGATCATAAAAATAAAATGGTCGACAAGATCAACGAGTGGACCATGTGTCTGCGGCATTACTATACCCGGGCGATCAATGCCTGTCTGAAACGCAGTAAACTGGTGGTGGTGATATTTGCATTGCTGTTGCTGTCCACGTTTTTGCTGTCTCATTTGATTCCTTCCGAATATGCTCCCCGCGAAGACCGCGGAACCTTCTTTGTAATGGTTAACGGACCAGAAGGAGCGAGCTTTGCGTACATGGAAGAGTACATGAACGAAATTGAAGAGCGGATGATGGAATACGTCGAGGCAGGGGAGATCAATCGTTTGATGGTTCGCTCGCCCCGGTCTTTTGGCACAGCTGAAAACTTCAACTCGGGTATCATCATTGCGGTATTGAATGACTGGAGTCAACGGCGTAACGCTTTTGAGGTGATGGATGAAATTCGCCAGAAACTCAGCGATCTGCCTGGTGTAACGGCGGCGCCGGTGATGCGTCAGGGATTCGGCTCGCAGACGCAGAAGCCGGTGCAGTTTGTCATCGGTGGCGGCTCCTATAACGAGCTGGCGGAGTGGCGCGACATCATGCTGGAGCAAATTGAAGCCAGCAATCCCGGTCTTGAAAGTATCGATTGGGACTATAAGGAAACCAAACCACAGGTTGAAGTGATCATCGACACCAATCGCGCGGCTGATCTGGGTGTAAGTGTAAGCAATATAGGACGCACACTGGAAACCATGTTGGGATCGCGTCGGGTCACTACGTACATTGATGATGGTGAAGAATATGATCTGATTCTCCAGGGGGAGCGCGATGAGCAGCGCACCACGACCAGCCTTGAAAATATGTATGTGCGTTCAGAGCGCTCTGGTGAATTGATTCCTCTGGCAAACCTGGTGCAGTTACGGGAAATGGCCGATGCCAGCCGATTGAATCGCTACAACCGGGTTCGCTCGTTAACGATCGAAGCCAACCTTGCCGGGAATCTCGCACTGGGTGATGCACTTGATTACCTGAACGGACTGGTAAGGGAGCACCTGCCGGATACGGCGGTGGTGGATTACAAAGGCCTGTCGCGGGACTTCCAGACGGCAGGCAGCTCGGTCATGTTTATCTTTCTGCTGGGTATCCTGATTACCTTTCTGGTCCTTGCCGCGCAGTTTGAAAGTTATGTTCACCCCTTCGTGATTATGCTGACCGTTCCTCTGGCAATTCTGGGGGGGATGCTGGGTCTGTATATCACGGGTAATTCATTCAATCTGTACTCCCAGATCGGCTTGATCATGCTGATCGGCCTGGCAGCAAAGAACGGTATTCTGATCGTTGAGTTTGTTAATCAGTTGCGTGATCGTGGGGTGGATTTCCATCAGGCATTGCTGGAAGCTGCCTCGGCGCGGTTGCGTCCAATCCTGATGACCAGCCTCACGGCTGTAGCCGGAG
Source organism: uncultured Cellvibrio sp. (assembly GCA_937958105.1). Taxonomy (GTDB): domain Bacteria; phylum Pseudomonadota; class Gammaproteobacteria; order Pseudomonadales; family Cellvibrionaceae; genus Cellvibrio. The sequence goes on from CALFXJ010000044.1 coordinate 82,863, forward strand.
CCATTCCGCTGGTTATCTCCAGTGGAGCCGGTTCTGAGACGCGGTTTGTGATCGGGATTGTGGTCATCTTTGGGGTAATGCTCGCAACGATCCTTACCTTGTTTGTTGTGCCGGTTGCCTACAGTCTCCTGGCCCGTAACACCGGTTCGCCAGGCGATGTCAGTCGCAAGCTGCAGGAGGATCACGAAGCGTACTATCAAAAGCCGACAATCCGGCCGAATGAGACCTGAAAAAACTAACAAGCCTGAAAAAACAAAAAAGAGAGAGACTTATGACATCAACCATAATAAAAACCCTTTTTTTATGTTCGGTGCTGACCGCTGCAGGGTGCGCCAGCCAGCCGCAACAGCATCTCTGGCGGATTGATTCATTGGAGCGGGTGGCGGGTCTGCCCGTGGCGGTCCAGGGTGATCCGCAGCTGGTGGACACGGCCTATGGTAAAGCCGTCATGTTTGATGGCGACGGGGATCGTTTACTGGTGGACAACAATCCACTAGATGGAGCCAGCGAATTCACCATCGAAATTATCTTCAAGCCCAGCGATGTCTATCCGAATAATCCTGAGCCGCGCTTTTTTCATATAGAAGCCCCGGATAATCCCAATCGCCGGATCACCATTGAGCTGCGTCTGAACGATCAGCATCAATGGTATCTGGATACCTATATCAAGTCGGAGTTGTCACAGTACACCTTGATTGACTCCAGTCTGGTGCATCCAACGGAGCAATGGGCTCACGCTGCCATGACTTACAAGGATCGCCAGTTCACGGCTTATGTAAATGGAAAGCGGGAATTATCTGCAGCAGTCGATTACCTGCCTATTGCCAGTACCGGTAAGACTTCCATCGGTGCGCGGATGAATGAGGTGCATTGGTTTAACGGAGCTATATTGGCTGCGCGTATCACCCACCGGGTATTATCACCTGCTGAGTTTCTACGGCTTGAAGATCTGGCGGTAGACTAACCTGATAAAAAAACGGTTCATCCCACAAGATGAACCGTTTTTCGTGCGGCTTTATCAGCGTTGAATTTTCTGTCTCAGGAAATTCACAATCGTATCGACCGGCAATTCCAGTTTGTCAGCGTCACGGCGGCCTTTGTATTCCACCGTGCCGCTCTCCAGTCCGCGATCACCCACCACGATCCGGTGCGGAATACCCATCAACTCTGTATTAGCCAGCATCACACCCAGGCGTGCTTTCTCATCATCCATGTACAGCACATCAATACCCGCTGCCTGCAGCTCGGCATAAAGTGCTTCGCATTTCTCGGCTACCGCGGGTGACTTGCTGATATTGATCGGAATCAAGGCGACATGGAAAGGCGCGATGGAATCCGGCCAGATAATTCCGTTTTCGTCGTAGTTCTGCTCAATGGCGGCTGCGACTACCCGGGTCACGCCAATGCCATAGCAACCCATGATCATGGTTTGTTCTTTACCGTTCTCATCCAGTACGCGGGCTTTCAGAGCTTCAGAATACTTGGTGCCCAACTGGAAGATATGACCCACTTCGATACCGCGCTTGATATCCAGTGTGCCTTTGCCATCCGGGCTTGGGTCACCGGCCACCACGTTGCGGATATCCGCAACCATGGGTACATGCAGATCCCGCTCCCAGTTCACGCCGGTTAAATGGAAACCGTCTTTGTTGGCGCCGCAGACAAAATCGGCCAGATGAGCGGCAGCGTGATCGACGATCACAGGAATCTGTAATCCAACCGGACCAATGGAGCCCAGGCCAACGCCTAACTCAGCCTTAATCCGGGCTTCCGGTGCAAAGGTGAGCGGTGCAGCAATGCCCGTCAACTTCTCAGCCTTGATGTCATTGAGTTCGTGATCGCCGCGCAGGACCAGCGCTACCAAGGGCTGTTCTTTCCCGGTCTCTGCTTCACCCAGGACGATCAGCGTCTTGACGACCTGCGACGGCGACACCTTAAGGAAGCTGCTGACTTCTTCGATGGTGTGCTGGCCGGGCGTGGCCACTTCATGAAGCAGCTGGCTTGGGGCTGGGCGGCGCTCAGCTGGTGGCAAGGCTTCGGCCTTTTCAATGTTGGCTGCGTAATCGCTGTCGCTGCTGAAGGCGATAGCATCTTCACCGCTGGCAGCCAGCACGTGAAACTCATGGGAGAAGGCGCCACCGATAGATCCAGTATCCGCCAGCACCGGGCGGAAGGCCAATCCGATGCGGCTGAAGATATTGCAGTAAGTACGATGCATGACCTCGTAGGTTTCCTGCAGGGATTCCTGAGTCAGATGGAAAGAATAAGCATCTTTCATGATGAATTCCCGCGACCGCATTACACCGAAGCGCGGGCGGATTTCATCGCGGAATTTGGTCTGAATCTGATAAAAGTTCGCTGGCAGTTGCTTGTAGCTGTTCAACTCGTTGCGAATCAGATCGGTGATCACTTCTTCGTGAGTCGGACCGAGGCAGAAAGGGCGGTCGTGGCGGTCGTTTATCCGCAGCAATTCCGGACCGTACTGCTCCCAGCGCCCCGATTCCATCCACAGTTCGGCAGGCTGCACGACCGGCATCAGTACTTCCTGTGCACCGGATTTATCCATCTCTTCGCGGATGATCCGCTCTACCTTGCGCAGTACACGCAGTCCCAGCGGCAGCCAGGTGTAGAGGCCAGAGGCGAGTTTACGAATCATGCCGGCGCGCAGCATCAGCTGATGACTGATGACTTCTGCATCGGCGGGCGTTTCTTTAAGGGTGGCGATTAAAAAACGGGTAGCGCGCATAATAAGGCTTCTTATTCAGTGGCTGTACGAGGATGATAACTGTCAATCCCGATGTGCGGAGAACCTGACGCAGCGACACGTGTCTTATGCCGTGCGGCCGCGCGGACAATCATCCTGGCACTCGGGTTCAAAGCCGCTTATTCTACGGTGCTTGATGCGCGCGGTACAGGAGGCATCTTCACAGATTCGCCGTTTTATGCGGCGCCAGGATTTCAAACTTCGTTAAAAGGTAATTGCCATGTTTGAACTTCATCCCCGACTCGCTCAGGATACGGTAACCGTCGGACGTTTTACGCTATCCCTTCTGCTGTTGAGCAAAGATGCCAACTATCCCTGGTGCATCCTGGTTCCTGAGCGTGAAGATGTATACGAGATTCATCATCTGAGCGAAGAGGATCAACTGCAGCTGATACGGGAGTCCTGTCGTCTGTCAGAAGTTATGACCAGCCTGTTCGATGCACACAAGATGAACGTGGCGGCGTTAGGTAATGTGGTGCGCCAGCTGCATATTCACCATATTGCGCGCTTTCCTGATGACCCTGCATGGCCTCAACCCATCTGGGGCAAGGTTAATCAGGTGGATTATTCGCCTGAAGAGCTTCAGGATCGCATCAAACGCCTGCAGAATGCGCTGGTCGGGGAAGGATTTGAAATCATTCGCCCGTCGATGTGACCGCTATCGAGTTGCCCATAACAAAAAACCCCGCCAAGCGGGGTTTTTTGTTACTGAAGAAGACTGGTATTAAAGTGCCATTTCTTTCAGTTTTTTCAGCGGACGCACTTTAACGGAAGTGCTGGCTGGTTTGGCTTTGAACATAACTTCTTCGCCAGTGAAGGGATTGATACCTTTGCGTGCTTTGGTAGCAGGCTTCTTCACAGTGGTGATCTTCAACAGGCCAGGCAGTACAAATTCGCCTACACCTTTTTTCTTGACGTGACCTTCGATGATGTTGGTCAGTTCGTCCAGTACCGCTTGAACTTGCTTTTTGCTCAGTTCAGTCGCTTCGGCAATCTGCGTCAGCATCTGGGTTTTGTTCTGACGCTCTGCGATGGGTTTAACAGTTGCCGGAGCAGCTTTTTTAGCCGGCGCTTTGGCTTTGGCAGGTGCTTTTTTTGCAGCAGGCTTGGCTGCAGCTTTGGCTGGTTTTGCGGCTGGTTTTTTAGCGGCCATATTGGTTTCCTGTTGATTATTCATTAAAGCATACAGCGACTGACTGTACGCAATTTAAGGGTTGAATCGAAATACCTGACCATTGTTTAAACAGAAAGTTTTATCGACTGGGTCTTCCAAAACCCCTGTTTTTATAGGCTTAAACAGCCCACCACAAAGGTTGACGCTATATATATAGTATAAAAATTGAATCGGCAACAAAAAACTAAAGGGTTTTCCGAAAAAAATTACGGCTTTCTTTATCAGATATGGAGCAGCTGGAGGTCGGGTTCGGGCTCGGCGTAATTCCAAAGATACTCATAGGTTTCGCGCAACCGCTTTACTTCCACTGTCGCCGCATAGTTGGCGAAGCCGCGGTAAACCAGATCATCATTCTTGTACAGCAAAGCATCGTTGTCGCGCAGCATAAAACCCATATCGGTATTTTCCGGCTGTCGGGTGAGCCTGCGCAGGAGAACCTTGCTGGATAGACGCTGGGACAGTCGCGCGAGCTTATGACCGCGTTCAATCAAGGGTTTAGTGTTCTTGACCAGGATATGCACTTGAGCAAAACGGCTGTTACGAACCAGTTGGGAGAGCGCGTCGACGAAGGCTTCCTGATCATAGACGGGCGGGTCCAGATCAGTGCTGAGGATGCCGATATACCGGCGGGCTTCCTGGGCAAGTGTCACTGCATGAGTCTGAAAATCACTGCAGTCTTCCAGCAGAATGAGTTGATCGCTGACGGCGGACACCCGGCTCATGTTGACCCCCTTGTTATTGATGGCGACGATACCACATGGTGATATGTGGTATACCCGCATCCATGAACTCTGTGCCCTGGGGCACAAACCCGAGATGCTTATAAAAGGCGATGCGTGTTATCTGAGCATGGAGATATAGTGGCGCCTCCGGCGATTGATCAAGGCACCAGCTCACAACATGAGCCATCAGACTGCGCCCCACGCATTGCTGGCGATACTCCGGCAACACAGCGACGCGTCCGATGTGATAACAATTGATAGAGGCCTCTGCCTCCAGCAGAACCCGCGCTGTGGCGACCGCCCGCCCATCCTCAAGGCGAGTGAGGAAATGTACAGCGGTATCGTCCTGTCCGTCCCACTCATCCGCCGCTGAAACCTGTTGCTCATCCATAAATACGCGCGTGCGTATATGACGCAGTGTGTCTTCCGCGTCTTTCCAGCGCACCGCTTGATGATAAAAGGGTGAGTTACTCATCAAGCAGGAGGCTTTCCTGATTCACCAGTATGGTCAGAGTGGCGATGTTGCGCGGGTCGTCCAGCAGCGGCTCCAGAGCAGGCCAATCCACTTCGGTTGCCTGGCAAAGCAGCTCTGCCAATGGGAGCGAGCAGTCAAAAGCCTGTCCATCGACGAACAACAAGGTTTGCTGTGGCGACTGGTGGAAGGCAAAGCGCGCGGCGGGATGGCGCCACAGCCGCAGGTTCTCTTCGCGCATGGCCGTCTGCCATTCATCCGCATCCATCGGCTCCGGAGCTTCGGTATCTTCAAGATATTTACGTTCAGTCATGTATTTACCGAACCATTGCGCGAGGTTTTCTTCAGTGAGATGTGCAAGCAGAATCTGTCTCAGGTTTTGCAGCACGGTGGCATTGATCTCGCCGGGATTGCGCTGCGCTTTAAGCTCTGGATCACTGAAGCGCTGATCTTCAGTTAACTGCTCGGCAACATCATGGGCCAGCTCACACAGGATGTCGGCGTGGCTGGGCGCGCGGAAACCGACGGAGTAGGTAATGGACTCACCTTCTGCAATGCCCCAGTGTGCAACACCTGGTGGAATGTACAGCATGTCGCCCGGCTCCAGTACCCATTCATCACTGCCCTCAAAATGTTTGAGGATATTTAAAGGGGTATCTGGCACGCGTTCAGAACCGGCATCACAGGTTTGACCGATACGCCAGCGGCGTTTACCGGCCCCCTGCAGCAAGAACACATCGTAGTAATCAAAGTGCGGACCGACACTGCCCTGATCCGGGGCATAACTGATCATGATGTCATCCAGGCGCCAGTTAGGGATAAAGCGGAAGTGCTGCAGAAGCTCATGGACTTCGGGCACCCACTGATCAACAGCCTGAACCAGCAGCGTCCAATGGGTTTCGGGCAGGCTGGCAAAGGTTTCTTCATCGAAAGGGCCATGACGCAACTCCCAGGGCGTTTCGCCGCGCTCCAGCACCAGGCGCGACTCTACTTCCTCCTCCAATGCCAGACCTGCCAGCTCATCGCCATCCAGCGGTGATGTGAAGCCGGGGAGGGCATTGCGAATCAGCAAAGGCTTTTTCTGCCAGTAATCCCGCAGAAAATCTTCAATGGGCAGATCGCCCAGATGGGTCAGTGGCTGGGTCATAAGTGTCTCTATCAAGGCCGGAAAGAAAGGAGAGGATTCTAATCCCCAGGCGGTTGAACGTCGACCGCGATCCATGTATCAGGCATCTTATTGCTTGTTGTGACTGCCGCCCACCCGCTGTTTTACCTCGGTGGTTGGCGCCTTAACCATCATTTACACAGGGGAAACTGGGCAATATGCGCCGATAGACTAGACTTACCTGGGGAAGTCTTGAGTGTGTGATTCTGGAAGAGTCCTCAATATCAGGTATAAAAATGATAAAGAAAGTAACGTATTTACTTTTATGCACCTTAATTTGTACGGTAGTAAACGCTGACGAAAAAATAATCCGCATCAACAATTTCAGTGACCCCAACGCGGCTTATGCCATTGATATGCTGCGTCTTGCATTGCGGCATATCGAGCAGCCCTACCGCCTTGAAATCGGCTCTCAGGATCTGACACAGGCCCGCGTGAACGAGGAAGTACGTATTGGTGGCGAACTGGATCTTGCCTGGACGTCTGTTGATGCAGAGCTGGAATCCAAGGTGTTGCCGATCCGCATTCCGTTATTCAAAGGTTTGTTGGGCTATCGCATCCTGATTATCAATAAACATAATCAGGCGAAGTTCGATAGTGTTGAAACACTGGATGATCTCCGGCAGTTCACCTTCGGCCAGGGCAGGACCTGGGCTGATGCAGCCATCCTGGAATCCAATGGCTTTAAAGTAATCAAAGCCAATAAATATCCCAGTTTGTTTTATATGGTGGAGGGCGGGCGTTTTGATGCATTCCCGCGCGGTGTGAATGAACCCTTTGGCGAGCTGGCGCAGCGGCCGGAGCTGGAACTGGCGGTTGAGAAGAATCTGATGATCGCCTACAAGATGCCGTTTTATTTTTTTGTATCAAAAAATAATCCCGAACTGGCTCAGGATATTGAGACAGGGCTGAACCGGGCGATCGCCAATGGCAGCTTTGATGAAGCATTTCTCAGTGCGCCCGCAGTGAAGGATGTTATTGAAAAAGCCAATATGAAAAGTCGTAAGGTTTTCTATATCGACAATCCCACCTTGTCGAAGGAAACCCCGCTGGATCGCAAGGAGCTGTGGTTTGATCCCAAGGATCTGCCGTAACAGCAGAGAAACCCCTGAAGCGCGCAGGGAATCAATTCCATCACAAAAAACCTCCGTTGGTTTACCTGCGCCTTTTCGCCGCCGGGCTTTTCCGGTATAACTTCGCGCCGTTGTCGGTACAAACAACACCGGCCCGTTTGTTATAGAACCCGTTTCCGCTCACTTTACCGAAAGGAATGATGATGAAAAAACTTGCAGGAATCCTGATCCTTATCCTTTTATATGCCGGGGCTGCGTTTTACACCGGTTACCAAGGCGAAAAGAACATCCGCCAGCAGATTGCTGCAGGTCAGCAACAAGCCGAAGTCCAGGGACTCAAGCTGGAGCTCAATCGCTATGAACGCGGTGTTTTCTTCAGTGATATCGAATTTACCGCGACCTATCCGACCCTGAATTTTTCGGGCACTGGCCTCACCATAACCAGCAAATCCCGTGTTCAGCACGGCCCGTTGTTGCTTCTGGGGAAGGTGGGCGTGGGACTCTTTTCATCGGTATCCACCTTTGAAGTGCGCACCGGTGATGCCGAGATCGACCAACGGCTGATCGACATCTTCGGTGAGAGCATCGGTGAAATTGTCACTCTCGGACATTTCAACAACCGCTACACCGCAACCTGGACTGTACCGGCAATCGAATTCAGCCAGGACGGTGATGTGCTGAAGGTTGAGGAGACCCGCCTGACGATTGAGGGGGGGTACACCAACATGGATTCGGAAGGCTCGGTCAATATTGGCGCAATGGACTTTGCCATGGCTGACGGTACGCACATCACCACCACACCGATCACCGGAACATTCGATGTAACAAGTATTTCGCCGGCAGTAAATATTTCCAATTCGGAACTGGTCATGGCGAACATGAGCTTCCGTAATGCGGCTATGATGAGCGGTGCCGCTGAGCAGGTTAAAGTGGTGCAGACGCAAAAACTGGTGAATGGAAAGGTGGACACCTTTGTCAGTTTTTCGGCAGCCAAGATAAACGGCCCGCTGGAAATTACCAACCTGCATTACGATATTACGCTTAACCAGCTGGATCCAGTGGCCATTCAAAAGTGGACTGAACTGGCTGCCTCTATGCAGGCCGCTGATCCACAGGGACAGCTGGAAGACGGCGCAGTGACGGAACTGGTTAGCCTTGTGCTGCAGGAAGGGCTGCACTCAAAGGTGGCCATAGGTGCTGAATTTATGGAGGGTTCTGCCAAGGTGGACTGGGTGGCAGATTACCGGCCGCTGACCGATGGCCGTCAGGTCAAAGATATTATCGATCCTGCAGATTATCTGTTACTGGCCGACAGTGATATGGTCATCAGTATCTCTGAATCCATTGTTATGCAGACACCGCTGATGTTTATGCTGGGGCAATACATGGATTCTTACATCCAGCAGGAAGGCGATAAATATGTTATGCATGCTACCTTGAAGAACGGCGTGCTGAAAGTCGGCAATACAGAACTGCCAAACGAAGTATTGCTGGCCATGCTGCCTGTTCTCAATGGTACACCGGCACAACCGGCATTTGATGATACCGAAGTGCATGATCATCAAGGCGAATAACGGAACGCTGTCGTAATGAATAGATCGAGATGATGGTCAGTAGTTTGCCGGAATCAATCTGGTCCATCTGTAGCAATGAAAAAGCCGCGCACATCGCGCGGCTTTTTTATGTTCAGAATCAATTACTCAGAAACGTATCGAGGGTTCCAGACGGGCATTGTTACCGGGCACGCCTTTGAGATGAGCCAGAATTATTTTGATTCCATCTCCGGCGGCGTCCAATGCACATCCATCTGTGGATAAGGAATCGTAATGCCGTTTTCATCGAAAGCCAGTTTAATTTTCTCAGTCAGATCAAACTTTACTGGCCAATAGTCTTCTGTTCTTACCCAGGGGCGTACCACAAAGTTTACGCTGCTGGCTCCCAGCTCACCCACAGCAATAACAGTTTTAGGTTCCGCCAATACCCGTTCATCCTCGCTAATGACAGCAGCAATAACATCGCGCGCTTTTTTGATGTCGTCGCCGTAACCGATGCCGAATATCATGTCGATGCGGCGGGTTTGACGCGCCGAGTAATTGATAATGTTACCGCTGTAGATTGCACCGTTTGGCACGATTACTTCCTTGTTATCTCCCGTGCGCATAATGGTAGAGAATATATGCATTCTTTCCACCACGCCCATGGTTCCTCCGGCTTCGACAAAATCGCCGGATTTGAATGGGCGGAACACCAGTAAGAGAAAACCTGCGGCGAAATTCTGCAGTGAACCTTGCAGCGCGAGACCGATAGCCAAACCTGCGGCACCAAGGACCGCGATCACTGATGTGGTATTCACGCCCAGCTGATCCAGCGCTGCAACGATGACAAAGATCAGCAGGACTGCACGCACCAGCTGTTGCACAAATTCAACCAGGATGATGTCCCATTTGGTGCGGGAGAGCGCCCGTCCCACGAGACTGCTCACGATGCTGATGATGATCCGGCCGACGAGAAAAATCAGCAGTGCGACCAGTATATTGATGCTCCAAGGTAAGACGTAGTCGTTGATGACGTGCGTGATTTCAGCTTCGTACTTCATAACGGGTCCCTCTGGCTAATGGAAAGCGGCGCGCGAACTGTTGACAGTGTAGAAGGATCAAGAGCGAAGAACTGCAGGCAAGAAAATATTGGCGCGTGCGTTGAACACACGCGCCGGAAACTCAGGCGATACTGCCGGTTGTGCGCACCCGTTTACTGCCTTTAACCGGCTTGGTTTTACGGGCATCAGCACGGCGTTTGATTTCACCGTCGATCAGATTTTTCAGTGCGATCAGAAAACCGGTCACGATAAAGGCGCCGGGCGGAAGCACTGCGAGCAGGAATCCCGGATAGTCGACTCCGAACAGGTTGAGTGTCCAACCCCGCGCGACTTCGCCGAACAGCAGATGCATATCCGCAAACAGGGTGCCGTTGCCCAGCAATTCGCGAATTGCACCGATGACAACCAGTACCAGAGCAAACCCCAGTCCCATGGTGAAGCCGTCAACCGCAGAAGGTAATACCCGGTTCTTGCTGGCGAAGGCGTCAGCGCGACCCAATACTGCGCAGTTGGTGACGATCAGGGGAATGAAGATACCCAGGATCTGGTAGAGCTCGTAGGTAAACGCCTTCATCAGTAATTCAATGCAGGTAGTCAGTGAGGCAATGATCATCACAAACGCCGGCAGACGTACTGCATCGCTGACCTTGGAGCGGATCAGCGAGACGATGACATTGGAGGAGGTGAGGACCATCAAAGTTGCCAGCCCCAACCCCAGCGCGTTAACCACAGAGCCACTGACGGCCAGCAGCGGACATAAGCCCAGCAATTGGACCAGCGCCGGGTTGTTGCTCCAAAGCCCTTTCTGGGTAATTTCCTGGTAGTTTACGGAATCACTCATCGCGTTGTTCCTGTGGATTTAATACCGGTGATTCGGCAGGCGGTTCATTGGCTGCTTCATGCTGCGCATCCAGTGCCAGCTTTTCTCCCCGTACCTCAACGAATTCCAATACGCGCCGCACCTGATGAACCACCGCCCGGGGAGTAATGGTTGCGCCTGTGAACTGATCGAATTCCCCACCATCTTTTCTGACTGCCCATGCGGCTGCCGCAGGCGCCAGCAGGGACTTGCCATTAAACGACAGAATCCAGTCATCTTTTTTCAGGTCAAGTTTATCGCCTAGACCGGGGGTTTCGTTGTGCGTCAGCACGCGTACCCCAGCGATGGATCCGTCCCGGTTGACCCCGACGATCATGCGGATGTCTCCGCTGTAGCCATCCGGTGCCACCGCAGGAATGATCATGGCGACGACCTGACCCTGCATGCGGGCAACATGGATGTTGCCGCCGTCTTTTAATCCGAGGGTTGGCCAGTAGTCCTCTGGAATTGGGATGGTGTCAGACAGCAGGTCATTGTCGTGGAGCGAGCGTGGGACTATCTCAAACAGCGCTTTCTGCTGAGCGGCCCGCTCGGCCTGCTGGATACGCTCCTTCGTGCCTTCATTGGTCAATGCCAGGCCGCCGGCTGCGAGCAGAGCGAAGGCGGCCAGTAACATACTGTTCTTACTGATGGAGGTGCCTAACATCATTCCTCCTTCTCGGTGGCGCGGCGGGCTTTAGCGTGGCCGTAAGTGCGCGGCAGCGTGTAGTAATCGATGAAGGGAGCAGCAAAATTCAATAAAAGCACGGAAAAGGCCAGCGCATCGGGATAGTTACCCCAGTGGCGGATCACAAAGACCAGCACACCGATGGCCGCACCGTAGATGATGCGTCCCTTTTTACTGACCGCAGAGCTGACAGGGTCCGTCACAATGAAGAACGCGCCCAGCATGGTCGCCCCGGACAGCAGATGAAACAGGGGAGAGCCGCCACTGCTGGAGCTGCCACCGTCGTGAAAGAGCGTCGCCATTACCGTCAGGGCAATCAGCATGCTGACCGGGGCATGCCAGGTAAATACCCGCTGGCTCAGCAGAAACAGACCGCCGATCAGAAAACCGATGTTGGCCCATTCCCAGCCAGCCCCGGCGAGCGTACCGGTATTGAATGCCGGTTCATTGGCATACACGTCTGCCACCAACAAACTGTTGTTCTGCTTCATGATGTCCAGGGGAGTAGCGGCGGTATATCCGTCGATGGGGACGCCCGCCCATATCTTCTGCAGGCTGTCACTGATGCCCGGCAGCGTCTGTCCGGCTTCAAGAAGGGTGGATGGGGCCGCCCACTGGGTCATCTCAACCGGGAATGAAATCAGCAGGATGACGTAGGCCACCATTGCTGGATTGAAGGGATTGAAGCCCATTCCGCCATACAGCTGCTTGGCGAGGATAATCGCACACAGGCTGCCGACCACCACAATCCACCAAGGGCAATAAGGCGGCAGCGACAGGCCGAGCAGGACACCGGTGACCAGGGCACTGTAGTCGCGCAGATAAAACATGACCGGGCGGCCACGCAGTTTGATCGCGAGTGCTTCAAATCCGACGCAGGCCAGGCATGCCAGAGCCACGTTAAATACCACACCCACACCGAAAAACCACACCAGCGCCAGAAAGCCCGGCAGGGTTGCGAGAATCACCAGCCGCATCAGTTGCGCGGTGGAGTGCCCTTTATGGGCATGGGGAGAAGTAACTTTCAATAACGCCATCAACAGTCTCGATGCTAAACGTAGGTCGAATCAGCTCCAGGCCGAATCCGACGGATGGAAAATGAATGTTCTGGCCTTACCAGTTTCCTGTATAGGTCTGCGCGACACGTGGTAATCAGATTACTTCAGTGACTGATCCGACTCACGCGTCCTGCAGTTCTCTGTGTTTCTCTTCCAGCTTCACGACACCGTTGCGGAACGCCTCGATATTGGGATCATTGTCAGCCTCGGCTTTAGCGAGGCGTTCCCGGGCTTTCTGTAAACGGGTTTCCACGGACTTAAGCTGTTCCGCACGCTTTTCCTCTTCGCTCATGGTCGCCAGTGCGGCGGCTTTTGCCTTGGCTTTTTCAATGGCGGCCTCTGCGGCGTGCTGTTCAGCTGAAGGTGCATTGGCTTCACTGGCTGCCGGAGCCAGCTGGGCGAGTTCAGCCTCGGTATCAGCGATCTTCTGCTGTAGTTTTTCTACGCCCTGTTGCAATGCATCTGCGGTAGGGCTGCCCTCGGCTTTAGCAGCGTTCGCTTTTTCCTGGGCCTTGGCGAGACGGGTCTGCAAGGATTCCAGTGTGGAGCGCAGTTTTTCTTCCGGTGACATGCTTAATTTGGCCTGCGCGCGGGCAATCGCTGCCGCTACGGGATCATTGGCCGGCGCCGGGGTATCCGCTGGCGCAGCGGTGCTGTTGTTCTGCGTAGCCATGAAGTCCGCAAGCTTCTTCTCTGCTTCGCTGACTTTGAGTTCCGCCTGCTTGATACGCGCCTGTTGTTTCTCCAGTTGTTCCTGCGTGATCACCGCACCTTCTTCATTCGGTACCAGGGGCTGCTGCGCATGCTCAAGGCTGTTGCGGGCGGCGGCGAGGATGCGTTCCAGTTTGGCCTGTTGTTCTTCGGGCGTCTGCTGTACGGCGCGGGCCTTGGCCACTGCTTCTGCAACCACCTCGGCCTGCGGTGCGGGCGCGGCCGCAGCGGCTTTTTCGGCAAGTTTCTGCTTGGCCTCTTCGGCCGCCTGCTTGCGCGCCAGACGCTTGGCTTCTTTCTCTGCCTCTTCTTTTGCTATCCGCTGTTGGCGGAATTCAAAACGACGGCGGGAGCGGTCTGATTTTTCTTTTTCCTGTTCGTGCTGACGGATGCTGCCTTTGGCGGCCCGGTAATACTGCACCAGCGGAATATTGCTGGGACACACATAGGAGCAGGCACCGCATTCGATGCAGTCGAACAGGTTATGAGCCTGAAGCTTTTCCATGTCTTCCGCCTGTGCATACCAGAACAGCTGCTGCGGCAGCAGGCTGGCAGGGCAAGCGTCAGCACAAAGGCCACAGCGGATGCACGCCTGGGCCGGCGCTGGTGGCGGCAACTCTTTCAGCGTCGGCGCGAGGATACAGTTGGTGGTTTTGATCACCGGCACACTGGGGCTGGGCAAGGTGAACCCCATCATTGGGCCACCCATGATCAGCCGTGAGGCTTTTTTAGCATCAAAGCCATGCTGGGCCAGGACAAAATCAATGGGCGTGCCGATACGGACTTCTACATTACGCTGGATTTCCAGTGTTTCCCCGACCACTGTCGTAATACGGGAGATCAGGGGTTCGCCATAACGTACCGCTCGCCAGGCCGCCGCAACGGTACCTACGTTAAGACAGATAACGCCGATGTAGGCAGAGTGATGGTCCGTAGGAATTTCCCGCCCGGTCAGGATCTGGATGATCTGCTTGGCGCCGCCGGATGGATACTTGGTCGGGAACTCCACCACCTGTACCCGGGTTCCTTCTGCGGCTTTCTGCAGGGCAGCCAAGGCTTTGGGTTTGTTGTCTTCGAGTCCGATGATGAGATCTTTGGGTTCATGCAACAGATGGCTGATCATCAGGGTTCCGGCGATGATCTCGTCAGCCCGGGTCTGCATGAGCATGTCATCGGCGGTGATATAGGGTTCGCACTCCGCGCCATTGATAATCAGCGTATCGATGACCTCCGTAGAGCGCGGATTCAGTTTTACTGCGGTGGGGAAGCCTGCGCCTCCAAGTCCGGCAACACCGGCAAGGCGAATCTTCTCCTGCAGGGCAGCCTTGTCCAGTGCGTGGTAATCCTCGCAGGGCTGCAGCGGGATCCATTCATCTTTTCCGTCCGTTTCGATCACGATGCAGGTGTCGCTCATCCCGGAGGGGTGAGTCAGCATGCGATCTTCAACGGCAATGACGGTCCCGGAACTGGGCGCATGGATATTGGCGCTGAAGACGCCGTTGGCGGCGGCAATCAGCTGCCCGGTCAGGACGCGTTCGCCCACGCTGACTACCGGCGTGGCTGGCTCACCGATATGCTGGCTGACGGGTACCACCAGCTGAGGTGGCAAGGGTACCGAACCCAGCGGCAGACGCAGGGACTGGTCTTTGTGTTCAGGCGGATGAATACCCCCGGGGATATCCCGGATTCTGATCAGGCTGGTCATTAAGCGGCTTTACCTGTGTGCTGATCCTGCGGATGACGGTCGGTGGCGATGATGCCGGGCTTGAGCGGCGGCAATTCCCATTTCCATTCTTTAACACCGGTTTCTACCGGGATCATGTCGATGCAGTCCACCGGGCAGGGCTCTACGCAGAGATCGCAGCCGGTGCATTCGTCTGCGATCACCGTGTGCATCTGTTTTGCTGCGCCGAGGATAGCGTCCATCGGGCAGGCCTGAATGCACTTGGTGCACCCGATACATTCGTCTTCGCGAATGAAGGCGACTTTCTTAACTTCAGATTCCACACCATGTTCTTCATCGAGCGTCGGTGCCGGCACTGCCAGCAGGTCGGCGAGGGCATTGATGGTGCTCTGGCCGCCGGGAGGGCATTTGTTGATCGCGTCACCACCGGCGATGGCCTGGGCGTAGGGGCGGCATCCGGGATAACCGCACTGACCACACTGAGTCTGAGGGAGGAGGTTATCGATCTGGTCGACGATGGGATCGCCTTCCACCTTGAATTTTACTGCGGCGAAACCCAGGATCGCGCCGAACAGCGCCGCCAGGCTGATCAGGGCAACCAGGGCGGCAATGATGGGGTGTTGGGCAATGAGTTCAAACATAGCGAATATCAGCTCTCCGATTACACAAGGCCACTGAAGCCCATGAAGGCCAGGGACATCAAACCTGCGGTAATCATGCCGATGGCCGCGCCCTTGAAGGGCACGGGTACATCGGCCACCGCCAGACGCTCGCGCATGGCAGAGAAAAGAATCAGCACAATAGAGAAGCCCACCGCGCCACCAAAACCGTACAGGGTGGACTCCCAGAAACTGTGGGTTTTGTTGATGTTCAACAGGGCTACGCCCAGCACCGCACAGTTAACGGTGATCAGTGGCAGGAAAACGCCGAGGATGCGGTAGAGCAGCGGGCTGGTTTTTTCCATGAACATCTTCGTGAACTGCACCACTGCCGCAATCACCAATATAAAGGAGATGGTCCGCAGGTAATCCAGCCCCAGCGGGGCGAGAACCCAGGTGAAAACCAGGTAGGTACAGATAGACGCGAGGGTCATCACGAAGGTAGTGGCGCCGGCCATGCCGATGGCGGATTCCAGCTTATTGGAAACGCCCATGAACGGGCACAGCCCCAGAAACTGGACCAGCACGAAGTTGTTCACCAGGATGGTACCGAGCATGATGACTGCGAATTCGGTCATGGATTCTCTACCTGTGGGCTGACGCCGTAAATTTCAGGGGCGCCATTATCGTAAAGCGGGGGCGCAGGATCAATCCAAAACCCCGTTTATTTGGGAATATGCAAGAAACCTGGAGTGATAAAGCCTGGGCCGGAGCTGAGGCCGGACCATGCCTGGGGCTGATCCGGCCATAAACCTCGAAGTCGGCAAGTAGATTACATGACGCGCTGGCCGGGCTTGGCGCCACTGTGGGGTTCGAGCAGGTACAGCTCATCACCGCCAGGGCCGGCTGCCAGTACCATACCTTCGCTCATGCCGAACTTCATCTTGCGTGGCTTGAGGTTGGCGACCACGACAGTCAGCTTGCCGATCAGATCCTGGGGGTTATAAGCGCTTTTGATGCCGGAGAAGACATTGCGCGTCTCACCGCCCAGATCCAGGGTCAGGCGCAGGAGCTTGTCTGAACCCTCCACGTGCTCAGCGTTAGCAATCAGGGCTATACGAAGATCAACCTTGGCAAAGTCACCAAATTCAATCTCGGCGGCAATGGGCTCATCCGCCAGGGGGCCGGTGGCCTTGGGCGCGGCGCTGGCCAGGGCTTCTTTGCTCGCTTCGAGCATGGCATCTACCTTTTCTTTTTCAACACGGGTCAGCAGAGGAACGAAAGCATTGATCTGCTCACCGCCGCGGAAGCTGACGGTTTGCGTCCAGCTCAGGGTTTCGCCGAGGAACTCCTCTGCCTTGGCCGTCAGTGCCGGGAGGACTGGCTTGAGGTAGGTGAGCAGAGCACGGAACATGTTGATGCCCAGGGTGCAAACATCCAGTGTGTATTGCTCCTGGCCCGGTTGTTTGGCCAGTTTCCAGGGTTCCTGGGTTGCAATGTACTCGTTGGCTGCGTCAGCGAGCGCCATAGTTTCGCGCATGGCTTTGCTGAAATCCCGCGCTTCGTAATAGGCGGCAATGGTCGAGCCGGCATCGACAAATCGATTCCACAGCGCGGTATCGGCCACGTTGGTAGACAGAGTGCCGCCTGCATTATTGACGAATTTGGCGGTGCGACTGGCAATGTTCACCACTTTACCCACCAGATCACTGTTGACCCGCTGGATAAAGTCATCGAGGTTAAGGTCCAGGTCATCCACTGCGCTGGTCAGCTTGGCTGCAAAGTAGTAGCGCAGGTATTCCGGATTCAGGTGATTGAGATAGGTACGCGCATTGATGAAGGTTCCGCGCGACTTACTCATCTTAGTGCCGTTCACGGTCAGGAACCCGTGGACGCAGATCCGTGTCGGGGTGCGCAGATTGGCTGAGTGCAGCATGGCGGGCCAGAAAAGCGCATGGAAATTGACGATATCCTTGCCGATGAAGTGATACACCTCAGCGGTGGAATCAGGTTTCCAGTACTCCTCCCAATCAATGCCGTTCCGGTCGCCGTAATTCTTCAGGCTGGCAATGTAGCCGATGGGAGCATCAAGCCACACATAGAAATATTTGCCGGGCTGACCGGGGATTTCAAAACCGAAGTAAGGCGCATCGCGGGAGATGTCCCATTCCTGCAGACCGGCATCAAGCCACTCCGCCATCTTGTTGGCGACCTCATCCTGCAGGTGGCCAGCGCGGGTCCACTGCTTCAGAAAGTCGCTGAATGCTGGCAGGGTAAAGAAGAAATGTTCGGACTCCTTGGCTACTGGGGTGGCACCGGAGATGGCTGACTTGGGATTGATAAGGTCCATCGGCGAATAGGTGGCGCCGCATTTTTCGCAGTTGTCCCCATACTGGTCTTCTGACTTACATTTAGGGCAGGTGCCTTTTATGTAGCGGTCAGCCAGGAACAGGTTCTTTTCCGGGTCATAGGCCTGGGTAATGCTGCGGGTGGCGATGTGGCCATTGGCCACCAGACGCTGGTAAATCATGCTCGACAGCTCGCGGTTTTCTTCGCTGTGGGTCGAGTGGTAGTTATCAAAGCCGATCAGGAAGTCCGCAAAATCCTGTTCATGTTCGGCTTTGACATTAGCAATCTGCTGTTCGGGGCTGAGACCGAGTTGCTCGGCCTTCAGCATGATGGCGGTGCCGTGGGCGTCATCCGCGCAGACATACAGGCAATCCACACCGCGGAGCTTTTGAAAACGAACCCAGATATCGGTCTGGATGTATTCCACCAGGTGGCCAAGGTGGATTGAACCATTGGCGTAGGGCAGGGCGCTGGTAACAAGAATTTTGCGAGCTTGGGTCATGGGTCTGAGTATCTGTCCAAGAAATGTTTTACAGGGCGATGCGGCAGAAACCTGGTGGCAGCGACAACCGGAGTCAACCGCCTATAAATAGCCGCCTATCAAATAAAAGGAGCGCACTATAGCATTTTTGCGGTCGGATATCAGTTGCTCTACGGCGGGGTGAGGTGGAACCTGGCTGGATAGAAATGCCCAGTTGAGCACATCAGCGAAAAATCTCGGCAGCGGCTTCCACGGCCAGCGCGTGACGCCGGGCCAGCGCTTTCCGGTCCCGGTCGTATCCACCGCCGATCACTGTGGCGACCGGCACTGATCGCTGTCGACACATCTGCAGAACCAGATACTCCCGCTCGCGTATCCCGTTCAGGCTGATATTGAGTAGCCCGAGCGGGTCGTGCTCATAAATGTCGACCCCGGCATCATAAATCACCAGTGAGGGGTCAAAGGTGTCGAGCAGGGATTGCAGAGTTTTCTCGACAACATCCAGATACTCCTGATCGCGCAGGCCTGCTTCAAGTTCGACATCCAGGTCGCTGCGGGCTTTGCGGGCGGGGAAATTTTTTTCGCAATGGATCGAACAGGTAAAAATATTCGTATCCTCAGCAAGGATGCTGGCCGTGCCATCGCCCTGATGTACATCACAGTCAAAGATCAAAATCCGCTGCGCTTTCCCCTGCGCAATCAACGCCCGCGATGCAACGGCCAGATCGTTCAGGATGCAGAAGCCGGAGGCAAAATCATAATGGGCATGATGAGTGCCGCCGGCGAGATGGCAGGCAATGCCATGCTGTAACGCAAGAGAGGCAGCGAGCAGAGTGCCGTTAGGTGAGATAAGCGTACGGCGCATAAGGCCCTCGCTCCAAGGCAGGCCCATGCGCCTTATCTCCTGAGGCGACTGGCGGTTATGAATAAAACGTTCGAGATAATCGCGGGAATGCGCCAGTTCCAGCACAGCCTGCTTGGCTTTTCCCGGACGAAACCTGTTGCTGGCCTGCGCGATTCCCTGTTCCTGCAGATAGTCATGCAGCAGACGGAATTTTTCCATGGGAAAGCGGTGGTTGCTGTCGAAGTCGAAGCTGTAGGCCGGGTTGGTAACAAGTGGGATCATGATGTGCGAACTGACGTGGATGGAAACAACGCTCACAGGCTATCCAGGCTGGAGCAAATAATTGGAACAGGTTGTCCTTATCTGAAGAGTTTTTACAGCGACCTTTTACACTTTGCGCCAGATGATCAAGCGATTATTAGCTGGCATGGCATTATCTTCGAGAAGCTGCAGGCCGGCCGACTCCGCAGTTTCATTTACCGCTTCGAAGTCGCGTATGCCCTGTTCGGGATTCACCTGTTTCAGATAAAGATCAAATTGATGATTGCTTTCACTGGTGTAGTCGCCTTGATAATTAAACGGGCCGTAAAGTGCAAAAAGTCCATTTGATGGCAGGTGCTCACCCACCTGCTGGATCATGTGGCGGGCTACCGGCCAGCTCATGATATGTGCCGTATTCGCGCTGAATACTGCATCAAAACCTGTTGGCCATGGGGATTGAGTAACGTCAAAGATAAGGGGTTGGCGGATGTTGTGATGGGTACATTCTGCCAGCCAGAGCCTGATGCCCGGCAGATTGCTGGCTCGATCCGATGTCTGCCAGACCAGGTGGGGCATGGCTGCAGAAAAGTGGACAGCATGCTGACCGGTACCCGAGCCTATCTCCAGTACATTTTGCACGTGCAAAAAATGTCGCTGCAGAACGCTGAGGATAGGATCTTTATTGTTCTCGCATGCTTGTGAAAAAGGTTTATTCAACATGATCGCCTACTCAACAAGTAATGGGGCGACTATAGCGAGCAAATGATGAAGAGTAAATGTTGGAAGGGTGGTGCTAAAAAAAACCTCCGTTGTGACGGAGGTTTTTTGAATGGCAAGATTAATCGCGTGCTTCGCGTGATTCTCTTTGAATCGCTTCACCACCCCGCTCAAGATCTTCGCCTGCACCTTCGATGGTGTTGCAGCCGGAAAAAATGGAAACCAGGCTAATCAGAAATAATGAAGACAGTAATTTTTTAGTCATAGTTTTTCCCTCTCGGTTTTGGTTAACAATAATCCATTTAGCGTGGATGTACCCTAGATGCGCCCCATTAATAACAGTATCAACAACACCACTAACACAATCCCCAGAATACCGCTGGGACCATATCCCCAGGAACGACTGTGAGGCCAACTGGGAATGGCGCCCACCAAAAGCAGGATGACGATGATTAACAATATTGTTCCTACACTCATGATTCACTCCTTTAGAGTTTAAGCATGTAGCTTCACAATAAATTTTTACCTTTTCAAAATCAGTTCGCTCCCGTACATAGAATTTTCAACGTGTGGAAAACGTGATAGCAGTCAAACGAAAGGGATTTTTTTTAAAAATCCGGAACAAAATTCAGCTGCTCTAATCGCCCGCCATTACATTCGCTGCAGAATGATTTGGCGACCAAATTTTCTCTACTCAGCCGCCTGTGCGGCACGGATACACGCACCTGTCTCATCTTGTTGGAAGGCCGTTAGCGGCTCCCGTACCGGTAGCGGAGATGCGACATTTGAGTAATAAAAGTAGTTGCGCGTAAGAACTGAATCGTCCGAGGAGAAGGACGCTTATCTTGAATGGCTGCCGGGCGTTCGGGGGCAGTTGCTCAGGCACAGGCTGGATCATTATCTGGTTCAGGGGGCGCTATCTAAAAAGCTACTGACAGGTTCTGACAATCCGGTGAGGATAATAGACGAACTGCTGTTGGGGCAGGGTGTTGGTTGGGGCAGTAAGACTGGCCAGTGTTTTAAGTTCAGTTGGAGTTTTTAAGACCCTTAATAAGAACTTAAACATTAGCTGTAAATATTCCTCCCCAGGCTCGAGCAGGGTGTCCGGTTTGTTGTGCCGGCTCTGACCCGGCTACGAGCGGCGGTACTTTCATCCTATCTACGCAGATGTTCAACGCTATCTATTGGAGTCCCGGTAATTACACTTTGTGACATTTGTTAATTTCAGTTTTGCCCTTGGCTATGCCAGAATCGGCTGCTTTTTCCTCGGTCGTGGTATTCCAACGGTCAAGCCTCAGGGTAGCCAGGGTCTGGTTAATCCGCAGGCTGTTTTTCTGAAACGTCATCTCTGATTCAGATCAATTTTTGTTTTTCCACTGGACGGTTGTTCCCTATGAGTAAAGTCAAATCTATTGGTATCGCAACGGCGACCCTCTTCTCCATCTTCCTTATTATTGTCGCTATCAAAGCCAGTCAGTTTATTGCAATGGCCGAAGCGGGCGAGGCGTTCGTGCCACCGCCGGAGTCCGTCAATACCTTCGCCGCAGAGACGCAGGAATGGCCTCTTATCTATTCGGCTGTCGGCACCGTTGAGGCTGATGAAGGCATCATGATCGCTGCCGAAGTACCCGGTAAAGTGCAGCGCATTGCGTTCACTTCAGGTGAGTACGTCAAGGCGGGTGAAGTGTTGCTGGAGCAGGAGTCCAGTAACGAGCGGGCTCAATTGGCCGCTGCAACGGCCCGTTTGAAACTGGCCCAGGCGAATCATGAGCGTCTGGTCCAGCTGCGCCAGAAAAACACCGTATCCCAGAGCGAGCTGGATGCTGCTGTGCAGCAGATGGAGTCAGCCCAGGGAGATGTGGATGATCTGAAGGCAACGCTGGCCAAGAAAGTTGTACGGGCTCCGTTTGCGGGCCGCCTCGGTATCCGGCAGGTGGACCTTGGTCAGGATCTGCAGACTGGTGTAGCGATTGTTTCCCTGCAGGCGACCAACCGGGTGCGCGTGAACTTTCCTGTGCCGCAGCACTGGCTGGTCCGCGTAACCAAAGGACTGGAGGTGGAGGTGCGCGCAGGTGATGGTTCCGATGCAACCATCAAAGGTGTGGTGACCGCAATCGGCGCCGAGATCAATCCGGTTACCCGCAATGCCACGGTGCAGTCATCGCTGGACAATGCGGACAACAAGCTCATCCCGGGCATGGCAGTAGAGACTCGTGTCGCTCTTGGAAGCCCACAGCCTGTTCTTGCAGTGCCAAGCACCTCGGTTATCTACGCTCCCTTTGGTGACACCGTGTTTGTGGTGGAGAAGGATGAGCAGGGTAATCTTAAAGCGCGGCAGCAGTTTGTCCGCCTGGGTAAGGCGCGGGGAGATTTCGTAGAGATCGCTGATGGCCTGAAAGAGGGTGACGTTATCGTCAGTACCGGAGCGTTTAAGTTGTTCAACGGCCAATCGGTGGTGGTGAGTGATATCGCTGCTCCGGAATTCAAACTGGAGCCGACTCCGGCTGACAGTTGATTACACGCCGGACTGTATTGAGCTAGCAAGAATGGTTTGCGCGTGTCGTCAGGCACGCGCGGCTTCAAGGATTACAGGTCTGCTTTTGCGGACCCTATGGTGAGCCTCATCTATGAAATTCACAGACATATTTATTCAGCGGCCGGTGATTGCCATCGTGGTCAGCCTGCTGATTCTTATTGCCGGTATCCAGGCCGGCAGTTCACTCTCGGTTCGACAGTATCCGCGCAGTGATGTTGCCATGATCACGATCAACACGGTTTATATTGGAGCCAATGCCGAACTGGTGCGCGGATTCGTGACCACGCCGATTGAGCGGGCTATCGCTTCAGCAGGCGGGATTGATTACATCGCCTCCCAGAGCTCGATGGGTCTGTCGACCATACGCGTTCATCTGCAGTTGAACTACGATCCGTTGCGCGCTATGACTGAAATCAGTGCAAAGGTAAACCAGGTGCGTGGCGACCTGCCGCCGGAAGCAGAAGTTCCGGCGATCACGATTGAATCCGCCGATAGTCAATTTGCGGCGGCATACTTAAGTTTCAGCTCCGGAATTCTCGAGCAGAACCAGATTACCGACTTTCTTACCCGCTCCGTGCAACCGCGTTTGACAGCTATTGCGGGTGTGCAGAAGGCGGATGTGCTCGGTGGGCGTACCTTCGCCATGCGCATCTGGTTGAAGTCGGAAAAGATGGCGGCGCTGAACGTTACGCCGTCAGAAGTGCGACAGGCGCTGGCAAACAACAACGTGCAGGCTGCTATCGGTCAGACGCGCGGGGCATACACCCAGGTCAACCTGCGTGCGGATACCGATCTAAAGCATGTGGAGGATTTCCGTCAGCTTATCGTGCGTCACACCAATGAAGGTGTGATTCGTCTGGGTGACATTGCCGATGTAGTCCTGGGGGCGGAAAACTACAACGAGGAAGTTAACTTCTCCGGCGAGACTGCCGTGTTTATGGGGGTCTGGGTCGCGCCTCATGCCAACTCGCTGGAAGTCATGAAAGCAGTTACTGCAGAAATGGAAGCTATCCGCGCGGAACTGCCGACCGGATTGAGCGGTGTCGTGGCGTACGATGCGACTAAATATATTGATGCCGCCATCGTGGAAGTTATCAAGACGCTGTCGGAAACTCTGTTGATTATCATCCTCGTGATCTTTTTGTTCCTGGGATTCAGTCGTTCAGTGTTTATTCCGGTGGTGGCTATTCCGCTGTCGCTGGTGGGTGCCCTGTTCATCATGCAGGTCTTTGGCTTCTCTCTTAACCTGTTGACGCTGTTGTCAATTGTGTTGAGCGTGGGGCTGGTCGTGGACGACGCCATCGTTATGGTGGAAAACATCGAGCGTCATATTGAAGAAGGCATGAAACCTTTCCCCGCCGCTATCACCGCTGCGCGGGAATTGGGCGGCCCCATCATCGCCATGACAGTGACTTTGATTTCCGTTTATGTACCCATTGGTTTGATTGGTGGTTTGACCGGTACGCTGTTC
Source organism: uncultured Cellvibrio sp. (assembly GCA_937958105.1). GTDB lineage: Bacteria > Pseudomonadota > Gammaproteobacteria > Pseudomonadales > Cellvibrionaceae > Cellvibrio. Next base: position 107,087 of record CALFXJ010000044.1, read on the forward strand.
CGCGAATTCGCCATCACGTTGGCTGGCGCGGTGACTATCTCTGCGGTAGTGGCTATTACCTTGTCGCCCATGCTGGGTTCACGGATGCTCAAGTCACACCAGAAAGTAAACGCGCCGCTGGCTGGTCTGTTCGATCGTTTCCAGAAGTTCTACAGCCGCAAGCTGGATGTGACGCTCAACAGCCGCTCGGGAATCTATGTGTTCTGGGTCGGCATCGCCGTGCTCTGCGTGCCGCTCTATATGTTCTCGGCCAAAGAACTTGCGCCGATGGAAGATCAGGGGGTTATCTTCGGTATTGTTGATGCACCGGCTAACTCAACCCTTGATCAATCATCCTATTACGGCAAGCTGGTGAACAACATCTTCATGGAAGTGCCGGAGACCGACTTTACCTTTCAGGTGAATTTCCCCACCGGCGGTTTTGCGGGGCTGGTCACCAAGCCCTGGGAAGAGCGTGATCGGAGCGTGTTTGAAATTCTGCCGGAGATGCAGCAGAGCCTGGCGAACATTCCCGGGGTGCGCATCCTGCCCATTACACCTCCGCCGCTGCCCGGCGGCGGAGATTTCCCGGTAGAGTTTGTGATTGCATCCACCGCTGATTCAAAGGAAATTTATGACTATGCATTGAAGCTGCAGCAGGTGATGAACGCCAGTGGTATCTTCCCGTTTACCCTGATTGATATGAAGGTGGATCAACCGGAATATCAATTGAACGTTGATCGGGAGAAGGTAGCGGATCTTGGATTGAATCTGCAGACTGTCACGCAGGATCTGGGTACCTTGCTGGGTGGTGGCTATGTCAACCGTTTCAATATGGCGGGCCAGAGTTACAAAGTGATTCCTCAGGTAAAACGTGTTGAGCGGTTGACACCGGACGATCTCACTAAACTGTACATCACCGGTCCGGAAGGCCAGATGATTCGTCTGGATCAGGTCGCCACCATGAGCCACGTTACGGCGCCGCGCTCCATTAACCGGATGCAGCAATTGAACGCGGTGAAAATCAGTGGTGTATCGATTAAACCCTTGGGTGAAACACTGACGTACCTGCAGGAAGAGGCGGCCAAGATATTACCGAAAGGTTACAGTATTGATTACACCGGCGAGTCGCGCCAGCTGCAGCGGGAAGGTAATACATTCCTGCCGGCATTGACTCTCGCGTTGCTGATGATCTTTTTGGTGTTGGCAGCACAGTACAACAGCTTCCGCGATCCCATCGTGATCCTCGCCGGTTCAGTTCCACTGGCTATCTTCGGTGCGCTGTTGTTTACCTTCTTCAAGATGCCCATGCCGATGCCATTCTTTACGGATGGTTTCAGCAGCACGTTGAACATTTATTCTCAGGTAGGGCTGGTGACACTGGTGGGCCTGATTGCGCGTAACGGCATCCTGGTGGTGGAGTTTGCCAACAAGATGCAGTTGCAGGGTATGAGCAAGATTGAGGCCGTGCGTGAAGCCGCAGTGATTCGTTTGCGTCCGGTATTGATGACCAGTATCGCTACGGTAGCGGGTCATGCCCCGCTGATCTTTGCCTCGGGTCCTGGAGCAGAAGCACGCAATGCTATCGGTCTGGTGCTGGTATTCGGTATGGCGATCGGTACTGTCTTCACATTGTTTGTGTTGCCATCAGTCTATGTTCTGCTGGCGAAGGATCACCAGAAAGACAAGGCACGTCTGGCGGAGCTGGAAGCAGCCGCCTGATTGCAGACGTGTTAACAGCAATAAAAAAACCGCGGCGAGAGCCGCGGTTTTTTTATATCTCGAAGGCTGCTGTTACGCAGCCTTTTAACGCTGGTCTTAGAATTTGGCGCGCACACCCAGGGTAAAGCGACGGTCAGTTTCTTCGATCTGCCAGACGGTACCGGTGACGCTGCGGTCGATGGTTGGTTCAGCGGTGAGGTTAGTCACGTTGAACACCAGTCCTAGGTTAGCATTGATATCCCAGCTCGCGGATAAATCCAGCTGCGACATATCGTCACGGAAGGAGTTACCACGGGTTGGATCATCACTGTCAATACCGCCCACTTGTGTTCCCACCCGCTCAGTACGTTTCTCATAAGCATTGTCGAGGAACGCGTCGCGGTAGGTGTAAGCCAGACGAATACCGAAGTCACCATATTCCCAGTACACCTGAGCGTTGAAGGTGTTTTTGGAAATATCTTCCAGCGCAAGGCCGTTCGGGTCTTCACTGTCGGCGTAGGTGTAGTTAGCGTTCAGCCCCAGACCGGACCATGCGCCGGGCAGGAAGTCAAAGGCTTGTTGATAACCCAGTTCGAAGCCCTGGATCTTACCTTTCTCGCCGTTGTCCGGCAGGGTGGTTTGAATCCCATGACGACCTTCCGCAACGGCTGCATCAAACTCCGCCCGATCTTTCGCGTAGTAGTAATCGGTGGAGTTTTCGAAGCGGTTTTCAAAATCCTTCAGACAGATCGCATGATAGGTTGCATCAGACTGGTTCTGTCCGGCCAGTGCATCGGGTACATAGTCGCAGCGTCCGGTGGTTTTCAGGAATGACGCCACATCTTTGTAGAAGATGGTTGCCGACACCATGTTCCCGTGCCCGAAGTAGTGCTCCAGTGCCAGGTCGTATTGCGTAGCGCGATAAGGTTCCAGGCCCGGATTACCTTTGGTTGCGGTAATGCGGTCGGAGTTGAAGAGATAAGTCGGGCTCAGCTCACTGTAATCCGCACGACGCATGACTTTAGCGGCAGCAAAACGCAGCAGCGTGTCTTCGGTCAGGTCGTAGGTGATGTTCAGGCTGGGCAGGAAGTCGTTGTATTTCTGGCTCTCTACCACAAAATCCGTACCGGCCTGGTTGTATGCAGTGGACGTAATTTCCGTCTCAATGTAACGACCGCCGGTAATCGCACGCCAGCGCCCGAAGTCCATGTTGGCCTGCAGATAAAAAGCAGAGGTGTCTTCATTGATCAGCGCGTAAGACCCTTTAGACTCAACCAGGTTATCCGCCAGTGAACCTTCGCGGGCGTAGTTGGTGCCGGCCAGCAGCTGCTGGAGCATGTTGAACGTCTGGTCGGCATTCTGCAGGCGCTTCGCATCATATACGGTGAAGTTGCGGATATGGTTGGTGCCCACAAAGCCGCTGTGCTCAAAAGCATCGCCACCGACATCGGGGGTAATGATGGCGCCGGGGAACGCGTTAGCAATGTCATTCATCCAGATAATGGTGGGATCGCCATTGTCATCGAACAGCTTGGAATGCATATCAGCCAGGCGCAACTCGGAACGGCTTCTCTCGTACTCGTTTTCGGTGAAGCGCAGACCGGTTTTCACGGAGGTCAGCCATTCCCAGCCCATGGGTTCGGTGTACTCAACATCGACACGGTAAGCGGTTTCTTCGTTTTTGATGCGCTCATCAATGTGACGGTATTCGCGCAGCGCAAAGTGCTCCGACTGGGTGTAAATTTCGCCAGCGTCGTACACCACGCCCGGTGCTTTGCTTTGGCTGTTGATGATGGTTACGTCGGAATACCACTCATTGGCCTGTGACGGATCTGCTGCCTCCAGGTCTGGATCAATGGCTCGCCAGTTGAATTCAGAATTGGGCACTGTTGAGTCAGATTTAGCATGGGAAAATTCACCGGATACTTTGAGGTTATCGGTGAAGTTCCACTCGCCGCCGATGGCGTTGCTGAAGGAGTCGGTGGAGCGGAACGAGCTCCAGGTTTTCGGAATGGCAACGACATTACCTTCCATCCGGTAATTATTCAGCGCGCCGTTCGCATCTTCATAGGTGTCAGCGGTAGCGACCGGTGTTCCGGAAACGTGAAGGATGGAGTAGGCCTCCTGACCACCGTCGCGCTCTGTCGAGTTCAGGTCAACGTAGAAGTTGCCTGCACCGGACGCAGGTGCCCATTGCAGAGAAACGTTGTACGCCGTGCGTTCGCGGTCTTCAGTGAAGGGTTCGAATTTATGTTCGGTGGGGACAACATATTTGCCGCTGGGCGTGTTCTTGGCCGGCTCATCAAGGCCTTCGATCTCTGTGTGATCGTAGACAAACAGGCTGGTGGCAAAGGAGTCGCGACGCAGACGGCGGTCCTGATAGGACAGCATCACCATGGCGCCGAAGGTGCCTGCCTCATCCAGATCCCAGGTGTCACCGGCTGATGCGCTGAAAATAGGGGCCCAGTTGTCGGCCTTATCGGCGTATTCCATGTCAAAAGAACCTGCCAGTACCGGGCCTTTCAGGTCCAGCGGGCGCGTGGTCTTCAGACTGATGGTACCGCCCAGTGCGCCTTCCACCATCTCGGGGGTAGGGGATTTGATAACTTCAACGGAAGAGAGAAAGCTCGCGGGAAAGTCTTCAAAGCTGATGCCGTTCCGGCCGCCGCCCACGGTTGAGCGACCGTTCACTTCCACACGGTTCTGCGGCAGGCCGCGAATAGAGACCTCTGAACCTACACCAAAGTCGCGGTTGATGGAGATACCGGTAACGCGCTGGAGCGCTTCAGCGATGTTGTTGTCGGGCAGCTTACCTATGTCTTCCGCTACGACGGCATCGACCACACGGCCGTCATTTCTTTTGTGATCCACAGCGGCTTCGAGGCTGCTGCGGATACCTTGCACAACCACCTCTTCAATGGCGCCCGCGTCCTGGGCTAAGGCGGTGGACGCAAAGCCTAAAGTCGCTACCGAAATTGTCACAGCGTTGATGGCTTTAATAGCCGTCGCCAGACGATGCTTGTTGCTACTACTCATTCTTATACTCCTCTGCACTTATATTGCTTTTTTATATTCCGCAAGCGTTGTTATTCACTTGAGGTTAAGGTGAGTAGACATTCTTCAGATAGGATTGTCAACCATTTGGTTTGATTTAAGGTTGATAATCTATCTGACCAATTGGGGTTATCTTTTTCAGATTCAGAGATTTAGCTGTTTTCTCGGCAGTGTGGGCAGATTTCATCCATTCCTTAACAGTGGGGCGCGTCTAGTCGCCTAATGGGACCTGGATCTGGCTCGCATATCTAGACTCTTAGTGTTGTTTCGTATCAGATAGCTTGTCTGACTTTTTGCTGCGTGGGAAGGCTATGGTGGAGTTAATCGAGGGTGAGCTGTTCGATGCCGGGTTGTGGTCGACTTATGCCGTCAGCCTGAGTAAATGCTCTATACTGCGGCTCTCTTTCACCCCGCGTCCTATCAACCCTTCATCGTCAGGAGTTATGACCATGGCCCATCTCGACCCGGCTGTACTGCGCACTGTTGTAGAAAATGTGCTGGAGCCCAGCTTGCAACGTCCATTGGGCGAGCTGAATGCTGTTCATGCGGTAACGCTTGAAGGGGATCAGGTAGCGGTGAGTATCGATCTGGGCTATCCGGCGGAAGGTGTAGCTCAGGCACTGGCGACCGCGATTCACCATGCTGTCAGCCGTATCGATGGGGTCAGCAAACTGTCGGTGGATGTTGACTGGGTGATCCCGGCCAGTCCTGCGGCCAATGCCCAGCAGGCTATCCCGGGTGTAAAAAATATTATCGCCGTGGCATCGGGTAAGGGCGGGGTAGGTAAGTCCACCACTTCGGTGAACCTGGCGCTGGCACTGGCCGCAGAAGGAGCGGAGGTCGGTATTCTGGATGCCGACATCTACGGCCCGAGTCAGCATCATATGCTGGGGGTGGGTGAGCGGCGTCCACAGATCGTCGGAGAAGGTAAGGCGCAGATGATGGTGCCAATCGAGGCTCACGGCATCCAGTCCATCTCCATGGGCTATCTGGTGACCGAGCAGACCCCCATGGTGTGGCGGGGGCCGATGGTCAGCGGCGCACTGCAGCAACTGCTGATGCAGACCCGCTGGAATGATCTCGACTATCTCATCATTGACATGCCGCCTGGGACCGGCGACATCCAGATCACCCTGGCGCAGCGGGTTCCGGTAACCGGCGCGGTTATTGTGACCACTCCTCAGGACATCGCACTGCTGGATGCGAAGAAGGGCATTGAGATGTTCCGCAAGGTGAGTGTGCCGGTATTGGGTGTGGTAGAAAATATGGCGATGCACATCTGTTCTCAATGTGGTCATGCCGAACATATTTTCGGTGCCGGTGGCGGTGAGCGCATCGCGACTGAGTACCAGACTGCTCTGCTGGGCAGCCTGCCCCTGGATCTGTCAATCCGCGAACTGACTGATAGTGGTACGCCATCTGTCGCGGCGGACCCGGATTCGCCTATCGCTAAAGCCTATCGGGAGATTGCGCGGAAACTGGCGGCTCAGCTATGGCTGCTCAATCTGTCTGCATCGCCTGTACCGGAGATTGTTGTTTCGGAAGATTGATTTTGGCTGTTGGCGCGGTAGGCGATTGTTGAGAAAAACGCTATTATGCCGCCCCTTAAAATTATCTGTATGTGGGAGTCAGCATGAGCATCAAATCCGATAAGTGGATGCGCCGCATGGTCGAGCAGCATGGCATGATTGAGCCGTTCGAACCGGGTCAGGTTCGCTATGGTGCCGATGGAAACCGGATCGTATCTTACGGTACTTCCAGTTATGGCTACGATGTGCGGTGTGCTGATGAATTCAAGATCTTCACTAATGTCCATTCCACGGTGGTAGATCCCAAGAATTTCGACGAGAAAAGTTTCGTCGATATCAAGAGCGATGTCTGCATTATTCCTCCCAACTCGTTTGCACTGGCGCGCACCGTTGAGTACTTCCGTATCCCGCGCTCAGTCCTGACGGTCTGTCTGGGCAAATCCACCTATGCGCGCTGCGGCATCATTGTGAATGTCACGCCGCTGGAGCCGGAGTGGGAAGGGCATGTGACCCTGGAGTTTTCCAATACCACGCCACTGCCTGCCAAGATTTATGCAAACGAAGGCGTGGCTCAGATGCTGTTCTTTGAATCCGACGAGATCTGTGAAACTTCTTATAAAGATCGCGGCGGCAAATATCAGGGCCAGCGCGGCGTAACCCTGCCAAAGACCTGATTTCTTTCAGTCACTAGCTGATAGTGACCTGCCGCTAGTGACTGCCATGCCCATACCCCGCGAAACAGATGTACTGATTATCGGCGCCGGCGCTGCCGGCCTGATGTGCGCGGCTGTTGCTGGCCGACGGGGCCGCAAGGTTGTGGTCGTTGATCATGCTAACAAGGTCGGCAAGAAGATTCTCATGTCCGGCGGCGGTCGGTGTAACTTCACCAACCTGTATGCCCAGCCTGACAATTTTCTTTCCGGCAATCCTCACTTCTGCAAATCCGCCCTGTCGCGCTTTACCCAATGGGACTTTCTGGCACTGGTACAGAAGTACCAGATTCCTTATCACGAGAAAAAGGCGGGACAGTTGTTCTGCGACAACAAAGCTCAGGACATCCTCAACCTGTTGCTGGCCGAATGCGCGGAAGTGAATGCTGACATCCATACGCACTGCACAATAGAAAAAGTGGCGGCGCTGCCGGTTGCCGACCTGCCGCTGCGCTACCGCGTGACCACCAGTCAGGGGGACATCAGCTGTGAATCCCTGGTGGTCGCTACAGGCGGTTTGTCCATCCCCACCATGGGTGCAACGGGCCTGGGTTACGAAGTGGCAGGTCAGTTCGGCCTGCCGCTGAAGCCGCGTTCAGCGGGGCTGGTGCCCTTCACTTTATCGCCCACGCAACTGGCGATATTTGCTCCCTGCGTAGGAAGCGCCGTAGATGTGAGCGTGAGCTGCGTGGATGAGAAAGGCCGAAGTAAAACCTTCACCGACAGTCTTTTGTTTACCCATCGCGGATTAAGCGGGCCGGTTATCCTGCAGATCTCGTCCTACTGGAAACCGGGTCAGACGGTACAGATAAATTTATTGCCGCATATTGCGCTGAATGAATACCTGCGCACACAACAGCAACAGCGCCCGAAAAGTCTGTTGACGACGGTTATGGGGGAGTTGCTGACCAAGCAGATTGCCCAGATATTCTGTGACTGGTGGGGTGAGCAATGGAAGGGAAACCGTCCTTTGAATCAGTACACCGTCAAAGACATTGAAGCCATAGCGGCGCAATTTCACATCTGGCAGCTTCTGCCGGCTGGCACTGAAGGGTATCGTACTGCCGAGGTCACCCTGGGTGGAGTGGATACTCAATGCCTGTCATCCAAAACGCTGGAAGCCACTCAACAGCCAGGATTGTACTTTATCGGTGAAGTGGTTGATGTCACCGGCCAGTTGGGCGGGTTCAACTTCCAATGGGCATGGGCCTCCGGTCACGCGGCAGGGGAATATTGCTGACGGACCACCAAACCAACGAAGCAGGCAATTGCCAACACTGAAGCAGAAGCGGCGCATGGTGGCCGCTTCTGCTTGCCTCAACCATGAAGTTTAATCGCCGTCTCAGCCACCACTTTGCCCTGGTAACGTGCTGCATCCAGCTCATTCTGGCTGGGTTGGCGTGAACCATCGCCGCCAGCAATGGTGGTGGCGCCATAAGGTGCACCGCCAGTGATCTCATCCAGCGTCATCTGCCCCGCGTAACCGTAATTCAATCCAACGATCACCATACCGAAGTGCAGCAGGTTGGTGATGATGGAGAAGAGGGTCGTTTCCTGGCCGCCGTGTTGGGTAGCACTGGAGGTAAAGGCGGCCCCGACCTTGCCATGTAGAGCGCCTTTGGCCCACAGTCCGCCGGCCTGATCGAGGAAATTTGCCATCTGCGATGCGAGGCGGCCAAAACGGGTGCCTACGCCGACGATGATCGCATCGTAGTCTTCAAGATCACTGATCTTGGCAACAGGCGCATCCTGATCGACTTTGTAGTGAGAGGTGCGCGCCACATCTTCCGGTACCAGCTCCGGAACCCGCTTGATGTCTACTTCTGCGCCAGCCGCTGCTGCACCTTCGGCAACAGCCTTCGCCATGGTTTCGATATGTCCGTAGGCGGAATAATAAAGCACTAGAACCTTAGCCATGAAACCCTCCTGAGTGTGAGTCAAAGATAATGGTAAGACTCGCAGAGCGACGGTAAGTTGTGGCGGACGGGGGCAGCTGTTTAGCGCGATCCGCGTACTGGTTGTCAATCATTTGCTCACATAGCTGTGTTAAAGTACGGCCTCCTCGAATTTCCTACATCGTTTCGTTTTCATGATTATCAGGTTTTTAAAACTTCTCGTTATATCGCTGCTATTAACCAGTTGTGCCACGCAAAGAGATCTCCAGCAACAATGGTCGGAGGCCATGCCGCCTCTTGAATACTTTGAAGAGGTTTATGCAAAAGATCTGCGTAACCAGCAGGAGCAGACACTGGATGAATACTTGCTGTGGGTTAAACGTTATTATCAGGGATCGCCGTTGTATCGCCGCGGCTGGCTCGATGTGACCGAGGATCTGGTCGCGCAGATTGAAGATCCGGCACTGGCAAAAGAGGTCAGTAACAAGATGTATGCGGTGGGTCGCGCCGTTGCCGGTGAGTGGGCCAAGAAAACCAACACCCGCAAAATTTTTACTCATCATGTTGCCGTATGGGGCAATGCCTTGGTTGAGTCGATGAATCGCGGCGAAGAGCTGAAGCTGATCAACAGTGTTCATCGCGATGTTAATCAGCTCCTGGCTGACAAGCTGTCGGTGGATGCTATCAAGGCTGACCGATATTACGCACCTGACAAAGATGACGTCTTCAGCTGGTAGATGGATCGACGCTGCTGAAACTAACCGGAGCCTGCATGGCTGATATCCTGCCTTTCAAACGAAAAAGTCCTTTTGAGAAACACAAGGGAAAAAGCCTGTGTCGCAGCGGTTTTCACAAATGGGTAGTGGTCAAGGAAAAACAGTTTGACGTTAAACAGGGTCGACTGGTGACGGTATCAAAATGCGAGCGGTGCGGTGAACAGAAGGTAGAGGCGAGGTAGAGCGGAAAATACGGACTGCTGTTTCAACAGTCCGTATGGCAGCTTATCAGTGGTGATGGCCGCCGGCGCCGTGAGCGTGGCCGTGAGCAATTTCTTCCTCAGAGGCTTCGCGAACATCAGTGACTTCCACATCAAAATTCAGATCCACGCCTGCCAGCGGGTGGTTGCCGTCAATGGTGATCTGGTCGCCGTCGACATTGGTAACAGTCACGACCTGCAGGCCGTGTTCAGTCTCAGCGTGAAATTCCATTCCTACTTCGATCTGATCGATACCACTGAACATGCTTGAATCCAGCTGTTGAACCATGGAGTCGTTACGCTCGCCGTATGCTTCGGCTGCTGCCACAGAAACAGTTAATTTGTCGCCTGTGGTTTTTCCTTCCAGGGCTTTTTCCAGGCCGGGAATGATGTTGCCGGCACCGTGCAGATAAGAGAGAGGCTCCTGACCTTCAGACGAATCCAACACTTTGCCAGTGCTGTCGGTCAGGGTGTAGTGAAAACTGGCAACGCAGTTGTTGGAAATATTCATAAAAGGCCTTTTAGGGTTGTGGTTTAAACATAACGTCATTTTAAGCTCTTAATTGCCTGATCATTAATCTTAGCTTTGCTGAGATTAATGGTGTAGGCGTCACCGTCTTCTTCCTGCTGTAAACGTACGAGCAGAAAGTTCCAGTTCTTGGCCAGCCACGCCAGCGTAACGCGGTCGTCGTTTTCACGGCTGCGTTTTACCTTGACGGTGCCGACTTTGCCCAGCGGTGTGTTAAGCACTTCTTCGCCGACAATTTCAAACGCGTACTCTTTCAGACGGCCGCCATCAGCAATCTGATATACGAGACTTTTCTTGTTGTTGAGCAGATCCAGTTGCAGTTGCAGTTGATAGCTCAGCTTATCCTGAACGTGCTGAGCGATATCCATCTTCCAGGTGGTGTTCTGCACATTGTTGGTGACTGTCTTGTTGTTCCAGTCAAAGGTTAATTCCGCATCACGGTCCCGCCCTAAAACCCGTCGCTGATACTTATAGTGCAGAGGAATAACCTGTTGTTTTTCTTCGTCGATGCGTACGCGGCTGGTTTCATCAATGCTGGCGAACCAGGAGCGGGCAAAAAAACGCATTTGATAGGTGCCGTCGTCCAAAGGGGTCAATGAATGAGTAACAGTGACCTTAAAGCCCATGGCTGTTGCGGTGTATTCATTGGAGAAACTCTGGGGCAGTTCGGCAGCGCGGGAAACGAAGGAAAAACTGAGAGCAAATATGACCAGTAAGACATGTTTTTTCAGCATAGTCAGGCAATCCTTATGGTATTGCGAAAGATGGTCCGGATTAATCATATCCGCGGTGGTCTATCCACTCTGCCCACCAGTGAGGTTATTTATGCAGTAATTAGATAACCAGACGGCGGTAAAAGTTCGTTATCCAGCAAGACTCCTCTGTCATCCATACGTAAACGACCCTCGGCAAACCATTTCACGGCCAGCGGATAAATAATGTGTTCCTGTTGCTGAACCCGCTTAGCGAGGCTGACCGCATCATCTCCTGCTTCCACAGAAATGCGGGCCTGGATAACCGAGGGGCCGCCATCCAGCTCTGCCGTCACAAAGTGAACTGTCACACCATGTTCTATCTCACCCGCATCCAGTACGCGTTGATGCGTATGCAAGCCTTGATATTTGGGCAGTAACGAGGGGTGGATGTTCAGCATGCGCCCCTCGTAATGCCGTGTAAATTCGGTGGTGAGGATGCGCATGAAACCGGCGAGCACCACCAGATCAGGCTGATAGCTGTCGATGAGCCGGGCGAGTTCCTCATCAAAGGACTCGCGGTCGGCAAATTGTTTATGGTCCAGTACCAGTGCGGGAATGCTGGCCTGCTCAGCCCGCGTTAGTCCGAACACGGCGGGGCGATTGCTGATGACTGCCACAATGTCAATCGGCAGCTCGCCCTTGCGCATACCATCAATGAGAGCCTGTAAATTGCTGCCGCTGCCGGAAATCAGTACGACAACACGCGTGGGCGCAGAAGCAGAAGATGAACTCATTAATCGGCCAGCCCCTGCAGCTCAACCCGCGCTTCGCCTGCTTGGGCCTGAGCGATGTGGCCGACCACAAAGGCTGTCTCACCGGCGTCCGCAAGGATCTTAAGCGCGTTGTCTTTTTCCTCTTCCGGTACCGCGATAACCATGCCCACCCCACAGTTAAAGGTGCGGTACATTTCGCGCATTACCACGTTCCCGCTGCGTTGCAGCCACTGGAATACCGGCGGCAGTTCCCAGCTGGCAGTGTCAATAACGGCCTTGCAGTCAGCGGGTAAAACGCGGGGAATATTTTCGGTAAGGCCGCCGCCGGTAATGTGGGCGAGGGCATTAACGCGGGATTTCTTGATCAGCTCAAGGACAGGTTTCACATAGATACGCGTCGGTGCCATCAGCGCATCGGCGAGTGGCTTGCCGCCACAGTCTTGATTGAGGTCTGCGTTGCTCACCTCAATGATCTTGCGTACCAGCGAATAACCATTGGAATGTGGGCCACTGGAGGTGAGGGCAATCAGGGTGTCACCGGCTTTAACCTTGCTGCCGTCCAGAATTTCAGACTTTTCCACCACGCCGACACAGAATCCGGCCAGGTCGTAATCTTCCCCTTCATACATACCGGGCATCTCCGCTGTTTCACCGCCGACCAGCGCACAGCCCGCCATCTCACAACCGTCACCGATACCGGCAACCACCGCGGCGGCAACGTCAACATTCAGTTTGCCGGTAGCGTAGTAGTCCAGAAAGAACAGCGGTTCCGCGCCAGTCACAACCAGGTCATTCACGCACATGGCCACCAGGTCGATGCCGATGGTGTCGTGTTTGCCCAGATTCATCGCCAGGCGGAGCTTGGTACCAACTCCGTCGGTACCTGAAACCAGCACCGGCTCGCGGTATCCCTTGGGAATTTCACACAGGGCAGCAAAGCCACCGAGGCCTGCCATCACTTCTGGACGGCGGGTGCGCTTGGCGACACCTTTGATTCGCTCGACCAGGGCATCACCGGCATCAATGTCTACACCAGCATCTTTATAACTCAGGGAGGGGGCGGGGGACTGTTGTTCGCTCATAGAGTGGGATTCGCTCGCACAGAGGTTTCAAAAAAAGGCCGCCATTCTACCAGCTTCTGGGCGCTTAGGGGTGTATTGATGGTGAAGAGCCGCTGCAAATATCGAATCAGGTCGCTTCGTTCCGCACTATTGCCTGTTACAATGCGGGACTTTCCATCGCGCTGTGTTCGGCAGCTGCCGGTTTCTCTTTCACCAGGATTGTTTCAGGGGCAGATTTTGTTACGACTTTTGACGTTTTTACTGCTTAGTGTCTGCACAGCCGCCAGTATGGCCGAGCAGGTCGTCCAGGTATATCGCGCGGAAGCTCTGGTAGCTTCGCAGTCCCAGGCGGAACGCAACAGTGCCACCCAGGTGGCATTGGGCGAGGTCATCTGGCGGGTCACCGGTGACAGTGCGGCACTGGATCATCCCAATGTGCGCGAAGCGTTGAACCAGGCGCAACGGTATCTCTATGAATACAGTTATGCCTCCACCGATGAACAGCTTGAGGTAGACGGCAAGTCAGTGCGTGCGACTAAGGTCATCCTGAAGTTTTCCTCTCAGGCTATCGAAAAACTGCTGCGTGAATCCGGGCTGCCGCTGTGGCCGGCCAACCGTCCGAAACTCCTCGTCTGGCAGATCATGACGGATGGGTCGGGAACGACGCACCGGGTGTTGGAAGATGAAGCGCGCAAGGCGCTCTATGATCAGGCCGCGCTTCGCGGTTTGCCGCTGTTACTGCCGATGCACGATTTTGAAGATAGTATTGCGCTCGGATCGGACAGTCTGTGGAATATGGATGAGTCCGCCATTCGCTCAGCATCAGAGCGCTACAAGCCCGACGCTATCCTGGTCGGGCGTTATCGTCAGCAGAGTGGGGTATGGCACGCCGAGTGGCTGCTGCTGCATGGCTCCGCCTCTCAGCAGTTCAAGGTGCAAAGTGCCGGAAGTCCCGATCTGTTTATCCAGGCCGTCAACACAGTGGCTGATTATTTCGCCCGTCTCTATGCTATTACGCCCAGCGAGGGCGGTTCTGATGCCATCGTTATCCGCGTAGGTGAGGTACGTGACTTTGCAACCTATAAAAAGGTACAGCGTTACCTGGAAGGGCTGGCCATGATCAATCGGGTTGAGGTGGTGACTGCTCACCAGGATCAACTTCTCATCCGGTTGTACACCGAAGGTGATTTACCACTGTTGCTCAGTACACTGGAGCTGGGCAAGAAGTTGTTTCCTGTGGTCTCGGAATCGATTCCGGTACAACCTGTTGAAGCCTACCGCCCGTCGGTCCAGTCTGCGGAAGCGGATGACGGATCAGCGGTGAGTCAGAGTGGTTTTGCCCAGGCCCGCGGTTCCCTGGCCAACCCCCTGGTTTATCGCTGGCAGGACTGATCCAGAGTAATTCTTGAGCCGGTGATTGATTAGATGACGACGCATATCCCGCAACAACTTTCCCTCGGTGTCAGTCTGAATGACGATGCCACCTTTGATAATTTCTATGCACCTCCCGATTCTCATAATGCAGAGATCGTTGCATTCCTGCGCGAGCAGGTCGAAACCAGTCGAGAAACTTTTGTATACCTCTGGGGTGCTTCCGGCAGCGGATTGACCCACCTGCTGCAGGCTGGATGTCATTACGCTCAGTCTCAGGGGAAAAGCATCCAGTACCTGCCGCTTGCCGACCTCGCAGGCTACGCACCAGCGGAGCTCTTCGCGGATCTGGGCATCCTGGATTACCTGTGTATTGACCATCTTACGGCGGTGGCGGGGCGGCCTGACTGGGAACTGGCGCTGTTCAATCTCTACAACAGTCTCCGCGAGAGCGGCAAATGCCTGGTGGTAGCGGCTGAGCAAAGCCCGCGCGAACTGCCGATCCAACTGGAGGATCTGCGCTCCCGCTTGCAGTGGGGGGTGACCTTTCAGGTTGAGCTGCTGAATGACGAAGAAAAACAGCAGGCCCTGCAGCGTCGCGCGCGCGCCAGAGGTATGGAGCTCAATGATGAGGTGGCCCACTACATACTCCAGCGTCTGCCCCGTGATATGAATGAGCTCTTTCGCCAGTTGCAGCGGCTGGATCACGCCTCCCTTGCCGAGCAGCGCAAACTGACCATTCCATTCGTAAAAAAAGTACTGAATATTTAAATCGGCACCCTTGGCTGTGAACGAGGAATGTGTCTCTGGGTGGCGCATAAATTGCCATTATGACCAACTCTGGCTATGGTTAAGGCACCTTGATAAACGCGGCGGATGATCAAAAATGGCTGATCCATTATCCTCCACTCCTTCCATTCCGGTAGGCCGCCGCTTCGCCCGCCGCGTATATCCTGCGCGAATTATTGGGCTCGGACTGGGATTCGTCTCAGTAGCGGCTGCACTTCTTCCTCTTTCTCCCGGCTTCTGGCTTTGGTTTTTTATCATCACCTACGCCTTTGTCTGGCCGCATATTGCTTACCTCTATGCCACACGGATGTCCGACTCGTTTGCTACGGGCCGGCGTCAGTTATTGTTCGATTCTTTCTGTGGCGGGTTGTGGGTGGCTGCCATGGGGTTCAACCTGCTGCCCAGCGTACTGGTCATTACCATGCTGGGTATGAATAACATGGCCGCTGCCGGAGCGCGATTGTTTGGCTACGGTGTGCTGGCCCAGGCGGCCGGGGTATTGTTGGGGGTGGCTGTCTTTGGGTGGTCACCCCAGTGGGACAGCAGCCTGACCGTCATCATCGCTTCTCTGCCGTTCCTGATTATTCACCCGTTGATGGTCGGAATGATGGCTTACAGCTTTGCTACCCGTCTGCACGAGCAGAAAAACAGCCTGAAGCTGCTGAGTCGGACGGATGGTCTTACCGGTCTATACAACCGCCGCTACTGGCAGCTGCGGGCGGCGGAAGAGTTTGAGCGCAGTCGCCGGCAGAATCATCCGGCAAGCCTGATCATGCTGGACCTGGATCACTTCAAAAAGATTAATGACCAGTACGGCCATACCGTGGGTGACGAGGTGCTGGAGGCGTTGAGCTACCAGCTGCAGATCAACCTGCGCAGTATCGATATTCTGGGCCGTTACGGCGGTGAGGAATTTGCGGTGGTTCTGCCGGAAACCGATGCCCGTCATGCGCGGGATATCGCTGAGCGAGTGCGTCAGGCTGTGGCGCAGGATCGCTTTGGTGAACAGGAGCTTCAGTGTACGGTCAGTCTGGGTATTGCAACCATGTCTCCGGCAATGACAGGCTTTGACGACTGGTTGAATGCAGCAGACAAAGCTCTCTACGATGCCAAAGCCGCGGGGCGTAACTGCATCCGTGTTCATGAACAGCAGTAGCCCCGGTCTTATTTGCGCTGGTTCTTAAGGTGCCACGCAGTCCAGACAACTGGCGTAGATGGCTTGGGGGTCGTTCATCTGACTCAATGCCATCAGCGGTTTCAGCAGCGGCAGCAGGCGCTGTTGGAAGTCCAATGAGGCGACATTGCCCAGCCAGCTCCGGGGCAGAAGTACACCGGCCTGACTGCTTGCCAGTTGTCGCAGAAACGCTTCCTTCGGCGAGAGTGGCCGACTGATGACCTCCACACTGTAATCTTCTATTTCAGCACGGCGTGCCGCTGCAGCGATGACGTCTTCCAATGTGCCCAACTGGTCCACCAGCCCCAGTGCCTGGGCTGTGGCTCCGCTCCATACCCGTCCCTCTGCAATAGCTTCAATGTCTGCCGGCTCCGCATTGCGGGCTTCGGCGACCAGACTGATGAAGCGCTGGTAAATATGATCGACGGTCAGCTGAATGATGTCGCTCGCTTGAGGTGATAGCTCCCGATCCGGTCGAGTGGCTCCAGCCAGCGTTGTGGTGCCCACGCCATCCGTGGTAATGCCGATATTGGCCAGGCTTTTCTCCAGCGTAGGAAAGGCGCCGAAGACCCCGATCGAACCGGTCAAAGTGGACGGTGTAGCCCAGATTTCATCACCGGCGGCGGCAATCCAGTAACCGCCTGATGCAGCAAGACTGCCCATGGAGATAAATACCGGAATACCAGCGTCCCGGGTCGCCTGAATTTCATTGCGGATGACTTCCGAGGCAAAGGAGCTGCCGCCACCGCTGTCAATGCGGAGGACCAGGGCTTTAATCTGCTTTTCTTCACGCACCTTCTGCAGCATCTCGGCCAGCGTATGACTGCCGATGCTGCCATCCGGCTGATGTCCATCGAGGATGTTGCCGGAGGCAACCAGCAGGCCGATCTTGTCGGCTTTGGGTAACTGTGTCCGCTTTACATCAGCCAGATAACTACCGATATCGATGCCGTTGTAGTAGTTGCCGGCATCGCTTTGGCCAAGGGTTTCGATCAGGTATTGCTGGATGGCCTGCTGATTGGTCAGTTCGTCCACCAGTCCGTTTTCCAATGCCAGCTG
>CALFXJ010000045.1 GCA_937958105.1 uncultured Cellvibrio sp.
TGCGTTGTTGCGTTGTTGCGTTGTTGCGTTGTTGCGTTGTTGCGTTGTTGCGTTGACGGATGGTGCCGGAATTTTGGTTTAGGTGCAAGGTATCCGGCGGGGAGGGTCGGCGGATACGCACATGTAGGATGTCGTGCAATGTCGGATTACGCTGCGCTAATCCGACCTACGGTGGGTGCATGCATATTGTCGCGAGCGGCAAATTCAGGGGTGTCGGATTACTGTGCTAATCCGACCTACAGGTTGGGTGCATGCATATTGTTGTGAGCGGCAAATTCAGGGGTGTCGGATTACGTTGCGCTAATCCGACCTACGGTGGGTGGTATGAATATTGGCGTGAATGGCAAAGGCGATAACGGTGCGTGGATGTAGGTCGGGTTAGCGGCGCAGCCGCGTAACCCGACATGGCATTCCCGTTAATCCGCCACAACCTCTACCCAGTACCCTCGGGTCTTCGCGTGTATTTTTTCATCGTACATCGCGTTGGCCTGCCAGCTGGGCAGGTAGTATTTTCCTGCATATGACGCGTTGAGGATGACGCGCACGGTCACGCTGGTCTGGTTGCGGTCGTTGTAGCGGTATGACCAGTAGTAATCGCGCCAGAGGCTGAAGTAACTCAGCACGCGATCATCGCGGATATCCATATAATCCAGACCTTTCGGCAGCTGCGCGCCTTCAAGCCGTTCGTTGCGGATCTGCCAGCCACTGGGCATCACCATGGTCAGCGCAATGTCTTCCACACGATCGACCGGCAACATGCCAAAATCAGCATTCACAGTCACTTCTGCTACAAAGTCGGTACCCTGCGGCAGTGACTCCACCGACAGTGGCTGATCATCCATCGACAGAAATTCCACGGCAATTTTCAATCCCTTCGCACTCGCGGTTTCTTCCAGGGTTGCAGGAATCCCACGATTGCTCACCAGCACGCGGAGGTTGTGGTCGTCGTCGTTACGCACACTGAGCTGGCTCTGCTCCAGGGTCTGCCGATAAAACGTTTCGGTTGCGCGGATGTTCTGCCAGCTGCCGGCGGTGTTGAGCGCGAACTGCATATCATCTCCCGCGCCGGTCTTCTGCGCGAATTCGCTCATCGCCAGCAGCGCCCAGGCCAGACTCTGGGTGCTGTACCAGTTACCACTGGACAACTCGGCAGCAATGCTTTCCGCCAGCTGCCAGGTCGCATCCTCCTGCACCTGATCGTTGCGAAGCCGGGCAATCAGCATCACGCTGCGATCGCGCAGCTCCGAACCGTAGGTGTAACCGGAGAGTGTGTAGGCCGGCACTTCATCACCCAGGTTTGCCAGCACTTCCTGCGCGGCATCTTTCAAGCCCATATGCTGATAAGTTAACGACAACAGGCGTGCCGCGGTCACCAGATATTGATTGTCCGGTCGACGCAACTGTTCACGCAGACGGTTCATCGCCGGCAGTTCAGCTTTATCAGCCAGTGCGAGAGTGTATAACCGATAGGCTGCCACCACCGCATCGTAATCGTGACGCTGACCGCGATAACTGCGCGCGAGATCACGCTGGTATTGAACCCACTGATCCAGCATGCCGGTGGGAACCGCGTGACCGACACGTTTTGCTTCCAGCAGGAAGTGTCCGGCATAACTGGACGCCCAGTCATTGATAAAACTCGCACCGGGCCAATAGCTGAACCCGCCATTGCTTTGCTGGAATCGCGCGAGCTTGTTGATCGCGCCGCGCACATTTTTCTCAACCTCGGCAGCCTGGCCATCGCTGAGATTCACCAGATCAGGCAGACGCAGTTGCGGGAATACACCGGAGACAATCTGCTCAAGACAACCGTGAGGATAGTTGATCAGGTAATCCAGCCGTTTTTCCAGATTCAGCGGCGGCAGCGTACTCACTTCCACCACGGTCTGGTTGGTGCCCGCCATACCGTGAGGCGTCAATGGCGATTGCCAGACTTCGCCCGGCGCGAGCATCTTGCTCTCCCAGATCACCGACGGCGGATTGGCCGGGCGGGATTCGATAAAGATTTCCTGCGCCGCCGATTCGTTACCACTGCGTGCAGTCACCCGCACACGTCCCTGACCAATACGATCGTTCACCTTCAGGCGCAGGCTGGCGATGGCATCACCCGGTGCGTCAAAGCTCAGCGCTGCTGTTTGATCAACGACGGTAAATACATCGTTGGCTTCTACTTCGATGGTCACATTTTTTATGGACGCATCACTGACAAATACGTTGACCGGCAGAGCCACTTCTTCACCCGGCCCGACCACCCGGGGCAGTGTTGCATGGAGCACGACCGGTTGGGTGACCATCACCGATTTTTCCGTGCTGCCGTAGGCATTCACTTTGCCTTCATCACCGGCGACGACCATCACGCGCACAGCGCCCATGTACGGCGGCAGCGTGATCTTGTGCTCCTGAGTCTCCCGTGCCTTGAGGGTAAATGGCCCCATGAATTTCACCACGGGTGGGAAGCGGCGCTCACGACGTTTATTGTCGGCTTCTTGATCCGCATCACTGCCGCCGATGGCGAGCACCCGTTCCAGCGATGCACCGTAGGCACCCACCACCTGATCGAACAAATCCCAGGTTAGAACGCCCAGCGCTTCGCGACGATAAAAATGCTGGTGCGCCTTGGGCACTTCAAAACCGGTCAGACCGAGCAACCCTTCGTCGACAATCGCCAGGGTGTAGGTCATGGCCCGCTGATCTTTTTCACTCACCGTCACAGTAAATTCTGTTTCCGGGCGCACTTCATCCGGCACCTGAATTTCCGGTTGCAGACGGGTTGCGGGATCTTCAACCAGCAGTGGCACTATGCCGTACAACCGCATGGGCGCATCGCTGTCCCGCTGTTGATGAGGCAGCAGCAACGCCACATTGACGTAGGCATTGGGAGCCATCTCCGCAGTAATTGGAATTGTAATTTCCTGTTGCCCGGGTTTGAGGTCAAGCCAGCGGTGCTCCAGTACGCGACTGCCATTTTCCAGACTCAGTAGCACGCGCCCCTGCTGGCTCTGTGGCAGGCGCACCACGGCCTGTTCACCAACCCGGTATCTGTCTTTATCGGTGGTGAGCATCAACTGCGTTGCGGAATCCGGATTTTTCTGTTCGCTCCAGCTCCAGCCGAGATACACCACCTGCCCTGCGCAGTGATCACCCTGCCGGTCACACACGCGAATCAGATGACGCCCCCACTCATAGGTATTCCTGGCCAGCGTCCAGCGCGCGCGGCCGTCGCTGTCAGTAACCACGCTTGCCTGGCTCACCGGCGAGTGATTCTGATTGCCCACGTAGCTGGCGAGATCTTCACTGCCCTGATCCCACCACCAGCGCCAGCCAATTTCATACACGGTGACATCCAGCTCGCGATTGGCCAGTCCTTTGCCATCGCGCCCGAGGCTGACAAAGGTCACTTCGTGATCCACATCGCGACTGATCGCGTCCTGATACCCATCACCTTTGGGTACCATGAGGCCAACCCAGTTGTCGTAGGGCAGCAGGTCAAAGCGCCGCAGGGTGGTACTGAAGTTACCGCTTTCTTCAAATACACGGGTGACAAAGGTTGCGGACAGCATGCCCGGTGGCGGTGACTCCACCGGCAGGTTCAACGGAAACTGCGCGCGCCCCTGTGCATCCAGTTTTCCATCGAAAACTTTCTGTGAGCTGCCTTCAAAGCTGCGCGCCGGGTCGTCGAAACGGAACTGCTCATAACCGTCAAAACGCGTGACCTTGGTACTGAGTTTGACTTCCGAATCTGCTTTCAACTGATTGGCCACCGCACCGTGGAGCCATTGCCCAAACAGATCCACCTGCGCCGGCATTTCGGATAGGCGCAGCGGCGTCTGGTCCAGCGTCAGGTCTACCTTCAGGCGGTTGGGCGTGATGGTCTCCACCTTCAGAATTTTGTCAAAGTAGCGGTTGCCCACATGGATCACAGCCCGCCAGTTTCCGGTGGGCGCGTTCTCTTCTGTACGCAGCTGGAAAGTATAGAAATTGTTGACCGGCTGCACGTTGGTCAGGCTGGTCACTTTATTGCCCCGCGGGTCAAACAGGTCCAGCCTCACCGGGTGGTTATCCGGTATCAGCTGGTCTTTATCCTGCAGGATAAATGTCAGGAAAATATCATCGCCCGGCCGCCACACATCGCGCTCGCCGTAGATAAAACCTTTCAGCCCGCCTCTGACATTTTCGCCGGCCACATCGAATTGATTGGTGGGCAAGGCTTCATTACGCGGGATGCGCAGAAAGCCTTTGGTTTTATCGCGCTCGGCGGTGACATAAAACGGTGTGCCGTCCGTAACAATTTCAGCCATGCCGTAATTGTCGGTCTGTGCGGAACCTATGACCTGTTGCTGGTAATTGAATACCTTGATGCTGGTGTTGGTCAGCGGCGCAGCGTTATTCAGGCCAGTAGTGATTACATGAAGCTTGTTGTCCGCGCCGCGCTTCGCCAGGATGCCGATGTTGGACACCATGAAGGTGCGGCCGCTGCTGACGTTATCGCCGTACGCGTAATAGGCTTCGTGACAGGGGTTGTTGCGTTCACTGTAATTCCAGTAACCGCTGGATTCGTAATACTGCTGATACCAGCGGGGTTCTTGTTCGCGCGCGTAATAATCCAGACCGTCGTGATCTTCCGGCATGGGCATAACCGGTTCGGCTGGCCGTTCATTCTCACATTCATAGATGGAGTTACTGCGGTCTACCTGCAGCTCAATGCGCACCAGCCCATCGGGGTGCTGCGCCATCAGCTCGGTGAGATCCAGCTGGAACCGCTGAGCCGACTCCCGGGGAATTTCCGGCAGGGCGTAGGTTTTCCGCCACAGGTAGCGACCTGTTGCAGTGTCCGCCACGTTGGAGCTGAGGTTGTAGCGCTGCAGGAACTGACCGATGTTGTTGGCGTATACCTTGAATGCCACCACCTGCACCGAATCCACCCCCACTGCTTCGAAAGGAACAGATATCTGTGCAGCTGGCGGCAGGATGCTGCTGTTGCCCACAAAATTTACCGCTGGCTTGGCCACAGCCATCATCAATGTATGGTGATAATCCTCCGCCAGATTTTTCTGTTTGCTGCTGCGCAGCAGGGCAGACACCACCAGTTCCGCTTCGCCGCTGAGGGGCTGAGCGGGATATACCCGCAGGCGGCTGCCGTCGATCTGCACCCGCACGTTTTCCTGGTCCGCCAGACGCACGAGTCCGCGCATGTTCTGCCGCGCATCCAGCGGCTCAGAGAAGTTCACTTCCACGTAGGTATCTGGATGACGCACGACCCGAGCGTGGGTGATGAGGAATTCATTGATGGCCGGTACGGTAATATCCCGCGCGCCCTTTTCCGTTGAACCTATGGCGCTGCCGTCCCATTCCAGCCGCAGAGCACCGGACTCAGCGCTGCGGGGAATGTCGGCAAGCGCAAAACTGAAGCTCCGATCGCCCTGGGCCTCCCAGCTGATCGGCAGCGTTTTTCCCCCCAGCGTTGCGCGCAGCATCTTTTCTACTGCCCGGGCGTCAGCGCTGTCGGTGGTGACGATCTGGCCACGCAGGGTCATGTTGTCGGAATTATCCTGTCCGATCAGCCCTTCAACCTTCAGATCGAAATCCTGTTTGATGGTATGTACCTGCACGGTAAAGGGCTTCAGTTTCGCGTCGATGTCGCGCAGGTTTTTATTGCGCAGCGTGAGCGTGAACGACTGATCGTTAGGCAGGCGGGTGTTGGGCGTGATGCGCAGTTCATCGACAGCCGTGAAGAGTGCGGTAACCGGATGGTCCGGCTTCAGGCTGACCAGCCCTTCCACCGGCTGGTTGAGCTGCTGTTCATCCACCACCGGATGACTGAAACGGATGAACATGGGCGTCCCTGTGGCGATCCAGCGGCGGGGATAATCCACAATGTGGGCATTCCACGCTGACCTCAGTGCATCATCAACCGGGGTTTCGGCGGGCGGTGTGCGATCACAGGCAACGACCAGAAACAGGAGTGTTAACAAACAGAAAAGTCTGCGGGCAGTCAAAGACATCATTGCCGATTCCTTATCGGTTCAGGGTGAACAGTTATGTAATTAAGGGGCCGGGCCTGACGCCGGCAAATTCAACAGCTCAAAGTATGGTCCAGACTTTCACTAAAGTCTCTTGTCGGGGAATTATGCGTTAATCCAGCTGCCGTCGCGCTGCGCTCCGGGCTGCACCCTGCATGATTGATAGCACAGTGTTTGCGCCCCTCGGCTGGTGTAAACGCTCCGGCATTGTACAATAGCCGCCTTTGCTTCCGCCGCTCACCGTCCTGGACCCTGCTATGAACGAGAAAAAAACCACCCACTTTGGTTTTGAAGAAGTCGCCGTTGAAGAGAAAGCCGCACGCGTCGCTGACGTATTCCATTCCGTGGCCGCCAAATACGACCTCATGAACGACCTCATGTCCGGCGGCATCCACCGTCTGTGGAAGCGCTTCACCATCGAAGTCTCCGCCGTGCGGGCAGGACACAAGGTGCTGGACATCGCTGGCGGCACCGGCGATCTGAGCTACCAGTTCTCCAGGCGGGTGGGCAGCGAAGGGCTGGTCGTGCTGGCGGATATCAACGAATCCATGCTCAATGTCGGTCGGGACCGGCTCATCGACCGCGGCGTGGCTGGCAACATTCAGTTCGCCCAGGCGGATGCCCAGTACCTGCCCTTCCCCGACAATACTTTCGACTGCATTACCATCGCCTTCGGCCTGCGCAACGTTACCGATAAGGATCTGGCGCTGCGTTCCATGCTGCGCGTGCTCAAGCCCGGCGGACGCCTGCTGGTGCTGGAGTTCTCCAAGCCGCAGAACGGCCTGCTCGAAAAGGTCTACGACACCTATTCCTTCAAAGTCCTGCCCCTGATGGGTCGCCTGATCACCAACGACGCCGACAGCTATCGCTACCTGGCGGAATCCATCCGCATGCATCCGGATCAGGCCACGCTGAAGGCCATGATGGAAGACGCGGGATTTGTGAATACCGAATACCACAACATGACCGGCGGCATCGTCGCGCTGCATAAAGGGATCAAACCCTGATGGACGCCACCCTCTCCACCGCTGCCCTGGCAGGCCTGGAAAAACTGATCAATACCGCCCTGCAGTACGACCCAGGCACGCGCATCGCGCTGGGCAGGCTGGCGGATCAGGTTCTGGCGGTACAGGTCACGGCTCCAGCCTTTACTGTGTATGTCACCACCGACATCGATGGCATCCGCCTGATGGGGCATTGGGAGGGCGAAGTCCATACCCAGCTGCGCGGCTCCCTGCCAGCCCTGGCGCGCCTCGCCCGCAGCCAGCACACCAGCTTCGCCAACAGCGGCGTAGAGGTGATCGGCAACACCGGCCTGCTGGTGGACCTGCAGCGCCTGATGAGAAATCTGGATATTGACTGGGAAGAAGCCCTGACCGGTGTCGTGGGCGACGTGATCGGGCACCAGAGCGCCGAGATGATTCGCAGCGGCGCACGCTACGCCAGCAACCGCACCAGCGAAGCCCGGCGCCTGGTCAGTGAATTCCTGACCGAGGAACTGGGCACCCTGCCCGCACGTAATGAACTGGAAGGCTTTTATCAGGACGTCGACGACCTGCGACTACACACCGACCGTATCGAAGCGCGGATCAAGCAGCTGTTACGGAAAGTGGGTGGAAAGTCGGATTAACAGTTTGGTGATGAGTTGACGTGAGATTGGCGGCTTGGTGAGGGATTACGAGGAGTGCCGGTCGGTGGGAGTGGCGGTTTAGTCATGCGTTGAGGCGGGATTGGCGGTTCAGAGACAGGTGATGTCGGATTACGCCGCTGCGCGTCTAATCCGACCTACGCCAACATCCAAAGCCCAACACAACCTGCAGGTCGGATTAGCCAACGGCGTAATCCGACAACCAACGCATCCGGGCACCACCCGGTAGGTCGGATTAGCGCAGCGTAATCCGACAAAAACAACATCCGAGGACGCACCCAAGTGCCCCGTAGGTCGAATTAGACGCGCAGCGACGTGATCCGACAACCAACACATCCGGGCATCGACCCGTAGGTCGGATTAGCGCAGCGTAATCCGACAAAAACAACATCCGAGGACGCTGCT
>CALFXJ010000046.1 GCA_937958105.1 uncultured Cellvibrio sp.
TTTTGGAAGAAGGTAGAACGTAGGTCGGATTAGCCGCGCAGCGGCGTAATCCGACATACAGGCCAGCCTAGGTAGTTAATCGGCGGGCGAAGGCGGTGAGGTCGTCTTGGGCGAAGGAGGAGGGGGCGGTGGTGGCTTCACAGAGGTAAATTTCGTGGCTGATTCGTTGTATATTCCCGAATCCTGCGGCTCGAAGCATGGCTTCGATGGCGGCGTGGTTGGGGGCCCACCAATTGGTAGGATCATTTTCCACACGATGTTCTATAAAAGCCATCTTAGGCCAGCCGGGATGGTTCATCACTTCGCGCTGTGCCAACGAATAATTTTCTTCAGCGGGAAAGACTTCATCGCCGGGCATTGTCATGGTCTGGAATACCATGCGGCCTTTGCAGCGCTGGCGGATAATATCCAGCGCAAGCAGGGGATGACGCAGGTGATACAGAACCCCCATGAACCAGACCAGATCATACTGAGCTGAATCATGAAGGAGTTCGTACACCGTGTTTTTTCTAAAGCTGATCCGCTCGCGCAGGCCTAAGGTTTCGGCGGCCCAATCAGCCTGCTGAAGATAATGACTGTCAACGTCAACCGCCGTCACCTGTGCCCCGCGCCTGGCCAGTTCAAAACTGTAGTAACCAGCGTTGCATCCGATATCCAGCACCGTTGTGCCGGTGAGATCATCCGGCAACCAAGGTGCTATTTCCTGCCATTTATAACTGGGAAAATCTCCCAGAAAATGATCCGGTGCTGTCTGGGTTCCGTCCGGCAGATGCAGGTTGTGAAACCAGGGTTGCAGGGCTTTTACTTGTTCGGCTATTGCAGCTTCAGGCATGATGTTTCCCTCGGCTCAGGACATTGCACAGGCTAGAGCGCCTGTGCCAGTTCAGGTGTAAATACCTCTTCCCAGTATTGTTCCAGCTCTGCGGCGCGATGGGCAGAGGTATGGCAACGCAGGACTTTTTGTTGAGCCCGCCGGGCGATAGCGGTGCGCTCGATCTCACTCATGCGCAGATAATCCAATACATCCTGACAGTTGTGCGCAATCAGTATTTCTTTGTCCAGTGTAAAGAAGTTGTCCAGTCCGGCCCACGCATCGCTGATGATTGGTGTACCACAGGCCGCCGCTTCAAACAGGCGCACGCTGGGGGAGTATCCTGCTTCAATCATATCCTTGCGCGTGATATTCAGAGTGAACTTCTGCGTCTGATAAAACTGACGATGCCGGTGCGGTGGAATATGTTCAATGTAATTCACATTGTCAGGCCAATAAATTGTTAATGGGTATTGCGCACCTGCCACACAGAATTTCATCTCACGCTCGGCGAATGCCGGCTCCAGCAGAAATTTATTCAAGCTGGGCTGACGATCATCGCTGTAGGTTCCCAGATAGCCCAACACATATTCCTGTGGTGGCTGCTCATCCAGATAGGGGTAGTAAAGATCGGGGTCGACGGAGCAGTACAGCGCTCGTGCCCGCTGCGCACCCCATTGTTTTTCCAGTGTCTGCAGGACCGGTCCGCCACTGAATGACAGATACAGATCGAATTCCGGGATCATCTCGGGGGTGAGGTATTCAAAATCGCCGCGCTTTAACTTCGCCAGAGTGACGGGTGTATCGATGTCATAGAAGGCGAAACAGCCAGATGACAGCGCCCGCACTTTCTTCGACAGCACTTCTGCATCGGCAACATAGGAGCCAAGAATCACCAGATCTGCCTGGGCCAGTTTCAATCGGTAATCATCAACTTCCATCACCGAGTGGTAGAGGATAGTCTCGCAGAATGACGGGTTGGGAAGATCCCGATTCTGCTGATACCAGGGCACATCTTTTTCAAAGAAGGTAATCTTGTGGCCACGCTGCGCCAGCGCCTTTACCAGACTCCGGTAAGTGGTTGCGTGGCCGTTTCCCCAGGATGAGGTGATGGACAATCCAAAGATAACAATGTTGAGTGCTTTCATGATGCGGTGTCCTATGCAATTGCTGCGGAGGGATAATCCTCGTTCATTAATGCTTCAAACTCAGTAGCCCGATGCCGATAGGTATGTTCGGCCAGCATGCGCTCACGTGCAGCAGCACCGATTTTTTTTGCTTTCTCTGGAGTCAGGTTGCGCAGATGACGGATAACATCTTCACCACAGGTAGCGACCAGGACTTCTTTGTCCGGCTCCAGAAATTGCTCTACACCTTCCCAGTGATCCATGATAAGACAGGCACCAGCGCCGGCGGCTTCAAACACACGTGTCGGTGGTGAAAAGCCATTGCGGGCCATGCTGTCCCGATTGATATTGAGCACCGCCAGAGCGCTGCAGTTAAATTGATTGTGATCCCGCGTATACACATGACCGAGATAAGCGAGATTAGGAAATTGAGGTGAATAGCTTTCCCAGCCGCTGCCGCCGAGGATAAATTTTTTATCCGGCAGGGCGGAAACAGCATTGAAAAAGAATTCTTGAACACGGGCTTCGCGGTCCGGCAGGCGGTTGCCGAGAAAACTGAGCGTCGCAGTAAATTTTTCATCTGCAGGTACCGGATGATGAACATCCGGGTCCAGCGCGTTATAAATTGGCTGACAATGTTGAGCACCCAGTTCGTGATAGGCATCCATGACGGGCTGACCGCCGCCGTAGGTCAGAATGAAATCATACCTGGGAATCTGCTTACGGAAGGGATCCTGCGGATCCTTGTGAATACGCTCAAGGGTCGCCGGCGCATCCACATCCCAGAATATTTTTGTCAGATTGGGCGTGTTGCTGAAGTGTTCAATAACCTCGCGTTCAAGCCATTCGTCCAGCACGCCAACGCCGCTGGCCTTGACAATGACATCGGCATCACCGGCGGACTCCAGAGCTTCGCGTGCACTGCCTTCGTCAGCCTGATAAACAACTACCTTGGCCCATTCAGGATCATCGATGTCCCGATGTTTTTGCCGCTCGAAAGCATCGGGTTCATAAAAGGTAATTTCGTGGCCACGCTCAGCCAAGGCTTTGATAATGCCGCGATAATAAGTGGCGGCGCCGTTCCAGTATGACGAAACCAGACTGGAACCAAAGAACGCAATTTTCAGTCGCTGATGTTGATGCATGCCTGCTCTCCATAATGCTTCGACTAACTTTCGCGGTTGTGTATTCCGCTGCCGAAGGATTGCATCGGTATTCGAGTGTGGGCATGACTCACGCTGAGTCCAGCGCCCAGTTCACTGACAAGATCCAGCAGCTGGTCTACACGATGCCCGCAGGTGTGGCGCGATAAAATCGTGGCGCGTGCCTGGGCCGTCAGATGCCGGGCAAAATCCCGGTCGTTGATGATGGTGCGCAGATGCTTTTCCATCTGTTCGGTATTACGCGCAACCAGAAAATCTTCACCCGGTGTGAAAAGATTTTCACTGTCCTGCCAGGGCGCTGAAATCAGTGGAATACCACAGGCCATGGCCTCGAACGGACGAATAGTCGGAATGCCGGGCAGGGTTTCGGCGTAATAACGGCGTGGCACGTGAACCGTTACGGTGTGATTGGCAAACACCTGGGGCGCCCTGAAATTTGGCAGCCATCCACAATGGGAGATGCCGTCGGCGTCCAGCCGATCAAGCACCAGTTGTGGATAGCGTACGCCATAAATATGCGATTTCAGTTCGAGATTGCGAATGGGTTCAAAGAGGAAGGTTTCCAGCTCACGGGTACGCTCATCATCGCCCCAGTTGCCGATCCAGACAAGATCGCCGGAAGGGAGCTCCGGCGAAGGTTCCCGCGGATAAAACACGCGGATATCCGCCGCTTCATGCCAGGTCCACACTGAATCACTCCAGCCGTGGGTGCGATAAACGTTTGTCAAAATCTCCCCGAACGCGAGGATGCCGTCGTAGCACTCGAGGTTGAAGCGCTTGATCCACTCCGGTTCGCTGACAGCGCGATGATGAGTGTCGTGAAAGAGCAGGACAAATGGCTGGCCGCGATTGCTGCCGTACTGGATGCGATTGCGCAGTTCACCGAAACCATTCACCAGCCAGGGATCATTCCATTCATGCACGATGACAACATCGGAGTCTTCCGCTACCTGCTCAAGATTCAGCGTGCCCTGTTCGTAAAAAATGCTCCGCAGTTGCGGGTAGGCCTGGTGAAATGCTGTGATAGGTTCAAGTCCCTGATCGTTAATCAGATTTTCTTTACTCCAGCCGTTGGCCGGTTCATAGACCTGAACATCATGACCGCGCTCCAGCAGTTCACTCACAATGCCGCGCAGGAAATGTGCGTTGCCGTGGTTCCAGTCGGACACTAACGAATGATAAAACAGGCTGAATCTCATACATGCAATCCTGATAAAGAAGTGACGGAATGGTGGGTTGAGTAAGCGGCGTGATTGGCCAATGCTTCATAGGCATTTAGATATTCGCAGGCCATCTGATCGGCAAAATAGGATTGGGATCTTTGCCAGGCGAGGGCGCTAAGCTGTCGGCGCCGATCAGGATTATCAATCAGGTTATTGATGGTATCGCGCAGCTGTTGTGGATCATCCGGATCTACATAGACCGCCGCATCTCCCCAGACCTCGTAGAGGCTGTCGATATTGCCGAGTACCAGGGCACAGCCAGCGCGGGCAGCTTCAAGGATGGCCAGCCCGAAAGGTTCATAGCGGGCTGGTGCTGCAAAAATCGATGCGCGGGCCAGCCAGCGCGCCATCTCAGCATTGTGCAGGAAATCCAGGCAGTGCAGGTTATTGGGCGCAACACCGCGACCATTGGGTTGACGGACTTCGCCGGCAACGTATACCGGCCAGGATAATTCTTCTGCAACAGCTGACAGCGCCGCAATATTTTTCGCTTCATCCCAGATGCGGCCCGCCGCGAAGATCATTGGTTCCGCATAGGAAAATTTTTCGCTGGGAGATTCGGCCAGGGCGGGAAAGTTACTGCCGTTGTAGATAACGTTGTTGGATTGATCCAGTGTTGTGATGGGTCCGTAATGATGGACCAGCGCTTTATACATGGCGTGGGTGGGCGCAATCAGCAGGTCGGCATTGCGTAACCCCGCTCCGACGCGTTCCGTGTAGTGTTGCCACTCCGCCGGTGCCGGCTGTTTTTTAACGGCATCCCACCAGGACAAGACACAGGAGTGGCCGACAATCAATACCGGTCTGGTCCATGGCAGATCACCATGGCCGAGATCATTCAGGTGAATTACGTCCGGTTGATAACGATGGGCGAGGGACAGCAGCCAGTCTCCGGCGCGGTCCACATCCTCCCAGGGTTCTTCCATCCAGCACAACCGCCAGGTGCTTTCCTGCAGAGTCAGGTTGTCCAGAAGATCTGCCTGCCTGCGCTGCTCAAGCGAGAGCGGTCGCCCCATGGTTGCCAGCATGATCTCCACACCGTGAGGTTTCAGCGCTGCGCACAGCTCCATACAATAAGCCCAGACACCGCCAAGGGTGTCTGTCGTCATGAGAATTTTCATCGACAATAAATCCGGTCGATCACATCGGCCACTTGTACTGCTTGCTCAATGTCCGGATCAAACGCACTGCTGCGGCTCAGGTTTTTCACCCAGTCAATCAGTGCGCGCCCGCCCCAGGCATCCGGATAACCGGCGAGTTTTTCCCGCGAGGTGCCGGAGAATTGATGCACTTCAAAATCATAGAAAGAACCCATGACATTGGTGATAGATGCACCGCCTTGCGTTCCGTAAAAGGTTGCTTCGATAACCGCATCGCGGCCTGCATGGAGGTTCCAGGAGCAGGTCAGTCGTGTCCGGGTGCGACCATGCATAAATTCCGCCGTCGCGTAGTCTTCGACCACACTGTAGGGTGGAATCAGGGATTTTCCTTTGTGGAATAAATTGCTCGAGACCTGCCGGATCGGTCGATTGCCAAGCAGGTAGTTAGCAAGGTCCACGAGATGAATTCCCAGATCCATGACGCAACCGCCTCCGGCGGACTTTACGTCGTAGAACCAGGACTTGTCCGGACCATAAGCGTTGTGAAATACCAGATCAGCCGCAAAGATTTCTCCCAGTTCACCGGCAATGATTTTGTGTTTAAGCGTGTCGACACCGGCGAGGTAGCGATACGAAAAATCCACGCCCAGTAATTTGTTGGCTGCACGCGCCGCGTCAACCACGCGTTGAGTTTCCTCGCAGGTCCGCGCCAGAGGCTTCTGGCAAAACACGGCTTTACCGGTTCTCAGTGCGGCGATACAGTGATCTGCGTGCATGGCGCTGGGCGTCGCGATAACAACGCCGTCCAGATCCTGGGACAGAATGTCAGCGAGACTGTTGCTGATATGAATACCGTCCTGCTGTGCGGCCGCTTCTGTTGCCGCCTCGAGCGACGGGTCGTAAACAGCACAGCAATGAGCAATCTGTTCATTGACCAGCGCTTCTATTCGCATCCGGCCAATCCAGCCGGTGCCGATAAATCCTATCCGCGGTGTTGAGGGTGCAACGTAGGTATCGAAGATGTGTGCTGTGGCAGTGTTCATAGTTCAATCCAACCTTTTATAAAACCATCAGGACGATCGACCATCATCTGATAGGCGTCGTTTAATTGTTCGAGACTGAAACGATGGGTTAATAATGTCTGGGGGCTGATACGCCCTTCGAGAGTGGCTTGAATGCCTTCATTCATTCCCTGGATATATCGATGAGCATCGCGCTCATGAGCATTGATGACATCAATTGCACGCCAATTCCATTTCTGCATGTTGACCTGGCGCAGGCCGTCCTGGTGATAACCGCCAATGACCAGCTTGCCATACTCGCCGATCATCTCCGTGGCCATATCCAACGCAAACTGCAAGCCGGTCACCTCCATGACGCGGTCGCAGCCGCGGCCGTTGGTGTACTCAATAACTTTGTGGGCATTGCCCCACCAGTCCTCGGTATCGAAGCTGACGGATGCTCCCAGTTTTTCCGCCAGTTTGCGCACCTCTTCGCGACGCGAGATAGCGATCACCCGGGCACCGGCAGCGATTGTCAGTTGCACCAGCAACAGACCCAGAAATCCGGCACCGATGATGGCGACAGTCTGATCCGGACGTACGTCGGCACGTCGAAAGATATTCATCGCGCAGCCGATGGCTTCGCCGGGAAAGGGAATATCGTTGAGCGCTTCCGGCAGCAGCACGGCATCCTGGGTGGGTACACACAGGGTTTCTGCAAAGGCACGATCACCCAGGCAGGCAACGCGCTGACCCACAGAAAAGGAAGTCACTTTGTCGCCAACGGCAATAATTTTTCCCCAGCCTTCGTGACCGGGAGCGCCGCCAGGCAGAGGATACTCAAACCACGGTCGGCCTTCCCATACCGGCAGGTTAGAAGCGCAGACTCCGCAGCCTTCCAGACGGACCATGATGTCGTGATCACCGCATTCCGGTGCCTTCTCCTGCTGCACCACAAAATTTCCGGCTCCGGCCAGCACTGCTACGCGATGACGAGCCGGCAGGTTCTGGTAGTCTTCATGGACGGCGAGATTACCGGACATTGGCATGGCTCAAAGCTCCTTGTGCATATACAGGGGAGGTAAGTGTGGTGGCTGACTGATCGAGATGTGACCCGCTGAAGAGATTCTGGGAAACCCAGTGATGCAATCGCTCAAGACCCGCATCAATGTTTACCAGGGGTTTCCAGCCGGTCAGTTCGCGGAACAGGCTGGTGTCGGTGACGTAATATTTCTGATCTCCCAGTCGCCAGTCAGAAAATGAGTAAGCGCAGGGCCGGCCAGTGAGCGATTCAATGCGTTCAAGAATTTCCAGCAGGCTGGTGCTGTTGCCGACACCTCCGCCGATGTTGAATGCTTTGCCCGAGAGGCGCGTCATGTTGTCCTGTGCCAACAGCATGGCATTAACCAGATCATCTACATAGAGGATGTCGCGCACCTGACGGCCGTCGCCGTAAAGTGTCAGCGGCAGGTCTTTCATGGCCTGAATCAGAAAATGGGCTACCCAGCCTTGATCTTCAGTGCCGAACTGATGCGGTCCGTAGATGCAACTCATACGAAACACTGCTGCTGGAATGCCGTAAGTGCGCGCATAATCCAGTACATACTGATCTGCTGCACCTTTGGAGCAACCGTAGGGACTGTGGAAGTCGAGTGGCTGCTGCTCGCTGACTCCTTCGGAAAAAAATGGATCAGCAGGAAAGTAGCGATCGTTGCTGCGCCGCAGATCCACATTTTCCAATGCGCCGTAAACCTTGTTGGTCGAGGTAAACAGCAGTGAGGGCGGTGACTTCATCTGACGCATGGACTCAAGAATATTCAGCGTCCCGCGAACGTTGATATCAAAATCTTTCTGCGGTGAATCGATACTGGTCGTGACGGCAACCTGAGCGGCGAAATGAAAGATGCGCGACGATTGATGTACGGCATCACGCACAAGGTGGGCATCGCGGATATCCGCAATTTCAAGCTGCACCTTATCGCCGTAGGTGTCGCACAGCCATTCGAGATTGCGCTCAACACCGGCACGGCCAAGATTGTCAAAAATCAATACCGGCTCTCCCTGCTCAAGCAGGCGCGCCGCAACGTTGGTGCCGATGAATCCCGCACCGCCGGTAATCAGTGTCAGTTTTTGGCGAGAAGAAGTGGGCGCAGCCGTAACATTTTTTTCCGCAAATTTTATCGCAGGTTCCCGCGATAATCCGGCTCCGCTGTTGAACACTGTGTCGGTCAGCTGCCGTAGCCCCTGAAGCCCCGACTCCTGCCAGACCCGGCAGGCCAGCTTCGGTGTGCCGTCGGCGGCCTTTAATCCAAAATGATAATGCCGCTCATCTTCGTGGAAGCCATCCTGATGACATTCGTCGGGATGCAGGTCATAGGCCGAATACCAATAGACACGCTCGACGGGCGCATCCAGAGCCTCCATCAGTTTTTTCACCTGGATGATTTCATCGTGACGCCAGGTTGAATAGCCCACCTCGGTCAACCAGATCTCCGGTGACAATTGATGTTTGTTCAATAGCGTTCGAATCTGAGTAACTTTATCGCTCCACTCATAACCATCGAATTCCCAAGTGCCAGGAAAGCCATGCATGCCGATCGCGTCCATTAAACCAATCACGCCGCGAGAGCACATCAGATCCAGCCAGTTAGGATCCGTAGGACACATGCCGGCCAGCACGGTTTTCTTGCCACGCTCCCGCGCCCAATGTGCCGCCATGCCGATCATCTGAGTGAAGATGCTCCAGTCCGGGTCCAGACGCCAGTCCCAATCATTTAAATTGTTCGGCTCATTCCATAGCTCGACCCATTCAAAATGCTGGCCATAGCGAGTGATCATGACATCCAGAAAATCTGCATAAGCTTTTGGATCTCTGGGCGGTGACGAGGTTTTTGCTTCGATGCCGAGAGAAGGCGGCGTGTAGGTAAAACAGGGTAGTAACTCCACTGACGTCGCCAGTTTCGGCACGAGCCAGTCAAACCATTGCTGACCTTCCGACGAGTGCCAGTCCGCCCAGGACAGCCCGGTGCGCAGGCGGGAGATATTCAAGGACCGCAGGTCCGTCAGAACCTCTTCGGTACACTCATATTCACCGGGGCGAAGCCATTCAATGACACCCAATCGTTGTGGAGCTGTTTGCCGATAATCTGCGGTCATAGGCTTAGTCCTCTGCTGAACAGCTCATTGCGCATGGTATCAACACGGTCAAAGGACTCTTTTCCCTGCAGCCATTCCGCCAGTTCTTCCAGCCCATCTTCCAGTGAAATACGCGGCTGATAACCCAGCAGGTTGGTGGCTTTTCCAATGTCGGCGAAACAATGCCGGATATCGCCGACGCGATAATCCCCGGTAATTTCCGGCTGCAGATGATTTTTACCCAGTACCTCACCGACTTTGCTGGCAATCTCCTCAATGCTGTAATTTTCGCCGCTGCCGATATTGAAGACCTCGCCGTCCGCATTGCTGTTTTCCAGTGCAAGCACGCAGGCCTGGGCAATGTCATGCACGCTGACGAAATCGCGCCGCTGCTTTCCATCTTCAAAAATAACGGGAGGTTTGTTATTAAGAAAACGCGATGAGAAAATCGCCAATACGCCAGTATAAGGATTGGATAGCGCCTGACGCGGACCGTAGATATTAAAAAACCGCAGAGCGGTTACGGGGATGTTGTAGGCAGAACCGACAATGAGGCATAGCCGCTCCTGATCGTACTTCGAGAGCGCATACACAGAAGAGGGCGAGGGCAGCTTGGTCTCCGGCGTGGCGATAGGCTGCAGAGCTTCACCATTTAAGACAACCTCCCACTGCTTGTCGCGGAAGGCAGAGACAGGGCGCTCGGCGGGTGAATGGGTGTTACCCCGCATATCCCGATACAGGCCTTCGCCATACAGACTCATACTGGACGCCACCACCAGTTTTTTGACCGGACGCTTGGTTAAAGCTTCCAGCAGTACTGCGGTGCCACGGTTGTTGACATCAGTGTAGTGGTTGATCTGATACATGCTCTGGCCGACGCCGAAGGCAGCGGCCAAGTGATAAACAGCCGAGACATCCTTGAGGGCTTCTTCTACCTTGGCGGGGTCGCGTACATCACCTTCGACGCGCTCCACATACTGGTTAAGATAATCCGGCCATTCCTCCCCACCGTGAACCTGCTCCGTCAGATTATCCAGCACGCGCACTGCATAACCTTCTCGCAATAACTGGTCTGCCAGGTGTGAACCGACGAAACCTGCACCGCCGGTAATCAGAATTCTTTCCTTCATCTCAGCGCTCCATCTTGATTAATGGACTGACACCGAGCCCGGCGGCAGATTTGCTGGCGGCGATAAGTGCATCGTTGTGCAGCAGCTGCTCAAAGTACTGGATGGTTTTTTCCAGCCCTTGTTCCAGTTTCACGCGCGGCTGCCAGTTCAGCAGTCGGTTGGCCCGGCTAATGTCCGGCCGCCGCTTGATCGGATCATCCTGCGGGAGGGGATAAAACTGAATGCGTGATGAGGAGTCGGTCATCTCGATCACCTTGGTCGCCAGTTCAAGAACGGTAAATTCCACCGGATTACCGAGATTTACCGGGCCGACCACAGCGTGCGGTGTTTTCATCAATGCCCTGATGCCTGCAATCATGTCATCGACGTAGCAGAAAGAGCGTGTCTGGCTGCCGTCGCCGTAAATGGTGATAGGCCGGTTCATCAAGGCCTGCACAATAAAGTTAGAGACTACCCGTCCATCGTTAGGCTGCATGTAAGGACCGTAGGTATTGAAGATGCGGGCGATCTTCACATCGACGTTGAACATCCGGTGATAGTCCATGCAGAGCGTCTCTGCACAGCGTTTTCCTTCGTCATAGCAGGCGCGGGGACCGACAGGGTTTACGTTGCCGAAGCAGTCTTCCTGCTGAGGGTGCACATGAGGATTACCGTAAACTTCACTGGTGGATGATTGGAAAATCCGTGCTTTCTTGGCCACAGCGAGTTTTAAGAGATTGTTGATACCTTCCGTGCTGGTGCGAATGGTTTGCAGAGGGTCCGCCTGATACTGCACCGGTGATGCAACGCAGGCCATGTTGTAGATTTCATCCACGTTGAGATTAACCGGCTCGGTTACGTCCTGCTCCAGTAAAGTGAAATTTCTGAAGGAAGAAACCAGCTCGAGATTCGACTTACTGCCGCTTGAAAAGTTATCCAGACATATGACTTCATGTCCTTCTTCCAGCAGACTTTTGCATAAATTAATGCCCAAAAATCCGCCACCACCTGCTACAAGAATTCGTTTCGTCATTGAGTGTTTCATTGGTCATCCTCAATCTGGGACATCAATAATCAACAGGCGTCGGGATCTTGTTATTTACACTCGTCGCATAATTCGGCGTTCCGACTTCTGTATTTCCGGTCGCGTTTCAATCGCGCTGACTGAGCCTTACAGCCATATCTGTGCCAATTCAACACATCGGCATGGAAGTCGTCAGGATGGGTGGAGAAGCATGAGAGACAATAGCTGAAGAGGGTGAGGGAGCAGCAGCTGCAGGAGAGGGTTGCGTAAATAACAACATAAGCAGCAATAATTTTACAAACGTTTGTAATATTTACCTCGAACAAGGCGCGTTAAAAAATGTGCCTAAAATGAAAAGCCAGCCTCCGCAAAGAGACTGGCTTAAAGATTAATCAGTAAATGCGGAACCCTTAATGATCCCGCTGCTGATTAGTTACCATTCCACAGACGTTGCAGCAGACTGGTTTTTCTTGTATCGAGGTTCAGCCAGGTACCCCAGCCGGATTCGTTGACATCAGGAACGTACGAGTGCTCATACAGACCACCGGTGTCAGCTGATTCCGGGTTGATTGACCAGTAACAGGCTTCAATGTCTTTCTCGATCATGTAATCAACAAAAGCGTTTTGCCATTGCTCATCCACGTTAGTGGTGATGTGGCTCCACATCTCTTGTTCGGCAGCGCGGGTGTTGCGTGGCCAGTCCATGTTACCGCCAAACTCACCAACGATCATGGCGTAGCCTTGATCACGCAGATAACCGAAGTGCTCCTGCCAGCCTTCTGCAAGCTTGGACGGAGTGATAGTGATCTGGCAATCAGCACGGCCGGCATCATCGCCTTCCAGCTCAGCACACTCGCCGGTCAGGAACGCGCTCTGAACGAATACAGACGGGCCGTATACGTGCGGAGACAGTACCAGACGCTCTTTCGGAATATCCAGCGGACGGGTAGCAAAGCCGTAAAGGTTTTCACCCCAGTTCGGGTTGGAATCCAGGCTGCCGTGATCAACTTCGGTGCCGTCAGATTTAACTGAACCTACACCTTCAACGACTACCAGGACGTTCTGGTTGACTTCGTTGATTGCGCGATAGGCTTTCTCAGCGAGAGTAGCCCACTCATCCCAGGTGTAATCCCATGGCTCGTTGAAGATGTCGATACCAAGGATGTTGTCTACACCAAGAGACTCTTCGAAGCCCGCGATGGTACGCAGGTTTTCCAGCCAGATCTGCTCGTTGTAGGGGTGATCGATCTCACCGCCACCGCCACAGGAGTACTCTTCCCGGGTGTAGTCGTAACCTTCACGGGTTGCGTCAACATAGGGTGGGTTCGCATCCAGACGACCTGCACGCCAGCCCACGTAGTTGGAGCAGGAGTGAATGTCGATGATTACTTGAAGATCATTCTGATCAGCCAGCTTGATGAAGTCTTCCAGCGCCTGACGTGCGTTGGTTTGACGTACAGACTCATGGTTCTTCAATACACCACCGGAACGGACATCGCCGATACCCTGTGGATCGTTCGGATCAAGTGTCTGCGGTGCGATGGGCACGCGGATTACGTTGATACCGAGGTCTTTGATTTCACTCATAGTCTGCTGGATGGTACGGCCGGTATCAGCCCACCACATGTTGCCGACATACATCTCCAGCGGAGCACCGTTTGGATTGTTTTCAGCGTCTTTTGGCTCATGCTGACCTTCCAGACCGAACCAGGCACCGCACTGCACGGGGAATACAGTACCGTCGCGGGTGATCTTACCGCTCTCATTTACACGCCAGCGACCAGCAGTGCCGGGGATGCTGGAGGATGAGCTGGAAGCCACGCTGGATGGTGTGCTTGAGGCTTCGCTGGAGGCTACGCTTGATGGGGCGCTCGAAGCCACACTGGAGGGCGCGCTTGATGAAGCAACGCTGGAGGGCGCACTTGATGAAGCAACACTGGATGGCGTGCTTGAAGCCACGCTGGAATTGTTGCCATTAACCGGGCCATACGGCGCCGGCTGAGTGCTACAGGTGCTGAGGGAGATACAGCTCTGGTTCTGCTCCCAGCCCCAGCCGCTCTGGGTGGTGGAGCACAGCGGATACAAGGTGCCGTACCAGTTACATTGGCCACCTGAATTGTTGTTGGTGGTGCTGGACGCTGCAGAGCTAACAGTGCTGCTTGCGGCGGAAGAGGTATTACCACCAGTGCCACAGACTGAACCGGTAACAGTGGGTGATTCAGCACTGCCGCCGTTCTTGTCTACCTGGAAACCGAATTCAACGGTCTGGCCTGGTTGGATGCTGCCGTTCCAGCCTACATCGCTGGCAGTGTAAGGATTGCTGCCGCTGAGGTTGGCGTTCCAGGAGCTGGTAACGCGGTTGGAGTTGTATTGCCAGCTCACGTTCCAGCCGCTGATGGCGGCGTTGGTGTCGTTAGTAATGCGAATGGCGGCGGTGTAGCCACTGCTCCATTCGTTACTGATGACATGACTACACGCAGCCTCGGCAGAATTACCGTAGCCTGCTGTAGCAATGCCAACGCTTAGCGCGGCGATTGCCAGGCTTAAGCCTTTTGGATTTGCCGTTAACATTTGTTAGCTCCTATCTTATTTATGATTAAGAAGTTATGGCTTGCTCTCTTTAGGGTCACACGCGATACCCAAGAGCTGCGGACTACACCGCGTGCTTGTGTCATCCCTGTTGTGCATAGCGAGGCAGATTGCCTGCTGTCGATCCATGGCAGACGAATTCATCCCGACCGCTGGGGCCAGAATGACGTTCGAATCTTTTTAGGTGTCAGGCTTTTTTTGTGCATAAACCAGCAGCCACAGCGTAAGTCGCAGACCGGCAGCACAATGAAAAAGCAAAACTCACAGAGCTATTCGAACTTTTCGAACAGATACCGTGGTTTGCGTCGATGTGAGATGTGTGGAACGCGTGATGCGTTAGTTATGGTTTTTATATATAAATTTTTTACTGATACGACGATGTAAAACCTGTTTTTTTTCCTGGGTAATCATCAAAGAACTCGCGGCATCAAATCTTTATGATCCTGATATCAAAAAGAAGCCCCGTTGATATCCGTCGAATTCCTGCGGTGATGAATAGTACTTCAGGTGGAAAATATTTTGAGATATAGAAATTCGTTTTATATT
The DNA here is from genome assembly GCA_937958105.1 of uncultured Cellvibrio sp. GTDB lineage: Bacteria > Pseudomonadota > Gammaproteobacteria > Pseudomonadales > Cellvibrionaceae > Cellvibrio. Next base: position 14,829 of record CALFXJ010000046.1, read on the forward strand.
ATTTTATGCGCCAATGTTTGGTTCATGTGAAAATTATCACACTGAAGCAGCACATGCTATCACCATTTTTTAAAAAGTTAAGCGAAAAGAAAATTTATTTAACCCTTATAACAAATCGTCGCAGAACATTCGCGACTGTCATTCCGGTCTACGATAACCGCCTACCGAACCCTGTTTACTCAATACCCATTGCCACAGCTGGATATTGCGTGCGCGGAAGGAACCGGCACAGGAGAGCAGGTAATAACGCCACATCCGCAGAAAGCGGTCGCCGAGCTTTTCGGAAAACGCTGGCCATGCGTTGATGACATTGTTATGCCAGGCCATAAGTGTTTTATCATAATCCGCACCGAAGTTATGTACGTCTTCCACCACAAAATAATCTTCCAGCGCTTCGTCAATCTGGCTGATCGAGGGCAACTCTCCATTGGGGAAAATATAACGGTCCAGCCAAGGGTCGGGTGTGGTGTTGCGACGGTTCTTGCCAATGGTGTGCAATAAAAATAACCCGTCGTCCTCCAGGCAGCGATGAGCCATCTTCATGTACGTCCGATAATTCTTATGGCCTACATGCTCGAACATACCCACACTGACAATACGATCAAATTTTTCATCCACATCGCGATAATCCTGCAGGCGGAATTCCAGGGGCAAATTCTTATAGCGGGCCTGAGCCCACTTCGCCTGTTCTTTTGAGATGGTAATCCCTACGCATTTAACCTGGTATCGTTCAGCAGCGTAGCCCATAAAACTGCCCCAGCCGCACCCAATATCCAACACCCGCATGCCGGGTTCCAGATGTAACTTGCGACAAATCAGATCGAGTTTTGCCTCCTGCGCGTCAGCGAGATTGTCCGCATTTTTCCAATAACCGCAGGTGTAAGTCATGCGCGGGTCCAGCATCGCCTCATAAAAATCGTTCCCCAGATCATAGTGAGTTTCTCCCACCTGCCAGGCGCGTTTGGCGTTCTGCCGGTTCAGCAAACGCGTGCGTAACGTATGAAAGATCAGCTTATGGGGTTTTATGTGCTGGGCAACCCGGCCGCGCAGCAGGCGAAAGAAAAACTCGTCCAGCTGTTCAACTTCCCAGTCACCGTTCATGTAGGCTTCTCCCAGTCCCAGATTGCCCTGGGCAAAAGCCCGTTCGATGACACCGGGAGCGAGCAGTTGAATGTCCCAGGGGCGAGTGCCGTTGATGGTGATATCAGCTTGTTCCAGAAGTTCGGAGATCAGTTGGTGCAGGCTGGACTGTTCGGGAGAGAAATACTCGCTATGAAGGGCGGACAGATCTTGGGACATAACAATCTCCTCTCATACATAAATAAATTAACGCGTGAGGCGAGCAAGGTTATAAGGATACTGCTGATCCAATGTAACTGATCTTTTACGAGTACAAAAGGCTTTCCCGATAATTGGCGTCCATTAGGACTGACTGACCACCGCTTTAAAGCCGGAGTTATTCCTAGACGCTATTTCCCGAGGCACATTTATGGGAAGAGACCATCAAGAAAAGCAGAACAGAGCAGGGGTGGTGTGCAGAAAATTTGCAGGGGTTTTTTATTGTTGCTACGTCATTGCTGTCAGGGTTCTACAGGCAATCCTTTGCCGGTACACCTGGCCCGCGATAAACAGAGTTCGAAGGATTAAGCCTCTGTTTTACTGGCCGCGCCTTCGCTTCGCGGCTTGGCCTCTGCTTCGATGCGATAACGCAGAAGATTCTGGTAGTGCTCGATTCGCAACAGATGGATGCCCACCCGGTGCATCCAGCGGGAGGTCTCCATCAGGCTCACGCCCTTGTCCAGCTCAATGTTGCCTGAAGCAATCTGAGCGGTAGTTAATTCACGCAGTTGTCGTTCCTGTATAGCCAGCTGGTCGGTAAGCAGTTCAGCCTGTTCTTCATTCAGCGGTTCTTTACGCAGGACCTCGTTCACCAGTTGCGTAAGAATGGTTCGCGGAATTTCCAATGCGCGTTCATCACGCACGGTCAGGATGATCTGTGAGTTCTGACACCGCTCATACAATCGCTGCAAATGATCGAGCAGATGAATACAGGTAAGCAGGTCCTGCCAGGAGCGCCCGTCACCGTCAGCCAGGTGCAACTGATCAAGATAATGACGGGTCTCTGTCAGCGCACGAGCTGTTTCTGTCAAAGAAACCGGGCGTGACGATTCACCGAGGATGTGCATCAACTGCATGGCCAGCTGGGCCACCTGTGCCTTGAGCAGCTTGCGCACTTCACCCAGCGCCAGTTCCGGATATTTCACCAGGCTGGAGTCCAGCAGCTCCTGATCGCTGCGGCGCTCCGGGATCAACCGTTCAATAAAGCGGGAATAGGCCCCGATAAACGGCAGAATCAACAACACGCCCGCGATGTTGAAGAGACTGTGAAAACTCACCAGCGCAATTTCCCCAAAAGGTTGGTCGGGCAACAGCCAATGCCAAAGCATCATATAGGGTGTTATAAGGAACAGCGCGCAGCCGCTGACGATCGTATTGAAGATGACGTGGGAAAATCCTGTACGACGCACATGAACATTACCCCCGATGGTGGCGATGGCTGAGGTAAAGGTGGTGCCGATATTCATCCCCACGACAAGCGCTGCCGCCTGCTCAAAGTCGATCAGGCCGGTGTGCATAGCTGCCAGAGCTGAGATGACACCGGTCGTGGATGACTGTGTCATCAATGTAAAAGCGATACCGATCAGCATCAGCACCGCTCGACCGGACAAGGTGTCAGCAGACATGAATCCCAGATTGATGTGGGACTGTAAACCGCTCATGCCCTGTTGCAGTCCGTCAATACCGACAAACATCAGACCAAAACCGGCCAGGCTATAAGCCAGGCCTGAACGACGGGCGCCGCCGAACAGACGCATGAGTGCGCCGATCAGGATCAATACCGAGGCAATGGCACTGAGTTTTAATTTGAAACCCACAATCGCTACCAGCCATCCGGTAAAGGTGGTACCAATACTTGCCCCCAGCACGACACCCAGGGCCTGGGAGTAGGTGAGCACACTGGCACCGACGAAGCCGACGGTGATCATCATGGTGGCGCTGGAGGATTGGGTCAGGATCGTGGCAATGATGCCAGTAAACACGCCGGACACACGGCTGCGGGTGAAGCGGATCAAGGCCTTACGCACAGATTTGCCTGCGAGGCTGCGCAGACCCTCGCTCATCAAACTCATCCCCAGCAGAAACAAGCCGATACCGCCTGCTACATCAACGACTACAGCTGCAAGATTCATTGAACAACTACCTATGTTTATCCAACAAAAAAACGCCCCGCCAGATAAACGGCGGGGCGATTGAAACCTGTTTAAACAGGAGCTTAAGCGATGCCCATCTGCTGGTGCAAGTGGGATGGGAATCAGGCGCTAAAGGTTGAAAAATTTTTCGTTTTTAACACCTGCTGTCAGTTGGACAGTTGCCAGCGCAGGCCAACCCGCCATAACAGACCGGGCGCCGGAAAGCCGATTGCGGTTTGATAATCTTCGTCCAGCAGATTTTCTACCGTGAAGTTCGCTTTTACCACCTCATTAATGTTCCAGAACAGATTGACGTCAACGCGGTGGTAATCATCGAGTTTTGCAAAAACCGCATTGCCGGTGTGCTGGCTGCTGGCGAATTGCTCGTCCACCCATTGATAATCAAGCGAGGTATTCCACTGGTCATTCACCCGCCAGTTGACAGTAGCTCCAGCCCGGGCCTGCGGACGGCCGGTCAGGATCGACACACTGTCCTTAACGTCGATATCCGTGTAGGTTGCGTGAGTACGAATCCCCACCCGGCCATCCAGACTCTGCCAGTGTGCCTGCCACTCAACGCCGCTGGCATCAACGCGATCACGGTTTACGTTGGTAAATAACTCGCTGTCGAAGTCGATGGCGTCACGGTAGGCGTTGTCGAAGTAATCCACGCCGGTGAAGAGCTGATCATTAATCTGCCACTCAACGCCGATATCCCAGCTTTCTGCTTTTTCCGGCTGCAGGTCCGGGTTGCCAACCAGGGGATGGCCGAGCGAGAAAAAGCTGGGCAGTTTATAGCCTTCACCGAAGCTGGAGCGCAGGGTCAACCGATCGGTCAGGCTGAAACGCAGGCCTACTTTGGTGGAGGTTTCACTGTCAAAGTTTTCTGGATCGTCATAACGCACGCTGCCCTGTAACAACAGGCGCTCGTTAACCTGCGCATTCAGATCGATAAAACCACTGTCAGTCGTTCGCTTGAGCGAAAAGTCCGTGGGTAGAAGAAAGCCCATGTCGAGATAGCCAACACTGTCGCCTTCTTCTTTACGTTGTTCCAGCCCGAGGTTTGCCCAGAATTTTCCCTGTTGGCCGAGCGTGTTGATCCAGGAAATCTGATCGCGGGTAAATTCTGTCTGTGATCCGCTGCCGGGAACAGCCATGTAGGGCGGAATGCCGGGGGACGTGTAGTCTTCTTCACGTTGATAGCGGGTAGCCTGCACCTGGCTTTTCCAGAATTCGGTGATCTGGTATTGCCAGGTCAGCGCGGCGCTTTCGTCGGTGTAATCCGTAAAATCCAGATCCGGCGACAGCGCGTACAAAGGGCCGCCGCTCTGTTCGGGATAGCTGCTGCGCTCGCCGTCAAAATAGCGGTAGCTCAGGGATACGTAATGTGCCACGTTGGGGCGCCAGCCGAAACGGAGATTTACTTCGTTGTCTTCTGCTTCACTGCCTTCTACCGGCTCGCCGCTGTCACGCGTACGCAATTGCACAGAGTAATCCAGCTGTTCGGTTCTGCCGGATAACCCGAGACCGATCTGCTCATAACTTTCGTCACCCGTCGTATACGACAGCATCTGCTGGTGACCTTTCTGCGGTTGCAGGGTGATGATATTGATTACGCCGGCGAGCGCATCGGCGCCATAAATCGCCGATTGCGGGCCGCGTACGATTTCGATGCGTTCGATGGAGTCTACATTGATGTTGCCCAGATCGAAGGCGCCACCGCGGGTATTGCCCGGATCGTTGAGTGCAACACCATCAATCATCACGACGGTGTAATTGGACTCACCGCCACGAATGGAAGCGACAGTTAAACCACCAGGGCCACCCTGGCGTTCTACAAGCACCCCGGGAACTGTCTGCAAAACATCCGCAAGATTAGTTTTGTTAAGTTGAGTAATTGTTGCGCGATCAATCACGCTGACAGTGGATGACACCTGCGTCGCTGTCAGCGGGCTGTAGGTGCCGGTAACAATCAGCTGTTCCTGTACTTGTTCCTGAGGTTGCTGAGCGTAAAGTGGTGCCGACGCCATGGTCAGGGCGAGGGGCAGCAATGGCGAAAATCTCATAAGGCTTCTCTTTACGTAGAGGTTATTGCTCATTTGTTGAAATGTTGCGCAGTTTTTTGGTTCGCGTTCGCGAATCAGATGCAGCGGCAGAGGAGTGTAATGGAAGTTGACGGAAATGTTCACCCCTTGCTTGGTAAAGAAAAAAGAAGGGGTTTTTTACAAAAAGTTTTTCAGGACATGATGTGGTGAAATATCGGCGGATTAATCCGCCGATATTCATTCAATGGCTTTACGGATCATATCGATCATTTTGGGATCAGCAAGGTTTTAGTAACACACCTGGAATTCCACAATGCCATCGCCGGAGCCAAAGCGCTGCATGGTGTATTTTTCGATATCAATCAGGAAGCCATCACCGCCGAGGTTGGCCGTGCAGCAGCCCTGGCAATCGGAATCTGCACAGGCGTCGTATACTTTACCGGTAATGTGGCGATTTCCCTGGCGCAGGTTCAGAGTTTTTAATCCCAGCCAGTTCCAGTCCTTCATGTGTACGGCGATGATATTGTTGGCAGCCACCCAGGATTCCGGCTGTTTGCCGTTGATCCCGTAAAAATAACCGGCCCACTGACACCCGTTGTAGTAAATACATTCGAGGCTGCCCGGCTCTGGGTAGGAGGTGTAATTGGTGAGCCGCGCTGAATACCAGGCACTGCCGCAATCGTTGGACGGCGTTGAGCTGCTGGATGATGAATTGCCACCGTTGGGGCAGGAGGCGACCGGGTCCCAGTACCAGGTACTGATAGTCGGATCGTAACCGGGATTGTCATGTTCGGCGATGTAGAAGGCGCCGTTGTAGCGCACGACAGTTCCCGCCGCATAATAGGTTCCCGCACTCCAGGTCGGACATGATCCGCCGGTATTGCTGGAAGTGCTGGACGACGATGATGAGGGGCGGCTGGAGCTCGACGATGATGAGGTTGAAGAGCCGCTGCAGACATCATTGAGTTTCCATTCCTGCCACTGGCCGGAGTGGGTTTCCGGATCAGCGCCCTGCGTCCACCACTGTGAGGTATAGGACTTCCCATTGTGTTTTACCGTGGTATTGCCGTTGTAGGCAGCACTGCTTTGCCATGTGGGGAGATTGGAGCAGTTAACGGCGGCTATGCTTTGAGCGGAGAGAAAAATTCCGCAGCACAACCCCAGCCATACCATTGCCTTATTCATAAGAATCACCTCGACTCAATGTTTGTGTTTTTTATTTTCTGTGGCAACACGCATCGGTGACGCCCTGTTCGCCACAAAATACTTAACAAGCATGGAGCAGGGGAATTGGCAGAAGTGATACTTTTGGTGCGAGTTTTAATACTTTAGATGCATTCGGTGGGATTAACGTGAAGGGCAGTTGCCGTACCCGACAGGTGACTCATCGGGTACGGCAACAGATCAGTGCAGATTAGTTACAGCTGTTGCTGATGCCGCCCAGGTTAGTGCGGTTCATGCCCGATGCATTCATCAGTTCAGCCGGACATGAGACTTCGCGGTAACGCAGCGAGGGGTTATCCGCGGCTTCAAACCAGTCGGCATACCAGCGGCAGCCTGCCTGCAGTTCGGTCAGCCCGCGGGACCCGAACACACTGTCGCAGCGGCTGGTTACGCAAGCTTTGTATTGCTCGCGGGTTGCGTTGTAACCCAGTTCGCTTTTACAGGCCGACAGGAATCCACCGTACTGAGCGCCCAGTTCAGAGTTGGAGACGCCCCATTGGTTGGCACAGCCATTGAAAGCGCCCACACCGCCCCCGGGCACCATGATGTCAAACTGGCCACCGCCTACGTCGAAACCGATATTGATTGCCTGCACGATCATGGTTTTACCGGCCAGGGCAGCGGAACCTGGGTCACCGGGTGCGTTGTGAGACTCACCAGTGAACTCCAGCTGATAGCAACGGCCGCACACATCGCCACTGGAGGTGGCGGCATAACCGTAGGAGAGAGTATTGCTTACGGCAAAGGGCGCAAGGCCATAACAGGTGTGAGCATTGCCACCTTCACAGCTGCTGCCAGCATCCAGATCGGACAACACCTGATTGTTCGCGCCGCAGCTTTTCATGGGTTCCATGCCGGAGGGCACATTACCGGACCAGCCACAGTGAGGTTTACAGCAGTCCCAGAAGCGAGTCGCGTAGCCGTTGCAGCCGCCGGTAATCGGGCCGTAGCTCGAGCTGGCGGAACTTACGCTGCTGGCAACGCTTGAGGATGCAGGAGCCTGCGAAGAGGGTGCGCTTGATGACGGGGTGCTGGAGGCGGGCGTACTGGATGCGGGTGTACTGGACGTACCGCCATCAACGATGCCATAGGGCGCTGGCTGACTGCTGCAGGTTTCGCGCCCGATACAACTGCGATTCTGCTCCCAGCCCCAGCCGCTGTTCAGGTTGGCGCACAAGGGATAGAGCGTACCGTACCAGTTACACTGAGAACCGCTTTGGGCCGGTGTGCTTGAGCTGGCAGCGCTGCTGACCGGTGCGACGGAGGATACAGCCACCGCACTGGAAACCGTGGAGGAAGCCACAGATGACGTTGTGCCACTGGAGCCGCAGATGCTGCCGGTAATGGTCGGCTGCTCAGCTGAACCACCGTTCTTGCTCACCTGGAAACCGAACTCCACGCTCTGGCCCGGTTGGATGCTTTGATTCCAGCCGACATCGGTGGCGTTGTAAGGATTATTACCGCTTAACTGCACGTTCCAGCTGCTGGTAATGCGGTTGCTCTGATACTGCCAGCTGACCTGCCAGCTCTGGATGGCAGAGGTTTGAGTATTGGTCAAACGGATGGACGCGGTATAACCGTCATTCCATTCGTTCACCACCAGGTATTCACAGCTCGCCTGAGCGAAGCTGGCAGAACTGAACAGCCAGGAGATTAACCCCAGACCGACAGAGGTGAGAAAAGGTGATGCCGAGCGCATAGAAAACTCCTTTCAACCGTTGAAATTATGGTGTTAGTCGTTGAAATCTATGCAGTGCGTGGGTTTTCCAGCGGCACTTGTAGAAATCGGAGGCGGCCGCTTTTATAAGAGCGACCCATTGTAAGGAAAGAAATTCCCAAACGAAAACCGGCCGCCTGCCTACGTGATCCATATCACGCAACCTCGGGTTGCGATGATCGAAACCCTGGCAGGCGGCCGTGTTTAATTCACGTTGTATGACAATTTGAAACTCCCGCCACGGAATGTGGCGGGCCATAAACATCATTACTCTACGGCACTCACAATGGCATCAACAATGGCGGGGTAGAGCTGATTGCCATTGTTTCTGTCAAAGATTGCCATACCCTTATCACCGGCGTAGCCATTGTCCCAGTAAACCGGCACCAGCTTGTGGCGGATAGCCGATTCAGTAATGTACTGATTCCAGTAGGTCCGATAGATCTCATGGTCAGGTACATTTAAACGGGAGATCACACCATACTCGCCGAGGATGACACCAATGCCCTGATCAACGAAATGGGTTTTCATCCGCTGGAACTGCGTATCAACCCAGGACTCGTTCGCCCAGGTTTCAGTCGCGTTCGGGTTAGTGGCAATCTCGCCCCATTGCGTAATGTTGCTGTTTTCGTTAAGTGTGAAGTTATAGGGATCGTAATAGTGCACTTCCATCATTAAACGATTCGCTACGGTATCCACTGGTATTTCAGCGAAGTTAACAGTGTGATCGATGTTGGTATTGAAACCCTGCACCACAAGATGACGAGTCGCGTTACGTCCACCGGTTGCACGCACGGTTGTCACGAACGTCTGGTTGAAGCTGTTCTGAACGGTGTAATATTCCTCGGTCGGTGTACCGTAATCGCCTTCAACCATGACTTCATTGGTGCCCGCAAACAGCAGGCGATCGTCGTAGTCACGGAAGCGGTTGGCGATCTGCTCCCACATGATGGCCAGGCGATTGTTCACATAATTCTGCTGGGCATAAGTGGGCTGCATCCAGCCGCCGTCCCAGTGAATATTCACGATAACGTACATATCAGCATTCAAGCCGTAGTTCACCACTTCTTCAACACGATCCATCCAGCTGCTTTCGATGACGAAATTTTCCGCATCAGAAAATTTGCTCCAGGCCACAGGAACCCGCAAAGTATCGAAACCGGCAGCTTTGACCGAATTGATCAACTGCTGAGTCACCAGTGGATTACCCCAGGCCGTTTCTCCGCCAATGGCTTCGAGCGAGTTACCCAGGTTCCAGCCCACACCCATCACCTGCGTCAGTTCGACGCTGGTCATGCCGCCGGGATTAGGTGTGCTCGATGCTGCGCTGGAAGAACTGGAGCTGCGCGAACTTGAACTCACTGGTGGAACGCTGGAGACCAGCGACGAGGCGATGCTGGAGCTTGGGCAGGAAGCGTTGCCGGTTACGCCAAACGGCGCGGGCTGGCTGGTACAGGTGCTGCGGGAAATACAGCTTTGATTATTTTCCCAGCCCCAGCCACTTTGAGTTGTGCTGCACAGGGGGTAGTTTGAACCGTACCAGTTACATTGCTGAGTGGCCGGTGCACAGCTTGCAGTACTGGATACAGTGGATGATGAGCGGCTGGAGGGCGCAGAAGAGCTGCTCGAACTGGGCGCAGAGGATGCTCCTATGTCACCACAGATACTGCCGATAACGGCTGGCGTTTCAGCGGTGCCATTGGTGCTGACCTGCACACCGAAGGAGACTGTCTGGCCCGGCTGGATAGTTCCATTCCAGCTCAGATTAGAAGCCGAATATGGGTTGCTGCCACTGACGTTGGCATTCCAGCTGCTTGTCACTGAATTGTTGTTATAGGACCAGCTGACATGCCAGCCATCAATCGCAGTGGTTCTGTTGTTGGTGATCTCGATGGAGGCTGTTGCGCCACCTCCCCAGCTGTTGCTAACCACATATTTACAACTGGCCTGAGCAAAAGCGGAAGATGTTGCCGCCAGCCCGAAGCCCAGTATGGCCGCCAGGCCAAAGATTTTTAACCGGGAATTCTTCATCAGGTGGTTCTCCTATCGTTATTAAAGTTTTAGGACATCGAAGGCTCACAGCCTCGACTTGCGATGAATCAGCAGTACTTTAAATACGGCGTTAATAGTCTGCGCGACCATATAGTAGCGGCAGAGAGCAGGAGTGTTTGCAGTGCTGAGGCGCAGGGTGTTGGATAGCGCGACTAAAGTTCAGATATGGGATGCAAATCACAAGTGGAATCTATTTTATATTTGAAATATTGGCGGGTTGCGTTACTAGCTACAGCCGCGTGAGATTAGTTGCCAGATTATTAACCGGAAAAAACAGTGGCTTCGTTAACTGTTGATCGAAGAAATTCGCTACATATTTTTTGAAAATCTAATTGGACGGATTGAATTTAATAAACGAAACGGCAGTGAATGCAAACCTGATCAATGTGTAAAAGCGAACTGAAACACACTTATCAAAAGAGGATGCTCATTCTTCGCCTGAACGATTGCCCGTTTCAGATTCTGATAATAACGCGCCGGTAGGAGCTCCCATGTCGTCACTTACCAGCATTGGAAAAGATCCATTCGCTTTTCACTCGCGTCTCGCTAAATTTAATATCAACCGCCTCGCTGTAAAAACACCCTCAGCTTCCTGGGAAGAGGATGAACACAGCGAATTGAAATTTCGTCTTATTGAAGGAAAATTTCTGGAAGAACTGCGCGCGTCCATAAAGCCTCTGACGAGACGAAACGCCACGGATGCGGATCAGTTTGTGGCCTGGTTTGAATCGCTGGCGGAGTGGGGGCCGGGTCAGCATCATCCCTTGTTTGACTGGCTGGCCAACACAGCAACAGCGGAACAGATGAAATGGTTTCTTACACAGGAAGCTGCAGGCGAAGCCGGATTTGAAGACCTTGTTGCTTATACGCAGGTTAAATTACCAGTGCAGGCCAAGCTCGAATGTGCGCGCAACTACTGGGACGAAATGGGTCGGGGAAAACCAAAGGCAATGCACGGTCCGCTCCTGGAAAATATGGTGCAGGATCTCGGGCTGAAGCCTTCTATTGATACCACCGTGTGGGAATCTCTTGCCTTGGGCAACACCATGCTTGGCCTCGCAGTCTCACGCCGTTATACCTATCACTCGCTGGGTGCGCTGGGTGTTATCGAATTGACTGCGCCGCTGCGTGCAGCCTGCGTCGCACGGGGGATGAAACGCCTCGGCTTCTCCCATAAAGCCCGCGCTTATTTTGATTTGCATGCAGTGCTGGATGTGGCGCATTCGCAGGCGTGGAACCGTGAAATTATCCGGCCGTTAGTTGCGGCGCAACCCGAGTGTGCACAGTTTCTTGCAGAAGGTGCGCTGATGCGTCTGCAATGCGGCAAACTGTGCTTTGATCGATACAGCAAGGAGCTGGGTGTGGATTTTTCCAATGCTGACAGCGAGCAGCAGAAGAATAATCTGCAGAAAGTGGCCAACTGTTGAAGCCGTTGATTCTCACCATTTATTCCGCCTGACCCGCAATTTTCTCACCTGGGATAGCCCTCCGGTTATCCCGGTTAATTCCCGCCGGCAAAGTCCATCTATCCGTTTCGATTGTTCTGGTGCAATATACGTCCCCTCTGAAGGCATGTTACGCCAGTGCCTCCAGGAATCATGTGTAACACAAGGAGAACAACCATGCGGATTATTCAGGCAGTGCTTGCCTGCACCTTCATTATCCTGCTGTCGGGCTGTACCAATCTGAAAGAGGTGCGGGACTTTGCAGGCCAGTCGGCGAAGCTGACGGGTTATACCGAGCTGACTACCCGTTTTCGCGATACCTACTACCGCGAGCAACCTTATCTGTCTGAGGAGGTACACACGTTTGCGCAGCAGAATGATGCCCGCCGCAAAGCAGCGTATCAGGATCTGCTGAAAGTACATCAGACCATCACCCTGTATCTGCAGACGCTGGCCGCCCTGGCTGGTGATAATTCTTTCGATATTTCTTCCGGTGTTGATGCGCTGTCGGTAGGCATCAGCGCCCATCCGGACCTCGGTCTAGAAAAACATGAAGTGGATGCGGTGTCCGGCCTCGCTAAAGTTATTTCAAGATGGGCTACCTCTTCCTATCAACAGCGCGCGCTGCGCCAATTTATTAAAGAGGGCAATGAACCATTGCAAACGACTTTGTCGGGTATGGAAAAGCTGATCGATTACTACCAGCAGACACACGACAACGAATGGCAAACGATAAAAGGTCTGCTGGAGCTGGAACTGTCATTTAATGAGCAGCCCGAGCACAGATTGCTCGCAACACTTGCCCGCGCTCACGCGCAAGCCAAGGCGGCCGAATATGAAGCTGCTGCAAAAAAATATCGTGAGGCGCGCAAGGGAATCCAAACCATCAGCCAGGGCCATCAACTGCTGGCGGATAATCTGGGCAAGCTGTCCAGAAAGAACGTCAAGGATTCACTGCGTCAATTATCAAAAGATGTAAAAAGTATCAATAAACATATTGAATCTCTGTGATTCACGGACAAGCCAGATAAAGGAAATAGGAGAACATTATGGCCTTGGCAACCCAGGCTCAGATCGAAGCTATTGCAATCGAATTACATAAGTGTGCTGATGTTGTACATGAGCGATTAATGAAGAGCGTAAAACGCAGAGAGGTTAATCATCAGGAGGCGCAGCTGATTTTTCAGGATGAAATTATCCTGCGGCAGAAAGCCAATGGTTTGTACATCGACGCTGCAAACTGTGTCGTGGCAGGATTTGCCGAATCGCAGAAAAGGCTGCTGCAGACCATAAGCACCGCGAAACAGAAGCTGAAAACCATCAAAGAACTCGCAGCTTTCATTGATCTGACGGCGGATCTTATCGTGCTCGCTGCGGCTATCAATGCGGCAAAACCTTCAGCAATCCTCGCGGCATTGAATGAAGTCAGAAAAGACTGCGAATCAATCAAAGATATCGCCTGATCATAATCTCTTCCTGAACCATGAGGGTATGCCATCCTCATGGCATCTTCACAATTAACAGCTATATTCATAACTGGATTTGCATATTGAGCATGCATCGCTGATGAGTGCAGCGCCAGTACATCCTTTTCAAAGCACGCTCAGCAACTCTACTGAAACTTCCGTCCTTGGGCGTTGCCTATGCTTTTTCTACCGATTTCACCCTTCATGCAAGAGGATTTTGCAGATGACCAAACCAACCGATAAATCTCCCTCAACAACCGGCACGGGAGCGCCCGCTGTCAGTGACAGGCACTCGTTAACCATTGGTGCCGACGGCCCTATTGTTTTGCACGACGTACACTTCCTCGAGCAGATGGCACATTTCAACCGGGAAAAAGTGCCGGAACGCCAGCCTCATGCAAAAGGCGCGGGAGCATTCGGGGTGTTTGAAACGACAGAAGATGTTTCCAGATACACCAAAGCTGCTCTTTTTCAGAAAGGCGTGAAGACGGAAATGCTGGCTCGGTTCTCCACAGTGGCTGGTGAGATGGGCAGTCCGGACACCTGGCGTGACGTGCGCGGTTTCTCGCTGAAGTTTTATACCGAAGAAGGTAACTATGATCTGGTGGGCAATAATACGCCGATCTTTTTTGTCCGCGATCCGATGAAGTTCCCCCATTTTATCCGCAGCCAGAAACGACTGCCGGATTCCGGCCTGCGCGACAACCACATGCAATGGGATTTCTGGACCAATAATACAGAAAGTGCCCATCAGGTGACTTATCTGCTGGGACCACGGGGTTTACCGCGCACCTGGCGTCACATGAATGGTTATGGTTCTCACACCTATATGTGGGTCAACAAAACCGGTGAGAAATTCTGGGTGAAATACCATTTCCATACCCGTCAGGGACTGGAATTTTTTTCCAACGCTGAAGCCATGAAGATGGCGGGGCAGGACGCGGACTTTCACCGCCGCGATCTGTTCGAAGCTATCGAGCGCGGAGAACATCCACAATGGGAGCTGTCCGTGCAGGTGATGCCTTATGAAGAAGCCAAAACTTATCGCATCAATCCCTTCGACCTGACCAAAACCTGGTCCCACAAGGATTATCCGCTGATCAAAGTCGGCGTCATGACCCTTAACCGCAATCCTGAAAACTTTTTTGCTCAGATAGAGCAGGCCGCCTTCTCACCAGGTAATACCGTGCCGGGCATTGGTCTGTCGCCGGATAAGATGCTGCTCGGGCGCGCCTTTGCCTACGCAGATGCCCAGCGGAACCGGATCGGCACCAATTTTCATCAGCTGCCTGTTAACCAGCCTAAATGCCCCGTTAATACTTACATGTTTGATGGCCACATGACTTACCACCACAGCGGTAATGCGCCGGTGTATGCCCCCAACAGCGGTGGCCGCCCCTGGTCGGATGAGACAGGCATAGTGGCCGAAGGCTGGGAGGCTGACGGGGATATGGTGCGCAGCGCTTACTCATTGCGTCCCGAAGATGACGACTTCACCCAGCCCGGCATTCTGGTGCGTGAGGTGTTCAGCGACGCTGATCGTGACGCTCTGGTGGAAACCGTGGCCGGCGCACTCTTAGGTGGCGTGCGCAGCCCGGTACTGGAACGCGCCTTTGATTATTGGAAATCCATTGATCCTGATGTCGGCCGCCGCATTGAAGAGAAAGTCCGCCACGGCAGCGCTGCAGAACCTGCGTCTGGCATGAGTGAAGCCTGACAGAGCAGAGGAGGGGGGCTTTGGTCCTCCTCCCGGCCTCAGTATGCCGTTCTAGGGCCAGCTCCCTGCGGGGTGGAGCGGTTCAGAAGATGGCGTGTCCAAGGAATAGCCGCTTATTTGCGTTATATCAATTACTCCCTGAGTCGAAGGGGGAATAATCAGTAAGCGCTGTTACCCTCTGAATGTGCACAAGGTAGATCCAATGACCCCGCAAGATTCAAGCACCAGGACGGATTCACCTGAGACAAAACTGCAACCTGCCTCCTACGATATCTGGGATAAGAAGTATCGCTTGAAAGATGGCGATCAGCCCGTGGATAAAACCATCGACGATACCTGGGCAAGAGTTGCCCAGGCTTTGGCCGAAGTCGAGCCGGACCGTCACGCACACTGGGAAAAAGAATTTCGCTGGGCGTTGGATAACGGCGCCATTCCGGCGGGCAGGGTTATTTCCAATGCTGGCGCCCAGGCCTTTAAACCTGCGACCTCCACCATCAACTGCACCGTGTCTGGAACCATCGAAGATTCCATGCGCGGCATCCTTGAAAAAAATCTTGAGGCAGGGCTGACCCTGAAAGCCGGTTGCGGTATCGGCTACGAATTTTCTACGCTGCGTCCTAAAGGCGCCTATGTCGCAGGTGCCGGTGCCAATACATCCGGCCCGCTGTCGTTTATGGATATCTTCGATCGGATGTGCTTCACGATCTCGTCAGCGGGCGGACGGCGCGGAGCGCAAATGGCGACGTTTGATGTGCATCATCCCGATGTCATCGAGTTTATCCGGGCCAAACGTGAAGACGGGCGGTTGCGCCAGTTCAACCTCTCGCTGTTGATCACTGATGAATTTATTCAAGCGGTTAAAGCGGACGCCATGTGGCTGCTGTCCTTTCCCATCCTTGATCGGGAGAATGAAAGCGCCTCCGTGGTGCTCGATGATCCCATGCAGGTGGTATGGCGCCGGCTCAATCATTTACCTGAGGGCTATCTGCGCAACGCTGCCGGTGAGGTCGCGTGTAAAGTGTATAAAAGAATACCGGCACGGCAGTTGTGGGACCAGATAATGCGTTCGACCTACGACTTTGCCGAACCAGGTTTTATCCTGATTGACCGCGTTAACGAATGGAATAATAACTGGTTCTGTGAAACCATTCGCGCCACCAATCCCTGCGGCGAACAGCCACTGCCGCCTTACGGCAGCTGCCTGCTTGGCTCCGTTAACCTGACGCGGTTCATCTCCCATCCTTTTTCTGAACGCGCCGTATTTGATTGGGAAAAATTTCGTCGGGTTGTCCGTATATTCACGCGCATGCTGGATAACGTGGTGGAAATCAACGGCCTGGCCTTGCCGGAACAGCGCGCTGAAATTCAGCGTAAACGCCGGCACGGCATGGGCTTTCTAGGACTGGGATCTGCCCTGACCATGTTGCGGATTCCCTACGGCAGCTCCGCGTCCATTGCTTTCACTGAAGAAGTCAGTAAAGAACTCGCGCTCACAGGATGGCGAGAAGGCCTGACGCTGGCGCGCGAAAAAGGCCCGGCACCGCTGTTCGATGAAGAATTTGTCGTAACGTCCGAACTGCTCGCGCTACGGCCTGAGCTGCAACGCGACTATAAACCCGGCGATAAAGTTCCCGGTCGAATCCTGTTTGCCCGCTACAGCCGTTACATGAATTTATTAGCCGAAGAAGATCCGCAGCTGGTAGAGGATATCGCAACCCACGGTTGCCGTTTCACCCATCACAGTTCGATAGCACCGACAGGGACTATCTCGCTGTCGCTCGCCAATAACGCCAGCAACGGAATCGAACCCAGCTTCGCCCATCACTATTCACGCAATATCATCCGTGAAGGCCGCAAGACCAAAGAAAACGTCGATGTATTTTCTTATGAGCTGCTGCGCTATCGCGAACTCTGTGACCCTGATGCCAAGCCCTTCCCTAAGGAAGGCGAGAATGGCCTGCCGGATTACTTTGTGGTGAGCGACCAGATAACCCCTGAGCAACACGTGGATGTTCAGGCAGCGGCACAAAAGTGGATTGATTCTTCCATCTCCAAGACGATCAACGTCCCCACAGATATTCCTTACGAACGTTTCAAAAATATCTACCTCTATGCCTATGAAAAACAGCTGAAAGGCTGTACCACGTTTCGTTACAACCCGGAGGCTTTTCAAGGCGTGCTGGTCAAGCAGCAGGATCTTGAAAATACCTGCTACCTGTTTGAGCTGGAAGACGGCAGCACGGTAGAACTTAAAGGCAATATGCTGGTGGAATACGATGGTGAGTTGCACACGGCGGCAAATCTTTACGACGCGCTGAAAGAAGGCTACTACGGTAAATTTTGAGGGTGCAGCATGACAACAAAGATCAACCAGAAAATTATTGGTGTATCGGTAAAGCGCGCTACTGAAGTAAAGCCAGAGCCTATCGAACAGATGCACGAAAAATTTGAACGCCCGGACATGCTGACCGGTGCCACTTATAAGATCAAAACCCCTTTGTCGGACCACGCGTTATACATCACCATCAACGATGTTGTACTGAATGTGGGGACCGACCATGAAACCCGCCGCCCCTTTGAGATATTCATCAACTCCAAAAATATGGAACATTTCCAGTGGGTTGTAGCACTTACACGGGTGATCTCTGCCGTGTTTCGCAAGGGCGGCGATGTAACTTTTCTGGTTGAAGAACTGAAAGCGGTGTTTGATCCGCAAGGCGGATATTTTAAATCCGGCGGGCGTTTTATGCCTTCCCTCGTTGCGGAAATAGGGGATGCGATAGAAACCCATATGAAGCACATAGGCCTGATAAAGCCGGAAGAACCCAGCGAACATCAAAAGCAGATACTGCGGGAAAAGCGTAAGGAATATGAAGAACGGCACAATCTGGTAACAGCGAACGATGAGTATCCTTCTACGGCCGAGCTGTGCCTGAAGTGCCATACCAAGGCCGTCATTGTTATGGATGGCTGCAAGACCTGCCTGAGCTGCGGTAACTCAAAATGTGGCTAGGTGTATTGGGATAAACACGCGGCAGAGCAGGGCGCATGCCGAAGTTAACCGATGATCCTGGTATTCCGGCTTCAACTCCTGAGAGGATTCCATGTCCCATTTAAATAAACAATTCACCCCTGCGCTGCAGTGGGATGCGCAACTGATTCGTCAGTATGACCTGTCAGGACCAAGATACACCTCTTATCCAACAGCACCCCAATTCAGCGAAACATTCTCCGCAAAAGATTTCAACGCGGCCGTAGAACGCAGTAATGCCAGTCAGCGACCACTGTCACTGTACTTTCATATTCCCTTCTGTGACACCCTGTGTTTCTACTGTGGATGCAATAAAGTCGTGACCAATAACAAGGGTCGCGCTAAACCCTATCTGGACAGCGTCGTGCGGGAAATTGCCATGCAGGCAGAGCGGTTTGATACCCGGCGTCCGGTAAAACAGCTCCATTGGGGTGGTGGCACGCCGACCTTTATCAACTGCGATGAAATGAGCCTGCTGATGAACGCTACCCGCCAGCACTTTAATCTCGTTGATGATGAAAGCGGCGAGTTTTCCATCGAAATCCATCCTGGGCGCGTTACCGCCAGTACCATGGAGCATTTGCGCAATCTGGGATTCAATCGCGTGAGCATGGGTGTACAGGACTTTGATCTGCGGGTGCAGAAAGCAGTTAATCGGTATAACACGTTAGAAGACGTTACGTCCCTGATGGAGGCCTTACGGCGCCAAAGTTATCACTCCATCAGCATGGATTTGATTTACGGTTTACCCCTCCAGACCCGGCAGAGCTTTGCCACGACGTTAAACCGGGTAATCGATTTGTCACCGGATCGTTTATCCTTGTTCAACTATGCACATCTGCCGCATCTGTTTAAAAGCCAGGCGCTGATCAAAGAGGAAGAACTTCCTTCAGCGGAACAGAAACTCGACATCCTGCAGATGTCCATCGAGATGCTACAGAATGCCGGCTATGTGTATATCGGCATGGATCATTTTGCCAAACCGGAAGACAGTCTGGTGCAGGCGCAGCGGGCAGGGGTATTGCAGCGGAATTTCCAGGGGTATTCAACCCACGGGGATTGCGACTTGATCGCCATGGGAGTGTCATCCATCAGTTCGTTCGGCGGTGTCTATGTACAGAATGCAAAAAATGTCGAGCAATATCAAAAACTGATAGATAAAGGAGAGAGTGCCTCAATACGCGGCTTCACCTTAAGCGCAGAGGACCACCTGCGCCAGTTTGTGATCAACCAGCTGATCTGCCAGTTTTCCCTGAGTTTTAATGACATTCAGCAATATTTTTCAGTCGACCCCAAAATTCATTTTCAAAGCGAACTCGAAGAACTGGCTCCTATGATGGAAGACGGTTTGCTGCTGGTGAATGACGACGGCATTCAAATTCAAAACGCCGGCCGGCTGCTTATCCGGCGTGTGTGTATGGTATTTGACGAATACCTCAGAAAAGGACCGCGGATCGCTTACTCCAAGGTTATCTAATCAAAAAACAATATACATAATAAAAAACGGCCAAGGGAAAACCTCCTTGGCCGTTCTTGTATCACGCTATGTTAAGCGTTTAGCGGTTCAGATAATTCATCAACCACTGCATCGCTGGACGCTGCTGACCATTGCTTTGGATCAGGCCAGTACCTTCACGCCAGGTTGCACCCACAACATAACCCCAGAGGGTAATGCCGACTACGTTGGGATGGTTGTAGAAGATCGGGAAGTGCATCTGCATGTACTGCAACTGAGTCTGATCATTGGTTGCTTCAATGTCATACTCGGAAATGTACAGCGGGAGGCCCAAAGCGGAAATCTGATCCAGTTTGGCCTGGATTTCCTGAGCGGTCCACACACGTGGGGAGTACAGGCTGTGCGCCTGAAGACCCAGAGCGTCCACGTAACCAGAATTCACAGCCGGGCGAATCATATCGATGATGGCATCGGTATCCCAGGTCATGAAGTTATAGTCGTTGTAGATCAGGATCGCGTCAGGGCAGTATTGACGTGCCAGACGGAAGGACTCAGTAATCCAGTTGCTGCCAAATGCATTAGCCGCGTAGTTGGCCGGTGCGTGAGAAGGCAGAGCTTCGTTTACGACGTCGATCATCGCGGTATCCGGATAACGTGCACAGTAATCGCGAATCCACTCTTCAATTTCCTCGCGCTGCTCAGCAGGACTCAAAGCATCAATCCAGCTCGGACGCTGACTGCCCCATACCAGGGTGTGAGCCTTGACAGGAATACCATTCGCGCGGGCGAAGTTATAGATGGCATCCAGCGGACCCCAGTTATACTGGTCGCGGTTTCCTTCAACTGAGCCCCACTTGCCTTCGTTCTCCGGAGTAATCTGATCCCAGTACTGCATGAAGTCAGAGCGAACTGATCCATTGGTGGTGATGTTCCCTACGAAGAATTCCGGGAAGCGCGGATTGCCTGGATTAGGAATCGAGCTGCTGGAGCTTGTGGTTGCGCTGGAAGTCGTGGATGACGAGTTGCCACCATTGAATGGATTGCCAAAGCCGATGGAGCCGTCGCAATGCAGCATCTGCGTATAAGAACCCGCACCACATTCTCCGTCCCAGGCGCCTGTGTTATCGGCCTGATCTTCAGCCTGATAAGTCACACCATTGACGATGACGTAATCTACTTCCACATCGCGATCACCAGCATCGTTCGTAAATGCAACACGCAATTCACCGGTAGCGTTAGTGCTGACGGTGTAGTCGAGCATACCTACGCTCAGCGTCCAGGTCTGAATAGTCTGGCCACCAATCTGCAGGCTGACACTTTCGTCTCCGGTGACGCCGCTCATGCGCACCGTGATACTGTGGCTACCACTGGCAACCGAGCTGCTTGAGCTGCTTGCAATGGTAGAGCTGACAGAACTGCTGGACGGTGTAGAGCTGGTGGGAGTGCTGGAGTTGTTAGCGCTGCTGGTGTTGCCGCCGCCGCCTTGAACTTGAAACGTCGCCAGGCTAGGGGTTGCGCTACCGTTAGCACAGAAACCAAAACTGGTATTGGTACCCGGCGCTATGTTGGCATTGTAAGGCGCGGGCGTAACGGTAACGCCGCTTATATTGCCGTTCCAAAGATTGCTGATGGTTGTGCCATTAAGATTCAAACCAACGGTCCAAGATGTAATGGCCTGAGAGCCTCTGTTAGCGATGGTTACGTTAGCGCAGTAACCTGAACCCCAATGGTTATTAACATCCAGCGTAGCTTCGCCAGAGCCGGAGGTGAGGGCATAGGCTCCTTGCCCCGATGTGACTAAAGCAGCTGCGATGAGCAGCTTTCTTGGTAGGTGAATGGTCATTGTTAGAACTCCTGTTTAAACTCATTATTGGTAATGGAGTGATGCTGATATTTTTACAAACGCGAAAAACATGAACACGCCTGCACAACGACGTTAAGTGCGATGTAAAACAACAAAAGTGAATAGCGATACCTGCTGCTTATTTAAATCTATTATCAAGCGCCACTGCACATACCGCTGACAGTTGGCGCAGCCCAAAAGTAAACAACTGATTTGTGATATTGTCAATTTGAAACTAAGGGGTGTCGTCGTTTACTTTTTTTTATTATGTAGTTTGCGCATCCTGTCACGAATGAATTTACATTCGCGGCTTCGTTGATAAACCATTCAGGAATTTGCGCGCTAAAAAGAAAATATTTTTATAGATTAAACTGGATATCAAATACGATTGCACCCGAATAATAGATAGATTGAAGGTTGGGCGGATTAAACAAAATGAAATGATATTATCTGGCGGCCGGGCAAAAATTTAGGGAACGCTAATGATGAAAAATTAAGCCGTAGGATAGCATCATGATATTTAATTTCGTGTGGTCGAAAAATGAAAAGTTAGTTCTGGGGAAAACAAATATTTTTTTGATGCGACGCTTTTAATGTGGGTGACGCACCCAAAACCAAAACCGATCGGGAGCTAAATAATGACGCGGGACTATCTGGTCCATTATTTTGGCATTATTAAAGTTAGGCCATTAAGCACTGGCGCGAAAACTCCATTTATCAATATTCTTTGATACACAGTTGGTGATCGATTTTTGGAAAAATAAAAATGGAAAGTTGTGGCTGAAGCTGAACACAGCTTCTTGATGACCTTGCATCACATTTGCATCAGACGGCTGGTCGATGTCGATATTGGTCACGCCAGTGGCTGGGACTGTATCGGCGACGTATCAATAAGTGGCGACGTTTTAGATTAATTGGTTTTTATGTGGTAGCAGGTCATTTTTTAACTTATTGATTTCTAGGCCGTTTTATGCAATAACTGCGCATAATCTATATTATGTTAAATTGCATAATCATAACAACCAGAGGTCCGGCCGGTAAAAACGTTGAATTTAGCCACTTCGCAGATAACCTATTGATATACATCATTATTTACGTGACCGACCCCTGCCTACGGCAAAGAACTTTGGAGCTGTTTAAACTGCCCTTGAATCACTGCTTTTTCCTGAAGAATCACCTTGTTCTCGTCGGACAGAAGCTCCACCTTATCCTGGGAGGCTTTGAGTCTGGTATTAGCATCTTCCAACGCTCGCGATAATACAGCCACATTTTTCTCCGTTTCTGCTTTCATTCCCGTAATCACTGCCACTTTTTCAGCTAGTTGGTCATTTTTACGTAGGTATTCTCGCATCTCTTTTGAGGCTTCTTCAGCATTACGTGTCAGGCTTTGAATATCCTCAGCTTTTCGGCTTACTTCACTGCTCAAGGTAGCTTTGGTCTGCTCGAGTTCATCTACCGTTCTTTGGAGCTTCGCGTTTGCATCAAACAATTCGGATTCTCTTGACTTAGCCTGAGTTAGCTGGTTCTGGAGGTTCTGAATTTGATCGCCCAACTGTTGGTTAGCCGCACGGAATTGATCACGTTCCTGCTGGCGGTCTTCGGCGGTTCGCTGTTGGTAATGCTCAAAATGATCGCGAATGTCCCGGTTTTCCTGCTTGAGCTCAGTGACGGTTTCTTTCAATTCAGTGGATCGTGCGATCGCTTCGTCCCGCTGGGATTCCGCTTTGGCAAGGGCGACTCGGGTATCTTCCAAAGACCGACTTTGCTGACGTTTTTCTTCGTTAAGCAATTCTATCTGCTTTTCCATGTCCTGCTGCCGCGAAGACAGTTGTATTAGGGTGCTGTTTGCTTCGGCTAGTCGCGTGTGAAGTTTGTCATTCAAAGCCTCAAATTCCTGCCGGGTCTGCTCGATGCGTTGATCGGCCATTTGCTGCACCCGTTCGTGCAGGGATTTCACTACCTCCACCAGGTCATGTGGCAGTCCACTGACCTCCGCATCGCCGTCGTTGTCTAATTATCGTCAATCGGGAGATTGCATAGGCGTCGACCAGACCGGGTTAGCCTCTGCCAGGTTAATGGTGTGAAACACCGTGCGTGACCTACAGCGAAGGAATTCCGAGACGCCTGAAAGGAGCTTGAGGAACACGGCGAGCCTGCAAAACAGGTAACGTTAATCGGTAAAGGCCCAGAAGGAAAAACACTCAAATCCGATGATATGAAAACTATGGAAGAATACTTGAACAAAAAAACGAAGTAAGCATTCAAGATTCGAAAAGCCCAACCAATTTATGTAGCAATGGTTAGGCTTTTATATTGTTAACCTTATCACCCGGAAATTGGTTGTTTCGGCAATGCCAGCGAAATTAATGCAGCCAAGGCAATAAAGCCGGTTGACACCCATAAGCAGGCTTCCAATCCCGCTGTTTGATAAACCCAGCCAGATAATAACGTTCCGAGCAACCGCCCCAATGCGTTGGCCATGTAGTAAAAGCCTACATCCAATGACACACCGTCCGATTTAGCGTAACTCACAATCAAATAACTGTGCAGCGATGAATTGATCGCAAACACTGCGCCGAATGCCAACAATCCACCGATAAGCACCGGGGTAACCGGCAAGCTGGTTGAAGTCAAACCCAGTGCAATGGCCGCCGGAATACCGGTAAGAAGTAATGCCCACACAAACGCTTGCCCGCCTCCGGGCACCTGGTTGCGCCCTTTGCCGGTGATAAACGGCGATAGGGACTGCACAATGCCATAACCGATCACCCAGGCAGCAAGAAACCCGCCGACCCACCAAAAATCCCAACCCAGCTGGCTGCTTAAAAATACCGGCAAGGCAATGACAAACCAGACATCGCGCGCGCCGAATAAAAACAGACGCGCCGCCGATAAAATATTGATCGCTCGGCTTTTGGAAAGCAGCTCACTGAATTTCGGTTTGTTTTTGGCTTTGCCCAAATCTTTTTTCAGTAACCATAAACTCGCGATCCAAATAACGGTGAGCGCAGCGCCCATGGTGATAGCGGCACCTCTGAATCCAAGCAGCGCGAGCAACACACCACCCAGAAAAAAGCCCACACCTTTCAACGCATTTTTTGATCCGGTCAGCAGCGCAACCCATTTATAGAGTTGCCCTTGCTGATCGCCGGGCACCAGTAATTTAATCGAGCTTTTAGCACTCATTTTATTTAGGTCTTTGGCGATCCCAGAAAATGCCTGCGCGCCCATCACCCACACCACATTTAACATACTGCTCGGCACCGCCAGCATAAATAACGCGAGGATTTGCAAGGCCAGCCCGATGTTCATCGTGCGATTTAAGCCGATACGCGCGCCGAGGTAGCCGCCCACCAAATTGGTAATTACGCCAAAAAATTCATAAAACAAAAACAGGGCTGCAATTTGCAGCGGGCTATAACCCAACTGATGGAAGTGCAACACCACCAACATGCGTAAAGCACCGTCGGTTAACGTAAAGGCCCAATAATTGCCGGTGACAACGAGATATTGTTTTACCTCTGCACTCAGCCCTTTGCCTGTACCTGTTGTTGTCATGCAGTTTCTCCTTACTCAGCAAGCCCAACTAATCTTGCCAGTTCAACCGTACGATTGGCGTAGCCCCATTCATTGTCGTACCAAGCATAAATTTTTACCTGGGTGCTATTGATCACCATAGTGGACAGCGCATCCACAATAGATGAACGCGGATCACCGCAGTAATCGGTTGAAACCAAAGGACGTTCTTCATAACCCAGAATATTGAGCAATTCGTTTTCACTGGCCGCTTTTAGCAATGCATTCACTTCTTCAACAGTGGTTGCGCGCTCCACTTCAAATACGCAATCGGTCAACGAGGCATTGGCAAGGGGCACACGCACGGCGTGACCATTAAGGCGGCCACGCAATTCCGGAAATATTTCAGCAATCGCGGTAGCTGATCCGGTTGTCGTTGGAATTAAATTGGAGCCGGATGCGCGCGCCCGCCGTAAATCTTTGTGCGGTTGATCCAGGATCGATTGCGTATTCGTCAGATTGTGAATGGTGGTAATCGAACCATGCTTGATACCCAGCTTTTCGTGAATCACTTTCACAACCGGTGCCAGACAATTGGTGGTGCAGGATGCGGCAGTCACAATGCGGTGCTGCGCAGGATTAAACAGATGTTGATTGACTCCCATCACCACGTTCAGCGCGCCCTCTTCTTTTACCGGTGCGCTCACAACAACGCGCTTAACACCTTGATCAAGATAGGCTTGCAACACGGCAACGGCTTTCATCTTACCGCTGGCTTCAATCACGACATCGCAGCCCGACCAATCAGTATCGGCAATTACCTTGTTGGTGGTGATGCGAATCGATTTTCCGTTAATGATCAGCACACCGTTTTCTGCACTGACGGTCTCAGGCCAAGTGCCTTGTGCAGAATCAAATTTTAGTAAATGCGCATAAGTTTCTGCATCCGCTGCCGGGTCATTGATTTGCACAAATTCAAACTCTGGCCAATGCCAGGATGCGCGTAATGCCAAGCGACCGATACGGCCAAAACCGTTAATGCCTATTTTGATTTTTTTCATAATAAAATCCTTTTGGCGTATTTAAATAGAGATCTGTTGCGCGATTTTAGCGATATATTCCTGATGCGTTGGAAGCTGTAGCGCATTGGGACGAATGGCTTTAACGCGCGCTATAACCTCATCAAGCGGAATACCGCGATCCAGCAGAATTTGCGCTGCGACCAGCCCGGTGCGACCAGAGCCACCTTTGCAATGGATAGCAATTGTTTTTCCGGCATCTATCAGTGCATGAACTTTAGCACTGGCTAATTGCCATGCATCCTCAAATGCTTGCTCGGGCGCATGGTCATCTTCAATGGGCAAGTGAAACCATTCCAATCCTAATTGTGTGCAAAGTTCGGGTAAATCAGTCACAGCATTACCTTGCATTTCGTCTTTAGGCATAAGTGTGAGAATCGCGGTTGCAGCGGCAGCGGCCAATTGCTCCAGCGAGTTTTGCAAGCCCACCTCTTTGGTGCCAGGGCACGGGGTAAACAGTATTTGTCCCACATCATCATTAATAGTCAGGGGCGTAAATGGGTGAGCTAAAGACATGGTATTTCCTTAAAAAGATGGCGAAAAAGAACAAATGAATAAATTCTTATGGCCGATTAAACCAATGCTGGGTGCGATTACAAAACGCGACCAGCGATAACATTACCGGCACTTCCACGAGCACGCCCACAACCGTGGCGAGCGCAGCGCCTGAGTGCAAACCAAACAATGAAATGGCCACGGCAACTGCCAGTTCAAAAAAATTTGAGGTGCCAATCATGCACGCCGGTGCAGCAATGTTGTACGGCAGTTTCATCGCTTTGGCCGCCACAAAACTGATAACAAAAATACCGTAGGTTTGAATCAAGAGTGGAATAGCAATTAAAAAGATGGCTTGCGGTTTGGTCAGTATCGTCTGCGCTTGAAACGCAAATAGCAGCACCACTGTGGCGAGTAAACCAATCACTGACCAAGGCTTACAGGCCGTAAGAAATTGCTGTAGTTGTTGGCCAGCATTGATGCCAGTTTTGGATTCCAGCCAGCGGCGGGTAATGACGCCCGCAATTAACGGTAACAATACATAAAGTACAACCGAAATAATCAGCGTTTCCCAAGGGACATGAATGTCGCTCACGCCCAATAAAAATGCACAGATCGGCGCGTAGGCAAAAATCATAATTACATCATTCACCGACACTTGCACCAGCGTGTAATTGGGATCGCCTTTGGTGAGTTGGCTCCATATGAATACCATGGCTGTGCAAGGCGCAACGCCGAGTAAGATCATGCCTGCGATATATTCCTGCGCGGTTTCCGGATCAACCCAATCGACAAAGAGCACCTTAAAAAATAACCAACCCAGGGCGGCCATAGTGAAAGGTTTTACTAACCAGTTAATAACGACGGTTAAGATCAATCCTTGCGGGCGCTGGCCGATATTTTTTATTGCGCTGAAGTCAATCTGTACCATCATCGGGTAGATCATCACCCAAATTAAAAAGGCGACGACGAAATTCACGTGAGCAAATTCCAATGCCGCAATGTGTGCAAAAGCGGCTGGAAAATAGTTACCCAGAATCACACCCGCCGCGATGGCCAGTGTAACCCAAAGCGATAAATAGCGTTCAAATAAGCCCATGTGTTTTGCCTGCTTTAAATTTCTGCTTTAAATTTCTGCTTTAAATATCGGATTGGTTCACGCGTTTGCTCAAGGCTTCTGCCGATTCAACACGCTCGGAATATCGGTCTACCAAATAATCGCTGCGGTCGCGCAGAAGCAGTGTAAATTTCACGAGTTCTTCCATGACGTCTACCACACGGTCGTAATACGCGGAGGGCTTCATGCGATCCTGTTCATCAAATTCCAGAAATGCTTTGGCCACAGAAGATTGGTTGGGAATAGTGAACATGCGCATCCAGCGCCCAAGCACACGCAGTTGATTCACCACGTTAAAAGACTGCGAGCCACCGCAAACTTGCATGACCGCCAATGTTTTTCCCTGCGTAGGACGAACAGCGCCCATGGTTAATGGAATCCAATCAATCTGCGCTTTAAATACCCCGCTCATTGCACCGTGACGTTCGGGCGAGCACCAGACTTGCCCCTCCGACCAGAGCACCAGTTCGCGCAATTCCTGCACTTTGGGATGTTTGTCCGGTGCGTCATCGGGCAGTGGTAAACCGCTCGGATTAAATACGCGTGTCTCAGCGCCCAGGTGTTGCAACAAGCGCTCGGCTTCCTGCACCAGTAGGCGGCTAAAGGAACGCGGGCGCGTGGAGCCATACAGCAACAGGATGCGGGGCTTGTGCATGGACACCTTTTCCTGCCCTGAGGATTGGGTGTCGGGTATTTCCATTAAATCAATATTGAGATTAGGCAGGGTGAGATCATTCATCGTTTCTTAACCAGGCAAAAGTCAGGGGTTTACGGTGGCACCGTAAAATTACAATTCGCCGATGCCATTCAAGGCCGCTTGCAGTTGATTGCGGTCGAGCGCCATTACATCCAATGGCAAGACCAACATCGTATTAATTCGCTCGCGGATAATTTCCATGCAGGCATCAAAGGCAGCGTTAATCTGGTCGGCATCCAGCTTGGTTTCGCCTCGGGCAAGTTCGGATGGATCATTCAGCCCCCAATGCGCGCGTAACGCCCGCCCCAAGTACAACGGGCAGGCCTCACCGGCTGCCTTATCGCACACGGTAATCACGCTGTACGCAGTCCATCCCTTCGGCGCCAAATGATTAAATAGCGCTTCGCTGAGAATGCTGCGGCAGCTGTTATGGGTACACAGGAATAAGACTTTCACGATTGCGCCTCCAAATTAACGCCGATCAGGTAAATAGATTATCAGCAGCAGCGCTGGGGGCGGTCTTCCATATCCGCCAAACGGCTTACATTCGGCGCGAGCCAATCACTGTGGGCCTCACGCATTAGCTTCAGGATTTTTGTGGCCCATGTCGGTAAATCCGGGTGCAAGCGGTAATACACCCATTGGCCCTGGCGTCGATCTGCCAGAACTTTACCACTGCGCAATTGCGCTAAATGGCGGGAGATTTTGGGTTGGGTTTCATCCAGCGCACAGGTTAGTTCGCAGACACACAGTTCTTTCTCTCCGGCGACCAACAGGGCAATCCGGGCACGGGTTGCATCCGCAAGGCATTTACTGAATTGATCTGGGGTTAGAGGCATGGCTTGGTTCCGTTTGGTTTTTACTAGCACGAACAATTTGATAGGATTAGGAAATATCTTCTCACATACGTAAATACGAATATACGGATAATCGAATATAACCGCAATGGTTACCAATGCCCTGGTCTGGCGATCAATCGCAATGCATATAACATTAGGAAGAGAATGAGCTGATGGCAGCTATCTATCAAACAGCTTATCCGCGCATAAAATCAGACATCACCCCAAACGAGTTGGGGGACGTTTACACGCCCACGGACGAAGATCTGGAATTTGCGTCACTGTAAGCGCACCAGCGCCGCATTCCTGGGGTTGCTGATTCAACT
>CALFXJ010000047.1 GCA_937958105.1 uncultured Cellvibrio sp.
TCGACAGCTACCAGATTGATTACAACCAGCTGTTTGATCTCGTCTCGCGCAATAATCGCCTTATCGCTGCCGGCAGCCTGGATACCGGTGCCGGAGCCATGCCGCTGAAAGTACCTGGTGTTATTGAAACCATTGAGGATGTCTATTCCATCCCTGTCAAGGTGGACGGCGACAGCGTGGTCACCTTTGGCGATATTGCGCTGCTGCGGCGCACCTTCAAAGATCCTACAGGTTTTGCGCGGATCAATGGCCAGCCGGGCATAGTACTGGAGGTCAGTAAAAGAACCGGCGCAAACATTATTGAAACCATTGAAAAAGTAAAAGCTACGATGGAGCGGGCAAATAATCTTCTGCCCGAGGGCATCGAAATCAATTACATCATGGACCAGTCCAAAGAGGTGGAGGTACTTCTGTCGGACCTGCTCAATAACGTGCTGACAGCCGTCGTGCTTGTACTGATCCTGATTATTGCCACCATGGGGCTCCGTTCAGCGGTACTGGTTGGCCTTGCCATTCCCGGCGCTTTCCTGACAGGAATTCTGCTGATCTGGGCGATTGGTTACACCATGAATATCATCGTGTTGTTTGCATTGATTCTGGTGGCGGGCATGTTGGTGGACGGTGCGATCGTCGTAACGGAACTGGCAGACAGGTACCTGCACGAAGGGCAGAATCCAAAAGAGGCCTGGGTGAACGCCGCATCGCGGATGAGCTGGCCGGTCATTGCTTCCACCGCTACCACCTTGTCGGTGTTTGTGCCGCTGTTGTTCTGGCCGGGTGTGGTAGGCGAATTCATGAAATATCTGCCGGCGACGGTCATCATCTGTCTGTCGGCATCATTGTTGATGGCGCTGATCTTTCTGCCGACCATGGGGGCTGTCAGCACCAAAAAGCCCGCGCGGGAGGAACCGGTGAGCGGCCGGTTCATGGAAAAATATCGCCGTACTCTGGGATTCCTGTTGCGTTATCCCGGCTACACGCTGCTGGGGACTCTGGGATTGATCGTATTGGTGTATATGGCCTACGGCAAATTGAACCATGGTGTGGAGTTCTTTCCCGACATCGAACCCGAAACCATACAGCTGCATGTGCGGGCACGCGGTGATCTGTCAATCTATGAAAAAGATCGCATCCTGCAGCGCATCGAAGAGCGGGTTAAAAATGATGCAGAAGTGGAAGCCGTTTATGCCCGCAGTTTTGCCATGCCTAATGAGCAGATGGGTACCGATGTTATCGGGGTACTGCAGTTTCAACTAATTGACTGGCACGATCGTCGGCGAGCCAGGGATATCATTGCTTCCATGACCGAAGCGATCGGCGATATTCCCGGCATCGTACTGGAGTTCCGTGAGCAGGAGCAGGGACCGGGGCAGGGTAAACCGGTGCAGCTGCGGGTAAGTGCGACAGATCCAAAGCTGATGAATGAAGGCGTCACGAAGGTCCGGAGTCTCATGGAAGAGATAGGGGGTTTTGTCGATATTGAGGATGATCGCACCTTACCCGGCATCGAATGGCGTGTTGAAGTGGATCGTGAAGCGGCGGCGCGCATGGGGGCAGACATTCTCACCGTGGGTAACGCGGTGCAACTGGTGACCAACGGGATTCTGCTTGCGAACTATCGGCCTGAGGATGCCACTGACGAGGTGGACATTCGCGTGCGCCTGCCGGGGGACTGGCGCTCTATCGACCAGCTCTCACGTCTCACGGTGAATACGGCTCGTGGTCAGGTCGCCTTGCCTCATTTTGTGGATCTGCTGCCTGCACAGAAAACCGGTACCGTGCGCAGGGTAGACGGCATGCGCACGATAACAATTCAGGCAGATGTGGCTCCGGGAGCGCGGCTGGATGCGTTGATGAACCAGCTGCGCGAAAAATACGATCAGTTGCCTGAGGGCGTCGAGATCAGGATTGACGGCGAAGATGCAGATCAGCGAGAAGCCGCCCAGTTTCTTATGTCTGCTTTCCTGATAGCTATCTTTATGATGGCGTTGATCCTGATTATTCAGTTCAACAGCATTTATCAAACGATGCTGGTGCTTTCTGCCATTGTTTTTTCAACGGCGGGAGTCCTGCTTGGGTTGTTGGTAAATGGTCAATCCTTCGGCATCGTCATGGTGGGCATGGGAGTCATTGCACTGGCCGGTATTGTGGTCAACAACAACATCATTCTGATCGACACCTATAACATATTGCGCCGCGACGGCATGACGCCCTATGAAGCTGCACTGGAAACCGGTTGCCTTCGTTTGCGCCCGGTATTGCTTACTGCGATAACCACGGTGCTCGGGTTAATGCCTATGGTGCTGGGCGTTAATATTAACCTGCTGGAGCCAAGTCTCGGAATTGGCGCACCTTCTACTCAATGGTGGACGCAGCTTTCCAGTGCGATTGCTGGTGGCCTGACATTTGCCACAGTGCTCACGCTGATGCTGACACCGTGTATGCTGGTGCTGGGTGCGC
>CALFXJ010000048.1 GCA_937958105.1 uncultured Cellvibrio sp.
TTAGTTAAACACTTGCATTGTGGTCACTGCGACTCATATCCAAACACCAATAGATCTCCGTAACTTATTGATTTTCATGACCAATCTATACTCGGCAATCACCTTAATAAAATAACCGCCTCTGTCAGCACTTTTCCACTTGAAAACTCACTCTCATCAAGGAATACTGTTTGGACATACAGGTTAATCATGGATCACTTTTATGGACGATATTCCTATTCCCCTGCCCGACAAGCCACAGCGTTTTATGGATCAACTCCGCGTCTTTATGCGCGCAAAACGTCTGGCATACCGCACTGAGAAAACCTACTGCACGTGGATTCTGGATTTCATTCGTTTCCATGAACGTAAACATCCTAAAAATATGGGCCCCCAAGAAGTGGATGCATGGCTGAGCCATTTGGCCAGCAAACGCAACGTCGCTATCAACACACAGAAAACCGCATTGAATGCAATCGTTTTTTTGTACAAGCAGTTTTTAAAGCAAGAGCTGGGTGAGATTCAATTTATCAATGCCAATAGAGGTCGCCAGCTACCTACTGTTTTTACACACGATGAAGCCATGCGTGTACTGTCATTCATGTCCGGAGATCATCGCCTTGCTGCAAGCCTGATGTACGGCGCTGGCTTGCGGGTTATGGAAGCCGTGCGGCTGAGAGTTCAAGATGTGGACTTTACCAACGAAGGTCTATTTATTCGAGAAGCTAAAGGCGATAAATGTCGCAGAACTCTCTTGCCTAAAACACTCATCGAACCCTTAAAAGCGCAAATTGATTTAGCGCTCGCGATTCATAAGCAGGATTTAACGGACGGATTTGGGGAGGTCTATTTGCCTTATGCACTGGCAAAAAAATATCCCAAGGCATCGAAAAGCCCTGCGTGGCAATACGTATTTCCCGCCCCCAATCGTGCTGTTGACCCACGTAGTGATATGATTCGCCGTCATCATATCGGCGAGCAGTTTGCTAAAGAAAAAAGCCGCACATCTCTGTGCGGCTTTTTTCTGTCTTCTCTTGATACTTCTATTAACGCTTCTATTTTTTCTTCAGCGCCTGCTGTAGCAACGCGCCCATGCTGCCCATTGCTGGTTGCGGTGGGTTGCCTTTGGAGGCGGTGCGTTGGGGTTTCTGGTTGGAGCGGCCGCGGTTGTTGTTGCCTTCGACTTTTTCTCCGGGGGTGTCGTCCAGGCGCAGTGATAAGGCGATGCGCTTGCGCGGTACATCGACTTCCATGACTTTGGCTTTGACGATGTCGCCGGCTTTGACGACTTCGCGTGGATCTTTGACGAAGGTGTTGGACAGGGCGGAGATGTGGACGAGGCCGTCCTGGTGTACGCCGATGTCGACGAAGGCTCCGAAGTTGGTTACGTTGGTGACGGTGCCTTCGAGGATCATGCCGGGCTGCAGGTCGGTAATTTCTTCTACGCCTTCCTGGAATTGTGCTGTTTTAAATTCCGGGCGCGGGTCGCGGCCGGGTTTGTCGAGTTCTTTCAGGATGTCGGTGATGGTGGGCAGACCGAATTTTTCATCGACGAATTCTGCGGGCTTTACGCCGCGCAGAAAGGTGGAGTCGCCGATCAGTCCGCGGATGTCGCGGCCGTGTTTGGCTGCGATTTTTTCGACGATTGAATAGGACTCGGGGTGAACGGCGGATGCGTCCAGCGGGTTTTCACCACCGGCGACACGCAGGAAGCCCGCGGCCTGTTCAAAGGTTTTTTCGCCAAAGCGCGGGACTTTTTTCAGTTGCGCGCGGGAGGTGAATGCGCCGTGTTCGTTACGGAATTCGACAATGTTGTTGGCGAGGGTGGTGTTCAGGCCGGACACGCGGGCCAGCAGTGCGGCGGAGGCGGTATTGACTTCTACTCCCACCGCGTTCACGCAGTCTTCCACTACGGCGTCAAGTGAGCGTGCCAGTTGTGACTGGGATACGTCGTGCTGATACTGGCCAACACCGATGGATTTAGGATCGATCTTCACCAGTTCGGCCAGCGGGTCCTGCAGGCGGCGGGCGATGGAGATAGCACCGCGAATGGTGACATCAAGATCCGGAAATTCTTTTGCGGCAAATTCCGATGCGGAGTAAACCGATGCACCGGCTTCATTCACAACCACGCTGGTGGCCTGAATGTCTTTGTGGGTTTTCAGTACGTCTTTAACGAACTTTTCAGTTTCGCGGGAGGCGGTGCCGTTACCGATCGCAATCAGGCCTACGTTGTGTTTTTTGCACAGGGCTACCAGTACTTTTTCTGACTCTGCCACTTTATTGAATGGCGGCGTAGGGAAGATTGCGCAGTGGTCGACCACCTTGCCGGTGGCATCCACCACGGCGACCTTCACACCGGTGCGCATACCTGGGTCGAGGCCGATGGTGGCTTTCTGGCCGGCGGGTGCAGCGAGCAATAGATCCTTGAGGTTGGAGGCGAATACTTTGATCGCATCTTCTTCGGCTTTTTCACGGAGTTCGCCGAGCAGGTCGGTTTCCAGGTGAGTCAATAACTTCACCCGCCAGGTCCAGCGCACGACTTCTGCCAGCCAGGCGTCGGCGGCACGGCCCTGGTCACGGATATTCCAGTGCTCCGCCACCATGACTTCACAGGGATGGCCCGTGCGGGTTTCTTCGTCGCCCACTTTGATGGCGATGGTCAGCACGCCTTCGTTGCGTCCGCGGAACATCGCCAGCGCGCGGTGGGACGGAGTGCTTTTGAGGGGCTCGTCGTGTTCAAAATAATCGCGGAATTTCTGGACTTCCTGTGAGGTGTCCGTTTCTTTGCCGGTGGCAACGCGGGCGCTGATGTGCGCTTCCTGCTGCAGGAAGTGACGCAGTTTGCCCAGCAGTTCTGCATCCTCGCTGAACTTCTCCATGAGGATGTATTTGGCTCCGTCGAGGGCGGCTTTGGTATCGTCGATCTTGTGTTCGGCGTTGAGGTATTTCACCGCTTCCGCTTCGGGGTTCAGGGTGGGGTCGGCCAGCAGGGCTTCGGCCAGGGGTTCCAGACCGGCTTCTTTGGCGATCTGGCCTTTGGTGCGGCGCTTGGGCTTGTAGGGCAGGTAGAGGTCTTCGAGACGGTTCTTGGTGTCGGCCTGGAGGATGTCGCGTTCCAGTTCCGGGGTCAGTTTTTCCTGTTCGGCAATGCTCTTGAGGATGGCCGCACGGCGGTCTTCCAGTTCACGCAGGTAACGCAGCCGTTCTTCCAGGGTGCGCATCTGGCTGTCGTCCAGCCCACCGGTCATTTCTTTACGGTAGCGCGAGATAAAGGGGACTGTGGCGCCTTCGTCCAGCAGCGCAACCGCTGCGCTGACCTGTTGCTCATTTACATTTAATTCTTCGGCAATGCGTTGGGAGATACTGTTCATAGCGGGTAACTCTTTACTTATTAACGGAGTAAACCTGATTAACTGAGCCTAATGGAGCGGCCGGGACGACCTGCGTGTGAGGTGCATTATCCGCAAAACCGCAGAGCAGAACAGTCTTGTATTTGCCGGGCAAGTGTGCGTTCCGGGCCGCTGCCGTGAATCAGGGTGCAGGGTGAATCCAAATGGCCGCCTGACTGCATCCAAGAGCATAACCGTTGGCATCAGGCCGACGTTATCGATGAATGGAGCACATTATGAATACGATCAAAGCTATCGCCCTGCTGTTTCTGATATGGCAGCCCCAGTGGGCAGCCGCTGCCGAGGCCACCCGGGCGTTTGCGCTGGAGAACATCAGACACATCAACCTGCGCGGCGCGGCCGAGATGATGCTTACCCAGGGAGAGACCGAGGCGCTGACCATCACTGCTGACGAGAAAGCCCTGCAGAACGTCGAGATCCATCAGAAAGATGGCACCCTGTATCTCAACGTCCGGTCCCGCAACTGGAGCTGGTTTAACTGGGGTGAGGACGATGACGTGCGCTTTGCCGTGAGTCTGCGCCAGCTGGAGAGCCTGACACTGACCGGCGCTGCTCAGGTCACTGGCGGTGACTGGTTCGGTGAGAAGCTGTCCATTGACATCACCGGCGCCAGCCAGCTGCAGGTTGGCCGGCTGGCGGTCAAACAGCTGGCGATAAACCTGACCGGCGCAAGCCATTCCAATATTGAACAGCTGCGGGGCGAAGAGCTGCAGGTCGAGCTGACCGGGGCCTCCCATATGGCGATCAAACAGTCCGGCGAGGTGGCCCGCCAGCAGGTTAACCTGACCGGGGCCAGCCATTACAAGGCGACGCCATTGAAGAGCCGCTCCGCCAGCATCCAGGTAACCGGCGCGTCCAGTGCCGAGGTCTATGCCACTGAGGCGCTGGAGATCAGTGCGCACGGTGCCTCCAATGTGCGTTATTACGGTACCAGCCAGGCCCGCACCCAGACCAGTGGCTTCAGCAACACCGACTATCGCGGTGCAGATCCCGCTGGGAAATAAGCCTTGATCCGCTACACGCGCCAGCCCACAAAGTGCGCAACTGCCGTTTGACCATCCGCTGTATTTGCCGCTAACCTTCTCCGCGATTGTGCGGCGGCCGCCCGAGGAACCGGTGCGGCCGCTGCCATGTCTGTCAGTCTCCCGCCCCGTCGTAGTAATTAGTCGTAGATAAAAAGGACCTCCGCATGCGCTATTTCCCGCTCACAGTGTTGTTGACCCTTCTGCTTACCGGATTCGGCCTGACCGCGTGTGAACACACCGGTTCAGTGGAGCGCCCCGGGCTTCAGCAATCGCTCAGCGACACGGTTATCCGTAAAAGCCCCAATGATGATCGCCGCTACGCCGTCATCACACTGCCGAACGACCTGCAGGTAGTACTGGTGTCCGATCCAAGCGTGGAGGTATCAGCGGTTTCCATGGGTGTGGGTGCGGGCAGTTATCAGGACCCGGAAGCTCACCCCGGGCTTGCGCATTATCTGGAGCACATGCTGTTTCTCGGGACCGAAAAATATCCTAACCCCAACAGCTTCCAGAAATTTGTCGATCAGAATGCGGGTATCTGGAATGCTTTTACCGCCGCAGACCAGACCAATTATTTCTTTCAGATAAACGCGGGCAAGCTTGATGAAGCGCTGGATTACTTCAGCGATTACTTCAAGAAGCCCACTTTTGATCCGCAGTACAGTGATAAGGAACGCACCGCCGTGCACAGCGAATGGTCCTCCGGCCGTTCGCAGGATAACTGGATTATGTATCGCCTCGCGGGCATTACCGCCAACCCGGAACACCCGGCCACACAATTTAATGTCGGTAATCTGGAAACCCTGACCGACAAACCCGGATCGCGCCTGCAGGATGCCCTGCTCGTTTTTTACAAGCGCTATTACTCTGCCAATAACATGAAGCTGACCATGGTGGGGCGTCAGTCTCTGGATGAATTAAAAGCGCTGGCCGAAAAGCATTTTGCGAGCATTCCCAATAAAAATATTCAGCCACCCAAGGTGACGACGCCCGGCCTTACCCCGGCGCAGATGGGTAAAACCATCCACTATCAATCCCTTAAAGACACCAAGCAGCTGATGGTGGAATTTCCCATCAAGGATAACTCCGACCAGTGGCGGCTCAAACCTAACGAATTCATCAATAACCTGATCAGCTCCGAAGAAGAAGGCACGCTTGGTGAAACCCTACGTCGCGAAGGACTGGCCAATGCCGTCTACAGTTATGTTGTGCCGGATCATTACGGTGCGGATGGTTTCCTGCGGGTTATGGTGGACATGACGGATAAAGGAATGAAGCAGCGCGACCGGATCGTGGCTTCGGTCTTTGCTTACCTCGACCTGATCAGAAAGGAAGGTATTGAGGAACGCTACTTCCTGGAACTCAAAGCCATGCGTGAAAAAGATTTTACGACCCAGGCTAAAACCCAGCCGGTTCAGCAGGCTATCGAACTGACCAGCCAGCAGTTTGATTATCCGGTAGAGCATCTGCTGGATGCCAAGTATGTATACGAGCGGTTTGATGAAGCGGCCATCCGCCAGGTGCTGGATCAACTTCAGCCACAGCGTTCGCGCATCTGGTATGTGAGCAAGACCGAAAAGGCGGACCAGAATATTCCCTTCTACGAAGGCCGCTACGCCCTGCGCGATACCACGACTGAGGAATTCATGCGGTGGGAAACACTGGGCCGTTCTCTGCGTTTTAACCTGCCGCCGGAGAATCAACTCTTCTCCGATACCACGGCAGAAATTGTAGATGCGGTATACGACCGTCCCACCCTGATCATGGAAGAGCCGGGCGCAGAGGTCTGGTTGATGCACGCTCAGCATCACCGCGAAGACAAAGCCATGCTCGACCTCAGTCTGAACGTAAATTTCGGAATGGACAGTGCGCGCAATATTGTTCTTGCATCTTTGCTGAAAGATGTTTTTGCGCTGCAGACGACCACGCTGCGCGATCGCGCTATCCGTGCCGGATTGGATATCACCATTGATCTGGCCCCGGAAAAAAGCCAGATGATCCGCATCACGGGTTACAGCACTCAGCAGCCGCAACTATTCACCCAGCTGATTGATCATTTTGCCCAGCTGAAGATCAGTGAACAGGATTTTACCCAGGTGCTGGACAGCTATCGTCTGGATCGCATCAATGCGCGCAAGGCCGCGCCCACACAGCAACTGTTCAATCATATGTGGCGTCTGCTGTATGTCGCCAACTGGACTGATGAAGAACTTCTGACGGCGGCCAACCAGATTACCCGCGCGGACCTGGTGGCTTATCACCAGCGGGTTCTGCAGGAAAATCTGCTGCGCGTGTTCGCTTTTGGCAACTTGTCCGAGGATACCGTCAAAGACATCGTGCGTTACGGCATGCAGAAATTTAACAGCCGCCGTACACCGGAGCAGCGGTTTATTCTGCCGTTTATCACGCCTAACCCGCAGGTGGCGATCAACTTCCGTGTGGCCATTGATCAGACGGATAATGCACTCTTGTCCGGCGTGCTGGGCACCAGCCCGTCTGTTGCACAGAACGCGCAGATAATGCTGTTGAACGGCATTTTCTCCAATGAGTTTTTTACTCAGCTGCGCACCAACGAGCAGATGGGTTACACCGTCGGCAGTGCACCGATCAATGTGAATGATTACCCGCTGTTTGTTCTCTATGTCCAGAGCACCAATACCGAACTGGTTGCCATCAAGGAACGTATGGATCGCTTCCGTCAGGAATTTTATGATCAGTTACAGACGCTGGATGAAGCCACCCTGGAACAACTGAAAGAGGCAGAGATCGCTCAGCTCACGCAGAAGCCCACCGACTTTATCCGTGAAGCGCGGGAACATCTGTTTGATTTTAAATTCGGTCAGCTGGATTTTGCGCGCAAGGAAAAACTGGTGCAGGCCTTGAGCGACACCACCAAAGCCGACATCCTGCAAACCTATGAGCATCTGCTGCTGAAACAACAGGGCATGCCGGTGCTGATCCAGTTAAAAGGCACGCACTTTATCAACACCGAGTTCGTGCGTAAGCCCTGACATTGCGTTAACAATAACGGCTCGGCCTGTGGCCGGGCCCGGTCAACAATCAAGAGGTTTAACATGGCCAATCATGATGAAGAATTATTCTGGAATCTGGTGGATCAGTTTATCCAGAACGCCAATGATGCCTGCGATCAGGCCGATCCGGGCGTAGTGAGTGCCGCACTGCTGAATGCCGCCGCGCGCTTCAATGCCTTTGTGGTGGCGAGCTCTTCACTCGATCGCAAGGAATACATCGAGGAAATGGACAGTTCGCTCAATTACCTCACCGGTCGCTATCGGGAAATCCTGCGCGATAACCTTGAAGATTATCGCGATCACTACAAGGAATATGTGCGCCCGGACGAGAAGGAATAATCCTTCTCACTCAGGGTATCGCCGCCCGCATCCATCGATGCAATGTAATCTTTTGTAATTCTCCCTCTCTCTCCCGCATCACCCGGCTGCAGACGCCGCCCATCTGGTATACAAGCATTATTTTAGTGGCTATAGTTTGCCCGTTTCCTTAACCCGCGCTGCACGAGGTGTCTATGCACAAGATAATAATAACGGCCGTGAGTCGTCTGTTTTGTTTTTCGTTTATGGGGCTGCTGCTGACCTCCCTTGCCCATGCCGATGTCCGCCTGCCCCGCCTGCTCAGTGATGGTGCTGTACTGCAGCGCGAGAAGCCGGTGACCTTCTGGGGCTGGGCCGATGAAGGTGAAGATGTCCGCGTTAAGTTTGCCCAGCAGGAACGCCGCACCCGGACCAAAGATGGCCGCTGGCAGGTGACCTTTCCCGCAATGAAAGCCGGTGGTCCCTTTGAGCTGACGGTGCAGGGCAAAAATACCCTGCAGGTAAAAGATCTGTGGCTCGGCGACCTGTGGATTGCTGCGGGTCAGTCGAATATGGAACTGCCGCTGCGTCGGGTGCATTACCGTTATCCCACTGTTATCGCTGAAACCCAGCTGCCGAAGGTGCGCGAATTTTCTGTGCCCGTGACCTATGAATTTGATAAGCCCCGCGATGATTTCACCCAGGGCGAATGGAAGACCGCTACACCGGAACATCTCGCTGGCTTCTCCGCCGTAGGTTTCTTTTTCGCACGCGATCTGCATCAGGAATACGGCGTGCCCATCGGCATCCTCAGCATCGCCGTGGGTGGCTCGCCAGTGGAAGCCTGGATGAGCGAAGAGGCGTTAAAAAATTATCCGGATTACCTGCAGGCTGCCAATAAATTCAAAGACAGCACTGTACTCGAACAAACCCTTGCCCAGGACAAAGCCAACAGTGATGCCTGGTACGCCCGCGCCCAGGCTGAAGACGCCGGCCTGAAGGCGACGCCCAACTGGTCTGCACCGGCATCGGCCACTGCAGACTGGAAGCCATTTCAGGTTCCCGGTTTTGTGCACGAACAGAATATTGAATTCACCAACGGCATTATCTGGTTCAAGAAAAGCTTCACGCTGACTGAACAGCAGGCACAACAGGATGCCCGCCTGTGGCTGGGCGCTATCGTGGATGGCGATCAGGTATACCTCAACGGTGAGCTGGTGGGCCAGACCGGCTATCAGTATCCGCCGCGTATTTATGATGTACCCAAAGGTCTGCTCAAGTCAGGCACCAACGAAATCCGCGTGCGTGTGACCAGCTATTCCGGCAAGCCCGGCTTTGTGAAAGATAAAGACTACGCATTGAAGCTGGCCAAAGAAGACGTCGACCTGAGCGGCGACTGGTCGTACAAGATCGGCATGCACGCCGATGCCATGCTGCCCTCCACCACCATGCATTACCAGCCGACCACACTGTTTAAAGCCAAACTTGCCCCGGCCTTCCCGTTCGGTATCAAAGGGGTCATCTGGTTTCAGGGCGAATCCAACGTGGGCCGCTGGCAGGAGTACGAGGATTTATTCAGCGGGATGATTGGCGACTGGCGTAAACATTTTAATCAGGGCAACTTCCCATTCCTGTTTGTTCAGCTGGCCAACTTCCTCGAGCCTGCATCCTCGCCGACAGAAAGCGAGTGGGCGCAGTTGCGTGAGGCCCAGCGCAAGACACTGGCGGTACCCAAGACAGCGATGGCCGTGGCCATTGATGTGGGCGAGTGGAATGACATCCACCCGCTGAACAAGGAAGCTGTCGGTGAGCGTCTGGCACTGGCGGCGCGCAAACTGGCTTACGGCGAGAAGAATCTCCTGGCGTTCAGCCCGCAAGCAAAATCTGTGAAGGCCAAAGGCAAGACGCTGGTGGTGAGTTTTGATCACGCCGGTAAAGGTTTGCAGGTCAAAGGCGACACCCTGCAGGAGATCGCCATCGCCGGAAAAGACAAAGTGTTTGTCTGGGCCAAGGCGAAGGTTGAGGGGAATCAGCTGGTTGTCTGGAGTGATGAGATTGAGCAGCCGGTGTGGGTACGTTATGCCTGGGCGGATAACCCTGCCAAAGCAAATCTGTATAATAGCGCCGACCTTCCAGCATCGCCTTTCCAGATCAGTATCAAACACTAAGCGTGTGATACATCGGTTTGCCGATGCTGTTTCTCAGCATCGGTGAACCCTTTGGATAACACTGCACATCTTCAACACTCCTCTTCCCCCGTTGTTATTATCGGCGGCGGCCCGGCGGGCCTGATGGCCGCAGAAGTCATTGCCAGTGCTGGCATTGCTGTTTCCGTCTACGATGCCATGCCTTCCATGGGCAGAAAATTTCTGCTCGCCGGGGTAGGCGGCATGAACATTACCCATGCCGAAGATCCCATCCGCTTTCTGACCCGCTACGGTAAAGCTTCCGCTGCTCTCACTCCCTTCATTCAACAGTTCGATGCGCAGGCTTTGCGCGACTGGGTGCATGGTCTGGGCGTGGATACCTTTGTAGGCACTTCCGGACGCGTGTTTCCCACCGCTATGAAGGCAGCGCCGCTGCTGCGCGCCTGGCTGCATCGTCTCCGTGAGCAAGGGGTGAAGTTTTTTCCGCGCCATCACTGGCTGGGCTGGACGGATGAGGGAGCGCTGCGCTTCCGGCACGACACACCGGAACAACCTCACACAGAATCTATCGTTACACCAGCGGCCTGTGTCCTGGCACTGGGCGGCGCCAGCTGGCCCCGCCTGGGTTCCGATGGCAGCTGGGTTACGCTGCTGCGCGAGCGGCAGGTTGCCGTGTCCGATCTGCAACCCAGCAACTGTGGTTTTGAAACCCACTGGAGTGATTTTTTTCGCGAGCGCTGCGCTGGCGTGCCATTGAGCACAGTAACGTTAAGTGTCGTGGACAACCGTGGACAACGACATCAACAGCGTGGCGAAGCCACGCTGACGCTACATGGCATTGAGGGTAATGCGATTTATGCGCTGTCGTCGGTACTGCGTGAAAATATTCTGCAGCAGGGCCACACTGAGATCGTTATTGATCTGCTGCCCGACCTCAGCGAAAGCAAAATTCTCACGCTGCTGCAAAAGCCCAAAGGCAAGGATTCCATCAGTAACTTTCTGCGCAAACAATTGAAACTGCCGCCGGTAAAAATTCAACTGCTGCGTGAACTGGTACCGCCAGATGCGTGGCAGGAGATGTCACAACTGGCAAAACATATTAAGCATTTATCGCTTCGCCTGCATGGCACAAGACCCCTCAGCGAAGCCATCAGCAGTGCGGGCGGCGTTACATTTTCAGCGCTTGATAAACACCTGATGTTGAATAATTTGCCGGGTGTTTTCTGCGCCGGTGAGATGCTGGATTGGGAAGCACCCACGGGTGGTTATCTGTTGACGGCCTGCTTTGCTACGGGCCGCGCCGCTGCGTCAGGCGTCATTCAGTGGCTGAAAAAATCTGCGGCGCAGTGATTTAATTTTTTTACATTTTTTCGTCTTATCTTATGAGATTGTTTGTTATTACACATAGCAAATTCAGCGCTATTGCCGTTTCAAAACGCCTGCCCTATTATCGAACCTGCCCTTCTTTCTAATAATTCCAATGACTTGTAACGCTAACCGCCGGCACGCAAGCCGGTGATCAACCATGTTCGAGGTTTATATGGCAAGCGAAGCACAGATAGTGATTACCGAGCGGGATTTCGAACAACTTGAAGCCTTGCTCAATTCTTTACCCAAGTGCAATCATTCCGGCGCATGCCGGCTTATGGGAGAACTGCAGCGGGCCGATGTTGTGGCCTCTGACAAATTGACTCCCAACATTGTGACGATGAATTCCCGGGTGACCTTTACAGTACTTTCCACTGGCGAAACCTTTACTTACACACTGGTATATCCAAAAGATACCGATGGCTGCGCCGATAAGATCTCTGTGCTTTCGCCGATGGGCAGCGCACTGCTCGGATTATCCGTCGGCCAGGAGATCGAATGGTTTATCTCCACCACCAAGACTATTCGCGTACGAATTAATACGGTTGAATATCCGGAGCAATAAGGCCGATAATACGCCAGAATTTTTTCTGGCATGAGTGAAGGAAGGCCATGGGTGTTGTTAAGCTGTTTATCCTCTGCTGCTTTCTCCTGGCCAGCTCCGCTCGCGCAGAAGTTGATTGGGCCTCCGTCATCTGGCACAACG
Organism: uncultured Cellvibrio sp.; assembly: GCA_937958105.1. Taxonomy (GTDB): domain Bacteria; phylum Pseudomonadota; class Gammaproteobacteria; order Pseudomonadales; family Cellvibrionaceae; genus Cellvibrio. The sequence goes on from CALFXJ010000048.1 coordinate 11,968, forward strand.
ATATATTCGCCAATAAGGATGGAGGCGGTTACACCAACGGGTTGTATGTTTCCTGGTATGACCTGTCCAACGAAGGCGATGAAAAACTTTCGCCACCACTGCTGACACTTCCCTTGGCCTGGATGCAGAATGACAAGGCGCCGCTGGCTTATGCCGTGCACACCCTGGGTCAGGGTATGACGACACCGCGCGATATCTCCAAAGAAATCCCCGATCCCAATGATGCACCTTATGCAGGCCTGCTGTCTTTTCGCTCATCTTACGTGGTGGTAGAGGATGACTTCGCCGATGCGGTCAGTCTGTTGATCGGTGTTGTCGGCCCCGCATCGGGTGCGGAAAAAAGTCAGCGCCTGATCCACCGGATAACCGGCTCTACCGAACCCAAGGGGTGGGATTATCAGATCAGTAACGAACCCGTGGGGCAGATTTCGCGCACCGGCGCCTGGCGCTTCGCTCCGGATGAGACCAGCCCGGTGGATATGGTAGGGCTGCTGAATGTGAGTCTCGGCAACCTTGAATCCTCTGCCGGCGGCGGCTTTGTCCTGCGCGCCGGAACGGGCCTGCAGAAAAGTTTTCCCACCGCTGCTCTGTTGACCGGCCGGATCAGTTATCCCATGGCCATCGATGGCGGCTGGTTTGTCTATGCCGGCGCGACGCTGGATTATGTTCACAACCAGATCGTTATCAACGGCAACACCTTCCGTGACAGCCCCTCCACACGTCTGCGGCACGATCAATACGACATCTTCGCCGGCATTTCCTATTCCTGGCACGGCGTCAACATGAGCATTTCCTACCAGGAGGGCAGCGCTCCGGATACCAATGCCACCAGCCGCGAAGAGTTCGGTGCGATAACCCTGGCGTGGCGCTTGTAATTTGTCGCACCGGCGCAGCATGAATTCCCTATAATAGCGCGCACTTTTCAAGAACTTTTTTCAAACACATCTCAAACCTGTGTGCGCTGCTGTGAACAACATTATTTTGATCATTGGTTATGTCTGGCCTGAGCCCAATTCATCGGCGGCAGGTTCACGCATGCTGCAACTCATCCAGTTTTTTCTGCAGCAGCAATGCCGGGTGATTTTTGCCTCGGCGGCCAACCTTTCAGAACATCGCGTTGATCTGCCAGCTCTGGGTGTAGAAGAAAAAACCATCGCGCTCAACTGCTCAAGTTTCGATGCTTACCTCGCTGAGCTGCAGCCGGACCTTGTTGTGTTTGATCGTTTTTTTACGGAAGAGCAGTTCGGCTGGCGCGTTGCCACAACCTGCCCGCAGGCCTTGCGTGTGCTGAATACCGAGGATCTGCACAGCCTGCGTCAGGTTCGCCAACAAATACTGAAGCGGCAGCAACAGTCGGCCACGTCAGAGGCGGACCGCTTTCAGCTCTATCCTCCGGCGGTAGATGCGGCGTTATTGTTCGATGCCATGGCCGCTGACGATATGGCACAGCGAGAGCTGGCTGCCATCTATCGCTGCGACATCAGCCTGATTATCTCCCGCGTTGAATACGAACTGTTGCACAATGAATTTGCCGTGCCTGCCGCGCTGTTGCATTACTGCCCCTTTCTGTTGCAGCCCCAAGGTCTGCCGGAGCAGACCTTCGAACAGCGCAACGACTTCGTCACCATCGGCAATTTCCGTCATGAACCTAACTGGGACGCGGTGCTCTGTCTGAAACACCAGATCTGGCCGCGCCTGCGCGCCCGGCTGCCTCACGCACAACTGAGAATTTACGGTGCTTATCCTCCACCCAAGGCCACCGCACTGCATAATCCGCGGCAGGGTTTTTATATTGGCGGCTGGGCGGAGGATGCTATGCAGGTGATGCAGCAGGCACGGGTTTGTCTGGCGCCCTTGCGCTTTGGTGCGGGACTCAAAGGGAAACTGATTGATGCCATGCAGTGCGGTACACCCAGTGTAACCACCAGCATTGGTGCAGAGGGATTACATGGACAGGATCATTGGCCCGGCGCGATCGCCGATAACCTTGATCCGTTTGTTGAGGCGGCGGTTGAGCTGTATGAGTCACCGGAACACTGGCAGCGCGCGCACCAACAATGCGCGGCGCAGCTTCAGCCGTTTGCTGCGGATCAACTGATCCCCTTGCTGAGCAAAAAACTTGAAGAGACCAAGGCTGGTCTGGAGACCCATCGACGCCGTAACTTTATCGGGGCCATGCTGCAGCATCATCAACACAAGAGCACGCAGTACATGTCACTGTGGATTGAAGCCAAGAATCGATCTACTCCCTAGCGCGGGGCTGTTCCAGTTCAAACACCCGCCGATGCCTGTTGGATAATTCTTCGTAGCCCCGTCTGAAACCTGGCTCACTGAAAAACAATTCGTTAAAGCTGCCGTCTTCAATCGCTATACGCAGCCCGCGCTCAATGCGCTCAGCCAGTGCTTTATCACGGGGATTGACGAAAAAATAAATCGGCGCGGGATAGTAAAACATCAGATTTTCTTCCACCACCAGATCCTTGCCGGCATGAACCTGCTGCTCATCCCAGACTTCATAAAGACCACGAGGGAAATAATCAAATCGTTTTCCGGCGAGCATGGTGAACAGCAGTTCATAGTGCGCGGAGGTTACCACGGGAAGATTACTGTTCAACATGATCTGCGTATCCGGCCAGTTCGCCACTGAACCAGCCCTCAGCTCGCGCAGATCATCGAGGGTTTTAATCTTGCGGTACAGACGCCGGTCACTCTCCCGAATCAGAAAAACTCGATGGCTGTTTAAGCCGTGCAATAGAGGTATGCGTATCGGCAGCAGTTCGCGCTCCCGTTCTTCATCCGGGCTGGTCCACAGGACATTGACCGAACGTCCGAATTTGAGCTCGGAGATGATGCGTGCCGAGGTAAAGTTATTGCGGAGATAACTGATGGTGTAGGGCCCGTCGGTCGCGGCGGTTTTATCAAGCGCGAGGGCGAGCACCTTGGGGAAATACATCTGGTGACTCGGTGCGCTGGGAGAGATATAAGGCAGCACAATGTGCAGCGTTTCAGCATCTTGCCGCGCCTGTGCAAAACAGCTGCAAGCCAGCACAAAACTGACTATCAGCCATCGAACCCCTTGCCTGCCGTGAAACAACCACACCGATAACATTGACTACATCCGGTTATCTGAAATTCACCAGCCCTGATGCAAGCTCTTTCACTGCGCGAGCTGATCTTTTGTATTTATTTATTTTCTTTTTTCAGCTTGTCGGCGCTGCGACGTCGACAGCCGTGACGGGGAAATTACCTTGTTGTCGCAACTACCGCAAGTACCCTGTTACCCTTGGGAAATATTTGCACAGTTAACGGATTACATTGCCGCTATCTGTAACATACCGGTCATTCACTCGCAGAGATTCTGCTCGATATTGTCCCTTCCCGTGCAACCTCAGCGCCGGCATCTCCCCAAGTATGCTCAAATGCTTTAGCATGCTGCGTTTGTTAATTACTTTACTGTCTATAGGAGTTATCCATGGAAAATCCTTATCAGTCGCCCAGTGCCGACCTGATGAGCACTCCGCTCGAAAACGAGCAGGCTATGCCGCTGGCCTCAAAGTGGGCCCGCTTTTTCGGGGCCATAATTGACGGCATCATCGGCATCTTGATCGCGCTGCCCTTCTGGTTTTTGATTGGTGGATTCGAGATGTTTCTCGGTGAGAGTGAACCACCGTTTAAATACACCCTGCTCGGTGCCGTTTACGGGTTTGTGGCATTTCTGCTGGTTCACGGTTATCTGTTGAAGCACTACGGCCAGACCGTGGGCAAAAAACTGATGGGTACCCGGATCACCGATATGCAGGGCAATCTGCCGGAATTCGCTCCGTTGGTGCTGAAACGTTATCTGCCGATTTCTGTGGTATCGATCATCCCGCTTCTCGGCCCGCTGCTGAGCCTGATCGATGTGTTGTTTATCTTCCGCAGTGATCGCCGCTGCGTGCATGATTTGATTGCAGGCACCCAGGTGCTGGAAGAGAAAAAGTAAGGCAGGCTACATCTGCGAACTATATATCGGCGAACCATAAAAAAACCCAGGCTGACAATCGCCGCCTGGGTTTTTCTTTATCAAGCGCTCAGCGCTGCTGCAGCTTAAAACCGCATATATCTTGAATCATCACCAAAGTAATAGGCCTTGCTGTCCGTCGTGCTCATATATTGCACCGTCAGCCCTGACTGGCCGTAACCCTGGAAGTAGGAAAGCCGGAAGGTGTGCTTGCCTGCCGTGAGCGTAACGGGGCAGCTCTGCATGGAAAAGGGACGATCACGGTCAAATTCACACAGTGGGTTGCCGTCTATGGCAGCCGTAAAGCCGTCATCGGACGCAATGTTAAATCGGTACTGGCCCGCCATCTTTACCGTGAATTCATGCTCGACATCGACAAAGAAGTGATCCTGATAGCCGATATCGCCGAGTTTGGCGTGACTGAAACGGCTTTTGTGGTACAGGTTCAGATTGTCCACCATCACTTCTTTGGTGAATTCAATATTGCGCGGTTGATGAATGTTGGAGATCTGCGCGCGATTTTTGATGATGGTCAGCTTGATCACCGGGTCTACGTAAACCGGCGTGATGCGCCACAGAATCGCCGCAGTCACCACGGCCAGCAGGATAGATAAGGCGATATTTTTATTCATTGTCAGTTTCATTGTTATCTCACCACATTCAGTTGCCAGAAGCTGAACCAGTTGCGCAACGCAAATTCATCTTCAGTCATCTGGAAGCCGTAGGTAAACGGCGAGAAGAAAGCAAACACACCAATAACCAGCAACACAAAGACACCCAGGTTGATCATGGTATGACGGTGGTTGGCGATCACTTCATCGCGGAAGATATAGGTGAATACCATCGCCAGATTGAGCGCGCCGAATACCAGCGGTACCAGGTAGTGGTACAGATACATCACCCGCTCAATCTGCAGGATGGCGATCATGTAGCACACATAGAGTGAAGTGAAGCCACAGATCCAGTAAAACAGCGGTTCGTCTTTTATTTTATTGCCGTAGACAAACCTGCTGGTCAGCAGGCCGACTGACAGAACAATGCCGAGCAGCACCGAGAACCAGACGATCGGATTACAGATAATCTGCATGTAGCGGACCTGCACCTTGCCGTCGATAGTGTCCTTGTCCCAGCGATAGTTGATGCTCTTTTTACCGATGGGCCAGCCGGCTGCGTGGCTGCCGTTCTCGCCAGGTTTACATACGTCCAGCCGTGGCACACCGTCGGCGTATTCGGAGATATAACGCCAGTTATCTTTCATCCCCACCATAAATGCCGAGGGTGAAAAGGTTTCGCCTTTGCGGATGTAATTCAGGTATTCGGGCGAAGCCTTGTAGGTACGGTTGTTAACCACTTCGGTACCCATGCCGATGTGGATATAGAAAACCCCGAAGAACACCAGGAACAGCGGCGCAAGGCCAGCGGGAACCGTGACCAGCAGACGTTTGACCAGCTCCAGCCACTTAAACTGTTGCAGGTTCTGCCACTGATCAACGCCCCAGAGCATCACAAACAGCAGCAGCAGAATCGCACCATTGAGTTTGACCATAACCGCCAGTCCGATCAGTACCCCGAGGATGGCGTAATGAGGCAGGCGTATGGGTTTATCATTGGTGATCACCCGCACCATGTAATAAATAGCTGCGAGGATAAAAAACATCTGGATGCCTTCCAGCATCACCGCACGAGAGTGAATCACCATGGCGTTGTCGAAGATCACCAGCGAGGTGAAAGCTGCAGCGACCCATTTGCGTTTGGTAATCCGCCGCACGATGCCGTAAAAAAACAGCACGGAAAACGCCATCATGAAGGTGGAGGGCAGGCGGAAACCGGTGTATTGCATACCTGCAGGCGCCGCATCACCGGTGAGATAATCGGTCTCGTTGAGCGCCTGCTTGTTGATATCGTTATTCGCACCAACAAGCACCTCGCCCACCGCCATCAGCATCTTGCCCAGAGGCGGATGGGGCTCCATGTACATCACATTGTCGATGTGCTTCTGCGCCGAGGCGATGTGATAGTTTTCGTCCCAGAACATGGCTTTGGGATTGCCATAGAGGGTGCCGTAGATAATCAGGGAGATAATAAGAATACCGGCAGGAACCAGATAGTCGCCGTATTTTTTGAGGATGTCTTGCATACGCATTTTCTTGTTGTCGGTTAGGGATTCGTCAGCTTCCGCCACAATACGGGTGCAATTGCTACAGTGGGAAGACTGGTTAAGTGCGCGTCGGATACCACAGTTTTTATTTTTGGCCCGCGATCATACCACCTGCATCGCGCGCGTTTGAACAAAAAATACCCGCGACCGTTCGGATCGTGATGGCAATCTCAAGGACAGGCCTCAGTTATTTTTGAACCCATACTTTATTTGGCACAGACAGACTCTTGCCAAAATTTGGCACAGACAGACTCTTGCCAAAATCAGTAATCGGTTGAACGGCCACGTGGGTTTACAAGGAGGCTGATTTTGCCCTGTTCGGGCAAGACAGGCAAATGAAGTGGTCGTTGGGGGACTGGATCTCGCTCTGTGCGGGTGACGCATTTATCGTCACCCGCACAGGCCTCGCGATTATTCAGCAAGGTGTTTCTCAATCTCATACACAGCCGTGGTACCGCTGACCTCGTTGCCGACGATCAGCAAAGGTGTGCCGGTGGGTGAATCAACTTCGCTGATAAAAGCTAAGCCTTCCGGACCCAGATCGCCAGCTTCCGCCAGCACAGTGCCCGGATCTTCCGTAGTCCAGTCTTCGCGGCTATTGAGGTAATCCATAAACACGGGGGCTGCCGGGTTGGAGATGTCGTACACAAGGATACCGCCCATTCGCTCCAGGCCGACAAACACAAAGGTTTTATCACCTATCTTGCCAATGGTCAGACCTTCAGGCTCCGGCCCTTTAGCATCGCTGCGTGAATCCAGGGCGTTACCTTCGTCGTGACCGGTGTTGAAGAAGTCTGCACAGGGAAGCGCGCGGGCCGCGCCCAGCTTGCACGCGTCACTGGCGAGGAACTGCTCGATCTGATCACCCGAATCCCACACCTGTTCGCCGTCGGCACTCCAGATGGAAAAAGAGCGACCGCCATAGGTATAGAGTGCGTCGTACATCAGGCGATCACCCATCGGGTCTGGGTCGCCATTCGTGTTGAACATAACCGGATTCCCTTCATCGTCGGTGCGATAACCCGTTGTCCAGGTAATGTTGAGTCGACCGAGGATGTCGTCATCCCGACATTGACCCGGATCACCGGCCACAGCACCGCAGTAGGCAAAGGTGTCGGGATTCAGCAGCGCGCCCGCGGCGAGGTTGCGCAGTTGTGGCGGCAGGTCACCTTCGGCCAGGCGGCGATCAAAGCCTTTGGTGTGCACCAGATGCTTGACTCGAAACTCTTCAACAAAACCCTGGCCGGCATCGCCAGCCCAGTACGCATCATTATCTTCACCCCAGGCGCGGGCGTCGCCTTCATTGGCGGTTACGAGATAGCTAATGCCATCTACCTCATAAGCTGCGATGGCATCCGGCAGGTAGAGACCACGGACTCCGACATAGGGAGCGATGCTGATGCGCCCATCTTCATCGCTGGTATCCATACCATTGCCAACGCGGCCGTGATCTTTAAAGCCCAGAGGCAGAATGTCGGTAATAGTAGCGGTAAGGATATCCAGTTTCGCGAGGGCGTTATTTTCCTGCAGGGTAACCCAGGCCGTGCGACTGTCCGCTGATACGGCGATATATTCCGGCTCCAGATCCTGCGCAACGCTGGCACCGGGGCCATAGATGCGCACGCCCGCCGCCCGCAGGACGGCAGCCTGATCATTGAAGCGGGTAAATTCGGCTGTGGCGACCACCGGGTTTTCGATATCACGCACATCGATCACACTCACCGAGCCTTCTGGATCGATTTGATAGTCATCGCTCGGCTCACCTTCATTAGCCACCAGCACATAGTCGCCATCCGGCGTGAAGATAAGCATGTCCGGCAGGGCCCCGACATGGACCTGGCTGATCCTGCTCAGGTCATTCGCTCGATAAAAGGCAACGTAGCCTGGATCGGTCTTTGCCGCTGCCTCAATGGCCAAAGCGACTACGCCGTCATGCACACCGACGCTGTTAACCACAGAACCTGCGGCTATGGCCGTTGCATCCAGTGCCCCGAGACGAATGGGTGCTGACGGTACCCGCATATCCAGAACCTCGGCCACACCCTCTTGCGCATTCACTATAAAAGCCCGCTGGCTGGCCGGATCGAACGCCGGAATTTCTGCAGCAGCCTCGTCAAACGCTCCAGTGCTGTAGCGGCCGATAAAGTTGAGGGAAATCTTTTCCAGAGCGGCGGCGCTGGAGCTGCTCGAGTCTGCGCTGGAAGTACTGGAATTGCTGGAACTGGAGCTTGAAGCAGCAGGCACACTGGATGAGCTGCTTGAGGTGGACCTGGAGGAATTGTCGTCATCACTGCCACAAGAAGTAAGCATGGCGGCAAGTGCCAAGGGTAGCAACAGACTTATTGATGTTTTCATTGCGGCTTCTCCGAACGGGAATTTGCCGCAAGTCTATGACCGGGATATGACAACTTTATGATGCGTTGGATGACAGAGGCAGACACACAGGTCGAGGGCGCCCGGCTTTAACACTTCTTTCACAGACGGAGTAGGCCCGGAGAAAAAACGATGTTAAGCTCCATGTGAAACCGGTTACAACCAGACAGACATAATAAGGATCATCCATCATGGGCTTTTTTCGTTTATTCGCTTTTATTCTGGGCGCGGCTTTTACCTTGCCGGTTCTGGCTTTCGATAATTTTATTACCCGCGATGGCCACCGTTTAATGGATGGCAAAGCAGAATTCCGCTTTGCCGGCATCCATGCTCCGGAACTTCACCGCATCGAAGACGATGCCCGCGGCCCCTGCAAAGCCGATCCGCGCGGCTGGGGTCAGTACTTCCACTGGCCCACCGCCGAGGAACAGGAGAACTGGATAAAAGCGCTGGTTTATACCGGCCACAAGGCCATGCGGGTTTATGTGCTCTCCATCGAGACGGAATACGACGCTGCCTGCGAACGGGAAACCCACATCCTGAAGCCGGCCACACCCAGCGGCATGCCGCGCCTGAATGAAGCAGCCATGGTGCATTACGACCGGAAGATTGCCCTGGCCGATAAGCATGGGCTGCGTTTAATTCTGCCGTTTATCGATCACTGGAAATGGTGGGGCGGACGGGAACAGCTGGCGGCATTCTACGGCGAACCGGAAACCGCCCTGCACGACATCAACAGCAAAACCTTTGCGGCTTACCTGCACATTGTTGAGCAGGTGATCACGCGCAGAAATACCATCACCGGCCGGGAATACCGTGATGAAAAAGCCATCATGGCCTGGGAAACCGGTAACGAGCTCAAGGAGACTACCGAACCTTTCCTGCGCAAGACAGCGGCCCTGATCAAGTCTCTGGATAAGAACCATCTGGTGATCGACGGCACTTACCTCACCGTTAATTCCTTTGCGCTGGATGATCCCAATATCGACATCATCTCCAATCACTTTTACACCACCAACGGCAATAACAATCCCGAGCAGGTGCTGAAAGACCTGCAGGCCATCGACGGCAAAAAAGTTTATCTGATTGGTGAGTTCGGGCTGCGGGATGCCGAAGGCCTCGACGCGATCATGCAGGCGGCGGTGCACACTGAACATAAAGGGGCCAGAGCTGCGGGTGCTTTTATCTGGGGTTTTCGCGGCCATCGCCATAACGGTGGCTTCTACTGGCACAAGGAGTACACCGGCCACTACAGCTATCATCTGCCCGGCTTTCCCGAAGGCGATCCCAATGAAGAGCAGACAGTGGTCGACCTTGTACGCAAGGCTCAAGCACAGATGAACGGCCAGCAGAAAGCGCCGCCCTTGCCGATACCGGAAGCACCGGTGCTGCGGCCTATTGATCAACCTGCGGAGGCCATCAATTGGATGGGCGCTCCGGTGGGGCGCTTTTATCGCATCGAGCGGGCCACTTCTGCCCAAGGCCCGTGGAAAGTGATTGGCGACAACATCTCTGACGGCATTCAGGAATTCAATCCGCGCACGCAGGCATTGTTCAAAGATGAAGGGAAACTGAAAAAAGGCAAACGCTATTTCTATCGCGTGATTGCGAAGAATGAAAGCGGGGAATCCAAGCCATCCAATGTCGTCGCGGTGGAAATTCCGCGCTGAAGGGATTTCTCTACGCGATATAACTCCTAACCATCAGCCCCTTTGCTGTGCCCAGGGGCTGATGTTGTAAAACAGCAAACTAGCGTACCGGGGCCTTGGTCACCAGATAAATCCCGCCGCACACCAGTACCAGCGCGATGAGATTTTTCCATTCCATGATCGATTCATTCAAAAATAGTGCGGACAATCCGGCGCCGAAGATGGGTATCAGGAAGTTGAAGATGGTTACCATACCCACCGGATTAAATTTCAGCAGGATGCTCCACAGCGCAAAAGCGATGGACGACAGCAACGCGAGATAAACCAGCAGCGAAAAAGACGTCAAGGTAAAATCGCCACTCTTACCGCCGAATACAAAACCAATCGCAAGCAGAGCCGCACCACCAATGGCCAGCTGCCAGGCAGTCATCAGCATGGCATCCATTGTCTGCGAAATGGTTTTACCGTAAATCGAGGCCGCCGCGAGAATAAAAGCAGCAAACATAACGGCGCCTTCACCGGCCAGCGTGAAGTCGAGGCTCAGGAGCGAATCACTGAAGTTAACCACCATCACGCCGGCGAAACCGGTCAGACAGCCGATGGACTTGCGATAGCTGAGCCGTTCGTTACGGTAGATAAAGTGTGCCAGCAGCACACTGAAAAAAGTGCCGGTCGCATTCACAATAGACGCCTTGACACCCGTAGCAAAAGCCAGCCCGATGTAAAAGAAAATATACTGCAGCGTTGTCTGTGTGAGCCCCAGGACAGTCACCTTCCCGAGCTGTCCCTCCTTCATTCCCCACCACGGCCGTCCTGTCGCCCGTGCCAGCAGCAGCAGAAAAATGCCCGCCAGCAAAAACCGATACCCCGCAAAGACCATCTGCGACGGGACATCATCAGGCGAAATGTTCAGCAAAGCGTAACCATTTTTAATCGCAGGATAAGCACTGCCCCACAACAAGGTACACAGAATGGCCGATGCAAATAAAACGGAACGACGCGTAAAAAACTCAGCGGCGGAGCTATTCATGGGAAATACCACAAAAAAACAGAAAAAGAAGGCGCGCCACGCTGGCGCGAGGGGGTTGGATGGCTATGGTACCAAATTTAACTGAATAGTCCTAATTAACTGATTTTTGAACAAAAAAAGAGATTTTTATAGCGGCTTATAACCTCGCCGCAAGAATTCCCCGGTTGATATTATTATTCGGGCAGCGACGGCTGTTCTTTGTTCACGTCAATGCCGTAGATACGCAGTATTGTGGTTCGATGTTCCTCACAAACTTCTGCAGTGCTTTTTCATAAGGTATCGCTAGTAAGCGCTTTCTCGGCGCCAGTTGTAAAAAGCTTTAGCAGTGCATCCTCACTTTTCCTTAAAGTGTCGGTATTGGACTCTTCAAGCCATGTCTTGTTAACCAGCTCGCTGACAGGATTTCCTTCAATATAATGTACCTTAAAGCTTTCGATTATCTGCTGCATTTTGGCAAATGCATATCCCCTCCTGAATTCCAGAGGCAGTACATTATCATTATGACTGTAAGTAAACATAGCCTCCAGATACACATCTGGAGATAGGGGCACCGCATAAGCAACGATCAGTTCATCACGCGGAGCAGCTATTGAATAGCTGATCCACTTTTGGTCATTAAATATTTCATCCCGCTGCAGAGCAGTAACTTCATCACCTATCATAATTGCAAAACTTGAATGAAACGAGTTTAAAACATCTTCCTTACCCGACACATTCAATTCATCGTAACGTTGATGAAAACTGTCATCCAGCATCAGCATAAAGTCCAGTCTATCTGTTATCTCATACGGTCGGTTATGAATCAGATGCTGCCGATTGGGAAAAACCCGCTGCACTGAAATATCCATCATCACCGTACCCAGTTGCTTACCAAACCAACCGGGCTTTTTAATATCCCACCAACGACGGATCAGGTTGCCATATTCGGGATTATCAAACTTCGTAATATCGGAAATATCCAGAGACTCAACCATGTCTGCAGCAGGCATGTCTCTGCTGAAATCTTCCGGCATGGAAAAGTAAAATATATTGCCGGACAAATTGATCTGATGATGACGAAGTTTTTTTTCCTCAGCTTGAGGTGATGAGGAGAAGAGACCAGTTAATACAGTTAGCATAATGATCACCAGATGTGGATGAACACGGAACGACGAAGCCCTGTTAAAAATTTTAGTAAGCATCATATGACTCACCTTACGGCAAATAATTTGGCTTTACCTTTTGGACAAGGTTTTTATCAATCTTGTGAAAAACCTTCTGGACCCCGTTGCGACCTTTACCCGGCCCCTTATCCATATGATGCTGCCAGGATTCCTGACTCTGTACCAAGGTGTGCGGGCTCTGCAATACCGAGCCTGAGAACACATGAGAACTGTAGACCAGCGAGCCAATAAGCTTTTGCGGATTCAGGGTGTTCATTCCGATAATATTAGGCACCATATCGTACTCGTTAGTACGAATAGCGACCACGTTTATACCAGCCCGGGCAAACAACGGCTTCGAGCGCAGGTTGTTGTTTGCATTGCCGTGAAAGATGACGCTGTGCCTGTTCAACATTTTTCCTTTGTCGGGGTTACGAAGCCCATTGAGACGCAGTTTATTTAACATCCAGCTGCTTGATCCGTTCAGTAAGTATCGCACAGCTTCCGCAAAGATTACTCCACCCTGGCTGTGAGCCACCCATTGGGTAGCATTGTCCTGCGCCTGCGTATCCATGAGCACTTTTGCAAATTGACGGGTGACACCGGTTGTAAACCCGAGCTTGTCGCGCAGGGACTCCCATGTGTCACCAATACCTCCAACGCTGGGATTATGAAACAAGGTATATTCCTGCAGGCTTTTAAATTCGTATTCAAGATGTGCGCCCATCAACCAGGTGGCTTTCGTCAGGTTGTTAGACTGGCCATTGACGGCGGCGTGGGAAGTTAAAACCTTGTCTACTTTGCCACTGACCTGCCAGACACCCTGATGGTTTCGCTTCACACAATAAAGCGCAGGTTTCTCTAGACGGTCACGTTGTTTTTGAAGCTTATCTACTAGCTGAATGTTATGGACGACTACCTGGCCGTTAGCGATACGATAGTCGATCCGATACGCATCGTTCTCCAACTTAAATGTCGTAACACTATCTTTAAGAATGCTAGCGGAGGGGGAGCGAGGCATAGCCCGTAAACTTCTTAGAAGATTATCAAGGCTTTGAAAATCAGAAGTTTTACTTTCTCTCTCCAGTATGTAAGAGGCATAGCCGGCAAGGATCACTTGGTAGCCTGCGGGACTGGAGGTGCCATCAACGGTGCTGATAAATTTTTTACTCTCCTGCGTATTCAACATCGCAGCATGCTGAGGAGATGTCTGTACGGCACCATGTTTGAGCAAAAGCTGGGTATGAATGTCCTGGCTGATATCCATATTTATTAATCCTTTAATAACGCTGTCCTGAAATCCCGCGCCGATGATAAATCAACGGACTTTAATTTCAAGCCTTCCATCTCCGAAATTCAACCAACACTGCGGCTGTGTTAATTTTTCACAACGAAAAGCCCCGCTCAAAACGAGGCTTCATCTCCCTGTCAATTAAGCCACCGGCGTCGAGATAGTACCGTTGCAGATAGGTTCAAAAGCGGTAAGACGATCCATCATTGCTGAACTGCCGAGGCCGTGGTTGGGAAACAGGATTGGGAATCGGCCTTGTTCGTTGTGCAGCGCCATGTAGTTCAGCACCACCATTTCTACCAGCAGGTTAACGTTGTTGGCCACGGGACTTGATGCAGTTTCCACGTCGCCGCTTGCGCGCATGTAGCCGATCTGTTGATGCTGTGCCTGTTCGGTTGCGGTGCTGCCAATCAACGCAGGGCGGCCGCCGGGGTTGTACACGAGAAAGAAAGAAGAGGCGGTCTGTTGATCGTCACCGGTCCAGACACCTTTGCCGCGCCCGGCTTCGGAGTTATCCAGCATGCCGTTGCTGAAGACGGAGCCATCGCTGAAGACGTAGATCATGATGGGCACGCCTTTGCGACGGGCGTAGTCAAGGCAGGCACCGATGCAACGGCCTGCGCGCAGATCACGCTGCTCGCCGGTGGAGCGGTCACCCGTGTGATAGTCGTATCCGCCCATGGTGATGGTGCCGGCACCGGCATAACCTTCTACCACCAGCTTCATCACAGAGGCGGTCTTCCGGAATTCGCCATCGCCATTAAATTCAGCGGTGCTGAAGACCCCGGTGGGACCGACAATATCCGGGTCAGCTTCGGGGTTGATATCCGATGGATTACCAAACCGGTCTGCCAGGTCCGCGCTTTTTACATAACCGCAGCGCATCATCTCCTTCAGCACTTCATCGCGGGTGACACCGGTACCCGGATTCACATAGTCCAGTTTGCTCTTGCTGAGTCGATAGATGGATTCCATCACCGCCACCGTGTCCTGCTGGGTGAGCAGGCCGACCAGATCGCCCACGTCTACCAGCCCGGTAACATCGCGGGGGTTGTCCACCTTGGTGGGCCGGACTTCCGGGTTGATCATGGCAGCCGGCGCCATGGAGTTGCCACCGGAGTCCCCCGCGCGGGAGCCGATCAAAGCGAGCAGTGAACCATTGGAGCCGGCGCGATTGATGCCGTACATGGGGTTATGGGGATTGTTGCCGGTATCGTTTTCAGAGCGGGCGGGAATAACAGCGCCATTGGTGGCCGGCGCGGCTGCCGAGGCTTTTTCGAGGATGCCGCGCAGCATCTGGCTGTCTGAATGAAATGCCAGACCCAGGTCAGTGTTGATGAAGTTTCCCGCTGATGCATTAGGGACCATGTCCGCCGGCAGGCCCTGCTTGCTGTAACCGCTGGCGGTAAGGAAGTCGAGCTGGCCGTTCTGTTTACCCACCAGCACGTTGGAGCCAGCGATGTTGGCACCGCCAGCAAGGTCAAAGCAGATAAAGGGGATCTTGCCTGCGCCCTGGGCAGCGATACCACAAGCGTCGCGCGCTGTCGCTACGTCGCCGGACAGTGCCGCTTCGGCCTGACGGGGGTTGGCAAACAGGCTGAACACTGAGCCGCCGAGCACCGTACCAAAACCTGCCTTGAAGCCCTGGGCGATAAGTTCGCGCCGGGTGACCGGTCGCCGGTGGTCGTTGAGGTACAACGGCGCATCGGGGTGAAGTGGATGTCTGCGTTTAGCCATGGGTATGTCCTTCGCTACTTGGTCTCGTAGTCGTATTCGTAAAGAGGGAGGCGCGCTCCCGTGACGTTACTGCAGCAACATCACCGCGCCGCCAAATGCCGCCGAGCAGGTGGCCAGCGCAACCTGTGAGGTGCCTGTGCCGCCACCGACCAGGCGGCTGATTAACTGATTCAGCTCAAGCCGCAGGTCATCCGGCTCAGCCTGTATCTCCAGCTTGCTGCCACCGATTTCATGGGCCAGCAGTTTTGCCAGCAGCGGCTCGATAATCCGCTCACGACCTGCATCGTTGAAGGCAAGGCTTGCTGCGGCTCCGAAATTAAAGCCTGGGAAGAAACTGCTGCGACGGCTGGCGTCATTCACCAGCGCGTTGCAATAGGCAACGGTCAGCTGGGTCACCCCCATCTGATGGGCGGCCAGGAAGCCATCCATACTGGGCACTGTCGGCAGCTGTTGCTGGACGTTGGCGTAGGTCTGCGCCACCGACGCTGTGGTGGCAGGGACCGTAGTCAGGGTGCTCAGGGTTGCATTGATTTCGGCAAAGGTCCGCAGGCCGATCAGGGCCTGACCTTCTACGTCTGCCGGTGCTGCCGGTGTTGGAACAGCCGGCTCAGGACGTGCGTAGGTGTGACTGCCGATGCGGTCGAAGGTCAGGAAAAATTCATCCTGCTCCGGCCCGCGCTTGGCCTCGACCACCGTGCCCAGCGTGGAGAGCAGTTGCCGGCCTTCGACCATCTGGTTCTGGCTCAGCTCGGTCCGCAGGTTGGCGAACACCTGGCCCACCAGCGCCTCAGCACCGTTCACCCCGATGCGGATACCTTCGACAGTGACCGGACTGGTCATCTGCGCGGTCACGCCGGTTTCCGGGTCGGCCAGGATAGTGAAGAAGGGTTGGCTGAACAGGTAACCGTAGTCATCAAACTGCTGCACCTCAAAAACGATGAAACTCAGCGGCACATTGATCAGCTCCGCCACGTTGAACAGCAGCAGATAGCGCGCTCCTACGCCCACTTCGAAGTTCTTCATGATGTCTTCCGGCGTCATGGCGCGGTTGTGGATACCGAGGAAGCGGACGCTGCCCTGCCACACGCGGTTGCCCGATGCTTCATTACCCACGATCAACGCATAGCTGTCATTCCAGTCCGCGAGGGCTGCGCCGGGGGTGGGGTCTCTGTCACCGGTGTACTCTCCGTTCACATAGATGCGTCGGCCATTGATGGGATCAAAGGTGGCCACTACGTGCTGGAGCGTGGCCTGCAGCCGTTCGTCATTATCCGCCGTTGCCAGCTCCACCAGACCATTGGCGTCACTCAGGCTGGTGCGATTCAGGAAGGTGTAATTGGCGTTGTACTGTCCGAGAGTGAAGTTACGTTCGTTGGTGCCCGCCGACAGGCTGACAATCCGCGCCGGGTTACTGTTATCAGCGCCTTGGGCGGCGTTGTCCGGGATTACCCAGGCTTCAACGCTGTATTCACCGGCCACGCGGATCCGGTTGTAGATCTTGCGGCTTTCAGTGACCGGCGCCTGTGCCTTGCCGTTCGAACCAATGCGGATACCCCAGGCACTGCTCCAGGTGACATCACCGGACAGCACCAGGTTGGTGGCCGGCTCAACGCCGCTGGTGTCATAGGCTATGGACCCGCCACCGGTCTTGAATTCGTACTTGGCAATCAGGTTGGAGTCGATACGCCCGCCGCTACTGACCACGAAGGCATCACCCAGTCCCACCGCCTTACTCATGATCAGGTTTTCGTCGACGACCGTGTCCGGAACGGTTGCGGCAAACGCTGCGATGGCGTCACGCATTGCGGCGGCGCTGGCGCTGCAGTCATTACCCCAGCAGTTGTGGAAGTCGATACCCAGCCGCTGTACGAAACGCGATGCGCCGGGGTTATCCAGACGCATGCGCGCCTTGGATGCCTCGTAGGCGACGTTGATATCCACACTGCTGAAATAAGGCTGCTGACGGGTAACGGCGTTTTCCGCATGGCAGCTGCCGCAATACTGGGTCAGCAGCGGATAAACCGTCGTAGCAAATGCTCCCGGGAAGTCAGGGAAGCTCTTGCTGCTACCCACGTCGCGCTCTTCCGGTGGCGTCAGCACAATGGGGTTGGCTTCCGTGCCACTACCCTCGGCCCAGGCGGTAATCCAGGTGGTGATGATATCGCCACAGACGCCTGGGTCCGCCGCCCAGCAGTTGTGGCCGCTCAGCACCTTGGTAACCAGGCGGGAGTTGGCTGGAGTACCCAGATCTACCAGTGTGTTATCCATCACTGCGGCATAGGCCAGGTTGATGTCATCGCCACGGGCGAACACCGGGGGCTGACCCGCATTACCGTGACAGCTGCCGCACCGGTTTTCCGGCGCGATATTGACCCACAGGCTGGTCTGAAACTTGAAAACATCCGGTGTCGCAGCGGGGTTGGTGCCTTTGTATTCAAAGCTGCTGTCACCACCGCCACTATTTGGTGGCGGGTTAGGTGGAGTGGTAGGGGCACCACTGCTGGAACCGCCACAGCCCGCCAGGGCCAGCAGCGTGGTGAGCAGCAGCGAGAGCACAAGCAGCCCCGTGCGGCTCGAACCGCGAGAGTGGAAGTAGGATTGGCTGGATGTATCCACGGTAGTTACCTGATGTTTTTTTATCTTTTCCCGGCACCCTCAGCACCGGCGCTCCCCAAGCAGCGGCTCCGGATCAGGGGCCCTTGCAGTAGTCCGCTGTGTCGACAAACACTTGCTTAAGCTTGTAATTACTGCTGGCAAAGTTATCGGTCATGGTCTCCAGCATCGCGTGATCCGCCCCAGTGGGCTGACGCAGGCAGACATTGCGGAAGACCTTTTCCACCTGGCAATGGGCAAACGCCCGGCTGTGGGCCAGCTCCATACCCATGGATTTAGCGCCACTGCCAGAGCCGGACAGGGACGGATCCCAGCCTAATATCGAGTTCTGGCCCTTGCGCCAGTAGTTGTCCCAACGGTCATCCGGGGTGACAAAGCCGTAGCGGAAGGTGGAGGCGTTGATGAGGTATTTCTTTTCCACCCGGCTGTTAGTGTCCGGGTCGATGTCCGATGCGGTGTTGTAGTGAATGCGACCGTTGATGCCCTCAGGATCGCTGTCGATGTCATATTCGTAATCGTAGTAAGCGAAGGCCTGGGCCAGCGGGTCCATGCCGTTATGGCACCCCATACAGCTGTTGAGGAAGACGCGACTGTCGCCACCCGGACTGCGGCTGACATCCTGACGGATGCGGTCCGGCACCAGAGAGGTGTCGTGCACCTGTTCCAGGTCACGGCACAGGTGATTTAAGAGGGTAAAACGGAACATGGCGCGGTTGGTACCCGCAATAAAGAATGCCTTGGCCGCAGCGCGCGTGGTCAGAACGCCCGCCGTTGCCTCAGCCGGAAGGCCAGTCACTGACGATTGGGTACGACGGACCAGCGTGTCTTTCAGACTATGGCCAGCGCTTTCCAGGGTCTGGTAGTGATTGTTGTTATTAGGGGCATAGGCAGGCAGCCCGCTGGCATTGCTGGTGTAGATCACGTCCTCGTAGAGGATTGTGCGGAAATCCTGATCGTCACGCACCAGGCCGATCACTGTGGCAGTGTAATCATTCAGCGGTGCAAAGACGGTCTGATCGCGGTTGGTCCAGGGCGTAGCCATGTTCTTGAGCGTTACGCTGTAAAAAGCTTCATTGTCCATCGCGATCTGTACCGCGCCGGCGACATTACCGTCATTGATCAGCGCAGCCATCTGCAGCAGTACGGCTTCCGACGGCGGGACGCCAGCGATCCGGTTGTGAATCTGCAGCGCCTGCTCGCGCGGGCCAGCCATTGCCAGAGCGGCGAACAGGGAAACCAGCAATAGCGCACCGGACACCAGGCGGCGATGCACAGTTGAACACCATCCGGCCCGTCTGCCAGATGAAAGGAAGGCTTGTGTGGTCACGGCTGCTCCAAGATTTTATTCTGCTCGACTGGGTACCAATGTAGCAGGCTATTTGTTCGCCACCGATTATATGTCGCCGAACGGTTTAAACCTGTGGATCGTTTGTATCCACATTGTCGACCGGGTCACATATTCGTTAATACGCGCCACTTCCGCAGCGGGTTCCGCAACGGGGGAACAGCCAGAGTCACAGAATTCAGCTATTTTTAGAGCCACTATTATTCAAACCCTATTTTTGCGCAGAGCATAACCGCCATGATCCACCACCTCCGTCTGTCATTTGCACGCAGCTGGCCCCTTTGGCTTGCCTGTTTTATGGTCACTGCCTGTGGCGGTGGAGGAGGCAAGGAAGGAGGCGGACAGAGTCCGGACCCGGTGACCGAGGATCTTCCCATTGCTTTTATCGATCGGCCGCTGCCCAGGGCTGAAAACAATCCGGAGGCCCTGGCGCCGCTGAATATCCTTGACCCCAGGGCGTTCAATCCAGGCGGGGCCCTCTATATCAAGCCCCGCGCCACCGCCCTGGCGGCTGCGGAAAATGTGACCGCCAGAGCCTTTATTGCCGACGACAATTTTGATCCCGAAGCACCTAACTACGACGTTAAAGACCTGAGCATCCACCCGGACGGCGACCGCCTGCTGTTTGCCATGCGCGCCCCGGAAATTCCCAACGCCGACGAGGATGACCAGCCCACGTGGAATATCTGGGAATACCACCTCACCACCAAAGTCCTGCGCCGGATCATCAGCTCAAACATCGTTGCCGAAGCCGGCCATGACATCAGCCCGCGCTACCTGCCGGACGACCGGATTGTCTTCAGCTCCAGTCGCCAGACCCGCAGTCGCGGCATGCTGCTCGATGACAACAAACCTCAGTACACCGCCCAGGAGGAAAGCAACAACGGGCCGGCCTTCGTGCTCCATGTCATGAACGATGACGGTACTGAGATTCAGCAGATCACCTACAACCAGAGCCACGACCTGCAACCCACCGTGCTGGAGAACGGGCGCGTGCTCTTCGTCCGCTGGGACCGGGCTTCGCGCAACCACTTGAGTCTCTACACCGTCAACCCCGATGGTACGGACCTGCAGTACCACTATGGCTTCAACAGCCTCAACACCACGCCGCTTGCGCAATCCCTGACGCTGTTCCGCCCACAGGAAATGCCGGACCGCCGCATCGCCGCCATCCTGAAGCGCCGCAGCGAATTCCTCGGCGGCGACATGGTGGTGATCGATACGGAAAATTTTGTTGAGAATGAAGTGCCGATCAACGGCAGCGGCGGCGAAGCTCAGGCGCGGATTTACCACCTGGATATTGCAACTGAGGATGAGCGCTCTCGGAACGGTGTGTTCAGCTCACTGCACCCGCTGTTCGACGGCACCAACCGCCTGCTGGTGAGCTGGAGCCAGTGTCGTTTACAGGTCATCGCCACCGGCCGGCTGGTGCCCTGCACCGATGAGTGGTGGGAAGACGATACGACTGAAATTGCCCCGCCGCTGTTCGGCATCTGGATCTACAACATGGCGGACCAGACTCAGCAGCCCGTGGTCCTGGGTAAAGAGGGACGGATGTTTACCGAAGCTGTCATCCTTGAACGCCGCACACCTCCGGCCTACATCGCGCCGGTCACAACCGGCTCTGACGTGGGCATCCTGCATATCCGCAGCGTCTACGACGGCAACTTTGTCGCCGGCAGCGGCGTCCCGAACCGCGACAACCTGAATCTCGCAGCCCTGGCGAACCCGGCGCTGACACCCGCTGATGAGCGCCCGGCGCGCTTCCTGCGCATCGTCAAGGCCGTGGCCATTGCTGATAATGACGTGCTCGATGAACAGGAAGACACGGTCTACGGTAATCGCTTCAATCAGAACACCGGCCTGCGGGAGATAATCGGTTATACGCCGGTGGAGCCGGACGGCTCAGTGCTGGTCCAGGTACCCGCCGACATTGCCTTCACCATTGAAGTACTCGACCGGGAAGGCCGCCGCATCAGTAACAACACCACCTACTGGATGCAGCTGCGACCGGGCGAGCGACGTGAATGCAATGGTTGCCTCAACACCAGCAATACCCAGCCAGTCAGCCGTGCCGACACCTTGCCGGATTCCGTCAATCCCGGTGCAGCCGGCGGGGTGGCATTTCCGGGGACGGAGCGCACCGATCAGTTCGGTACGCCGGAGCCGCCGCAAGCCGGCGAAACCATGGCGGAGTTTGCGGCCCGCACCTATTACGCCGTGCCGGGTGCAAATCCGGGTGAAGAGATTTACCTCACCTCCGGTCTGCGTAAACCGACGGTTGACCTGATATTTGTCGATGAGTGGACCGATCCCGCCCTGGCACCGGGTCGTCCGCGCGATGAGTCTTTCGCGTTCCGCTACACGGAGCTGATTGAGGGCGATACCGAGCAGTCGATCTTCAAGGCACCCCTGAAAAACAAAGGGTGCATAGACGACTGGAGCAGCACCTGCCGGATCGTGATCAATTATGAAAATCACATCCAGCACCTGTGGGAAAAAGAGCGGATCGTCGCCGACGTTGTTGATGATAACGGCGATCCCCTGCCCTTCAGCTGTATCACCTGCCACTCGGGCAGGAATACGGTGAATGACGTTACCAACCCCAGCCTGACAGGTGCGATCCAGCTCAACCTGACGCGCGAGCCACGGCAGAATACGGAGATGACTTCCTACTTCGAGCTGCTCAACGCACACCCCGGCCGCCAGGTAGACGACATGGGCAACGTAACCACTGTGCCGCGCTTTCTGCTGGATGCCGAGGGCCTGCCCCTCGTAGATGACGAAGGCAATCCCATCCCCGACCCGGCATACTTTGAAACACCGCCCAGCATCGTACGCGGTAATGCACGGAACAGTAGCTTCTTTACCCGCTTCAGCAATGGCCGCCATTCTGGCTTTTTAAACGATAGTGAGTTAAAACTGCTGCGGGAGTGGATCGATATCGGCGCCCGCTATTACCAGAATCCTTTTGACTCGGCAGACCCAATTCAAGAATAAAACGATGATAAATGCTGTATCGCACTCCCTTGGGGACTTCTGCTCCGCGCTGCGCCGTCGCTGCTGCACAGGCATCGGCGGTTTGCTGTTTCTGTGTGCGGGACTGTGCCTGGGACAGGTCACCTGGGCCGATGAAGATCCGCAGGTCACGGTTAACGATGCCTATATCAATGTCCACAACGGCCCCGGCCGGGGCTATCCGGTATTTCATGTGGTGGAGCGCGGAGAAGTTATTACTCTGCTGAAAAGCCGCACAGACTGGATCAAGATCAAGACCTATCGCGGCAAAACCGGCTGGGTACGCCGCAGTGATATGCAGCACACCCTCGGCCCCGACGGTCAGCCACCAGTGTTTGCTGACCCCGCGCGGGAGGATTATCTGACGGATCGGTTTGAGTTAGGCGTGGCACTGGGTGATTTTCAGGGCGCGGACTCACTGACCGGTACGTTGGGTTATCGCTTTACCGAACACCTCACCGCCGAACTCCGGGTTGCGCAAAATACCGGGCAGTTTTCCGACAGCCAGATCCTCGCTGTTGCCCTGCTGCATCAGCCGTTTCCGGAATGGCGAGTTTCCCCGTTTTTCAGCCTGGGCACCGGCGAAATCAAAACCCAGCCCAGCGCCACCCTGGTAGAGTCGGAGGATCGCAAGGACACCCTGATCCAGGCCAGCCTGGGAAGCTATATCCACTTGACCGGCCGCTTTTTCATGCGTGTTGAATACACCAACCACATGATCCTGACCAGCCGCAACAACAACGAAGAGGTCAATGAATGGAAAGTTGGTTTCAACATCTTTTTCTGATGCGCAAACCGCTGATGAAAGCACTGTGCGCCGCCGGGCTCGGCGGGCTGCTGATGGCCGGCGCCCCCGTGGCCCTCGCGCAGTACGCAGACGATGAGGATGAGCTGGGCCAGATCATCTCACCGGATATCGAGCGCCGCACGATCAAGGAAGAGATGATTGACAGCGAGAATTTTGAGTTCGGCGCTTTTTACGGTCTGCTCGGCATCGAAGATTTCGGCACCAATGAAGTGGTGGGCGTGACCATGGCTTACCACATCACCGAAGACTTGTTCGCCGAAGCCAGCTATGCCGCGAGCCGCCTGCAGAAAACCAGTTATGAATTGCTCAGCGGCGGTGTCCAGCTGCTCACGGACGATGAGCGTGATCTCACTTATTACAATCTGTCGCTGGGTTACAACCTCTTTCCCGGCCGGATTCACATCAGCGATAAATGGGCATTCAACACGCGCATTTATGTCATCGCCGGCGCGGGCAATACGCAGTTCGCTTCAAAGGATTATTTCACTTATAACTTTGGAGCAGGTCTGCGCTTCTTCGCCACCGACTGGGTATCTTTCGACCTGAGCATGCGCGACCATGTATTCACGCACGAGCTGTTCGGCGAAAGCAAACAGACCCATAACCTCGAAGGCCGCCTGGGCCTGTCACTCTTTTTCTAAGTTCGCAGGAGTCGCCTTATGAAATTATCTCTGTCCGGTTTAAGTGCTGTTGTTCTTTTGGTCTGTGCAGTCTTCACCCAGGCTGCTCCTGCGCCGGATTTCACGCTGAAAAGCGAAAGTGGCGAGAATGTGCGCCTGGCAGAACAGCGCGGCAAAGTCGTTATGCTGAATTTCTGGGCCTCCTGGTGTGGTCCATGCCGCACCGAAATGCCGTTGCTGGATGACATGTACAAGCGTTACAACAAAGCAGGCTTCGAACTTTACGGTGTCAATGTGGAGCAGGACACCGCCGCAGCTAAAAAACTGATCAAGGATCTGGGTGTGTCCCTGCCGGTGCTTTATGATCCCGACAGCAAGGTGAGCAAGCTCTACAAGGTAGATGCCATGCCCACTACGGTAGTTATCGATAAAAAAGGCCAGGTTCGGTATGTGAATCGCGGTTACAAAGCTGGCGATGAAAACAAATATCGTGACCAGATCCGGGAGCTGATCCGCGAATGATTCCCTCGCCTAAAGCCGTCCGCGGACTCTTGTTGCTGGGCTTATTGTGCCTGAGCGCCTGCGGGCGCGTTGAGCCCTGGGTAAAACCCTATGAGCGGCAGAATATTGCTGACCCATTGATGAGTTTTGACCGTGACCCGATTTCCAGTGCTTATCTGCATCACGTTTACGATGCGCGGGAGGCGGCAAGAGGCGGTGACGGCGGCGCAGGAGGCGGTTGTGGCTGTAACTGATTCCCTGCGCAGGAGCATTGCATTACTGAATATTGCGCTGCTGTTTATCTTCAGCAGCGCACAGGCTGATGTACTGCCGGATGAACGTATCGACGTCATGTACCACAGCTACAACGGCGGTGGAACACAGATTGACGGGCCGGCCGTGCTGGTGCGCAAAAATTTCGGTAACTCCATCTCAGTGTCCGGCCAATATTATGTCGACAGCATCAGCGGTGCATCCATTGATGTGGTGGCCGCACGCGGCGTGGATGTGGAATCCGGAGCGAGCCCTTATGCAGAGAAGCGCAAACAGAAAGACCTGGGTCTGATTTATCTGCGGGATCGCACCACCATCAACCTGGGATACTCCACCAGCAAAGAAAATGATTTCGACTCGACAACCTACAGTTTCAGCATCAGCCAGACGTTCTTTGGTGACTTAACGACTGTCAGTCTCAACACCAGTTTTGGTGAGGACTTTATCAGCCGGAATGATGATCCGACTTTCGAAGAGCAAGAGGCTGAGCGCCGTCGCTACAGTATCAATATTTCCCAGATCCTGACCAAAAACCTGATAGCTGCACTAAGTGTGGAGAGTGCTGTGGATGAAGGTTATCTGCAGAATCCATACCGCACAATCCGCTACTGTGTGGATAACGATGGTGATAACAGCATCTGTTCGGGCTCATCGCTTCCTGCTAAAGAAAAGTATCCCAACACCCATAACAGCGATGCAGTAGGCATACGCGCAATTTATTACCTCCCTTACCGCGCCGCCATCCGCGCCGACTACCGTGAATTCTCTGACAGCTGGGGTATTGAAGCGAGCAATTATGAGCTGCGTTATACGCATCCCTACAAAGACTGGCTGTTCGAATTTAAATACCGCGCTTACGAACAAACCGCTGCCGATTTTTACAGCGACCTGTTTCCTTATGTTGATTATCAAAATTTCATGGGCCGCGATAAAGAGCTGAGTCCACTCACCACCACCACCTTCGGCCTGGGTGTGACCTATCAATTGCCCACCGGTGTTATTCCCTGGTTCGATAAGAGCACCGTGAATCTTTACTGGGATCATATCAAGCTCGACTACAAGGATTTCCGCAACGTGCTGGTACACCAGAACAGAGCCCCCGGCGATGATCCAATCCCCTTTGGCCAGGAACCCCTCTACCAATTCGATGCGAATGTCATCCGGTTTTTCTGGTCGTTCTGGTATTGATCATCGGGGCAATCACTGATGGTGCGTGCTCGGCCATCTGTTGAGTAGAGAGCAATCTACTGGTGGCTCGAGCGCAGCATGAAACACTGCCGTCGCCTTTACTGTTCCTAGCGATAAATTATTGTGAAACGAAGTAAAGCTCACTCAGTCAAACAGCAGACCCAGTGCTCGCACTTATTACATGTACCGCGCTTCAAGAAGGTAACCTCATGAACAATTCAAGGATCAAGGGGCATTTGCTCGCCGTTTGTTTACTGCTGGCTGCTGTCCTCGCCGGTTGCGCCGGCACCAACACTATCTCCGGCGATCTTTATTATCGTGAGCGTATCGCGTTGCCGCCGGATGCCCGAGTCAGCGTGAGCCTTGAGGATGTCAGCCGCGCAGATACCCCGGCAACCACCATCAGCAAGATCGAGTTCGTCCCCGCTTCTCAGGTTCCTATTCCGTTTTCCCTGAATTACCAAGCCGCAGACATCAACAAAAATCACCGCTATGCGCTGCGCGCTCAGATTCGCTCCGCCGATGATCAGTTGCTATGGGCTACGGTGGAGCATTACGGTGTCCTCACCCATGACAGCCCGAAAGACCGCGTCACTCTGAACCTGGCGCGGGCGGACCAGACCCGCATCACCAGCACCTCAACCGGCGATGCCCGCCGTCTGGCTTATGAATGCGATGAGCTGCTGATCCTGGTGATCGCGGATACCAATGCGGCGGTGATCAATATCAAAGGCGAAAATCTGGAGCTGAAGGAAGCCCGCTCAGCTTCGGGGGCCCGCTATACCAACGAGCGCGCGGAGTTCTGGAGCAAAGGCGACGACGCCTTCATCACGATTGATGGCCAGTCCTTCACCAACTGCCGCCATAAACCGGAACAGCTGCCCTGGGCCGAGGCCAAGGCGCGCGGCATCGATTTCCGGGCAACCGGTAATGAGCCGGGCTGGCTGCTGGAGATGGACGCCGATCTGCAGATCGAGTTTGTGGGCGACTATGGCAACTACCGCGTGATTACACCAGTACCGGTACCGGACCTGGATTCCCCCCAGCGGAGCAGTTATCACGCTGTGACAGAAAGCCATGACCTGCTGCTGACGATCGAAACCAAGCCCTGTCAGGACAGCATGAGCGGTATGCAGTTTCCGCAGCAGGTGCGAATCCTGCTGGATGGACGGGCCTACCACGGCTGTGGAAGATCTCTTTAAATCCTTGGTATTTTTTTCCGTCAGGCGCTATCTTGTGCAGCGTTTTGACGCCGGCAAAAAAGGACCGGAACCACATCATTCATAACGAGGAGGTTTGCATGAAAACATTGTCAATTCTGATCGCCATCGTCACCCTGAGCAGCGCCTGTACCTGGGTCAAAGTCAATGAGTCTGGCACCAGCGTCGCCGTGGCCAATATGGCTAACGTACGCAACTGCGAAAAGCTGCGTAATGTGAATGTGAAGGTAAAAGCCAGCGTGGGTCCGATTGACCGCAATGCCGACAAGGTTGCAACTGAGCTGGCGAACCTGGCGCGCAACGAAGCGGCGAGCTTTGGCGGGGATACCGTAGTGCCAACCTCCGCTGTTGAAAATGGCAGTCAGAGTTTCGGCGTTTATAAATGCAAGTAAGGCGGGCCTGGCAGGATTAACGATAACCGCGTTAATCCTGTGGCTTTGACGCGGCGGGCCCCGTTACTGAAATAACGATGCCCGCGGTGCTATCAATCACAATCTTTCCATCAACACCTATTAATTGGTCGTCGCTGGTGCCTCTTTGGTGCCTTCAGCCTGTTGTCTGGCCGCAACCACTGCCTGAGCAAACACGGCATCAAAGTTGATGGGTGCCAGCATCAGTGGCGGGAAGGTTCCCCGGTTCAGAATGCTGTCGATTGCTTCACGGGCGTAAGGGAAGAGAATCTGCGGACAGGCGGTGTTGATCACCTGACTCAGCTGCAGCCCTTCGAAACCGGAGATAGCAAAGATACCTGCCTGCTTCACTTCCACCAGAAACACCGTGCGACCTTCGATCTTTGCAGTGATGGTCAACAGCAGAATCACTTCGTGGGTAGTTTCATCCAGCTGATTAACCTGTACGTTCAGGTCCTGCTGGATATTCGGTTTGAATTGTTTGGTAAACGCCTCAACACCCATGGGCGTTTCAAAGGAAATATCCTTGAGATAGATACGCTGGATGGCAAAGTTCGGGCCGCTGGCCTGTTCGTTATTATTGAGTTCTTGTGAATTATTTTCTTCAGACATAATGCACTCTGTTGATTACAGTTTTAAAAGATAAAGCTGGAATTAACTCCAGTGGCAAAGACTATTTCGCCAACAACTCATCCAGCCTGCCGTTTTTATCCAGCGCCCACAAATCGGTAAATCCACCGACGTGCACATCACCGATCCAGATCTGCGGTACGGTGCGCTGTTTGCTTTTTTCCATCATTTCCTGACGCAGATGGGGCTCGCGATCAACACGAACTTCTTCCACCTCTACACCCTTCTGTGCCAGCAGTTTTTTTGCGTTTACACAGTAGGGACATATTGCTGTGGTGTACATCAAAACCCGCGCCATAGTGGCCTCCGCGATTACTTCTTTACCAGCGGCAGATTCTGCGCCTGCCACTCCGCAAGCCCACCGGAGAGACGACGCACAACAAAGCCTTGCTTTTCCAGCATGCGCCCTACCATACCGGCGTGCTGACCCAGCTTATCGGCAACGATGATGATCTTGCTTTTGTGACTCTCCAGTTTATCCAGCTCAGCAGCGACTTTACTGTGGGGGATATTGATAGCACCCACGATATGGCCTGCCTTGAATTCCGCGGCATCGCGAACATCGAGCAGAACGGCAGCATCCTTGTTAAGCAGCTGGGTAACTTCATGCACGGAAATGGGGCGACCACTTTTGATGCGTTCACGCCAGGCGTAGATGTAAATCAAAACTACGAGGGTGCTGACCAACAGCCATTCTTGACTGATAAATACAAAGAAATTCACTGATTACAGATTCCTTTAGCAAAGAGCCGCAACAGGTCGCATCACCTTGTCACCATCGGCTGTAGCGATAAGCCTGCGGAGGATGTGGAGGCAGGTCGATGGATATCAAGCGATAAATGCGCTATGTCACAGATAAATTTTTTCAAACGGACCCGGACACCAAACCCCGGTAACATGGGTCACACTAAACACGATGACCCGAATATCCGTTACAGGGCGCAAAGAAGGGCGGCAGTATACACCATGCATCGGGTATTTCTCAGTCATTGACATAGTGTTCATGCGCTTAACCGGGTAGAATAGGCCGCATTCGCCAATGGGCAGCAGGAAGGAAAAACCATTTCCTGATGTCGGCAGATTCCCCAAAATTCCCCCACCTCTGGATTGTAGAAGCGACGACTGAGTATGACCGCGACCAAAAAACCTCTCGTATTGATTATCCTCGACGGCTTTGGCCATTCGGAAAACACCCAACATAACGCCATCTATGCAGCCACCACCCCGGTGTGGGACAAGCTGTGGGGCAACAACCCCAAGAGCCTGATCGCCACCTCCGGATTGTCGGTAGGCCTGCCGGAAGGCCAGATGGGCAACAGCGAAGTGGGCCATATGACCCTGGGCGCCGGCCGGGTGGTTTACCAGAGCCTCACCCGTATCAATAAAGCCATCAGCGACGGCGATTTCTTCACCAACCCGGTTTATGTCGAAGCCATTGATGCCGCTGTTGCCAGCGACAAAGCCGTGCATATTCTTGGCCTGCTGTCCGAGGGCGGTGTCCATGCGCACCAGGACCATATCTACGCCATGATCAAGATGGCAGCCCAGCGCGGCGCCAAGAAAATCTACCTGCATGCCTTCCTCGACGGGCGCGACACAGCGCCGCGCAGTGCTGAAGCTTCGCTGCAGAAAGCAGAAGATCTGTTCCGCGAGCTGGGTGTGGGCCGGGTTGCGTCAATTGTGGGCCGCTACTTTGCCCTCGACCGCGACAACCGCTGGGATCGCGTCAAGGCTGCCTACGACGTCATGGTGACCGGCGCTGCCGACTTCGACGCTGAAACGGCCGTTGAAGGCCTGAAAGCCGCCTATGCGCGGGATGAAAACGACGAATTTGTTAAAGCCACGGTTATCTGCGCCGAAGGTGAGGAAGCCGGTACCATCCAGGACGGCGACTCAGTGATCTTCATGAACTTCCGCCCCGACCGCGCCCGTGAGATCACCCGCGCCCTGATCGATGCCGAGTTTGATGGCTTCGAGCGCGAACTGCACCCGCAGATCGCCCACTTTGTGCAGACCACCGAATACGCTTCCAACATCAAAGCACCTATCGCTTTCCCGCCGGAAGACCTGACCAACTCCTTCGGTGAATACCTGTCCAACCAGGGCAAGACTCAGCTGCGCATCGCGGAAACGGAGAAATACGCCCACGTAACCTTCTTCTTCAACAGCGGTACCGAGACTGTGTACCCTGGGGAAGACCGCATCCTGGTGCCCTCGCCCAAGGTGGCTACCTACGACCTGCAGCCAGAGATGAGTGCGCCGGAAGTTACCGACAAGCTGGTGGCTGCCATCGAGTCCGGCAAGTACGACGCCATCATCTGTAACTACGCCAACGGTGACATGGTTGGCCACTCCGGCATCTTTGAAGCTGCCGTTAAGGCGGTAGAAGCGCTGGATGTCTGCCTGGGTCGCGTGCTGGCAGCGGTTGAGAAAGTCGGCGGCGAAGCGCTGATTACGGCTGACCACGGTAACGTTGAGGAGATGTTTGATGCGGAATCCGGTCAGGTCAGCACTCAGCACTCCACCTTGCCGGTACCCTTTGTATTCTTTGGCAAGCGCGACGTAACCATCGCAGAGGGCGGCTCCCTGGCTGACGTGGCGCCGACCATGCTGCACCTGATGGGGCTGCCGCAGCCTGCTGAAATGACCGGACGCAATCTCATCACCGTGAAATCCTGATGATCCATTGCTTACTGTGAAAGACTGTCAATAAAAACAACTGCTCCATCCCCGGGCCGCCTGGCGGCCCGGGACTCTCTCCGCAGGAACAGGTCCCATGAACAGGCACTCCATTTTCCTCTTCCCCCTGTTACGCATAATGGCAATGACTGCCGCATGTCTGCTGGCGCCCCTCGGTTTTGCTGATCAACAGCAAGACATGAAGCAATTGCAGGAAAACATCCAGCAACTGCAGAAAGAGCTGAAGTCCATCCAGGGCGAGCGCAGCGAGCTGCAGAAAAACCTGCAGAAATCCGAGACGGAAGTCGGTGAGCTGTTGAAGAAGATCGAGCAGCTCAATCGCGACCTCAAGAACCAGAACAACCAGCTCAAGGAGCTGCAACAGGAGCGCGAGCAGCTGGAAGGCGCCCGCCGGATGCAGCAGGGCGACGTCGCTGCACAGGTGGCCTCTGCCTATCAGCTCGGCCAGCAGAGCCAGATCAAGCTGCTGCTCAACCAGGAATCACCGGAGCGGGTGAGCCGCATGCTCAAGTATCACCAGTACTTCCTCGCCGCCCGCGCGGAAAAGCTGGCAGCCTACACTGCCACACTGCAGCAGCTGGATGAACTGGAGCCGCGCATTGCCGCCAAGACCGCAGAACTGAGCAACAGCCGGAAAGCATTGCAGGCCCGCCATGAAGAGCTGAAAGAACGGCAGAAAGACCGGCAGCAGGCGCTGGCCCGGATCAACAGCACCCTGCAGACCAAAGATCAGGAACTGCGCCAGCTGGAAGAGGATCGCAAACGCCTCCAGGCGCTGTTACAGCAGGTAACCCACACCGTCGGCTCTGTGCCACTGCCCACCGGCAATGAGAAATTCACCAGCCGCAAAGGCCGCCTGCCCTGGCCGACAGATGGCAAGGTGGTGCATCGCTTCGGCAGTCCGCGGGTCACCGGCCAGATGCAGTGGAGCGGCATGATGATCCGCGCTGCGGAAGGCAAACCGGTGATCGCCGTACATCACGGCCGGGTGGTCTTTGCCGATTATTTTCGCGGCCACGGCCTGTTGCTGATCGTCGACCACGGGGAAGGTTTCCTGAGTCTGTATGCCCATAACCAGAGCCTGTTCAAGACCACCGGCGACTGGGTGCGCGCCGGCGATGCCATCGCGAGTGTCGGCAACAGCGGCGGCCAGGCGGAAACCGGACTGTATTTTGAGATCCGCCATAACGGCAAGCCCACGGACCCGGCCACCTGGCTGGCAAAAGCTTGACGTAACAGCAGGAACTGCCGGTATTTTTCCCGATCCATCAGATAATCGACACAAACTGTGCACCTGCTGCTGGCCAGCGACAGCAAGTTGTTTTAGATTGACCGTCTTTTTACCGATATAAGAATGCGGAGCTGAATACCGCAGGAGATTCCAATGCTCTATGCACACTGCAAACGTTCTCTGATGCTGCTGGCCCTATGCAGCCTGGCCCTGCCGCTCCAGGCCAAGGACGTAAAATCCACCAAGCAGGACGAAGGTCTGCTGCCCCTGGAGGACTTGCGCACGTTTACGCGGGTTTACGACCATATCCGCAGTGGCTATGTGGAAGAAGTCAGTGATGCCCAGCTGTTGGAATACGCCATCAAAGGCATGATTGCCGAGCTGGACCCCCATTCCAGCTATCTCGATAAAAAGGCTTTCGAAGACCTCCAGGAAAACACTACCGGTGAATTCGGCGGTGTGGGCGTGGAAGTCGGGATGGAAAACGGCTTTATCAAGGTCGTAGCTCCCATCGATGACACACCGGCCCAGAAGGCAGGTATAGAAGCCGGAGACCTCATCATCCGCCTCGACGACAAGCCCGTTAAAGGCATGAACCAGAACGAAGCCATCCAGATGATGCGCGGCCCCAAAGGCAGCAAACTGAAGATGACCATCGTTCGTAAAGGTGTCGAGCAACCGTTTGACGTAGAGATTATCCGCGACATCATCCGCACCCAGAGCGTCCGCACCCGGCTGCTGGAGAACGATTACCTTTACGTCCGTATCGCCCAGTTCCAGCTGAACAGCGGTAAGGACATGAGTCGCAAGATTAAGGAACACCTCGAGAAACACCCCGAATTGCGCGGCATCGTGCTGGATCTGCGCAATAACCCCGGCGGTGTGCTGCAGTCCTCGGTTGAAGTTGCAGATGCATTCCTCGACAGTGGTCTGGTGGTTTACACCGAGGGGCGACTGGAGAACAGTGATGTGAATTACCACGCCACCCCCGGCGACATCGCCAAGGGCCTGCCCATGGTTGTCCTGATCAACGACGGCTCGGCCTCCGCCTCAGAGATCGTGGCGGGCGCGCTGCAGGACCACAAGCGCGCCGTGCTGCTGGGTACCCGCAGCTTCGGCAAGGGTTCCGTCCAGTCCATCATCACCATCAATGAAGAACGCGCGGTCAAGCTGACCACTGCGTTGTACTACACCCCCAGCGGCCGTTCGATCCAGGCCCAGGGTATTGAACCCGATGTCATCGTCGAACGCGCTCAGGTCACCACCCTCAAGCCCGCCGGCAGTACCACCGAAGCCGACCTTGCAGGCCATCTCACCAATACCCGTGGCGGTGACGAAAGCACCAGTCAGAAGCGGGAGCGGGATCGTATCGCTACCCAGGAGTTGCTGACCAAGGACAACCAGCTCCATGAGGCCCTTAACCTGCTCAAGGGACTGCATATCTT
Source organism: uncultured Cellvibrio sp. (assembly GCA_937958105.1). GTDB lineage: Bacteria > Pseudomonadota > Gammaproteobacteria > Pseudomonadales > Cellvibrionaceae > Cellvibrio. Next base: position 45,350 of record CALFXJ010000048.1, read on the forward strand.
CCGGGAGCACCAGTCGATCATGCTGCACGCCGCGCTGGATACCGATGCCGGAGAAACTGAAACTACTGAGGGCGCCCGCCCCGTGAATACCCAGGACTGATCCCGGCGTGGGTCGGCGGTGGTTGTTTGCTGTCGCGCTGTGGTGCCTTGCTCAGCCGGGCCTGGCAGCCCAGCTGGCGATCATCATTGACGACATAGGTTATAACGGTCCGCTGGGCAGACGCGCCGTCGATCTGGAAGGTGCATTTACTTTAGCCATCCTGCCTTTTACACCTCATACCCGGGAACTTGCCCAACGCGCCCATCAGAAAGGCAAGGAAATCATCCTCCACGCCCCCATGAGTAACACCCGGGATATGCCCTTGGGCAAAGGCGGGTTGGAAAGCGGGATGGAATACGATGAGTTTATCCAGACACTGCGCGCCAACCTGGCGGAGATTCCACATCTGCGCGGTGTGAATAACCATATGGGCAGCCAGCTTACGCAGGAAGCGGAACCCATGGGCTGGCTGATGGATGAGCTGATCCGCCAAGGGCTTTACTTTGTCGACAGCCGCACCAGTGCGGAAAGCAAAGCGCTGGCGGTGGCGCAGGCCTACGGCGTACCAGCCCTGAAACGCGACGTCTTCCTCGATAATACCCGTACCCCTGAGCACATCCGCGAACAGCTGCTGAAGGCAGCACGCCTGGCCCGCAAGCAGGGTATGGCGGTGGCTATCGGTCACCCTTACCCCCAGACTCTCCAGGTGCTTGAGCAGGTGTCGGGTGTGCTGGCGCAGCTTGACGTCGAACTGGTCCCAGCTTCACGTTTAATGAGAGCAACATCACAGAGCGCAGTTAAGACCGGAACCTCCTGCCTGGCCCCGCCTCAAAAATTATGGGTGCAGCCATCCACTGAGCCCGAGACCCCGACCATTCACCAGCTCATCAGCGAAACGATAGATTTGGTTATTAGTGGGAAGAGGTGACATACCAACTCGATATATCTGCTCAAGGAGCCTCGGGTTTATAATCTTTTGTGGAAATTTCAGCTGAAAGGCCTTAGTTAGTTATCAAGGACGGCCTTGGATGGCGACCACACAGGCTGTTAAGCAGTCGTATTTAAGCCACGTAGAGACAGGAAACCAGATTATGAACAATCGAGCAGGCGAACAGGGCAAAATCCCTACTCGGAGCGGTCGCTTCATAAAGAAAGAGGGCTATTGGTACTACAGCACCCGTGAGGGGGTAGACATTGGGCCTTTTGACAGTAAGAACGACGCAGAAGTGGGGGCAATCGAGTTCATTGATTTTATCTGTGCCTCCGAGCCAGCCGTACTCGCTACCCTGCGACAGTACCGCGCTGCTTGATTGCACGCTTGCGGATATCACTGCTTTTCTTTCGGTTGCAGACCATTTCTGGCCTGAAGAGGAAGTGAGCGCCGCACCTCATTGAGATGACTCCCATAAAAAAGGGCGCTTTCGCGCCCTTTTTTATTAGCTACTGATTCACAGGAAGCAGTTAATCGCCCTGCTTACAGCCTTACTTCAATTCCACGTTCCTGCATATAAGCCTTGGCCTGGGGGATGGTGTATTCACGAAAGTGAAAGATGCTGGCTGCCAGTACGGCGTCTGCACGGCCCTGTGTTACCCCGTCTACCAGATGCTGCAGGCTGCCTACGCCACCGGAGGCTATCACCGGCACAGGTACCGCATCACTGATCGCGCGAGTGACGCCCAGATCAAACCCGTTTTTGGTCCCGTCCCGATCCATGCTGGTCAGCAATATTTCGCCGGCGCCATATTGGGCCATGCGGGCGGCCCATTCCACTGCATCGATGCCGGTTGGCTTGCGTCCACCGTGGGTAAAGATTTCCCAACGGGGCGTTTCACCCTCGGCACTGACCCGTTTTGCATCTATAGCTACCACAATGCACTGGGCGCCGAACCGATCCGATGCAGCCTTTACAAAGTCGGGATTGAATACCGCTGCAGAATTGATACTGACTTTGTCGGCTCCGGCGTTGAGCATGGTCCGGATATCCTCCACGGTGCGGATGCCGCCGCCTACCGTGAGCGGAATAAACACTTCTCCAGCGATCTTCTCCACCGTATGCACCGTGGTGTCACGGCCTTCGTGGGTGGCGGTGATATCGAGGAAGGTGATCTCGTCAGCGCCTTCCTCGTTGTAGCGCTTGGCTATCTCGACGGGGTCACCGGCGTCGCGGATATCGAGAAACTTCACGCCTTTGACGACGCGACCATTGTCAACGTCGAGGCAGGGAATGATGCGTTTTGCGAGTGGCATGTTGAACCTGTCCGAAAGAGTTAGGATGAGCTGGCGTCACACCAGGCCTGGGCTTCGGCCATATTCAGGGTGCCTTCGTAGATGGCACGCCCCGTAATGGCGCCACAGATGCCGTTATGGGCTTCAGCTTTAAGCGCTTTGATGTCGTTCATGTCGGTAATGCCGCCAGAGGCGATAACGGGAATGCTGGATGCCTGAGCCATGGCGACGGTCGCCTGGACGTTGACACCCTGCATCATGCCGTCGCGGGCGATGTCGGTGTAGACGATGGCACTGACGCCGTCCTGTTCGAAGCGCTTGGCAAGTTCTGTCGCCTGAATGTTGGACACTTCTGCCCAGCCATCGGTGGCAACCCAGCCGTCTTTGGCGTCGAGGCCGACGATGATGTGACCGGGGAATTGTTTGCACATGTCAGTGACGAACTGAGGTTCTTTAACGGCTTTGGTGCCGATGATGACGTATTGAACCCCCGCCTGGAGGTAGTGTTCGATGGTCTCTGCGCTGCGAATGCCGCCACCGATCTGGATGGGTAGATTGGGGTAGGCTTTGGCGATGGCAGTGACAACGCCGCCGTTGACGGGTTTGCCTTCGAAGGCGCCGTTGAGGTCAACGAGGTGCAGGCGGCGGCAGCCCTGGTCGACCCATTGTCTGGCCATGGCGACGGGATCGTCGGAGAAGACGGTGGTGTCGTCCATGAGGCCTTGGCGTAAACGGACACATTGGCCGTCTTTTAAGTCTATGGCGGGGATAATTAGCATTAATCTTTCTCTTTTTGGATGAGGGTTCCGTCGGGTAGTGAAGAGAGGCCCCTGAGACACCGTAAACCCATCCCTGGGGGCTCGGATGCAGCATCCATGCCGCATACAGTCTCAGAAACCTCTCTTCACTACCTCATAGATCGGCTTTAATTCCGACCATCCCAATGTAAAAAATTCTTCAACAACTGCAGGCCGGCGGTATGGCTTTTTTCCGGGTGGAATTGCACAGCGAAGAGGTTGTCGCGTGCCAAGGCTGCATCGAAGCGCACGCCGTAGTCGCAGGTCGCGGTTACCAGCTGGCGATCCTGGGCCTGCACGTAGTATGAGTGTACGAAGTAGAAGCGGCTCAGCTGTGGGATGTCGGCCCACAGCGGGTGAGGGGTTTGTTCTACCTGGTTCCAGCCCATGTGAGGGACCTTGAGGGGGACGCCGTTCTGCTGGTGTTCGCCGAAGAATTTGACCTGGCCGGGGAGGATGCCTATGCCGTCCACGCCGTTGTTTTCTTCGCTGTGTTCCATGAGCGCCTGCATGCCGACGCAGATGCCCAGCACGGGTTTGCCGGTGGCGACCTGTTCGCGCAGGAGCTGGCCGAAGCCGAGCCGGTTGATTTCGGTCATGCAGTCGCGGATGGCGCCGACGCCGGGGAAGATGACGCGGTGGGCGCTGGCGACCCGGGCGGGGTCGGCGGTGACGGCGATGTTCATGTCCGGTGCGACGTGGTGGAGGGCGCTGGCCACGGAGTGGAGGTTGCCCATGCCGTAGTCGATGACGGCAACTGTTTGTCTGGTCATAGGTTCAGTCAAAAGTATCGGCTCAGGGCGAGGGGGGCGCTGAGCCAGGTTATGCCTTACAGCGTGCCTTTGGTGGACGGCATGATGCCGGCCATCCGGGGGTCGAGTTCCAGGGCCATGCGCAGGGCGCGGCCAAAGGCTTTGAATACGGTTTCGGCCTGGTGGTGGGCGTTGTGGCCCCGCAGGTTGTCGATGTGCAGGGTTACGCCGGCGTGGTTGACGAAGCCCTGGAAGAATTCCCAGAAGAGTTCGGTATCGAACTGGCCAATGCGTTTCTGGGTAAAGGGTATCTGCATAAACAGGCCGGGGCGGCCGGAGAAGTCGATGACGACCCGTGACAGCGCTTCATCCAGCGGTACATAGGCGTGGCCGTAGCGGCGGATGCCTTTTTTGTCGCCCACGGCTTTGGCGATGGCCTGACCAATGGTGATGCCGGTATCTTCTACGGAGTGGTGGTCGTCGATGTGGGTATCGCCGTCGCAGGTGACATCCAGATCAATCATGCCGTGACGGGCGATCTGGTCCATCATGTGTTCAAGGAAGGGGACCCCGGTGTTAAACACGCCTTTGCCGGTGCCGTCCAGGTTGAGACTGACACTGATTTTGGTTTCAAGGGTGTTGCGGGTAACTTGGGCGATACGATCAGACATAAATAACTCCAGCATAGGCACCCCACCAGGATCGGGCGGGGTGTCGCAAAAGATGTGCGCCGGATTATATAGGTAAGTGCTGCTGAATTCATCGTCAGCAGACTAATAGGGGTAATTGCCTGACTGAATCGGTAGAATTCCCGTCCCGACGCTCGCGGGAGGAAGATCCTCGCTGGCCGAGCTGTTAAGCTTGGGTACAGGTTTCTCTCACTAGCATCCCCCTCAATTACAGGCAGTCTAAGGAGTTTTCTATGCCTATCATCCCGCGTTTGCTTTCTCTTGGATCTCTCTCCCTGGCACTGGCCGCTGCGCCTTCCTTTGCCCAGGACATTTACGAAAGCCGCAGCTATGGTCCTACCAGCGGGTGGAGCTGGTCGGCCCATGTTGATCACATCAATATCGATGACAAGATTGCGGCGGAACAAGGGATCGAGGATTATTTCACGGCGATCGGCGGTGCGGCCGAGTATTACACCAGCGAGAGCAACATGACCTTATCCCTGGGTCTGAGCATCATCCTGTACGACGACAACGCGGAGTTCCGCCAGCGTGTGGAAGACTGGTGGGGTGATGAGTATTACGAGAGTTCCGACGCTACCGGGGGCCAGGCGTTTATCGAATATGGCCCCAAGATCAAGTTCGGCGCTAACGAGAACAGCTTTGTCGTAGTGCGCGGCGGGCTGAGCGGGATCTTCTTCTCTGAACGCAGCATCAGTAACTGCCGTAACTGTTATTCCGAAGATATCGACGTGGACGGCGGACTTTATGGGGTGCTGGGCGTGGGTCACAGGCTCGGCTACTTCGATATCGGCCTGCAGTTCCATCAATATTTCTCCGGTGACCTGGATAACGGCTTTCGTCTGAAGCTGTCATCTTCTTTCTAGCGGGGTGACCCGCAGGGGAGGCTCATGGACATAAGAATACGCTGCAGGGACGCAGACCTTTAAACCCTTCCGCCCTCCAAAGGTCCAAGCCTTGATCCTGATCAATGTGAGACAGGGTTAAGGCTTTACCATGGTCATACACCCACACTTGGAGGACGTTATGGAGATTTCCGGCATCATTGCTGTCATCTGCCTCGGCGGCAGCCTCACTCTGTTTGCACTGTGCGGCATGTTGCTGATCCCTCTCGAAAAGCGGCTTCACGCCGACCCATCAGAGCATCATCACTGATTCACTGCCATTTACCGCAACAGCTGCTCTGGTCGGCCCGTAAAGGCACACCTATAATGCCCGCACGCTTTTGACGGGCCGACGCATCCAGCGGCGCCCCCAGTTACGGACGCTGCTGTTATCTATGTCCTATCATCCTGTTACACATCCCGGAGCACTCGCTCGTCCGGTGTTGCCTGCGGCCAGCCCTCCCGGCCGCGACAGCCTGCGCATCTGCCTGCTCGGCTATCGCAGCCATCCCCACGTGGGCGGGCAGGGAATCTACCTGTATTACCTGAGCAAGGCGCTGGTTGAGCTGGGGCACCAGGTGGATGTGATCTCCGGTCCGCCTTACCCCGAGCTGGACCCGCGGGTCACACTGATCCGCCTGCCCAGCCTGGATCTCTATGCCGTAGAAAAGCCGTTTCGCGCGCTGCGCTGGCGTCACCTGCGCTCGTTTACCGATGTCTACGAATGGTGGAGCAAGATCAGCGGCAGTTTTGCCGAACCCTATACCTTCGGCCGGAGGCTGGTAGGTCACTTCCGCCGGAACCCGCCCCACTACGACATCATCCATGACAACCAGAGTCTCTGTTACGGCCTGCTGAGCCTGCAGAAACAGGGGCTGCCCGTGGTGGCGACGGTTCATCATCCGATTACCCGCGATCTGGAGCTGGCACTGGCCTCGGCAAAAGGTCGCGGTCATCGCTGGCTGATAAAACGCTGGTACAACTTTCTGCCGATGCAGAAAAAGGTGGTCCAGCGCCTGCGCCATATCCTTACCGTCTCCGAGCAATCGCGCCGCGATATCGCTGCCGCCTTCGCCCGACCCGAGGAGCGGATTCAGGTGATTCCCAATGGGATTGATGTGGACACCTTCAAGCCGCGTCCGCATATCCAGCGCAACCCCTGGCAGCTGATCACCACCGCCTCTTCTGACCAGCCACTGAAAGGTCTCTCGGTCCTGCTGCGGGCGCTGGCCAAGCTGCGCGCCCGTTACCCGGAAGTTTCCCTGCTGGTGATCGGCAAGCTGAAACCGGGAGGCGCCACCGAGCGGGAGCTGCAACAACTGGACCTGGGCGCCTGCGTCCGATTTGTGTCGGGCATTGCGGTGGAGGAGATCGTTGAGCATTACGCGGCGTCCTGCATTGCGGTTGTGCCGTCACTCTATGAAGGCTTCGGGCTGCCTGCCGGCGAGGCCATGGCCTGCGGTATCCCCCTGGTGTGCAGCAATGGCGGTGCTCTGCCGGAAGTGGTGGGCAATGCCGCGCGATTGGTGCGGGCCGGTGATGTGGAGGATCTGTATCAGGCCCTCGACCTGCTGTTACAGCACCCCGAACAACGGGCATCACTGGGCCAGCGCGGACGTGAGCATATCCTGCAGCAATTGAGCTGGCCGGTGGTGGCACAGCAGATGACGGATTACTATCGCCGGATATTGGGGCAGTCGTCCGCCGACATGCCGCGCAGCGAAACGGCTTCATCCAGAGAAGTGCACCCTGCAGAAGCGACACCAACCCTGCCGACAGAAGCCTATGCTAACGATTGATTTCACATATTTTCCGCTGCAGCCGGGCGAGCGTGTGCTTGATGTCGGCTGCGGTGAAGGTCGCCATACTATCAATGCTTATCTGCATGGCGATGTGACTGCTGTGGGTGTAGATCTGAATATCCGCGATCTGTGCGTTGCCCGCGAGCGCTTTGCACCTTTTGCTGAACCGGACAACGCCCGGAAATATTTTGCGCTGCAGGTGGCCGACGCCACACGACTGCCGTTTGCGGATCACAGTTTCGACAAGATCATCTGCAGCGAAGTGCTGGAACATATCCATGACTATGAAGCGGTACTGCGCGAGATCCGCCGTGTGCTGAAGCCCGACGGGCTGCTCGCCGTGAGCGTACCGCGCTACTGGCCGGAAAAGATCTGCTGGAAACTCAGTCGCGCCTACCATGAAGTGGAAGGCGGCCACATCCGCATCTTTAAGGCCGTACAACTGCGCCGCGCTGTCGAAGCGCAGAACATGACGCTGCTCCATCGTCACTGGGCCCATGCACTGCACTCCCCCTTCTGGTGGCTGAAGTGTCTGCTGTGGGATAAACAGGACGAGTCGCGCCTGATCAGGCTCTATCATCGCCTGCTGGTATGGGACCTGATGCAACGCCCCTGGCTGACCCGTACCTTGGAAAAAATGCTGAACCCGCTCCTGGGTAAAAGTGTGGTGATGTATTTCCAGCCGCGAACGACGGAAGAGGCCAATGAATCGTGAATGAAGTATTGCTGAGCAAGGGATTTTTTCCGGAGTCGCTGCTGCGGTCTACCGTCAATTACATCCGGCAGACACAACTGCCCAATGGCTGCATCCCCTGGTTTAACGATGGCAAGGCCGACCCCTGGGATCACATTGAAGCTGCCATGGGTCTCACCATCGGCGGCGAGTATGCCAGCGCGCAGCGGGCCTACCGCTGGCTGGCCGGTGAGCAGCTGCCCGACGGCAGCTGGTGGGCAAATTATTACGCGGACCAGCCCGTTGATCGCGATCATCGCGAAACCAATTTTGTTGCTTATATCGCTACCGGTATCTGGCATTATTTTCTGGTGACCGATGACCGGCAGTTTCTGCAGGAGCTCTTTCCCTGCGTCGAAAAAGCCATTGATTTTGTACTGCGTTATCAGTCACCGACGGGAGAAATTTACTGGGCGGTTGCTGAAGATGGTTCGGCCAAAAAAGACGCGTTAGTGACGGCCTGCGCCTCTATTTATAAAAGTCTTGAATGTGCAAATGCCATCGCCGAGATGCTGGAGATAAATAAACCGAAATGGAGCGAGGCACAGCTGCGACTGGGGAAAACGTTACGCCATCATCCCGAATGTTTTGATCGGACCTGGGAAAGCAAAGAACGTTTTTCGATGGACTGGTTTTATCCCATCCTGACCGGCGTGATTACCGGCAAGGCGGCACAGCAGCGCATCGAAAAAAAATGGTCACTGTTTGTAGAAAATAATATCGGCTGTCGCTGCGTGAGTGACGAGCCCTGGGTAACAGTGGCAGAGTCCTGTGAACTGACACTTGCCCTGCTGGCGGCGGGTGATCATGCGCGAGCACTGCATTTATTCAGCTGGCTGCATCAGTTTATGGATGAGGATGGCGGCTACTGGACCGGCTATAACTTTCGTGACCAGGTGATCTGGCCCCGCGAAAAAACCACCTGGACTGCCGGCGCTGTTTTGCTGGCCGCCGATGCATTGATTGAACACACAGGAGCGGCCCGGCTGTTCACCCGGAGCATGGATGATGCGCTTGAAGCTCACACGGATCAGGATGTGCTGCAGAAATAAAAAAGCCGATAGTACTTATCGGCTTCTGGTCAACACTCTGGTTTAAAAAAAAATGACTACCAGTGTCAGATTGCTTATTGCACTGCTGGAGTTTTCGGCGTTTCGTTAACCGCCATAAAACGGATCGCCATAGGATAATTGCGAATGACCCCATCCTTCGCGTTGATAGCGCCCATCACGGTGAAGATGATTGAGCAGATAACCAGCGCCAGCAGCAGGAATACACCAACCACGATCGCCATCAGGATGATGCAGCCGATTGAGTAGATAAATGCACTGATGATCCAGTTAAAGATGACACGGCCCTGCTGATCGATATACTCGTCATCCTTTTTGGTCAACCACATAACCAGGGGCACAACCCAGCCCAGTACCGGCAGAATAAAACAGCAGAATTGCGAGAAATGCATGATCATACTGTAGCTTCGATTATCCATATTACTGATGTCCACCGACTTGCCTGGCTTGCCGTCTTCCAGGGCCTGAGCCTTGCCTTTCTGGAACTCTTCTTCAGTAATAATGCCTTTTTCTCTCAGCTCATTAAGTTTTTCAATTTTTTCAAGATCCATACAGGACTCCTAGTTTCTGGTGATGGCCGGGGCGCAGGTTCAGCCGCCGGTAACCGCAGCGCGACGCGTTCAGGCAGGCCGTGCAGGCCGGTACCGAAGTGTAGACCTGCCGGTGAAGCAAAGCCAGCCGGCAGAGCACTTATCAACCTGTAGCCCTGGCCCCGGTCGAATCCGATAAGAGATTTCCACCCCGCTTATCAGGCATACTAATTCCATAATTGCTTTTAATAAGGATTGCTCATGTCTCAGCTTGTTAAACTCCGCGGGTTTATCCCTTACCTGCTGGTAGTTTTCCTGAATGCCTTTGTGGATCTGGGCCACAAGATCATTATTCAGAATACGATATTCAAAGTATATGACGGCCAGGTGCAGATCATCCTGATGGCGGTCGTGAACGCCCTGATACTGCTGCCATTTATCCTCTTGTTTTCCCCTGCGGGATTTTTCTCGGACCGTTTTGCCAAGCACAGAGTCATCCGTGTTACCGCGTGGAGCGGTGTGGCTATCACCTTGATGATCACCGCCTGTTATTACGCCGGCTGGTTTGCTGCGGCTTTTGCGCTGACCTTTTTGCTCGCGGTCCAGAGTGCGATCTACAGTCCCGCCAAATACGGCTATATCAAGGAGCTGGTCGGCACCGAACGTCTGGCTCATGCGAACGGTGCGGTGCAGGCCATTACCATCCTCGGCATTCTTCTCGGCACATTTGTGTTCTCCGGCCTGTTTGAAATTTTACTGCTGCAGCGCAGCACAGCGGATACCACCGTTATCCTGGAACGTATCGCGCCGCTGGGCTGGCTGCTGGTGCTGCTGGCCAGTGTGGAGCTGGTACTGAGCTATCGCCTGCCGCAGCGCTCGCACCCCGACCCGCAGAAAGAATTTCTCGTTAAGCGCTATGTAAGGCTGACCTACCTGAAACAAAACCTGAATGCGTTGCGCAGCCGCCCGGTAATCTGGCTGTCCATCGTTGGCCTGTCGACCTTCTGGGCAATTGCGCAGGTTTTGCTCGCGGCCTTCCCCGACTTTGCGGAAGCGCATCTGCACCAGACCAATACGCTTGTTATCCAGGGGCTGCTCGCCTGCAGCGGCCTGGGCATCATCATCGGTGCGATACTTGCCGGCCGTTTTTCCCAAAAACATATCGAGACCGGCCTGGTTCCACTGGGGGCACTGGGGATCGCCGTTACGCTGGCGGTACTGCCGACGCTCAACTCCTATACCGCACTGGCTTTTAACTTCACTGTGCTGGGCATGATGGGTGGACTTTTCATTATCCCGCTGAACGCCTTGATTCAGTATTACGCGAGGGAGCAGGAGCTGGGGACTGTGCTGGCCGGTAATAACTGGGTGCAGAATGTCACCATGCTTGGCTTTTTGTGTCTCACCGTCGTGTTCGCCGCACTGGGACTCAGCAGCGCTATGCTGCTCGGTTTACTCACGGTAGTTGCCGTGGTGGGTACGGGCTATACCGTAAAACAATTGCCGCACTCGTTTGTACGTTTTCTTGCGAGCCTGCTGTTTAAACACCGCTATCGAATTGATGTGTTGAATTTTAATAAGCTGCCGGCACGGGGCGGTGTTCTGCTGCTGGGAAATCACATCAGCTGGATTGACTGGGCGCTGGTGCAGATCGCCTGTCCGCGCCCGGTGCGTTTTGTGATGCAGAGGGAGATTTACAATCGCTGGTATCTCAAGCCTCTGTTGAATCGACTGGGCATGATTCCGATTTCTTCCGGCAACAGCAAAGAAGCGCTGTCCCGTATCAACACCCTGCTGCGCAACGGTGAAGTTGTTTGCCTCTTCCCCGAAGGCGCCATCAGTCGCAACGGTCACCTCGGAAAATTTCATTCCGGTTATGAGCGCACAATTGAAGGTGTTGAAAACGCCGTGATTGTGCCTTTTTATCTGCGGGGTCTGTGGGGCAGCGCATTCTCGCGTTCGGCTGGCAAACTGCGTGATGAAACTTCCCTGCTGGATCGCAGCCTCGGTAATCGTCGGGACATCATCGTTGCATTTGGTGAACCGCTCCCGCTCAGCACGCGTACCGCAGAACTGAAACAGAAAATTTTTGAACTATCCGTGGATGCCTGGGAGCAGCACACGCACAATCTCGATCCGCTGGCACTGACCTGGCTGAAGACAGCCAAGCGCAATCGCATGCAGCATTTTATGGTTGACGGCGAAGGCACAACCTTCACCTATGGCAGAACCCTTGCCGCCACCCTGGCCTTTGCCAAAGCCATGCGCCGCTACACTAAAGATGCCAATGTGGGGCTGGTATTACCGGCGTCCAGCGCAAGTCTGATCAGTAACATGGCGGTGCTGCTCAATGGGCAGACCACCGTCAACCTTAACTACACCAGCAGTGTTGATGCGGTGCAGGGGAGCGTACGCGCCGCGTCCATTTCCACTGTGTTTACGTCCCGCCGCTTTATGGAAAAACTCGAGCAGCGCGGCATCGCTATCACTGCCATGCTGGCGGAGACTAACGTTGTTTTTCTCGAAGACGTAAAAGCTACATTGAGCAAATGGGATCTGGTGCGGGCCATGCTGTTTTCTTTCCTGCCAGCTGTGGTGATTTACTGGCTGTTGGGCAGACAGCGTCAGCTGGATGATCCGGCGGCAATTTTGTTCAGCAGCGGCAGCGAAGGCATTCCTAAAGGCATTGTGCTGAGTCATCGCAACATCATCGCCAACTGCAAGCAGATCAGTGATGTTCTCGATACGCGTACCTACGACGTATTTATGAACTCGCTGCCACCCTTTCACTCCTTCGGCCTCACAGTCACCACCATGATGCCGATGCTCGAAGGTGTTCCCGTGGTTTGCCATCCCGACCCGACTGATGTTATCGGCATTGCCAAAGCCATCGCACGCTATCGTGCTACGGTTCTGTGCGGCACGGCAACCTTTCTGCGTCTGTACACGCGCAACACAAAAGTCGAGCCGCTGATGCTCGATTCGCTGCGCATTGTGGTGGCGGGCGCCGAAAAACTGCAGGAGCGTGTGCGCAGCGAATTTGAATTAAAATTTAACAAAAAAATCTTTGAAGGTTATGGCACCACTGAAACCACACCTGTAATCAGCGTGAATATTCCCGATATGCTCGACTCGGTTTACTGGAAACTGCAACACGGCAACAAACCCGGCACCGTTGGCATGCCTCTGCCGGGCAGCAGCATCCGCATCGTTGACCCGGATAGCCTTCAGACACTGGCGCCGGGCGAAGATGGACTGATTCTGGTTTCCGGCACTCAACTGATGCTCGGCTACCTGAATGATCCGGAAAAAACAGCGCAGGTTATTGTTAACCTCGACAATCGCCGCTGGTACAAGACCGGCGACAAAGGCCACCTTGATGAGGATGGCTTTCTTACCATCGTCGATCGCTATTCGCGTTTCGCCAAGATCGGCGGAGAGATGATCAGCCTCGGTGCTGTGGAAGAAAAAGCGCGGGAAATTCTGCACGACCCGGAACTCGAACTCGCCGCAGTCGCAGTCAGTGATGAGAAAAAAGGCGAGCGAATTATCCTGTGCATCACCGGCAATCCCGACGAGACCGCCGCATCGGAAATCCGTCAACAACTACTCAGCGGCGGCATGGAAGGGCTGATGCTGCCGGCAGAAATCCGGGTGATGCCTGAACTGCCGAAGCTTGGCAGCGGGAAGATGGATTATAAAAATCTGACGCAAAGTTTTGCGGCGTAAAGACCATGAAGATTCCTCCACGGTTGTGTGCGATATAAAGATCGAAAAAACCTTTCAATCCCCCGTTTGCTCCCGCGATTGAGCGTCGGCCCGCAGGCCGGCGCCTTTGGACCATGCCCAGGATCGTTAAAAAATGTAAGTCACCGTGCAGCCTGACAACTGACCGCCTACACTCTCGCCACTCATACTTATAAAAACCCGCGAGGAGACATGTCATGCGTTGCCCTTCATTTTTACCTTTTAAAAGCCTGCTCGGTGTTATCGGTGTGCTGCTGGCTGTGCAGGTGTTTGCGCAGGCGGAAGATCCGGTCACCAGTGATCGCAAGGTTTATGAAAAAATCGGCCGGTTTGATGTCAGTCAGCTGAAAAACAAACAGGACGTAATTCGCGTTAAAGGCAATCAATTTATTGACGAAAAAGGCAAGCCATTTGTGTTCCGTGGGGTGAGCATAGCGGACCCCGATAAGCTGGTGAAAGAAAAGCAGTGGAAAGCCAGCCTGTTTAAGGAGTTGCAGGATTGGGGCGTGAATACCGTGCGTCTGCCGATTCACCCCCACGCCTGGCGCGAGCGCGGTCGCGATGAATACCTCAAATTGATCGACCAGGCGGTGGTCTGGGCCAACCAGCACGATCTTTATCTGATCATCGACTGGCATTCCATCGGTTTTCTGGGGTCAGGCAATTACCAGCATCCGATGTACTACACCGACCGGCAGGAGACTCTGCGCTTCTGGCACGACATCGCCTACCGTTATCAGGGCGTTCCCACCACGGCGGTGTACGAACTGTTTAATGAACCTACTACCCTGGAAGAGCCCTGGGGCAAAGCTGAGTGGGCTGAGTGGAAAGCCTTGAATGAGCAGATGATCGACGTGATCTACGCGATCGATAAGGATGTGATTCCGCTGGTGGCCGGCTTTAACTGGGCCTATGACCTGACCCCGGTGGCAACTGCCCCTATTGAGCGTCCCGGCATAGCCTATGCCTCCCACCCTTACCCGCAGAAAGAGCAGCCCACTCCACCGACGAAAGAAAATTTCTTTAAGGCCTGGGATGCCAAGTGGGGCTTTGCCAGCAAAAAGTATCCATTGATCTGCACGGAACTGGGCTGGGTCCAGCCGGATGGTTACGGTGCTCATGTACCGGTTAAGAACGATGGCAGCTATGGTCCGCAGATCGTTGAATATATGGAATCCCGGGGTATTTCCTGGACGGCGTGGGTGTTTGATCCGCAATGGTCGCCCACCATGATTGATGATTGGTCGTTCAAGCCGTCGGAGCAGGGGGCGTTTTTTAAGAAGGTGTTTCAGGAGAAGGCAGGGAAGTAGTTTGGGGGATGGATTTCCTTTGTGATCTTTGGGGGGGAGTGTCGGATTACGCTTTGCTAATCCGACCTACAGGCTTAAGGGGGCCGGATTACGCTGGTTATTTTTAGTGCTGTTTACCGGGGGGCGATTCTGAGACAATAGCGGGCCATTTCTTTGCCCGCTACAGCGGTCTTGCGTTTTACGACCCGGATTCTTATGAACAGCTTCGCCAAAAACCTCTTTTCCTATCCACGTCCTGCCGGAGCCACCTACCAGCCAGCCCCCTTCCTGCCCATGTCCCGGGCGGAGATGGATGCCCTGGGCTGGGACAGCTGCGACATCATCATCGTGTGCGGCGATGCCTACGTGGACCACCCCAGCTTTGGCATGGCCGTCATTGGACGTTTTCTGGAGGCCCAGGGCTTCCGTGTCGGCATCATTGCGCAGCCTGACTGGCGCAGCGCGGAGCCATTCAAGGTGCTCGGCAAGCCCAATCTGTTCTTCGGCGTCAGTGCGGGCAACATGGACTCCATGATCAACCGCTATACCGCCGATCTGCGGCTGCGCTCCGATGACGCCTACACCGCCGGCGGTATGGGCGGCAAACGGCCGGATCGTGCCGTGACCGTCTACAGCCAGCGCTGCAAAGAAGCCTACAAAGATGTGCCCATCGTGCTCGGTGGTATCGAAGCCAGCCTGCGGCGTATCGCGCAGTACGACTATTGGAGCAATGAAGTGCGCCGCTCTGTGCTCATCGACGCCACGGCAGACATTCTGCTGTACGGCAATGCCGAGCGGGCAATTGCGGAAATTGCCCATGCGCTCGCTGCGGGAAAGAACATCAAAGAGCTGGATGACATTCGCGGTACCGTGGTCATCAAGAAAGAGGCACCACGGGGATGGACCGAGATCGACTCGTCGCGCATCGACTGGCCGGGCAATATCGACAAGCTACCAAACCCCTACGAATATCAGCACAACAGCAAGTCGGTGATGGATGCGGCCCAGGCAGATGTCAACAACTCGCAGGTGGGGCTGCGTCAGCTTGATCCCGACGCGATGTCGGCCCAGATCGCGCAGCTGAATCCTGACAGCGCGCTGACCACTCAGGGTTGTCCGGCCCAGGGCGAAGTTTCCGGTATCAATCCCGATGAGCCACAGCCGATTCGCATTATCCCTATGCCGTTGCAGAGCCGCAGCGAAATTCCCGATGATGAAAAGGTTTATATTCGTTTGCCATCCTTCGACAAGGTGCGCAAAGATCCGGTGTTGTACGCGCACGCTTCGCGTGTTCTGCACCAGGAAGCCAACCCGTTTAATGCGCGGCCGCTGATTCAAAAACATGAGAATCGTGAAGTCTGGGTCAACCCGCCGCCCATCCCACTGGAGACGGATGAGCTGGATGGCGTGTTTGATCTGCCCTATCAGCGCGTGCCCCATCCGATCTATGGCAAGGAAAAAATTCCTGCCTACGACATGATTAAAACCTCGGTGAATATCATGCGCGGCTGCTTTGGTGGCTGCACCTTCTGTTCCATCACCGAACACGAAGGGCGTATTATCCAGAGCCGCTCTCAGGCGTCGATCCTGCGCGAGATTGAAGACATCCGTGAAAAGGTGCCGGGCTTCACCGGTCACATCTCCGACCTTGGCGGTCCTACAGCTAATATGTATCGCCTGACCTGCAAGGACATGCCGACATTGAGCCGATGCCGGCGTCTGTCCTGCGTGTATCCCACTATCTGCAAGAACCTCACCACGGATCACAAGCACACCACTGCGCTGTATCGTGCGGCGCGCGCCGTAAAAGGTGTGAAGCGGGTGTCCATTGCGTCCGGCTTGCGTTACGACCTCGCCGTGCAGGACCCGGAATACGTGAAGGAACTGGTGACCCATCACGTGGGTGGTTATCTCAAGATTGCGCCGGAGCACACGGAGGAAGGGCCGCTTTCGCAGATGATGAAGCCGAAGATGAGCAGTTACTATGAGTTCAAACGGTTGTTCGATAAGTTTTCAAAAGAAGCGGGCAAAGAGCAGTTTCTGATTCCGTATTTTATCGCCGCCCACCCCGGCACCACCGATGAGGACATGCTCAACCTGGCGCTGTGGCTGAAGAAAAATAATTTTGAAGTGGATCAGGTGCAGACGTTTTATCCATCGCCCATGTCACTGGCAACGGCGATGTATGTGTCCGAGCGCAACCCGCTGAAGAAGCTGACTTACAAGAGCAAAAAAATCAGTATTCCGCGCGGCACAGATCAACGCCGTCTGCACAAGGCACTTCTGCGCTACCACGATCCCGCCAACTGGTCGATTATCCGTGAGCTGCTGGTGAAGATGCGTCGGAATAATCTGATCGGTTCCGGCCCCAATGCGTTGATTCCCGCTGAGAGCCAGTCACCCGGTGCCCGGGGCAAACCGCGCGGCAAACCCACAGCGCGCAAACCGGCCAAAGCATTTGGGGATAAATTCGAAAGCGCGAGAAAATTCAATAAAGCCGTCAGAGGCCTGGAAGAAAAAAGTGCGGGAGCAAAAAAATCCACCGGCGGCGGCTTCAAAGCCAGACCCAAAAACCGCCCCAAACGCTGACACACCAAACGTAGGTCGGATTAGCGAAAGCG
>CALFXJ010000049.1 GCA_937958105.1 uncultured Cellvibrio sp.
GCCTAGCCCGATGCCGCCAATTCTGGTGGTGTAGAACGGCTCCAGCAGGCGGCGCTGATCCGTTTCATCGATGCCGGGACCGTCGTCTTCAACAGTAAATGTCAGCCAGCCCGGGATAACAGCCTGCCAACCCAGCCGCACCTGTCCGCCCGGCGCGGCCTGGATAGCATTACGCAACAGATTGATCAGCGCCTGCTCCAGACGCAGACGGTCCCCCCGAAGATGGGGTGGATTCTCCGGCCCATCCACAGTGATGCGGGCGTCCTGCTGCTGGCGTTCCATCTCCACCTGTGCCAGGGACGAATGCACCAGGTCCATCACCCTTACCTCACTCGTCGCCGGCTTTACCGGGCGGGCAAAATCCATGAGCTGGCGGATGATGCGCTCCATCCGCTGCAGCTGCTGGCGAATCTGATGCAGCACAGTTGCGCTCTGCTCATCGGCACGTCGCAGTTCCTGCTGGGCCTTGCCGTCGGCCACGCTGAGTGGCGCCCCCAGCTCATGGGCCACACCGGCGGCAAACCGGCCGATCGCCGCCAGCTTTTCGCTTTGCTGCAGGCGGGTCTGCAGCTCGTACTCCCGTTCACGCCGCTCGCGCAGCTCCTGCTCGGAAGCAACGATACTGTCGAGCATCTGGTTAAATCCCTGGGCGAGAAAACGAATTTCGGAGGGGCCATCCACCGCCACGCGATGATGCAGCTCACCAGCGGCGATCAATTCCATATCCTCACGCATCCGCAGGATGTGCCGCCCTACAGCGCGCTGATACCCCACCCATATGAGCGCCGTCACCAGCAGGGTGGACAGGCCCAGCATACCGATGGCGTTGATCCGGAATTCGTCGATCCGCCGCGTAAAGTCGCTGCCGCGCCGGGTCACCTGCAACAGGCCGATGCTGCGCTCTCCGCTGTCCGTCAACGGCAGGAAATAGGAATACACCGCCTCCCCGCCCACTTCATCGAACTCCCCCTGTTCATTGCCGCGGTTCGCCAGATCCACCGCCTCACGATCCGGTACCCTGGCTTTTGAGGTGCCACTGGTGGAGATGCGTTTGCCATCCTTGTCATAGACATAGACGGCATAGACTTTGTCGGTATCAAAGATGGAGGTAACGCTTCGCTGAAGGGTACCGGAATGGCCGTGCTGCAGGGCATGACTGAGGGGCAGGCGAATGGCGCGCGCCAGCAGCTCTATTTCTTCTTCCATCGTCGACTTTGCGTCGGCTTCGAGGCGGTAGAGACCGTACCAGCCCGTCGCCAGGATCGTGAACAGAAATGGCAACAGGACAAATACCAGCAAGGCTGCGCGTATGTTGTAGAACGCGATTTTATTGAACGGAAACATAATGATATCGGGCGTTGATGGATGTCGATTCATCCTAACATACGCACCAAAAGCGCAGCCCGTGAAGGGCGTGCGCTTACTGTGTAAGGTTCGGCATCAAACAGACTTGCGCAGATGGTAGATAGCGGTTTCGCCAAACAGATTAGGGGCAACATCTTTCAAGGTGAGCAGCGATTTTTCGTTCACCACCTGACGATGGATGACCTGAATATTCTTTTCGCGGCACAGCACCTCAAAATCCTTAAAGGTACAGAAGTGGATGTTCGGCGTGTCATACCATTCGTAAGGCAGCAGATCCGATACCGGCATCCGCCCGCGGGTAGCGAGATAGTAACGCGCTTTCCAGTGTCCGAAATTGGGGAAGGTAACGATGCACTCCTTACCGACCCGCAGCATCTCGTCCAGCACCAGATGCGGATAATGCAGCGTCTGCAGTGCCTGCGTCATCAGCACGGTATCAAAACTTTTATCAGCAAAATTTCCCAGACCGCGATCCAGGTTCTGCTCAACCACGTTCAGACCTTTATCGATACACAGGTTGATCTGCTCCGGATCAATCTCCAGGCCGTAACCTTCCACCTGCTTGTTGTCGATCAGAAATTTCAGCAGGGTGCCATCGCCGCACCCCAGGTCGAGAATCCTGCTGCCCTGCGCGATCCAGTGTTGTATTTCATTGAGATCTATACGCATAACTTACTCCGTCGCGATGCCGGCGAGATAGCGGGCAAAGACTTGCTGATAGCGCGGGTTAGGCAAGAGGAAAGCATCGTGACCGAAGTTGGAATCGATCTCCGCATAGGTCACCGCTTTGCGGGCGCCCATCAGTGCATTGACGATTTCCCGCGAGCGGTCCGGCGCAAAGCGCCAGTCTGTACTGAAAGACACCACCAGAAATTTTGCCTGGGCGTGACTGAAGGCAAGCACCGGGTCGTCGTTGTACTCGCGGGCCAGATCAAAATAATCCAGCGCTTTGGTAATCAGCAGATAACTGTTCGCATCGAAATTGTTGGCGAAGGTATCGCCCTGATAGCGCAGGTAACTTTCAATCTGAAATTCCACCGGCTCGTCAGTGCCCCGCTCGAAACTTCCCCGGCGCAGATCGCGTCCGAATTTCTCGCCCATGGCGTAATCGGACAGGTAAGTGATATGACCGATCATGCGCGCAACGGCAAGCCCATTGCGCGGCAGGATATTGTGCTCCAGATAGCGACCATCACAGAAGTTTGGATCGCTCATGATGGCCTGCCGGGCGGTTTCATTAAACGCGATATTCTGCGCGGTGAGTTTCATGGCAGATGCAATCACCACACAGTGGCGCACCCGCTCAGGATGCTCCAGTGCCCAGCGCATGGCCTGCATGCCGCCCAGGCTGCCGCCAATCACCGCTGCCCAGGCATCAATGCCCAACCTGTCTGCAAGCAATGCCTGACTCGCCACCCAGTCCCGCACCCGCAGCTTGGGAAAGTCCGGCCCCCAGGGTTTACCCGTGGCCGGGTTGATGCTGGTGGGACCGGTTGAGCCGTGGCACCCACCGAGATTGTTCAGGGCAACCACAAAGAATTTATTGGTATCGATAGGTTTGCCGGGGCCGATGTAGGCATCCCACCAACCCGGTTTACGGTCATCCATGGTGTGATAACCCGCAGCGTGATGGTGGCCCGACAGGGCATGACAGATCAGTACCGCATTGGATTTACTGGCATTGAGCTGACCGTAGGTCTCATAGACGAGTTGGTAGTTATCCAGCGTCTTGCCACAAGCCAGCAGCAGGGGTTCATTGAATTGAATGGTCTGAGGCGTAACCAGACCCACTGAATCAGCGGGTAGCGTTATTGGCATGATGATCTCGTATTTCGGCAGCACACAATGAACATCGCCCCACGGCGATGGCCGCTCAGGCGCGGCAGCAAAGGCGCAAGTCTACGGTTGCCTTTCGGCAGCTGCAAGGGATCTGTGCACCCCCAGCCTGGAGGCTGCAGGCTCGGGGTGCGCGAGCGGGGAAGACAGAGACTCAGGAGGAGCGTGACGCCTGCCGCGCTTCGCGCAGGGAGACAACCGTCGCACCCGCCTCCGGTGTTGCAGGAATATCCATCGCCTCATCCAGTGGTGAAGCGATCACTTCCTGATAAAGCGGCTCCAGCTGGGCCAGCGCGGCCTGCATTTGATAGATATTAGTTTGCAGGCTTTCAACTTTTTCCGCATGGGTATTCCGCTGGTTCTGCATCTGGGTCAGACGCAGCATGTGCTGTTCGACCAGCTGCTTCTGGTATTCATTGTTATGGAACAGCGGTGAGAGCGCTTCCTGCAGCCAGTGGTCAATCGCGCGGTTAATATCCCTGAAGGTATTGCGCACCTCCTGAACCAGTGTATTGATAAACCGGCTGATAAAGGTGCTTTTACTGGTCAGCAGGCTGTTGAGCGACAACCGGAAATCGTCCGCGCGGGTCTGCAGCTGACGCAACTGACGGCGCTCCTTGTGCATGCGGAACAGATGGCGGTTCAGCAGCTCGCCATCCTGCTGGTTGTGCTCGGGACGTTCGTAGATGGAGGTCAGCACCTTGTTGGCTCGCTCGATCTCCCGCTCAAGGTGGCGGATATTACTGTCCACCACATCAAAGAAGTCACCGATGGCACGCGCTAGACCGAGGGTTGTCCAGCTCTGCGCCAACCGGTGGTGCGCCTCCTGTACCTGCATTTCCAGCTGGCTGGCGCTGACCGGTCCCAGCAGAGCCGCTCGCTGGTTTTCCAGCAACCGCTGACTGGTCCGCAGCGACAATGCCTGCTTGTGATACTGATGATGGGTCTGCCGGATGGTGTCGCGCAGTCGCTGCAGCGTATCACCCGCATCCGGGTCCGTGGCGGAACGCAGCACGGCCACCTCTTCTTCACACTCTTTCAAACGACGCGCCAGGCTATTGCGCGTGTTGATGATCATGCTGTAGCTGTCACCGATCAACCGGTGCCCAACAATCTGCTGCTGGCTGCGTACGACGCACTCGGCGAGCATCCGCTCCAGCACCGGGAAATTACTCCGCTGCAGTTGCGCCGTATTACGTGAAACCTTCCCCAGCAGACCGTGCTTGGCTGACAGGGCCACCACATGCTCCGGTGACAACTCCAGCTGATGAGCCGTCAGCTGGCGCAGCGCTTCAATGTGACTCTCCACTTCCTGCGGCGTCGACAGATCGTCCCACAGGCTGTCAACTTTGTTGAGCAGTGCCAGGACGGCGGTACAGTGATCGTCGCGCAGGCTCTGGATGTGGTCGCGCCAGATGGTCATATCACTGGCTGTTACGCCGGCATCTGCAGCCATGAGGAACAGAATCGCCTGAGCTTCAGGAAGGGTGCGCAGTGTCAGCTCCGGTTCATTGCCAAGAGCGTTAAGGCCGGGGGTATCCACGATGCGCAGCCCCTGCCGCAGCAGTGGATGGTCGAGGTTAATCAGTGCGTGACGCCAGGACGGCACAGTGACCATACCGTTTTCGTCACGCTCGCCCAGTTCATCGGCGGAAAATCCTAATCGTGCCGCTTCGACCGGCGTCACCTGTTTGTTGGCAGACACCTGATTGATGGCCGCCCGCATCTGCACCGGGTCCTGGGGATCAAAACTGATGGTGACCCAGTTCTGCGGGATACGTTTGAAGCTTTGCAGGCTGGTATTGGTTCGGCGGGTTTCAATGGGCAACAGGCGCACACAGTTCTGATGCAGCTCCGGCTCCCAATAGATTTCCGTAGGACACATGGTGGTGCGGCCCGGTTGGGACGGCAGTAACCGACGGTCGCCCTCGGAATACAGCAATGCGTTGATCAGCTCGGTCTTGCCACGTGAAAACTCACCGACGCAGGCGATGGTAAAGGTATCACCACGCAGCAGCTGCCGTGCGCGTTTGAGTGTCTGCTGCACCTCGGCACTGACCATATTGTGCCCCCTGCCCCACTTCTCAAAGCGTTGCAGGCGGTCGTCCAACTGGCGTTTCCAGCGGGTGTAATTCGTCATCTGACGGTGAAGCGCTTTAACATCCATGAGTAGACCCTTCTAAGAACCTGTTTTTAAGTATCAGCCCAACCGCTGCCTGCAGAGTTACCGCTATCGTCTGAAGCCACGTTGGTCATTTTGGCACCAATTAGACCCTAAAAACTGACACCTGAATAGTCCTTGCCTGACCCAGTGGTCAAACAAGCAGATCAAAGGCAGGGAAACCGCGGCTTGGGAGAAGCCGCGAAGTCAGGAGATCATTGCCTCAGGGGGCAGCTGACGGGGAGAACGGATCAGCAGGGTTTTCTGGCGGCCGAGTTCGCCCTGCACAATGGTGATGTCCGAGCGAGGAACCTTGAACAGTTTACTCAGCCACTTCACCAGGTGTTCATTGGCTTTGCCGTCCACCGGCGGGGCCGTGATGCGCAGCTTCAGACGGGTCCCGTGCAGACCGCAGATTTCATCACTGGCCGCTTTGGGCTGCAGCTGGCAGTGCAGGATCAGATCCTCCCCCTGCCAGCGGTAATGCGCCGCCTCCATCACAACCTCAATAACCGAGAACCAGACCGGATGGCATCCGGACCGAGGTTGCCAGAGCCGCGATCAGATAGCGATTAATGACATGCAGAATCATGAAGGCCACGATAGGAGACAGATCGATCACTCCCAGCGGCGGAATAATCTTGCGCAGCGGCGCCATGGCCGGCTCAATCACCTGCCGCACCAGCACCAGTGCCGGGTTATGGCTGAAGGGCGCAATCCAGCTGGCGATGATCACAATGATCAGGCCCCAGAAGTAAATGCTTGCAAACGTGGCCAGTATTCCGACGAACGACCAGGCTGCCAGATTGAACACGCCGATAAACCCATAACCGGCGACGAAGAAGATGATCTGGATCACCAGCGCCTGCACCAGCAGCCCCAATACCAAAGAGGCAAAGTCGATGCCGTAGAAACCGGGAATGACCTTGCGCATCGGCAGCAGCAGCGGATTGGTTGCCTTGGCGATGGTCTGCGAAATAGGGTTATAGAAGTCAGCCCGAACCAGCTGAAACAGGAAACGCAACAACACCAGCAACAGATACAGTGATCCAATGGTGCGAATCACATAAATGGCAATCTCAGCCAGGACGGACATAGGTTCTCCTCGTTGATCAATAGTAAATGCAGAAATTATTGCCCGAGTTGCTCAGACAGCTCCAGCGAGCGATCGGCACAGGCCTTCATCGCCCGACTGACCATGGCGCGAATACCATCTGCCTCAAACGAGTTGATGGCCTGCTCGGTGGTGCCTTTAGGAGATGTGACCCGTCGGCGCAGTTCAGCCACATCTACATCGCTATTGCTGGCCAGCAATGCCGCCCCCAGGGCAGTCTGCAGGGTCAGCTCGGTGGCGCATGCGCGGGATAATCCCAATTCGACACCGGCATCAATCATGGCTTCCATCATCAGGAAGAAGTACGCCGGGCCCGAGCCGGACACCGCCGTCACCGGGTTGAGCAGGGCTTCATCCTCCAGCCACTGCACCACACCCACCGCACCGAGGATCTGGCTGGCCGACTGGCGCTGCTCTACCGAAGTATTGGCATTGGCAAACAGACCCGCTGCGCCGGTCTGTACCTGGGACGGCGTGTTCGGCATGGACCGCACAATGGCCTGATCCGCGCCCAGCCATTCAGCCATGCTTTGGGTGGTGATACCTGCCGCCACAGAGATGATCAGGGGTTTGTGAGCAAGGGCAGGCTTCAGCTCCAGGGTGACGGCCTTCAGCATCTGGGGCTTCACCGCCAGCACGACCACATCCGCCGTACGAGCCAGCGCACCATTGTCCGTGCTGACGGTGATACCGAACTGGCGGCTCACCTCATCCAGCGTCTCCTGGCGGGTTGCACTGGCAGAGATAAGCTCCGCGGGATAACCCTTTGCGATGAGCCCGCCGATGATGGCGCGGGCCATATTGCCAGCACCGATGAATGCAAGTCTGATGTTATTCACAAAGTCATCCTGTAAGAGAAATGATTAGTCCCTGGGAGGACGTGCGCCGAAGATATCCGTTCCGACCCGGACGATGGTCGCACCGCTGGCGATGGCCGCCTCCAGATCCCCCGACATCCCCATGGACAAGGTGTCCAGCTGGGTCAGCCCAGCCTCACGCAGAGACTCCAACGCATTGCGCAGACGGCTGAATGCCACCCGTTGCCGGTGAGGATCATCGCAGGGCGCCGGTATACTCATCAAGCCACGCAGGCACAGATTTGGCAGCGCGCTCACCTGTTTCGCCAGCAGCGGCAGTTCAGCAAGGCTGGTGCCGGCCTTGGTTGCTTCATCATCGATATTCACTTGAATACAGACCTGCAATGCCGGGAGGCTGGATGGACGCTGGGCACTTAAGCGCTGTGCGGTCTTAATCCGGTCAATACTGTGAACCCAGTCAAAGTTTTCAGCAATGGCGCGGGTTTTGTTGGACTGAATAGGACCGATAAAATGCCATTCAACGTCCGGCAGATGCCCAAGCGCCTGCTTTTTTTCCAGCGCTTCCTGCAGGTAATTTTCGCCAAACCGGCGCTGCCCCCACTGCCAGGCCTGCGCCACAGCAGCGGCAGGCTGGGTTTTGCTGACCGCTAACAGGTGAACATTCGCAGGGTCGCGGCCGGACTCCAGCGCAGCTTGTTGAATGCGCGCCATGACTTTGGCGAGATTGTCGTCTATCTTGTGCATATCCAGTATGAGAGTGTGCCGCCTGTTGATCGACCACCGGAGCCTGTGCTCCCTGTGCGGCTGAGATAAAAAATAATTGATTGATATAAGGTAGCAAGCAGTATGGATATTACCGAACTCCTCGCCTTCAGCGCCAAACAGGGCGCGTCCGACTTACACCTTTCCGCCGGCCTGCCGCCAATGATCCGTGTCGATGGCGACGTGCGACGCATTAACCTGCCACCCATGGAGCACAAGCAGGTGCACAGTTTGATCTACGAGATCATGAATGACAAGCAACGCAAGGACTACGAAGAATTCCTGGAAACCGACTTCTCTTTTGAGGTTCCGGGAGTGGCCCGTTTCCGGGTAAACGCCTTCAACCAGAACCGTGGTGCCGGCGCCGTGTTCCGTACGATTCCGTCCAAAGTGCTCACCATGGAAGAGCTGGGTATGGGTAACGTCTTCCGCGATATCTGCGCGGTGCCCCGCGGGCTGGTACTGGTTACCGGACCTACAGGTTCGGGCAAGTCCACCACCCTTGCCGCAATGATTGACTACATCAACGACAACAAATACGAGCACGTTCTCACCATCGAAGACCCTATCGAATTCGTACACGAGAGTAAAAAATGTCTCGTCAACCAGCGTGAAGTTCACCGCGATACCCACGGCTTCGCGGAAGCACTCCGCTCTGCCCTGCGGGAAGACCCCGACATCATCCTCGTTGGTGAGATGCGGGACCTGGAAACCATCCGCCTCGCTCTGACAGCAGCAGAAACCGGTCACCTGGTGTTCGGCACACTGCACACCACCTCCGCCGCAAAAACCATTGACCGGGTAGTCGACGTATTCCCGGCCAACGAAAAGGCCATGGTGCGTTCCATGTTGTCGGAATCACTGCAGGCGGTAATCTCCCAGACGCTGCTTAAGAAAAATGGTGGCGGCCGCGTCGCGGCTCATGAAATCATGCGCGGCACCCCGGCGATTCGTAACTTGATTCGTGAGGACAAAGTGGCGCAGATGTATTCTGCCATCCAGACCGGTGCGTCATTGGGCATGCAGACCATGGACCAGTGTCTGGCCGACCTCGTTGCACGGCGGGTCATCAGTCGCGAAGCGGCGCGCACCAAGGCGAAGATGCCGGAGAATTTCTAAAGCTGGCCGGAAGATTATTTCTTTTTGCACCGACAAAAAAATGCGCGTGACGATGCAGCTGAACTTCAATATTTGTTAAATAAAAGGCGTACCGGGCATCCGCTGCAGGCGGGCCCGAAGGAATATTTCCACGGGTTTCCGGCTACGCATTTCAAAAGGTAATGCATTATGGATTTTGATCGTTTATTAGCACTGATGGTAGAAAAAGGCGCGTCGGATTTATTTATCACTGCCGGCGTTCCACCTTCCATCAAACTGCACGGCAAGATCGTTCCCGTTACCGCCACGCCCCTCGCGCCGGAGAAAGTTCGCGAACTTGTGCTGAGCGTGATGAATGAAAAACAGCGCAGTGAATTTCTGGACAATAAAGAACTCAACTTTGCAGTCAGCGCGCGGGGCATCGGTCGCTTCCGTGCCAGCGCGTTTTATCAGCGCAACCTGGCCGGCATGGTGCTGCGCCGCATTGAAACCAACATTCCACGCATTGACGACCTGGGCCTGCCGGAGATCATCAAAGAGCTGGCCATGACCAAACGCGGCCTGATTATCTTCGTGGGTGCTACCGGTACCGGTAAGTCTACTTCGCTGGCTGCCATGATCGGTCACCGCAACCGCAACAGCAAAGGTCACATTATCTCTATCGAAGACCCGATCGAGTTTATCCACCAGCACGAAGGCTGCATCATCACCCAGCGCGAAGTGGGCATTGATACAGAATCGTTTGAGGTGGCCTTGAAGAACACCCTGCGTCAGGCCCCTGATGTAATCCTGATCGGTGAGGTGCGCTCCCGGGAAACCATGGACCACGCTATCGCCTTCGCAGAAACTGGTCACCTGTGTCTCTGTACCCTGCACGCCAACAACGCCAACCAGGCGCTGGACCGTATCATTCACTTCTTCCCGGCGGATCGCCACCGTCAGCTGTGGATGGACCTGTCGCTCAACCTGAAAGCCATCGTTGCACAGCAGCTGATTCCGACACCGGATGGTCAGGGCCGTCGCGCCTGTCTCGAAGTCCTGATCAATACGCCGCTGGCGCAGGACATGATTCGTAAGGGTGAAGTAGCGGACCTGAAAGAGTTGATGAAAAAATCCACCGAACTGGGCATGCAGACCTTTGACCAGGCACTTTATGAGCTGTATGACAATGGTGAGATCACTTATGAAGACGCACTGCTCCATGCGGACTCCCCTAACGACCTGCGTCTGATGATCAAACTTGGCTCAGAAACCGATGCGACCTATCTGTCTCACGCCGCCGATGGTTTATCCATTCAGGATGACGACACCAACAATCGGGGAAGGATGTTTTAAGCAGGAGAAGGGTCGGATCAACCCAGCGTGATCCGACTCAGCTGGACACGGGTTTGCAATTTTGCAGCCAGCCTTCAAGAATCAAACGGGCGGCAATGGAATCAACCGGGTTGTTTTTGTAGTCACGGGAGCCGCCCCGCTCCATAACCTCACCCTTTGCCGCAAAGCTGGTCAGCCGCTCATCGACCAGCTCCACTTTTACACCAAAACGCCCGTGCAGGCGATTGGCAAATTTGCGGGCGCGGGCACTCAGCTCACTCTCACTGCCATCCATGTTCAACGGCAACCCCACCAGCACCAGATCCGGCTGCCATTCCTGCAGAAGCTTTTCCACCTGCTGCCAGTCCGGTACACCATCCCGCGCTTTTAATGGAGACTGCTCTGTTGCTGAACAGGTAAGCGTTTGACCTGAGGCGACTCCAATATTGCGAGTCCCATAGTCAAACGCGAGTAAGGTTTTATTCATGGAGAGTGATGAAAACGGTTATTGAGATCAGCTGCAGTCGCCATGGGCGCAGTTACTGCAAATGCTTGTTGTACTTCGGACGGGCCGCGTAAAAAATTTTACGCGTGCCCTGCCACACTGGAGATAAGATTCAGGTCAATTCCCAGCGGCTGCGCAGCCGCAGCCCAGCGCTGCTCCGGGGGAGTATGGAAGATGATGTTGCTGTCGGCAGGCAAGGTCAGCCAGGAGTTGGCAGCAACCTCTGCCTCAAGCTGGCCTTCGCCCCATCCGGCATATCCCAATGCAATCAGATATTCCTCAGGTCCACGACCTTCAGCCAGTGCCTCGATGATATCCCGCGAGGCCGTCAGGTTGATGCGCGGAGAAATCTTGAGGGTGGACTGCCACTCCTTCTCGCTGGAGTGCAACACAAAGCCGCGCTCAATCTGTACCGGCCCTCCGGCGAAGACTGCCTGATTGCCGATGCCGGCCTGATCAGTCAACTCCATCTGCACGAAAATATCGCGAATAAATAATGGCATCGCATTATTTATAACGATGCCCATGGCGCCCTTCTCTGTGTGTTCACAGATATAAGTAACGGCATGGGCAAAAGCGGAATCACGCATGCCCGGCATTGCAATCAGGAAGTGATCGCGCAGGCTGCCGGCGGTAAGTTCAGATTTAGTGAGATCGTCGTATGTTGTCATAATTTCAGTATTGGGGGCTTATTAAACTAATACAAGCTAATCGCAAAAATTAATCCTGCGCGAGCTCACTCCGCTGAAGTAGACAGGCCCGTTATCTCAAAATTCCAAGTGCGGATAATCTGCAAGCGGTCGGCCTGCTGGCGGATCTCCGGTGGGAAAGCCGCAAAAGGTGCGGCAAGACGCACAATCTGGCGCGCAGCATCATCAAATATACGCTGTCCTGAGGATTGCAATATCTCTATTTCATGGATGGTCCCGTCAGGATTGATCACGACCGACAGCCGCAGCTGGCCGGTAATACGGCGATTCAGTGCCTCCTGGGGATAATTTTTGTTGCCCACCTGCTCAATCTTGGTGCTCCATTCATGCAGATATTTAGCATCAAAAGATTCTTTGGTGGAAACCGAAGTCAATGTACGGATACGCGGTCGCTTGGCGTATTCCTGACGCTGGCGATCCAGCTTCGCCTGAAGGCTGGCAATCTCCGTCGTAAAAGTCTGCTCCTGCAAGAGACCGTCGCGCTGCTGCTGTTCATCCAGCGGCTCCGGGTCCGTCTGCACCTCCACCTGACGTCGGCTATCCGCCGTGGTACTGATCAATTGATCATCCTTGCGCTCATTGGGAGAAGCAGCCTGGGTTTGCGGCATAGGATTCACATCGCGCACCTCAGAATCCGCAAATTCAGCCTGACGCTCGGTAGTTAATTGCTTGGCTTCATCCTCGGTGCCGCTGGCTTCCTGATTGTGCTGGGCGATGAAATCTGCCTGATCCGGCGCCTTGGCAGACTTGTGAGTCGCCAGCGTAATCTCCAGCGTCCGGGACTGGTTGGGCTGCTGCAGGTTGAATCCCACCCCGAGAATGATCAGGGCGTGCACCACCACCGCCAGAAAGAAGGTAAAGCTCAACCGATCGCCAGTGTCGACGCGAGCCTCATCAAGTACCGGTGAGATAGCCGCAGAACTCATCGTGCAGATATACCTTTGGCGGCCAGATATCGGGCAATGGCATCCATGAAACGAGCCCCAATATGGGTGTCGTACGCCTTATCGATCTCCCGGGCACAGGTGGGGCTGGTGACGTTGATCTCGGTCAGATAATCGCCAATGACATCCAGCCCTACGAACAACAAGCCCTTGGCTTTCAAGGTCGGCGCCACCTGCTCCACAATCCAACGGTCGCGGTCACTCAACGGCTGCGCCACTCCGGTGCCGCCGGCTGCCAGATTGCCCCGGGTTTCCCCCTGTGCCGGAACACGTGCCAGGCAATACGGAACCGCCTCACCATCAATAACCAGAATACGCTTGTCCCCGGCGCTGATCTCCGGGATATAACGCTGCGCCATGGTCAGCTGGGTGCCGTGCTGGGTCAGGGTCTCGAGAATCACCCCGACGTTGGGGTCGTCGGCCCGGCAGCGGAAGATACTGCTTCCCCCCATGCCATCCAGCGGCTTGAAGATTACATCCTGATGCTGACGGTGAAAGTCGCGCAACTGTTGAGCGTTACGGCTGACCAGCACAGGGGGGCAACATTGGGGGAACTGGGTAGCGAAGACTTTCTCATTGCAGTCACGGAGGCTCTGCGGCTTATTCAGAACCAGGGTGCCCTGTTTTTCCGCCGCTTCGAGGATATAGGTGCTATATATATATTCATTGTCAAAAGGTGGATCTTTGCGCATGAGGATGACGTTTATGTCCCCAAGGGACTTGTCCTCCCGCGGACCCAGCTCGTACCAGGTTTCGGCGTTGTCGGCGACAAATAAAGCTCTCACACTGGCGCGGGCTTCGCCCTGTAACAGATAGAGATCACTTTGTTCCATATAATAGAGATCCCAGCCCCGCTCCTGAGCAGCCAGCAGTAACGCCAGGGTGGTATCTTTGTAGTATTTGATGCTTGCGATGGGATCCATCACAACACCGAGAGAGATAGTCATAAAATCTTTTTCACCGGTAGCTGGCATTGTATTTGCCGGAAATGGTTATGCGGACTAAAGTTAAGTCCTCAAAGCTATTAAAGCAAGAGGGTTTAGTACCGCCCATAATGTTCAGCTCTAAGGAAGCGCGAAAACGAACGGATTCTTTATATATTCAAGTAGTTATAGATAAACCTTAAAAACTGTGTTAAAAGTTTGCATGGCGCTTGTTACGACGGCCCACATGCCGTTCTTCCGTGTTTGATAGACATAATTATGTGACACGGGTCGCAAGATCTGGCGGTGTCATGACAATGAAATATAAAGGCAAAGGTCAGAGTTTATGGACGTAAGTTTGGAAAGCTTGAAGGTGATGGTTATCGATGACAGTAAAACCATCCGCCGAACAGCAGAAACCTTGCTCAAGAAAGCAGGTTGTACGGTAGTAACAGCCACCGACGGCTTCGATGCCCTCGCAAAAATTGCCGATACCCGCCCCGATATTATCTTTGTCGATATCATGATGCCTCGTTTGGACGGTTATCAAACCTGTGCCTTAATCAAGAATAACAGCGAATTCAAGACCACACCGGTCATCATGTTGTCCAGCAAAGATGGTTTATTCGACAAAGCCAAAGGACGGATTGTCGGTTCCGACCAATATCTAACAAAACCCTTCAGCAAAAGCGAATTGCTCGATGCCATCCAGGCACACGTCAAGCACGCCACTGCTTAACGAAGAGTGGGCGGATACGTTCAACCAATGGATTGCTTAACTAGAAGTTTTTTAATTTGGGGTAACTATGGCCAGAGTATTGATTATCGACGACTCACCGACTGAGACTTACAAGTTGACCAGCATGCTGGAAAAGCATGGACACACGGTGCTCACTGCAGAAAATGGCGAAGACGGTATTGCTCTGGCCCAGAAAGAGCAGCCAGACGTCATCCTTATGGACATCGTCATGCCGGGTCTCAATGGTTTCCAGGCAACACGTCAGCTTTCCAAGCTGCCGGAGACGTCACACATCCCGGTCATCATCGTAACAACTAAAGATCAACAGACTGACCGCGTATGGGGCATGCGTCAGGGCGCCAAAGATTATCTGGCAAAGCCCATTGAAGCAGACGTATTAATGGCAGCAATCGCCCAGGTTATGCGCTAAGTTTCAAGGAAAGATCTGTACCAGATCATTGGAATTTAATAACAAACGCACCGGACAGCCACTCTGTTATCTACAGACATCCTGGTGGCCGCTTGGTGAGTAGGGAATATATCGGTCTATGTCAGAACCACAGGCAGCCTTTCAGGCGCTACTTGATCTTGCACAACGCAGTCGCGCAGCGGCACGCGGTCTGCCGGCGCAAACCGACATCCGCCCCCACTGGAGCGGCATTGGTTTTTCGCTGATGGGCAGCAATTTCGTAGCCCCTATGGGTGAAGTCTCCGAGATGCTGGAGGTTCCCAGCTATACTCACCTGCCTGGGGTCCAGCCCTGGGTCAAGGGCGTAGCCAACGTGCGCGGGCGCCTGCTTCCCATCTTTGATATGGCCGCTTTCTTCGGCGACAGACTCATCAGTGGTCGTAAACAACGGCGCGTGCTGATCCTGGAGACAGAAAACCTGTACAGTGGTTTGATGGTAGACCAGGTATTCGGCATGCAGCATTTTCCCATGGACGAGTACAGCGAAGAGGCTGGCCCTATTGCCAGCAGCATCATGCCGTTTGTAACGGGAAGTTATCTGCTGGGCGGTCAGCGATGGTCGCTGTTTCGACCAGGATTGCTGGCAGAAGATCCGCGTTTTATCAATGCGGCCAGGAATTAGTGATTAAACCCACATAAGCGGGAAACGGAATCAATGGCAGCGGAGATGGCTTCGTTGCCGGGGATAAAAAATAAGACGCAGAGTCGGTAGGAGTACGTAAATGAAAACTGAATCCAGAAGCCCTTTTGCGGCAGTCAAGGCGAGTCCGGGAATTTCGATTGCCGTACTTTTGCTGATTGCCTGCTTTGCGGCAATCGCAGTGAGCTATTTCATTGTGCAGAAAGACGCTGAGAACGACCAGCGCTACCTGCAACAAGTGGCAGACCTCCGTGCGGAAGCCTACCGACTTACCGCCCTCTCGCGAGATGCGACCTCCGGAGATGAGGATGCGTTCACCGAGCTGAGCGGTGTATTGAGGACGATGTCCCAGACCTGGGAGTCACTGCGAGCCAGTGATGAACGGACCCGACGCGTGCTCAATACCGAATTTGCAGCCTACAACGGCATCTGGGGCCGCGCGCGCGACAACGCTCAGGTTATTGTGACCAACAAAGACCTGATCGTGAGCCTCAACAGCGTGGGCAACAACCTGAACGACAACCTGCCCAATCTTCAGGCCCAGCACAACAACATCGTTGAGATTCTTCTGGAAAACAACGCACCGGCCGACCAGGTTTCTCAGGCGCAGATGCAATCCTGGCGGGCCGAGCGCATCGGTCGTAACGTGGACAAGATGCTGCGTGGCGACGCCGATGCGAGTAAAGCGGCTGACCAGTTCAACCTCGACGCCAACATCTACGGTCGTGTACTGACGGCGATGCAACAAGGCGACGCAACCATGCGGATTTCCCGCGTGTCTGACGCCAGCGCCCGTATCAGCCTGGAACAAATCTCCGAGATGTTTGCGGCGGTGAACCAGTCGATTCAGGAGATGGTGGAAGGTTCTACCACTCTGTTCCGCGCGCGGCAGGCGAGTGACGCACTGCTCGAAGATACACCGCAACTCCTCCAGGCACTGGCAGCTATTGCCGACAGGATTTCTGTGCAGTCCTCCGCCCGTCCGATCAACAATCAGCTCATCCTGATTCTTGCTGCTGTTGCGGTTCTCTGCGCAGCATTCATCGGTATCAGCCTGTTCCGCAATACCCGTCGCCGTCTGGTGCACACCGCAGAAACCAACGAGCGTAACCAGACTGCGATTCTGCGTCTGCTCGACGAACTGGCCGACCTTGCAGACGGTGACCTGACAACGACCGCTACCGTAACCGAGGATTTCACCGGTGCGATCGCGGACTCTATCAACTTCACCATCGACCAGCTGCGTATCCTGGTAGCACGAATCAACGAAACGGCGGTAAACGTATCTGCCGCAGCACAGGAAACCCAGCAGACTGCACTGCATCTCGCCGAAGCATCCGAGCACCAGGCCCAGGAAATCGCCGGAGCTTCTGCTGCGGTTAACGAAATGGCGGTCACCATTGACCAGGTATCTGCAAACGCCGCGGAATCAGCGGCGGTAGCGGAGCGCGCGGTATCCATCGCATCCAACGGTGCGAAAGTGGTACAGAATACTATTCACGGGATGGATACTATCCGTGAGCAGATTCAGGACACCTCCAAACGTATTAAACGTCTCGGTGAGTCATCACAAGAGATTGGTGACATCGTAAGCTTGATTAACGACATTGCCGACCAGACGAACATCCTCGCACTTAACGCAGCAATCCAGGCATCTATGGCCGGCGACGCGGGCCGCGGCTTCGCGGTGGTAGCGGACGAGGTTCAACGCCTTGCGGAACGTTCCGCAGCAGCGACCAAGCAGATCGAAGCGCTGGTAAAAACCATTCAGAACGACACCAACGAAGCGGTAATTTCGATGGAACAAACCACGTCTGAAGTGGTACGCGGTGCCCGCCTTGCACAGGATGCGGGTGTGGCCCTGGAAGAAATTGAAAACGTATCCGGCAACCTGGCGGAACTGATTCAAAACATCTCCAACGCAGCCCGTCAGCAGGCTTCGTCTGCGGGCCACATCTCCAACACGATGAACGTTATTCAGGAAATTACCACCCAGACTTCAGCGGGTACTTCTGCCACCGCGCAATCGATTGGTAACCTGGCCGAGATGGCCCTTGACCTGCGTGAATCGGTCGCTGGTTTCAAACTGCCGGAAGAAGATGTTATCGCTGATTCACATCAGGCACATAAGCCGGTTTCAGAACCACAGGACATTGATTACGACACCGAGATCATTGATCTGGATGATGAGGTTATGCCCGGCGATGAGGATGATTATTCTCACGTAGCGGCAAAAGCATGAGTTCATCAATTACCCTGACGGTAATTGATTTGCAGGTGTAGATATGGCGTGGTCCCTGAGAAAATTACCGACGCTTTCCGACAGGCAGTTTGCTCAGTGGAGTACCCTGTTGGAAGAGCGCACCGGCATTCATCTGGTGCGTCAGCAGCGGACGTTGTTGGAGTCGCAAGTGTCCATTCGCATGCGCGAACTGGGGCTCGACGATTACGATCGTTACTACCTTGAGGTCACTCACGGCGTATCCGGCATGATGGAATGGTCAACACTGGTTGACCGTATCGCGGTGAAGGAAACCAGCTTTTTCCGCCACCGTCCCTCGCTGGAGTATGTTCGCCGCTACCTGCAAAACAAGATCAACAACCAGCAGCTGCCAGGCAGCTTTGACGTGTGGAGCATCGGTTGCGCCACCGGCGAAGAGGCTTATTCACTGGCAATGGTGATCAATGACTGTTTCGAACTGGCTGCATTAAGTCCGTACTACGGCATCACTGCTGTGGATATCAGCACCACAGCCTTGGCCAAGGCACGGGAAGCACGATACCCGGCGCGCAAACTCGAAGAAGTCACACCAGAGGAAATCCGCCGCTACCTGCAACATTGTGACGACGGCAGTTACGAAGTCGTAAGCAAACTGCGGGAGCGGGTATGCTTCACCCAGGGCAACATTATTCGTCCCGACTGCATGCCGCGCGTTAAAGTGGATGTCATCTTTTGCCAGAACCTGCTGGTTTATTTCCGTCGCTGGTTGCGGCGGGATATTCTGAATGCTTTGGTTGATCGACTTAAACCCGGTGGCCTGCTGATTATCGGCCTGGGTGAGGCGGTTGACTGGGAGCATCCCAAAATGCACCGCGTCTCTGTAGACGACGTCCAAGCATATCTACGCGATGAGCGAGAAGAACAATGAGGAATGCTCCACATGGCAGATAATCGCAATTTTGCCGCGTTGGATTGGCTTATCCACGAAATTGGCGAGACATTGAAAGAAGCCCGCCAATCGCTCGAAGCCTTCGTTGAAAATCCAAAAGATACCGCGCGTATCCGTTTCTGCCTGACCCATATTCATCAGGTACACGGCAGTCTGCAGATGGTGGAGTTTTACGGCGCCGCCATGCTCGCCGAAGAGATGGAAAAGCTGACCCAGGCCATGATCAACAATGCCGTGGCCAGTCCTGCCGAAGCGCAGGAAGTGCTGATGCGGGCTATTCTGCAATTTCCGGTTTATCTGGATCAGGTTAAGGCAAGCCGTCGCGACAATCCGTTGATGGTACTTCCTTTGCTCAATGATCTGCGCGCAGTGCGTGGCGAGAGTCTCCTGACCGACACCAAATTATTTGTGCCTAACCTTGCACCGGCAAAACGCATCACAGGTGTACGCCTGCCGGTGACGCAGGACAATCAGCAGTTCCAGGAGATGGTTAAAAAGCTGCGGCAGATGTATCAATACTCCGCCGCCGGATTTATCCGTGGCGTCAACCCGGATGAAAACCTGGCCTATCTGCAGAAAGTCTTCGCCCGTCTGCACAAACTGACCCAGGGAACCGC
The DNA here is from genome assembly GCA_937958105.1 of uncultured Cellvibrio sp. Lineage (GTDB taxonomy): Bacteria > Pseudomonadota > Gammaproteobacteria > Pseudomonadales > Cellvibrionaceae > Cellvibrio. The sequence continues at coordinate 19,186 of CALFXJ010000049.1, forward strand.
GCGCGCCCCGCTGTGGGACATCTGTCTGGCGCTCGCTGAGGCTTTGCAGATCGATGCGATCGAAATCAGTGTTTCCATCAAAAACCTGCTGCGGCAGCTTGATAAAGAAATCAAGGTGCTTGCCGTTTATGGCACCAAGGCTCTGGATGCCTTCACGCCGGATGAGCTGATCAAAAACCTGCTGTACTACGTCGCCCGGTCCGGCAAACACGCGCCGGGATTCCCGCCCAATTCACATTTGCAACGCATTTACCAGGGTTACCAACTGGAAGAAGCGCTTGTTGAAGGAAAAGAGGTGGGCGATGAGACCCAGACCATGCTCTCAGCTCCCGATTCCGATGCTATGCGCTCGGTGGTTGATGCACTGAAAACTGAGCTGGACGTTATCAAACACGCCCTCGATGTTTCGCTTTCCGGTGGCGATACCCACGTTGCGTTAAGCGAAGCCTTACCGGTGATCAAACGCGTGGCCGACACCATGGCCGTGCTCGGCATGGGCGAGCTGCGCAAGCAGATGCTGGAACAGGGCGCAGTGTTTGAAGGCGCGGTGAATACCGGTGACTCGCTGTCTCAAGACCAGTTGATGTCGGTAGCAGGCAAAGTCATTGAGATTGAAGACGCACTGGATCGTCTGGCCGCCCAGGCAAACCAGTCGAACCCGGAAGATGCCGATATAACGCTCAACCGCGCAAAAGAATCCGTGTTGCGCGAATCGCGCAATGGCCTCGAACATGCCAAAGACGCGATCATCGAATATATTGCTTCGCAATGGGATCGTGCGCACCTGCAGGCGGTACCTGAAACCCTGCGGGAAATTCGTGGCGGCCTGGAAATCATGCCCCTGCCTCGCCCGGCACGTATCCTCGGCGCCTGTGCGCGCTACATTGAAGAACAGTTGTTACAGCAGCAGGAAGTTCCCCAGTGGAATAACCTGGATACACTCGCTGATGCCATCACCAGTGTGGAGTACTACCTGGAGCGGCTGAGCAGCGGTGCGCGCAAAGAAGAAAATGATCTGCTGTTAAGTGTTGCGGAAGAAAGCGTGGCCTCGCTGGGATACGCTGTGGCCAAGATGCCTCGTTCGGAGGCCCGGCCTTTCTCCGAGGAAGAAGCGCAGGCTTTCTCTGCTGGACCAGCGACGGATACTCCAGATGTTGAAGCCGACAACACCGCCCCGGAAGCAATGTCTGCAGCAGAAGATGTGCCTGCAGTGGAAACTGAGACATTCGCTCCCGCTGTCCCGGACATTACCCAGGAAAGCGATGAAGAAACCGCTGAGTTGCTGGCAGCCTATCAGGCAGCACTTGATCAGGATCAGGATACAGAAAACGATTCTGAATCAATCACATTTGAGGTAGCCGACGCAGCCGCCGAATCGGAAGAGATAACCCTGAACGAGTGGGCCTTGCCGGAAGAAAGCGCTGCGGAACCTGAACCGGAACCAGTCGCCGAGGAAGCCATCAGCTACTCCTCTACTGCTGAAGATATTGCTGATGATGACGATGATCTCGACGATGAAATCATCGACATCTTTGTTGAAGAAGCCGGCGAGGTTACTCAGACCATCGGCGAATACTTCCCACTCTGGGCACAGAACTTTGAGGATTCGAATTCGCTGACCGAATTCCGCCGCGCGTTCCATACCTTGAAAGGCAGCGGCCGGATGGTGGGTGCAAATGACATAGGCGAACTTGCCTGGTCCATCGAAAACATGCTCAACCGCATTATTGACGGCACCATTGTGCCATCTCAGGCGCATGTCGCCATCATTGAGAAAGTTCGCTTGCTGCTGCCGGGAATGATCAATGCGTTCAGCCTGCACCAGCCAAACCCGGAACCGGAGTTGACTGCAGCTTATCAGGCGCAGGCCGAGGCCTTATCCAAAGGTGTGACGCCGCCGGAACTCATGGAATCCTCACCCGCTGCGGAAGCGACACCAGCTATAGAATCTGAGTTGCCCGAACAGCACCTTGACGATGAACTGCAGGTTCTGGCCGAGCTGGAACCAGAACAGGTTGCGCTGCCGGAGACGGAAGAGATCACCTACGCCAGCTTCATCGATGCAACAACAGATGAAGACAGCGCTGAACCCGATACAGATGAAGAAATCATCGACTACGCGGAGCTGTCCGTTCCCGGCACCAGCACGCTGGATAACTACTTCATTCAGGAAGACAGCAGCGAGACTGACGATCCGGACATCCAGCTCTGGGATATCTTCGGCACCGAGGCCCTGACTCACCTGGAAGTTGTGCAGAATTATATCCGGCGTATGGAGGAGCAGGCCCCGCTCTACGAACCGCCCAGCGAACATATGCAACGTGCGCTGCATACCCTTAAAGGCAGTGCGCACATGGCGGAAATTGTACCCGTCGCAGAACTGGCAACGCCGCTGGAAAAATTTGTGAAGGAGCTGCGCAGCTATCAGGTCAACATCAATGATGACATTCTGCAGTTACTCCGTGATGCCGTCAGTTACACCCATATTGCGCTGGATAATATCCAGCGCAATGAGCCGATAGAAATTCCGCGGCTGCAGCAGTTCATCGCCCGCGTACACGAGCTGCGTGAAATTCATGTTGCGCCGCTGGCGCGACAGCAGGAAGCAGATGCTAACGGTAAGCGGCCGATTGATCCGGAACTGCTGGCTATCTTCATGGCTGAGGAGATGAATCTCCTCCTCAACGCCGATCAGATCATTGAGCACTGGCGGCAGACGCCGGATGACCTGCAACAGCTGAATCCGCTAATTGCGGAGCTACGCAATCTTACCCACGGTGCAGCACACGCTTATCTGCCGCCTATGGCAACCCTCGGGGAAAAACTGCAGGCGATTTACCAGCGCATCACCAGCAGACAATTGATGTGCAGTGACGATATCTGCGCAACACTCAATGCGGCGCATCTGTCACTGCTCGATATGGTTGACGCTGTAGCTGCCGGTCAGAATCTCGGTGATATTCCCGAGGCCATCAATGAAGCCCTCGATAACCTGATCAATCCTGCGCGCGCACTTGCCGTTGATCCATTCGAAGTAGAGGCGGATGTAGAAGCAGAAGCAGAAGCAGAAGCAGAAGCAGAAGCAGAAGCAGAAGCAGAAGCA
>CALFXJ010000050.1 GCA_937958105.1 uncultured Cellvibrio sp.
ATGAAAATATAACCCTCGCTGATTTCTTTAATAATTTTTCTCTTCAAATAGCGGGGTATAATTTCAGAGAAGACATGTCCAGAATAAATATTGATGGATTAGGTTATATAATGGTGGATGGAAAGGTCGAGCTTAGAAATGGTGTCATACTATCAACGGATGCAAGAGGTAACACTAAGCCATCAGAAGAAATCAAAGTGAACACCATCATAGTCGAGCAAGACTAACCCTACCCGGTTTAAAAAGCAGTACATTCATAGCCAGCTCATTTCCATTCATCCAACGCTCCATCCCGAATTTTGCTCATCATCACATTCCCACAAGGATTCATGCGCAAGTAGTAGATTCTGCGGACTCCGCCACGGTTCAACGGGACGGAGTTGCTATGGTGCGCTGCGCTCCTCCTCGGCTCTGGCCGCATTACTTTTAAAAATAATAAGCAGTTTTAATCAACCTTACTTTTCTAACCACGGCTTTAATGTGGTGGAGGACTTTCTATGAATCCTTTTGCGTTTAAACGGCAGCGTGCGCTCTGCCTGATTGGTATGGCTGCCGGAGCTTTCTGGTTTACGCCGAACACACTTGCCGCATGCAGTTATCAGATTGCGGATAACTGGGGGAGCGGTTTTACCGCTACAGTTCGTATTACCAACACGACGCCTTCAGCCATTGATGGCTGGCAGGTGAGCTGGTCCTATCAGAATAATGTCGTCACTAATGCATGGAATGCGCAATTGACCGGGCGTTATAGCGCAAGCAATCTCAGTTGGAACCGCATCATTGCCCCGGGTCAATCGGTGGAGTTTGGCCTCCAGGGTGTCACCAATAGTGGACTGGTGGAGACCCCGACGATCACAGGTACGGCCTGCGATGGCAGCCACGTCAGCTCCGCCGCTTCATCCAGCAGTGTCGCTCCAGTCTCCAGCAGTCAGGCGGTTTCCTCATCTGCCAACAGTTCCCTCGCGGCGGCGGCCAACAATATTGCACTGACGGCAATTGCTACTACATCTTATGTATCGCCATGGGAAACTTTAAGTGCGGTGAATGACAACAGCAATCCCGCGCACTCCAACGATAAATCTGCCGGCGCTTACGGCAACTGGAACAATCCCAATTCAATTCAGTGGGTGCAATATGAGTGGCCACAGCAACACCGACTCGATCGCACCCGGATTTACTGGTTTGACGACGATGGCGGCGTTCTGGTGCCGACGACTGCTTATATTGAGTATTGGGATGGCAACAGCTGGATTTATGCAGGCGATGTTCCGCTGCAGGAAGATGCATTCAATGATCTCGAGTTTGACAATATCGAAACCAATCGCCTGCGCGTATCGATGCTGAACACCCGGCAGTCTACTGGCATTCTTGAATGGCGGGTGTACGGGGTACCCACTGGCAACGTCAGTTCCAGCAGCAGTTCAAGCGGCTCCGGCAATACCGGCGGACCGGTTCCCTATCGTGCTATTACGACGGAGTTCTCCCGTTTTAATGTGAACACATCGAATGCCTTATATATGGACAGCGATCGCTTCCGTGCTTACTACGGCGGCAACGGGCTTAACGGCGGCGAAGGTAATCTGGCAAACGTGCCTGCCAGCCAGATTGCATTCGGTTTGTCTCACCTGGAAGCGGCCTATGAATGTTTTGTCAACGAGTGGGGTTTCCGTTCTACCAGCCTGTCCGCGAACAGCAACAACGGTCCGTATTACAAGATGAATCTCTACTCGACCACTACACTCAATGCCGGTGGTGCCATGGGGGCAGACCCACAGTACCGGTTGAGCTTTATCGAGTTCCGCGACAACGCCATCAATCGCCCTGAAACGGCGGTACACGAGTTCGGTCACAGCCTGACTTACGCAGATTACACCTGGGTCGATCAGGGCCGCACTGGAGCCTGGTGGGAAACTGTAGCGAACTGGGTGGCCGACACCTACAACACCGATGCATTATGTGAGGGAGTACGCGTCCGTAAAGGGCTTCAACGGGAGCGGGATACCATCATCGATCTGGAAGCGAACATCGCCCTATCGCATCTGCAAATTGTCAGCACTCGCAATTACTATCAGGCTTGGCCGTTCCTGACTTACCTGACTAAAAACCCTGACCAGTTCCCCGGTCTGGGGCGCATGGCCGTGCCGGATTTGCTGCGCAATCATCTGCGGAATAATGAAACGCCGCTGCATGTTCTGGCCCGTTTGACTGCCCCTGTGTCAGCGCAACGGGTCATCGGACGTTACTGGGCGCGTATGGCTTACCTCGATATCAATCACCCTAAAGCTCAGACACGTTATCTCAACACACGCAACAACAGTAGCTTCCGGTCCCGCGCTTATGCGAACTTAACCGCACTGGGCAGTGGACGTTATCGTGTAAAGGCTGACCGTGCGCCTTTATATGGTGGAGCCAACATTATCCCGCTGAATGTAACCAGCGGAACGGTCAGCGTAGGGGTCACCAATCTGGGCAATGGGTTGAGCGACAGCAACTTCACCGCTACGCTGAGTATCCGCAACACGCAATCCGGCAGTGTGCGCTACGTTGATCTGGTTAACGGTCAGGGCACAACGACAGTCTCAAATAATGAAGAAGCCAGCCTTGTTGTTGCCAATACGCCTGACACGCTCTACCTCTACAACGCCTTTGAAAGTACGGCAACCAGTCCGGATTCGATCGGACTGCAATACGAAGTCGAATTCAGCGGGGCAGCACCAATGCATTAAAAGTTGAATAAAAAAACCATGCGGGAATTTCCGCATGGTTTTTTTGTTCATACACAAAGAACAAATTATCCTGCCGTATTTTGAACCTGTGAAAAAATCATAGGTAAAAAATGATAAAACCCCTTTTAAATTCACTTTCTAAATTAAAAATCTTTAAATCAATTTCAATTCGAAATTTATATTTTTATTTTTTGCGCCACATTTTTCTGATTCACCTAGTGAAAAAATTTTTGCAGCGCTGGGGAATATATATTCTGGCGCCAAAATGTGTGTTTCTTGAGTCATTTCTATTAAAAACGCCCTTACACGTGTGGACTACTGTATAAATTTTTGTAAAATCTCCGGCATGGTATCGCTACCAATTTATTCAACCAGACCTGTCCCCTAAAGGGTCGTGGTATTGGTAAAAACATAATTACTAGCAACAAAGATAACTAAAAAAGTTTTACCGTGCCGTGATAGTCGGAGCGTTCATCGCAAGCTGTATCGAATAAAGCGACGACTTTCTTGACGTTTTATAACTTCACCGGCCTTTACATTCTTTTTGTGCTGTTTTTAAGCGCAATAGTTTTTTATTGCCCGAAAAACGCGTCACTTGCTTAGTTACCATCGTTTTTCTTCATTAAGCAGATGAGCGTTAGATAAAAATGTTAGCGCAATCATTTTCACATCAGTGGCGATGATTGGTTCACATAACAACGAAAAAATCGGACTGGCCAATGAAAACCTTAATTGTTTACGTTCACCTCATCGCTGCCTGCGTAGCTGTGGGCATTCTGTTAATGCAGGACCTGGTGCTCGCCAAGACCGGCGGCAAACCCATGTCGTTGTACAGCATCAAGGAATTGAAGCGCGCAGCAGGAATTATTTCTGTTGCGCTCGGTGTGTTATGGGCGTCGGGATTGACGCTGGTATTGATCGGCTACCTGGACAACCCGCAGGAGTATCTGTTGAACCAGAAACTCTGGGCGAAGTTTACGGTGGTGGCTGTACTTACGATAAACGGCATCGTGTTGCATCACTTCAGTTTCCCCCGCGTGGCATCCAGTCGCGGCGTGCTGGGACTGAGCAAACTTGAAAAAACTCTCGTCATTCTGACCGGTTGTATCTCTACCGTTTCCTGGCTTTTTGCCTGTTACCTCGGCATCGCCCGGGGCTGGAATTATACCCTCGCTTACAGCTTCATCATGTTCATCTATCTCGGCTTGATCGGCACAGCCTGCATCTTCGGTTCGTCCATCTTTTCAAGCCGGAGCATCTTCGGGTTGGATAATGTGGAAAAACTGCTCGTGGTGCTGTGTGGCTCCATCTCTGCTTTTGCGTGGCTGTTTGCCTGTTACCTCGGCATAGCTCACCCGTGGAATCCTGCTGAAGAATCCCGCCTGGTCATGTATGTAAATCTCGGTTTGCTTTGCACAGCCTGTGTGCTGGGCTGTTTCATTATTCGTTCGCTCTGCGCCGACAGAAAGGCGAATGATCAACAGGACGATGCGCAGCCAACACTGGCTGAATCCATCTCTCTTGCAAACAGTATTTCTGACACATGATCCGACGATTTTTTTAACCGCTCGAATGATGCAGTTTCGAGTCTTTTTACCCTTCGACAACCCTGCGGCAAATAAAGGCAATAACTACCGCAGACTGTTGACGGACCTTGCCGAGCTTGCTCGGCATTCACTTAAGAGGAAGACACTATGAGTAGAATTACAGCCTCTGCGACTACCCCGCGCCGAAGGGGCAGGCTGGCCCGGTCTTTGTACCTGTTGGGACTTTCCCTGGCCAGCGTTGCTTTTTCGGCCCAGGTTTATGCTGGTTGTCAGTATGTTGTGACCAATCAGTGGAACAATGGCTTTACAGCAGCGATCAGGATTACCAATACCGGGACATCTCCGATCAATGGCTGGAATGTGAGCTGGCAATACAGCGGCGGCGACCGCATAACCAACAGCTGGAACGCCGAATACAGTGGCACCAATCCATATTCCGCGTCCAGTCTGAACTGGAACGCAGCCATTCAACCTAACCAGACAGTAGAGATTGGTTTCCAAGGCACCAAAGGCGGTTCAGAAGCAGAAGTGCCGACTGTTACCGGCAGCGTCTGTGGCAGCAGCACCTCTTCATCGGCTTCGTCCGTGCCTGCCAGCTCTTCCAGTGTTTCTTCTGTTGCTTCAAGCGCTTCGAACTCCTCAGTTAACGCAAATGCGGCCTGGGACCTGGACAGCACAGCCTCTTATCTGAACTTTGTGACCACTAAAAATACGCATAACGTTGAGGTTCACAACTTCGGAACCCTGAGCGGCTCCATCAGCACCGATGGTGTGGCGACCGTGACGATTGATCTCGCGAGTGTCAGCACCGGTTTTGCAACCCGTGATCAACGCATGCGTGATCACCTGTTTGAAACCGCTACCTACCCCACTGCCACCATCACAGTGAATGTACCGTCGACACTGCTGAGCTCTCTCGCTGCAGGCCAAACCACGCAGACCAGCGTCACAGCCGCAGTCGACCTGCATGGAGTTACCACAAACGTCACCACTAACGTTTCTGTGCAGCGGCTTTCCGCTTCGCGCGTATTGGTACAGAGCACAGCTCCGGTCCTGACACGGGCCAATACGTTTGAGATGACCGCGGGTGTAGAAACCCTGCGCTCACTTGCCAGCCTGACCTCAATCAGTGCGGCGGTGCCTGTGGACTTCGCGCTTGTGTTCGACGCGCGCTAATTGGAGGCTAAAGAGATATATCATGAAAAAATTACTTAAACTCTCGATGCTCTCCCCGCTCGGTCTGGCCCTCGGCCTGGCTGCTTCTGGCAACGCCATCGCACAGGGCGCCTGTTCAACGTCTTATACCGTCGCGAACAGCTGGGGAAGCGGTGCGCAGATAGATCTTTCTGTCACCAACAACGGTCCGGCCATTGACGGCTGGGAACTCTGCTGGACCTTCTCCGGCGGTGAGACCATCGCTAATCTGTGGAATGGCCAGGTAACTACCAGCGGCAGTTCCGTGTGTGTTACCGATGCTGGCTATAATGCTGCCCTCCCGAGCAACGGCTCAGTAAGTTTTGGTTTTAACATCAACGGTGCGGCCTCTCAGGCTCCGGTAAACTTTACGTTGAACGGTGCCAGCTGCGCCGGCGCTAACGTATCGAGCAGTACCGCAAGCAGCGCATCCAGCAGCACAAACAATAACAGCAACAGCAGCATTCCCTCATCAGGCGCTGCCCGTTGGTTGTTGGATACCACCCGCTCTACCTTCCACTTCGTCACGGTAAAAAATACCGATACTGCAGAGGCTCATACCTTCACACAGATGCAAGGTACCGTAGCCGCTGGTGGCAGTGCGACGCTGACTATTCCGCTGGCGAGCGTTTCCACTGGAATTGAGACGCGCAATACGCGGATGCAGAACCTGCTGTTTGAAACCAGCTATCTGCCCAGCCTGCACTTCACCACGCAGTTGAATCTCACCACCTTGGAATCAATGGCTGTTGGCAGCATTGCTGTGCAAAGTCTCGAGGGTGACCTGATTCTGCACGGGGTGAGCAAGCCTATTACCTTCGACGCCACGATCGTGAAACACAGCAACACCAGCATCAGTGTGTCACCACGTCGTCCGATTGTTGTAAACAGTGTTGATTTCGAACTGAATGCCGGTGTAGAAGCCTTGCGCGCCGTCGCCAGCCTGACCTCCATCGGTGAAAAAACGCCGGTTTACTTCAAGATGTTCCTGACTCGCGATAACCCGACTAATATCGCTGCCATTACTCTGCCCAGTGCACCTGAAGCACCGGTCGGCCTGATGGGCGATATTATCCAGAGTACGGGTGATGCGTCATTGATCTGGTCCGATGTGAGCAGCAATGAGACTGGCTTCCTGATCCGCCGTCGCGGTGAAGATGGCCGTTGGACCACCCAGGGCAGCCTGCCGGCCAACTCTTCCATGTTTGAAGAGAACCTGCTGTCTTCCTATGGCAGCTATGACTATAAAGTCATCAGCTATCGTGACAGCGTACCTTCAGCAGCCAGTGCACCCGTCAGCCTGGTTTACACCAGCCCCAACGGCTCAAGCTCCAGCACTGGAAACTCCAGTAGTACCGGCAACTCCAGCAGTACCGGCAACTCCAGTAGCACGGGTAACTCCAGCAGCACGGGTAATTCCAGCAGCACCGGCAACGGCACAGGTGGTGATGCGACACGCGGTGAAAGCCTGTGGGTTTCACAGAGCTGTATCGCCTGTCACGGTGTGGACGGTGAAAGAACTGCCTCCGGTGCTCACGTAATGGCACCCTTGAATCCGAACCGCTCTGTATACCGTCACAGCCAGGATAACCAGGACCGCACTCTGCGCGAGTTCATCGAGATGTGGATGCCACAAGGCAGCCCAGAAAGCTGTACTGGCCAGTGCGCAGCTGACCTCGAAGCTTACATCCTTACCTGGCGTAAGCCGTCGGATGGTATCCCGGATAACCCGGTTTCCACCTTCAGCTGCCCGAACACCGGCCCATCCTATGGTCAACGTACACTGCGTTTGCTGACCAAACAGGAATACCAGCGTTCGGTACGTGATCTGGTTGGTTACACCCAGGATGTTATCTCTCGCCTGCCCGACGACTTTATCGCGGGTGCGTTCAACAGCAACACCACCCTCGTCGTTGATAAGACGCGCTACACCAGCTATGTCTCTACCGCTGAGCGTATTGCAGAAGATGTGGCCAGTCGCTGGAGCAACGTGTTGTCCTGTACCCCCAGCAACAGCTGTGCAACAACCCTGGTTGATTCACTTGCACCACGGATCTTCCGTCGTCCGTTGACCAACGATGAGCGTACCGCATATCTGGCTGTGGCCCAGGGTACTGCCGATGGCCGCACACCTGCAGAAGGTATGGAAATCGCGCTGGCAGCCATGCTGTCTTCACCGCAATTCCTGTATCGCTCAGAGTTGGGTGAAGCCAGCGGCGGCGCCTTCAAGCTCACCGGTTACGAGATGGCGACTTACCTCGCTTATACCTTCACCGGAACCACACCCAGCAGCTCATTGATGGCCGCAGCAGGCCGTGGTGAACTGGATACAGCAGCTGGCGTACGTCAACATGCTTCAACTCTGTTAAATACCCCTGACACTCGTGTTCTGTTAACTGACTTCGTCAGCCGCTGGCTGGGCATCGATCAGCTGGAACGGAAAACCAAAGTCGGGGTAGCAGATTTCGGGGTACTGGCTAACGACATGAAGCTGGAGCTGGGCAAGAACTTCGCTCACGCCATGCTCGATAGCAACTCAACGTTCGCTTCCATCTACAATCCGAGCTACACCCACGTTAACCAGCGTCTGGCAAACCTTTACGGTATGTCGTACTCCGGTAGCGGTGCCGATTCTGACGGTTTCGTTAGAGCCAGTACCAGTGAGCGCGGCGGTATCCTGATTTCCGGTGCCTTCCTGTCACGCTACGCAACCGATGCAGATGCCAACCTGGTAACTCGTGCGGTAGCCCTGCGCCGTCGGATGATGTGTCAGGATATTCCTGAGCCACCATCAGGTGTAAGCCTCGACCGGGAAGCTCTGGCAGCCCGCGACAGAGAGTTCTTTGAGAACCCGCACACCACGCAACGGATGATCTTCGACCGTATTACATCAGGCACTACCTGCTCCAACTGTCACGGCGAAATCATCAACCCCCTGGGCGGCGCCCTGGAGAACTACGATGCGCTCGGGCGGGTTCGTGCCGTGGACCTGAAAGGCAATGCTATTGATGCCGTGGGCACCTTCTTCTCGCCCTACCCGCAGTTGCAGTTCCTCAACGACCCGGATCGCGTGATTCATTCACCTGCCATTACGTTTGACGGCGGTAAAGAGCTCGCGCGCACTATCGTTGAAGATCCGCTGGTTTCCGGCCTTGCACAAAGCTGTCTGGCGACTCAGTTCATGAGTTACAGCTCGGGTGTTCATTCAATCTTCCTGATCGATTCAACAAGGGATGTCGGTTATGCACGCATCAGCAAAGCGGAAGAAAACGCTTACCGTTGCGACATCAATAACCTGACGAATGTACTGACCAACAATGGTCCGCGCGCCATGCTCGAACAACTTCCAGCATTGGATTCTGTGATGTACCGGCAGGAGTGGGTGCGCTAATGCGCACCCCTTCAACGACATCACCTTGTTAACGAATTGGAGTAAATAACATGCGATATAAAAATTGCTTCGACAAAGAACGCAGAGATTTCCTCAGGGTAGTCTCGCATGCCGGTATATCGGCGGGGTTGATCAGGGCTTCGAGCGTACTGGCAGGCGTTATGCTCGCGCGTACTGCAGAAGCACAAAGCGGACCCACCAAACATTGTCTGGTATTTAATGGCGGTGGTTGTCACCCGGATAAGTGGTTCCCGAGCGGTAGCACCCTGCCAGCTCAGTCCGCCCCACTGCAGTCTCACTACAGCCGCATTGCGCTGCTACGCAATGCCTCACTCAGCGGTGCAGGTCACGGTGTCATGTTCCACCGCTTTAACAACGGTAGCTGGTCCGACGACAGCTTCGACGTTAACCTGGGTCGAACCATCAGCGCCAACTACCCCGTGAAGTATCTGAACGTTGGTACCACTGCGGAATCCGCCTTGAGCCGTGAGGGCTACAACGGGCGCCCAACCATCACCAGCCCACAGGCCGCTCTGGATGTGCTCTTTGCAGGGGGCAGTGGCGGCGGTGGTGGCGGCGGCGGAACTGCCCCCCGCAAATCGGTCGTGGATCTCCACTACGCTGCGGTTAATAGCCTGCGTAATAAACTGGGTCAACACGAGAAGGAAAAGCTGGACAGCCACTTCACAGCGATCCGCGAGATTGAAGATGCTATCGACACCAGTGGCGAAAATCCCGGCGGATCATGTCCGCAGCCGGGTAATACCTCAGTCACGGGTTTTGATGCGACCGCCAAACTACATGCGGACATCGTTGCTCTGGCCTTAAGCTGCAACTTGACCGCTTCTGTGTCCATTGCTTTCGGTACAGACGCACACACCCACTTCCTGGACGTGCTGGGCCGTGAGTCGCATCAGTCGCACCACAACCAGGGCAACATGCCTTTGGCTTACACCGAAGATATCGCTTACATGCAGGGATTGACCAAATACCTGTTTGATAAACTGGTTGACCGCGGTGTCATGGGCTCAACCATCGTCACTCAGGTTTCTGATATGGGTGACGCTGACTCTCACGGCAACAGCAACGTACCCATGCTGGTAGCAGGTGCAGGCATTACTGGTGGCCGCGTAGTTGATATCGGCGGTAAGACTCAATCCGAGCTTTATCAAACCATCGGCCTGAAGCTGCGTGCAGATCAAAGCCCTAATGGTGCGGTTTATCGTCGCTTCTCCAATTCGACCATCTCAGGTCTGTAACAGCAGGACTCACACCAACAGGGAGGTTGGTGGATCACCTCAGTTCTCTGATGAGATCTACAACAGGAAGGGGAGCTTTACTGGTTTCAGTAAGCTCCCCTTCTTCATTTCATTCTCTCAATACTTGTTTACTGCCCAGTAGTTCAGGGTTGCTCTTCGCTAATTTCCCCTCTCAGCCGTCAGCCCTCCCTCGCTCCGTAAAATAATTTACAGTTTTCTCTCCCATTTACCACTACTGTTGCGTCAGTACCGGCCATTGACGTGATGAATCGAAGAATTCTCGACGCTTTTGATTTTCAACCCTTCCACAATAATTAAGGAGTTTTTTTATGAATATTCTGTTATGGATTCTGCAGATCCTGCTCGCTCTGCACACGCTCATGGGCGCAATCTGGAAATTTTCTCACTCTGCTGAACAGACCATGCCATCACTGAAAGTATTACCCTCCGGTCTCTGGTTAACTTTGGGTGGTGTTGAAATATTGCTCTGTCTTTGCCTCATATTGCCCGCCTTTTATAAACCGCTGGCACTGCTGGTGCCCTTGGCGGCGATCGGTATCGCACTGGAGATGCTGCTGTTTTGCGGGATTCATCTTTCTTACAGCGATAATGATTTCAGCTCAATTATTTATTGGCTGGTAGTGGCAGGGGTGTGTGCCTTCATCGCTTACGGCAGGTCCGCACTGCGCCCGTTCTGACGGGCGCTGCGATTTTTTCATGAGCGGCCAATGCCAACCTACTGCAGTTTGTCCTGCGTTCTGGTTTCAAAATCCGCTGCATCGTGACGCTCGTGGAGGTGCTCGTGTGGTTCACCCCAGGTGCGATTGACCATCCGTCCCCGCAGCACCGCGGGGCGCTGCGCAATCTCATCCGCCCACCGCAGTACATGTTGATAGGTATGCGCTTCCAGAAATTCTGCTGCATCGTATAACTTGTTGTTGACCAGTTCACCGTACCACGGCCAGATGGCCATATCGGCAATGGTGTATTCATCACCAGCAATGTAACGTGTCTGTGCCAGCTGGCGATCAAGCACATCCAGCTGACGCTTGACCTCCATCGTGTAACGGTTGATGGCGTATTCAATTTTTTCCGGTGCGTAAGAATAAAAATGACCGAAGCCACCGCCGAGCAACGGCCCGCAACCCACCTGCCAGAACAGCCATGACAAGCACTCTGTCCGCGGCGCTATTGCTTGTGGAATGAATGCCTGAAATTTTTCCGCGAGGTAAAGCAGAATCGAACCGGATTCAAATATCCGCAGGTGTGGCGTCACACTCTGATCCACCATGGCGGGAATTTTTGAGTTGGGATTCACCTTCACAAATCCGCTGCTGAACTGATCTCCCTCGGAGATCTGAATCAAGTGGGCATCATATTCTGCACCTTTGTGCCCAAGGGCCAGCAGCTCCTCCAGCATGATGGTGGCTTTCATCCCATTCGGTGTTGCCAGCGAATACAGCTGCAGTGGATGTTTGCCGACCGGCAGCTCCTTTTCATGGGTGGGCCCGGCTATCGGACGATTGATCTTGGAAAAGGCTCCGCCGGATTCGGTTTTCCATGTCCAGACGCGGGGAGGAATGTAGGATTGATCAGTCATAACAGGCTTCTCTTCAGGTCGGCGCCGACCAGTTGAGCGTAACCCAACCAGACGGCGGATGAACAAATCAAAGCCGTCAGCTTAACCGATTGTGGCAATAAATGAAGTTCGCTGTCCGACACAGGTGGAGCTCAGCCAGGGCTGAGAGCTCTGAATGTCTCAGCAGATAGCGGAGCGGCAAACCTTCCTGCAGAGCGCCATTGAGAGAGTCAGGGTTATTCTGGCTTTCTGCTGGTCGCGAAGATCCGTTCAGCAGGTACCCGTAGCTGAGTCAGCAGATAGCTTGCAAATTCCGGCCGATAATCCTGTCGGGCGATTGCCCGTTCCATGCATAACAACCAAGCGTCACGCTCCGCCTCTCCGATAGGCAAATGCATATGACTGCGCGGGATATTAATGCTGCCGTATTTTTCATGATACAGCTTTGGACCACCCATCCAGCCGCACAGAAAAAATGTGAGTTTTTCCCGCGACTCGGTGAGGTCCTGTCGGTGCATACCACGGATTATCGCCGCTTCCGGCAGCGTGTCCATTTCATGATAAAAGTCGTCCACCAGTTTACGGATGCCTTCAACACCCCCGGCCGCTTGGAAGGAGTTATCAGAAAAACCGTAAAGGGGTACATCAGCCACGTTTATCACCTGCCTCACGAAAGAAATGGGATGCTATTGTTGCAGCAACCCGGTAATGAATACAGCCCAGTTTTTTTCAGCGGTTGGTAACCATCGCACCAAACGCCGTCTCTTGTCGATAAGCCGCGCCAGTCCCTCGAAACTAATGTTGATTAATCTCTCTAAACATTACATCGAATCGTGTTTAAGGAGATCCCTATGCTCGCCTGCTTTCTGTGGCTCGCTCTCGCTACGCTTTGTGTTCAAGCGCCTAATCTTCTGGGCATTCAGGAGCAACATCGCGACGGTCTGGTTTCACTGGTAGATGCATTAAAAATTGCCGGCATGACCTTGCCGCTGATCTTTATTTCCTCGGTAGGCTTTTCCATCTATTACGGTAGAGGCGACAAATTCTTCAGCTATCCGGCGATGGTCATTTATGCGCATGTCTGCGCGCTAATCATAGGCATCCTGATTCAGGTGTTTATCCTGAAAGCCAAGGAAACCAACGCGCTTGAGCTGGCCGGGGTGGGAATATGTATTGCGGGACTGCTGATGTCGATCTACAGCAAAGAAATCCTCGCGTGGGTAAAAACGTGAGTATTGTGAATATGGCTGGATAACCGTCACCGTTTAAACATCCGCACATAATCCACCTCCATGCGACGAGGCCAGATATCCGGGTCGACGCCTGCTGCGCCGCCCCAGTTGCCACCGATGGCGAGATTGAGGATGACATAAAAGGATTTATCAAATGGCCAGGATTCCCAGCCGCGATGGTCGTTCACGTACGTAAAGTAGTGGACGTTATCAATATAAAAATCCATGCGCTGTTCATCCCATTCCACCGCGTACACATGAAAGGCTTCAGTCACATCCGGCATGACGACCGCGCCTTTGCGCTGCATTCCGTTCACCCAGTAGTAAGCCTTGTTATGTGTGGTCGCATGAACCAGGCCGGGGTCATAGCCCACATGCTCCATGATGTCGATCTCGCCGCTGTCGGGCCAGCCTGAACCATAACCGGTGTAATCCGTGGGCATCATCCAGATCGCCGGCCAGGTCCCGCGTCCCGCCGGCAGTTTCGCACGCACTTCAACGCGGCCGTACAACAGGTCACCTTTATTCTGGGAGTGGATACGGCCTGAGGTATATTCACTTCCCTGATAATTATCCCGGCGACCTTCGATGATCAGCACACCCTCTTCCACGCGCAGATTTTCCAGCCGGTCAGTGTAGCGCTGCAATTCATTATTCACCCAGCCGGGAGCTTGAATTTCGTAATTCCATTTCGTGGGATCCGGTGCGCCGGTGTAATCAAATTCATCCGACCAGAAGAGTTCCCACGCGCTTTCCTCATGGGGCTGGCTGACAACCAGTGCGCTCAGGATGGCTTCGCCAACCACGCCGGTAAACACAATATTGATCTCCCCATCGGCTACCACAATGTTGGGGATAGTCACATCGTAGGCAGTGTTAGTGGCGCCACTGATGTTGCGCACATCGAGCTCGCTGAGACGCTCTTCGCCTTCCACCTCAATCGAAAAGAGGCGCTCCGCTGCGTTGTTAAACACATTTTCTGCGAAGCGCAGGGTCAGGTTATAAATGCCGTCCGGCACTTCTCGTGCGTAAGAAAAATATTCGCCGTGCCGCTCACTTTTATAGAGCGTCGGATTGTGTGTGGCTTTGATGTCGGCAGAAATCTGGCGGGTCGTGCCATCAGTAAAACCTTCGTCCGCTGCGTAAGCAATACCATCGACGCCCACAAATGCCGGACCGCCCGCATTGACGGCCCACACCACTGCAGCATTGAGGGTTGCGGTATCTACCACGCTCAGCTGCCGCACAGCTTCACCGGATTTTCCGTTGGAATCCTTCACGGTGACCTTCAATGTGTGCAACCCGGGCGGTAGTGCTTCCAGCACCCACTCATAAGGCGCTTCGTCATCGAGAGCCACCAGCACATCATTGCGATACAAGGCAACTTCCGTCGCCGTCGCCCTGTTTGCCAGCGTGACCCGTGCTTTGACGTTTACAGCCATAGAGGATGCAACGCTGGCGCTGGGTAAAGGCGCTGAGAAAGTCACTACCGGATGGTCCGCCGGCGGTGTCACCGGTGGCGGCGACGCGGAAGGTCCACCACTGCCGCCACAGCCTGCGAGGATAAATAGGATTAATCCAATGCCGAAGAAAATCTTGCCCTGACTGTTCATACCAACCTTGAGACCCATTACTGAATCATTATGCGTTTGTTTTCTACGGCACCGATATTCTCATCTATACCGTGAACCTGACGTCGAACCAGTCACGAATCCGTCGTCTGAGTCTGTAAAGAATTACGACGATGAGGGGTATGGTTATATGGCTTTCCAGTTTTTAAATCTGAAATGGAGGGAAAATGATGGGTGGGATTTCGGCAGCCGGAGAAAAATTTTTACGGGTCTCAAGGGTGGGTGTTTGGGCGGTGCGGGTGGTCGGGAAAAAAGTTCATGGGTTTTTGATGCGTGGGTGTCGGATTACGCCTGCGGCTAATCCGACCTACGAGGCCGCGGATCGAAATGCGGGGGCAGTTATGAAGCGGGGTGTGGTAATGCAGGGGAACCGTTACAAGACCCGAGGGGGCGAGGAACTGTTATGAGGTCGTGCGGTAGTGTAGGTCGGATTAGACACGCGAATGCGTGTCGTAATCCGACATTAAACTTCACCGCAAAAAATCAGACATCAAATTTCGCTGCAAAAAAATCAGCCTTTCGCGCGCTCTTCAAGAATCGCTACGGCCGGTAATTTTTTACCTTCTACGAACTCCAGGAACGCGCCGCCGCCAGTTGATACGTAGGAAATCTTGTCCGCCAGACTCCATTTATCGATGGCTGCCAGGGTGTCACCGCCACCGGCTACCGAGAAAGCATCGCTTTCGGCGATTGCACGGGAGATCACCTCAGTACCTTTAGAGAAGGCATCGAATTCAAAGACACCACAGGGGCCGTTCCAGAGGACGGTCTTGGCATTCTTGATGATGTCCGCCACGCGCGCTGCGGTTTCAGGGCCGTAGTCGATAATCTCTTCGTCGGCTTGAATTTCGTTGGCTTTTTTCACCTCAGCCACCGAACCGTGATGCCACTCTTTAAAACCTTCTTTAGTCACCCGCACGTCAGTAGCAAACACAACCTCAGTGGCAGCACGCAGACGTTGCGCCTCAGGAATCAGATCTTTTTCGTAAAGCGAGTTACCGACTTCATTGCCGGCAGAGGCCACAAAGGTGTTAGAGATACCACCACCCACAACCAGAACATCAGCGATCTTGGACAAGGCATCCAGTACGCTCAACTTGGTAGACACCTTGGAACCGCCCACAATGGCCACCAGCGGGCGTGCGGGATTATCCAGTACCTTCGCCAGCGCATCCAGTTCAGCAGCCAGCAGAGGACCAGCGCAGGCCACCGGCGCATATTTGGCAACGCCGTGGGTGGACGCCTGAGCGCGGTGTGCTGTACCGAATGCATCCATCACAAACACGTCACACAGGGCAGCCATTTTTTTAGACAGCTCATCGCTGTTTTTGCCTTCGCCCACGTTGAAGCGAACGTTTTCGAGCAGCACCAGATCACCGGTCATTTCAAAGCCGTCAACCCAGTCTTTTACC
The DNA here is from genome assembly GCA_937958105.1 of uncultured Cellvibrio sp. Classification (GTDB taxonomy): domain Bacteria; phylum Pseudomonadota; class Gammaproteobacteria; order Pseudomonadales; family Cellvibrionaceae; genus Cellvibrio. The sequence goes on from CALFXJ010000050.1 coordinate 15,972, forward strand.
AGCGGCACATCACGACCGAGTTTCTTGCTGAGATATGCAGCCACGGGAGCAAGGGATGCAGACTCATCATAGACACCCTCTTCCGGACGACCGAGGTGTGACATCACCATCACCTTTGCACCTTTTTCCAGAGCTGCCTTGATGGTCGGAATAGATGCGTCGATACGCACCGCACTGGTAATTCTTCCGTCTTCCAGCGGCACGTTCAGATCCTGACGAATCAATACGCGCTTGCCGGCGAGATCCTGGTCTTTCATCAATTTAACAGTCATGGTGATCCTCAAAAGTTGCTAGATACTGGTATTGAACTTTGAAATGGGTGGCCCGTGCTGAGCCCTACCGAAGATATGCGTTTACTTACGATGGCAACGAATGTATTGCCCAGGCCTCACATGAATTGAGGCCTGGTACTGCGACCATCACCGATGACATTTCCACATCACCGGTGATGGCTTTTGACTTACAGCAACTCTTCAACCGTAGCAACGATGTTGTCCACGGTGAAACCAAAATGTTCCATCAATACCGGACCCGGTGCAGACTCACCGAAGCTGGTCATGCCCACTACGCGGCCATCCAGACCCACGTATTTGTACCAGTAATCCACGTGTGCCGTTTCCACAGCAACGCGCGCAAGGACGGACAGCGGCAGAACAGATTCTTTATAAGCTGCATCCTGCTGATCAAACACACTGGTAGACGGCATGGACACAACACGCACTTTCTTGCCTTTCGCTGCCAGCGCTTCCGCTGCATGCAGGGTCACGGCAACTTCGGAACCGGTGGCAATCAGGATGGCTTCCGGTTCGCCTTCGCAATCACGCAGGATGTAACCGCCGCGGGCGATGTTAGCCACCTGCTCAGGCGTGCGCGAGATGGGTTCGAGGTTCTGACGGCTGAACACCAGCGCCGCCGGACCGTCTTTACGCTCGATGGCAGCTTTCCAGGCCACAGCTGATTCAGCAGCATCTGCCGGACGCCAGGTTTCCAGGTTCGGCGTCATGCGCAGGGTAGCCAGGACTTCAACCGGCTGGTGAGTCGGGCCGTCTTCACCCTGACCAATGGAGTCGTGGGTGTATACGAATACGTTGCGCAGCTTCATCAGTGCCGCCATACGTACCGCGTTAGCAGCGTACTGTTGGAACATCAGGAAGGTAGCGCCGTAAGGAATGAAGCCGCCGTGAGCAGAAACACCGTTCATGATGGCGCTCATACCGAATTCACGTACGCCGTAATAGATGTAGTTACCGCTGGCATCTTCTGCGGTAATACCTTTGGAGCCTTTCCACAGCGTCAGGTTGGAACCGGCCAGGTCAGCAGAGCCGCCGAGCAGTTCCGGTAAGAGAGCGCCGTAGGCAGCGATAGCATTCTGTGACGCTTTACGGCTGGCAATTTTCTCGCCTTTGGCCTGACATTCTTCAATGAACGCCTGAGCTTTCTGGGCAAACTCTGCCGGCAGATCGCCCTTGATGACACGACGCTCAAACTCAGCAGCCAGTTCCGGATGAGCAGCTTTATAAGCCGCAAATTTCTCACCCCATGCCTGCTCTGCTGCCGCACCTTTCGCCTTGGCATCCCAGGCAGCGTAGATATCGTCGGGTACAACGAAGTGAGCATGAGGCCACTGCAGCTTCTCACGCACCAGGGTCGCTTCATCAACACCCAGTGGAGCGCCGTGGGATTCGTGGGTGCCCTGCTTGTTGGGAGAGCCGTAACCGATGATGGTTTTGGTCACAATCAGGGTCGGTTTGCTGGTTTCAGCGCGCGCTTTCTCGATAGCCGCTTTGATAGCGTTGGCGTCGTGACCATCCACCGCCGGAATCACATTCCAGCCATAGGCTTCAAAACGCTTGGGCGTATCATCGGTGAACCAGCCTTCAACGTGACCATCGATGGAGATGCCGTTGTCGTCGTAGAACGCGATCAGCTTATTCAGACCCAGTGTGCCCGCCAGAGAACAGGCTTCGTGGGAGATACCTTCCATCATGCAGCCGTCGCCAAGGAAGCAGTAGGTGTAGTGGTCTACCACCTCGTGGCCGTCGCGGTTGAACTGGGCAGCCAGCACCTTTTCAGCCAGAGCCATACCCACCGCGTTGGCAATACCCTGGCCCAGCGGGCCGGTGGTGGTTTCTACACCAGGGGTGTAACCGCGCTCCGGGTGCCCCGGAGTCTTGGAGTGAAGTTGACGGAAGCGCTTGAGCTCGTCCATCGGAAGGTCGTAACCGGACAGGTGCAGCAGAGAATAAATCAGCATAGAGCCGTGGCCGTTGGACAGCACAAAACGGTCGCGATCTACCCATTCCGGATTTTTTGGGTTGTGCTTAAGGAAATCATTCCACAGAACTTCTGCGATATCTGCCATCCCCATAGGTGCACCGGGGTGGCCGGAGTTGGCTTGTTGTACGGCATCCATACTGAGGACGCGGATTGCATTGGCAAGTTGGTTACGAGAAGGCATGGGACTGAATGCTCCTTGATGAGTATGTCGTTGATTGCTGTTATCTGAGAGTCGGCCTCTGACGGACCGTTGGGTTAATCGCCGGCAAGTTTTTTAAGCCGATCAGCCTGCCCAGGTAAATGAGAAGACCTTTCGTCGGACAAAATGGGGCGACATTCTCTCTCAGCTTCCGCCGCCCGTAAAGGCGCGAACTGTAGGAAGCGCACTTTATCGTCAAATAGTCAGATTTACCATTATCTATATCAAAAATTTTTGATATAGATTCGCCTTCCTGCTAGACTGCCCGGCATGAATCAACTCCAGAATCCCCCCGCTTCCTTTCCTGATGACTCCCTCGACCATGAAGGGCGTCATGACCAGCTCGCGAGCCTGCTCAAGGCGGCGGGCGACCCTCTGCGTCTCGATATTCTGCGGGTCCTGGCCCAGGACTCGTTTGGTGTGCTGGAGCTGTGCCGGATTTTCGCGATCAAGCAGTCGGGCATGAGCCATCATCTGAAGGTTCTCACCAGCGCCGGTTTGTTGACCTCCCGCCGGGAAGGCAATTCCATCTTTTATCGCCGCGCTTTTTTTACGCCGGATCATCCCTTAGCCGCCCTGCAGCAGCAGCTGTTCAGTACCATTGATCAGCAGCCCATCGCAGAAGCCGTTGCGCAGCAGTTGCAGCAGCTGCATCAGGAGCGCGGTCAGGTGGCGCAACTGTTTTTCAGCGAAAACGCGCACAAGTTCCGGGCGCAACAGGATCTGATCGCCAGCTATCCGGTATATGCCGAGCAGATGATCCAGCTGCTGAACAGTACGCCGCTGCCGGATAAGCATCTGGTGCTTGAAGTAGGGCCAGGCGAAGGGGAATTTCTGGCGGTGCTGGCTCAACGGTTTAAGCAGGTGGTTGCCCTGGATAATGCCCACAGCATGCTGGAAAAAGCGCGCACGTTTGCCGCTGAAAAAAATCTGCGCAACATCGAATTCATCCACGGCGACACCCGCTCCCTGCAGGAACATCGCGTGCTGGCGGATTGTATTGTCATGAACATGGTGCTGCACCATACGCCCTCACCGGCGGATATTTTTGCGGATCTGAGCAAGGCGCTGACGCCGGGTGGAGCCCTCTTAATCACCGATCTTTGTCGCCATGAACAGGTATGGGCGCGCGATGCCTGTGGCGATCTGTGGCAGGGTTTTGAGCCGCAGGATTTTACGCGCTGGGCCCAGGCGGCAGGCATGGATGAAGGACAGAGTGTTTATTTTGCATTGCGCAATGGCTTTCAGATCCAGTTGCGACAGTTTTTCAAGGCGCGGGGAAACTCCCTCGCCTGATTGAGTCTTCGAAAGACTTTTTTTACTCCAGGCCGATTCAGTGTTAACCATTTTTTAGTACTTCATATTTTTCTGTGGACTTTTAGATACTTATTCAAAGGAAACAAACATGTCCGAATATTCCGTCTTCACTTCCGAATCTGTTTCTGAAGGCCATCCCGATAAGATGGCGGATCAAATTTCCGACGCGGTACTGGATGCGATCCTTAAAGATGATCCAAACGCGCGGGTTGCAGTTGAGACGCTGGTTAAAACCGGTATGGCCATTGTCGCTGGCGAAGTGCGCACGTCGACTTACGTGGATCTGGAAGATCTGATCCGTCAGGTCATCCTCGATATTGGTTACAACTCCAGTGATGTTGGTTTCGATGGTGCGTCCTGTGCAGTACTCAACGCGATTGGTAAACAGTCTTCTGATATCGCGATGGGTGTGGATGAAGCAGACAGCAAGGACCTGGGTGCGGGAGACCAGGGTTTGATGTTTGGTTATGCCACCAATGAAACCGAGGTACTGATGCCCGCGCCGATTTATTACGCGCACCGTCTGGTTGAACGTCAGGCCTATCTGCGTAAGCAGAACGTACTGCCCTGGTTGCGCCCCGACGCTAAGAGCCAGGTGACCCTGCGTTATGAAGATGGCAAGCCGGTCGCTGTGGATGCGGTGGTGTTGTCCACCCAACATGCACCGGACGTAAAGCAGGCGGATATCCGTGAAATTGTGCGTGAAGAAATCATCAAAAATGTACTGCCGGAAGAATGGCTGCACGCGGACACTCAATATCACATCAACCCGACCGGCCAATTCATCATTGGCGGTCCGGTGGGAGATTGCGGCCTGACCGGACGCAAGATTATTGTGGATACCTACGGTGGTATGGCTCGCCACGGCGGCGGCGCTTTCTCGGGTAAAGATCCATCGAAGGTAGACCGCTCAGCGGCTTATGCAGGACGTTATGTTGCGAAAAATATCGTAGCAGCAGGTCTGGCGGATCGCTGTGAGATTCAAGTGAGTTATGCAATTGGTGTGGCGGAGCCGACCTCTATCTCCATCAATACCTTTGGTACAGGTAAGTTACCGGATGCAGAGATCATCAAATTGATTCGTGAACATTTTGATCTGCGCCCGCGCGGTTTAATCGAAATGCTGGATTTGAAGCGGCCGATTTATCGCGCGACGGCGGCCTACGGGCACTTTGGACGTGAGCTGCCGAACTTCACCTGGGAGAAGACTGATAAAGCGGACGCGCTGAAGAAGTATTTGTGATTTTTTAGTGGGTCGCGCCGAAGCGTTAGAAATACGCCGCGACTCCATCGTTACCATCAAGGTTTTATTGTTACTGGGGCATCTGCGCCCCATCAAATACAGGATTTAATTATGAATATCGCTGCAAATTTTACCGACTATAAAGTCGCGGCCAAAACGGCTGAACAGTTCCAGAGAGATGCAGCCTGGGGTCGTAAAGAAATTGAGATTGCCGAAGGCGAGATGCCGGCGCTGATGGCATTGCGTCGCAAGTATAAAGACAGCAAGCCACTGGCCGGCGCAAAGATCATCGGCTGTATTCACATGACCATTCAAACCGCAGTGCTGATTGAAACCCTGATCGAACTGGGTGCTGAAGTCCGCTGGTCATCCTGTAATATTTTTTCCACTCAGGATCATGCCGCCGCAGCAATTGCAGCAGCCGGGATCCCGGTGTTTGCCTGGAAAGGTGAGACGGAAGAAGAATTCTGGTGGTGTATTGAGCAGACCATCCTGAAAGATGGTCAGCCCTGGGATGCCAACATGATCCTGGATGATGGTGGTGATGTAACTCAGGTTATCCACGAAAAATATCCCGCAATGCTCGATAAGATTCACGGTATTTCCGAGGAAACCACCACTGGCGTACACCGCCTGCTGGACATGTTGAAGAAAGGGACACTGAAGGTGCCGGCGATCAATGTGAATGATTCGGTTACCAAGAGCAAGAACGACAACAAATATGGTTGCCGTCACAGTCTGAATGATGCCATCAAGCGTGGCACTGACCACCTGCTGGCAGGCAAGAAAGCGCTGGTGATTGGTTACGGTGACGTGGGTAAAGGCTCCGCTGCATCACTGCGTCAGGAAGGCATGATCGTTAAAGTGACCGAGGTTGATCCTATCTGTGCCATGCAGGCCTGTATGGATGGTTTCGAAGTGGTATCCCCTTACAATGACGGCATCAACACCGGCCGCTACGAAGATATCAATCACGCGCTGCTGGGCACCACCGATCTGGTGGTGACGACAACCGGTAACGTGAATGTGTGTGACTCGGCGATGCTGCGCGCGCTGAAACGCAGTGCGGTAGTGTGCAACATCGGTCACTTTGACAGTGAGATTGACACGGCTTATATGCGCAAGCACTGGGAGTGGGAAGAAGTAAAACCTCAGGTACACAAGGTGTATCGTGACCGCGCCACCAACGATCATTTAATTATTCTGTCTGAGGGCCGTCTGGTGAATCTGGGTAATGCGACCGG
>CALFXJ010000051.1 GCA_937958105.1 uncultured Cellvibrio sp.
TAATCCGACAAAGCGCTTTCCCACACATCCATAAGAAACAACCGGCAATGCGATCCTTTATTGCTTGAGCGATAACGCTTTTTCAATATCCACACCGACCGTCATCACGCCGATTGCATCATCGCTGCCTGGGCCGTAAAGCGGCATACTTACATGGGCCTGGAAGCGGCGGGTAGATTCGTCGTAGCCGACGGTTTCAAAAAATAATGTTCCTGCCGGCTTGTTAAAACTCAGCAAATATTTTGCCTCATCGCCCTGCCAGTAATCCGATGTGACATCGCTGATCGCTACATTGGCACCACGGGCATCCATCAGAATAATCTCCGTGACCAGACCACGGCTGTGAGTCTTGAACTGGCGCAGTTTCTGGGACAAGGGTGTGCTCATCATCTCCGCCGACAATGAGTAATTACCCGCCTTGAATTCCATCTGCCAGGCGGAGTCTTTTTCCAGCAGAGCCTGCTGGCTCACTGCCAGCTGCGCTTTATTCTGAGAGACAACCGTATCAATCAGTTCCGGCAGTGCAGCCCATTCCTGCATCATGGGCGCGATGCGTGTCGTGATGATTTCCCGCTCAGACTCCGACATCTGAAAACCATCCGCCGCGCAGCCGTAGATGTGTCGATTGAAATTCTGCAAAAAGCCGGGATGTTCGGCCAGAAAATCTTTACCAAAATAAACGCCCAGAGGAACGTAGCGAAAAAAGCGATGTTGATAAGTATCCGCACTGATATTCAACTCATGTACGGCTTTTTCAAAATGCTCCTTGTCTGCAAGCACAGCATCAATGCGTTTGCTGAATAACATCTTCAACATCTGCGGCAGATTGTTTGCTGTCAGAGGTGCTGAATAGCCAGCCTCCTCCAGCCACTCGGCCTGCTGGCTCCCCAGGATTGCCCCCAGTTTATAGTCTTTCTTCCAGGATTCAGGCGCTTCCATATCCGAACGCCAGAACCAGTACCAGTTTTCGAGCACCAGGGGTGCGGACAGACTGGCGTATTGATCATAGTCAGACAGCGATATTGCGGTGAAAAAGCCATCCAGCGTACCTTTACGCACCTCCTGACGTGCGCGTAACCAGGGCATGCTGCTGATCTGATAGGGTTGTTGAATCGTTTGCAGGATGCAGTCGATATGTTCGATGGAACCGCCGCGCACTAACTGACTTCGCTCTGCGGTATAAGCAGATGACACGTTAGTACCCAAGGTCAGCACGCGCGCCGGCGTGTCAGCTACGGCGGAATTAAAAACAATTAATAGAAATAGAAAAAAAGCTGCGGATTTCATACAAGCTCTAACAGTGGAAACCAGTCCAAGCAGTATAGCAGCCGATGAAATATTGCAAGAATCTGCCGTCCCTGGCGCTATGCAGACTCAGGGAAAAATCAGCGTGAGCGGCGTTGCTGCGGGGTCATATGCCATTCTTCAACCACGATCTCGGGGTCAGTGATACCCAGCAGATAAAGCCCCATATCCCGCACCCGGCCATTAACGCTGAGACCAAAACTACCGTTCAGCAGCACGGTGCGATGGGTGCCCGGATGACAACGATCGATATGAATAATTTTTTCACCGCCGTTATCGATGTACTTGAGCGAGAGCTGTACCGGGTGAGCCAGACCCGCCGGTGTGTGCAGCCAGATGGCGCAGTCAAACATACCCTGCCAGCTGCCCGTCGGCGACCAGGCGCTGTGTTCACTCAGAGCTGTCACCGGGACATCCACCAGCCAGCGCTCCTGTTGAAAACTGGCTCTCTGAACATTGGAGTGCGAAGCGGGACGTGCAGCCGGCTGGCGGGGGGCAACAGACTTCTTCAGGATTGGAGCGCTGGACATAAACACCTCTGGGCATGCGTTTGACGTCATGGAATAACCCAAGACTACACGCTCGACCCCATTCGGGATGTGATATGTACAACACTTGCACAGTAAGCTTGCGGCAAACCGGAACTGAATGATCAGGAACAGCAGCGGATCACGGTTGAAACCGGATGTTCATCGCAAAATAGTTGCGGCACTTTAAGCCACAATACGGCTCGGGTCGGAATTTTGATGAGGTCATGCGGGCAAAGCTGCCGCCTGCTGCACACCTCTATGCTAATATTCGCTGATTTTTGGTCATCTGCCCGGCACCAGACCAGGCAATTCCTTAAAACTATTAGATATGGAATTTATCATGCACCACACTGTTCAAAAGCCCTCGCTGCTGGTCACAGCGATTCTGACCACTCTCCTTGCCACCTTCAGTCCGCTCACATTCGCTGCTGTCGGCACACTCGATCTGACCTCCAGTGGTATCGGCTTTTTTTGTCTGATCCTTTTTGTTATCGCTTATCTGCTGGTGATGGGGGAAGAACTGCTCCATCTACGTAAATCCAAGCCCGTACTGGTCGCGGCCGGGATCATCTGGATGCTCCTCGGCTGGGTTTATACCCAGGAAGGCATGCCCCACGAAGCCGAACATGCATTTCGGCACACGCTGCTGGAATTCGCCGAACTGATGTTATTCCTTCTGGTCGCCATGACCTATATCAACGCCATGGAAGAGCGAAACATTTTTGATGCCCTGCGCGCCTGGATGATCCGCAAAGGTTTCAACTACAAAACCCTATTCTGGCTCACTGGTTTCCTCGCCTTTTTCATCTCACCTATCGCCGATAACCTGAC
>CALFXJ010000052.1 GCA_937958105.1 uncultured Cellvibrio sp.
CAGCTTCGGTGTAGTGATTGGTAAAGAAGTATTCGGTGGAACCGGTAAAAACTTCCTCAACCCGGCTCTGGCTGGTCGCGCATTCCTGTTCTTCGCTTACCCGGCAGAAATGTCCGGTGATGAAGTCTGGACCGCTGTTGATGGTTATTCTGGCGCTACTGCGCTGTCTATCGCTGCACAGGATGGTATGGAAGCGCTTAAGGGCGGTTTGACCTGGATGGATGCTTTCCTCGGCAATATGCACGGCTCCATCGGTGAGGTTTCAACCCTGGCTATCTTCATTGGTGGTGCGGTTCTGTTGTTCATGGGTATTGCCTCCTGGCGTATTGTGCTGGGCGTGATGGTGGGAATGGCAGGAACTGCTCTGCTGTTCAACCTCGTTGGCAACACAGACTCCAACCCGATGATGGCTATGCCCTGGTACTGGCATATGGTTGTGGGTGGTTTTGCATTCGGCATGATCTTCATGGCGACCGACCCGGTATCAGCTTCAATGACCAACGTGGGCAAACTTTGGTTCGGCGCACTGATTGGATTTATGGTGGTGATAATCCGTGTGGTAAACCCGGCTTTCCCCGAAGGCATGATGTTGGCCATCCTGTTTGCCAACCTCTTTGCCCCGCTGATTGACCACTTTGTAATGCAGGCGAACATTAAGCGGAGATTGGCACGTGTCTAGTAATGATTCCATCAAAAAGACGATCACAGTCACCTTGCTGCTGTGTATCGTTTGTTCTGTGATTGTGTCTGCCGCTGCCGTTTTGTTACGTCCGGCGCAGGTGGCCAATAAGTCAGCGGATTTCAAACGCAACATTCTGTCTTCAGCAGGTTTGCTGGAGCCGGGTAAAAACGTTGATACGATCTTCAATGAACGTGTTGTCACGCGTGTTGTGGATCTGAAAACCGGTAAATTCACCGATGCGGTAGATCCTGTTTCTTACGACCAGCGTCGTGCCAGCAAGGATCCGTCGCTGTCCACGAACCTCTCTGCTGATGAGGACCTCGCCAAGATTTCCCGTCGTGAGGATTATTCCGTAATTTACCTGGTCCAGGATGAAAACAATCAACTGGAAAAGGTCATTCTGCCGATAAAAGGTTACGGTTTGTGGTCAACCCTCTACGGCTTCCTGGCCCTGGAGGCTGATGCCAATACTGTGGCTGGTCTGGTGTTTTATGAACACGCAGAAACTCCGGGATTGGGTGGTGAAGTCGATAACCCCATCTGGAAGGCGAAGTGGGCAGGTAAGGAAGTCTATCGTGACGATGATGTTGCCATCTCTATCATTAAAGGTACTGTCGATCCTCAATCGAGCAACGCCAAGTATCAGGTAGATGGTCTGTCCGGTGCTACTTTGACCAGTCGTGGTGTTCACAACATGTTACATTTCTGGTTGGGCGATGACGGCTATAAGCCTTTCCTGACCAATCTGAAAAACGGGGAGGCTTAATAAATGAAAGTGAAAGAGCTTCTGTTTGATCCGGTATTTAAAAATAATCCGATCGCGTTGCAGATCCTGGGTATTTGTTCCGCCCTGGCGGTAACCAGCAGTTTAAAAGTGACGCTGGTTATGTGTATTGCACTGACCCTGGTTACTGCTTTCTCTAACTTCTTCGTGTCGATAGTGCGCAACCACGCGCCCAGCAGCATCCGTATCATCGTTCAGATGGTGATCATTGCTTCTCTGGTTATCGTGGTTGATCAGATTCTTAAAGCCGTGGCTTATGACATCAGTAAGCAACTGTCGGTGTTCGTGGGTCTGATCATCACTAACTGTATCGTGATGGGACGTGCCGAAGCCTTTGCCATGAAAAACCCGCCGATTCCCAGCTTCTTTGACGGTATCGGTAATGGCCTGGGTTACAGCGCTATGCTGATTGCGCTCGCTGTGGTTCGCGAACTTCTGGGTTCTGGCAAGCTGTTGGGTTATGAAGTCCTCTCTGTGACTACAGACGGTGGCTGGTATGTTCCTAACGGCCTGCTGTTGTTGCCGCCCAGTGCCTTCTTCCTTATCGGTCTGTTCATCTGGGCTCTGCGTTCCTGGAAGAAAAACCAGGTTGAAGCAAGCGAGTTCAAAATCGCCCCTAACACTAAACCTCAGGAGGCTTAATCGTGGAATATTATTTGAGCCTTTTTATTCGGGCGGTTTTCATTGAAAACATGGCGTTGGCCTTCTTTCTGGGGATGTGTACGTTCATCGCTATCTCCAAGAAGATCGGCGCAGCTATCGGTCTCGGCATTGCCGTAATCGTGGTGCAGACATTGACTGTTCCGCTGAACAATCTGATCTACACCTATGTATTGGCTAACGGTGCGCTGAGCTGGGCGGGCCTGCCCAACGTTGACCTGAGCTTCCTCGGCCTGATCACCTACATTGGCGTCATCGCTGCTGTGGTACAGATCATGGAGATGGTGCTGGATAAATATGTTCCTGCACTTTACAACGCACTGGGTGTGTTCCTGCCATTGATCACCGTTAACTGCGCCATCATGGGTGGTTCTCTGTTTATGGTTGAGCGCGATTACAACTTCGGTGAGAGTATCGTCTACGGTGCTGGCTCTGGTGCTGGCTGGGCATTGGCCATCGTTGTTCTGGCCGGTGTACGTGAGAAATTGAAATATAGCGATGTACCGGAAGGCTTGCGCGGCTTGGGTATCACCTTCATTACTGTAGGTTTGATGTCACTGGGCTTCATGTCGTTCGGCGGCATCGATCTGTAATCAGCGGGGGTATAACCATACATGAACATAGAAATTACATTGGGTGTTGTCATGTTCACGGTCATCGTGCTCGCGCTGGTGGCAGTTATCCTGATAGCACGATCGAAACTCGTCAGCAGTGGCGATGTGACCATTGACATCAATGGTGAGAAAAAGCTGACAGTTCCTGCCGGTGGCAAGCTGTTGCAGACCCTGTCCGGTGCAGGTTTGTTCCTGCCTTCCGCCTGTGGTGGCGGCGGTACCTGTGCACAGTGTAAGTGTATTGTGGTCTCCGGTGGCGGCTCCATGCTGCCGACAGAGGAAAGCCACTTCACCAAACGTGATGCCCGTGAAGGCTGGCGTTTGTCTTGCCAGACTCCGGTAAAACAGGACATGGTGATTGAAGTTCCGGAAGACGTGTTTGGTGTGAAGCAATGGGAATGTACCGTTGAGTCCAACCCGAACGTGGCTA
>CALFXJ010000053.1 GCA_937958105.1 uncultured Cellvibrio sp.
CCCATCCCCAGAGTCCACCACGACCGACGATTCACCACCCGTAGGTCGGATTAGCGCAGCGTAATCCGACACCCATCCCCAGAGTCCACCACGACCGACGATTCACCACCCGTAGGTCGGATTAGCCAAAGGCGTAATCCGACAACCCTAACCCAGAACCCAGCGCAAGCGCTCAGTCTTAACTCAATCGTCACTACCTCCGGCCATCCCGAGATCCTTCAACTTGCGGGTCAGGGTGTTGCGGCCCCAGCCGAGAAGGTTGGCGGCGTCTCGTTTGCGGCCGGCGGTGTATTTGAGCGCGGTTTCAATCAATGCCCGTTCAAAGGTAGGGACCGCTTCGCTGAGCAGCTGATGATGGCCGCGGGCCAGTGCCTGGTCTGCCCAGTGACGCAGGGCTTTTTCCCAGTCGTCAGCGGGGGTGCTGCCTTCTTTGTGGTCGAGCAGCTCCGGTGGCAGGTCTTCAATATGAACTTCACGGCCTGATGCCATCACCGTAATCCAGCGGCAGGTATTCTCCAGCTGGCGCACGTTGCCCGGCCACTGCAGGGAACAGAAGAACTCCTCGGTTTCCGGCAGCAGCACCTTGGGGTCTACATTCAGCTCAGTGGCCGCTTTGTGCAGGAAGAAGCGGGCCAGTTTCGGGATGTCTTCGCGCCGGTTGGCGAGTTTCGGGATATGAATCCGGATCACGTTCAGGCGATGGAACAAGTCCTCGCGGAAACGGTTCTCCGCCACCAGATGTTCAAGGTTCTGGTGGGTAGCCGCGATGATCCGCACGTCCACCTTGATCGGCGTATGTCCGCCGACCCGATAAAATTCCCCGTCGGCCAGCACCCGCAGCAAACGGGTCTGGGTTTCAGCGGGCATATCGCCGATCTCATCCAGAAACAGTGAGCCACCATTAGCCTGCTCGAAACGCCCCTGCCGCTGGGAGGCCGCGCCGGTAAAGGCACCTTTTTCGTGTCCGAAGAGCTCGGACTCCATCAGATCTTTAGGGATAGCCGCCATATTGAGGGCGATAAACGGACCATTGCGGCGGGGGCTGTGGCGGTGCAGGGCGCGCGCCACCAGTTCCTTACCGGTACCGGACTGGCCGTTGATCAGCACGGTGATGTTGGACTGCGACAGCCGGCCGATGGCCCGGAAGACTTCCTGCATGGCGGGGGCTTCACCGATGATCTCCGTGTTGGCATCGATGTTGGCGACACTGGTGTGCTCGCTCTTCTGTTCCTGGGCGTGGGCGAGGGCGCGCTGGGTAACGGCCACGGCGTCGTCTACGTCGAAGGGTTTAGGCAGATATTCAAACGCGCCGCCTTGATAGGCAGCCACCGCACTGTCCAGATCGGAGTGAGCGGTCATGATGATGATAGGTACCTGCGGATGGTTAGCGTGCAGGTTGCTCAGCAGCGCCAGCCCGTCGATGCCGGGCATGCGGATATCGCTGATGATGGCATCGGGTATTTCACGATTCAGCTGGTTCAGTGCGCTGTCACCGGAATCAAAAACCCGCGTATCAATATTGGCTTGTTGCAGGGCCTTCTCCAGCACCCAGCGGATGGAACGATCGTCATCAATGATCCAGACACGGTTAGACTTCTGCATGTTGTACTTCCATTGGTAGGTAGAGGGTGAAACGGGTCTGGCCCGTCTCACTCTGGCACTCGATTAGGCCGTGATGTTGATGGATAAGGTGTTGCGAAATCGTAAGTCCCAGCCCCGTGCCTTCAGCGCGGCCAGAGATCATGGGATAGAAAATATTCTCGATCATGTCCTGAGGAATGCCGGGGCCGTTGTCCAGGATGTCCACGCGACACACCAGCGGATGATGGCGCCGGCCAATGGTGAACTGGCGCTGGATGCGGGTGCGCAGTCGGATAACCCCATCGGACATGCCGGCTTCCAGCAGGGCCTGCATGGCGTTGCGCACGATATTCAGGAACGCCTGAATCAATAATTCTTTATCGCCCATCATGTCCGGGATGCTGGGGTCGTAGTCGCGCAGGATCTTGATCGCGTCATTACTTTCCGCGTGGATGATGGCTGCCACCCGCTCCAGGGCTTCGTGGATGTTGAGCTGTTTGTACTGCGGCAGCTGGTTCGGGCCCAGCATCCGGTCGACGAGGTTTCGCAGGCGGTCTGCTTCGTCGATGATGATATTGGTGTATTCCTGCAGATTGCTGTCCGGCAGCTCCCGCGCCAGCAGCTGAGCCGCGCCGCGAATCCCGCCCAGCGGATTTTTGATTTCATGGGCCATGCCCCGGATCAGGTTGCGGCTGGTTTCATGGGAGGAGGCCAGCATCTCCTCGCGGCTGATGCGCAGGAGGCGGTCAATCGGCAGGATCTCAATGATCAGGCCCTCGTGGTCCCCGAACGGCGTCACGGTATAGTCCACGGTGATGTGGCCGCCGCTGAGCAGCTGCCATTCCGCATGACGTTTGGTGTAGTGGTTGGCCTGGACGCTCGCCAGCTTGAGCTGCTTTTCAGTCTCGCTGGACTCGTGGAAGAAGTAGGTGATGGGTTCGCCGATATTACGTTCGCAGCTCATGGAAAGCAGCGCTTCTGCCGCCGGGTTCATGTGGCGCAGGAGCAGGTTGGCGTCTACCAGGATGATGGCGGTGCTTAAGCTGTCGAGCAGCGGCTTATGAAGATCGCGATGACTCACCGATGAATTCACTCCTGATGCCTTGGCAATGGGCACGCGCCCACCGGCGTGCTTGGTCTGTGTGCATGACCTATGCAAAAAGCAAACCAACGTAAAAAGTGCCGCAGGGCGCGGGTTTTTCAGGGATGAGTCTAAACCCCAGCAAGAGGTTTTGCACCAAAATGGTGCTGCACGGTTTTAGGGCTGGGGCATCTGGCGCATTATTTTGCGGCTGGCTTTTTCACCGTGGGGCGGATGACATTCACTACAACCGGCTCGGATTTGCCGAGCGAGTTGCCGTTGCTGTCGATTACCTCCACCACCAGCGTGTGGCTGCCGCGAAAAACGTCCTGAATCAGGATGTTGCTCTCCCGTGTTTCTTCCAGCAGTTCTCCATTCATGAAGTACAGCAGCCAGTGGTCTTCCGCCAGAGAGGGATTAAGGGTGATGGCAATCCCCAGATCCCGCTGGCCGGGGGGGATAGTCACGTTTTCGCGGGGGCTGATGATGTCCACCTCGTAATAGATGGATTCCTGCTGCTGCCGGGGTTGAGCGACCGGGATATTGGCAGAGCCTTCTGGTGGCAGGGTATTGATGGGAGGAAGTTTCACGGCTTCTGCCGGTTGGTCGGCAGGCGGCTTGTCGGTGTAGATGACCTTACCGTCTTTGTCGACCGTTTTATAGATCTGTGCGCTGGCGCCAAACACCAGAGAAAACCCGAGGAGTAAACACAGCAGTGAGCGGGCAGACATGAAAGCCTCCTATCGACAATTTCCGCAAGAGTACTCCCGCCACCACAAAAGAAAAAGCCCGCTCGGGTAACCGAACGGGCCTTCTCGTCTAAAAGGTGCGCTGCCTCATCAAAGCGCGCGCACCAATTTGGTGCTTGACTTACACGCTGTAGTAGAGTTCGAATTCTACCGGGTGCGGAGTCATGTCGACGCGTTGGATTTCAGCGCGCTTCAGAGCGATGTAAGAATCGATGAAGTCTTTGGTGAACACGCCGCCTGCAGTCAGGTAGTCGTGGTCTGCTTCCAGAGCTTTCAGCGCTTCTTCGAGGCTTGCACAAACGGTTGGGATCTGTGCTTCTTCTTCCGGCTCCAGGTCGTACAGGTCTTTGGTTGCTGGGTCGCCGGGGTGGATCTTGTTCTGCACACCATCGAGACCAGCCATCAGCAGAGCTGCGAAGGCCAGGTAGGGGTTGGCGGTCGGGTCAGGGAAGCGGGTTTCGATACGCTTGGCTTTAGGGCCGGATACAAACGGAACACGGATAGAGGCAGAACGGTTGCGTGCAGAGTAAGCCAGCATAACCGGTGCTTCGAAGCCTGGAACCAGACGCTTGTAGGAGTTGGTAGAAGCGTTACAGAAAGCGTTCAGTGATTTAGCGTGCTTGATGATACCGCCGATGTAGTACAGGGCAGTTTCGCTCAGGCCAGCGTAAGCGTCACCAGCGAACTGGTTAACACCTTTCAGAGAGAAAGACTGGTGAACGTGCATACCAGAACCGTTGTCGCCGATCAGCGGCTTCGGCATGAAGGTAGCGGTTTTGCCGTACTGGTGAGCAACGTTGTGTACGCAGTACTTCAGGATCTGTACTTCGTCAGCTTTTTTAACCAGGGTGTTGGCACCAACACCGATCTCACACTGGCCAGCGTTAGCTACTTCGTGGTGGTGAACTTCAATCTCCAGACCCATAGCTTCCATGGTATTACACATGGCAGCGCGGATGTCGTGCAGAGAGTCGATCGGAGCAACCGGGAAGTAACCGCCTTTTACGCGTGGAGCGTGGCCGGTTTTGCCTTCGGTCTCAGCGCCTGAATCCCAGGCTGCTTCTTCAGATTTGATCTTGTAGAAAGCGCCGCCCATGGTGCTGGCATAGTGAACGCTGTCGAAGATGAAGAATTCGGGTTCCGGACCAAACAGAGCGGTGTCGCCCAGGCCGGTAGACTTCAGGTACTCTTCAGCGCGACGGCCGATAGAGCGTGGGTCGCGGTCGTAGCCTTGCATGGTGGCGGGTTCAACGATGTCGCAACGCACGATGATGGTTGGTTCGTCGTAGAAGGGGTCCAGCATGGCAGTAGAGTCGTCCGGCATCAGGATCATGTCGGATTCGTTGATGCCTTTCCAGCCGGCGATAGAGGAGCCGTCAAACATTTTCCCTTCTTCGAAGAAGGAGTCGTTTACTACGCTGGACGGGTAGGTAACGTGTTGCTCCTTACCTTTGGTATCGGTAAAGCGCAGGTCAATCCAGCGAGCTTCGTGTTCTTTAATCAAGTCCAGCGTCTTAGACATTGAATGCCTCCAGTAAATGAGTAGCCACCATAGCTACAAGTCAGAAATCGTTTGTGTCCCGCGCTCCATCCAGCTTCGCCACCCATTAGCGAGCAAAGCGAGAACCAGGGTGTCCGAAAAGGGGCAAAATATATGCCATCTTCGAAAATCGGTAGAGCGCGTGTAAAAATCAGGCTTTGCGGCAGATTGTAAATCGGACGTTTTTATCAGAAGCACCAAAATGTTGCACCTGTTTTTTAAATTGCACTTTTTTGGTGCTTTGGGAGGCGCAAATCAGGTTGGAATAGCCGCCGGCTGCTTCAAAATATTTCACCCTGTTTTCAGCGCGCCCACAGTAGGCTCTCTCAGGTTTCACCGTCAAGCGTCCCGCAAAAATAAATCTTTGGGCGCCTGACGCGGGTCACAGCGTCGCTTTGCAACTAGGTGTTCCCAGCGGTCCCGGTGTGGCTTTGCATCAGGTATAATCGCCCCCTTTTCACCCTCCCAGTCAGGCGTCCGTAGTTCATGCATTTTATTGTCAAGGTCTTCCCCGAAATCATCATCAAAAGTCCGCCGGTACGTAAGCGCTTCATTAAGCAGTTGCGCGATAACCTGCGCCGCCTGCTGGAAGATGTGGGGGTGGAGATTGATGTGCAGCGCGACTGGGAGAAGATCGAGATCGTTGCACCGGGGGCCGATGCGGCTGTGATTGCCCGGGTGTCCGAGGTGCTGGCGCATACGCCGGGCATTGCTAATTTCTCGCTCATCAAAGCCTATCCTCTCGGTGACCTGGACGATATCTATCAGAACGTCCTGCCCCACTGGCGAGAGGCGCTGGCAGGCAAGACCTTCTGCGTGCGGGTGAAGCGACACGGCAATCACGACTTTACCTCGGTGCAGGTGGAGCAGTATGTGGGCGGTGGCCTGTTGCACAACACCCAGGCGAAAGGGGTGGATCTGCATAATCCCGATGTGGTGGTGCAGCTGGAGATCAAGAAGAACCGCCTGTTTGTCATCACCAACAAAACCCAGGGCCTGGGCGGTTTCCCGCTGGGCTCACAGGACTCGGTGCTGTCGCTGATCTCCGGCGGCTTCGACTCCACCGTCTCTACTTATCTGTGCATCAAGCGCGGCCTGCGTTCGCATTACTGTTTCTTCAATCTCGGCGGGCGTGCCCACGAAATCGGTGTGAAGGAAGTGGCTTACTACCTGTGGAACAAGTACGGCGCTTCCCATCGCGTGAAGTTTGTCACTGTGCCTTTTGAAGATGTGGTGCGCGAGATTCTGGAGAAGGTCGACAATTCCTACATGGGCGTGGTGCTCAAGCGCATGATGCTCCGCGCTGCAGAGCAGGTGGCGGAATCGCTGGAGATTCCCGCGCTGGTTACCGGTGAAAGCGTCGCGCAGGTGTCCAGCCAGACTCTCATCAACCTTAACGTGATCGACCGTGCGACGGACATGCTGGTATTGCGTCCGCTGTCCACCATGGATAAAGGCGAGATCATCAGTATTTCCCGCCGGATCGGTACGGAAACCTTTGCGGCGAGCATGCCGGAATACTGCGGAGTCATCTCCGTTAATCCGACCACCCGCGCCAAGGCTGCCCGGGTGGAAGCCGAGGAAGAAAAATTCGACATGGCGATCCTGCAGCGCGCTATTGATGAGCGCATTGCACAGAATATCGATGAAATCGTGGATGATCTGAACGCGGATTTAACTGTGCCGATCGTAGCGGACATCAGCGCGGGACAGGTCGTCATCGACATTCGTCATCCCGACGAAGAAGAGGCAAGCCCGCTGACGCTGGCGGGGGTAAGCATTGAAAAGATTCCGTTCTACGCGCTCAACAAACAGTTTCCGCAGCTGGATGCCGGTAAACAGTATCTGCTCTATTGCCAGAAAGGGGTGATGAGTCAGTTGCATGCGGCCAACCTGAAGGACGCCGGCCACACCAATATCGGTGTTTACCGCCCCGAGCCCAAGAGCGCCTGCGCTATTTAACGACTATCGAGGTTTTAAACCAGGGATTTCCGCCGCCGGGTTCGCCCGGTCAATCCGACGCCGCCAGGTGATGCCCGGGGGTGTCTGTTCTCAATGTGAAGTGATGTTATGAGTCAGTTGGAAACCCTTACCCCCGCCGGTGCGGTGCTGAGCGATATCCCGCCGGTTGCGCCCGCCACTAGCTTTGACCCTGCCAAGACTATCCTGCCGGTGATTGGCGCGGTCAGTTTTGTTCACCTGATCAACGATCTGATTCAGGCGATTCTGCCGTCGATCTATCCCTTGCTGAAGACCGGCTACGCCCTGAGCTTTACGCAGATCGGCATGATTACGCTCGCCTTCCAGATGACCGCGTCGCTGCTGCAGCCGGGCATCGGCCTGTATACCGACAAACATCCCAAGCCGTACCTGCTGCCCACAGGCATGCTGTTTACGCTCGTCGGTCTGATCATGCTGGTGTTTGCCAACAACTTTGCCTGGCTGCTGTTTGCCTCCGCGATGATTGGCCTCGGCTCCTCAACCTTCCACCCGGAAGCCTCCCGCGTTGCACGTATGGCGTCCGGTGGGCGCTTTGGTTTTGCGCAATCGTTTTTTCAGGTGGGTGGCAATGCCGGTTCGGCCTTTGGTCCCTTGCTGGCGGCGGCGATTATTATTCCGCGAGGGCAGGGAGCTATCGGATGGTTCACGCTCTTCGCGATTGTGGGATTTGCGGTGCTCTTCGGGGTCGCCCGCTGGACTATTCGTTCCCACGCCTCGGTGAAGGCGGTAAAAAAACACGCGCACTTCGCGCATCTGTCGCGGGCCCAGGTTATGGGGGCGTTAACAGTGCTGGCGGTGCTGGTATTTTCAAAATACATCTACATGGCTGCCTTCACCAACTACTACACCTTTTACCTGATCGAAAAATTTTCGACGTCCGTTGCTGATGCGCAGCTGTTTTTATTTCTGTTCCTGGCAGCCGTGGCGCTGGGCACCTTTGCCGGCGGCCCGATCGGTGACAAAGTCGGCCGCAAGGCGGTGATCTGGATTTCCATCCTCGGGGCTGCACCATTTGCCTTGCTGTTTCCCTGGTGCAACCTGCTGTGGACAGCGGTGCTGTCGGTGGTGATCGGGCTGGTATTGTCGTCGGCGTTTTCGGCAATTGTGGTACTGGCGCAGGAGCTGGTGCCGACGAAGATCGGCATGATATCCGGCATCTTTTTCGGGCTGATGTTTGGTATCAGCGGCATTGCGGCGGCGGGCCTGGGTGCCTTGGCCGATGCGACGACCATCGAGCAGGTATTTGGTTATTGCGCGTATCTGCCGCTGATCGGAGTGGTCACGGTGTTCCTGCCGCGTATGCAGCGCAGCTGATCCTTGCCGGTCCGTTGAGCGTTATGCGGCTCGCCTGTCGCGGGCCATTCTTCAATCAGGGTGTTCGGGCGGCGGAGCGCAGATCAGCGCTTTGTCGGCCGTCTGGCCTCTAAGAATGCGTTCTTCTGCCCGCTTCGCTGTCCCTTTTCGACTAAAAAATCATCAATAAAACCCCTGCTGTCATATCGCGACCGGCCGGACATAGGTATAATGCGCGGCCTTTTAACGACCCCCTTTTGCCTGAACCTGGCGAAAATCCAAGAGATACATCATTGTGACAGACCAATCCGCTATCGAAAAACTGCGTAATATCGCCATCATCGCCCACGTTGACCACGGTAAAACCTCCATGGTTGACCAGTTGCTGCGTCAATCCGGCACCCTCGACCGTCGTGATGACACCGGCGATCTGGTTATGGACAGCAATGACCAGGAACGCGAACGGGGGATCACCATCCTCGCCAAAAACACGGCGATCAAATGGAACGATTACCGCATCAACATCGTGGACACCCCCGGACACGCTGACTTCGGCGGTGAGGTAGAGCGGGTTCTGTCGATGGTGGATTCCGTGCTGTTGATCGTGGACGCCGTAGGCGGACCCATGCCACAAACCCGCTTCGTCACCCAGAAAGCCTTCGAGCAAGGCCTCAACCCGATTGTGGTGATCAACAAGATCGACCGTCCCGGTGCACGTCCCGAGTGGGTTATTGATCAGGTGTTTGACCTGTTCGACCGTCTGGGTGCAACAGAAGAGCAGCTCGATTTCCCGGTGGTGTATGCCTCTGCACTGAACGGTGTTGCCGGGCTGGACCTGGATGACATCAAAGAAGACATGACTCCCCTGTTCCAGATGATCGTCGACAAGGTCAAGCCGCCGGTGGTTGATCTGAACGGTCCCTTCCAGATGCAGGTCTCTGCGCTGGATTACAGCAGCTATGTCGGTGTTATCGGTATCGGGCGCATTACCCGCGGCAGCCTGTCGCCCAACCAGCAGGTTGTGGTGGTGGATCACAAGGGTAACCAGCGTAAAGCCAAGGTTCTGCAGGTGATGGGTTACCACGGTCTGCAGCGCGTTGAGACGGATGTTGCCTACGCCGGTGACATCGTCTGTATTACCGGTGTGGATAAACTGGGAATCTCCGACACGCTGTGCAGCCCCGATGCCGTAGAAGCCCTGCCGGCCCTGTCTATCGATGAACCCACCGTGAGCATGACCTTCCAGGTGAATGACTCACCGTTTGCCGGTAAAGAAGGCAAGTTCGTTACCAGCCGCAATATCAAAGACCGCCTCGAGCAGGAGCTGATTGCCAACGTGGCCCTGCGCGTTCAGCAGGGTGACAGCCCGGATAAGTTCATCGTTTCCGGCCGTGGTGAATTGCACCTCTCGGTACTCATCGAAAACATGCGCCGTGAAGGATTTGAACTGGGCGTATCGCGTCCGGAAGTGGTCCAGAAGGTAGTTGACGGCGAGATTCACGAACCCTTCGAGCAGGTAGTGATCGACGTTGAAGAACAGCATCAGGGCGCGGTGATGGAAGAACTCGGCCTGCGCAAGGGCGAGCTGACCAACATGGAGCCGGATGGTAAAGGCCGGATCAAACTGGAATTTATCTGTCCGTCACGCGGTTTGATTGGCTTCCGTGGTCAGTTCCTTACCATGACCTCCGGTTCCGGCATCATGACCAGCATCTTTGATCACTATGGTCCGGTCAAAGAAGGTGAAGTGGCCAAGCGTCAGAATGGCGTACTGGTGTCCATGGTGAAGGGCAAAACCCTCGCCTATGGTCTGCACCCGCTGCAGGATCGCGGTCGCCTCTTCCTCGGTGCGGGCGTGGAAGTGTATGAAGGCCAGATCGTTGGTCTGCATTCGCGCAGTAACGACCTGGTAGTTAACCCCACCAAAGCGAAGCAGCTGACTAACGTCCGCGCCTCCGGTACCGACGACGCGCTGACCCTGTCACCACCGATCCGTCACACGCTGGAACAGGCACTGGAATTTATTGAAGATGACGAGCTGGTGGAAGTAACGCCGTCGAGCATCCGTCTGCGTAAAAAACTTCTCACGGAAAATGAGCGCAAACGCGCTAAAAAATAATTCCGTCTGCTGATAAACATGCCCATTTACGGTCGATAAACTCGATGCGGTAAATGGGCATTTTTTATGGGGAAGAGATTGTTGTTCGGGTTTATCCTGTACGCGCCTGTGAAACGATAACCTCCGACAAATTGATGCTAAGCCATGCCAGATATTCTGTTTTTTCTCTCATTTTTTCTGCTGGGCGCCGTAACCGGCCTGTGCGCCGGATTATTCGGCATCGGTGGGGGTGGCATCATGGTGCCGATGCTCACGGTGCTGTTTACGGCCCGAGGATTTCCTGATGCGCATCTGGTGCATCTTGCGCTGGGCACCTCCATGGCGGCCATCGTGCCAACCGCCGTGGCGAGTATCCGCGCCCATCATCGCCATCAGGCGGTGCTCTGGCCGGTGGTGGTAAAAATTTCTCCCGGCATTATCGTCGGGACTTTCGCAGCAACCTTCGTGGCGAGTTACCTGCCGGCGGAGCCGCTGGCAATATTTTTCTCCTGCTTCATGGCCTTCGTCGCCGCACAGATGATCCTCAACCGACGCCCCTCGCCATCAAGGCAATTACCCTCGGCGCCGACGCTGTCTGGCGTGGGTGCAGGAATCGGCGGAGTTTCTGCGCTGGTGGCTATCGGCGGCGGCACCCTGACGGTCCCCTTCCTGACCTGGTGTAACGTCCGCCTTCCCGTCGCCATCGGCACATCGGCGGCGGTGGGCTTGCCGATCGCACTGGCAGGTGCGGTGGGTTATCTGGTGAATGGCTGGTCTGCAGAAGGCCTGCCGGCGCTCGCATTGGGGTACATCTACTGGCCGGCCGTCGTCGCCATGGCCGCCATGAGCTTCATCACCGCCCCCCTGGGCGCAAAACTCGCCCACCGTCTCCCGGTCAACCACCTGAAAAAATGGTTCGCCGTCCTGCTGATCAGCCTGTCACTGCAAATGCTTTACACGTTATTTGCATGATGATGGCAGAGCATGAGGCAGGACAGAGTAATGGGTGGGGATAGGACAAAGACAGGGCGGGGAAAGGATAACGATGAACATCGGCAGGAATGGATAGTGTCGGATTACGCTACGCTAATCCGACCTACATGAACCCGACGCACATATCCAACACAAAACCGTAGCTCGGATTAGCACAGCGTAATCCGACGTCCAGTTTCACCCCAGAATCGCACCCACTCGCAGATCACCGTAGGTCGGATTAGCGCAGCGTAATCCGACAATCCCGCTCCCCTCACGCAGCGAATGCGCGTAAATATTTCACCGGTTTGATTTCCGCAACCTCCACCGGTTTTATGCGCTTCACCAGGAGCGCGAGCTGTTGCAATCCTTCCGGCCAGATGCCGATGGCGGAGTCGCTGTTGATGTGGCCGAGGTTTTTAATCCGCAGAAAATTCGCGCCCCATAGCAGCGCCCAATAGGCTGCCTTACTGTCTTTCATCCAGGGATCATTACTGCTGGCAATCAGATGAACCGGGACGCCGAGCGGCTTGTTCGGCAGGCGGTGGGCGATGTGGAATTTGTCCGGGTCCGCCGGTGCGACCAGCAGGACGGCGGCGATTTTTTCAGGAAACTCTGCTGCGATGGAGGCAGACGCCAGCGCACCAAAACTGTGACCGATCAGAATCACCGGGACATTAACCTCATTGAGCGATTTGATAATCGCCGCGCGCCATTTATCCAGATCCGGCTGATGCCAGTCCTTAACCTCAATACGCTGAGCGCGGGCAAATTTTTTCTCCCACAACGTCTGCCAGTGATTGTCGTCGCTGTTGTTCAGCCCCGGAACAATCAGCACGGGATGTCCCGCTGTAATGGTGGCGGAATGATGCAAGCTGGTGACGTGATCGAGCTGGGTAAAATTGTCCACGTGAATCTGCAGGCTCATGATCGGCTCCTGTACCAAAATTTAATAGCCCGCAGCTTAAAAGCAAACCGTGCATAAGCGAAGGAACAAATAGTTCTGTGGTTATTACTGAAATTCGCTGCCCACCTTTCAGGAATAAGCTAATAAAAAAGAAATCTTTCTCAAGCGAAGGGGGCGTTCATTAGGATGGCGCAGTCGCTGAACAATCAGTATGTAACGAGAGAAGAACATGGTGAGCCAGATAAACGAAGCACGCATCAGCGAAAGCCCGGCGATCGATGAAGACGTACTCAAGGAAATCAAACAGGCCTTATCGCAGATCCAGTACGGCTCGTTGGAGATCTCCATCCACAACGGCCGCATCGTGCAATTGGAACGACGAGAAAAAAAACGCTTCGACCGCTAGACCGGCACCGGGCGTAGGTCGGATTAGCGCAGCGTAATCCGACATAGGAATTCGCCCCCATAACCAGTTTACAAACAGTAGTAGGTCGGATTAGCGCAGCGTAATCCGACACATGCAGCGGTTGGGTAGAT
>CALFXJ010000054.1 GCA_937958105.1 uncultured Cellvibrio sp.
TAATGCTGGGGTCGGCGGTTCAAGTCCGCCCCTAGCTACCATATGCGATAAAGGCCAGCAGGTTTACCTGCTGGCCTTTTTTATTGCCCGTCCATATCCCCTTCCAATCCTTTAGTCTAGGGGCACATCCGTGCCAGCGAACAGCTTGTGGACAGGCTGCGAGAGTACAACTTCAGTTTGATACATCGCAAAGCATTCCAAGCCTACAGAACAAGCTGACAATTGGCTAAGCGGGACAAAGAATAAAACGGCATGCCTTGAAGAATTAGATTTATATCAGCTCGGTATGAAAAGAAAAAAATTTGCTGCACCTCCGTAAGCAGCAAAGAAAGAGAAACGCTATCCCTCGACCACCCACCGATAGTTGCCCATAAAATCAGAATTCAGAAAGCTTTTTATAAATTATCTTTACTCTAAATGAACGGAGTTTCCGAAATAACTTTTCGTCACTCCCTATTAAAATAAATTGAGCCCCCAATGTTTTAGCGATAGGTATAGTTGTGAGATTGAACAATCATGGCCGCCGTCATACACCCATCCGCAATCCCCGTTCAATCAATATTTAACTCACAATATAAATGAAGCGGGAGATCACCAAAATTCAGGAAAATAAAAGAAACAAGAGGCATTGCTTGGATTCACGCAATTCACAATGCACACAGCTTTTAAACTCTACCAAGGAAAAATGCGACACCATTTGTTAAGCATCCAACATTACTTATTACCCGATCAGAAAAATTTTCGTCACGCCATTTATCATTAAGTTGACCTCTAGCCTGAATGTTCTATGATCTTTCAACAGCATCATCAAATAACTGAAAATTTCTTTTATTGGTGATGACATTTCTTTTCGTAATTTATAGCGCCAAAGCCCGCCTTGGTGAACGAGCACATAACTATATTTATGAATATCACTCCAGGTCTTCGGAAGCTTAAGCTTGGCCGCTGTCGCATTTTTACTGATGCGCTGTTTTTTTCTGCGCTGACTATGGGCGTCATCGCTCTTCCTTCTCACGCTACTGATACCCTTGCTGACTTGTCTCTTGAGGAGCTCGCTAAGCTGCGGGTTACGTCGGTTTCCAAAAAGCCTAAACCCCTGGCGAGTGAGCCGGCTTCGGTTTTTGTTATTACCGAGCATGACATTCGCCGGGCGGGTTCCACGTCTTTACCGGAAGCTCTGCGTCTGGCACCAAATCTGCAGGTCGCACGGGTAGATGCCCGCAACTACGCAATCTCCGCCCGCGGCTTTAATAATCCGTTTGCCAACAAGCTGCTGATACTTATAGATGGACGCAGCGTTTATTCGCCCTTGTTTTCGGGTGTGTTCTGGGATGCGCAGGATGTGGTGCTGGAGGATCTGGATCGAATTGAAGTCATCAGTGGTCCAGGGGGCAGCCTGTGGGGCACAAATGCGGTGAATGGCGTGGTCAATATTGTTACACGCTCGGCAGCGGAGACGCAGAGCGAGTTGATTTCACTGGGTGGCAGCGTGCATGAACAACAGGCCGCCGTGCGCCATGGCGGTGAACTGACCAACGATGGCTTCTATCGGATTTACGCCAAGCACAGCCGCCATGACGATACGGAGACCGCCGCAGGGGTATCCACCCGCACAGGCTGGGAACGAAGCCAGGCGGGCTTTCGGGCAGACTGGGAAGGTTATCATGATCGCTTCACCCTGCAGGGCGACGCTTACAGCGGGCGGCTGCACCAGTTCAATACAGACGATATTAAAATCAGTGGAGCCAATGTCCTCGGCCGGGGCAGTCGAGAGCTGGCTCCGGGGTCGCGCCTGACCGTGCAGGCATATTTTGATCATACCCAGCGTCACCAGCCCGGCGCATTCGTGCAGCATCTGAACACCGTTGATCTGGAGCTGCAGCATGAGTGTCTGATTGGTGAGCGACAGATGTTGATGGTGGGCGGTGGCTACCGCCACCTGTCGGACAGCATCGATAATGATCTCGCCTTTGCATTTCTGCCGGATGACCTGACGATGCAATGGCGCAACCTGTTCATTCAGGATGAGATAAAACTGACCTCTGATCTGCGGCTGACATTGGGCAGCAAATGGGAAGACAATCCTTTTACCGGCTGGGAATCCCTGCCCGGCGTTCAGCTTGCCTGGACGCCCGGCACCCGGCAGCTGGTGTGGGCCAAGGCTGCCCGGGCAGCACGAACACCCGCGCGGATTGATCGCGACTTTTACAGCCCCACCAATCCACCCGTTGTTGATGGCACTCCCCAGTACAACATCGCCGGAGGTCCGAATTTTATGTCGGAGGTGGGGCGGGTCTATGAGTTGGGCTATCGCCAGCAACCAACCAGGAATATGTCCTGGTCGATAACGACCTTCTTCAGCAAGTATGACCGGCTGCGCACTCTGGAGCTGAACGAGACCGGCACCGGCTTTGTATTTGAGAATCGCGCGGACGGAGAGACCTATGGTGTGGAACTCTGGGGCAGCTGGCAGCCACTGCACAATTGGCGCCTGCATGGCAGTCTGGTTGCTCAGGAGCTGGATGTCGAGTTGCGACCGGACAGCAACGATATTTCCAACACCACCGACCTTGTCCGGGATGATCCGAAGTTTTATTCAACGATCCGTTCATCCTATGATGTCTCGGCTTTCGTCACCATTGATTCAACGCTGCGCTATGTCGACAAACTCAGAGGCTCACAGGTGCCAGCGTATACTGCGCTGGATCTGCGGGTAGCCTGGGAGGTAAACCCTTATCTGGAAGTTTCGCTGGTGGGGCAGAATCTTCTCGACAGAACCCACCCCGAGTTTGGCTCGCAACCTGGCCGCAGCGAATTCGAACGTGCACTCTATGGCAAATTAGTATGGGACTTGTGAAGCATCAATCATGGTAAAAATGTGCGATGGCCCGCCCGGTCTGTCGGTCAGACAGAGGTGGTTAACCTGCTTACTCTATCTCGCTGCGTTGATTGCCTGCGGTCCAATCAACGCAGCCACTGCCATGGATGTTTCCTACGCCGCCGAATCTCAGATCAAAGCCGCCATGCTGTTTAAATTCCTCGGCTACACCGAATGGCCGCCCTCAGCGTTTGAAGAGCCACAATCTCCTTACCGCATCTGGCTTCTGAACGCCAACGAAGTAGGCAGTGAATTGCGTTCCATCACTCATGAGCGAGGCGTCAATGGACGTCCGGTTAAAGTTTTTAAAACCCGCTACCTTGAACGAATTAAAAATCCCCATATTGTCTTTGTCGGCCGCGATGCCGAACATCACCTGCCACAGCTTGCTCGACTGGCGGAGCAGCAGTCCTTTTTGATCGTGACAGAAAATGCACAGGGACTGGTACCCGGCAGCACGATCAATCTGCGCCTGCTCGAAGATCGGATCGGCTTTGATGTGTCCCTTTCCTGTGCGCGCCGTAACCAGCTCAAGCTCAGCGCCCGCCTGCTGTCTGTTGCCCTGACAGTAGAGCAGGAGGCGGCCCAATGATGCGCATAGCGAAACGCTCCATCTCCAGTCGTCTGATGCTGGTCATCATGGCGACGACGCTGACGGCGCTGGTGACTTACGCCATCGTCATGCTGGCCTACGACCTCACAACCTATCGCGATACCGTTCTTAAAGACCTGACGACCCAGGCCAACATCATTGCTGAAATCAGTACACCGGCGCTGGAATTTAACGACCCGGTTACTGGCAAGGAGAACCTGGAGTTGTTGCGCACGCGTCCGATGATTCTGCACGCCGCTTTATACGCTGCGGATGGTGCCACCTTTGCAGAGTATGTAAGCGACCGGGATCTGGCTGTAGAGGTTCCGCAGAAACCACAGACTTTCAATCGCCAGACGATTGAAGGTAATCGAATTCACGTATGGAAACAGATCGAAAAAAGCGGGCAGCTGCTCGGTACTGTTTATATCCACGCACGTTACGAATTAAATGCCCGGCTGTTCGGCTATGCCATCATCCTTGGCGGTGTGCTGCTGGCCAGTCTCGGGCTGGCGTTGTTGATAGCGACCTGGCTGCGCGGCGCAGTTACCAAGCCGATCTTTGCCGTCACCAACGTGGCGCGACAGGTTATGCAAAGCCGGGACTTTTCGCTGCGCGCGCAGAAATATACTGAAGATGAAATCGGCGTGCTGGTGGATGCCTTTAATGACATGCTCAGCGAAGTAGAACGCAGAGCCAGCGCGCTGGAAGCATCCAATAAATCGCTTGAACATGAGATGGCAGAACGTCAGGCGGCCGAAGACGCCCTGCGCCTTGCGGATCGACGCAAGGATGAATTTCTCGCCACCCTCGCCCATGAACTACGCAATCCTCTTGCACCATTGATCAATGGTCTGCATATCCTGCGTGACAAAGGCACCAATCCCGCGATCGCGGCCAACGCACAGCTGGTGATGGAACGCCAGCTCAAACAAATGGTGCGTTTGGTCGATGACCTGCTGGATGTCTCTCGTATTACGACTGGCAAATTAACCATCAGCAAACTGCGCGTGGATGTGCAGTCGGTGATGGGCGATGCTGTGGAAGCCAGCCGTGGCTTTATCGAAAACTGCGGCCATCAGCTTAAGGTGAGCATGCCTGACGAACCTCTGTATGTAGATGCCGATCCTATCCGCCTGGCCCAGGTGTTTTCCAACCTGTTGAATAACGCAGCCAAATACACCAATCGCGGTGGGTTGATTACCTTCAGCGGGAAACAGGTGGACGACAATGTCGTGGTTGAAGTTACCGACAACGGCATAGGTCTGGCTTCCGACATGCTGGAAAATATTTTTCACATGTTTACGCAGGTGGACCAGACCCTCGAACGCACGCAAGCGGGATTAGGTGTAGGACTCGCCCTGGCCAAGCGATTGGTCGAACTGCACGACGGCGAGTTGGTGGCCACAAGCGGTGGGCCCGGACTAGGCAGCAGCTTCAGGGTGTATTTGCGCCGCGCGGAGTGTCCCGACGCTAATGTCAGAACCTCCTCGCCCTCCGCATCGCAGCAACACTCACCGCGACGGATTCTTCTGGTCGATGACAATGTGGATTATGTCGCTACCATGGCAACATTATTAAGCGCTATGGGCCATGACGTCCGCACCGCTCATGAAGGCTCCACCGCGCAACACATCGCCCGGAATTTCATGCCGGAATTTGCATTCCTCGATATCGGTATGCCTGGATTGAATGGCTATGATCTGGCGCGACTGCTGCGCCAGTTTCCGGAAACACGCCATTGCGTGCTGGTCGCAGTCACGGGATGGGGGCAGGATAAGGATCGGGATTTATCACGCAATGCCGGCTTTAATCATCACCTGGTTAAACCGGTTGAGCTCGGACAAATTCTGGAAATTATCCAACAGGGAACCCTGCCTCTGGCCGCAATACAGCGACGCATTAACTGATAATGCGCACATTCCTTGTGCGCTTGCACTCGGCTGGCTCACGGACCTGCCGCACAAAATAAATCACGCGTCAGTTAAGTGTTAGCTTACGCACGGAAGTTGATTCACCCGAAGCTGTAGCTTACACACGGCTGTAAGACAAAAGGCTCACACTAACTCCTAACCTGTGCTGTTGCAGCGATTATTTACATGACGGCGTAACGCAAGAGTGGTAACTCATTCACATTTGTGTTCCGGTCAATGTTGTAAAACAGCGCTCCTTTTCTCAAGCACTCCCGAAGCGGCCTTTCTTTTGCATAGGTATTGCTACGCAAACTTCGTCGTATACGGGGAAAGGCCATTAACGCCACAAAGGAAAACCCATGAAGGAATTTTTTCGAACTGTTGTATGGGGCGTCCTGTTATGTATGGCAGCTGCCAACGCCCAAGAGCAAAATCGTTATCTGATGGGACCAGGTGATGAGATTCGCCTGACAGTGTACAACCAGCCCGACCTTACCACCGAAGGACAGATCAGTGGTGACGGGACCATGGAAATTCCTTTATTGGGCACCGTTCAACTGGCGGGCCGCAGCAGCGCCGATGCAGCGCGCATGATTGCCGAACATTATGTGCGCGGCGATTTTCTGCAGGACGCTCACGTCAATATTCTGATCACCAAGTACCGCAGCCAGTCGGTAGCCATCCTCGGTAAGGTGAATAATCCCGGCAAACTGATTCTCGAAGGGCCGACCTCGCTGACTGATGCCCTGGCCTATGCCGGTGGCGTCTCCGAAACCGGCAGCGAACGTCTGATCCTGATTCGCACTGATAAGAACGGCAGGCAGGAGCGTTATGAATACGACCTGCAGCAATTGTTAAATCACGACGCGGAAGATCAACCCGTGGTGTGGATGAGAAATGGCGACACGATCTATGTTCCGGTCGCGGGCCGCTTTTATTTGAGTGGTGAAGTGCGGTCGCCGGGTATGTATCCCCTTGATCGTAAATTGAACGTTATGCAGGCCCTCGGAGTTGGTGGCGGGCCCACAGCCCGTGCCAACACCAAGGCAGTCAAGTTATATCGTCGGCAGCCTAATGGCTCTACCAAAGAGCTGCGCGCCAACCCGGAGGAACCGGTCATGGACGGCGATGTGTTGGTTATTCAGGAAAGTCTTTTTTAGGGAGTTTGTTGTATGAATCTGGCGGCACTGTTACGCATCCTGCAAGCGCGATGGCTCACCATCGCCGGTCTCACTCTGATTGCTGTCGTGGTAGCCGGGGTGGTGACGTTTCAAACCCCGAAGTCTTATACCGCCGCCACAGAATTGATCATCGATGGCAAGGGGCATGACCCCATCAGCGGTGAGTCACTACCTGCGCGGATGTTGTCCGGCTATATCGCCACCCAGGCAGACATCATCCGCAGCCGCAACGTCGCCAACAAAGTTATTGATCAGCTCAACCTGGCCGAAGACCCAGCGCTGCAGCCGGAATTCCGCGCCTCCAGTACCGAGGCTCTGCCCTCGCGGGCCTGGCTCCTCAATTTCCTTCGCAAAGGACTCACCGTCGCCCCTCAACGGGACAGCAGCGTGCTGAGTATCTCTTTCAAAGCACGTAACCCGGAGCTGGCTGCCCGGATCGCCGACGCCTTTGCCCAGGCCTACATCCAGACAAACCTCGAGCTGCGTATCGAACCTGCCAAACAAATCACCCAATGGTATGACCTGCAGCTGGAAACCCTGCGTGAAAACCTAATGGATCGGCAGAATGCGCTGGCCGCCTATCAGGAAGAGCATGGCATCATTGCCACCACCGACCGTCTGGATCTGGAGACCTCCAAGCTGACGGAACTGTCCTCCATGCTGCTGGCCGTTCAGGGGCAACGGCTTGATGAGCAGAGCCGCAGCAAACAGCTGGATGGCAGCAAACCCGGTGCATTGCCGGAGCACGTGCTGACCAATCCGCAGGTCCAGAAGATTTCCGATGAACTGTCCAAAGCCCAGGCACGGCGGGCTGAAGTCGGCGCCCAGGTGGGCAGCAACCACCCTATGTACCGTCAGGCGCAGCGCGAAGTGGAAGCTCTGCAGACTCAGTTGCAACGGACACTTAATCAGGTGGGCGGCATCCTGCGTTCCTCGGTGGAGCTTTCGCAAAGCCGCGAGGAACAGCTGAAAGCGGAAGTGGCCGCACAGAAAGAATACGTGCTGCAACTCAACCGTAGCCGCAACCAGCTGACCTTGCTGCGGCAGGAAGTGGACAATGCCCAGGCCGCCTATGATGCTGCCCTCGCCCGCGCCTCACAGACCAAGCTGGAAAGCCGCATTGCACTCACCGATGTAGCCATCCTCAACACGGCGGCAGTCCCCACCAAACCTACGGAACCCAAGCCTGCATTAAACCTGCTCATCGCTACGGTGCTGGGGCTCCTGCTGGGCACGGCGGTTGCCCTGTGCTGGGAGTGGATTGATCGCCGGGTACGCAGCGGTGACGAACTGGAAGCCAGCCTGGGTATCCCGGTATTGGCTTATATACCCCTCGAGCGGAACTGGCCTAAAAGGGAGATCAAGTAATGAACAACCTTGCACACGCTACAGCCGACGATGTTCAAGTCCCCAGCGCTCGCGTCAAGATGGGCCATATGCTGGTGGACACCGGCAAGATCACCGCTGCGGATCTCAAAGCTATCATCGCTCTTCAGAATGAACGGGGCATTCGCTTCGGCGAAGCCGCCCTGCTGCTGGGGCTGGTCAGCCCCGCTGACATCAGGGCTGTGCTGGCCCGGCAGTTTGCTTACACTTCAGTACCCGACTCCGCGACCAGACTGGCCCCGACCCTGACGGCGGTGTTCCGCCCGGAAAGCACAGAGGTAGAAGCGCTGCGCAGCCTGCGCAGCGAACTGATGCTGCGTTACTTCAATACTGCACCCAACCAGAGCCTGGCAGTGGTAGGCGCGGAGGATGCTGAGACTATCGCGCGCACCACGGCCAACCTGGCCATCGTCTTCTCCCAGATGGGTATGCGGACGCTGTTGATTGACAGCAACCTGCGGGAGTCCCAGCTGCACAAACTCTTCGGCGTAGACAGCCGGCAGCCGGGCCTTGCTGATCTGATTGCTGACCGCGCGCGCATCCAGCCGCTGCCGGTAGCAACGCTGCAATCGCTGTGGTTGCTGCCGGCCGGGACCCAGGCACCCAACCCTCAGGAACTCCTGTCCGGCAAGAATTACCGTGAATATATCGGTGAGCTGACGCGGCGTTTCGATGTAACCCTGATCAGCACCTCACCCATGTCCCTCAATCGAGACGCCCAGCTGGTTGCAGCTCACGCCGGTGCGGCTCTGCTGATCGCACAACAGCACAGCTCGCGTATGAAAGATCTTGAGGCCCTGTGCACCAGTCTATGGGGCGTCGGTGTGCGCGTGGTCGGGGCAGCGCTGCGGCAGTAATGGCTGTTGAGCGGAGAATTCGCCATGGGATCTGTACGGTATCAAGCACCACCCGTCCTGCTGGCTACGCCACTGCCCGCCGGTAACGCGCCGCTTCAGCACGCGTCATCCACGGCCGTGTTCGAGCAGCGGCTGGTACTGGCAATCATGACCGCCGCCGTGGTGTATCAGGCGATCCTGTGCCTGATCAACACCCAGGTATTCTCCATATCGAGGGCTATGGTGGGCATGGCCGAAGCGATGATTCTGGCTGCCTGTCTGCCGATCCTTGTGCGCCGGTTACTGCCGGGGGTCATCATCATCCTGACCTTGATGGGTGCCCTGCTCTGCCTGCTGACGCTGGTAAGCGGAGAGATAGAGATCAAGGCCTTCCGTGATCTGCTGATTCCCCTCGCGTTCTTTTGGCTCGGCTGCAATGTAGGGCGGCCGGAGGTAGCCGACCGCGCACTGACCTACGCCTTCAGCGTCGTGTTGATCATGGGGTTGTTTGAATTTTTTCTGCTTGATCTGTACACCGAGTTTTTCAATATCTTCGGCTACTACGTCAACATCGGAAATCTGCAGGTCATCACTGAATATGTCCGCGACAGCAAGCTGCAGATGAATGGCATCCGGCCTGACGGTATCGGCCGTACTCTGCTGCCCGGTCTGCTGGGTAGCCACCGGGTTTCTTCGGTTTTCCTTGAGCCGGTCTCTCTTGGTAATTTCGCCTCCATTACTGCTGCCTGGGGATTGAGCCGCGACAAATCTGAATGGCGCAAAGGGGCGTTCTTCGTCATCGCCGCTATTGTGTTGATGGTGCTGGCAGATTCACGCTTTGCGCTGATGTCTGTGTCCTTGATGATTGCCATCCGTGTGCTGCTCAGCGGCAGCGCTATCTACCTGGCGATCCTCGCCCCCTTCGGCGCCATTGCGATTGTACTGGTTACCGGCTACCTGATCCCCGAGCGCATCGGGGATACCTTCCTCGGCCGGTTGGCCATCAGCGGCTGGGCGCTGGCTGAGTTCGATGCAGCCATGCTGCTGGGGGTTGCGCCGGGAGAAAACTTTGCCGACATGGGTTATGCCTATGTCATCTCTACCTTCAGTCTGCCCCTGTGTCTGCTGTTGTGGTTCAGCCTCTGGCTGCTCAACATTCCGGACGAACGTGGCCAGCGCTTCCGCGCCTTTATTTCCATCTACATCGCCTTGATCCTCTGCGTCAGCGGGACCTCGCTGTTTGCCTTCAAAACTGCTGCGATGCTCTGGTTCCTGGTGGGCTGCACGCTGCGCAATCCGGCCCCGGATGCGCCCTCGTCACAGCCGCTGATCGAGCGCGTCCGCAAATTTCATGAAGCTTATTCCCAAAGCCCTATCGAGCAAGTCACCCGGAGGAAGGATGTCCATTAACGTCACCCATATTGTTCGCCAGTATTTGCCGTCCGTGGGCGGCATGGAAGAAGTGGTGCGTAACATCGCCATGCATCAGGCCCGCACAGGACAGCAGCACACCCGCATCATCACGCTGGACCGGTTGTTCAGGAACACCAGCGAACGTCTGCCCAAACGGGAAGAGATCGGCGGCGTAGAGGTGGTGCGCCTGCCGTACTACGGCTCCAGCCGCTATCCGCTCTGCCCGAGCATCCTGGGGCAATTGGGATCTACGGATGTCGTTCACGTTCACGGGGTGGATTTTTTCTACGACTTTCTGGCAGTTACCAAGTGGTGGCACCGCCGTCCGCTGGTGTTGTCGACCCACGGCGGCTTCTTTCACACCAGCTTCGCCTCCCGCATGAAAGAAGCCTACTTTGCCACCGTGACCCGGTTGTCCGCGAAGGCTTACAACCAGGTGGTGGCTACCAGTGCCAACGATGGCCAGCTGTTCAGCCGCATCATGAGCGAACCCAAACTGAAAGTGATCGAGAACGGCGTCGACGTGGATAAATACCACGACCAGTCTTCACGGACTTTACAACCGACGCTGATGTATTTCGGCCGCTGGTCGTCCAACAAAGGGCTGCTGGAAGCGCTGCAACTGATGGCGCAGCTCAAGGTGCGGGATCCGCGCTGGCGGCTGATCATCGCGGGGCGCGAGTATGACCACAGCCTCGCAGAGCTGCAGGGTCGGGTGGCGGAGCTGGGGATTCAGGATCATGTGCAGCTGGCTGCCAATCCCAGCGACGAGGAAATCCGCAGCCTGCTGCAACAGGCAAGTTACTTTATCTGTCTGTCACGCCACGAAGGATTCGGGATAGCGCCTATCGAAGGCATGAGCGCGGGGCTGACTCCGCTGCTCAGCGATATTCCTCCTTTCCAGCGCTTGGCAAAACGCTCCGGTCTGGGCTTCACTATCAGTACCAACGCACCGTTGGACACCGCCATAGACAGTCTCCTGCAGCTTCATGCGGAGGGGCAGGATGCCTATCTTGCGCGGCGGCGGATTGCCATGTCCTTTTCCCGGCAGTACGCCTGGCCCAGAGTAGCTGAGCGCTACCTGGAGTTATACGACAAGTTAGGAGGTCGACCATCATGAAATCCCTTTTCCATTCTCTCATCTGCCTGACGCTGACATTCTTCGTATCAGTGGCCCATGCCAACACCTGTCTCAGCTCGCCGCGTCTCACCGGAGTCAACATCGCCGGTGCGGAATTCAACGCAAAACGTCTGCCCGGCGTTATCTTCAAGGATTACACCTACCCGAAAGACTCTGAGCTGGCCTACATTGCCGCGCAGGGTGCCAATGTAATCCGCCTGCCGTTTCGCTGGGAGCGGCTGCAGCCGGAACCGAACAAGCCCTTCAACGGCGATGAACTCAAGCGTCTGAAAAATACGGTTAACAAGGCCAGCGCCCAAGGCCTGTGTGTCATCCTCGACGTGCACAACTATGCGGAATACTACGGCGAATCTTTCGAGGACAAACCCGCGCTGGAGAGCGCCTTCATCGATCTGTGGCGCCGCCTGGCCAAAGAATTCACCGACCCGACGCAGACCATCTTCGGCCTGATGAACGAACCGGCCCATACCCCTGTCGCCAACTGGGCCGCCCTGGCCAAACGCACGGTAAAGATGCTGCGTGACGAAGGCTCCACCAATCAGATCTTTGTGGCCGGCGGCAGCTGGAGCGGCCTGCACGACTGGTTCAAACCCAAGGGTGACACCTCCAACGCGGCGGAATTTGCCGACCTGAAAGACCCCCTCAAACGCACCACCATCGAAGTGCATCAATATGCCGACGAATGGTATTCCGGCACCAACACCGACTGTCATCCACCGGAGCACTTCGACCCCCGCTTCGAACGCATCAGTGCCTGGGCCGAAGAACACAAGCAGCAGCTGTTTCTGGGTGAATTCGGTATGGCCACCACAAAAGAATGCCTGGAAGTGCTGGAACGCTTTTTATCGCTGATGAAAGGCCCCGCCTGGAAAGGCTGGACTTACTGGGCCGCCGGTGGCTGGTGGGGCGACTACCCCTTTGCACTGAACACCAACGCCGCTACGCCATCCTTGCAGTGGAAGCTGCTGAAAGATCATTTTTATATCGTCAACCCGCCTAATCCACCGGAGCCGGTGAATTAACTCAACGTACGCATTGGGAGCATGCTTATGAATTCTCACGCCGCTGTCATGGAACAAACGTCTACCGGGACGGATAACTTCCTGGTGCTGTCAGCGCACGACTACCGTTCTCCCCGCAAGGCGAGCATTCACTTCATTGCGGATGAGCTGGCCAAGCGCGGACCTACACGGTTCTTCTCCCTGCGTTACAGCATCCTTTCCCGTTACACTTCGGACCCGCGGCTGTCGCTGGACGACCAGGCCAACCGTATAGAGACAGTGCGCGGGATCGACTGCTATCTGTGGAAGACACTGATCCACCCGTTCAACACCCGCCGCTCCTGGCTGCGCCCGGCAGAAAGCATCCTGTACGGCTGGTACAGCCAGGGACGTAATGAGGTGCTGCGCCAGTGGATCCGGGAGGCAACGGTTATCCTGATGGAAAGCGGCGTGGCCCCGGTGTTCTTCGACCTGATCAAAGCGCTGAATCCTTCCGCGCGAGTGCTTTATCGCGCGTCGGATTCGCTCGAAGCCATCAACGTCGCCGAGTACGTCAGCCAGGCCTTCGCGCGGGTGGCCGGCGATATCAACACTATCGCCCTGCCCTCTAAAGCGCTGGCAGACAGTATTCCCAGTCGCCACAATCTGGCCTTCGTACCCCATGGTATTGACCACTCAGTGCTGGAAAAAGCTGATCCCTCGCCGTATCAGGGCGACGGCATCCATGCTGTCTCTGTGGGCTCGATGTTGTTTGATCCCACGTTTTTTATCCTGGCGTCCAAACGATTTCCGGATATTCACTTTCACGTCATAGGTTCAGGCCATCCGCGCCATCCGGGGTACGGCAGCAATGTCACTGTGTACGGCGAGATGCCTTTCACCGAGACACTGCGTTACATCAAGCATGCCCGTATCGGCATCGCGCCTTATTCCAGTACCAATCTGCCGGCTTATCTGCGCGATACATCGCTGAAGTTGATTCAGTACGAATTTTTCAAGCTGCCAGCCATCTGCCCGCACTTCATTGCCGCGAATTACCCGACCCGATTCGGTTACACCATCGGTGATGCCGACTCTATTGAGCAGGCGATCAATCGTGCGCTGAATCCTGCTCAGCCGCTGGTATCGCGTCAGGTACTAAGCTGGGCGGAAGTCACCGAACGTATGCTTACACCGCAATTTTTCCGCGATACGGAGATGACCGCATGAACATGTCCGCCGCCCCGTCACCCGACATCCTGCCGCTGGGCGGATTCCCCCTGCTGCGCACAACAGCCAGCGAACTTGCCCGGCAACTGCAACGCGCGTTGGAAACCGGAGAGATGCACACCCTGCTTTTTGCCAACACCAACTTCATTGTGAAATGCCAGCCGATGAAGGCGGCGATGGCTGAACCGCACACGCTGATCGTCAATGACGGCATCGGCGTGGACATTGCCACCTGGCTGGTACACCGCCGCAAGTTTCCGCAGAACCTGAATGGCACAGACTTTACGCCGCAGTTTCTGCACAGTGTACGCGGCAAAGCGCGGGTATTTTTATTCGGCGGCAAACCCGGCATTGCCCAGCGCGCCGCAGAGACATTGAGAAAAGATTTTGATGTGGAGGTCGTCGGCACCTGTGACGGCTATACCCATGGCGGCGACCCGGAACCGGTGGTCACCGCTATCAATGCAAGCCAAGCCAATGTTGTGCTCGTCGCCATGGGCAATCCCATGCAGGAGCAGTGGATTCTCAGCAACCGCACGCACACAACCGCCACAGTATTTATCGGTGTCGGTGCATTACTGGATTTTCTTGCCGGCGATAAACCCCGGGCTCCCCGGCTTGTGCAACGCCTGCGCCTCGAATGGCTGTATCGCCTGTGTCTGGAGCCGGCGCGCCTGGCGCGACGCTACACTATCGACATCGCCGTGTTCCTGACGCTGTGTCTGCGCGCCGGCAAACAACAACCTAACCGTGTTCCACTACAGGATTGAGCATGAAGATCTCATCAGACAGTGACGCACTTTTTACCAGCCAACGCTCTCAAGTGAATGAGCAGACACGCAGCCTGCGTATTCTTGCCTCACCGGCGTTCTCCAATGAAAAGGTCAACCCTTACAATGCATTGCTCTATCGAGAGATGCAGAAACTGGGGGTACCCGTTGAAGAATACTCCCATAAAAAAGCACTGTTTGAACGTTACGATATCGTTCATTTTCATTGGCCTGATGGCTACATGAACGAACGTGGTCTGTTGAAGGCTTGGCAACGTATTATCCTGTTTGTGCTTATTATGGGTGTCCTGAAACTGAAAGGTACCCGGATCGTATGGACTGCCCACAATGTCGCGCCGCACGATGCGTTTCGGCCGCGGTTGTCCCAGCGGTTTATGAACTGGTTTATCCAGCGCTGTGATGGTTTCATCTTCATGAGTGAAGACAGCAAAAATGCGTTCTTCAAACATTACCCAGCCCCAGGAAAGCTGGAATACGCGATCATTCCTCACGGCCATTACCGCAATTCCTATCCCGCGGCCATTGATCAACAGCAGGCCAAGGCAGCACTGGGTTTATTGCCGGATAAAAAAGTATTGTTATTCTGCGGCATGATCAAGCCTTACAAAAATGTGGACAATCTTATCCGTGTGTTCAACCAGGCCCGGCTTGAAGATTATTCACTGGTGGTCGCCGGCAGTCCGGAGACCGGCGCCCTTGCCAATGATATCAAGCATCTGGCAGAAGATAATCCCGATGTTCATCTGTTCCTCCGTTTTATCCCGGATAACGAACTGCACACTTATCTCAGCGCTGCGGATATTGTGATCCTGCCGTATCGGGCAATTTTTAATTCCGGGGCGCTGTTGCTGGCCTTATCATTCGACAAACCCGTTATCGCTCCGCACATCGGCGCCATGGTTGTGTTGCAGAAACAATTGGGTGAAGCATGGATACACAGCTATCGCGATGATATTCAGGCGGAGACGCTGCAGGAGGCCATCCGCCAGCTGGAGCAGGCGGACCGGCCGCCCGTCTGCCCCCTGGATGAGTACGATTGGGATCATCTGGCGGAAGCCACCATCAAACTGTATCAGCGTTTATAGCTGAGTCAGTTTCTCGTTTTACTTTTCTAGTCGATATCAACCTACATGACATTAAAACAACGTTTGGGCCGCAGTACAGTGTGGATGAGTGCAGCGGCCAGTGGTAACAGCGTCGTCAGTTTTCTGATTTTTATTGTTCTTTCGCGCATCCTGACGCCCGCCGAAATAGGCCTGGTGGCATTTGCATTGATCGTCGTGGAAGCCGGAAAAATTATCGTCAACGCCGGTTTTCCCCAGGCCATTGTGCAACGACAGCTGTGGGACAATATCTACGCCTCCACCTGCTTTTACCTCAACATGGCTTTCGCACTGTTGATCGCCAGCCTGATTTTCTTCATTGGGGTTCCTCTGGTTGAGATGTACTACGAACCCGCCGCCGGGCCGATCCTTAAAGTGCTGTCCGTGATCTTTTTTATCGAAGGAGCCAAAGCTGTTCATGAGGGAAAACTGAAACGGGAATTTGCTTTTCAGGTTATCGCCGTCCGCACCGTGGTCGCTGGCTTGCTGTCCGGCGCTGTGGGTATCTACCTGGCAATCAAAGGCTTCGGCGTCTGGGCGCTGGTGTGGCAGCAGCTGATCAATCACAGCGTCATCACCTTATTCACTCTCACTGCCTCACGCTGGGTGCCCCGTCTGGCGTTTTCGCGGGAAGACTGCAAACAATTACTGAAATTTTCATCGCCGCTGATGGCTGCGCAATTGATCGGCAATATCAGTTCCAAGATATTTGAAGTGCTGATCGGTGTGCTGGTCGGACCCGCGGCGCTGGGTTTCTTTCGGGTCGGCGGAAGAGCGCTGTTTATCCTGCAGGAAATTGTCCTCAAGCCTTTCGAACAGACAGTTCTGTCGGCCCTGTCCCGCATTCCGGCGCGGGATCAGCAGGCAGCAGGCACACTGCGGGTTATCAAGATCAGCGCCTACCTGACCTTCCCCATCTTCTTCGGTGCGGCGGCCATTGGTCCGGAATTTATTGTCTTCGCATTTGGAGAGAAATGGGCCATCAGTGGCCAGATCATGACGATTCTCGCTCTGGGGACAGCCCCGCTCGTGATCGGTTTTCAAATCAACGCAGCCCTCACCGCCAGCGGCAATTCCCGCATGGTGATGGCGCTGGCCAGTATCGTCTTTGTGATTAACTGCGGATTGGGGTTAGCCTCTGTGTCCTTTGGTTTGATTGCCGCCGCCTACGGATTTGCAGTACGCAGCTACCTGACCATATTTTTTAATATGTATTTTTTTCGCAAGGTGTTCGGCGTAAATATCCTGACCGTTGTCAGGTCCGTTGCCGCGTCCTTTGCGGCATCGGTGTTTATGCTGGTCAGTGTGATGGGGCTCAAGCTTACACCGATCAGCGACCTGCCGGTCGCTGTGAGCATGATCATCCTCGCCGCCGCCGGCGGATTGATTTATGTACTGCTGATGGTCACTCTGTTCCGGGCGGAAACGCGGAATTTCTTCGGAGAAAGTATCGACATGGTGCCGCAGAAAATTCGCCCGGCGGCCATCAAGGTCCAGCAACTGCTGCGACTTTAAATGGCATCTACACAGCTACAGGAAATTGGCACGCGCCAGGTTCAGAACATAGGGCAGGTAATGCTGAATGTGTTCCTCCAGGGTGTCTTTTTCCTGCAGCACCTGCAGAAATTTGTCGGCAACCCTGACCGGATCCTTTGATAACTCATCCGGCGTGGATAACAAATCCGATTGCTCCAGCTTAAAGAACTGCAAGAGTCCTTCAAATTTATCCTGATAGGCAAAACTGAACGAAGCCGTACCGCCGCTTAATCCGAGGATCGCTGTATGCATACGCCCGGTGGCCAGCATATCCAGAACCGGCGTCACCGCACGCACTACCCCGGGGCTGACTGGCGGCAGCATGAAGACCCGCTCCCGCTCTATCGGCGACAGATCGGCGGTGGCTTCTTCCAGCAGCAATTGGTCGGGACGTTTGGAGCGGGTATCGTGAGGAATTAGTACGACCGACAGAGAGTGCTGCAACAGCTGCCGGATAAACACCTTCAAAGCGGCGGGTATGCGGGCGTCTTTCTCGGCGTGGAGGTAATTCGCGTTAACGCCGACTACCTGATCGCCCTTGGCTTTTCGTATTTCAATCCAGTCGTGCGCCTGCTGTACAACCGGATGCAGCATGCGCGGCTCCAATAGAAACGCCAGGTCCGCCACCTGACGAATCGGCCGCTCCAGTTCATCCTCCATGCGAACTTTTGATACCGGATCACGCGCGCAGATCGTTACCGATGCGGGGAGTTTTCGCAGTGAATTGCGCGTGGTCTTTTCAGGATGGGTGTTGTAGCTGGCACCGAGCACTGTAGCTTTTTTACCCATACGCGCAGCTTCTGCCACCAACGACAAACGGGCATTGACCGAGGGTGGGTTGTAAGCACCATCAATAACATCAGCCCCGATGAAATAGCAGGATTCGTAACGCGGTAACTGCGCGACCAGCAACGCCTGCTGGATACGGGACTGTCGGTAAAAAAATCGCTCTCCCGGAATACGCCGGTCGATTCTTTCGTCCAGCGGCCAGGGGTTGCCGTAAAGCAAGTCAACATGAGGCACCCCTGTCTTGCGCAGGAAGGTCGAGGATGCGGAAATCATCGCAGCATCACCCAGACTTCCCGGAATAGCCGGAGGAATTATTAACGTGCGCTTTTCACTTGTCTCCGCAGCTCGCCAGCTGGCCAGCGTGCGCCCGATAGCTGCTGATAATGCACCCATATCGCTTCCCTCTTTTTGTTATTCCTGAGCTCACCGACATTAAGTCCGCGGAGAGGCAGCGACGATTACCTCAGTTCCACAACTCCAGAGGAAATGCGTACATCAGCGCTGTGTGATCATAGCGAATCGCGGGAGCGCCACCCATCTCCAACCCCTCTTCCAGGGTATGAGCAAACTGAAATTCCGCTTCTGTACGACCGCTGCCAAAGTAATAGTCCTTGTACTTGAACAGATCTTCCGTCT
The DNA here is from genome assembly GCA_937958105.1 of uncultured Cellvibrio sp. Lineage (GTDB taxonomy): Bacteria > Pseudomonadota > Gammaproteobacteria > Pseudomonadales > Cellvibrionaceae > Cellvibrio. The sequence continues at coordinate 18,406 of CALFXJ010000054.1, forward strand.
GCGATAGACGTACATATCGTGCGGGAATGCCAAACGCTTCGGCAATAATCAAACCGTGCAGCGAACTTGCCAGTACAAATTTTGCCTGCAGAATTTTTTGAATGACGATGTTCCAGCCCCACAGTGGCGAAATCAGCTTGGGATGATTGCTCACCAAAGACAGGTCGTGCAGGTTAGGCACCACGGCGTAATCTGTTTTACCGGTCACTGTGAAACGATTTTTAAAGATGTAAGGCAGCAGCAAAGCTGGATCACCGTAGACATCCGGCACGACGATGCCCCGCTTACGCAGAAACTCCGCCGTGAGTGGGCCACGGACCGCATGCACCTTTAAATCTTTGGCCGTGAATTCTTTCTCTGGAATTTTTCCATTCCACCCGGAACCCCACACATTGTCGCCAGTCTGGGCAAAATGCAGGATTGAGCCGATGGCCAGCAGTCGGGCCGGGTCGGCTACCTGATCATCGAGACTTAAACCGTGAAAGGCGAGCATCTGACGCGTAACAATATCCGACAGCCGATCTCCAAAGTTGATGCTGCCGTCGCTGGGCGACCAATGAAAAAGATCAACGTGAGGGTATGGTAAACGCCCCGTCAGTGACGGAGCTGGATGAGTAAGATTTCTGGCCAGCGCGGACAACTTAGCTAACACGTTTGCGGCTCCTCGAACGATGTTGGCGCGATCACCTGACGCGCCTCTGAATAACTGACGGCTCACAATCAGGAGTGAATCAGTAACGGAAAGACATACCCAGAACGGCCTGTGATGAGGTGTAGGTGCGATATCTCAGCGGCGAATCCCGATCAACCCAGCGCGTATCCAGACGGATGGAAAACTGTTCAGAAAATTTGTAGACCACCTGCAAAGGCGAGATGTTGTAAACCTTCTCATCACGATCCGGACCGGGGCTGTCGTTGCGATACTTCTGCTGCACATAATTGACGTCGGCGCCCAGACTGATCTTGGGTGTCCATTGCCATTGCACACCAGCGAAAAGCGTATGCGTCCCCTTGGGTGAGTCTGAGGTTTCACCGACCGCCGGTTCGCGATAGGAATAGCCGCCGTTGAATTCGGTCTTCTCCGTCGCTGCCCAGGTAGCTTCAAGAATAGCCAGCGCACCGGTGCCGTCGTTCACCACACCGTCGCGATTAAAATAGGCCAGCGTCGCGGTAAGATCTGTTTTCGCTGTTGTCTTCCAGGTAGTTTCAAGCTCTGCCTGCTGGTATTCGAAGTCAAGGTCCTCGTAGGGTTCGAGCACCTCCGAATCATCGACAGGTATGCCTATCTCCTGATTGGGATAAGTTCGCTCGCCATAACGCACCCGCAAAAACATTGTCGACTGAATGCCGGTGGTATATCCGGCTTCGAAATAACCTTCGTCTTCGTCGTAGTCCATTCCCTCACGCAATCCATTGGAGTGCGTCTGCTCTGCCTGCCGTCCACCGATACCCAGCGTTAACCGATGGCCCGCGCCATATCTGATCAATGCGTGGGCCTCGTCGCGCTTCACGATATCCTTGTCAGGAAACTCCAGCCGATCAACCGGATAGGAATCCCGCATCCATTCCAGGCGGGACTTCAGACGATTGCCCCACTGCCCCTGCCAGGTGATCTTGCCTTCATTGATGGTCGCATCGAGGTCGGGCCGATCATCGTGATCGTAGTGGGCCACCTGCCAGCGGGCAACAAACCGCTGACGACTCAGCGTTTTATCCAAGGCGACAAACGCCGACGACACCGTAATCCGTTCTGATTCTTTCTCCGGCCGGCGCTCGTAGTTACTGTCCCACAACTGCCGCACGGATGCGCCGGCCGAGAAGAAATCTGTCTGCGCCATCGCGGGCATTGCCGCTAAAGAACACAGAGGTAATGCACGTAAAAAACTTAATGAGTCCCGCATGTGTGAATATCCGATATCAATAGGCATGTTGACCAACAAAGCCCTTGAATACCGTCATCCACAGGATTTTTATATCCATCAGCAAGGACCAATTGCGAATGTACTCCAGGTCGTAAGCGATACGCCCGGACATTTTGTCGAGGGTTTCGGTTTCGCCCCGGAAACCATTGATCTGTGCGAGACCGGTGATGCCAGGCTTCACCTTGTGACGCAACATATAACCCTTGATCTGACTGCGATAAAACTCATTATGTGACACAGCATGTGGTCGCGGACCAACCAGTGACATACTGCCAGACAATACGTTGAACAGCTGTGGCAGCTCGTCCAGTGATGTGCGACGCAGGAATGCACCGAAAGGTGTTACGCGCGGATCCTGCTTGCGCGCCTGGGGCACATCATCTCCGTCTTCACACACAGTCATGGAACGGAATTTCCAGACTTTGATACGTTCGCCACGCATACCGTAGCGCGTCTGTTTGAAAAACACCGGACCGGGTGATGACAACTTAACGCCCAGAGCAATAATCAGCATCGGCAAAGCCAGCGCCAGCAGGAGACCAGAGCCGAGGATAATGTCTTCCATCCGCTTGGCCCAGCCATTATCTACCATGGGCGAATCATAAATACTCAGCGCAGGAATGCCTTGCAGACAGGTCAGCCGCGAATGCAGCAGATCAAAGTTGAACACATCCGGAATCAGATACACAGAGACAGTGGTGTCAGCGAGACGCGCAATTAAGGAATGAGTCCGCAGTTCAGCACGCATCGGTAAGGTGATGAAGACAATATCAATGCGGCCTTCTCGGGCATCGGCGTAGAGTTGTTCAAAGCCGCCGCGGATAGTTGTGTCGGTGCTGTTGAGCCGACGGGTGGGGTCTTCACTGCCCTGGCGATCATCGTAATAACCCACTACGCGATATCCCATCCACGGCATACCGCGCATGGATTTAACGACGCGCGACCCCAGATTATTTGCGCCAACGATAGCCACACGACGAGGCTCGGTAGGCTTGGAGCGCAGACGGGTGAGTAATACGCGACGCGCCCAGTGCAGGCCCACCATCACCGTCGGCGTAGCAATCATCCAGGCAAAGATTGCCGGCAGACTGACATCGCGGAAGATATAAATTGTCAGGGCGGCAAGACCGACCACCAGCGTGGTACCTATCCAGGCACCCATCAAGCGATACGCAAGACTTTCAGTAGAGTGACCGCGCCACAGGTAATAGACTTCATTACCTTCCGCAAAGAAACCGAAGATAATCACTGCACTGATTGCCAGAGCCGTGTAGGAGTTGGTCCAGAACAAATCCATGCTGCTGAGCGTAACCCAGAGAATAAAAACAATCAGGAAACTGTCCAGCGCGCGAAATAACGCAAGAATCTTTGAATGATGTAGCCGGATAACTGGCGGCTGAGTGGATACAACCGGCGTCCCCGAAATACCAGGTATTTGTTGACTGCCCATAACTACCTCCATGCGCGTTACTGCTTCGTTTTTCCAGCCTGCATTTTTCAAGCCAGAGATGAATGTGTTTATAAACGGCGTGAGATAAATCTCGTATGGCTGCAGATAAAGTACGTAAACCCTGCGGAAAAATACCTTTCTTTAAATCAACACCGCTTACCGTAGTGATTTCGCTGCAAGTCGTCCGCCCCACTTTAAGGCACATTCACGACCCTACGCCCACAAAATGAAACCGTTTTTGAATTCAATTTTGTTGTTAGAGTTGCTAAACCATCATGTTTAAAAACTGAAACTGCTGACCTGTTATGAAACCTCTACTACATTTGACGCGCCAACCTCCACTTCTACCGGATCACACTGAACATTGACCAGTTCGCCTACCGAAACCCCTGTTCAAATTTCAGCGACAAGAAATTCGTCGCCTGAAACTGTCCATGCGAATCCGACGTGAGTAACATCAAAAAACCACAGGAAGGATTTCTCGTTTTTGCGCTAGGCATTTCCGTAAATGCGCCATCGTAGCGATGCTTACGAGTCCGCTTACCGAACTGCCAGATTGACTGGTGACGCGTAGCTTGCATTCGCCAATAAACTCCTTCTGTACGTTTCCACTCAGTAACCCAAGAGAAAATTTAATCTGTGAACCAGGTTCATAAAGAATTAAACTCTTGAATCATTTCCGTCTTATGAACCTTTGCTTCGGGTATCAGAATATTTCTCTTTTTCTCTGAAAATTATTTCGAAGAAAAGAGCGGATCTTGAAAATACGATTCGCATCACAATGAATGGCGCTGAAGATATTTTCCTTTTCCGGTTAGCAGGTTCACCGGTTGCATCCTCAACCCGGCACTGGCATTTTTTATTGAAGTGGTTTAATGTGCAGCACAGTCGCTGCTCGGTTATAAACAGCGGCGGTGACAGATATTCGGAATCAAACATCAAGGACGAGATACTGTGCGATACATTACGCTCTGCTCACTGGCTATCTGCCTGTTTTTTCCTCTCACCTCTTCCGCCTGCGAACAATTTCAAGCAAAAGTTGAACGTTATACTCAGCTCAAACGCGCCGGCGGCACCGCCAAACAGATGAATCGCTGGCAGGCTCAGCGAAAACTTTATGCTCAGCGCTACCGGGAATGCCTCCGCGATCAACCGACCATGCAACGTGCTACCGGCAAAGGCAGTGGCAAGCGCAATAAGCCCGACGTTCAAAAGCCACGACAGGTTGATCACGATCACCCCGTCGTTCAGAAACTGCTGGGCACCTGCAATTTCTGGATAAATACCTACAACCTTGATCCCTCGCCTGAAAATAAAACCTACCGTGACAGCGCGTGTCGCTCGTTGGACGATGCGCTGCGTCATCCTCCTGCCCCAATAGATAATTCAAGCAACCAGCGCCCGCTGAAGGAGTGCATCAAACCCGGCAATCTACTTGATGATGATGTGCGGGACTGCATGGCAGGAATACGCGAACCAGACTGGCAATGAACCAAGGGTGTCTTTAGAATCATCGACTCGTTCTTTCTCACTGAGTCGATACAGATGAGCAATTCACTGCAAGCTTTGCTGGACAACCTGCCCAACACCGGAAAAGTACGCTGGATAGGTGTCCGCCCTTACCGCGGTGCAGCCATGGAGGTGGTCAAGGAGGTAGAGGCAATAGCCGGTAAAGGTTTAGCGGGTGATCGTTATGCCAGCGCTAACGGCAAACGTCAGGTTACGCTGTTGCAGTGGGAACATTTGAATGTGATCGGCAGCTTCGCAGGTATGGAAACGGTTGCGCCGGAATGGCTGCGGCGCAACATTGTAGTAGCAGGAATAAATCTGCTGGCGTTAAAAAACCGGTGTTTCGCAATCGGTGATGCAGTGCTGGAATATACCGGCCTGTGCCATCCCTGTTCACAAATGGAAGCACGGTTTGGTCCTGGTGGGTATAACGCTGTGCGTGGCCACGGTGGCATCACCGCACGCATCCTTCACGGTGGCATCATCCGGCTGCACGATCCGGTCCGCGCACTGGAGAAATGAAAGGCACAGCTGCAGTTATCAACGCAACAGACTCTGTGCGCCTTCCACAAATAATTTAATTCCTGCCAACAACAGAAAACCGTAACAAGTCCAATAGAACCAGCGCTCCGATACACGGTGCAGCAGATAGACGCCCAGCTTTACCCCGACGGGAGCCAGGGGCAATAAAACAAGTGATGTCGTCAGGGCACTGGTATCCAGTTGACCCAGCCAGACGTAAGGCACCAGCTTGATCAGGTTGATGATGGCAAAAAATAAAACCGTCGTACCCGCCAGCGTCAACTTGGGCAGTTGCTGGGGCAGCAGATAGATAGACACCGGCGGTCCACCCGCGTGGGCGATGTAGCTGGTATATCCCGCCAGGGTTCCCCAGAAGGTTCCACCAGTCACGCCCGGCTCCCGACGCTGCGCCTGCTGCAGCATCCGCAACCCCCAGAGATAATGCGCCACAAAATATATGGCCAGCGCACCCACCAGAAGGCGGATCATATCCACGTTGGTGATGGAGAAGGTGAGCGCACCGAGCAGCGTTCCGAGCAGAGCACCCGGCATCAGCAGTTTGAGATTTTTACGGTCCCAGGTGCCACGGAAGCTCCAGACGCTGAAGACATCCATGACGCACAGGATAGGCAGCAAGATCGCAGCGGCCACCCGCGGGTCGATCATGAGAGACAGCAGCGGCACGGCCAGGACACCCAGCCCACCACCAAAGCCTCCTTTGGAGATGCCCACCAGCAGCACCACTGGTACAGCGAGCATATAAAACGTGGGGTCGTTAATCATTTCTGCATTCAGTGCCAGCCATTAAACAACGTGTTGGCATGACCCTCGCGCGCTCACCGGTACAACAATCACAATCACTCTTCCAACTCATCGAGGGTAATGCCACTTACGGAGAGCAGCCTCTCAACCAGCGTCTGCAATTGTTGAACCTGCGCTTCGAGTTGCTCCACTCGTTCTTCCAGTTCTGATGATGCGGCTTTTCTGGTACTGCTGCCAGCTGTCGTCATTGCCGCAACATCGGGCTGACCGCACAACAGGTGCATGTACCTGTCTTCCCGCTGTCCGGGCTGGCGGGGGATGCGCAGGATGACGGGATGCGTTTTAGCACAAAGCTGATCAAGCTTTTCCTGCAGATTATCCAAGGAAGAAAAATCAAACATGCGCTGAGTGCGTGTGAACAGTTCAGCCAGCGTCTGCGGGCCGCGCAGCATGATGACATTGAGAATAGCCTGGGTGGCATTGTCGAGACCGAGAACGCGGGTGAGCCGCTGATCGTAGCGATTGGCCCGTGAACCATAATCCACCTCTACCAGCTTCCTGTCCTGTAACTGGCTCAGGCAGCGCTGGACTTCACCGGCATCAAGATTGGTGATGGGATCGCGGCTGGTTTTCTGGTTGCAGGCCAGCACCAGACTGTTCACGGTCAAGGGGTATGCATCGGGCGTAGCCAGCTGTTTTTCCATCAGCGCACCGAGCACTCGCGCCTCCGTATCATTCAACAGGGGTTCAGGCTGGCCCGTTTCAGCATTTGATTCTGCTTCGTTCATAAGCTGCTCTCCAATCGGCGGGAGACATAGGGTAAGTCGCCCGCCAAGAGATTGCATCTTATTTTGCGGATGCAGCGCTATTCCGGGGTGAAGAGAGCTACTCCATGGTTACCGGATAGTCGGCATATTCGCAGTAGGACGAGTCAATATCACATACACCCAGAATCAGATAGAGATCATCCGGGATACTGCTGAACAGGTAACTGATGTCCACAACATCAGGACCGGTATCACAGGACATGGTCAGATCTGAATTGTAAGCGCAGATGAGGCTGCCGGCCTGATCACACCATAGACCAGCCCCGCAGCGCTCCGTATGCACCAGCACACTACCGGTCAGCGTGGGACGATCATTCACCCACAGCCGGACTCGATAGTCCTCCAGGCTGTTCGCCGTCCAGTACACCTCAAAAAGACCATGGTAAAGGTAGGGATTCAAAGCCAGAGGAGCGCTGGAGTAGTAAGTGTCCGTGTCATAACTGTCGAGGATATGGAAGCTGCGCAAGGCAGGCGTGTAGTTGTAGGAATGGGCCGAGCCCCCCGAACTGCCGCCACCACATCCCGCAACAGCAAGGCCCAGTACCAGGATCAGGCCAAACGCAATCTTCTTCATAATCTGCACCTCCTGCTGGATCTGACTTCAGAGTAGGCCGCAGCAACTGAATGCCACCTGAATTAACACTTCCTTACTCGCACAGGGACCCGAGCTGCAAAGGCGCGGAGGCCAGGTTATGAAAAAGCGCTGAACGGAGTTAGAATCCCTTGCATGGATCAGCAGACTAATGAGCAAAGGAGGCCGCACAACCTATCAACCACACCACAGTACGGATCGATCACGATGAACAAAATACTGTCTTTTGTCCTTGTCCTCCTGTTATCCCCCAGTGTCTTTGCCGAAACACCCGCAGCAGAGCTGGAACAGCGTATTGATGCGCTGAGTAAAGCAATGATTGATGCTGACGCCAAAGCCCTGCGCTCACTCACGGCTGCCGCATTGAATTACGGCCATTCCAGCGGACGCGTGGAAGACCAGGCCACCTTCATTGAAAATCTTGTTAACGGTTCGTCAGACTTCCTGACCATTGATCTGCAGGACCAGCAGATCAGCTTCATTGATGATCTCGCGATCGTGCGGCATATCCTCACCGGTGACACGAATGACAGTGGCAAGCCAGGCAAGGTTCGCATTGGTGTCATGATGGTCTGGCAGAAACAACAGGGTGACTGGAAACTGCTGGCACGTCAGGCGTTTAAGATTTAACGGAGAATAACCCGGCGGGAAGTATGCCCGATGGGCTTGAGCCAGCTCTTGTCAGTGTCACACCTAACAGCATTACTCTGCGAAAGTCAGGCAACATATTTCGCGGCTATTCCTTCCTACAACAGGAGACAACATGAAACTTTACGGCAGTTATACCTCACCCTTTGTGCGCCACTGTCGCATTGTATTACTGGAGACCGGGCTGCCTTGTGAATTCATTTTGACCGACGGCGCCGCCAGTGCTGCCAAATCACCTACCCGGAAAGTCCCCTTTCTGGAAGATGGAGATTTATTTCTGACAGACTCCTGCTCTATCGTGAAATACCTGCGTGAAAAGAATATGCAGGCTTTCTGTTTTACCGCTCTCGAGTACGATCGGTTATGCCTCGTCAACACATTGCTGGATGCTTCGGTGAATTTGTTCATGCTGGAGAAGGACGGAATCCTGCCCGCGCAGAGTGCTTATCTGCAACGCCACGCTGCACGGGTCCAATCAGGATTGGCCAGCCTCAACGAGATGCGCTGGCGCTCTGCGCCTCCCTACAATGATGCGGAACTGCGGTTACTCTGTTATCTGGATTGGGTTCTGTTTCGCAAGCTGTACAGTTTTGATGAGTACACCAATCTCACTGCATTTCTTACCAGTGCACGCAGTTATCCGCCATTCATTCAGACCATTCCGCATAACTGATACACGCAGCGTCCTTCTGAAATCCAGAAGGACGCTGCCATCTAGCCGTACACAATACGGGCGCGGCGCAATTGCCTAGCGGCCAGCGGCAGGCAAATCATCCATAACACCAGAGCCACCAGCCAGAATTTCACCAGGGTGTAAGGAGCCATTTCTCCACCCAGGAATAACTCTTTCATCACCACCTGCTGCCCCAGAACCGGTATCCATAAAAACCAGTCGTAGTAAACGCCGGGATTAAAGATACTGTACAGAATCGGCACCATCGGAAGAAATATCAATAAGCCGATGTAGGTCTGCGCATCCTTGAAGGAACGAGCGAACACCGCAACCAGCAACTGCAGCGCCACCGCGAAGAAAATTATCGGCAACAGGCAACAGAAGACGTACACCATATCCAGAACGCTCACATCAACGCGCAGACCCAGTTGATTAAACGGCAGAAGATTTAGCACGATACTCAACAGCGACATGGTAGCCAGCAGCACCGCGATGGTAATAAGTACTGAGGTAAGCCATTTGCCCAACATGATCGCCATGGAGGGCGTGGGTGTAATCAACAGTGATTCCAGCGAGCGTCGTTCCCGCTCGCCCGCCGTCATGTCAGCGGAGAATCCGACACTGCCAATGAACACACTGATCAACAACAGCATCGGCAAACTGCCCAGAATATAGATCCCCATTTTCTGGTCGCTGGCGACGTTACTCTCCCGCAGCGTCACAGCGTTACGCAGTTCCGGGGATATTCCGCGCGCGATCAACTGCAGACTTCCGGTTCTGGCACTCCAGGCATGAACCTCGCCACGCACGAAGCCAACACTCGAGTGAACCTTGGGATTGGCAGCGTCATAAACCAGCCACAGGGTTGCAGGCTTACCCTGGGCCCGCTCCGCTTCAGCCGAGGCCGGAATAATCAGCGCAAAATCCAGCGTCTTCTCTTTTACCTGCTGATAAGCATCGCCGGTTACAGACTTGATTTCAGCACCGCGCTCGGTGAGCCATTGGGTCAGGTCCGGCAGATATTCGCCGCCCGACACATAGACGCGCACATTGAGCAGACCGTCCTGCTGGTGATCTTTCTGCATGTTGATGGCAAACAATACTCCCACCGCAAACATACCCACAAAATACAGCGCAGGCAAAAACGCCAGTCGCATAGTGCGTTTATCACGCACTGCATCTCTGATTTCCTTGCGCAAAACAACAATGACTGACCGCCAGAATAATTTATTCAACATGGGCAACATCCGGTTCCGGTGATTCAGAGAGATAAATAAATGCATCCTCCAGTGAAGCGGTTCCGGTCTGCTCGATCACATCGGCGACCTTGCCGTCCGCCACAATACGTCCGTGAGCAATCACAATGATGCGATCGCACAGGCCCGTTACTTCATGCATCAAATGACTGGAAAACAATATGCTGCGTCCCTGATCGCGAAGGGTGAGGAGCATGTGTCGCACTGCGCGGGTGGTGACTACATCCAGCCCGTTGGTAGGTTCATCAAGCATGATGTGCTGGGGTTGATGCACGATGGCGCGGGCCAGTGCGGTCTTCATGCGCTCACCCAGCGAAAATCCTTCCGCTCGACGATCCGCTATATTCTGCATACCCAACAGGTTTATCAGTCTTTCTGTATGCGTTGTCAGCAGGTCTGGCGGGAGATGGTGCAGCTCACCAAAATAACGAATGTTTTCCCGCGCCGTCAGACGTTTATACAAACCAGTATCGTCGGGCAATACACCCAGCCGCTCACGGATGCGATCCGGTTGCTGCGCCACATCCACACCGTCCACCAGAATTTTTCCGCTGCTGGGTTGAAGGAGTCCGTAAATCAACCGCATCAGGGTTGTTTTGCCTGCACCGTTAACCCCAAGCAGGCCGGTAATTTCACCGTCGTTCAGGGTGAAGCTGACATCCTTGAGCGCTTCCACCTTGCCGAACTGTTTGCTGACATGCTCAATCTGAATCATGGCTGCTACCTGCCTCATTCTTCGTTTGCAGTTCAACCGTCAGATAGGGGGGCAGCGGTTGAATTTTATTAACGCAGGTCCCGTCGATAGAGGTTGCACTGCCTTGCTGGATAAACTGCGTAATCAGTTGTGCTACGCAGCCTTCTCGAGTAATGGAGTGATGCCCGCCCGGCGCAATCAGATGGCGCGCCTGAGACAGGTGTTCACTCACCTGCTCCGCCCAGCGCGGCGGCGTCACCGGGTCCCGCTGGCCCGACAACAATAACGTCGGCACATCACTTTTCACGGGAGTGAAATAATCTTCATCAAGGGAATAGCGCGGCCAGACCTCACACAACTCAGCAAAAGCTTCCGCCAGATTGGCAGACAGAAAACTCGCAGAAACCTCGGCTCTGTCTTGATACTGCGGATAGTCCTCATTACACAACACGGTGTAGTGCATCCCGTAGCTGATATTCATCAGCGTTGTTTGCTCACCTGCCATAGAGATCAACGCAGCCAGGAGTGAATAATCGTTATCACGTGCCCCTGCTATAGCCTGGGGGACGAGTGTGGACAGGTCCCGCGTGTAAAGTGCCATGCGGATCATGGAGGCAAAGATCTGATGATTCATGGACATGGTGAACGGGGCCTGCGTACGCGGGTGAGCAACAGTCACCTCCACCGGCTGTTCTGCCAGGCGTTGCGCGATAGTCTCAGCACTGTTCAACACATCGCCGTAACGTCTCGCACAATCGTCGCTCATGCTGCATTGCTCGCTCAGCAACCGCAGCGACGCCAGTGCATCCTCCCCGCCATGCCAGGGCAGAGCCACGGTCACCGGAGCCAGGCCGTCGAGAATACTGCTGCGCGTTGCCTGCGGGTAGCGACGCATATATTCCAGCGCAACCCGCGTTCCATAAGACACACCCCAAAGATTAATCCGTTGATATCCCAAAGCCTGGCGCACGACATCAAGATCCTGCACAGCATAAGGCGTGGTATAGAACTCCAATTGGTCACCCAGTGTTTCCGCACAGGCCTGCGCAACAGATTTCAAACGCTGCTGTTGCTCAAACAATGACAGCTGGTAAGGGATATCTTCGAACTCTTTGCAGTTCAAGGGATTGGACTGGCCTGTACCCCGTTGATCCACAAAGACAATATCGCGATTTTTCCTGACCTCACTGAAGGTAGTCCAGATAGGCTCTGCAATGCCGACTGCCGACTGACCCGGGCCACCCGCGATAATGAACAGCGGATCCGGTTGCGGCGTGGGATTTATCGCAGGCAGACGCAGGATATTCAATTCAATGGAGCGGCTGGTTGGATCCTGGGGGTTTTCTTTCACCGACAGAGTGCCGCATTGTGCTCCCTGAACAATTGGCGGGCGGCCGGTCTCTGAAAACTCGGGACAAGCACCCAGCACATTGCCAACGAGCGTCGCTGGCTCGTCGGATGGCGGGTGACAGGCGCAGAGAAGAATTGAAGATAAAACTCCAATGAGTGGTATTCGCATAAATATTTTCCGAGTTTTTACAGCATTCCCAGATAGATAATACTGATCGTAGCCACCAGATTATTTGCCGAATGAATTGCCAGAGGAACCCAGATGGACCCGGACTTCTCCCTGGCCAGCCCCAACAGGATCGACAGGCAGAAGATCATGCTCAGATAAATCCAGTCGTACTGACCGAGATGCAGCAGGGTGAACAATAACGAGGTCAACAGCAGCGTCCCCGACAAGCCGAGCCGGCTGTGTCGCCAGGCCTTAAAAAGATAACCACGGAAAACAAGTTCTTCCAGCAGGGGCGCACCAACGATCAGCACCAGCGCAACACCGAGATGGCGACTGCCGTTCAGTGAGCGCATGAATTGCCCCGGCTCAAGCTGGGCCAGCGTGGTGATTATGAAAGTTAACGCGAGGTAAGCCAGCCAGATCAGCAGCCACAACATCATGCTCCGGGCGGAAAAAGCCTTGCATCCAAGCGTGACCGTCCAGTGCTGCTGGCGGAAATGGGCCACACCCAGGATAACCGGCAACAGCATCAGGCATTGCAGCAGATATAAACCGGCCAGCCCGGCAGGCTGAGACAAATGTTCCTGAATCATCAGCCCGATCTGATCCGGCTCCGGCAAGGGCGTGCCGTGCAGTGTCGATTGGTAGCCGAGCACTGCGCCGTAGCCGATGATGTACAGGATGGCAGCGCCAAAGAACAAGATAAAAAACAACAGCAGCCAGCCGAAGGATGGCCCCACTCGGGGCAGGTATTCCGGCATTGGCTCAGCAGGTGTTGCGGCGGTGGACAGCGTTTCTGGAGTGTTTTCGGGTACAGCGTCAAGCGGTGTGTTATGCATGTGCGATTCCCTGGCAATTATCATTTTTGAGATATCTTTTTACCCGTTAGGGGATGGGCAACCATAATACAGCCGGCTGGCGATTGCCAATTGTTGTCTCCTGGGCGCTGCTCCAGCGTTCTTTACACTGTCCAGTGATGCTGGCACCCCTAAAAAAACGCCCGCAGAAGCGGGCGTTTTTCAGCTGGGGAATATGCCAATCTTACTCAGCAGCTTCTTCAGCGTTGGTTGCAGAACCGTTTTCCTCAGCCATAGCTTCTTTGATAGAAAGCTTGATACGGCCACGCTGGTCAACGTCCAGACATTTCACTTTCACAACCTGACCTTCTTTGAGGTAGTCGCTGACGTTGTTCACACGCTCATCAGCGATCTGTGAGATGTGAACCAGGCCGTCTTTGCCTGGCAGGAAGTTAACGAACGCACCGAAGTCAACGATACGTACAACAGTACCTTCGTAGATCGCACCGATTTCGGCTTCAGCAACAATACTCTCAACACGCAGGATAGCTGCGCGCAGATTCTCGCCGCTGTCGGCATAAATCTTGACGGTACCATCGTCTTCGATATCGATAGATGAACCTGTCTCTTCGGTAATTGCACGGATAGTCGCACCGCCCTTACCGATGATGTCGCGGATCTTGTCTGGATGCACCTTGATAGTTTCAAAGCGTGGTGCTGTATCGCTGATGGTGGAGCGCGGCTTGGCGAGAACCTTGTTCATCTCCGCCAGGATATGCAGACGGGCATGCAATGCCTGCTCGAGTGCAATCTCCATGATCTCTTCGGTGATACCTTCGATCTTGATGTCCATCTGCAGTGCGGTCACACCACTGGTGGTACCGGCTACTTTAAAGTCCATGTCACCGAGGTGGTCTTCGTCACCGAGGATGTCGGTCAGAACGGCAAAGCCGTTATCTTCTTTCACCAGACCCATTGCGATACCGGCAACCGGCGCTTTCAACGGTACACCGGCATCCATCAATGCCAGGCTGGAACCACAGACAGAAGCCATGGAGCTGGAACCATTGGATTCAGTGATCTCACTGACAACGCGCAGGGTGTAAGGGAAGCTGTCCTGCGCAGGCAGAACCGCAGCAACACCGCGACGGGCAAGACGACCGTGACCGATCTCACGACGACCGGTTGCGCCCATGCGACCACATTCGCCTACAGAATAGGGTGGGAAGTTGTAGTGCAGCATGAAGGGATCTTTCCGCTCGCCTTCCAGTGCATCAATCACCTGAACATCGCGGGCATTACCCAGCGTGGCAACTACCAGCGCCTGAGTTTCACCACGAGTAAACAAGGCTGAACCGTGAACGCGTGGCAGTACACCTACCTCAACCTCGATCGGGCGCACAGTTTTATTGTCACGACCGTCGATGCGCGGCTCACCGGCAACGATGCGCGAACGAACGATGTTCGATTCGACGCGACCAAACATATCTTTAACATCGTCTGCAGATACACCGGCTTCTTCATTAACCAGCTCAGCCACAGCCTGATTGCGCAGCTCAGCCAGACGGTCATAACGCTTGGCTTTGTCAGTGATGCGGTAGGCGACACCGATAGAGTCGGCAAAATGTTTTTCTACCGCAGCCTTAAGGTCAGCATTAATGACTGGCGCCTGCCAGTCCCAGCGCGGTTTGCCTGCATCACGAGCCAATTCGGCACAAGCCTGAATAACAACCTGCATCTCCTGGTGCGCATACAGCACAGCGCCGAGCATGATGTCTTCCGGCAGCTCTTTCGCTTCGGACTCCACCATCAATACGGCGTCTTTAGTACCGGCAACCACCATGTCCAGCTCAGAGGTTTCAAGCTCTTTGTAGGTAGGGTTCAGCAGATAGCCTTGCTCGGTGGTATAACCCACACGTGCGCCGCCAATCGGACCATTGAACGGGATACCGGAGATAGCCAGCGCCGCAGAGGTGCCGATCATCGCAGCGATATCCGGATCGCTGACTTTGTCAGTTGACAGTACGGTACAGACAACCTGTACTTCGTTCAGGAAACCTTCGGGGAACAACGGACGGATGGGACGATCGATCAGGCGGGAGGTCAGGGTTTCTTTTTCTGACGGACGGCCTTCACGCTTGAAGAAACCGCCAGGGATTTTTCCGGCTGCGTATGCTTTCTCAATGTAATGTACGGACAACGGGAAGAAATCCTGCCCGGGCGATGCTTCTTTTGCGCCCACCACGGTACACAAAACGGCAGTTTCTCCCATGGTAACCACCACTGCACCGGTAGCCTGACGGGCAACACGCCCGGTTTCCAGGGTGACAGTCTGGTTGCCGTATTGGAATTTTTTAATAATCGGATTCACTCTTCTATCCTTTCTTTTGCGTTAATTTTTTACGCGCCTGTAAATAAAAACATGTCTTTTAAAAAATACACAGTAATGTTGTTGCTCCCTGCCAAAGCGATATGTCTAAACCCGGATACCGCCCTCGCCGCCTCCTGCGAACTGGATAAAAATAAAAAAAGTGCCCGCATAAGCGGGCACGGGACAAACTTAACGGCGCAGACCCAATTTTTGAATCAGTGCTGAGTAACGTTCAGTATTTTTGCCTTTCAGGTAATCCAGCAGCTTACGACGCTGGTTAACCATACGGATCAATCCACGACGGGAATGGTGATCGTGCTTGTGACCAGCAAAGTGGTCTTGCAGCTTGTTGATGTTGACGGTCAACAAGGCTACCTGCACTTCCGGAGAACCGGTATCACCTTCAGACTGTTGATACTCTTTTACTACAGCAGCTTTTTCAGCAGCACTCAGTGCCATGATATTTTCCTCAATTTAATATGCGACACAATTACAGCCACACCCGTGCATATTTACAGGTGGGCTAAGGCATCAGCGAAGCGAATGCTCGCGATGCCCCTCGTTTGCCCTGCGGAACCCGCAGAACAAATTCAACGCCAGCCGCATCATGCTGAGCGGTTGGCAATAATTCGTTTTGGCGCCACTCGACCGTCTTCAGTCAGTTCGCCCAACCCCAGAAACTGCGCGGGCTGCGCTGCAGAGGCTGATAAAAAGACGCGTACAATATCACCTTGATCCCCTATGCGATAGACCTGTGGATCCATCACGGGGTTGCCTTGGCGGAAGTAATAGCCACTCTGTTCCGGCAGTTCCAGCGCCGGCAGAGACGCCACCGGCGAATCCGGTGGCAGCAGCAACGCATCCAGCGCCGGGTACCCGCCCTGTTCCTGAGCAGCTTCCAGGGCTTCCAGTGTCACTGTCCGCCCCTCATCAAACGCACCGGCGCCCGAACGATGCAAGGTCTTGACGTGAGCACCGCACCCCAGTGCAACGCCCAGATCTTCGGCAATGGAGCGGATGTAGGTGCCTTTACTGCAGTGCACATCAACATCCACCTCTGCCGCCGGGCCCGACCTGAAGTCCAGGACTCTCAGGCTGTATATCGTTACCCGCCGGGCCTTGCGCTCAACCTCAACGCCCTGACGGGCCATCTTATACAGCGGCTGCCCTTCATGCTTGAGTGCCGAATACATGGATGGCACCTGCTCAATCTCACCAACAAATGCGGTCAGTGCCTGCTCCACCTGAGCCAGAGTGATGTCTTCGGCGGATTTCTCTTCCAGAACCTCGCCATCTGCATCGCTGGTGGCGGTGCGCACACCGAGGCGGAAGGTACTGCGGTAGCGCTTGTCCGCATCCAGCAGAAACTGGGAAAACTTGGTCGCTTCGCCAAAGCAGAGCGGCAGTACGCCGGTAGCCAGAGGATCGAGGCTGCCGGTATGACCTGCTTTTTCTGCAAAGTACATACGCTTGGCAATCTGCAGGGCACGATTTGACGTCATGCCCGCCGGTTTGTGTAATAACAATACGCCGTCAACCGGACGGCCCTTACGACGCGCCATTACTTATCACTGGCCTCGTCGCTTTCACCTGCGCCGCCATCCCCGGCGTCATCGTTCTGATGATGTTCACGATCCTTTGCAATCGCACGATCAATGAGAAAGGACAGCTCCTGACCCCGGATCGCAGATTTATCATAGATAAATTGCAGCTTGGGCACGGTGCGCATACTCAGCTCTCTGGCAAGAAAGCTGCGCAGAAAACCCGCTGCCTTGTTCAAAACTGCCGCAGCCTCAAGACTGGCTGCCTCGTCCTGCATACCCACGAAGGTGACATACACTTTGGCGTATGCCATATCCCGCGTGACGGTCACATCATTGATGTTGACCATCCCTATTCGAGGGTCGCGAATCTCCTGCGGGATCAACTGTCCCAGCAATCGCTGGATGGCGTCCGACACCCGGTCGGAACGCGTAAATTCTCTAGGCATAGCCCCAACCTCCACTTGCCGATTCCTACGCCACTACGCGACCGGCAAAAATAACAACGCCCCGAACACCGGTGGTGGCTGTCCGGGGCGGATGCGGCAGTCGTCAATTACAGCTGACGAGCCACCTCTTTGACTTCGTAGACTTCGATCTGATCACCGACTTTAACGTCGTAGTTTTTCACACCGATACCACATTCCATGCCGTTGCGTACTTCGTTGACGTCGTCTTTGAAGCGGCGCAGGGATTCCAGTTCACCTTCAAAGATCACCACGTTGTCGCGCAGCACCCGGATCGGTTTGCTGCGGTAGACCGTCCCTTCAACCACCATACAGCCGGCAACCTGACCGAACTTGGGCGAGGTAAAGACTTCACGGACGTTGGCAATACCGACGATGGTCTCAACACGCTCAGGATCCAGCATACCGCTGAGGGCGGCTTTGATTTCGTCCAGCAGCTGATAAATGATGCTGTAGTAACGAATATCCACGCCTTCCGTTTCCGCTACGCGACGGGTAGCAGCATCAGCGCGCACGTTGAAGCCCACGATGATCGAGCCGGTGGTCAGTGCGAGGTTCACATCATTCTCTGTGATGCCACCGACACCGGAAGACACCACATTGACCTGAACCTCTTCATTACCGATCTCAGCCAGCGACGACAGAATCGCTTCCAGCGAACCGCGCACGTCGGCTTTGACCACCACAGACAAGGTCTTCTTCTGACCTGCATCCATACCGGCAAACATATTTTCCAGCTTGGACGCCTGCTGGCGAGCCAGCTTGTCCTTACGTTCTTTCTCAGCGCGGAACTGTGCAACTTCACGCGCTTTGCGCTCGTCAGTCAGGACCACGAAATCATCACCGGCGCTGGGCACAGTATCGAGGCCCAGGATCTCCACCGGCGTTGATGGACCTGCTTCTTTAACCTGCTGACCGCGCTCGTTGCTCATGGCGCGCACACGACCATAGCTCTGACCGGCCAGTACGAGGTCACCGTGCTTGAGGGTGCCCTGCTGAATCAGCAGGGTGGCTACAACACCACGTCCTTTTTCCATACGGGATTCAATAACCACACCTTTAGCTGCAGCATCCACGACGGCAGTCAATTCCAGAAGCTCCGCCTGCAGTGAAATAGCTTCCAACAGGTCATCAATACCCTGGCCGGTATGGGCAGAAACTTCCACAAACTGGGTGTCACCACCCCAGGCTTCCGGGATCACGCCTTTCGCTACCAGCTCGTTTTTGACGCGGTCCGGATCAGCGGTAGGCTTGTCGCACTTGTTGATGGCGACAACGATAGGCACTTCCGCAGCGCGGGCGTGCATGATCGCTTCTTCTGTCTGAGGCATCACGCCATCATCGGCGGCGACTACCAGGATAACAACGTCCGTCGCCTTGGCTCCGCGGGCGCGCATGGCGGTAAACGCGGCGTGACCGGGGGTATCCAGGAAGGTAATTTCACCACGGCTGGTGGATACGCGATAAGCACCAATATGCTGAGTAATACCACCCGCTTCGCCGGCTGCTACTTTAGCTTCGCGGATGTAGTCCAGCAGCGAGGTTTTACCGTGGTCAACGTGACCCATTACGGTCACCACTGGCGCACGTGGCAGTCTCTCGCCTTCTGTTTCCAGCGATTTTTCCAATGCGTGTTCGATATCGTCCTCACTGACCAGATTAGCCTGGTGTCCCATCTCTTCAACAACCAGTACAGCGGTGTCCTGGTCGATCGTCTCATTCATGGACGCCATCACACCCATCTTCATCAGACGCTTGATCAGTTCGCCAACTTTTACAGTCAGGCGCTGAGCCAGCTCAGAGACGAGGATGTGTTCAGGAATATCCACCTGATGCACGATCTTGGTTGTCGGCTTTTTGAAGGCGTGTTTGTTGGATGCCTTATGGTTCGCTCGCACACTGCGGCGACGTGCCAGCAGCTCCAGATCTTCGCCATCGTCACCATCCAGTTCCAGCAGATCAACCTTGACGCCTTTCTTAGGTGCGGCAACTTTCTTAGTCGCCTTACCGGCACGCTTGCGATGTTTATCTTCTTCATCGAAGTCTTCTTCGCGGCGTCCTTCACGCTTGCGCCCAGACTTTTCATCGCGATCTGCAGTGGTTGCTGCAGCCGCTGCCGGCTTGGGCCGGGCGGGACGGGAAGCATCTTCAGCCGGTTTGGCTGCTGCCTTCGCCTCTGCTGCTGCACGCTCCTGCTCCTGACGCTTGGCCTCTTCACGAGCAGCAGCCTCGGCCTTACGCTGGGCCTCTTCCGCCATACGGCGCTCCTGGGCTGCACGACGCTTCTCTTCGATACCATCGGTAAATGAAGAGCGCACCACTTCCGGCTCCGGTTGAGCCTGCGGCTCTGCAGCTGGCGTTTCTTCCGCGACCGGCGCTTCAGGCTCCGGCTCTGGTACAGGAACAGGTTCTGCCACAGGTGCAGTTTCCGCAACAGGTTGCGGTTGCGATTCCTGTACCAGTTGAGGCGCTTCAACTTCCTGAGCCGCTTCCTGCTCGACAACGGACTGCGGCTGTTCTTCAGTTTCTTCGCGCTTCACATAAACGCGCTTCTTGCGCACTTCAACATTTACGGTTTTACGCGCGCTGCCAGAACCCATCTTGAGGGTCGTGGTGGTCTTGCGCTGCAAGGTAATTTTCTTTGGCTCGCCACCCGCTTCACCGTGGCTGGTCTTCAAATAGTCCAGCAACTTCTGTTTTTCTTCATCAGAAACTACCGCGTCGGCGGTTTTTTGTTTCAGCCCGGCTTCCTGCATTTGTTTCAGCAGTCGCTCAACCGGTGCACCCACAGAATTGGCGAGTTCGCTTACTGTTACTTCTGCCATTGCTTTTCCTCAGTCTTGTTCATTGCCCACAACAACGCATACTTTGGCAGCAATCATGCAAACCAAGGCTCGCGGGCTTTCATAATCAGTGCAGCTGCACGGGTTTCGTCCATGCCTTCGATATCCAGCAGATCATCGATGGATTGCTCGGCCAAATCTTCCATCGTCACAATCCCGCGACGCGCCAGAGTTGCAGCCAAGGCATCATCCATACCTTCCATCCCCAGGAGATCTTCTGCCGGTGCAGCACTTTCGAGACGCTCTTCCGATGCCAGAGCCTGGGTCAGGAGCGCATCTTTGGCTCGTGCACGCAGCTCTTCTGCGATGTCTTCATCGAAACCTTCAATCGAAAGCATTTCTTCCAGCGGCACATAAGCGACTTCTTCCAGCGTGGTGAAGCCTTCTTCCACCAATACGGCGGCCACGTCTTCATCCACATCCAGCGCACTCATGAATACCTGGATGTAGCTGCCGGATTCAGCCTGCTGTTTAGCTTGCCATTCAGGCACGCTCATGACGTTGATGTCCCAGCCAGTCAGCTCGCAGGCAAGGCGCACGTTCTGGCCTCCGCGTCCGATAGCCATCGCCAGGTTGTCTTCGCTCACGGCAACATCCATCGAACCTGCATCTTCATCAACGACGATGGATTCGATTTCGGCCGGCGACATGGCATTGATAACAAATTGCGCCGGGTTATCGTCCCAGAGCACGATGTCAACACGCTCATTGCCCAACTCGTTAGAAACTGCCTGTACCCGTGATCCGCGCATACCCACGCAGGCACCCACCGGATCAATACGGCCGTCATTGGTTTTGACTGCAATTTTTGCGCGCGATCCCGGATCGCGTGCAGCGCCTTTGATTTCAATAACCTCTTCAGCAATCTCCGGCACTTCGATCTTGAACAGCTCGATCAGCATTTGCGGGCAGGAACGGCTCAGGAACAGTTGCGGACCGCGCGCTTCAGTGCGTACATCCAGCAACAGTGCACGGATACGATCCCCGACGCGGAAGATTTCGCGGCCGACCAGCTGATCGCGCGGCAACAAACCTTCGGCATTATTGCCCAGATCCACAATGATGCTGTCGCGGGTGACTTTCTTGACGGAACCGCTGATCAGCTCGCCCATACGGTCACGATACTCTTCCACCATCTGCGCACGCTCAGCTTCACGCACTTTCTGTACGATAACCTGCTTGGCAGTCTGGGCAGCAATACGACCGAATTCGACGTTTTCAATTTTTTCACGGTAAACGTCACCTGCTTTCAATGACGGATCTTTCTCGTGAGCTTCTTCCAGGGTGAACTGGGTTCCGAGTTCTGCAACCACGTCATCAGCAACAACTTCCCAGGTGCGGAAGGTTTCGTAGTCGCCAGTGGCGCGATTGATGATGACATCAATAGTTGAGTCTTCATCAAAACGTTTTTTGGTGGCGGTAGCCAGCGCGGTTTCAATGGCTTCGAAGATTAATTCCTTGTCGACACCTTTCTCATTGGAAACTGCATCAGCGACCAGCAAAATTTCTTTGTTCATCTCTTTGCCTCTGTTAACTCCTCAACCCGACACCGCAAACCACTGCGCCGGCAACGTGGAACTCTGGTAATGCACAACCGACTTTCACTGTGCACCATTCAATGTGATTTAAAAACGAAAAGTCTTTTCCTGAACCATTAATCAAAGCGAGGAATAATATTCGCCTTATCAATAGCATCCGGACTCAATAAATATTCTTTGTCCTCGACACCGATGCGCACTTCATCGCCTTCTATTGCCAGAATCGTACCTTTGAATTTCCGACGGCCATCCCGTGCAAGGCGCAGACGGATATTGATCTGCTCACCGATATAACGAGCATACTGCTCCAATGTGTATAACGGGCGATCCATACCCGGAGACGACACCTCAAGGGTATATTCGCTGTCGATCGGATCTTCCACATCCAACACACTGCTGACCTGGCGACTGACTTTTTCGCAGTCCTCCAGCGACACACCAACCTCTTCGCGATCAATATAGATCCGCACCGTGGTGTAGCGCCCCTGGGTCAAATATTCCAAGCCCCACAGCTCGCACCCAAGGGATGCGACGACCGGAGCAATCAATGCGTGTAACTGTTCTTGTTTGGACGCCATGGCAACACCTTTCTGTGTTCAGCAAGCGAAAGCCCACAAATAAAAAATGGGCTCAAGGCCCATTCGCAATAACTTCGCAACACTACAGGCCTCTGTAGCTGGGGGCGACCCCCTGTGACAAAAAAACAAATACAAAAAAGCCCCATATAGGGGCTTTTCGAGACAGGCAACTTCTGCGGTGCCTGTTTTTCTGATACGAGGCTGACGAAGAAATGAGCCTGCGTCCGTTTTGCCGCTCTATGAGAAAGCCACAAAACCTAAAGTGGTTGCGGGGGCTGGATTTGAACCAACGACCTTCGGGTTATGAGCCCGACGAGCTACCAAGCTGCTCCACCCCGCGTCCTCAACTCACTGGACTCTGTCCAAGTGAGGCCGCGAATTATAGGGACGCATTTCACATCGGTCAAGGGAAAAGTCTAATTAAATCACGAATCTACACCACACCATGCCACAGGGCGATGATATAGCTGAAGATGCTCAGACCCGTCAGCACCAGAAGAATAACCCCGAGCAACAGCCACCCCCGGAAAGGACCTCGCTCAACACTGTTCACACCGCGGGAAATAACCTCATTTACCCGCGCCTGATCTTCTGGCGTCAATTTGCTTGCCATGGCGCAACCTCAATCATTTGGAATGGGCAGAATCTAGGTGATCAGGAAGGAGGACGCAAGAGGAACGGGAGGTTACGCCCGACGATCGAGCAGCGTACCTATAGCTGGAGCGTTGTTATTAATGCCGATATCCAACAGGCGACGATTGATATCGATGTTGCGACGACTCGAGGCCATAATGGCGTCGGCACGGGCATTGCGCTGCTGTTCACTCCGCGCCTCGGCAGCTTTACGCTCTTCTGCTGCTTGCTCCTGCTGTGCCTCTTCTTTTTTCTTCTCCTCCGCGCGCTCCCTATGCTCTGCACGGGCCTGCTCACTCTCGGCGAGTTGCTGCTGGCGCAGTTCGATGCGGGCCTCAGCTTCCATCACGGCTGCCTCTGCGGCAACACGACGGTCCTGAGGAGAAGGTTCGGCCGGCGCACTGGCCGCGCGGCGAATTTGTTGTGCCTTGCTGATTGTCGCTTCCGGGTCACCCGCTACCGGGCTGGTATCAATACTGACTTCGCCAGCTACGGCATACCGCACACCATCTGGCCCGCGAACAAATTCATACACCGGACTGCGAGCATATTTACCACCGACGGCAGCATGGGCCTGCTCATGGCGACGCACCTCGCGATCCCGGGCCGCCAGCTCACGGATTTCCTCCTGCTCCTGCTCCAGCTGGGCTTCCCTGGCTTCAGTGGACTTACCCTGTCCACCACCTTGCCGTGAACCATCCCGGTCGATCCGTCCCTCACGCAGACGTTGCTGCTCACCCACGTCGTTGGGACGCTCATCCGGAGAACGACGATTCTCTCCCCGCGCCGACTCAGCCGACTGCTCCAGCGCCTTAAAGGTGGAGGCTTTCAGATCAACCCCTTCCTCGCTGACTGCCTGACGGCCGAGCGGCGCGAAGGGCGCAATGGCGTTGGCAAAACTGGATGGGATATTAGTGATCATGGCGGCAGAACCTGTCAGGCCTTGATATCCAGCAGGGTGCCCAAGGTCTCATCGGCAGCCTTTACCACACGCGCAGAGCTATCAAACAGCTGCGACTGCTGCTGAAGGTTGATCAGGGGCTCAACCAGATGAGTGGATGGAAGATTGTCCCGCGGGGCAGTGGAGGCTTGAGCGATCTGGGCGGCGGAGCGGGTCATCTCCGCCTGACTGTTCTGCATTCCGATCAACCCTTGGGTAATGACTGAACCGATCTGCATGATTATTCCTCTCGACATTGGCATGCTCCCCTTTCAAAGAGCAATTGGCACCATTTTACGCCTCGCTTTGCATAAAAAACAATCAGAAGTTGCCGCATCTACCCCGGTTTCTAAGAAAACTTAGGCGCAAAGAGGAATTTACTATAACGAGCCGTTCAGACTGCGCCGCCCATCAGAACAGCTCAGCCCCGGAAAACAGGTCAACCAGCGCATCGGGCGAAGCAACGGCTCCCTGATACGGCACCACTCCCAGACAGGGAGCAGCCAAGCGCTGCTGGAGCGAGACAATATTTTCCTGCAGGCAGGGCATGTCAGGATCGATGATGTTCGCCACCCACCCAGCCAGCGGCAGACCGTCCCGGCCTATGGCTTCGGCGGTGAGCATGGCGTGGCTGATACATCCCAAGCGTATTCCTACCACCAATATGACCGGCAACTGAAGTGCCCGCGCCAGATCGGCCAGAGTTTCCGCCGAATTCAACGGCACCCGCCAGCCGCCTGCACCTTCTACCAGCGTAACGTCCGCCTGATTCAACACGCCGCGGCAGAATCCTGCGAGCCGATCCACCGATAAAACCCGCCGCGCCTGCTGCGCCGCAATGTGCGGAGCGATGGCCAGCTCAAGGGCGACAGGGTTGATCTGTTCGTAGGCCAGCGGCTGGGTGATGACGGACTGCAAGAGTACAGCATCCTCATTGCGCAACCCCTCCGGTGTGGCTTCACAGCCGGCGGCGACAGGCTTCAGGGCGGCCGTTGAGAGACCACGTGCCTTGGCGGCCAGCAGCAGGCCTGCAGTAACCAGGGTTTTGCCTACACCGGTATCAGTACCGGTAACGAAGTAAGATTTTTTTACCATGATGCTCTGTCTGAATTTACTGTCGGTAATGATGGCAACGCGATGGATAATGGCTGCGGCTATGGTGGTGCTTCCACAGCACCGTAGAACACTTCGTAACTTGCCGGCAGGTAACCCGCGCAACGAAACTCTTCATAAGCCTGTCTGAACGCCGCCACCTTCCTGCGCCCCGTTAAACCTTCCGGCTTGCCGGCATTCACATTATGTGCCCCCAGCGCCTTCAGCTCACGGGTCAGCTCCTGCAGTCGTGTGTAACGCAGTTCCCGCCGCTCAACCTGCCAATGATTCAGAGTCAGACCGGCCGCCTCAATGGCCTGATGAACCGTGGCCGCTGGTTCGAAGCGGTTTACATGCACATAGCCATCCACCTGCTGCCAGGCCTGACGCAACTCGCTCAAGGTATCCGGCCCCAAGGTGGCGAAGATGCACAGCCCCCCCGGCTTAAGCACCCGGCGAATACCACTGAACAGGCGCTGGGGATCGGTACACCATTGGATGGCCAGACTGGAAAAAATCAGGTCAACACTGGCATCCGCCAAGGGCAAATGTTCGGCGTCACCGCATAACCACGCCGCGATATCGCCGTGCGTCTGGCGTGCGTAATCCAGCATGCCCTGCGCGATATCAACGCCGATCAGTTCCGCCTTCGGGTACTGTTGCCGCAGCCGTTGACTGAAAAAGCCTGTACCACAACCGAGATCGACCACCCGTGCCGGCGCCTCACCAGGAGCCAGCTGAAGAAGCAACTGACTGCCCACATCGCGCTGCAGTCCGGCGACGGCGTCATAGGTATGCGCCGCGCGGCTGAAGGATTGCGCGACCTTGCGTTTATCCAGACTTTGGGGTGCGAGTAGAAATGCATTGATCAGCTGCATCACCTGCAGCGGCTGACTCCAGTGCAGCGCGTGCGCTGTCTGCGGCAGCAGCTCGATCTGCTGGTGTGGATTGAGTTCGCGCAGCTGCGGCGCCGCAGCCGCCGGTACCAGCGCATCGGCTTCAGCCAGGATATGCAGCCCCGGCTGGTTCAGACGGGCAAATGCAGGACGGTTGTCCAGCTGTGCCAGAAGATCCAGCGCCTGCTTCCAGCTGGCTCCGGGCGATGAGATATGCGCGCGGCGCAGGGTTTTCAGTAAGCCCCGCTCCTGCGCATCCCCCTGTGCCAGCAGACCGGTAAAGAGCTTCAGGGTCTGCTGCGGATCTGCCGCAAACTGCTGATTGAAGTTGCGATTGATGGTGCGCGGCATGGCTGTGGGATAGTCAGCGGCAGCGACAAAGCGGACATTGGCTGCCAAAGTGATAACGCGGGAAACCTTCCCCGAGAAGCGGTCCGCCAGGGCAACGGCCAGCATTCCACCCAGCGACCAGCCCATCAGCACCGCCCGCTCCGGCAGATGCTGCTCCAGCAGCGTCAGCACTGAGTCGGCATCCGTGAAGGGAATATCCCGGCTTTCACCAAAACCGGGTAAATCAATGGCATAAACCTCGCCGGTCTGTTGCAGTCCGGGGAGCAGCGGTTGCCAGGTCTGGCTGTCGGTGCCCCAGCCATGCAGCAGCACCAAAGGCTCACGCTGCACCGAACCGGTGGCAGGATAATGATGCACAGCGAGCGTGGCCCGCCCTGGGTGTTGCGCCGGTATCACACTCGCACCTTACTGTTAATCTCTCCAAGAGCCTCGAGCAAGGAATCTACCTGCTCGAAAGAGTGCTCCGCCGACAAAGTAATTCTCAGTCGTGAACTGCCAGCCGGCACCGTCGGAGGACGAATGGCAATGACGAGCAGACCACGGGCGGCCAGTTGTTCGGAGAATGCCAACGCCTGCGCCTCATCGCCGAGGATGACCGGCTGGATTGGCGACTGGGAATCCAAAAGCTGCAATCCCAGATCGGCAGCACCCGCACGAAAACGGGCAATGAGCTGGTGCAGATGTTCGCGCCGCCAGCTTTCTCGCTGTAACAGCTGCAGGCTTGTCCGTGTAGCGGCAGCGATTGCCGGAGGCATGGCGGTGGTATAGATATAGGGACGGGCGAACTGGATCAGGGTTTCGATGAGCGTTTCACTCCCGGCGATAAAGGCGCCTGCCGTGCCCAGTGCTTTGCCCAGGGTGCCCATCAGGATTGGCAGCTGCGCCTGGGTCAACCCGAAATGCTCGGCGCTGCCACCACCCTGGGGGCCGAAACAGCCAAAGCCGTGAGCATCGTCGACCATCAGCCAGGCATTTCTGCTCTGAGCGAGCTGCGCCAGCTGCGGCAGGGGAGCAAAATCCCCATCCATACTGAACACCCCGTCCACCACAATTAAACGGCGGCTCGCCTCTGTTTTATCCAGGCGAGCCTCCAGATTGGCGAGATCATTGTGCAGGAAGCGCTGGAAGCGCGCGCCGCTGAGCAAACCGGCATCCAGCAGGGAGGCGTGATTCAACCGATCTTCGAAGATCGCGTCTCCCTGCCCCACCAGTGCGGTAATTGCACCCAGGTTGGCCATGTAACCCGTGGAAAACAGCAGAGCACGGTCACGCCCACAGAAGGCTGCCAGCTCTTCCTCCAGCGCGTGGTGTTCTGCGCTGTGACCATTCACCAGGTGAGAAGCACCACTGCCCACACCGTAGCGTGTAGCGGCTGTCTGCATACTTTTAATAACGTCTGGATGGTTAGCGAGGCCGAGGTAATCGTTGCTGCAGAACGCGAGAAAAGACCGACCATCTACCACCAGTTGCGGAGCCTGCGGCGTCTGCAGGGTCCGCCGGTGGCGGTAGCGGTGCACGGCGCGGCGTTCCGCCAGCGCCGGAGCAAGGAGGTCATCGAGAGAATTGCTCACGGCCAGTATTATTTGGCCGCGTTGTAAAAAAACTTATCCAGTTGCGCTTCCTGCAACTGACTGACGACGGCGGCTTCCTGTTCGGCTTCGTCTTCATGAACTTCGTAGGCTTCCGGCGTGATGCCGAGACGCTTGAACAGCTGCATATCTTTACTGGCTTCCGGGTTCGGTGTAGTCAGAAGTTTTTCGCCGTAGAAGATTGAGTTGGCACCCGCCAGAAAGGCCAGTGCCTGCATCTGTTCATTCATCTGCTCACGCCCCGCTGACAAACGGACGTGGGATTTGGGCATCAGAATGCGAGCCACGGCAATGGTGCGAATAAAATCAAATGGATCAAGGTCTGCCTGATCGGCCAGAGGCGTACCCTCGACCTTCACCAGCATATTTACCGGTACGGATTCGGGGTGTTCCGGCATGGTGGCCAGCTGAACCAGCAGGGCGGCGCGATCGCCTTCTTCTTCACCCATGCCCACGATACCGCCGCAACAGACTTTCATACCGGCTTTACGAACATTGGCCAGCGTTTCCAGACGGTCCTGATAGGTACGGGTAGTGATGATTTCACCGTAGTATTCGGGGGACGTGTCCAGGTTGTGGTTGTAGTAATCCAGTCCGGCTTCCGCCAGTTCCTGTGCCTGCTCTTCATTGAGCATGCCCAGGGTCATACAGGTCTCCAGCCCCAGAGACTTCACCCCTTTCACCATGCTGGTGACGTAGGGCATGTCTTTACCCTTGGGGGAGCGCCAGGCCGCGCCCATGCAGAAACGGGTCGCGCCGCTGGCTTTTGCTGCCTTGGCTTCCTCGATCACCTTTTCCACAGCCATAAGCTTTTCGCGCTCCAGACCGGTGTCGTAACGAGCCGACTGCGGACAATAGGCACAGTCTTCGGGACAGGCGCCCGTCTTGATGGAGCACAGCGTGCTGACCTGCACTTCATTAGGATTGAAAAAGGCGCGATGAACGGTCTGGGCCTGGAACATCAGGTCACTGAAGGGCAATTCAAACAGTGCTTTAACTTCAGCGCGGGTCCAGTCGTGGCGAATCAGGGGATGGGTGATGGCGTTCATAGAAAAGATCACGGTGGTTGGCTGGCATGAGGCCAGGTTGACGTTGGGCTTATTTTTAGCGAGGCAAATGAGGCTGTCAACCTGAAAATCAAATCTGGTTAACAACTCAACAGCTTGGCAAGCCGGCAGTGCAGGAGTAGATTCTGCGCATTATTGTCAGCGCTCACCGAAGCAGGGCGGACGGCACCAACCAGATCCAGGGAAGTGGATATGAAAAAAATATTTCGCCGGATAAACCGGCAGTCACAGCAAATCATCAATCTGCTCGCACCCACCGTATGCCTTTTGTGCGGCTGGAGATTGAAAGGCGAACTGCTCTGCCCCGCCTGTGAGTTAGCACTTCCTCACCTGCCGCCGGAGGCGTGCCGTCAATGCGCCCTGCCATTGCCGGAACAGAGCTCCACCGAATACTGCGGGCAGTGCCTGCATACCCCGCCACCCTTTACCCAGGCCGTCATCCCTTTCTGCTACCAGCCTCCCCTGGATTATCTGATCCACAGCTTCAAGTATCGCCGTCAGCTCACTGCAGGCCGGCTGCTGGCCCAAACGCTGGAAACCTGTCTGCGGCATAGCTATGCCGAGCAGGAGCGGCATCTGCCAGACCTGATCCTGCCCGTCCCCCTGCATTGGAGCCGGCGCTGGCTGCGCGGATTTAACCAGACCGAAATTCTTGGCCGGCACCTGAGCCGCCAGCTGAAGATTCCATTGCATACCCGCCTGTGCCGCCGTACCCGTCGCGCCACCACCCAGCAAGGACTGAGCCGGATCGACCGACAGAAAAACCTGCGCAAACTTTTTACATTGTCCGAGGGCGGGAAAGATGTGCTGGCAGGAAAGACTGTGGCCCTGCTGGACGATGTCGTCACCACAACCGCTACTACCCGGGAAATCAGTCGTTTACTGCTTGAGCAGGGCGCGGGAGAGGTTCATGTCTGGGCATTGGCCCGCACACCGGATCTGAGACCGGATTAAGCTCCACCGCAGCAAAATCTCAGCCAGCAACAGCCGACGCTGACTGACGATTCAGGAGGTAACCACCGCCTCCCGCTCCGCCTTACGCAGCAGGCGCGCCAGCTCTTTCCACATCTCCTGATATGCCTGCGCAGCGCGGCCGTGACTGGCGTAACTGGTGAGCGGCGCTTGCCGCAGTGCCATCTGTTCCACCGCCGAATTCATGGGAATCCAGCTTTTGAGCATGGGCACCGGCATCTTCTTGAGATTTTCCACCGCCTGACGATGCAAGTTGCGGCGCAGGTCCACCTGATTGAAAAATCCGACGATCCTCTGGGGACTCTTTTTCTTCTCCTGGAAGAAGGCGATAACCTGTTCCATGGCGCGGATAGATAAGGGACTGGGGATCATGGGAATGAGCACGATATCCACCTCGCTCAACAGCTGCTCCATGGCCGGAGAAAGCGAAGGTGCGCAATCGTAGATGAGGATGTCATTTTTATCGGCGAGCGGTTTGATGAGGTTTCTCAGCCAGCGGGTGCCGCTCTGGCCTTCAAACTCCTTTTCCATCTTGCGCAGACTGAGATCTGCCGGGATAACGCTGAGCCTGGGAAATGGGGTGGCAACCTCAAGATCGGCTATCTCCCTGCCTTTGCTGAACACCTTGATCGCCCGGGACTTCTTGTCATCCTGCTGGCATAGCCAGGTAGCAGCAGCCTGTGGATCAAGATCCCAAAGCACCGTGTTCTTTCCGGCAGCAGCGGCCATATAGGCCATGTTCACCGCCGTGGTGGTCTTACCCACTCCACCTTTCAGGTTGTAGAACGCAATCGTAATCATAGGAGTCTCGCTGATTAGACGAACCTTCCGCTGGCTCTGCTCATGGCGACCTCCCTTTCTAATCTATCCTTTATCTCCGCTTATCCCTGCGGCTTTTGCGTGAGCGGCCCGGCTTAGCACCTGTCGAGGGGCGCGCTTCCTGATGTTCTTATAGCCTGTGAGCGCGCCGGAGGAAAGTCTCGACGCCGCTAATGCGCCGTGTTCCACATATTTGGCAGTCGGCACTGGTGATTTGCCGGGTCACTCCGCTACACAGGCGACCTTAACCGGCCAGCGGCTTTGATCCGCGATCCGCACCAGTACGCAGGCATCCCCGTTACGCATCAGGATGAACTGCTCGCCTGGGCCTGACGGATCGTTACCCATAACCACCCCCTGTTCCAGATGGCGATGCTGCTGACGCTCGATGGCCAGCCGACTGCTGCGGGCAAATACGTCATCCGCCAGCATCACCGGCACCCCCAGCGCCTTCTCAACGACCTTCTGTACCTCTTCACGGGTTGTTGAAGAAGGCTCGGCCAGTCGGGCGGGAACATCTGCTGAAGGATCAAGCGCCGGTGTGGCGCAGGCCCCCAGCGACAGGATGCCGCTCAACATCATCAATTTCCACTGCAACCGGCTCATGGGGCCACCTCCTGATCCGGTACCAGCAGGTAGGCATTGTTCAGAGAAGCCGGTTTGACCACGTAGCCATCTTCTATTGGACGCGCCTGCTTCTGCATCCCCACGCTGGTGCCTGCAGGGCAACTACCGGTTTCGATATAGGTCAAGGCAGCAGCGAGACGCGCTTCATTACGGTTCCCCAGCTCATGCAGGTAATCGTCCGCTACCCGGCAACCGGGAATCGTGGTTGGATCGGCGGGGTTATTTCCGGGACGGAATCCATCAGAGTAGTCACCGAAGCCCTTGGCGTTAACGCCGGCAAACTGGACCGTAAAATAGGTAGTTCCGCAGTTGTCGGTAGGATAGAAACCATAGGGTTTGCCGCAGGTCCCAGCGCCGATCTGGATCACCTCTATATCCACCCCGCGCAGACCGTTGATGACAGCTTCACTGGCCGAACAGGTATTGGGTCCGGTCAGGATAAATACCCGCTCAAGATTGAGCCTGGGCAACGAACGACCGGCAGTGGTGGAGAATCCCAGGGTCTGGTTATAAAAGGGGGTAGGCGCAAGAGGCTCGCCAGTGACCGGATTGCGAGTGGGATGCTTGTCATTGAAGCGCAGCTGGTAAAAAGGCTGCCCTGCCGTCTGCCTGCTGTCAGCAATCATATAGGCCAGCTGACTGGCAATGGCCAGCAGGCCGCCACCGTTGTAACGCAGGTCCAGCACCAGTTGCGTCACCCCGTCAGCGGCGAACTCATCAACAGCCCCAACCAGCTGGGCTTCTGCGGTGGCGATGTGGTCATTGAACAAAAGGTAACCGACCCGCTCCCCCCCCGCTCCACTGAAGACCTTGACATGCTGTACCGGCGTAGAGGTAATCAGTGTCGAGGTGAGATAAACACGGCGAGAAACAGTCGCCCCGACATCCTCCACGACGAGTTCGGCAATCTGTCCGGTATCGCCGGGGTAAAGCACACTGTTCAACACATCCACAGCAGCCTGACTGTTGCCGTACACGGCATCCACCCCGTTGACTTCCAGCACCCGGGCACCGCGGGACAGAGCCACACCCGGCGCCGTGGCTGGCGATCCGGGTTCGGTGTAGGCCACACGGATCTCCCGCGGCGGCGCTGCACGTATCACCGCCCAGGTAACCCCATAGCCTGCCGACACGCCCGAGCCAGACAGCGCCTGCCAGACAGCGGTGTCCTCGGCGTAATGGAATTGATCCTTAAGCGTACCCGATGGCGTACGCGCCTCGGTTTTCAAAACGGCGAAGTAATCCAGCGGGTCATCAAACGCGGCAGGATTGCGGTCCGTTACCTCGTCGTACCAGAGGTAGGTTTCGTGGGTCCAGGAGCGGAGCCAGTTGTTTTCCGTCAGCGTGCTGCCGGCACGATCGCGGTACGTCTGGCGAGTGACCGGATCGAAGCCAATACGCGGTTTCTCGCAGCGATGCTGGAAGTCTGAAGCTGGCTTAAACACTCCCGGTTTCCAGGCGGCATCATCAACGGAAGCGTTATTGCTGCCGCCACCGCCGCCCCCTCCGCAGCCCGCCAGGCCGGTCATCAACAACAGACTCAGGAAAAAGCAGCGGCCCAGTGAAAACGGGATAATGCCAATGTCAGTCATACTTCATTCCTTATGTTGTGAGTTATTTCCGCAATCCGGCGGGGCGGAATTTGTCCAGACAAAGGTTCCGCTCAGCAGCTTGGTCAGGCACACTGTTGGCCCGCAGGAGTCAATGACTCAGCCTAGGATATTTGTACACAAACTTCCATGCCTCGATCACTCATCAGCAGCATTACCAAAAGGCCGTACCATGAATGAGTCCACCGCTACCACCTCACTCCACCCTTACGAAGCGCTCAGCCCCGACCTGGTGCTGGATGCGGTGGAGAGCTGTGGTTATCTGAGCGATGCCCGGGTGCTGGCGCTGAACAGCTACGAGAACCGGGTATATCAGGTGGGTATCGAGGGCGAGACACCGCTGATCGCCAAATTTTATCGGCCCGGTCGCTGGAGCGATGCCCAGATTCTGGAAGAGCACCATTTCACTCAGGCCCTGCATGAACTGGAAATTTCCGTCGTTCCGCCGCTTGCTGATGCCGCAGGCAACACCCTGCGTGAATTCAGCCGGGACGGCCTCAGCTTCCGCTTTGCGCTCTACCCCCGCCAGGGCGGCCATGCCCCCAATCTTGATGACTACGATCAGCTGCTGACCCTCGGCCGGGTCCTGGGCCGCATCCATGCTTTGGGCCGGGCCCGCCCCTTTGAAGAACGGCCTTCACTGAGCGTGCAGGACTTCGCCCGGAGCAGTTACACCTTTCTGCTGGAGAATGACTTTATCCCGGCCAGCCTGCGCGACTCCTATCGCAGCCTGGGTGCTGACCTTATCAGCCGCCTGGAGGACCGCTTCGCCCAGACCCGTTTCACCCCCATCCGTCTGCACGGTGACTGCCACCCCGGCAACATCCTCTGGCGCCATGACGCACCGCATTTTGTCGACTTCGATGATGCCCGGAATGGTCCGGCGGTGCAGGACCTGTGGATGCTGCTGTCCGGCGAGCGGGAGCAACAGAGCCTGCAGCTGGCGGAGATATTAGAAGGCTATCGGGAGTTCTGTGACTTCGATCTGGCGGAGCTAAATCTGATTGAAGCTCTGCGCACCCTGCGGATTATGCACTACAGTGCCTGGCTCGCGCGCCGCTGGGATGACCCTGCTTTTCCCCGTCATTTCCCCTGGTTTAATACGGAGCGCTACTGGGGTGAGCACATCCTTGAGTTGCGCGAACAGCTGGCTGCGCTGTACGAACCACCGCTGGCGGTGTTTTAATCACGCGCATTTTTTGCAGCCCCTCGCACTGGAAATCCGGGCCTTAAGGCCCAATAATGCACCAACGCTTTTCTTCCGGCGACCGAACTAAGGATCACATCATGACCGCGACTGCCCCCGCCGCCCGCCCTATTGACGCGCTCTGGGAATCTATCCGCACCCAGACCCGCAAACAGGCGGAATCCGAACCGGTCCTCGCAAGTTTCCTCTACTCCACCATCCTCAACCACGAAACCCTCGAAGGGGCCCTGAGCTTTCATCTGGCCAATAAACTCGACAGCCCTGCCATGCCGGCGATGCTCATGCGCGAAGTGATTGAGCAGGCTCTGAATGACGACCCGACTATTGGTGAAGCGGTGCGGGCGGATCTGTATGCGGTAAACGAACGGGATTCCGCCTGCTGCTCACTGGTCACGCCGCTGCTGTACTTCAAAGGATTCCACGCCCTGCAGGCCTACCGGGTCGCCCACTGGTTGTGGCGTCAGGGCCGCAAGCCACTGGCGTTGTTCCTGCAGAACCGTATCTCGTCAGTCTTTGCGGTAGATATCCACCCGGCGGCCAGAATCGGCAAAGGCATAATGTTTGACCACGCGACCGGTATCGTCATCGGTGAAACAGCAGTGGTGGAAGATAATGTGTCCATCATGCAGGCCGTCACCCTCGGCGGTACCGGCAAAGAAGGCGGCGACCGCCACCCCAAAGTCCGCAAAGGCGTCCTGATCAGCGCCGGAGCCAAGATCCTCGGCAATATCGAAGTAGGCGAGTGTGCCAAGGTCGGGGCAGGCAGTGTGGTGCTGAAGAATGTCCCACCCCGCACCACCGTCGCCGGGGTGCCGGCCAAGATCGTCGGCGAAAGCAAGTGCGCCCAGCCTTCGCGGAATATGGATCACCATCTGAATTAATCCCAGATCATGAAGGGATTCGCTGCTCAATTGCCTACCGCTGTCCAGCCGTTTTCATCAGGGTGAGACAGGGTTACTTTTTGGCGCGTTGCCACACTGGGCCTCACTGGCTACCATATCCCCACGCATACGCGCGTTCGCAAACAGCGAACCACCTCACTGATAATACCTATGGACAGGAACACTACCCCGCATGCTTAAACGTTTATTCGCCTCCCGCAATAACCCCTGCTTTGCCAATCCGAGTCGCTGGGATACTTTGGTCTTTGATCTGTCCGGTAACCGACTGGAAATTACCCTGCCACCACAGGATTATGAATTTGCTGAGGAAGATCGGGGCCGGCAATTTAACCTCTTTGATCACAGCTTGTATAAGTACAACACTGAACCGGATAGAAATGGGCATCCGGCTCACGGCAAAGGAGTCAGCGTTCCCGGTATTTTACGTCGCAATTGGGAGACCTATGGCGCCATCTGGAGTCCGCAACATTTAGGTTCATTGCAATGTGCTGCTGTTATTTGTGATACCTCCCGGATGCCAGCGAAACTTAACTGCTTTAACCCTGAACAGATGGAGCGGTTACTTATTCACGGACTTTATTACAGTAAGGGGCCAGGCTTCGGGGATGGAGATGGAAGCAATGAATACCATACCCCAGTAAATTGGCAGATACGGCCGCTACATAGCATTGATTGGATTTATTACGAGTCGTGGGAGTATCAACCAGAGTGGCTTAAATTTACTCATGCTAACTATGGCTGCCATTTCGTAGCTTGGTTGGCGGCCCCCCTTTTTTCCGATAAATATTTGTTGTTTTCTTTCAGCGCAACTGGCTCCTTACCAGCAGAGCCAAGTAATCGCGTGATGCGCGAACGCATTGAGGGAATCATACCCAGCATAAAACTTTCTCTATCACCAGCAGCACAGCAGCAGTATGCAGAGGCAAAGCGGCTTTTTCCAAATGCCCGTTACAGCCAAACACGCAAACCAGAAGCGTGGAAATACTATGGAAGTTACCGGGAAGGAGATATGTCTAAAGGTGAAAAGGAGCACATTTTTGAAGGTCCCTGTTCGCCGCCGCCAGCACTTGATTAACGCCAGCTCCATCAAATGACTACCTTTCCAGCACAGTGAGACAGAATAGCCTTTCGGTGCGTTGTCATGCCTGTCTTCACCAGTTACCATATCCCCACGCATACGCGCGTTCGCAAACAGCGAACCACCTCACTGATAATACCTATGGACAGGAACACTACCCCGCATGCTTAAACGTTTATTCGCCTCCCGCAATAACCCCTGCTTTGCCAATCCGAGTCGCTGGGATACTTTGGTCTTTGATCTGTCCGGTAACCGACTGGAAATTACCCTGCCACCACAGGATTATGAATTTGCTGAGGAAGATCGGGGCCGGCAATTTAACCTCTTTGATCAAAGTCTGTATGAGTACGATACTGAACCAGATCGAAATGGGTATCCGGCGCATTTTGAGGGAGTAAGCGTTCCCGGTATTTTGCGCCGCAATTGGGAAACCTATGGTGCCATCTGGAGCCCACAACATTTAGGCTCATTGCAGTGTTACGCGGTCGTTTGTGATACGTCCCGCATGCCAGTAAAACTTAACTGCTTTAATCCTGAACAGATGGAGCGGCTGATTATGCACGGGTTTTATTATAGCGATGGGCCCGGGAATGGAACCAATGAATTTGATGTCCCGGTAAATTGGCAAATCATGAATTTGCATGATGTGGAGTGGGTTTATTGTGAGTCATGGAAGCGTCGCCCTCAATGGTTGAAATTTACTCACGCTACTTACGGTTGTGACTTTTCTGCCTGCTTGATCACCCCATTATTCGCAGACAAATATCTGTTGCTTTCTTTTAATGCCACTGGTTCCTTACCCGCAGAACCGAGCAACCGGGTAATGCATGAACGCATCGCACAAATCATTCCCCATATAAAACTATCCCTTTCACCGGAAGCACAGAAGCAGCGAGCTGAGGCGAAACAACTTTCTCCTAACGCGCGCTACAGCAAAACGCGCAAACCAGAGGTATGGAAATACTACGAAAGTTATCGTGAAGGCGATATGTCTAAAGGTGAAAACGAGCACATCTTTGAAGGCCCCTGTTCACCGCCACCAGCACTTGATTAACGCCAGCTCCATCAAATGACTACCTTTCCAGCACAGTGAGACAGAATAGCCTTTCGGTGCGTTGTCATGCCTGTCTTCACCAGTTACCATATCCCCACGCATACGCGCGTTCGCAAACAGCGAACCACCTCACTGATAATACCTATGGACAGGAACACTACCCCGCATGCTTAAACGTTTATTCGCCTCCCGCAATAACCCCTGCTTTGCCAATCCGAGTCGCTGGGATACTTTGGTCTTTGATCTGTCCGGTAACCGACTGGAAATTACCCTGCCACCACAGGATTATGAATTTGCTGAGGAAGATCGGGGCCGGCAATTTAACCTCTTTGATCACAGCTTGTATAAGTACAACACTGAACCGGATAGAAATGGGCATCCGGCTCACGGCAAAGGAGTCACTGTCCCCGGTATTTTACGTCGTAACTGGGATACGTACGGTCCCATTTGGCGATCGCAACACTTGGGCACATTGCGATCTTATGCCGTGGTCTGCGATACATCCCGCATGTCGGTAAAACTTAACTGTTTCAATCCTGAACAGATGGAGCGGTTGATTATGCACGGGTTTTATTACAGTAGTGGCCCCGGCTTTGGGAATGGAACCAACGAATTTGATGTCCCGGTAAACTGGCAAATCATACAATTGCATGGCGTGGAGTGGGTTTATTGTGAGTCATGGAAGCGACAACCTAAATGGTTGAAGTTTACCCCCGCCACTTACGGTTGTGACTTTTCTGCCTGCTTGATTGCTCCATTATTCGCAGACAAATATCTTTTACTTTCTTTTAATGCCACTGGTTCCATTCCAGCAGAACCGAGCAATCGTGTAATGCATGAGCGCATCGCACAAATCATTCCCCATATAAAACTATCCCTTTCACCGGAGGCACAGAAGCAGCGAGCTGAGGCGAAACAACTTTCTCCTAACGCGCGCTACAGCAAAACGCGCAAACCAGAGGTATGGAAATACTACGAAAGTTATCGTGAAGGCGATATGTCTAACAGTGAAAACGAGCACATTTTTGAAGGTCCCTGTTCGCCGCCACCACCACTTTACTAGCAGCCACTCATCGCTTATATGCAAAAGGAAACAAGGAGTTCTCTATGAAACTTGCAGGTTATACCAGACTCAAGACCACTACAGGTCGTCCGCTATTTGTGCGCACTGATATGCACCCTGTCTTCGAACGGGTTTATAAGGAATACCGTTCGGATTACCACATGACCAGTATTATGCGCACACTGATGTCGCTTAATGCTGATGCATTACGTGGAAACAGTCTGAACCCAGCGGGTGATGAGCGCTCAATTAGCTGTGGTCATATTAATATAAAATACAGCCTTTACAACGGCGCAGCATTAATACATTTTTTAGCAATTGGCAAGCCACAACGTAAAAGTAATACCGGGCTTTATGCAGTGAAGTTTAACGGCGAACAAGGTGAATGGCTCCATGCAGAAAACAGAATATTTTCTTTTGATAAAAATCAACAATGGAAGAGCCAAGACAAAAAAGCGCACTACGCCGCAGTTGCCGGAAAGTTCGATAGAACTTCTGATGCGGCCAATCGCATGCCCGAACACATCATCGGCGCCTATGAAAAAGCCCACTACCTGACCCGCCACGATAAGGGTAATCAATATTCATTGTTTTGGATTGAAAAAGGCTCACATAAAAGCCAGGAAGCGGCGGAGTCGTTAGCTTCGATCATGCAGCAAAGCACTAAAAATAATTTACCCGTCAATTGGTTGATCCATGGTGAGGGTGTTCATGCGTTTAAAAATGCCGCCAAATTAGTTCAGGCAGCCCCGCTAGCCGGGGCATCTGCTCGCGCAAAAGATGCAAACGCTGGGAAAGCGCAAAACCAGCATGTATATTTTTCAAATCCGGCAAGCAGTGATAGTGAGAAATCACTTACGGCGCTGTGTGCCCAAGCGGGGCTGACTTTTGCTGGGATGAATAACAACAACCGTGATTTACGTCGCTGGAGCACACTGAAAAATGTAGGCCGGGATTTAGGAAAGACTGCCGCTATCGCAGCCGCAAGTGGCGGTGGCCTTGTAACCGCTGGCAATGCGTTCAGCACCCTCGGTGTTGGTGGCGCAGACAAAGTTGTTACCAATGGTATGGACGCTCTACTTTCCGGTAATTATTTTGCGGCCGCAGCCTGCGTTGTGGGTGCCGGAATAATTGCTGTCGGTGCCCGGAAAAATATTCGGGCGATGGCCGCAGGCATCAAATGCACTTTTGGCAAAGGAAACGAGCGTTGGTATAGCGGCGACCAAGCGCTTCTGGGCTGACCCTCCGCTGAATAAGCGATGCCCAGCATCAATTTCAGCTCCATTTCGGGTGCTGGTTTTGCTGCAGACGCACCAAGTGCGTGCAACAAAACCAGCTGATCCCTTAAAACAAGAGGTTGGATTACAGTTTTCCCGGTTGGCTGGCTTCTTGCTTGAAGCAATATCTGTTCAAGTGGAGGCTCTATGCAGTACAGCAAACCTATGATTGATTTGGTGTATGAAATACGTCGCCGTGTTGACGCAAAGCTGAAGCCGAGTATCAAGCTGGCCAACCCGGATATGCTGCAGGAACTGGCCGACTTTCATCACCACTGCAAGGACACCATCACCCGGACACTGATCAAGGAGTTGCTGTCATTAGCTGGCGATCCCTGGGTGGAGCAGCTTGACGAGCCGGGAGCCAGAATCGAGCCGCCGCGCCAGATCACCAAGGTCTACCGTGGCCAGGTGAGCCTGGTGGATGCACCCTCTGCCACCCCCAAGGAACCCCAGAAACCCGTGCGGATTTATCGCGGCCAGATCGTAGAGTATTGAAGCGTTTAACATCCGGGCAGGAAACTGTACTCAGAACGCGGGCTGGCTCGCGGTGTATCTTGCCCGCCTGCACGGACACCTCTAGACTGCGGCTACCGCCAGGTGTCGTCGGGCAGGACTTGCGACCCTCTTCCCACTGTATGCAGTCATCAATGTATGAATAAACGCTACATGCTTCGCTGGTTAACTCTACTGCCCTGCTTGCTGGCAGGTTGGCCTGTGTATTCCCAGAGCAGTGACACCCGGCATCCCCTCGCGATCTCCATCTACAAAGACGTCTACATCGACTATCAGAAATTTCTGCGGGGGCGGGACCTTGCTACTGTGGATTATTACGGTGGCGTGGGCGCGCGTCGGGATGTGATAGAGGTAGTACTCCTGCAGCAGGCTTTGCAGCTCGGTGGTTTCAAAGATCCGCTGGAACTTCGCGACGAGCAGAACTACCTGCGCACCCTGCGCCAGATTGCCGATGGCGAGCTGATTTCATCCGGCGCCTCGGTGTGGTACTCAGACGTCCTCAACCTGCCTGACCTGTTTCATATCACCCAACCGTTGATTGATGAGGGTGAATTTATCGTCGGATTTTATACGTCTCCATCTAACGAAAAAGCGCTGGCGGCGAAGAGCCTGGATGACCTGCGCCAGCTGCGTGCGGTGTCGAGTGTTCAGTGGTACGCGGATGTCGCCACGCTGAAACAACTGAAGATCGATAACCTGTACTTCACCACCGACTGGATCCATATGGTGCGTATGGTGAGCGCCCAGCGGGCCGACTTCACACTGGCACCCTTTCAGCCGTCTCCAGACATGAAGATCGAACTTAGTGGTATGGAACTGGTGCCTATTGAGGGCCTGAAGGTGGCCATCACGGGCACCCGTCACTGGCCGGTGAGCCGGCGCCATCCACGGGGACAGGAGTTTTATGACGCACTGCAGAAAGGCATCACGCTGATGAAGCAACGCGGGATCATCCGCAAGGCCTATGAAGAAAGCGGCTTCTTTCATCCAGAAGTTGGTGCCTGGCACCTGATAAATCCCCCGCACAAATCGGGCCCGTCAGTGCCACCCACCCACACAGACAAACTTACCAAAGCCGCCGCCGATTAAGCCTGGGTTGTACTGAGCAGGGAGTCCAGCTCCTCGGCTGGCATGGGCCGGCCGAAGAGGTAGCCCTGATAAGCGTTGCAGCCGTTGGTGGCCAGAAAACTCCGCTGCCCTTCAGTCTCCACGCCTTCGGCAATAACCGATAGCCCGAGGGTAATCCCCAGACCAACGATGGTGCGGGCGATCACCGCGTCGTTATGGTCAACCAGCACATCCCGCACAAAGGACTGGTCAATCTTGAGCTGATCCAGAGGCAGCTGGCGCAGATAACCGAGAGAGGAATAACCTGTCCCGAAGTCGTCCAGCGCAAAGCGGACGCCGCAGCTTTTCAAGGCACGCATCTTGCCGACCACATCATCGAGATTGTTCACCAGCAGGCTTTCGGT
Organism: uncultured Cellvibrio sp.; assembly: GCA_937958105.1. Classification (GTDB taxonomy): domain Bacteria; phylum Pseudomonadota; class Gammaproteobacteria; order Pseudomonadales; family Cellvibrionaceae; genus Cellvibrio. Next base: position 60,080 of record CALFXJ010000054.1, read on the forward strand.
CAGCTCCAGTTCGATACGGGTAGCGTCGGCACCGGTCTCCTGAATGACATCCATCACCTGTTCCACAAAACCGATCTGTCGGAACTGTCGAGCACTGACATTAATCGCCACCGTCAGATGGCTGGTGGCCGGATTTTTGGACCAGACCACCAGCTGTTCGCAGGCGGTGCGCAGAACCCAGTGTCCCAGCTGCAGGATAAAACCGGACTGTTCCGCGAGGGGAATAAACTCTGCCGGCGACACCATACCCTTACTCGGGTGGCGCCAGCGCAGCAGCGCTTCGGCGCCGGTGACGTGGCCGTCGCCATCAACCTGGGGCTGGTAGTACAGCATGAACTGATTCTGAGCGAGTCCGAGGCGCATATCGGCCTCCAGGGCGGTGCGGGCAGCCAGTGACTCCTGCAGTTCCGAATCGAAAAACTGCAAAGTGTTGCGCCCTGCCGCTTTGGCCTGATACATGGCAACATCGGCCCGTTTCAACAGCGCATCCACAGTCTCCGCCTGCTGACTGAACAGCGTAATACCGATACTGGGGCTGCTGTAATGCTCGGTATCCTCCAGCAGGTAAGTCTGGCCCAGCAGGGACAGGATGTGCTCGCCGACCGCCTTGGCCCGGGCGGCGGCTTCGTGAATGTTCTGGCTCAGGCCCTCCAGCACGACCACGAACTCGTCGCCCCCGAGCCGGGCCACCGTATCGCCTTCCCGCACACAGCGGGTAAGTCGCTCAGCCACCTGACACAGCAACAGGTCCCCGGCGTCATGGCCAAGGGTATCGTTGAGGTTCTTGAAGTGATCCAGGTCGAGCAGCAGCACAGCGCCGTGGGAGCCATTGCGCGCACTGCTGGCCAGGGCGTGCTGGAGGCGATCCATCAGCAGCCGGCGGTTGGGCAGCTCCGTGAGCGGATCGTAAAACGCCAGCCGCTGAATCCGTTCCTCATGCCGCCGCCGTTCAGAAATATCGCTTACCAGCCCGATCAGTTTCACCTGACCATTGTGGAGGATGCGCGATACCGACAACTCCATCGGGAAGGTCGCGCCGTCTTTACGCCGTCCTTCCACTTCCTGCCGCTGGCCGAGGACGCGGGACAGTACCTCCCTGAGTGCATCCTGCCGGCTTTCGCCTTCGGTGTCATACAACCCCGGCATCAGGATGCTGGCCGAACGACCCACCACTTCACTGGCGGTATAGCCGAAGATACGCGCGGCCGCATTATTAAAGGATTCAATGGTACTGTTGACGTCCGTGGTGACGATACCGTCAGCCACATTATCGAGGATCGTCTGGGTGTACTCCGCTCCTTCGCGCAGCGCGGCTTCGAACTGCTCCCGTTCAATCGCGACAGCGGCCGTGTGCGTGGCCATGGCGATCATCTGCTGATGACGCTCGGTGGGAGCTCCAACCTGGCGATAATAGACGGCAAAGGTACCCAGCACCTTATGGCGTGCGCTGAAGATCGGTGTAGACCAGCAGGCACGCAGCCCGTGGTTGAGGGCGAGGTCGGCATAACCTTTCCACAGCCGGTCCTGGGCAATGTCGGTCACTATGACGGGTTCGGCACGGTAGGCGGCAGTGCCGCAGGAACCCTGGGCTTCCCCGATGGCCGTGCCGTCAATGGCACGGTTGTACTCCGCAGGCAGGCTCGGGGCAGCTCCATGGCGCAGGTGCTGGCCATCGGTGTCCAGAAGTAACACGGAACACACCATATCCGGCACCTGGGCTTCCACGGCAGCAACCAGGCTGGTCAGGATGTCGCGCAGTGGCGCGCGCCGCGCAATCATCTCCAGCACCGCCATCTGGCTGCCCAACAGGGCTTCGCTGTTCTTGCGGGCGGTGATGTCTTCTACGACAGCGACGTGATAATCATAGGGTGCGCCCGTCTCCCACATGGGGGAGACGGTCAGGTTCACCCAGCAGGTACTGCCATCCTTGCGGATGCAGCGCTTCTCCATGGTGAACTCTTTTATCTCACCCGCCTTAAGCCGCTCGATGTTGGTAAGCGTGGATTCCAGATCCTCGGGAAAGGTGATCATCGTGAAATCCATCTGCAGCATTTCCGCCAGAGGATAACCGAGGATTGCTGCATATTTTCTGTTGATACGGATAAAGCGGTTACTGGCCGTCTCTATCACCGCCACTCCCACGCCGGCCTGTTCAAAGAGCACCCGGAAACGCGCCTCACTGGCGCGCAGCTCGGCTTCGGCATATTTGCGGGCGGTGATGTCACGCACGATGGCCACAACGCGCGGGTCTTCCCCTTGATGGTGGATGATCTGCAGGTATACCTCTACCGGAAAAACATGGCCGTTCTTGTGGCGATGCCGGCTTTCAAAGCTGACCGCCGGCATACGTCCATCCAGCAGCGGCTGCATCCGCTCCCGCAGCATATTCAGATCCCCCTCCGGTTTGAGATCCATTGGATTCATACCCAGCAGCTCTGCACGGGTGTAGCCCAGCTGGCGTTGCGCGCCCTGGTTGGCGTAGAGGAACCGGAAGTCTTTGATACTGGCGATGAAGACGCCGTCGAGAATCTGATCGAGGGTATTCTTAAACTGCTCCAGCTCCTTCTGGGTATGCACCCGCGCATCGTTGGCGCGAGCCAGATCCGCCTGCATTTTATTCACTGCATTGGCCAGCGCTGCCATCTCGCCTTCGCCTAGGATATTAATGTCGGTGTCAAAGTGACCGTGGCTGATCTCCCCGACCTTGGTGCGCAGGTATCCCAGGGGCCGCGCCAGCCAGCGGTCCAGCATCCAGATCATCAGCAGCATAACGAGGGTGCCGATACCAAGACTGACCAGACTGCTGCGCATGACGGTCTGCGCCACCTTAGCCTTGCTGTTCCGCAGACTGAATTGCAGCAGCAGTGCCCCTACCCGGTCCGAGCGGATTTCATCGGCCCGGCGCGGCAGGAAGATCGGTTGATAAGCATTGATAACCGGCTGCCCGGCCACAGTGGCCAGTTGCGCCTGATACCGCCGCGGATCGACGGGAATCCAGCTTTCGTCCCAGTACTCAGCGATAGCACTTAGCGGCTGACCGGGCCAGAGGGGATGGCTGGCAAAGCGAATCATCCCCTCCTCATCGACCAGTACCACCAGACCCACGTCAGGGATGGCCCCCAGATCCGCGACCCATTCGGCCACCAGTCCATACTGTTCCATCCGCAGCAGGCTTTCAAAGTGGCGCTGGTCACGGGCCATACGTTTCTGGAGCAGTTCAAGCGCATCTATCTCAACCTGATGAATCTGACTTTCATAGCGCCACACGGCCCCGAGCACCATCATCAACGCCAGCGCGCCGAGGATAATCACGGGCAGCCATAAGCGCAGATTGATACTCCGATAGGCCGTCATGGTTGAGCCTGCGGGGCCGAATGGCCGGTAAACAGATTGGAGGGTGGCAGCAGATCCGGCTGTACCAGTTCATCTACCGCCGAGGCGCTGCGGAGCAACCGGCGCTGTACCATAAACTCCGCCAGCTCGGCAGCGCGATTAACCAGCTGCGGGCGCGAGCCGTTCAGTAGCCGGTGATTATCTGCCAGGGAAGGAATGTAGATGCCTGCCATTATCGGTGCCACCTGATCCACGGCGACCCCGAGATAGGGAGCGATGATGGCATGGGCTTCGTCAGGAAAATGCTGCAGATAATCCAGCGCTCGAAAATGGGCCACCAGCAGCTGCTCCAGTTCTGGCCGATAGCGATGCAGCACCTCTTTGCGGACCACCAGTACGTCGATGATGCGCTCGGGAATGGCACGGCTGTCATAGAGGCGGTGCGCACCCTCCTGCAACAGCAGTGTCGACACTGGCTCAAAGGTCACCACCAGGTCTACCTCGCCCATCCGGTAAGCTGCCAGCTGTTCGTTGACAGTCATGGACACTACCTGGATATCCGTCACCTGCAAGCCCGCCTCCGCCAGCAGCGCATCCAGCATCACACCGCCCACCTCTGCGCCCTCCACTGCTACACGCTTGCCCCGGATCTGCGCCAGGCTGGTAATATCCGGCCGCACGATCACTGCGTCCCCCCCTTGTGAGTAATCCATCACCAGCACCACGTTCAGCTCCACACCTTCCTGCATCAGCGCCAGCGCCGAGTCGAGGGTCACTGCCGCAGCGGCTACGGTGCCATTACGCAGAGCAGAGGCGATCTGGCTGGTATTGACCAGCTCCACCAGACGGATGTCATGTTCATCAAGGTAATCCAGGCTCTGGGCCAAATGCAGGGTTTCGTAGCCGGGCCAGGGCAGGGTCGCCACCCGCAGCGGATCGCGTGCCGATGGACCGCAGGCCGTCAGGATTAATGCCAGCAGTACGCCCGCCATACGCGTGGAAAACGATAGATGATGAGAAAGACTCAACAATTTGCAGCATCCCTGAGATAAATAGTGACAGAGCCTGACGATTGGAACTGTCTGCCGTTATTTACTCTAGCACTTCCTTTCAGAAACGGCGGAAATAGTGTGAAACGGTGCATCCTTTTGTCGATATCAATCGACATGGAAGCATTTTTTATAGACAAAAAAACCCTGCTGGGACGGCTGGTTAGGTTCAGACAATAAGATTGTAATCACCCAATCAAGGCGATATGCTTGCGGCAATTCCACGCCTGTTATGGACAATGTTTTATGTCTCTTCTCGATAGAAATTTTAATCTCTCACAGCGGATGACGCAGGAACTGGGCCGTCAGATCGTCTGTGGTTTCTACGACAAAAACGAAAGCCTGCCCACCGAAGCGGAATTGTGTGAGAAGTTCGGGGTAAGTCGCAGCGCCGTGCGCGAGGCGGTAAAGATGCTGTCTGCCAAAGGGCTGATCACCAGCAAGCCGCGTCAGGGCATCCGCATTCAGCCGGAAGAACAGTGGAATATATTTGATACGGATTTGCTGCGCTGGTCGCTCGAAAGCAACCCTTCCATGAAGGTGCTGAAAGAGTTTCTGCAGATGCGGATTGCCATCGAGCCGGAAGCCGCTTCCCTCGCCGCACGCTATGCAACACCCGATAAGATCGATGCTATTGAAGCCGCCCTGGAGCGCATGAAGGCTGCGGGTGACAACATGGAAGCAGAGCTGGAAGCAGATATCGCGTTTCACGTCAGCATCCTGTATGCCAGTCAGAACCGTTTTTACATCCGCCTGCGCGATTTTATCCAGACTGCGCTGCGCGTCAGCATCCGCCACACCAGCCCCATCAAAGCCAACCATGAAGGTGTAGTTGAAGATCACGCGAAAGTGTTCAATGCCATCAAAAATCGCAACCCTGAACGTGCGAAGCACTCCATGCTGCTGCTGATTGATGAAGCATTGAATTTTATCGAAGAAGAACTGGTTGCGCGGGAACCGCAAAACGTCGTCTAGTCTTTTGGCCAGTTTTTTGGCTTCCATCGTTAAACCCAGGTGCGCGATTCCTCGCGCTCCTGAGTATTTCCTCCCTGATTAATCTGCTGATCTCCAAAACGGTGTGCCCCTCACCACTGGGTGAAAGGCGGTCGACTTAACGACGGGTCATGGTCCACTGTTGATTGGTGCCGTTGGTGACGTTCCACTGGATCACGTTGGCATCGTTGGCCGTGCTGAAATTAAGTACGTCCAATGCAAGACCGCTCAGCTGCGATGTCACGACATAGTAATTTCCGTTCTTCGTCAGACTCCATTTCTGGCCCGCGCCACCCCAGTATTCCCACTGGGCAATATTGGCGCCGGGTGCTGTCGACACTTCCCAGACATCCGCGCTCTTCAGGCTGTTGACGTTGATGAGGCTGTAATAGCCGGTACCGTGGCTGATCACATACCACTGCTGGTTCTTTGCACCGGAATAACCGTACTGCTCAATATTGGCACCATTCTCTGTAGATGCGTTGTCGACTGCCAGCGCGCGACCACTGTGCCGTGCGGTAAAGCTGTATACCCCATCACTGACACCACCGCAGCTGGTGATAGAGCTGAAGTTACGGGTGAGCGTCGGCCAGCCACCGGAGAAGGTCATGCGCAGAATATCCAGTTTGGCATTACCGTTATCGTTCAGGTCGTAGTAGTGGGTAGAAACGTACTGACAACCATCCTGCTTGAGCACGCCCACGTGGCCCGGTCCTTTGTACTTGCCGCTCTGATTGCTGATCACTGTACGCTCGCCGGAGTAAGGCCCGTAGACACTGGTGGAACGGGCGACGGTCACGTAATAGCTGCTATTGGAACCCTGGCAGCAGCTGCCGCGATTCATAAACAGGTAATAGTAGTCGCCGTGGCGGGTGATATACGGAGCTTCAATGCTCTGGTGGTTGCCACCGTAGATGTGGGTCACGCTGCTGGCCAGCTTACCGGTGCTCTGATTGATCTCCGCGACGCCCAGTCCCCCAAAGAACGAACCGTAGGACATGTAAACGCGGCCATCATGATCACGGAACAGCGCCGGATCGATGGCATTGATCTCGCTGGAGCCACCATAAGAGCGAACCACGACACCCAGATCCTGCCAGCTGGGATTTTTCAACGACGGCGTCCGCACCACGCCAATAGCGGAGTTGGATGAACCAAAGGTGGATACGGAGTAATACAGGTAGTAGTAGCCGTTCATCTGGATGACATCTGGTGCCCAGAAATGACCGGAAAAGCCGGGCACCGCATTGTTGATCCAGGATGGCCAGCCACTGCCGAAGACAGTCTGAGGCGCCGCCGTCCAATGCACCAGGTTAGTGGACGTTGAATACCAGATGCCTTGGCCGGTGGTGAAATGGAAGTAGGTATCGCCATCCTTGATGATCGTTGCCGGATCGTGAGAATTTCGCACGCCCGTTAATTCCAGTGCAGACACCGCACCACTGATCGAAACACAAAGCACCGCCAAGGCGCGCAGGAGCCGGGCTCCCCATACGTGAGGTTTGCTAGACATAATTCACCTTTATTAGCGTTATTATTGATAATATTGTCTTACAATATGAAGACTTGGTGATTCTACCGGCTTCACCCCAACCCCACCAGCTGCTGGTGGGAATGATTCCTAATAAAGTGAGATGTGGTTATTCCGCTGGGAGGCAGGCAGGAAGAAGTCTGAGCGCGCCGGGTGAGGAGTCGGATTACGCTGCGCTAATCCGACCTACAGCAGTGTGATTTGCTAACCCGGTAGGTCGGATTAGCCGCAGGTGTAATCCGACTCAAAAAATCGCAATCCCGCATCCGTAGGTCGGATTAGCGCAGCGTAATCCGACGCCTCATTTCCTGCCCCGTTCCTTCACAGAAGATCAAATCACACCCACGCAACGCGGGATTACCACTTAAATTACCGCACCAGAAATTTGAAGATTGTGCGACTGGTGTATGTCTCACCCGGACGCAAGATGGTGGAGGGAAAATCCGGTTGGTTGGGAGCATCCGGGAAATGCTGCGGTTCAAGACAAAAACCGGTGCGATAGGCAAATGTTGTTCCTCTACCGCTCAAACTGCCGTCGAGGAAATTGCCGGAATAAAACTGTACACCGGGTTCTTCAGTATAAACTTCCAACACACGCCCGCTGGTCGCTTCCGATGCGCGCGCGGCAAGGGTAAGCTTCTTCGGTGCGGCTTTATTCAACACAAAATTGTGGTCATAACCCAGGCCGCAACGCAATTGATCGTCGTCGCGTTGAATATCCGCGCCGATCGCTTTGGGTGTGCGGAAATCAAACGGTGTACCTGCGACGGAACGCAGCTCACCAACCGGAATCTGCGTATCATCAATTGGCGTGAAAGCATCGGCATTGATCATCAATTCGTGCTGCAGAATTTCGCCCTGCCCCGCCAGGTTGAAATAACTATGCTGCGTTAAATTGATCGGCGTCGCCTGATCAGTCGTCGCGTGATAATCAACCAGGATTTCATCTTCGTTAGTCAGGGTGTAAGTCACGGTGACTGATAAATTTCCCGGATAACCCTGATCCCCGTCGCGGCTCAGATAAAATAATTTAACACCCACATGAGTATCGGCCGTAAACGGCGTTGCCTGCCACACTACCTTGTCAAAACCCACAGAACCACCGTGCAGATGATTCGCACCGTTGTTGGTTTCCAGCTGATAGGTTTTTCCGTCCAACTCAAAACGCCCTTTGGCAAGGCGATTACCGAAGCGGCCAATCAGTGCGCCCAGATAAGGTGACGCCTGCAGATAAGGTTCCAGCTCATCAAACCCCAACGCGATATCAGCGAACTGGCCTTGTCGATCCGCCGTTTTAATCCTGGTAATGATGCCGCCGAAATTGATAATCCCCACTTCCATGCCATTGGCATTGGTGAGCGTATACAGCGTAATTTCTTCGCCAGCAGGCGTTTTACCGAAAAAAGATGTGGCTAAAGCAGGTTTCGACATGGGATGAATTCCGGTGCAAGTCATGAAGCGGAGTATTCTACTGGCAAAGAGTTTTAATGACTACAAGCCTGCGGTAAAACACAGGCAGTTCAGTGCGACTTTGCTGCACTATGCGGACCGTCGCCGTGCCCGCGCTTATCGATCAATGTTATTTATCTTCCTGGCGCCAGGTTTCCGCGTCACTTAACGTCTGTGCAAAATCCGGCATCCCGGTTTCATCCCACAGCAATCGCCTGATATAAGTGTGGCGATTAGGGTCGGTCAGTGGCGTACCTTGTAAGTCGCGATAATCCCGCGCATGATAAACCATCACATCAGTTTCACCATCCTCGGCTACTGTAAAGCTGTTATGGCCGGGCCCGAAACGCCGCAGCGCTTCGTTCGTATAAAAAACCGGTTGTTCCACTTTATGCCAGGATGCAGGATCAAGCAGGTCTGCATCAGCATCAGCCCACAGCATTCCCATCGCGTAATTGTGATCTGTTGCGCTCGCTGAATAGGTTACGAAAATTTTCCCATGGCGAATCAGCACTGCCGCACCTTCATTTACCTTGTAACCAATCACCTCCCAAGGCAGTTCCGGCTCCGTCAGAAGCACTTCCTGCTCGTGCAGCTGGGTCGGACTTTGCATTTGCGCGATGTAAAGCGCTGAGTTGTATTTTTCCTGCGGATCTTTCTGGGCCCAGATTAAATAACGCTTACCGCGATGCTCAAAGTGAGTGGCATCGAGTGAAAAAGAATCCCGCTGGGTTTTCAACTGGCCCAGTTCCCGCCACTCGCCTTCCAGCGGATCGGTCGAGGAGTTTGCCAGAACATACATCCGGATCCGCCACGGCTCTTCCGCCATTGCCGCCGCAAAATAGATGTACCAAGTATCATCAATGTAATGCAGTTCCGGCGCCCAGATATTTGCCCCCATTTCTCCGGCTGCATGTTTGCGCCACACTACCTGCGGCTGCGCGTCGGCAAAGGCATGGAGGGATGGCGCCCGACGCATTTCAATTTGATCAAAAGCGGGCGATGTAGCAATAAAAAAGTATTCACCACTGCTGTGACGATAGATCCAGGGGTCGGCCCGTTGTGGAATTAAGGGCGCCGAGGAGGGCTCAGTTGCCCCAGCGGGAGTTTCCGGTGCGCTGCAGCCGGACAGGACGACCATACTGACAAGGGCAGCGAGCAGAAGAGCAGGGATTTTCATAGGCAGGACACTCCAATAGCCCGTCCGGGAGAACAGGCGGTGTTATTCTTGTTAAATTGACGTAATATTATAATACAATATTTCAACCAAGGGCGCGGTGCTGCCAGAACAATTAAAACTATCCATATGAGAGTCCCCCATGCATTCCATCATTTCATTTCGTCCAATGCATTTCCTTCTTGGTCTGCTGTGCAGCCTCATGTTCAGCCAGATCAGCCTTGCACGACAGGTTGATGTTCACGATCCCGTGATGATCCGGGAAGGAAACACTTATTACCTGTTCAGTACCGGTCCCGGTATCACCATTTACAGCTCCACCGACATGAAAAACTGGCGGAAGGCGGGACGGGTTTTTGAGACCGAGCCAGCGTGGGCCAGGACGGTGGCTCCGGAGTTCAACGGTCATTTGTGGGCGCCGGATATAGTGCGGCACAAAGGCAATTTTTATCTGTATTACTCGGTATCTGCCTTCGGCAAAAATACCTCAGCCATGGGAGTCGCCATCACGAAAACCCTCGACAGCTCATCGCCGGATTATGGCTGGGTAGATCAGGGTATCGTCGTGCAGTCGGTACCCCACCGCGACATGTGGAATGCCATTGACCCCGCCGTCATCATCGATGAAGACGGTATTCCATGGATGAGCTTTGGGTCCTTCTGGGGCGGGTTGAAGCTGGTACGCCTGGCCGAGGATTTAATCTCTTTAGCAAAGCCGCAGGAATGGCACACGCTGGCCAAACGCGAGCGCTCCGTTCTGGAAGATGATGCCAACGCTGGTCCCGCCGCTATTGAAGCACCATTTATCTTCCGCAAAGGCGATTTTTATTATCTGTTTGCTTCGTGGGATAAGTGTTGCCGTGGTAAGGACAGTGATTACAAGGTCGTTGTAGGTCGCTCCAAAAATATTCGCGGGCCCTATCTGGATAAGGATGGTGTGGATATGAACAAGGGCGGCGGGTCGCTGGTTATCGCGGGCAATAAAAACTGGGCAGGTCTGGGTCACAACAGCGCTTACACCTTTGGCAAGAAAGATTACCTGGTGCTGCATGCTTATGAGTCGGCGGATAACTATTTGCAGAAAATCAAAATTCTGGAGATGACCTGGGACAAGCAGGGCTGGCCCAAGGTTGATCCTAAGGATCTGGATCGGTATCAGAGTCGTTTGGTTGAATGACGGGAGCTTGGGCGGTTTGGTTGAGTTTATAGATGGGTTTAGGTTTAGTGTGGGTTTACAGTTAGGGGCGGATTTAGATTTGGTTCTGGGATGGAGTTGGGGACGGATTTAGATTTGGTTTTGGAGTAGAGTTGGGGGCGGGAGTAGAGTTGGGCTGGATGTGATTATGCGTGAGGCCTGTGTCGGATTACGACGCGATACTCGCGTCTAATCCGACCTACGTCCACACCAATCCCACACAGGATAAACACACCACCGTAGGTCGGATTAGCGCCAGCGTAATCCGACACCCCACCAACAAACCACACCACAACCCAAACATCCAC
>CALFXJ010000055.1:5000-130787 GCA_937958105.1 uncultured Cellvibrio sp.
TCAACAATCAGTTTCAGCTCGTGCAGACACTCGAAGTAGGCCATCTCTGGCTCGTATCCAGCCTCAACCAGCGTTTCAAAGCCAGCTTTCACCAGCTCAACGCAACCGCCACACAGTACCGCCTGCTCACCGAAGAGGTCAGTTTCAGTTTCGTCTTTAAAGGTAGTTTCGATGATACCGGTACGCCCGCCACCTACGCCAGAAGCATAGGACAGTGCCAGATCTTTGGCCTTGCCTGAGGCATCCTGATAGACAGCGATCAAGTCCGGGATACCGCCACCTTTAACAAACTCGGAACGCACGGTATGGCCGGGGGCTTTAGGGGCGATCATAATGACATCGAGGTCAGCGCGAGGGACGACTTGATTGTAGTGAATAGCGAAGCCGTGGGCGAAAGCCAGTGCAGCGCCTTTCTTGATATTGGGTTCAATCTCTTCTTTATACAGACGTGATTGAAATTCATCCGGAGTCAGGATCATCACCAGATCTGCTGATGCTACAGCAGACGGAACGTCAGTTACTTTTAAACCGTGAGCTTCCGCCTTTTTAACGGTTGCAGAACCCGGGCGCAGCCCAACCACCACGTCAACGCCTGAGTCTTTCAGGTTACAGGCATGAGCATGACCTTGAGAACCGTAACCAATGATGGCCACTTTTTTTGATTGAATAATAGAAAGATCACAATCTTTATCGTAATAGACGTGCATGACTGACTCCTGAGACTTGAGCATTGATAGGTTGCCAAGCTTACCGCCCTGGCAAATAAAGGCCGGTAGTGTAGGAAACTTTTTCCATGGCGTAAAATGATATATTCGCAATTTATTGATGCAGAAACTGCAATATCATGGATATTACTAAACTCAAACTCTTTTGCGCCCTCGCTGACACGCTCCACTTCGGCCGGGCCGCTGCGCTTTGCCATATGAGCCCTTCTACTGTGAGTCGCCGTATCAAGCACCTGGAGGAGGACCTGGGGGTTAGCCTCTTTGAGCGCGATAACCGGTCAGTTGCGTTAACCCATGAAGGGCAGAGTTTTTTGCTGTTCGCCCGGGAGGTGTTACTGCAATGGGATACTTATCAGGAATCACTGCTGGCTCAGGCAGATCAGCTGCGCGGACAGTTGAGCATTTATTGCTCTGTAACAGCGAGCTATAGCTTCCTTTTCAATATTCTTACCGAGTTTCGCGTCAGCCATCCTGGCATTGCAATTAAGCTGCACACCGGTGATCCCGCTCAGTCAATAGAGCGGGTGCTGGCCGGCAATGAGGATATTGCCATCGCGGCAAAGCCCGAAAAACTTCCTGCTGGGCTGAGTTTCAAGCTGATTGCCCGCTCTCCTCTCATTTTTATTGCTCCACGGAATGAGAAGGCGTGGCAGCCTTCTGCTCCCACCGCACGAGATTTCTGGCTAAAAGTTCCGATGATTCTATCCGAGGAGGGGCTGGCGCGAGAGCGACTGGATCAATGGTTTGCCCAGCAGCACATTAAGCCGAACATCTATGCAGAGGTAAAAGGTAACGAGGCAATTGTCAGTATGGTCAGCCTGGGCTTTGGGATAGGTGTGCTGCCCAAGATTGTGCTGGACAACAGCCCCTTGGCTGATCGCGTCCAGCCACTGCGCCATCAACCCGACCTGGGACCTTATGACCTAGGTATCTGCGTTATGGAACGGCGCCTAAAAAGCCCCATCATCAGCGCTTTCTGGCAGCAATTGCCGGCAGAGGACGTAGGGTCGCCATAAATAGAGATATAAAAAAGCCGACCAACTTCGTTGACCGGCTTTTTCAACGCTACGCAAACAAGGTTTACAAGCTCAACACTTTCTCGCCGCGGGAGATTCCGCTGACGCCGGTACGCACCACTTCAAGGATGGCAGCGTCGCCCACCGCCTGCAGAAAGGCATCAAGCTTATCACTCGTACCTGTAATCTGAATGATGTACAGAGAACTGGTGACATCGACAATCTGCCCACGGAAGATATCAACACAACGCTTAACTTCTGCGCGCTGAGCTCCCGCCGCCTTCACCTTCACCAGCATCAATTCACGTTCAATGTGCGCGCCTTCCGTCAGGTCAACAAGCTTTACAACGTCAATCAGTTTATTGAGGTGTTTGGTAATCTGCTCGATCTTATGCTCATCCCCCAAGGTAGTCAGGGTCAAGCGGGACAAGGTTGGGTCTTCCGTTGGCGCTACCGTCAGGCTTTCGATGTTATAACCACGCTGGGAAAACAAACCGACAACACGAGACAAAGCGCCCGGAGCGTTTTCCATTAATACAGAAATAATACGTCTCATATCAGGTACGCTCCGTCTTGCTCAGGTACATGTCCCGCATGGAGCCATTCGGCGCTACATGCATGGGATATACGTGTTCAGATTGATCAACCATGATGTCCATGAACACCACGCGGTCTTTCAGGGCAAAACACTCTTCCAGCTTCGCCTTGAGCTCTTCTCGCTTGGTTACACGCATACCGACATGACCATAGGCCTCCGCCAGCTTGATGAAGTCGGGCAAGGAATCTTCATACAAACTTTCAGCATAACGACTGGAATACTGCATGTCCTGCCACTGACGCACCATGCCCAAGGCCTGGTTATTCAAGCAGATGATCTTCACCGGCAGGTGATACTGCGTACAGGTAGATAATTCCTGAATACACATCTGGATACTGCCTTCACCGGTTACGCACACAACGGTGGCGTCACGATGGGCGACCTGCACCCCCATGGCTGCAGGCAGGCCGAAGCCCATGGTGCCGAGACCTCCAGAGTTAATCCAGCGGCGCGGCTTATCGAACCGGTAGTATTGCGCGGTGAACATTTGATGCTGACCAACATCGGAGGTTACAAATGCGTCACCTTTGGTCACTTCATAGATCGCCGTAATAACTTCCTGCGGTTTAATTTTTTCAGAGCTGGTGTCATAACGCGGCTTGGCATACAGCCCGTGACGATCACGCCATTCGTTGATCTGTTTCCACCAGGCAGCAATGGCTTCCGCATCTGGACGCTCATCCGTTTCCTGGATCAGCGCGAGCATCTCGCTCAATACGCTATCCACTGCACCGACGATAGGAACATCTGCCACTACGGTTTTGGAGATGGATGCCGGATCGATATCAACATGAATAATCTTGGCGTTAGGGCAAAATTTGCTGACAGTGTTGGTTACCCGATCATCGAAGCGGGCGCCGACAGCGAGGATAACGTCGCTGTGGTGCATTGCTGTATTGGCTTCGAAAGTGCCATGCATACCCAGCATACCCAGGAAGCGCTTATCAGTAGCCGGATAACCACCGAGGCCCATCAAGGTGTTAGTGCAGGGAAAATCGAGCAGCTGAACCAGCTGGGTCAGTAATTCGGCCGCATTGCCCTGAACGACGCCACCACCTGTATAAATGACCGGACGCTTAGCGCTGAGGAGCAGTTGTACCGCCTTCTTGATCTGGCCCGTATGTCCCCGCGTTGCCGGTGTATAAGAGCGGATCTTGACCTTTTCCGGGTATTCGTACGGGAAGGTCTGCCCCGGATGAGTCACGTCTTTCGGGACATCGATAACAACCGGGCCGGGACGACCAGTGGAGGCGATGTAATAGGCTTTCTTGACGATCTCCGGAATCTCACTGGCGTGCTTGACCATAAAGCTGTGCTTTACGATCGGGCGGGAGATACCCACCATATCGGTTTCCTGAAACGCATCTTCGCCGATCAGGTGACTCATGACCTGACCGGAAATAACTACCATGGGGATGGAATCCATGTATGCGGTGGCAATGCCGGTAATCGCGTTGGTTGCGCCCGGGCCGGATGTCACCAGCACGGTACCCACTCGACCGGTAGAGCGCGAATAGGCATCGGCCATGTGGGTGGCGGCCTGTTCGTGGCGCACCAGAATGTGCTTGACATCTTGCTGCCTGAAAATAGCGTCGTAGATATGCAATGCAGCACCGCCCGGGTAGCCGAAGATGTATTCAACACCCTCGTCTCGCAACGCGCGGATCAACATATCTCCGCCTGAAAGCATTTCCACTTTAGATTCCCCTTTAAGACATAAATGGCGCAAGTTACAGGAGTAAAAATTGCGCGATAACAGAAATGGCAACGCACAGGCCCGACTAATCCCCGATATGGGAGCCGCCCTGTGCATCATCGACAGTGTGATTAACCAGATTCCCCTGCCCCCGCGCGGGTAGCGATTGCGGTGGCAGCAGGGCAGACGTCGTCGGTGGACGCGCCTCCGCGATTGCGAATGGTTCGATAAGCGGGTGACTTACCGGAAGCAGACTGTGGTGCCGAGGTTATCGACTGGATCTACAAGCCATCTTGCGAACTGACAATTTTTCGCAAGATGATAGGCAAAGTCAAGAAAAGATACCGAGATTACCGCGTTTACGGCTGCATTTCCTCAGTCGAGGGCAAAAGCCGAGCGGCAGGCTGTCACAGTTTCCATCATTCCTGTTCCGCTCTTCGCCGATTAGCAGCTATAGTTGATGCATTATGTGTTGAGTAAAGAGTCTTGCCCATGAAACGATTGCTTGTTCCCGCGCTTTGCATGGCCAGTGTTCTGCTGGCGAATCCTTCCTTTGCTGCCAAGATTTATAAATGGGTGGATGAAGATGGCATTACCCATTTCAGCGAGCACCCCCCTAAAAATACCCAGACAACCGTCATCAAGCCCAAGGTTGGTCACAGCGAACCGGTAAATTATGATTCAGGGGCACCGGCTGACGACAAAGCCGCAGCTGAAGCTGCAGCTCAGCGCCAGGCCGAAGAGGATCTGGCCCAGGCCCTGAAGGACCCTACCCGCTGCGAAGCCGCCCGGAAGAATATGGAGACACTGCAGAACTTCGGCCGCGTCAAAGTGAAGGGCGAGGATGGTGAGTTCCATTACTTGAGCCCTGAGGAGCAGCAGGAACGAATCCAGTCGACTCAGCAGGCTATTGATGAAAGCTGCTGAGCAACCTGGTTATTGAAGAAGGCCATCATGTGATGGCCTTTTTTGTTGGTGCCTATGCGTACCTTTATAGTCAGTGCATCCGCTTATCGCCCAGCAACTCCGCCTTGCTGCGGGAGAACACCAGTTTCTCACCTTTGACTCCCACGAAGATGGTATCTCCCGGCATGAATTTCCCGGCGAGGATCTCCTGAGCCAGAGGGTTCTCAACCTGTTGTTGAATGGCACGTTTCAGCGGGCGCGCACCGTATACCGGATCGAAGCCTGCTTTTGCCAGCTTATCCATCACCTCTTCATCCAGATCCAGGCTGAGGTCCCGTTCAGCCAGACGTCTGCGGAGCAGATCCAGTTGAATATCGGCTATGCCGCGGATCTGTTCCCGACCCAGTGGATGGAATACCACCACTTCGTCAATACGGTTGATGAACTCGGGCCGGAAGTGTCCACCTACAACCTCCATTACAGCCTCTTTCATCGCATTGTAACGGTTCTCGTTGTTGATGGAGTTATTGGCATCATCACTCACAACATCGTCAAAACTTACCGTATCAAATGACTTGTCCTCTGCCAGCTCCTGAATACGGTCAGAGCCCAGGTTCGAGGTCATTACAATCACCGTGTTGCGAAAATCTACAGTTCGCCCCTGGCCATCGGTCAGACGGCCGTCTTCCAGCACCTGCAACAGGATGTTGAAGACATCCGGGTGCGCCTTCTCCACCTCATCAAGTAGCAGGACTGAGTATGGCTTACGCCGCACCGCTTCGGTCAGATAGCCGCCCTCTTCGTAACCCACGTAACCCGGAGGGGCGCCGATCAGGCGAGCGACAGAATGTTTCTCCATGAATTCTGACATGTCGATACGAATCATCGCATCGGATGTATCAAATAAAAACTCTGCCAGGGATTTACAAAGCTCGGTTTTACCCACACCGGTCGGCCCCAAAAACAGAAACGAACCGTTGGGGCGGTTGGCGTCCGACAGCCCTGCACGCGAGCGACGCACCGCATTGGCCACAGCTACTACGGCTTCGTGCTGGCCGATGACGCGTTTATGCAGCGCGTCTTCCATGCGAAGCAGCTTTTCCCGCTCGCCTTCGAGCATCTTGGACACTGGGATACCGGTCCACTTGGAAACCACCTCTGCAATTTCTTCTTCCGTCACCTTATTGCGCAGCAACGTCATCTCCATCATTTCGGCCTGACTGGCCATATCCAGCTGCTTTTCCAATTGCGGAATAATGCCGTACTGCAATTCGGACATTCGCGCGAGGTCGCCCGCACGTCTTGCAGATTCCAGATCCAGACGAGCCTGCTCCAGATGGCTTTTAATTTCGTGGGAGCCTTGCAGCGCCGCTTTTTCGGTACGCCAGATCTCTTCGAGATGCGCATATTCGCGCTCATATTTCGCGATATCCTGATCAATTTTTTCAAGATGCTTTTTGCTTGCCTCATCTTCGTCTTTCTTCACCGCCTCCCGCTCAATCTTCAACTGGATCAGGCGCCGCTCCAGACGATCCATCTCTTCCGGTTTTGAGTCGATCTCCATGCGGATGCGGCTGGCGGCTTCATCGATCAGGTCGATGGCTTTATCGGGCAGTTGGCGGTCCGTGATGTAGCGCGTGGACAGCTTGGCCGCCGCGATAATTGCGGAGTCAGTGATATCCACTCCGTGGTGCACCTCATAGCGCTCTTTCAATCCGCGCAGGATGGCGATGGTGTCAGACTCATTAGGCTCATCCACCAGCACTTTCTGGAAACGGCGTTCCAGGGCAGCATCTTTTTCGATGTACTTACGGTATTCGTCCAGTGTTGTTGCGCCGACGCAGTGAAGCTCACCCCGTGCCAAGGCCGGCTTAAGCATGTTGCCGGCATCCATTGCGCCATCCGCTTTACCGGCGCCCACCATGGTATGCAGCTCATCAATAAACAGGATGACACGGCCTTCCTGTTTGCTGAGTTCATTGATGACCGCTTTGAGCCGCTCCTCAAATTCGCCCCGGAATTTAGCTCCGGCCAGTAATCCGCCAAGGTCCAGAGACAACAGACGTTTATTCTTGAGACCTTCGGGCACCTCGCCATTAACAATGCGCTGAGCCAGGCCTTCAACGATGGCCGTTTTACCCACGCCGGGCTCGCCGATGAGGACAGGGTTGTTTTTGGTCCGGCGTTGCAGCACCTGGATCGTGCGGCGTATTTCGTCATCCCGACCAATCACCGGGTCGAGCTTTCCGGCTTCTGCCCGTGCGGTCAGATCGACAGTGTATTTTTCGAGAGCCTGACGATTGCCTTCTGACTCAGGGTCATCCACCGTTTCGCCACCACGCACCTTGGCGACGGCCTGCTCCAGTCGCTGGACATTGCCAAATTCTTTCAGCAGCTTGCCGGCCTGACTGTCACCGTCTTCCATTGCTGCCAGAAGCACAGCTTCACTGGAGATAAATTTATCACCGGCTTTCTGCGCCCGACGGTCAGCAAGATTCAACAGGCGCACCAGCTCCTGCGACATATTGATATCACCGGTGGGATTCTTGATCCGCGGCAGTTGCTCCAGAGTTTTCAGCAACGCATTTCGCAAGCCCGCCACGTCAAAACCTGCCTGGTTAAGCAGCAGACGCACTGTGCCTGCGCCCTGCTGATCCAGCATTGCCAGAAGCACGTGAAGCGGCTCCAGCTGGGTATGGTCACGCCCGATAGCCAGCGATTGCGCATCAGACAGCGCCGTTTGCAATTGATTGGTTAAGCGATCAATACGCATGATTACCTCGAAGAGATATGTAAGAGAATGACTTCAAAATGGGGACGCAACGGGTGAATTCAAGCAAGCCCGATGCCGGGCGTCTTTGCGGCAAATCAAGGAGGTGAATGCGAGAGGTTTTTGTTGGCGGCTGAATTTTTGTTCTGTTGACCGCGCAGGCTCGTTAACGCTCGCTAAGCCAGATAAGACTCGCCATACGCCCCGTGACCTTGTCACGGCGGTATGAGTAAAAGCGATCACTGTCGGCGAAGGTGCAATAATCCCCACCATAAACGTGATGCACCCCGAGGGCTTTCAGCTCTGCTCTCGCCAAAGCATAAATATCGGCGTAAAAATGCAGCGGCCGCTGTCCCGGCCGAAAGGAATGAGCAATCTCGTCACTGTGCTGGCCATCGCGGGCCATCTTGAAGAAAGCTTCCAGCACCTCAACGCCCACTTCAAAATGAGGCTGGGAGATAGCCGGTCCCAGATAGGCCAGCAGCTGAGTCGTCGGACCCGTAAACTTCTGCAGCGTGCGTCCAATGATTCCTTTAGCCAGACTGCGCCAGCCGGCATGGATAGCCGCCACCTGGGTACCCTTTTGATCACACACCAGAATTGGCAGGCAATCAGCGGTCATTACTACACAGGCCAGACCTGGCTCCGTGGTAAAGCAGGCATCGGCGGTTCTTGCCTGGCCGTCGGCCTTGGCCATGGCTACCTTCACACCGTGAACCTGTTCCAGCCACTGTGGAGGCTTAACCAGTTCCAGGGACTCACACAGTCGCTGACGATTCGCCATCACTGCTGCGGCTTCATCCCCGACATGCAGGGCTAGGTTATTGCTGGCATAGGGTGGCAGGCTGCTGCCGCCATGACGCGTGGTAATGCAGGCCTGCACGCCATCGGGCTGAGGCCAGTTTAAAGCGAGGAAGGGTGTTTCGACTGTCATTCCCTATTCCTGA
Source organism: uncultured Cellvibrio sp. (assembly GCA_937958105.1). Taxonomy (GTDB): domain Bacteria; phylum Pseudomonadota; class Gammaproteobacteria; order Pseudomonadales; family Cellvibrionaceae; genus Cellvibrio. The sequence goes on from CALFXJ010000055.1 coordinate 13,659, forward strand.
TCGTCCCGGTCATATCCCTGTTCAAGCGCTGCCAGTAATTGCTGAAAATCCTGCGGCAAGGGGCAGGACCACTCACAGTATTCACCGGTATGCGGATGCTCCAGCCCCAAGGTAGCAGCGTGCAGCGCCTGCCGGGGGAAGTGCTTGAGCGTGTTGATCAGGTGTTCGTTAGCCCCTTTAGGGATCTTGAAGCGGCGCCCATAGGTGGCGTCACCCACCAGTGGAAACTGGATGTGCGCCATATGCACGCGGATCTGGTGGGTACGGCCCGTTTCGAGGCGAACCCGGATGTGGGTATGATGAGGAAATCGGTTCAATACACGGTAGTGGGTAACTGCTCGCTTACCGCCGTGACTCAACACTGCCATCAACTTACGCTGGGTCGGATGACGTCCCATAGGGGCGTCCACTGTACCGCCGCCGGTCATTGCACCGACAGCAACAGCTTCATATTCGCGGCTGACAGTGCGATCCGCCAGCTGCTCAACCAGATCAGCGTGGGCCTGCAGGGTCTTCGCAACTACCATTAATCCCGTCGTCTCTTTGTCCAGACGATGAACGATGCCGGCGCGCGGGACGTTAATCAGATCCGGACAGTGATTCAGCAAGGCATTTAACAGGGTGCCCGTCTGATTACCCGCTGCGGGGTGGACCACCAGGCCGGCAGGCTTGTTGATCACCATCAGGTGATCGTCTTCGTAGATGATGTCGAGGTCGATGGCTTCAGGCTCCCAGCTGCCCTGCGCTTCGAGCTCAGCCCGCAGCTCAAGATGTTCTCCGCCAATGAGTTTTTCCTTAGGTTTGGCGGCGCGGCCGTCGAGCGTCAGCTGGCCGTCACGGATCCAGGTCTGCAGGCGCGAGCGGGAAAAATCGGGGAACAACTCCGAGGCCACTTGGTCGAACCGCATGCCGCCCATAGTGAGCGGCACCTGGGCGCTGTGTTGAAGCACTTCTTTCATTGCTTGGCAAAACCTCTGACGTAAAAAAGTCGCTCAGCTTACACCATGAGCGATCCAAAAGCTGGAGCCAGAATAAATACTCCCGGCAGGGGTCCGCAACACGCCCGGGCAGAACGGTGATTGCCCCTTTGGTATCGGCAAGCTCTGTGTTTAAATACCCGCCGCTACTTTAATAGCAGCCTAAATTCCTGAAACGAGATGCGAGTTTAAACCACTATGCGAGTTATGCACTTCCTGCTACTCAGCGCCTTGATCCTGCTGACGGCCTGCTCCAGTACCCCTAAAGAACCCGAGTACACCACGGAGGCAGATCTGTACAACGCAGCGACGACCCAGCTGAATCGCAGCCAATGGGAAACCGCGATCAGGAATCTGCAGATTCTCGAAGAGAACTTCCCCTTCGGCACCTATGCAGAACAGGCTCAGCTGGAGCTGATCTACGCCTACTATATGTCCAATGATCCGGATGCCGCCATTGCTACGGCTAACCGCTTCATTCGCCTGCACCCCCAGCACCGCAATGCCGACTACGCCTATTACATGATGGGTTTGAGCGCTTTTACCAAGGACAAAGGCATGTTTGAACGCGTTCTACCCACCGACCTGACTATGCGTGATCCCGGCGCAGCCCGTGAGTCTCTGGCTAACTTTGCCCAGTTACTGAATCGCTATCCCGACAGTCCTTACGCCGCAGATGCCAAGAAGCGGATGCTTTATCTGCGCAACCTGCTGGCCCGCTACGAAATCCACGTGGCCAACTATTACTTTAAACGAGGGGCTTATCTGGCTGCCACAGCCCGGGGGCGTTACGTACTGGAAAACTTCCCGCGCACACCAGCCATCCCCGATGCACTGGCGGTGATGGTACAAGGCTATAAGGAGCTGAAGATGGAGGATTCGGCGGAGCAGATACTGGCGATTCTTCGCACCAACTATCCCAATCATCCGGTTCTGGACAGTAACGGCCAGTTCAATGAGCGATTCCGTTACGGCAGTGACGAGCGCTCATGGATCAGCCGCCTTACGTTCGGCTTGTTTGACAAGCGTGACCCGCCTGGCTTTGATACGCGGGAGCTCTATGACCCCGAATATAAAAAACCGGCTCGACCAAATCGCAGCTAGAAAAAATCCGGGCAAGTCCCGGATTTTTTTCGCCTTAAAAACGTGCTCCTCTACTCCCCCGGTTTCCAGCCAGAGGTGATGGGATAGCGTCGATCCCGTCCAAAACCCCGCTGCGATATACGTACACCGATGGGCGCCTGGCGTCGCTTGTATTCATTGATATCGACCAGCCGCACTACCCGTTCAACGATATCCCGCTCAAAGCCGCGGCTGATGATGGCTTCGGCGCTGTAATCCTGCTCAACATACAAAGCCAGGATCTGATCCAGAATCTCGTACGGCGGAAGGCTATCCTCGTCCTTCTGCCCCGGTGCCAGTTCCGCCGAGGGCGGCCTGCTGATGACTGTCGGTGGGATCACTTCTCCCAGGCTATTGCGATAGCGTGCGAGTTCGAAGACCACTGTTTTTGGCACGTCTTTTAATGCGTCGAAGCCACCCGCCATGTCTCCATACAGAGTGGAATAACCAACGGCCATCTCACTTTTGTTGCCGGTGGTAAGTACCAGATAACCCTTCTTGTTGGAGATGGCCATCAAGAGTACACCGCGACAGCGCGCCTGGAGGTTTTCTTCCGTTGTATCTACCGCTGTGCCGGCGAATTCGTCACTCAGGGCCGCCATGAAGGCATCGTAGATGGGTTCAATACTGATGGAGGTGTAGGCTACGCCTTGACGCTTCGCCTGATCGGCTGCGTCACTCTTGCTCATGTCCGAGGTATAGCGAAACGGCATCATCACCGCTTCTACCCGGTCGGCACCCAGGGCATCCACCGCAATCGCCAGGGTTAATGCGGAATCAATTCCTCCAGAAAGCCCGAGCACTACGCCTTTAAAGCGGTTTTTATTAACGTAATCGCGCATGCCCAGTACCAGCGCCTGATAGATTGAGCTAAGCCGATCCAACAGGGGACTCATAGCCTGTTGTGGCAGAGTTATCTGCCCTGAGGCATCAACATCCAGGCTCAAGGCGAATAGCCCTTCCTGAAAACCGGGTGCCCGAAAACAGACCTGCCCCTGCGCATCTACCGCCAGGGAACCACCGTCGAACACCAGTTCGTCCTGGCCGCCGACCAGATTGGTGTAGATTATCGGCATGTTACCCTGACGGGCCCGTATGGCCAGTAACTGCTCCCGCTCCTCTTGCTTGCCTTGATGGTATGGCGAGGCATTCAGGTTGAACATGAGCCGGGCCCCCGCCTCTTTTGCCTGCGCCATCGGCTCGGAATGCCAGATGTCTTCACAGACACTCAAGGCCACCGGTACCTGTCCCAATTGAAAGATGACGGGCTGACTGCCTTTATCAAAATAACGCTCTTCGTCAAAGACCTGGTAATTGGGCAAATTCTGCTTCGCGTACTCCGCCGTCCACTCACCATTGAGGATCACCCCAGCCATGTTGTATACCCGACCATCCTTTACTCGCGGATAGCCCAGGACGACAGCAATCGGGAGCTTCTGCGCCCGGATATGCGCAAGGGCACGCTCAACTCGCGGGGCAAGGCTCGGACGCAACAGCAGGTCTTCCGGTGGGTATCCGGTCAGTGTCAGCTCAGGAAAGATAATCGCCGCGGCCTTGTGCTCATCCACAGCGCGCCGTGCGGCAGCAATGACCCTTTCAGTATTACCGGGGATATCTCCCACCAAGGTGTCGATCTGAGCCAGTGTGATCGTCATACGTGACATAGATAAGGGGTCTCCCAAGGTGTTGTTGCAGTTAGCGTCAAAGACATGAATGGCGCGACTGATACAGAACCTGTAACAAGGGGTATAGTACGCAGGGGCGCGCATTGTCGAACAATCCTGCCATTTAGGCAAAACGATTCATACCCGTGATCCATTAAAAAATACCACTATAGATTGATGACTCGCCGATGAAGATATCAGCCATTAATTCCCCAACCTACAACCCTTATGATCTGTTGCGGGTGTATACCTATTATCGGACCCTGCTGGGTGCCGTTTTGTTGCTGATGTTCCAGGGTGATATCGCACGCAATGTCCTGGGCAGCGACCACCCCGATGTTTTTTTCTATACCTCCGCCAGCTATACCCTGATCAACTTCATCAGCCTGATCATGTTCTGGCGGGTCGAGTTTCTTCCATCGCAAAAGCAGCTGTTCAGTCTGTTATTCATTGACCTGGTGGCCATCATTCTGCTGATGTACAGCAGCGGGGGCATCCTTAATGGTTTGGGATATTTGCTGCTGATCGCCGTCGCTGCAGGGGGGATGTTGTTGCGGGGGCAGATAGCGATCTTCTATGCGGCTCTGGCAAGTATCGCGGTGATCTCCGAAAGCACCTATCGATCTTTCACTTCAACACTGGACAATAAAGCATTTTTCTCCGCCGGCTCTCTGGGTGCACTGATCTTTATCATTGCCATTGCATTCCAATACCTAACGCGCAAAATCCGCACCAGCAACGAAGAAGCCTTCGCACAGGCGCAACACGTCGCGCACCTGCAAAAGCTGGCACAGATGATCGTCGAGCGTATGCGGACCGGCATCGTTGTGTTTAACAAAAGCCGCGGCATTGAGCTGTTGAACAATTCTGCGCGCAACCTGCTGGGACTACCACCGGAACAAACCTCGCGCCTGACACTTCGTGACGTTCCAGCCCTGGATCAGAAGGTCACACAATGGCAGCAGGCCAAGCGGAAATACTCGCCGATCCTGAAGATTGATAATGGTCTGAGTGATGAAATCAGAATCAACTTTGCTCCGCTGGAGTCGGACGAGAATACCGACACCTTGATTTTTGTCGAGGACAACCGGGCCATTGCCCAGCAAGCCCAACAGCTCAAACTGGCTTCTCTCGGCCGATTGACTGCCAGCATTGCCCATGAAATTCGCAATCCTCTCGGCGCCATCAGCCATGCAAGTCAGTTATTGGGTGAGTCCGATCAGCTCTCGGTACACGACCGACGTCTCATAGAGATCATCGACAATCATTGCAAACGCGTGAATCAGATTATTGAGAATGTTTTGCAGCTCTCCCGCCGCCGCACCGCGCAACCACAGCAGGTGCACCTGAACAGCTGGATTGAACATTTCGTTGAAGAGTACAAGAATAGCCGGACAGAACCTGTTGATATTCGAATTCTTTGTCTGGACCAGAATATCGTCGGCCAATTTGACCCCGGTCAGCTGCATCAGGTCATCAGCAACCTGTGTGACAACGGTCTGCGCTACAGCAAAGCCGGCACTGCGCGCGCGCGCATCATTCTGGAAATCGGTATTGATGAGAAACTGCAGCGTCCTTTTATCAATGTCATCGACAGCGGACCGGGCATCAGCCAAGAAAATCTTAAGCATCTCTTTGAACCGTTTTTTACCACCGAGAATACTGGCTCAGGGCTGGGGCTGTTTATTTGCAAGGAGCTTTGCGAAGCAAATCAGGCTTTTATACACTACCGCCGCACCGAAGACGGCAGCAGCTGTTTTCACATACAGTTAGCGCACCACGACCGCGCGCTGTAACATCCAATGCACCTGAATGTATAGCAAGATGGTATCGCCATGAACAACAAACGCGCACTGGTTATTGATGACGAACCGGACATCCGCGAATTACTGGAAATAACGCTGGGCAGAATGCAGATTGATACGGACAGCGTCGCTACCATCAAAGAGGCCCGTCAATACCTCGCCCAGCACCATTACGATCTTTGCCTGACCGACATGCGCCTACCTGACGGCAACGGCCTGGAGCTGGTGGACTTCATTCAGAACCATCTTCCGCGCCTGCCGGTTGCGGTAATTACCGCCCATGGCAGCGTTGATACCGCCATAGAATCCATGAAGGCCGGTGCGTTTGACTTCATCACCAAACCTGTAAATCTCACCGCGTTACGCAAGCTTGTCTCCACCGCCATTCAGTCCAGCCAGTTGCCTGCAACCAAGCTGCCTAACGATACGTTAATCATTGGACAATCGTCGGCCATCCAGGATCTTATCCGCAGCATTCAAAAGCTTGCCCGTTCTCAGGCTCCTGTCTACATCAGCGGCGAATCCGGTTCCGGAAAAGAACTGGTCGCTCGCTCAATTCACGAGCTGGGGCCTCGCGCGCATAAACCGTTTATCGCCGTTAACTGTGGTGCGATACCCAGGGAACTGATGGAAAGCGAGTTTTTTGGTCACAAGAAAGGCAGCTTCACCGGCGCCCATCAGGACAAGCCAGGTCTGTTTCAGGCTGCCGAAGGCGGTACCCTGTTCTTCGACGAGGTGGCCGATCTGCCGCTCGACATGCAAGTAAAATTGCTGCGTGCAATCCAGGAAAAATCCGTGCGTGCGGTTGGCTCCGCTGAAGAAATTCCGACTGACGTACGCATACTCTGCGCCACCCACAAAAGCCTTGAGCAGGAAGTACAGGAAGGCCGGTTTCGCCAGGATTTATTTTACCGATTAAATGTCATCCAGCTGGCAGTCCCCGCGCTGCGTGAGCGCCGCGAAGACATTCCCCTGCTCGCCAATCACCTCCTGCAGAAACTCGCCGAAGCCGTGAACCTGCCCACACCTCACCTATCGAAAGAAGCGTTAAAGCGGCTGGACGAATACGCCTTTCCAGGAAACGTACGGGAACTGGAGAATATTCTGGAACGGGCTTTTACCCTGAGCGACAACGACGTTATTGAAGCCGAAGATCTGCAACTGCATGGCCAACAGTCGCTGAAGATAATTTCAGCACCGCATAAGTCGTCCAGCAGCAACCTGGTCGACTACCCGGCCCGCTGCGCGGAATACCCATCGCTGGATGATTATCTGCAGGATGTGGAAAAAGATATTCTCTGCAACACATTGGAGCAGGTTAAATGGAATAAAACCCTAGCTGCGAAGCAGCTAGGGATCAGTTTCAGGTCGTTACGCTATAGATTGCAGAAGCTGGGGTTGGATGAGGATTAATTACCTCTTTTACCAGCAATTATCGGCATCAGAGCCAGAGGCTCCGCGGGCTCCTGTGTGAGATAATGTGAACGCTGTGCATTTGGCATCGTTGGCTTGGGTAGTTCCCGCCACTGGCTTTGCAGTCAATGTGAACGTAGTAGCATTGATAGCGGCCGTTATGCTGTAAAAACCTTCGGGCGTTGCCGTGGATGCTCCATCATTGTATGCAGTCGCAGCACCACAGTTGGCATTATTGTAGGCACTGTAGGCGGTGAAGCAACGCTGTAAACGTTGCGCCACATCACTCAACCCTACCTTTGCATCAGATCTATTACTCTTTCTAACCGACTCCATGTAACTCGGATAAGCTATCCCAGCAAGAATGCCGAGAATCGCTACCACAATCATCACCTCTATTAACGTAAACCCATTTGATCTTTTCTTCATGTGTTTAATCCGATTCATTAACGTAGTTGCCGCCAAGACATACGTCCCAGCATTTCTCCACTGATGCAGCCATCCTCACTGCCAAGCTCGCCACTCGAGCTTACGAATATCACTTTGGCTGGATATTGTCCGGCAGGGCATTGTGCAGCACCGTTTTCTTCACCGTCGCCTTCTCCACCATTACCCTCTCCACCATCACCAGACCTGTCATTAAGGACCCCGAATCCTAAATCACCTAAGATCAGGAAGTTGTTGTAGGTGTTTCCATCCAGAATTGAGTAGTTTACGTACTTATCACCAACAGCTGGCACCTCCATGATCCAGCTGCTGCCACCGAACTCACATGGAATTGCAGATGGAATCAATGAAGCGAAAATCAGCTTGTCATACAGCAACAGTGGCCGCGTCGTAAGGCGCTCACCCGATGTAGGAAAGTCCATATACCAGCCATCAACAGTAGACCACTCGACCTCGTTATTGCCTATTGTACGGGTCCCGTTACCAGTGAGAATAGTTTTCTCATGCAGATCATCACGCCCGCCGATTTCAACACCTTTATCTACTATTGCATAAAAGCTTTGCACCGGAATGTTAGCGTTGTTATCGCTCTGGTAAACGTACTGCCCCGTCCCAAAATAAACCATCACCGCATTGTTTTTCTTGGCATTCAGCCCCAGAGTAGGTGGGGCAGTTATAGGTTGAGGCTGAGGGTTTTCGCCCGGCGTCATTGCACGAAATAATGCAACAGCACTCCATTCAGCCGCACTGGAGTTCGACAGGTCAAACTTCCACATGTACCCATTAAGATCTCCGGCATATGCCGCCACTATCACTCCACTAGAGTTAGGCAGCAATTCCGGAGCAGAAAGCCCGGCTCCTGTAGCTGATGCAGTAATTTTATTGACCACGCGGGTTTCCAGGTCAACCCAGAACAAGCTTGATGAACCAGCTTCATAACCATTGCCAAATACAACGGCCCATCTGATTCCATTGCCGTTCTTCAACGGTACGATAAAAGGAGTACCACCTACAAATCCAAGATCAGCAACATCATTAAGCTCAAAGAGCACCTCCGGCGAGGTTGGATCTGTCACATCCAACGCAAATACACCTTTGCCACCGGCACCCAATGTACCAACCAGAACACTTCGCCATTCGTTATCTATATATGCATCGCCAATGGTTATCGGTCCATCTACCAGATACTGGTGCGGGTTACCAGACCCACCCCGGCCATACCCAGTTTTAGTAATGGCAGCCAACTTGGGGTATACGCCGGCAGGGATGTAAGCAAATGTTTCTTCCAGCGTCTCTGCATTAAATGCGTGAAGCATTCCGTCATTCGCTCCGACGAATACATGAGGAGCCCGATCTCTTTTCGTTTGCAGATATGTTCTATAAGAAGAACCAGCCGTACCGGGCAAACGGTCATAGCGCATGTCAGTTCCGCCCAGATAAACCGGGCTGGAGTTGACAATGTCGCCCAGGAGAAGTTGGTTTGCACCTACTTTCTCTCTTTCTCTCAAGCCTTCAACAACTGCGCCTCGTATCCAGCTAACTCTAGCTTGTCCAATAGCTTCGCTATCACCATCTCTCAAATAGCTTTTCTGGGCATCATTGAGCTCCGCCCATTCAAAGCTCACCATTTCGGACCCGTCGTATGTATAGACAGTACGCGTGGCACTATTTATAGAGCCCGAATGCAAGGTGCTATTAGTGCTGATAGATTGATCCTCAACACCTCCTTGATCATCAAATTGATATGCCAACAGCTCTCCTGACCAATCTCGACTGTTGAAGCGAGCCTGATACAGGAACGAACCTTCTGACAGGCGTGTTGAATTCGTTGCAACTGCTGACGCAGATCCTATGCTATCCGCAACACTTGCGAATGCATTTCGAAGCGATGCTTCAAGCTGCCGCGGATCTGTAGCAAAAAAGTAGGTTTCTGGATCGGCTGCGGCAATTTGTTGATTGGTTGCCGCGTCATCAAGATACCCGCCCCATTTAGCAGCGTAATATAAGGGCTGTTCTAAAAGCTTGGCTGTCGATGTACCAATGGTGTATTCCTGTGAACGTGCACCTGCGTGTGTACTATTGCACGCGCCCTCTGTTCCTGATGTACGGCAGGTGCAGCGGGAGCCGGTGTTGGCTGTACAGCTGTTCTCGTAACGGAAATCATTTACGCCTGAATGTACGTGGAAACCGTCATCCGTTGTTCCACTGATCACATACCCAAAGCCCATGGGGTCACCGGTAGATTGGGCGATCACCTGGGTTGTAACGGTAACTTTATTATTTGTAACAACATAATTAATAACGCCCCACATGTCCTGATCGAAGTCACCGCCTTGTTCACTGTCCTCCCAGTTGACGTATAACTTACCCGTATTCGAGATTACACCATTTCGCATCACATCGAACTGCTGATCCACAATCTTGAAGTCTACAAGGGCACAGTTAGCCGGAGTAGCCAAGGTTGAATTCGTGTTGCGGCAAGCAGGCAAAATGGTAATGGTTTTTTCCGGGGTTCCCGAGGCACCACCGGTGCCAGGGACTTTTACAGTTACGCGGGGAACAGCAGGAGCTAACGCCACTCCATAGGTTCTAACGGTTTGCTTTCCTGCTCCACGAGTCACTCCTGCCAAAGGTATTCCAGAGGCTCTTGCATAATGGGCCAAGCCTGCTATCTGATAACTCCCCTCCAAACGAGGAGCATCAGGGCATGTGCCGCTGGCATCAGCCAGATTCGCGACAGTTTTAGCTGTACAAAGCTGGTTATTATTGGTGCCATTACTGCCAATAAAGAAACTTTGGTTGTTAATCCCTTCGGCCGCCCCTACGGCATTGGTAGCTGTTGACACACTTGCCAAACCAATACCTGATGCATCCAGCTCGTCACCGTCATATGAACTCGTCGAAGCGTTAAACTGAATGATACTAAGAGGAGCACAATAATTATCATTACTTATCGGTGCAGGATCCCAAGAAGCTGTATTTAAACCAGAGATTCTACCCGAATCGTCAGCAGAGAAATCTTCGCTTGGAGTTTGACCTGACAGGTATCTTAGCGACTCTAGAAATATTTCACTTTGAGGGTTGCCCCAGTTAGTACAGTAACCATTGCCGAATGAGCTGCGAGACCACAGGCAACCGTCACTTCCTCCCGAGTCATATCCATGACTCTCGTTGTGATAGGTTCCGTCGCTGAAGCGATAGCCGTAAATCCTTAACAAATCCAAAGTCCTTATGATCCCGTTAAAGCTATTTGCATTGCCGGTTGTTGGACGGACAAATGTGCCATCCGCGTTAATCTCATCTGCCATGGAGCCGATTTTCTTACGTAATACCCCACCGGATTTATTCTTAACGTAAGACCCTGTCATGAGGCCAAACTGAATCAGTCCGGTCTCACCGTACTCCTGCAACAAGCCGACTGGCTTCCATTTACCATTGTAAGACGAGCAGTTTTCATTGTTGGCATCACCGATCAGCCCATCCTCACAAACTTTCACGCGAACCCTGAAATCCCGTCCACCTAATCTTTTGTTATTATTTCCGCTGTTTTCTGGACTCGTTGTGTGCGCTTTGATCCCGCTCAAGGATGCGTTGTTATCGTTTTTCGCTGTGCCCCAGCGGCATTGCCAGCGCTCGTTACTGGCCCACAAAGAGTAGTTGCCTCTTGCTACTCGCATCAATGGGAGGCCAGTATCACTCTGGGACAAATTATTTCGATTTGCCGGCTCAGTAGTATTACAAATCGTAATACCCGAATTTTCGTTGTCAGCCCCCATAGTGACGCTGTCACTCGAATCAAAGGGTGTTAATTTATCGATATCCGTACCGTTGTAATATTTTGCAAAAGAATGCGCATCCTGTGGCAAAAACGCCCGCTCTAATACTGTGAGATCAGCGGTATCACTACTGCGCATTCCGCCATAAAGGATTTTTCTAACAGCGTCTATCCGGGTCATTGAGGCCCAGTTAAGAAAGTTACCGCTCCATTCACTCCCTGTGTTGGTATTTCCTGCATAGTTACAATAATTTTGAGCATTCGCAAATCGTGTGGGATTAAAGCGATTATCAGTTGTGTTATAGACATAGCACTTTTTGCTGTCGAAATACCCGTAATAATCATATGCATGTACGTAGGTGGTATCCGCCCGACCATCTCTTTCCCCACCTGTAGGGCTGGTTATATCAGAATAGTCATCATACAGTTTGAAAAACAGCTGATGGTCACGAGACATGTTCAGCATCATGATGGGCCGCACTGGCTGTGCCAGAAACAATGGATCCTGGGCAGGCGCTGACATTACGGCATGTGTCGACAGCAAGGATATAATTCCTGTCATCACAGACAGGATTAGTTTGTAATTAACAGCACCGAAAATTCTGGGCCAACTCATATACCTTCTCCGATACGTTAATTCAGGGTTTTATAGGTGGACTGAACAACAGTTTGAGCACCTGGTGTTGCTCCCCTGCTGTAGCTGCTGACTCTAAAATATTCGGGTTCCGGCAGGTCACTCATACAGCCGACACCAATACAGCTTCCATCTGCCGCGTTAATCTTACCGATAGGAGAAACTATTCGCTCAATGACATAGCGAGGCGTTCCTATCAAATCTATCTCAGAGGCCTCTATAGAATTTCCGGCCTGCAGCCAGTCATCGGTAGTCCACTCATGAATTGGTTTGCGGCTGGCCGAAGGCAGATACAAATCTGTCCAAAGGCCATTACCACTGAATGCGGAGGTGATTGCTACTGAATTCACTACAGTTTCCCCTTCTCTTAATCCTGCTTCTGCCCCTTGAAAGGAAAGGTTCATATCGCGCATATTGCCCGCCATAAGCTCCTGCATTGCGCTTCCGCGCACTGCTGCAAGCCCCACAACGGTAATCAGGAGAACCATAATCAGGCCGACTATCAGGACAGCACCTTCTTGATAAAGGCGCAATGGAGTTGATCGATGCATCGTTTTATTTTTCATATCCCATTTACCATCAGCTATTGCATATTACTTCTAACTGCAACTGTGTTAATAAACACCTGACGCAACCGCAAATCTGTCGCTGTGACATCAGCCCCTGCGAATTTGTAATGTTGATTATCCTCTAGAACATTATCATCCAAGCTAGCAACCAGGATTTCGATTCGAACACTATTAACTTCATTCCAGTCAGGCTCTGGTGTAACTGGAACATAATTCGTCTGGTTGTGTCTGCCAAAACTCAACTTCAGGCGTTCAACACCTTCAAGCAACTCATGACTGTTTTTACCATCAACGCTTTGCCATAGGCTCGGTCTGGTCGGATCTGCCGTACTGGGTGCAACGTAATAGACATATGTTTTGACTGGCACCAGCTCTGCACCAGCACTGAAATTATCCGCCGGCATTACCACACCACTGACTACCAAAGTTGTGCTACCGGAAGAGGCCAAGTCGGCAACCTGGAAGACTCGCGTATCAACACAATCTGATACTGCCACTACACTTCCCTTGCAGACGCCGTTGCTGCAGTCATCCTGAATGCTGGAGCTACCGACTTTCACCGAGAAGCTGTTTTCTTGATTAGGCCCTGCGGCCAGCAGAGGAGCGCTGTCCGCGGAGCGCACGACCAGAATATCCGAGCCCGCTGTCGGAGCTGGGCTCAACTGTACGCCCGCAGGAACAGAGGAGAATCCCTGTACGCCATGCTCAAAGTCTTTGTGAAACCCTAGAACATTCCCCGCTGTATCAGAAAAGGCTCCGGAGCGACTTGAGCATCCCATATACCCGGCCATACGTAAGTCGCGCGCAATAAACTCAGTAGCTAAACGTCCTGTTTCCTGAACCCGGGAAATCGCTTGTTGTGTAGCAAAGGTCGTTCTGCTGGATAAAAACACCTGAATAACCCCTGCCATTAAAATCAACCCTAAGGTAATGGCAATCATTAATTCAATTAATGATAATCCTGACTGCTTACGCATAAATGAAATCTCAGATACGAGTTGTGTATGTAAAGGTTGAGGTATCACCATCCTCATCAAGACCATCCTGCTCTGCCCACGTGATAGTCACTGTACAAACGCGACCTGCACAATCAACCTCAGCTTTACCATCGGGCAGGTTTGTGACCATTGCGGCTCTCTCATCCTCATCAGGTTCAACTACAGCCCCCGAGATCGGACTGTTTATCCTCATCCGGTCAAGTATGTCGTAAGCAATGATATTTGCTTGAGATCGCAGGAAAGCGCTGTGGTTGTAATCCAATGAGCGTGTTTGCAGGGCGGCAATGGCCAGCAGAGATGTGGCCAGGATCAATACGGTGACCAGCACCTCAATCAAACTTGCTCCATTTTGATGTTTTGTGATGCTAGTCATTATCCGGCTCCGAACACTGGGCACCTTTAGAACTTATAATTCCCGCCAAACCAATAGTAATATTCCGCGCAGCCTCACCCGAGCAGTTTTTTTGTTGAGCGGTCACACTTACAGAATCAGTAGAGCCACCTACACGAGCGAGCATCCCCATCCCCGTAAAACGCACAAAGTCAATGGCATTCGCCCCACGACTAACCGCTAGCTCCGCACTGGAATTGATATCGTTCCACACACGCAGCACACTCGAGACGGTTGTTGAATCCGCTGTTTCTGTCGCCCCATCGGTGTATACAATCCACCCATTTGACCAGTCATCTCCACACCCAGTCGCGTCATCATCACTCGGGCAGATCGATACAGGCTGCCTCAGTTTAATTGCTTCAGTTCGAGCAAAATTAAAAGCAGTTATCATTTCTTCCCCTATAGCTAATGAGGCATTTCTGTTTATCAAACCAGTAAAGTTAGGCACTACAATAGCCATGATTATCGCCATTACGATCAATGTCACCATTAGCTCTATGATGGTAAAACCTATCTGAAATCTACGCATAACGTCTTCACCTGAGTGCCTTGGATTGATTTGGCAGCTGAACCGCGTCTCATCAATCACTAGCAAACCATGCCTTGGGGCCAGCCTTGTATAGAAAGCGGTAATGCTGGACGCATGTACCGCCAGCAATTATATTACCCACGCTATCACAAACCGCGTTATATAGAGTGGTTTGAACGATACGCGGTCAACAAGGATGAATGAACGGCAGGATTCTGTGAGCCGCCGGGGCTCTTGCAACCTCACGTTCTGTAACTTATTGATTTATCAAGGATGATTGCCCTATGTCTGCTCGTGGTTTCACGCTTTTTGAGTTATTAATTACCCTCCTGATATTGGTACTGCTTCTCACTATTGGAGTGCCAAGTCTCTCACAGCAAGTTAAGAGCACCCGCACGAAAGCTGTTGCACAAGAACTATTGCAGTCTGTTCATCAAACCCGCACGCTGGCGGTGAGCCGTAATCAACGGGCCACTCTGCGTCATAAAGGCAGCTGGGAAAAGGGGTGGCAACTTTTTGTTGATGGAAACAGTAATGGGGATCTGGACTCCGACGAAGAAATCATTACTGAATGGGGCGAGGTCCGAGGGGTCCGGATTTATACCAACACCCCTCTTAGAGATTACGTTTCATTTATCGGGACAGGTGAAAGCCGAGCAGCAGGCAGATCCGATGGAGGTGCTTTGCAGATGGGAGGACTTCGTGTCTGCACCAAAGAGGGTGAAGGTTACCAGCTGGCTTTATCACGCGGAGGCAGGATGCGCTTATACTACCTGTCAATGGGGCTATGTACCCCATTTCAGAAAACCAGCAACACCTACTGGATAAAACCACTGATAGCCAGGAAGAGTCAACCTGAGACTTCAGAAGTCCGCAGCGCCTTCGGCAACGAAAAGCTGATGTTTTCAGGGATTCCCGGCAGCTCCTCCGGCGCTTCGGCGCCGTGGGCGCAGAGGCGTTCGATGACGCGTTGTACCAGTACCTCCGGTGCAGAGGCGCCCGCAGTAATCCCGATATTTGATTTTCCCTGCAGCCATTCGCACTGGATATCATCGGGGCCGTCGATCAGATATGCCTCGGTACCGCAGCGTTCGGCCAGCTCCCGCAGGCGGTTGGAATTTGAGCTGGCAAGCGATCCGACAACCAGCACCAGGTCGCATTCCAGAGCCAGCTGGCGCACGGCATCCTGGCGGTTGGTGGTTGCGTAGCATATATCATTTTTGCGGGGTCCCTGAATACTGGGGAATCTCTCCCTCAAGGCATCAATGACCTTGGCAGTATCGTCCATGGACAGGGTCGTCTGGGTGACGTACGCCAGCGCTTCCGGATTTTTCACCTGCAGCTGGGCCACGTCTTCTTCATCCTCGACCAGATAGATCTCGCCACCTTTGCTGTTGTCATACTGCCCCATGGTGCCTTCAACTTCCGGGTGGCCCTCGTGACCAATCAGGATGCACTCGCGTCCTTCACGACTGTAGCGCATCACTTCCATATGCACCTTTGTTACCAGCGGGCAGGTCGCATCGAACACCTGCAGACTGCGGCGCTTTGCTTCCTGCTGTACGGCCTGGGAAACGCCGTGGGCACTGAAGATGACAATGACATCATCAGGCACCTGATCAAGCTCATCAACAAAGATAGCCCCACGCTCCCTCAGCGAATCCACCACGAACTTGTTGTGAACCACTTCGTGACGCACATAAATCGGCGCACCGAAAACATCCAGCGCGCGATTAACGATATCGATTGCGCGATCAACACCGGCGCAGAATCCACGGGGGTTGGCGAGTTTAATTTGCATAGTCTTAATGTACCTGTGCAGGTTCTATACGCAGGATGGCCACGTCAAACAGGATATCCCGGCCCGCCAGAGGATGATTGAAATCCACAATCACCCGCTGATCATCAAAGCGCTGTACCACGCCCGGCAATTCGGTTTTCTGAGCATCGGCAAAGGACAACATCAATCCTTCACTTAATTCGATATCCTCACTGAACTGGTCGCGCGGAATTTCCTGAATATTGTTAGGATTGCGCTGCCCAAAGCCGTCTTCAGGCTTGATCAGAAAGGTTTCACGATCCCCCTCCTGCATACCAAACAACGCTTTCTCAAAGCCCACCAGCAAGCTGCCATCGCCTACGGTAAACGTAGCGGGTTCGCGCTCAAAGTTGGAATCAATAACGTCACCGGTGGTAAGTGTTAATGAAAAATGCAAAGTGACTCTGGTTCCGGGGCCGACAGTTAATTCACGCATTGGCTGATTTTTCCTTGGTGAAAATCATATCGATGATCAAGAGGATGGCACCCAGCGTAATGGCAGAGTCCGCAAGATTGAACGCCGGCCAGTAATAATCTTCGTAGTGCACCACAATGAAATCTACTACATGTCCGAGCACGATACGATCATAGACATTGCCGATGGCGCCGCCGAGGATCATGGTCAATCCGAACGCTTCGATCTTTTTGGTCGCAGCAACCCGCGCAATCCAGGTTACCAGCACCACACTGACCACTATCGCCACGACAGTAAAAAACCAACGCTGCCATCCGCCGGCATCACTTAAGAAACTGAACGCTGCGCCCGGGTTGTAGCGCAAGGTAAAGTTAAAGAATGAAGTGAACACCACCGGCTCGTTATATGTCAGCACAGCTTCGACCCAATGTTTGCTGATTTGATCCAGCGCAATAACCAGAAGAGCCAGACCATACCAACGCCAGGCTTGAGCAGGAACTTTATTCAACATGAATTTTCCTTACACCACTCTATTTCAATCAAGCAAACTGACGCTGCTCGCCCTGGCCATCCACATTTTCTACACAACGCAGACAAATTTCTGGATGGGAGGAGTTGGCTCCAACATCGGCCCGGTGATGCCAGCAGCGCGCGCACTTGGCATGAGCTGATTTTTTCACCGCAACCTGTAAGCCGTTAAGCGCCGTCGGTTCTGCACCATTTGCCTCGCCGGCAGGACGAACCTGGGCAGTTGAGGTAATCAGAACAAAGCGCAGCTCGTCACCCAAGGCGTTTAATTTCTGCTGCAATTCATCATCACAAAAAAGTGTAACTTCAGTACCCAGCCCGCCACCGACTTCGCCACTGTTGCGCTTGGCTTCCAGCACTTTATTGACCTCATCTTTTACCTGAGCAATCAGTTCCCAATAGGAGCCGGCAAATGAATCTGCTGGCAGTGCAGGCAGCGAATACCATTCCGCAACAAAGACAGTTTTATCTCGCTCACCGGGAATCAACGGCCACATTTCCTCGGCCGTGAAACTGAGGATCGGCGCAATCCAGCGCACCATGGCTTCAATGATATGGTGCAACGCCGTCTGTGCAGAGCGGCGTGCAAGGCTGTCCGCCTTAGTGGTGTACTGCCGATCTTTGATGATGTCGAGATAAAACGCACCCAGATCTACCACACAAAAGTTATGCAGCTTCTGATAGATCAAGTGGAACTGAAAGTTGTCGTAGGCTTTCACAATCTCTTTCTGCAGGGCAGCGGTACGATCCACAATCCAGCGATCCAACTGCAGCATCTGTTGCATGTCCAGCGCGTGAACTGCAGGATCGAAGCCATTCAGGTTTGACAGGATGAAGCGCGCCGTATTGCGGATCCGACGATAAGAGTCTGCTGTACGCTTGAGGATTTCATCCGAAACGCTCATTTCAGTACTGAAGTCAGTTGCCGCCACCCACAGGCGCAATACATCTGCCCCCAGGTCGTTCACTACCTTCTGGGGCGGAATAACGTTTCCGATGGACTTGGACATCTTGCGCCCCTGTGCGTCCACGGTGAAGCCGTGAGTGAGCACCGTTTTATAGGGCGGAACACCATTGATGGCCATGGAGGTTTTCAGTGAGGACTGGAACCAGCCGCGGTGCTGGTCAGAGCCTTCAAGATACAGATCAGCGGGGAAGCGCAGACCAGCACGTTGCGCCAGCACCGCAAAATGGGTCACGCCGGAATCAAACCATACGTCCAGCGTATCGGTGACCTTGGTGTAGTTCTCTGCGTCTGCACCGAGCAGCTCTTTTGGATCGAGATCAAACCAGGCATCCATCCCCTGCTGCTCGACCTTCTGTGCAACGGCTTCTATAAGACGCGGTGTCTCCGGGTGCAGCTCCTGGCTTTCTTTATGAACAAACAGTGCAATGGGTACGCCCCAGGTACGTTGCCGGGAAATACACCAGTCCGGTGAACTGGCCAACATCGCATCGATACGCGCTTTACCCCAGTCAGGCACCCAGCGTACACCGTTCACCGCTTCAGCCACCTGATCACGCAGATTATTCTTGCTCATACTGATAAACCACTGCGGCGTCGCACGGAAAATCAGCGGCGTCTTGGTTCGCCAGCAATGGGGGAAACTGTGGGTGATTTTGCCTTGCGCGAGCAACGCTTTTTTCTCTTCGAGCAAAGCGATGACTTTTTCATCCACTTTGTATACGTGGTCGCCAGCAAACAGCTCCACGTTCGGACGGTAGTAACCATGGTCATCGATATAGTTGAGCGTGCCAATGGAGTATTTCGCACCCACAGCAAAGTCATCCGCACCATGATCGGGTGCAGTGTGTACAAAGCCGGTACCGGCATCTGTGGTGACGTGGTCTCCCAGAATTACCGGGACCTGCCGTGCATAAAAAGGATGCTGTACCTTCAAGTTTTCAAGTACGGCACCTTTGCAATAACCCACCACCTTGAAATCAGCGATGCCTGCACGAGCCATCACGCTCAGCAGCAGATTCTCCGCTACCAGCAGACGCTCTTCTCCCACCTGTACCGCAACGTAATCAACATCTGCATTGGCACTCACCGCCTGGTTGGCGGGTAACGTCCAGGGTGTGGTCGTCCAGATCACCAGCGAAATCTTCCCACGCCCGGTCAGCTTGCGTAGAGCCTGCTCGACAGCATCCTGATCGACAAAAGCAAATTTCACATCGATGGAGAAAGACGTTTTCTCCTGATATTCGACCTCGGCTTCCGCCAGCGCTGAACCACCCACCACACTCCAGTAAACCGGCTTGAAGCCTTTATGAAGATGGCCGTTTTCAGCGATCTTACCCAGGGCTCGAATAATGTCGGCCTCGAATTTGTAGTTCATCGTCAGATAAGGATTGTCCCAGTCGCCCAACACGCCGAGACGAATGAAGTCCTGCCTCTGCCCCGCCACCTGCTTAGCGGCGTATTCGCGGCATTTTGCGCGGAAGGTTTTCACATCAACCTTGTCGCCGGCCTTGCCGAGTTTTTTCTCAACGTTGTGTTCGATAGGCAGGCCATGACAATCCCAGCCGGGCACATAGGGCGCATCAAAGCCGCTCATGGTGCGGCTTTTAACGATGATGTCTTTGAGAATTTTGTTAACCGCATGGCCGATATGAATATCGCCGTTAGCGTATGGCGGACCATCGTGCAGAATGAACTGTTCGCGACCGGCGCGGGCTTGACGAATTTGCTGGTAAATATTGTTGGCCTGCCACTGCTTGAGCATTTCGGGCTCGCGTTGGGCAAGGTTCGCCTTCATGGCAAAGTCGGTATTGGGCAAATTCAATGTCGCTTTGTAATCAGTCATGATCCAGTGTCAACTTGGTTGAGAGTTAAAAAAATCCTGCGCTTGTTTAATATCGTGCTGCAATTGGACCTGCAATGCTTCTACGGACGGGAAACGCTGCTCATCGCGCAATTTCTTGTGAAACACCACATCAATCATGGTGCCGTAGATAACCGAGGCAAAGTCAAACAGGTGCACCTCCAGGATAGGTTTTTTATCACCGTTCACCGTGGGGCGTACACCTACGTTGGCGACACCGTTATAAACGGCGCCGTCTTTTAATCTGGCCGTTACGGCAAACACACCGTGCAGGGGTGAACGATAGCGCCAGAGATGAATATTAGCGGTCGGCACTCCGAGCTTGCGACCTAACTGTTGCCCGTAACCTACCCGTCCGGTAATGCTGTAAGGGCGGCCCAGCAGCTCTTCTGCGCCGGCAAAATCAGCCAGCTCCAGCAGGTGCCTGATACGGGTACTGCTGACGCGCTCGCCGTGCAGCAGTAAGGTGCAGGTATCGCTGACGGAGAAACCCCGTGCCTCACCTTCTGCCTGCAGCAATGCAAAATCACCCTTGCGGTCGCAACCGAAGCGGAAATCATCCCCCACCACCAGGTGCTTGATATCCAGCCCCCGCACCAGCACCTGATCAATGAACTCCTGTGCCGATAGTCTGCGCAGGGCGTCATTGAACTCCACGCACAACACCCGGTTTACGCCAGCGGCAAACAAGGCCTGAATTTTTTCCCGCAGACGCATCAGGCGCGCGGGCGCCTTGTCACCGGAAAAAAACTCATGTGGCTGGGGCTCAAATATGATGACCACCGAGGGCAGTTGATGCGCTTCAGCAGCCTGCGCCAGCTGACGCAGTATCGCCTGGTGACCGAGATGAACGCCGTCAAAAGAGCCGATGGTGGCGACACAGCCGCGATGCCAGGGACGCAGGTTATGCAGACCGCGAATGAATACAGAGGGCGCCGGAGTCACAGAGCTGCCAAATTGCCTCGATTGGGTGTTAAAACAAACGCGGGAGTATACAGGAGCAGACATTGACAGCCTACCCCGCAGCGCGGGAGCTGGCCAGTCACAGATGGCGGAAGTGCCTCGGGCGGACCCCGACAGCCAGCAGTGCCAGAAGATAAACCAGAAACCCTGCCCCACACAGCACAGCCAGGCGCACTGCCCGCTGCAGCCAGTCCCATTCAGACCAATCGCTCCAGACCTGGAGCAAGCCCAGCAATGTCAGCACCATTGCCAAGTTGGCAAGCCCATAGCGCAATATCAGCTTCCACCAGCCGGACTCGGGCCGATAGACGCCGCTGCGGCGCAGGCCGCGGTACAGCAGGCCGGCATTTACATAGGCCGCCAGGGCAGTTGCCAGGGCCAACCCCACATGCCCGAGGTTGAAGAGAAAGTAGAGCGGCGCCACAAACAGGGCCTTCATACCTATATTGGCAAACACGGCGATGATGCCGATCCGCACCGGGGTTTTCATGTCCTGCCGCGCAAAGTATCCGGGAGCAAGCACTTTGATCAGCATGAAGCCCAGCAGACCCAGCGCGTAAGCCTGCAGGCTGTAGGACGACATCAGGATGTCCCGCACGGTCATCTGACCGTGGTGAAACAGGGTAAACAGGATCGGCTGAGCCAGGATGACGAGGGCCAGCAGGGACGGCAATGCGATCAGCACGATCAGCCGGATCGCCCAATCCAGTGTGCGGTTGAAGTGCTCCGCAGACTGAGCAGCGTGCTGACGCGACAGGTTAGGCATGATCACCGTCGCCACAGCGATGGCGAACACCCCCAGCGGCAGCTCTACCAGTCGATCCGAATAGAAGAGCCAGCCCACGCTGCCATCCGGCAGAAACGAGGCCAGGATTGAGTCCAGCATCAGATTGATCTGGCTGACAGAGACGCCGAACAGAGCCGGCACCATCAGCGTCAGGATGCGCCTTACCCCTGGGTCGCGCCAATCCAGCCTAGGCACCGGCAACAGGTGAATCCGGCTGAGAAAGGGCAGCTGAAACAGAAGCGACAGCACCCCCGCCACCAGCACGCCCCAGGCCAGCGCAAATACCGGCTGGGAGAACAGCGGCGCGGCGAACCAGGCTGCGCCTATCATGCAGAGATTCAGCAGCACCGGAGTGAAAGCAGGGACCGCAAAACGGTCGTAGCTGTTCAGCACCGCCCCCGCAAAACCGGTAAGGGAGATCAACAACAGGTAAGGAAACGTGATGCGGATCAGGTCGCTCAGCAGCGAGAACTTGTGGGGATCATTCAGATACCCAGAGGCAAACACCGCAGCGACTACCGGCGAGCCGACAACCGCCAGCACCGTTACCAGCAGCAGGACCGACCCCAGGCACCCCGCCACCCGATCCACCAAGGCCTGCACCGCCGCATGGGACCCGTTCTGCCGGTATTCGGACAACACAGGTACAAACGCCTGAGAAAAAGCGCCTTCTGAAAACAGGCGGCGGAAGAAGTTGGGGATTTTGAATGCGAGAAAGAAAGCATCTGCAGCACCACCCGCGCCCAGCACGTGAGCCAGAACCTGATCGCGTACCAGTCCCAGCACCCGTGACATCATCGTCATGGAGCCAGTCACCACGCTGGAACGCAGCATACCGGAGCGGGGTTTTATCGGTGTTGATACTTGCTCGGACAAGATAGCTTTTCCTGATAAGCAGTTAAGAAGGCGCCATTATCCATGCTTCGCCCGGGGAGCAACAGTCTACTGGACCACACGCCACTCCGCCGGCAACGCCGTGACAAGGAAATCCATAAACGCCCTGACCTTGGGCGTTAACTGATAGCGGTCGCGCACGCATAAATAAAAATCCAGTGGCTCCACCTCAGCAATAACATCCGAACGTTGGTCAGGAACAAACAACTGTTCCAGCTGCCCCGCAGCGATGTACGGATTAGCTACAAAGGCCGCCAGGCGGGTGATCCCCCCACCGGCCACCGCTAAACGAGCCAGTACATTGGCAGCCCAACATACAGCAAGCACACATCCCCGGAGCAAAATCTTTATGCCGAAGAAGTCTTTTCGCAAATTACCTCCCCGCTACACCCCCATAGTTTTCGCTTTTTTTATGTCATCCATCATGGCCTTCCTGATGTGTCTTATCATTACCGCCGTAAACGCCGGGTTAAACAGTCATTACCTCACCAATGTGTGGCGGGCCTACCAGATCGCTATGCCCACGGCCTTTGTCTGTGTTCTGTCCGTACGTCCGCTGGTCATGCTGCTGGTGCGCTGGTCTGTACAGCAACCTGCCCAACCGCATCAGTAATCCTGCTTCTCTTATTTCGGCCCCAGGGACGCGGGCCACCTGCTTCTCCCCACACAATTTATCGTTGACATTCGCCCGCCCAGCAAATACTGTATATAAAAACAGTATCCCAGCGAGCTGTTATTTTTTTGTAAATGCAGACCAAAACACGAGGGCAAGATCATGGCAGTTATCGCCGTTTGGCAATGCGATCGGGACGGAAGTATGTTTGAAGACAAGAAACTAGCCGAAGAGCACGATAAATATCTGGAACTGGCCGCCAACATCACCAGTTTGATTGAAAGCGAAATTCCGGGCATCAGCGACCAGCACAGCGAAGCCATCGGCCTGTTGCTGGCACAGCGACGGGAACAATTAGCTAAAGCCTGCAAAGGCAAACCGGAAGAATTGCTCGAACCTTTTCAGGCCGACCCCCAGCCCAAAGGCATGATCAATCCCGGCGCAAAAGCGTCTGAGAAAGAAGCAGAAGAGAAAGACAGCAACGTCACACCCCTGGCGGCTAATCAATAACCAAAAACCGTGATGCAGGCTCGGCCTTCAGGTGAGCTGGCGCTGTAGCGCAGCATGCGTGACCGATTTATGGACTGATCAGCAAGGATGCTGTTTTATCAGTAGTGATTGATCTGCAGTGGTGAGCCAGAACGTGTCCAGCCTTGTTAACCCACATTGATACAGTCTTGCCTTCCCGCTTCTTCCCCCTGTTTTTTTCATCAAGGTTACCCATGTCAGCCATGGTAACTTTTTTGCCACTACACCTGCCTCAACGGGTGTGGTGGTTTTTTTCTGGCGGCCAATCTCGCCGCAATAGTCAAAATTAATGATTTTTTTATTGCTGACATTCCGCCCGTCGCGGTAGAAATTCCGCTGAACAAGATAACGATAATTCGCTACAGGTCCGGCAATATGAATTCTCAGGGAATTTCCTTTTATCATCCCGTCGCCTTCTGGTTCGGGTGCATCTTCATCACCGCAGGCGTACTCGCCCACATTCCCATGTTTATCCACGCTTCACATATGGGTTACCACATGGCTGGCATGCCTATGGATAACACCATGCTTACCGGCATGGGCTTGATTCCGCTGGGCGTTGTGCTGGCCTGGTATGGATTGATGCCTCGGCTGGAACAGCTGCGTCTTGATGACCGCAGTACAATTCATTTTCATCTGGCCGACAACATGCCGTTGAACCGGGAGCACTGGAAGCTGGTCATCGCTCTGGTCATCGCTGTTGCGGTTGATGTCATGAAGCCGGCTACGCTGGGATTTGTCATGCCGGGGATGACACTGGAGTACGAGATCAGCAAACAGTCGGCGGGCACCCTGGCGCTGGTGGCTCTGACCGGTACCACTGTCGGCTCCGTCCTGTGGGGGCGCCTGGCAGATTCCATGGGGCGCCGTGCGGCCATCTTGTTATCAGCGCTCATGTTCATCGGCACCGCCATCTGCGGCGCTATGCCGACCTTTGAGTGGAACCTGATCATGTGCTTCCTGATGGGAGCTTCTGCGGGCGGTCTGCTCCCCATTACCTTCACTCTGATGGCAGAGATGATTCCTGCCGCTCACCGGGGCTGGCTGCTGGTCGCTCTGGGGGGAGTCGGCACCTCTGCCGGATATCTGCTGGCCTCGGGCTCCGCAGCCATCCTCGAGCCTTTATTCAGCTGGCGTGTTCTGTGGTTGCTGGGGCTGCCTACCGGTTTGCTGGTGATCTTTCTCAATCGTTACATCCCCGAGTCACCGCGCTTTCTCGCCAATGTCGGCCTGAAACGGGAAGCTCGCGCCGTTCTGGCAAAATTCAGTGCACATATTGATCAGGACACTGCCACGAGTCATGCGGCGGAAGAAGACGCGCAAGCCGATGCTGGCTTTCGCAATATGCTTAAGGGTCCCTATGCCCCTATTACCCTTGGGCTCGTGGGGTCCGGGGTAGCCTGGGGTCTGGTGAACTTCGGCTTCCTCCTGTGGCTGCCCACCAACCTGCGGGATGCAGGTATGAGTGCAGAATCAGCCAACGGGCTTCTCGCCCAATCCGGCATCCTCGCTCTGCCCGGTATCCTGATGGTGATCTGGCTTTATCACCACTGGAACAGCATTAAGACCCTGGTACTGTTTATCGGAATGACCGCAGCCAGCCTGCTGACATTTCTGGCACTGGGACTGCTCGATATCACTACCCCTACGGCAATCATTACCGCTACTGTCCTGCTGTTGATCAGCGCCAGCGGTGTCATCGCCATGCTCATCCCCTATGCCGCAGAAATTTATCCGGTGCATCTGCGCGGCACAGGCGCCGGCCTGGTTGCGGCAAGCTCCAAGTTCGGGGGAATTCTTGGTGCTGCCTGCGGCGTGCTCGGCATGTTCAATGATCTGGCCCTGGCCGGGCTGCTGATCGCCATTCCCTTGATCATCTTTGGCGGCCTGCTGTTGAAGAATGGTATTGATACGCGGGGACGGCGGCTTGAAGAGATTCATGCGGCTGTGCTGGTGAAGGCTGGTGGCGAACCCCGTCTGGATGCGTGAGCCGCGCTCACACCTCGGGCTGGGCTCGCAGCACATGAGTCCAGATCATTTGGGCCCAAAAAATAACCACAGGATAAAGCCCAGAAAGGGAAGGAATAGCAGCACCAGAATCCAGATCACCTTGGCGCCGGTCCCGGCGCGGCTCTGCAACGTCTTGACGATGGCATAGATCACGCAGACCAATAAAACAAATCCTAAAAACCCACTGACTTCGACGCTCATAATTATCTCCTGTTAGCGCATTGACAAACTGAATCCTGCTGTAACGATGGACAGCGGGGCGGTTGGGAGGTTCAGGAACACCCTCCGTCGCCTTGTCATGCGCCATAAGGAAACCCTTCGGCTATTAAAATCTACGCCGACCAGCTATGCTTTAGTCACTATTAATCATCGTATCAGGGAGCTTGATCTATCATTCCCAGATTGCATGTTGATGAACCAATCACTTTTACCTCAAGCTCCTGAAATCCATTCAATCCACAGCTGGCAATGCCGTCACGGCTCAATATTCAGAGCGGTGTCAGGATCCGCGCGCCGCTGGGGGCTCTTCGCCGTGGTTTTGTTGCTGCTGTGCTGGGCGCTTTCCGATGCCCAGGCTCAGGCGCTGAATAAGCAGAAGATTACGGCTTCCTATCTCTACAATTTTGCCAAGAATATTGAATGGCCTAACGAGTCTTCGATGACGTCCTTCGATATCGGGTTTTACGGTGGCGACAACCCCTTGCTGCTGAATGAAATTCGCACTATGGCGGCCAGCGTCAAATGGCGGGATCGTCCGATTACTGTCACCCAGGTCTCTGCCTTAAATTCCCTGTCTCGTTTTCATCTGGTGTATGTGGAACAGGCAAACAACACCATGATGTCGAGCATCTACGATGCGCTGGGTGGCCAGCCGGTCCTGGTGGTAACCGCTGAGTATGCTAACCAGCAATTGGTGATGATCAACCTCATCACTGACAATGACCGGCTGCGTTTTGAAGTCAACCGCTCTAACATCATCAACCACGGACTCAAACCGCTGCCGGAGCTGATCCTCAACGGCGGTACCGAGATTGATGTGGCCCGTCTGTATCGTGAAGGTCAGGCGTCACTCGTGGCACTGCAGAGACAACTGCAGAATCGTGAAAAAAACCTGAGCGAGTTGAGTGCGGCCATTGAAGCTCAGGAAGCCAATAATCAGCGACTGGAAGCACAACTGGCCACCCTGACGCAGAATATTCGAGAAAGCGACGCGCTGATTGCAGAGCAGAACCAGCAGATTCGGGCTCAGCTCGATCAGATTGAGCGCAGCAAACAGGAACGCTTCAATCTGCTACAGGAAGTAGAACAACGCACCCGGGAACTGGATAAGCGGCAGCAACAGCTGGATGCCATCATGCAACAGATTGAGGGCCGCGAAAAACGTCTCGCCGAATTAAACAGCACCATCAAAACTCAGGAACAGGAGATCCTCACTCAGCGTCAGGCCATCGCCGGTCTTGATGAAATTGTGGATGCTCAAAAAACTGCGCTGACTTACCTCTGGGGTCTGGTCATCCTGGGGGTCCTGCTGATCATCACCATCCTGATTGGTTATACGATCAAACGCCGGGACAACCAGCGACTGGCCGAGCACAGTAAAGACCTGCAGATCGCCAAAGACCGACTCGCCATCGCCAAGCGCAAGGCAGAAGAAGCAAGCCAGGCTAAAAGTGAATTCCTGTCACTGATGAGCCACGAATTGCGTACGCCGCTGCAAGCCATTATCGGCTACACCGAAGTTGTGATTGAAGAACTGAAACTCGCCGAAGATGAAAACCATATCAGCGATCTGAAACGAGTGATCAGTAACAGCGAGCGTCTGCTGAAGCTGATCAATGGGGTGCTGGATCTGGCGAAGATAGAGTCGGGCCGCATGGAGCTGGACCTGACAGAAGTAAAACTGTCCAGCCTGGTAAATGAAGCTGTGAGTGTGGTGGCGCCTTTACTGGAAAAAAATGCCATCACACTTAATCTCGAGGTGGACGATGGCAACACCCTGCCCGCTGCCGACCCGGAAAAATTGTTACACATCCTGATCAATCTGCTGGGCAATGCGAGCAAGTTTTCACCTAGAGGTACAGTGACCGTGAAGGCACTGCATCAGCAGAACCGCATCTATATCAGTGTGGCGGATACCGGCATCGGCTTATCTGCGGAACAGCAACAGCAGATCTTTGAACCCTTCAAGCAAGCCGACAGCAGCACCACACGCAAATTTCAAGGCAGTGGCCTTGGCCTCTCCATTACCCGTCAGCTGTGTGAAATGATGGGCGGCACCATCGATGTAAAAAGTCAGCTGGGCCAGGGCTCGACGTTTATTGTTGACCTGCCCTTACCAATCGAGCTGCCGGCCGCCGTCGGTCGCGCTGCCGGAACCGTCAATGCGGACGTGGCTGTTGCAGATTCCACGATTGACGGTCCGGGTCAGCATATTGTGATGATTGACGATGATCCGGCATTTCTGGACATCATGGCGCGCACTCTGCAGGCCGATGGTTTCCTGGTACACACGGCTCACGATGCAGCTTCAGGTCTGCGCCTGATACGCAGTGTCAAACCGGATGTCATTACCCTCGACTTGCTCCTGCCGGACCTGCACGGTGGGCAGTTGGTTGACGAGATCAAGGCCGACCCGGAGCTCCAGCATATTCCGGTCATCATCATCTCCATCATGGATGAGCGCAAACAGGGTCAACCTCATCACGCGGATGAATATCTGACTAAGCCTGTTCGGCGCGAAACATTGAAACTTGCTATTCAGCGTCTGGTGCCGAAAATCTGATCGTGACACGGGGTTCCCCATTACAAACCCATAGAACAAACTTGGCTTTCACAGCCAGCTCAACTATCTTTGTCTCCCATGAACATAAGCTGGTCCCGATCATAAATCTTGTCGTTTATGCTTAATTTTTCATCCAACAGAATAAAAAGCGCGCGCGAACCACAGATGATCATTTGTGAATCCAGTCGATTTATCCTGCCCGGCATTCTTCCCTTAAGCCCGGCAGCATCTCTGCAATAGGTTGTCGTTATGATGTCGCCTCATGTTCGCGTGTTTACTCCGGGATTGTTGTCCCTGCTGGTCTCAGCGGCGGTCAGCGCGCAATCCGCCAACGAAACAACACCGAACGATATTTATAACCTGTCGCTGGCAGAACTGGGCCAGGTCGAAATTTCCATCGCCACGGGGAACAGCACCCCATTGGATAAAGCGCCAGCCACTGCTTCCGTTATCTACGCGGCAGAAATTGAAGCCATGGGCGCCCGGACGCTTAACGACGTGCTGGAAACCGTACCGGGATTACACGTTTCTCTGTCCAACCTCAGCCGTCTTGATTCCGTGTATTCCATCCGCGGAATCCATACCGGTTTTAATCCACAGGTATTGCTGATGATGAACGGCATACCGGTGCAATCCAGCCTGCAGGGCGGCCGGCCGTCACTCTTTCGTCTGCCCGTGGCCAGCATCGCTCGCGTCGAGGTCATCCGTGGTCCAGGCTCCGCTATCTATGGTGCCGATGCTTATGCCGGGGTGATCAACGTCATCACCAAGGATGCTGCGGCCATTGACGGCATTGAAGTCGGCGCACGTCACGGTTCATTCAACAGCAGTGACGTCTGGCTGCAAAGCGCGACCTCCGGGAACAAGTGGGGCGTTGCGTTCAATATGGCTTATCAGGAAAGCGACGGCGACAAAGACCGCCGCATCCATTCCGACCTGCAATCCAACCTGGATGCATCATTTGGCACCAACGCCTCGCTCGCCCCTGGTCATCTGTCAACGCGTTATCAATTGCTTGATACCCATTTGTCGGTCAGCAGCGAAAACCTGCAACTGAATTTATGGAGCTGGATTTCCCGAGATGCCGGCATAGGCGCAGGAGCTGCGCAGGCACTGGATTACGAGGGCAAGGATGACAGTGAGCTGTGGATGGCCGACCTCACCTACCGGCTCAACGATGACAGCGACAGCTGGGACCACACACTGCGCCTGAGTTATTCCTATTACGATCTCCAGGCCCGCTTCAATCTGATGCCAAAAAATTCCACTCTGCCGATCGGCAGTGATGGCAATCTGAATTTTACCGACCCGGTCGGAATGGTTTATTTCCCGGACGGGTTGCTGGGCAATCCGGGGCAGCGCTCTGAGGATACGCAGCTTGATTTGATCTCTATCTATAACGGCTGGGACACACATCGCTTGCGACTCGCTGCAGGTGTACGCCGGCAGACACTGGAGTCCCGCGAAAGTAAAAATTACGGCCCCGGCATCATCGACGGTACCTCCGCCGTGGTAGACGGAACGCTCACGGACGTCAGCAATACGCCTTTTGTCTTTCTGCCTGACAGTGCACGCACCGTTCATTATTTTTCTGTGCAGGACGAATGGCAGCTCATCCCGGACCTGACTTTAACCGCAGGGCTGCGCTACGACAATTATTCGGACTTCGGTGGCACAACCAATCCCCGCATCGCCCTGGTGTGGGCTGCGAGCGAACTGCTCACCACCAAGCTGATGTATGGCAGTGCATTCCGTGCGCCTTCATTTTCCGAACAGCGTTATAAAAATAATCCCGTCTCGCTCGGCAATCAGGATCTTGATCCCGAGAAGATCGACACCGTAGAACTGTCATTCAACTACCGCCTTCACGCGAACATCCAGACCACACTGACCTTGTTCACCTATCAGGCCAAAGACATGATTGAGTTCATGCCCGATAGCAACGCCACCACCAGAACGGCGCAAAACGCGCGGGATCAGGATGGTGAAGGTCTTGAGTGGGAGGTGAGCTGGCAGCCGATGTCTAGCCTGCGGCTTCACGGCAACTATTCCTGGCAAGATGCCGAAGATAAACACTCCGGGTATGCGGTTCCCGAAGCGCCCGGCCAGCAGTTTAAACTGGGAGCCTACTGGGAGTTCAGCCCCCGCTGGTCCCTCAACAGTCAAGTTTACTGGGTCGGTGACCGTCAGCGTGCAGAAGATGACCACCGCGCAGCCATTGATGATTACACCTTGGTTAATTTCACTCTGCGGCGCAGGAACCTGCTGCCCAATCTGGACCTTTCCCTCGCGCTGCGTAATCTGTTGAATGAAGATGCGCGGGAACCGAGCAATGGTACGATTGCCGAAGATTACCCGCTGGAGTCGCGCAACATCAGGCTGGAACTGAAATACCTTTTTCGCTGAATGTTCTTGCCTGAAAGCCTTCAGCGGCATTATAGGCACTAACCCGCGAGCATGTTTTCATGGCAGAAGAACCCAAGCACGACCAGGTACGCAGTCGCAACGAACCCTTCACGTCGCGCACCGCCACGCGTATCTGGGCCGAACATCCCAGTGAAGATAATCCCTACATTGCCGCTAAGGTTTTCTGTCACGGCTACGACCTTATTGAGCTGATGGAAAAGCGTTCTTTTGTGGATGTGTTCTACCTGCTGTTTCGCGGTGAACTGCCCCACAGGAATGAAGCGCAACTGCTGCAGAGTCTGATGATTGCTCTCATCAATCCCGGCCCTCGCCACCCCGCCGTCCGCGCCGCAATGAACGTCGGCGTTGGCAAGACCGATCCGGTACACATACTGCCCATTGCCACAGCGGTGCTCGGGGGTGCACACCGCGGTGGCGGCGAGATCGAAGCAGCCATGCGATTTCTCCGCAAACACCAGCATGACGCTCCCACCGCCGTTGCTCAGACGATCCTGCAATCTCGCCCGTCCGCTGATCACAGTACAGGATTCGGGGAACACTTCGGTGGTGTGGATTTGATGGCAAAAACCATCGTGCAACAGTTGCTGACATTGCCCGCTGCCGGCGAGATATTACGCTGGGGCAATCGTCTGGCAGAGGAACTCGAACCGCATGGCTTGGGATGGCTGACTACGGGTATAGCAGCAGCCGTGTTCGCCGACCTCGGTTTTCATCCTCGCGCTGGAGGTTGCCTGTATCAGTTACTGGGTGCGCCGGGACTGGTGGCCCACGGCCTGGAGCTGGCCAACAAACCTATCACTGCCATGCCTTTTGTCAGCGACGAAGACTATGTCATCGAATCCTAGAACCCACATCACTCATAGCGACGCCGGGCACATAGCCCGGCTCGAACAGAAACGAGGGAAAATTTTCAGCCGCACTGGCGGATGGTTTCCCGGTAAAGGCGTGTACTGCCACGGTTACTCCATGCTTGAGGAACTGGTGGGGAAAAAATCCTATTTTCAGATTCTGGTGTTGAATGCGACGGGCAAATTGATCGACAAGCCCCTCGCAGACTGGATCGAAGGTATCTACGGTTGCCTGAGCTGGCCGGATCCGCGCATCTGGTGCAATCAGATCGGCGCATTGGCGGGGGCGGCCCGCACCTCAGTGGTCGCGGCCACGACCATGGGGTCACTCGCCGCCGACTCCCGCTCTTACGGCCCTTACACATTACTCGCCGGGGTGGAATTTATTCAGGATGCGCTGCGCCAGCATCAGGCCGGAGCTTCAGCAGAAGCCATCGTAGAAAAGATTACTGCCGCGAATCGGGGCAAGCCCTACATCGTCGGCTATATCCGGCCTATTGCCAAAGGTGATGAACGTCTGGAGGCCATGGAGAAATTTGGAAAAAAACTGGGCTTCTCCGTCGGGCCTCATCTCGCGCTGGCCTATGACATCGAACAGGTCCTGCTGCGTCGCTTTGATGAAGGGATGAACATCAATGGCTACATGTCCGCGTTTTTATCCGATCAGGGATTCACGGCTGCGGAGGTTTATCAGATGTTTGCCGGGATGGTGGCCAGTGGTGTTACAGCCTGCTATCTCGATACCTATCACCGATCACCGGATACTTTCCTGCCGCTGCGCTGTGAGGATATTGATTATCAAGGCGCGGCACCGCGCAGGGTGCCGGATGCGGATTAAGCGCTGCCTGTCGATTGAGCCTCAACCGGCGACTCTGCGTTAAATAAAGTTTCAATGGGTAATGGATAACCCAGATGGAACCCCTGCACGTAATCAATTCCCATCTCCTGCAGGATATTCATAATCTCTTGATTTTCCACGTATTCGGCCACCGCTTTTTTTCCGAGTGCCTGAACTACCTGGATGATGGAACGCACCAGCGTCTGATCCACGGTATTGCGATGCAGATTCTGAATGAATGATCCGTCCAGCTTGATGTAATCCGCCGGTAAATCCCGCAGGTAAGCGAAGCTGCTGAAACCTGATCCGAAGTCATCTACGGAAAAGCTGCAGCCCAGGGCGTGCAGGTCAGCTATGACCCGTTGGGTGATATGCAGATTAAACAGACTGTCACTTTCGGTGAGTTCAAAGGTGAGGCGGGCTGGATCAACATCCGTCTCCCGCAGACAATCCAGAATGGTCGGCACCAGGCTCTCGTCTTTGAACGCCTGCGCCGACAGATTTACGGCAATACGATTAAGTTGCGGATGATCTTTTAACATCCTGCTGGCGAGTCTGATGATCCAGCGGTCCAGCATGTGCATTTCGCCGGACATTTCCAGTGCAGGAATAAATTCTGCCGGCTCGATAATCCGGCCGTCAGTTTCGCGCATCCGGACCAGTGCTTCGTAATAGGAAACCTTGCCACTTTTTGCTTCGAAGATAGGCTGGAAATGCAGCACCATCCGATCCTCGGAAATCGCGCGACGAATTTTCTGCGATACATTGATGCAGCGTCGCAGCTGATCACTCTCATCATCTTCGGGATGATATTGATGAATCAGATTACGGCCGCGGCCCTTGGCCACATAAAGAGCGATATCGGCACGCATCAGATATTCTTCGAAATTCGCCGTACTGCCATCAATCAATGAGAGGCCGATGCTGCAGCCAAGATTCATGCGCTGGCCCTGCATCTGAAAACCGAAGTCACTTACAATAATCTGGATATCACGGGCGAAGTGATGGGCTTCCTCAGCGGAGATATCGTGCACCAATACCGCAAATTCATCGCCACCCAGGCGACACAGTAAATCCGGTTTATGAATACGCCGTCCCAACAGCATGGACATCTCACGCAGCACATCATCGCCCTTCTGATGGCCAAAGGTGTCGTTGATGACTTTGAAGTGATCGAGATCAATGTAAATCAGGCCGTGATGGCGATTGTTACGCAGCGCGTCCGCCGCCAGCTGTTCAAGGGCAGACTCAAAAAAATGCCGGTTATATAAACCGGTGAGCGAGTCGTGCATCGCGAGATACTTCAACTGCTCCTGCGTCTCGCGCCGCTCCGTGATGTTGTCGAGGCATACGGTCAGGGTCGAGGAATTTTCGGTGCGACTGGAGCGGCTGGGCTTCAGCTGTGCCCAGACTTTTTGATGCTTGCGATCGGTCAGGCACAATTCAATTTCAGGACAGGGTTTGTTCTGCAGCAGTGAAAGACTGATCTTTTCCTTGAAGAGCGTAAAGTGTGCAGCATCCTCCGGCGCGATGAACATCTCCAATGAAGAGCCGAGCGATTCTTCGATGGAAAAGCCCATCATGCTTTCCCAGGCCCGGTTCAGAAAACAGATCTTGAAGTCTCTGTCCAACTCCATCACCACCGACTGCAGATCATCCAGCAGCTGATGATGGCTTTCGTAGAGGTTGCGATATGCCAGCTCCCGCGCTTCCAGGGATCTGACTCGCGCAGCAAACTGGGCATTGCTCACCAGAAAGTCATCGCGCTGAATGGCGATATCACAGACTTTCCGCAGCTGTTCGGTGCGGAAGGGCTTGGGCAGAAAATCCACTGCACCCATCAGCATCAGTTCTTCCGCCTGATCAATGGTGGTGTGGGCCGTCATGATCACCACCGGCTGATTCGGGTCGAACCGCTGGATTTCCTGCAGCACATCGCGGCCGGACAATGACGGCAGCATGATGTCCAGCAGCACCAGGTCATGGCGACGGGCCTTCCACGCCTGCAGACCTTCTTCACCATCCATCGCCACTTCGATATCAAAGCGGCCGGCCAGCACGCGGATGATCAGGTCCGCCGTGTCCTGCTGATCCTCTACCACCAGCAGACGCGGCTTGGCGAGCTGCGCATTGCGCTCTACGGACAGGTGACTGACCAGATCCGGCAGGCGATAAAGATGGTTGAGCGGTACCAGGTAATTGATTCCATACTCGCGTGCTGTCACTTCAGCAATCCGCTCGCACCAGGTCGTGGTAGTGATGATGATCGGCAGATCTGCCGGGCAACACAGGATGCCGCTGCGCACCAGCCGCGACAGCCGCCAGCCGTCCAGATCACGGGTGTCCACGTCAACGAGCAGGAGATCCACTGAGTGGTGGCGCAGATACTGCAAAGCCTGGGTAGCCGACTCTACGAGGGTGGTGGTGGAATACCCCGCATTGACGAGACATTCACGGATTCGTTCCAGTACCGCCGGATCGTGATTGACAATCAGAATCGTGGGGCACGATGATGCTTGATTGTTGTGATTTGGATTAGACGACACGCATGAAACTCCAGGCTAAGCTCTTGACTAGCCTAGCATATATCGGTGGACACTTCGGTTAATCCGACCTTTTCAACAAGATCAACCGCCGGGGGTTGCCGACGAACCGGCCAACCCTTTGATGCGATCTTCCATGGGCGGCACTTCGTTGCGATCAATGCGTACATCGAGCAAGGTGGGTCCCGTCTTAGCAAAGAGTGCATCCCAATCCAGAGATTCCAATTGTCGTGGTTGCTCGATAATCATCCCGTCTATGCCCATGGCGGCGGCCATGGCCGCGTAGTTCACGTCGTTCAACTGCCAGCCGATTGATTCCTGCTGACCGAGGAGCTGGCCATGCATCACCATCCCCATCGCCGCATCGTTCAAGACGATAAAAACCACCGGGAGCTTCTGCTGAGCGGCTACGGTAATTTCCTGCCCGCTCATCAGGTATGAACCATCACCAAGGATGCACAGCGTCGGCGCGTCAGGCCGTGCGACCGCAGAGCCGATCGCCGCCCCGATAGACCAGGTCATGGACCCATAGCCCATGGCCACCCGATACAGGCCTTCACAGTTACTGCGCATCAGGTAGTGGGTAGCCCACGACCAGCCGTTGCCTGCATCGACGAAGATCCGTGTTTTGTCGGGCAAGGCACGGGAGAGATAACTCATCAAACGTTGCGGCTTCACCGGTGCGTCCTCGGACAGGCACTTTTCGGACTCGCGCAGCTTGGCATAACCCCCGTATAGATTCTTGTGGCTGCGACCGCCAGGAGCACGCCACTCGCGCCCCCATTGCTTTGCCGCATAGGCCTGCACCAGCACCTGATCAAACACCTTGTCGACCCGACCCAGCACATGCAGGCAGGCCATGGGGGATCGCATGAAGTGTTCCGCACAGGAGTCTATGTGCACCAGCCGGTTGTTCAACAGCTCCGCCTGCCAGCCGCTGGTATCTAGCTCTTCCAAGGCACAGCCTACCGCCAGGATTAATTCAGCCTGCGGATTCTGCAGCAGCCGCCGGGCGCTCTCGTGGCCGGCAAAACCATAGACTCCACGGTAGAGTGGATGGGTTTCATCCACCCAGGTTTTACCCGTCGGGGCCACTACAAAAGGAGTGTTAGTCAGCTCAACAAATTCCATCAGCTGCCGCGCCGCCCGCCCGGCACCGGCGCCGATATACAGCACCATGCTGTCGACCTGAGCCAGGCGGGCGCAAAGCCGGTCAATGGCCAGCTCGTCCACAATCGCATAATCCGGCACCAGTAATTCATGCTGTACCCGCGTCCGCTCAACCGGTGCACGCAGCACATCGGAAGGGATACTAAGGTGAACCGGACCACGCGTGTCCTGGTGCGCGCTCATCAGGGCGGAGACCAGCTTCGTCTCCAGCTGCTCTGGATGTGATACCAGACTATTGAAGCGGGTGATGTAGCGAAACATCCCCACTGTATCCACCGCGGTGCAACTGGATTCCTGCAGTGCTCCCCGACCGAATTTAGGCAGGGGCGTCTGGGCAGTAATCACCAGCATGGGGATTTCTTCTACATAGGCCGAGGCAACACCGGTAATCAGGTTGGTCGCCCCCGGGCCGGTCGTGCTGCACACCGCTCCCATCCTGCCGGTTTCGCGGTAGTAACCATCCGCCATGAACGCGGCACCACTTTCGTGACGTGCGACGACGAGGCGCGGCCCGCCTTCGCGCTCGGCCAGCGCAAGCGCATTGAGCAACGGCTCAATGGCACCGCCCGGTACACCGAATACGGTATCTACACCCCGCCACTGCAGATAATTCACGATCAAGTCAGCGCCGGTAGGAAGCGGGGATGCAGCTAAGGATTCAGTTTCAGAAGGAGGGACGGATAGGTTTTTGGCGACCTGTAACATGTATTTGCGCACCTTGTTGAGTACGTGATCCGTCACAAGGTTGGGGAGAGTTAGGCGCAATATATCGCAGGATTGATTACCCATCCATATAAAAAATAGCCAATGTGATGTGAATTTATTCTAAAAGAGCGAAATCCACCCATCCATACATATAACGTTCAGTTGTTGGCGCCTAAGGCAACAGGCTTACATCCTGTCACAGAAAGCGGGCTGTGGCGATGAAAAAGAACAATGACCGGACAAGCGTTGCCGCCAGCCCGACGGGAGGAGAACAGCTGAAGGACCACTCGATCCTTCAGCCGAAAGGCGTTACTTCAAATAGCCCAGGCAGGTATCCACTTCGTTGGCGGACCCCAGAATCACTGCCACCCGTTGATGAAGCGCAGCGGGCTGCAGTTCGAGAATCCGCTCCGTTTCAGTAAATGCCTTGCCACCGGCATTTTCGATCAGAAGTGCCATGGGATTGGCTTCGTAAAGCAGCCGCAGCTTGGCCGGTTGCTGCGGATTGCGACTGTCAGACGGATAGCTGAAGATGCCGCCGCGCACCAGCACCCGGTGAACATCACCAACCATGGCCGCGTTCCAACGCATATTGAAGTTCTTTTTGCGTGGACCTGTCTCTCCGGCAATCAGGTCATCCACATAATGTTTGAAGGCAGAGTTCCAGAAGCGCTGGTTGGACAGGTTGATGGCAAATTCCCGCGTGTCCACGGGTATCTGCAATGCTTCTTCCGTAAGAACAAACCGCTCCTCCGCCACATCCAGCGTAAAACATCGTGTCCCCCGCCCCACCGAGAGCACCAGCAGCGTCGAGCCGCCGTAGAGGACATAACCGGCACACAGCTGCTGTGTGCCGGGCTGCAGGAACTGTGATTCATCATCGTGAGCAATGTCCTGGCGCGCTGGCAGCACGGTAAAAATGGTTCCCACCTGACCGTTGATGTCGATGTTGGAAGAACCATCAAGCGGATCAAAGGCGACGAGATATTTACCTGCAGGATTGCCGGCAACCGGCGTGTCCTCTTCCTCCGAAGCGATAGCGCAGACCTGGTCGTTGGCCAGCAGCTCATCCTTGAGGATCTGGTTGGCAATCACATCCAGCTTCTTCTGCGTTTCGCCCTGGATATTTTCTTCCGCTGTTGAACCCAGCACACCCGCTAACGCGCCCTGACGCACCTTGTGCGCAATGGTGCGCGATGCATTGAGCAGCGTGTCGATCAGTTCGACCAGATCAGGCGCGGCACCATCACCGCGCAGAACATCACTTACGTCTTGCATGTATCACTACCTGTATTGATTGAGGCAATTAAGGTCCGCAAAGGATTGCTGCAGACGCTTCACCATCGACTCTTCACTTTTACGCAGCCAGACGCGAGGATCGTAGTATTTCTTGTTGGGTTTATCCTCACCTTCCGGGTTGCCGATCTGGCTCTGCAGATAGGCGTGTTTCTCTTCGACATATTCTTTCACACCCTGCCAGGTGGCCCATTGGGTATCCGTGTCGATGTTCATCTTCACCACGCCGTAGTCAATCGACTCGGCAATGTCGGCCGGGTCTGAACCTGAACCGCCATGGAACACAAAATTGAGGGTGTTGGACGGCACACCAAATTTTTCGCAGACATAAGCCTGGGAATTCTTGAGAATCTTCGGCGTAAGTTTGACATTACCCGGCTTGTATACACCGTGTACGTTACCGAAGGAGGCGGCGATGGTAAATTTCGGGCTGATGGCCGACAGTACTTCATACGCATAAGCAACATCTTCCGGCTGTGTGTAGAGCGCGGAGCTGTCGATGCCGGTATTGTCCACGCCGTCCTCTTCGCCACCAGTGCAACCCAGTTCGATCTCCAGTGTCATCCCCAGTTTGCTCATGCGCTTGAGATATTGCGCGCACAGCTCGACGTTTTCCTCCAGCGATTCTTCAGACAGATCGATCATGTGCGAGCTGAACAGCGGTTTGCCGGTCTTTGCAAAATGCGCTTCGCTGGCATCCAGCAAACCGTCGATCCACGGCAGCAGATTTTTAGCAGCGTGATCCGTGTGAAGAATTACCGGTACACCATAAGCACTGGCAACCGCATGGACGTAATGTGCAGCCGCTACGGCGCCCAGAATCGAACGCTCATGCCCTTCCACCTTCACGCCCTTACCGAGAAAGAAGGCAGCGCCGCTGTGAGACAGCTGGACGATTACCGGTGAATTTACCAGGCTGGCAGCTTCAAGCGTGGCATTAATAGAATTGGTACCCACAACATTGACGGCGGGATAAGCAAATTTTCCCCGCTTTGCAAAATCAAACAGGGCCTGCACCTGATCACCAGTTGCCACTCCGGGGGCTACTGCATGTACCAGCGTTTTGTTCACGAGTGCGTTCATATCATTCTACTCCCGCTTGTTGGTTGATTAACATTCTCCGAATGATTCGGAACTCATTACTGGTTGCCTCCACCTGGCCATGAAAATAACTTTGCTCTCACCCAAAATTATTTTCCGGACGCAACCGTAAAGAATAAGGTTAAGCCTGCGCTACATTATTTGCCTGCTTACAGATTTCCAGGAAATGATCCGGGTCCAGGCTGGCACCGCCCACCAGAAGTCCGTCAATGTCTTCCTGATTCAACAGCTCCCGTGCATTGGTCTTATTCACGCTTCCGCCATAAACAATACGCACACTTTGGGCCACGGTCGGGTTGTACAGTGTCTCAAGCTTGTCGCGAATGAAGCGGTGAATTTCCTGCACCATGTCCGGCGTCGCCGCCAGGCCGGTGCCGATAGCCCACACAGGTTCATATGCGATGCACAGATCCTTGCCGGCCAGATCAATATCCAACAGCCCCTCGCTCAATTGAGTAAAGATCACCTCTTTGGCGATGCCTGCTTCCCGCTCCTCTTTGGTTTCACCAATGCAGAGTACCGGCAGTAATCCATGATTAAGCGCCAATTGCACTTTGGTGCGACACCCCGGATTATTTTCATTGAACATGGCGCGACGCTCGGAGTGGCCGATCAGGCACACAGCACAGCCCGCTTCCTTGAGCATCTGAGCAGAGGTTTCCCCGGTGTATGCACCGGATTTGAATTTACTGACGTTCTGGCTGCCAATCTGCAGCTCGGAATACTGCAGAAAGGTCATCATGTCCCGCATGTAGATATAAGGCG
Organism: uncultured Cellvibrio sp.; assembly: GCA_937958105.1. Lineage (GTDB taxonomy): Bacteria > Pseudomonadota > Gammaproteobacteria > Pseudomonadales > Cellvibrionaceae > Cellvibrio. The sequence continues at coordinate 53,846 of CALFXJ010000055.1, forward strand.
GACAAATGACGATCTGGGCCTCAAAGTGTTTACCGATAAACGAGGCCACAGAGGTACAGATTAAATCCAGGCCGCCATTGAGCTTCCAGTTGGCGATTACGATGGGCTTACGTTGGTGCGTCATTGTCCACTACTCACTTGTTGGCGTTACTTGTCTGGTTACTTGCACTTACAGCGATAGATCGATTGAGAAGGCCGGGAAACTCCCGGATTCTGAGGTAAGACCGAAATGCTGATACATCAAAAGAAACTTTCAGCCACCGATGCGTGCCGGCTTAATACTCTTTTTAGCTGCAGCGATCCGACAAAGCCACCTGCGGAGTGCTGCACATGATGGCGCCAAATAGAAAGTTACCGCTCTATTATTCACGTCCCAACTTAATAATCCAGCCCTTAACACCCTGTTTTTTCAGGGTTTTTGGGCAAAAAACCAGTGCTGAAAATGCGGTTACACGCATTTGTTACCATTAAATGTAAACGGTTACAAATAGAGCAAATAATAACCAAAACGCACTGTTAACACTGTACCAACCGTCAATTGGGGCGTCACATTGCTCTTTCTGCATTCGTGTTCGCGCTAACATCAATCTTGATTCCACCACCTGAAATAGCCTGCTTTCCTGCCGTCAGATACCTGTTGCCGCCCCCTTCCCCCACCGTGACTGCACCTCTGAAACAGTGGGGAAAATTTTTTAATGTTATCGGTTACATTGTTAGAGAAAGCACGCTAGAGGACATTGAAGCCCGGCGAGCGGCCTGAGTTTTTTGTCAATTTAACCAATCTGGCTGCACCCGCCCGCGTGCGATCAGGAACAAAAACTCAACTTGACGCAGATCAAATCATTCTGTAATTTCAGAAATTACTGAAAATTCAGGAATCAGCCATGTCTATTACGCTCACACCAATGATCCAGGCCTGCATCCTTCACTTCGGTGAGATGGGCAGTCGCTGGGGAATCAATCGTACCGTTGGCCAGATGTATGCCCTGCTGGTTCTCAGCCCTGAACCTCTCTCCGCCGATCACATTGCCGACACACTCGGCTTTTCCCGCTCCAACGTCAGCATGGGTCTGAAGGAGCTGCAGTCGTGGGAGCTGGTGCGCCTGCAGCACCTGCCCGGCGATCGCAAGGAATATTATTCGGCGCCAGCCGATGTGTGGGAAATTGCCAAAACGCTGATTGAACAGCGTCGCAAACGGGAAATTGACCCAACTCTTTCAACCCTGCGTGGTCTGCTTATGAACAAGCCTGCCAGCCCCGACGAGCAATACGCACAGCAACGCATGCAGGAAATGCACGACCTGATCGAGATGCTGACTCTGTGGACGACTGAAATTCAACGGCTCGACAGTGACCGCCTGCAGAAGCTGCTTAAACTGGGCAACAGTATTGGCAAGGTATTAGACATGAAGGATAAGTGGCTAAGCACGGCGAAACATTAACCGGCACCAGTTCCATCTACTGAAAAATGTGCAGATTGCATTAGCCGCGCAAGATCGCTTCAAAAACTCCACGCAGCCTGGAAGCGATCGCACCAGCTGATTTCAGCACAAGCAGATTTCAAGAGGTACGTTTTATATGGAGCTAGATACCTTTCTCCTCTCACGCATTCAGTTCGCGGCCAATATAAGTTTCCACATTCTGTTTCCTACAATCACTATCGCCCTGTGCTGGTTCCTGCTGTTTTTTCGCGTGCAATACAATCGCAGTAACGACGAAGTCTGGATGCGCTGTTATCGTTTCTGGGTGAAAGTTTTTGCGCTGAGTTTTGCTGTTGGGGTTGTCAGTGGTCTGGTGATGTCGTTTCAGTTCGGCACCAACTGGCCGGGCTACATGGAAACCGTTGGCAATATTGCCGGCCCCCTGCTGGGCTACGAAGTGCTGACGGCATTTTTTCTTGAGGCGACTTTTCTGGGCATCATGCTGTTCGGTATAAATCGCGTATCCGCGCGCGTGCATACCTTCGCTACCCTGCTGGTTGCTATTGGCACCAGCTTGTCCGCCTTCTGGATTCTCGCACTCAACTCCTGGATGCAGACGCCAACCGGTTTTGAGATGCGTGATGGTGTGGCCTATCCTCTCGACTGGCTGAAGATCATCATCAATCCCTCCATGCCTTATCGCTTCACGCACATGATGCTCGCTTCCGGCCTGACCGCCGCATTTTTGATTGCCGGCATCTCTGCCTATCGCATCCTCAAAGGCGATCATAAGCCTGCGCCGCGCCGCGCATTGAAGGCCGGTGTGTTTGCGGCAGCCATACTGATTCCCATCCAGATCTTTGTCGGAGATATGCACGGATTAAATACCTTGAAACATCAGCCGGCCAAGATCGCTGCCATGGAAGCCATCTGGGAAACCGGCTCACGCGTTCCTCTGGTTTTATTTGCGGTGCCCGATCAGATTCAGAAAAAAAATCTGTTTGCTGTGGAGGTGCCGGACCTGGCCAGTCTGATTCTCACGCACAACGTTGAAGGTGAACTGAAAGGGTTGAATGAGTTTGGGGACGAACATCCACCGGTTGCGCCCTTGTTTTACGGTTTCCGTTTGATGGTAGGGATGGGCATGCTGATGCTGATCGTCTCCTGGACAGCCAGCGTATTGCTCTGGCGCCGGAAGGAGCTGCCGCCGCTGATGCTGCGCCTGCTCGTCGCCATGAGCTTTTCCGGCTGGATCGCTACCCTCGCTGGCTGGTATGTCACCGAGATCGGCCGCCAGCCTTATCTGGTCACCGGTGTGCTGAAGACAGCCGATGCCGTCACCAGTGTTCCCACCGGCAATGTGGTTATCTCGCTCAGTATTTATCTCACGCTTTACGTGGTGCTGCTGATTGCTTATGTACGCACGCTCTTCGTCATGGCCCGCAAGTCGGTGCTGGTCGATCGCCCGGACGAACTGCCGACGCTGCAGGACCACCACAATCCCGTTCACGGCAAATAATTTGCGCTGACATAACTGAGGTTTGTTATGAATCTGACAGGTGAAGCTTATTGGTTGCCGGTTATCTTTACCGGTTTGATGGGGCTGGCGCTGCTGATCTACGCCATGCTCGATGGTTATGATCTGGGCGTGGGAATTTTATTGCCGGCAGATGCAGAGCCGCAGCGTGACACTATGATCGCCTCCATTGGCCCTTTCTGGGATGCAAACGAGACTTGGCTGGTTCTGGGTGTTGGGCTGCTGCTGATTGCGTTTCCCAGCGCGCACGGACTGATCCTGTATCACTTTTATCTACCGGTCACTGCGATGCTGGGCGGCCTCATCATGCGGGGTGTTGCCTTCGATTTTCGGGCTAAAGCTCCGGCCGATCACAAGGAGCTATGGGACAGAATTTTTAAATTTGGCTCACTGCTCGCCACGCTGGCGCAAGGTTATATGCTGGGAATGTTTGTCATGGGCTTTGAGGAAACACCCGCTGCTTTCGCCTTCGCCGGACTCAGTGCCATCTGCGTCACCGCCGGCTACAGTTTTATCGGGGCGGCCTGGCTGGTCATGAAGACTGAAGGAGAACTACAGCAACGCGCCGCTCGTTGGGCGCGGATAAGCATGTGGTTTATGGCCTTCGGTATCATCGCCGTGTCTGCTGTCAATCCGCTGATGAACCACAATATCTTTGAGAAATGGTTTGGCAGTCCTTGGACGCTGTTGCTGCTGATCATCCCCGCTGTGTGCATCGTCACCTTCATGATGGTGGAACGTTACCTGAGTAAATTTCCTTATGAAGATGATTTTGGCTGCGGTATTCCCTTTATCGGTGCGGTGATCATCTTTGTCCTGTGTTTCTTTGCCCTTGGTTACAGCTTCTTCCCCTACATTGTGCTGGGGGAGATGGACATCTGGGAGGCAGCCAGCGCGCCGGCATCGCTCTGGTTTATTTTGTATGGTGTGATGATTGTTCTGCCGGCGATCCTTGCTTATACCGCTTTCTCCTATCGCGTGTTCTGGGGGAAGGCGACGGAGCTTCGTTATTATTGAGGTGAGTTTTGGGTGGATTCGGTTGCTGGAGTGGCGGGAGTGTCGGATTACGCCGTTGGCTAATCCGACCTACGATGGTGTAGGCGCGGGATTGGGGGGCGATGTCGGATTACGCCTGCGGCTAATCCGACCTGCGGTAATACGATACGGATCAGGAGAGGACGAGGTTGTCGCGGTGGATGAGCTCTTCGTCGTCTTTGTAGCCCAGCAGTGATTCGATCTTGCTGCTGGGCTTGCCGATGATTTTCCGCGCTTCATCCGCGTGATAGTTCACCAGCCCGCGCGCAATTTCGCGGCCATTGGGCGCCACGCAGATCACCATATCACCCCGCGTGAAATTACCGCGCACTTCTTTCACCCCCACCGGCAGCAGGCTCTTGCCCTTCTCGCGCAGCACACGCACGGCACCATCGTCGAGCACCAGCGTGCCGCGGGTTTGCAGTTGACCGGAAAGCCAGCGCTTACGCGCCGCCTGTGGCTGCTGATGCGCCCACAGGAAGGTACCGATGTTATCGCCCTCCGCCAGACGCAATAACGCGTTTTCAATCCGTCCACCCACAATCACCGTATCTGCACCGGAACGCGCAGCAACGCGCGCGGCGCGTACCTTGGTGATCATGCCGCCACGTCCCAGCACGCCGCCACCGCCAGCCATTTGCTCAAGGCGAGCATCATCTGCGGCAATTTCGCTGAGCAGTTGAGCATCGGAGTTTGAGCGAGGATCACTGTCGTACATGCCCAGCTGATCCGTCAGGATGACCAGCAGGTCCGCATCAATCAGGTTAGCCACCAGAGCGCCCAGGGTGTCGTTATCACCAAAGCGGATCTCATCCGTCACCACGGTATCGTTTTCGTTAATGACCGGGACAACACTTAATCCGATCAAAGTCCGCAGTGTAGAGCGCGCATTGAGATAACGCTGGCGGGAAGAAAGGTCATCATGGTCAAGCAGAACCTGGGCGGTCAGCAGACCGTAGCGCTGAAACTCCACTTCATAGGTCTGCACGAGACTCATCTGCCCCACAGCCGCCGCCGCCTGCAACTGGTGAATTTCGGTGGGACGTGAGGTCCAGCCCAGTCGCCGCATACCAGCGGCCACAGCACCGGAAGACACCAGCACCAGCTCAATGCCGCTTTGACGCAGCTTTGCCATCTGCGCAACCCAGCCGGCAATCGCCTGTGCATCCAGTCCTTTACCATCATTGGTTAACAGCGCGCTGCCGATTTTGACTACCCAGCGCTTTGCCTGGGGGATGAGATCTCGTTTGCTCATCGGGTTACCTTACGTACTCGACTTCAACGTCATAGTCATCATCATTGAAGTCATCGTCATCTTCACCGCGGGCACGTTTGGCCGCGCGATAAGCCTCGCGCAATTCTTCAATCCGGTCACGGGCTTCCTGAGCCATCTGCAACTGCAGCTGCATTTCTCGCTCACGGGCTTCGGGATTCTCGCGCTCCTCTTCCCACACAGCCTCAAGGTGATCCATGATCCTGCCCGCCAGCTGTTCTGTACCATTACGGTGCAAAGCGGAAATGCGGAATACCGGGCCGGTCCAGTTAAGCGCATCAATAACAGCCTGACAGCGCGCTTCCACTTCATCCGGCGGCAGTAGATCGATTTTGTTCAGCAGTAACCAGCGCTGACGGCTGGCCAGTGTCGGACTGAATTTCTGTAACTCTTCGGCAATGATGCGCACATTTTCTGCCGGATCAGAGTCATCCACCGGTGCCATATCCACCATATGCATCAGCAGGCGGCAGCGGGTCAGGTGCTTAAGGAAGCGAACCCCCAGGCCCGCACCTTCCGCTGCACCCTCAATAAGGCCGGGAATATCAGCGATGACAAAGCTGCGGTACTGCTGCACCTTGACCACACCAAGGTTGGGAATAAGCGTTGTAAAGGGATAGTCAGCCACCTTGGGCTTGGCCGAACTCACGGCGCGGATAAAGCTGGATTTACCGGCATTGGGCAAACCCAGCATGCCTACATCCGCCAGTACCTTCATCTCCAGTTTCAGGTTGCGCACTTCCCCTTCGGTACCGTAGGTAAAGCGGCGCGGGGCGCGGTTGGTACTGGATTTAAAACGGGTATTTCCCAGACCGTGGAATCCGCCCTGGGCCACCTTCAGCTTCTGGCCATGCTTGGTCAGATCACCGAAGACTTCATTGGTATCTGTATCAATGACCGTCGTGCCGACCGGGACCGGCAACACCAGATCTGCACCTTTATGGCCGGTGCACTCCTTGCTGCCACCTTTCTGACCGTCTTCGGCTTTGTACTTCGGCTGGAAGCGGTAGTCGATCAGGGTGTTGAGGTTTTCATCGGCGATCAGATACACACTGCCGCCATCACCACCGTCACCACCATCCGGACCACCTTTGGCAATAAACTTCTCCCGGCGGAAACTCATCATGCCGTTACCGCCTTTTCCTGCTTCTACATGGATTGGCGCTTCATCAACAAACTTCACGGTGAACTCCCCGGGATAACCTTAATAAAATAAACGTCGGGCCACGCCCGCGTATCTGACAATATCCTGAATAAAAAAAGCCCTGACGACAACGACAGGGCTTTTATTCTGTTCAGGCGCCTGCGCAAGTCAAGCCGCGCAGGCTAGGATCCGCAATCGCAATCAGGCAGCAACGATGCTGACGAATTTACGATTGTTCGGACCTTTCACCTCAAACTTGACGTGACCATCAGCCTTAGCAAACAAGGTGTGGTCTTTACCAATACCAACATTCACACCGGGGTGGAATTGAGTACCGCGTTGACGAACAATGATGCTGCCTGCCGGGATCAATTCACCGCCAAAGGCTTTAACGCCGAGGCGTTTCGCTTGTGAGTCGCGACCGTTGCGGGTACTACCGCCAGCTTTCTTGTGAGCCATTTTCTATTCCTCTTAACCTTGGATACCGGTGATTTTAACTTCGGTATACCATTGACGGTGACCTTGACGCTTCATGGAGTGCTTACGACGCTTGAACTTGATGATTCTCACCTTGTCAGCACGGCCGTGAGCCACAACTTCGGCGATCACCTTGGCACCAGCTACTACAGGAGCACCGATTTTAACGTCGCTGCCTGCGCCTACCAGATAAACTTTATCGAACTCTACAGTGCCACCCGTGGCGACTTCGATTTTTTCGAGCTTCAGGGTTTCACCTTCCACTACACGGTGCTGTTTGCCACCGCTTTCAAAGATTGCGTACATAGTTGCTCCAATACACGCTTGGACGACACGAAGTAGCCGAACGGTATGCTCTGGCGTTTGGGACTAGCGTCGTATAGGTTTTCAGGGGCGGCGATTGTATGTCAGACACCACCAAAGTACAAGCTGGCTGTGGCTGAAAAATCACCGATCACTTCAACCAGCGGGCAAGGCGCAGCTGCTGTCTTTTGACATCCGCCACGAACAGCCCAGCTACCTGCCGGGCACCTTCAACCTGCAGGTGCGTGTCATCCTGCTTCCCCTCGGGTGGGAGATTGGCATATTGACCGGGCGCAGCATGCATGTAGAGCCCCTTGCTTGCCTCCGGCCCGGTCCTGACCAGCAGCTCAGCGGTCAGCTGATTCAAATCCACCAGCGGGACGGAAGCCACTGCGGCCACCTCCCTTGCCACCCTGGGATAGTGTCCGAGGGTCTCCGTGAGGTTCCCCTGCTCATCAAACTTCCGCCGACGAATAGAGGTTACGAGGATAACCTCCGCTCCCTGCGCCCTGGCTTCGGCGATGTATTGGGTAAGATTCGCACGATAATCCGTGTCCGCTTCCGCATAGCGTGTCGGGTCTTCGCTCTTCTGATCGTTATGGCCAAAGCCGATGACAACGAGGTCGCCTGCCTGCAACTGATCAATCACCACCTGCCACCGGCCTTCTGCACGGAAGCTCTTGGTACTGCGACCGTTCATTGCATGGTTCTGCACCTTGACACCCGGGACAAGGAACTCGGGCAGGACCTGGCCCCAGCCATGTTCAGGGTATTTATGCTCCGGCTGGTCCGCCATGGTCGAATCGCCCACCAGAAACAGCGTGGGGGGTTCCACACCCTGCTGCTGTGCAGCGCAGGCAGCCAGGGCACAGGTTACAAAAAGAAATATCCAGCGCTTCATTATTTACCTCCCGCCTGATGCTTCTCCAGCCAGCCATTATGGTTCAGCCAGTTCAACAGAACCTTCGGCCACTCAGAAACCGTACCTTCACCCGCACGCATCCCGAAGCCGTGCACATTCGTCTGATAGACATGCAGTTCTGACTGCTGATTGTGCTTCCGCACTTCATTGAAGAGCATCAGACTGTTATTCACCGGCACCGATTTATCGTTTGCACCGTGAATGATGAACATGGGCGGAACCCCCTTTTTGACCTGATGCTGCAGGGAGTTTTCATGGACCAGTTCAGGAGCTGGGTCTGGGCCGAGCAAAGCCTGTCGCGAACCGGCATGAGCATCTGGCCCCTCCAGGGTAATGACCGGATATCCGAGGATGGCGAAGTCCGGGCGGGCGCTGACATTCTGCCAAGGGTCATCGGTTACTTGCGGGGAGCGGAAGTCATAGCGCGTTGCCACACTGGCTGCAAGGTGACCGCCGGCCGAAAATCCCATCACCCCGATGCGGCCGCTATCAAGGCTCCAGTTGGCCGCATGGGCACGCACATAGCGTACGGCACGAAGACCGTCCAGCAAAGGAGCCGGAAAGCCGTATTCCTGCATACGATATTTCACAACAAAGGCGGCTACGCCCTGCTGATTCAACCAGCGGGCGATACTGTAGCCCTCCAGTTCAATCGCCAGCCTTACATAGCCGCCACCCGGAAAGATCACTACGGCAGCACCATTCGCCTTTTGCGGGTCCGGCCAGAAGGGGGTGATGGAAGGGTTGTCCACCGCATAGACCCGTTCATTCTGTATCCCTTCACGATCCGGGCTGATGAGGGGATTCTCCGACCAGAGATAAATCGGATCGCGAGGCAATTCAGCCATCTGGGCACATACTCCGGAAGAAAACATGGACAGCAAGATCAGCAGGCATCCGCAGACCCTGCCTGTGGGAAATAAAAACATAACAGACTTCTCTCACCTGAGCCGCACTGACAAATACCAGTGGGATTTATTTTTAGGTACCAGTGCACGCCTCAACAGGAAGGCGTGCGGTCAGGGAGAATAACACCGGAAAGGATTTCAATGCAGGCCGGAATCTTCTTCGGATTTCCACCAGCCGTGGCGATGCCATTCCGTACGGGTCGGATCGGCGGCTGACAACAGGAACTGCCCGGTGCTGATCTCCAGCATCGTCAATTCGTCTTTCAGGTCATGCCAGAAGCCTTTGGCTTTACCGGCATCGTCCGTCACGTAAGCCCCCAGCAGCGCGGCTTCATCCTGCGCCATGGTTTCGGCAGTCAGCTCAAGGGCGACCAGGTCGTCGAGCTCCTGCTGAATGCCTTGCCGCAGCATGAAGATTACACCTGCCTCACTGTGGGTCCGGGCAGCCTCGGAATGGTAAGGATTGTGATAATGGCTGGTCGATTTCATAACGATACCTCTGGCTCTGGTAACTCAGGGGATTCGGAACTCAGACAGCGAAAACAATAAAAAAGCGCAATTCATTGCCGGTTTATACCCAAAAACATGGCTCAACCTCTATAATCACCGCCTTTCTTTACCTTCTTAAGTATAGGCCGTAAACCAGCATGCAAGAGCAATACAATCCCGCGCACGTAGAAGCCGAAGCCCAGCAGTACTGGGAGGAGCACGAGAGTTTCAAGGTGGTGGAAGACCCCGAAAAGGAGAAGTTCTACTGCCTCGCCATGTTCCCTTACCCCAGCGGCAAGCTGCACATGGGTCATGTGCGCAACTACACCATCACCGACGTGATTGCGCGTTATCAGCGCATGCAGGGTAAGAATGTACTGCACCCCATGGGTTGGGATGCCTTCGGTCTGCCAGCCGAGAACGCGGCGATCAAGAACAATACTGCGCCGGCCAAGTGGACCTACTCCAACACTGATCATATGCGCAGCCAGCTCAAGCAGCTGGGTTTTGGCTTTGACTGGTCCCGGGAGATCACCACCTGCAAACCGGACTATTACAAGTGGGAGCAGTGGTTCTTTACCCGCCTCTACGAGAAAGGCCTCGTCTATAAAAAGATGGCGACGGTTAACTGGGACCCGGTAGACCAGACCGTCCTCGCCAACGAACAGGTCATTGACGGCCGCGGCTGGCGTTCCGGCGCCCTGGTGGAACGCAAAGAGATTCCCCAGTGGTTTATCAAGATCACCGCCTATGCTGAAGAACTGCTCGCCGACCTGGACAAGCTGCCCAACTGGCCCGAGCAGGTGAAAACCATGCAGCGCAACTGGATCGGTAAGAGCCGCGGCCTCGAGATGCGCTTTGATCTGGCCGAACCCCTGGGCGAATTTACCGGTTTCGACATTTACACCACCCGTCCCGACACCCTGATGGGTGTGACCTATGTCAGCCTGGCGGCCGAGCACCCGATCGCCAAGCACCTGGCGGAGAGCAACCCTGAGCTGGCGCAGTTCATCGCTGACTGCAAGGTACAGTCCGTCGCTGAAGCGGATATGGCCACCATGGAGAAACGTGGCATGGACACCGGCATCAAAGCCCTCCATCCCATCACAGGTGAGTCGGTTGCAGTCTGGGTTGCCAACTATGTATTGATGGATTACGGTTCGGGCGCCGTTATGGCGGTGCCGGCGCATGACCAGCGCGATTATGAATTTGCCCAGAAGTACCAGCTGCCGATCCAGCAGGTCATCGCCCCGCAGAATGGCGAGGAGATCGACCTGAGCAAAGCCGCTTTTGTAGAAAAGGGCCTGCTGATCAACTCCGGCGAGTATGACGGTCTCGACTTCAATGCAGCGTTTGATGCTATCGCCGGCACCCTCGAAGCCGCGAAAAAAGGCCAGGTAAAGATCAACTACCGCCTGCGCGACTGGGGCGTCTCCCGTCAGCGTTACTGGGGTGCGCCCATCCCGATGTTCAACCTGCCGGAAGGCGGTGAAATTCCGGTACCGGCCCATAAGCTGCCGGTACTCCTGCCGGAAGAAGTCACTATGAACGGTGTACAGTCACCGATCAAAGCTGACCCGGAATGGCGTAAAGACGAACTGGATGGCAAGCCGGTGGAGCGCGAAACGGATACTTTCGACACCTTCATGGAGTCCAGCTGGTATTACGCCCGCTATACCTGCCCTGACTACACCGACGGCATGATCAACAAGGCTGCAGCCGACTACTGGTTGCCGGTGGATCAGTATGTAGGGGGCATCGAGCACGCAATCCTGCACCTGCTCTACTCCCGTTTCTTCCATAAACTGATGCGCGATGAAGGGCTGGTCAGCTGTGATGAGCCCTTCGAACGCCTGCTCTGTCAGGGCATGGTGCTGAAAGACGGCACCAAGATGAGTAAATCCAAAGGCAACACCGTAGACCCGGAAGAGCTGATCCGGGAATACGGCGCGGATACCGTACGCCTCTTCTCCATGTTTGCCGCTCCACCGGAGCAAAGCATGGAATGGAGCGATTCCGGCGTGGCCGGTGCCTTTCGCTTCCTCCAGCGGCTGTGGAAGACAGTAGAAGGCCACATCAATGCAGGCACGCCCGGCAAGCTTGATGCCGCCAGCCTGCCCCAGGCGCAGAAAGATTTACGGCGTAAGACGCACGAGACCATCGCCAAAGTGAGCGACGACTACGGCCGGCGCCAGACCTTCAACACCGCCATCGCCGCCACCATGGAGCTGCTGAACGAGGTGAGTAAACTGTCCGACCGCGCCAACCCTCAAGGTCTGGCAGTGGAGCGGGAAGCACTGGAAGCCGCCATCCTGCTGCTTGCACCTATCGTTCCGCATATTACCCAGGCGCTCTGGCAGGCCCTGGGGCATCAGAGTATTCCTCTGAATGCTGCCTGGCCGGCGCTGGATGAATCTGCGCTGGTGCGCTCCAGCATTGAGGTGGTGGTCCAGGTCAACGGCAAGGTGCGCAGCAAACTGGACGCGCCCGTCGATGCACCGCAGAAGACTCTGGAGGAACTGGCGCTGGCCCAGGAAAACGTAAAACGCTTCCTGGACGGTGTTACCGTACGTAAAGTGATCGTAGTGCCCAACAAGCTGGTTAATATCGTTGCCAATTGATTGGTGTGGGTGTCGGATTACGCCGTTGGCTAATCCGACAACAACAAACGAACATAATAAGCCGGATTAACCAAGGCGGATTCGGCAACAACGGCCAACCCACACCCGCAGGCTGTGGAATACCATCAAAAGCAGATGACCACTCGTAGGTCGGATTAGCCGCAGGCGTAATCCGACACTGAGGCGGATATGATGTGTAAAGGCGCACAAACACATGATGCAAAAAGGCGCGCAAATAATAGGAATTCTATGAAAAAGATCATTGCCTGTTTACTGATTACTGGTCTCGTCAGCGCCTGTGGCTGGCATCTGCGCGGCTCCAGCAGCCTGCCGTCCAACATCGACAGCATCTTCCTCTCCGCACAGGACGCCCACGGCCCGCTGATCTCGGAAGTCAGGCAGATCTTGAAAGCCAGCAAAGTGGCTGAAGCCACTGAGGCGAGCGCCGCGCCTTACTCGCTTATCATTGTGGAAGAGCGGGATGACCGCCGGACCGCCGGTGTCGGCAGCGACGCACTCACCAGCGCTTACCAGATTATTCTTTCGGTGGACTACGAAATCCGTGACCGCAACGGACAACTCCTCGCCCCACAGACCACTGCCACGAATACCCGCACTTACGACTACAGCGCCGGCAATGCCAGCAGCGCGGCTCAGGAAGAAGCCTTGCTGTTGCGTGAGATGCGCCGCGACATCGCCCAGCAGATGCTGCGCCGTTTACAGGCGGTCAGCCTCAACAACCCGGCTGGAGCAGACAATGGCCAAACTGCGCCCTGAACAGCTGAGTCAGGCGCTCAACAGACAGCTGGCTCCGATCTATCTCGTCAGCGGCGATGAGCCGCTGCTGATTCAGGAAGCTTGCGATGCCATCCGCCAGGCTGCCCGCCAGGCCGGTTTCAGTGAGCGCGAACTGTATCACGCGGATAACAATTTTGAGTGGGGACAACTGCTCGCAGCAGCCAACAGTCTGTCGCTGTTTGCCGAGAAGAAAATCATTGAACTGCGCATGCCCAGCGGCAGGCCGGGCGATAAAGGCGGCAAGGCCCTGATCGAGTATGCTCAGTCTCCCGCCGGCGATAATCTCCTGCTCATCGTGACCGATAAACTTGATGGCGCCACGCAAAAGAGTAAGTGGTTCAAGGCTATCGACGACGCAGGTATTCATATTCAGGTCTGGCCAGTCACACCTGCCCAGCTGCCCCGCTGGATCGGTGCCCGCCTGCAGCAGGCCGGGTTGCGCGCGGACAGTGGTGCGATTGATCTGCTGGCGTCACGCATCGAAGGCAATCTGCTCGCCGCCGCTCAGGAAATTGAAAAATTAAAACTACTCGCCCACGACAATGTGGTGAGCTACGAACTGATGGCGTCAGTCGTTGCCGACAGTGCGCGCTATGATGTCTTCGGTCTCGCAGACAAGGCTCTGCACGGCGATGCACGTGCGGCTGTGAAGACACTGCATGGTTTAAAAACCGAAGGCACCGAGCCGATCAATATCCTCTGGGCGCTGACTCGGGACATACGCAGCCTGGTTCAGATTTCTCTGGCCGTCAGCCAGGGAAAACATTTTGACTGGGCTGCCAAGCAGGCGGGTATCTGGGACAAACGCCAGCCACTTATCAAGGCGGCACTGCAGCGTTTGAAACCCGCGCAGCTTCAACAACTCCTGCGCAAGGCCAACGGCATCGATAAAGCCGTCAAAGGTATGCGTAATGCCGAGCCTTGGGATGAACTGCTGGATCTGGTGCTGAACCTGGCGGGAGTGCAGAGCCTGCATCCCGCTAACGACCGATTGGCGTTGAAGATCTAGAGTCCCTTACCAATCCTGATTACCCTGAAACCTGACAACTGGAGCTGACATGATAAAAATTATCGCCCCATCTAACCGGTTACATCACTTGGTGGCAGCCACACTGTTAACACTCATTGCTGCCGCTGGCTGCGCCGCTGATAAATCAGCACCAGCCTCCATCACCCCGGCTCCCCGCACGGTTGAATATTCCTGGATGTCGGTCGCACGCTGGCATGAATTGTTCGCGGAAGATGTGGAGGTTGCACGCCGGGGCAATGTGGATCTGCTGTTCGTGGGTGACTCCATCACCGAAGGCTGGCCTGCATCCCTGTGGGACAAGTACTTCGCTCCCTACAAAGCCGCTAACTTCGGCATCGGCGGAGACCAGACCGGTAATGTCCTCTGGCGGCTGGAGAACGGTGAGATTGACAAGCTGCAGCCCAAAGCGGTGGTACTGATGATCGGCGTGAATAATTTCGGCCTCAATGATGAAACACCGGACGAGGTATTTCTCGGCGTGAAAGCTGTGACTGAAAAGCTGCGCGATACCTTTCCGGAGGCCAAAATTCTGCTGAACGGCATTTTTCCTTACCAGGAAACGGCCCAAAGCCCGATGCGGGCCCGCATCAGCAAGGCTAATCAGTTGATCAAAACCCTCCACGACGGCAAGCGGATCTTCTTCCATGACTATGGTCATCTGATGCTGCAGGAAGATGGTTCAATCTCACCGGAGATCATGCCCGACTTCCTGCACCCGGCAGAACCCGGTTATCGGATCTGGGCCGATGCCATGATGCCCACACTGCGCGAATGGCTGGAGTAATTGATCAACATGAGCCAGAACATGCGAGCGTGCCCATTAAAAACCTGCGGATGGCTGCTGCTGTGGGCTGGTCTGTTCAGCTCCGGCTGCGCCCTACCGCCCGAGTCCGCTGATAACCCTATGAATAATGTTATTGTTTCCCGCGCTCCAATGACCGATCCGCAGATTCAGATCATCGGGCGAACCGAATCGCTCAATGACGGAGCGGTGCGATTTGGTTATCCCGGCATAACAACCCGCTTCAACTTTCACGGTCAGACGCTCTGGCTGCGAGCTCGCAGCACCAGTCAGCAAAGCCACTTGGAAGTTATCGTGGATGGCGATGAACCACAGGTCTTCCAGCTGTCCGATCAGAGCCAGCGCTTTGTGCTCATCGATCAGCCCTCCGCAGCACAGCATCAGGTAGCGATTATTCACCGCGGCGAAACCTGGCATGGCCTGGTGACACTGGAACATCTGGAGTTCGTGGGTGAACTGCTCGACCCGCCTCCTCTGCCTCAACGGAAGATATTGGTGCTGGGAGATTCTGTCACCTGTGGCGAAGCCATTGAACGCACCGCCGACTGCCAAAAGACCTCCAGCTGGTGGAATCCCCGTCTGTCCTACGGCATGCTCATGGCCACCGCCCTGGACGCGCAAGTACATCTGGTCTGCTATGGCGGACGCGGGCTGGTGCGGAGCTGGAATGGGCGCACGGATGAGTTGAACCTCCCGGATTATGCCGAGCTGGCTATCGCGGATCAGACAGCGCCCGTGGTGTGGGATCATCAGCGATATACACCGGATCTGATCCTCAGCGCGATCGGCACCAACGACTTCAGCGCCGGCATCCCGGAACGGGAGCTGTACGTCAGCACCTATGTCGCCCTGCTGAAACGCCTGCTTGAACTGTATCCCCAGGCGCAGGTGGCCCTGACCGAGGGAGCTATCCTGAATGGAGAGAAGAAGGCAGCCTTGAGTGGGTACCTTCAGGAGACACAGCGTCAGCTAAGGGACACCAGGATTCATCTCGTACCGTCCGAGCATTATCCTGGGGATGATTGTGATGCCCACCCAACCAAAGCCCAACATGCCGCTATGGCTGATGACCTGATTCCGCATTTGAAGCAGCTTATGGACTGGTAGTAACTACTCTTGGCGCGTCTCGCTGCGCGACGCCCCATCATTTCCCTCGTTTAATAACCCATCTTCATAAAATCTGGCGCCATCCTAAAGGATGGTTAGCAAAAACTACTGGCACACAAAATATCTTCGGACCTTATAGTCCCTATGAATATTTATGTGCTATGTTTAATTGTACGCATGGATTATGGCGCCAGCCGGAGTTCATGTCCTGTATCACTCGCCGATCACGCCCATTCATCTCAAAGAATGGCGTGGGGGCGGGCGCACCAACCGATCGGCTCCCGACCGGGACGGTGCAACAAGCCTGTTGTAGAAACCAGTCAATCAACCCCCACGATTGAACTGAATAATAAGTATGCAGCGCGATTCCTGGGGTAGTTGAAACATGGCTACAACGTTCAAAAATAAAAGCAGTTTCACGATAAATATAAAAGGAACTCCACATGATCAAGCAAATATCCTTTGCTGTACTCATCACCACCTTGTTAGTAGGTTGCGGCGGAAGCAGCGGCAGTAAGAGCAGTTCCTCCAGCGCGCCCGCAGCAGCATCCAGCAGCGCCGCATCCAGTGACGCCCCGGCATCCAGTGCGTCTTCATCCAGCGACGGCCCGGTACCTTCCGCCGATCTCAGTTTCGGTTTTGAAGAAGGGATTGATGGCTGGTACGTGAATGGTTCCGCGTCCGATGTAACTGTTACCTCGGAGATGGAGTTGTCTCACGACATGCTCAATTCAGCACTGGCAATAACGCCGCTTGACTGGTCAGCCAATGAAACCAGTAACTGGGTATACCAGGCACGCCTTGATTTTTCCGCTCCGGAAAATCTGGCGAATTCCCGCCTAAAAGTTGTATTGAGTATTCCGGAAGCCTATCTCACCGACGGATCGCTGGAATTACAAGTGATCGTCCATGCTGCTGACTCAGATTATGGTGCCATCTTTGCCGTCTCCTCACTGGAGGCCGATGACAATGGTGATTACATCATTGAGCGTGATACCAACGTGGCCGCAGCCACCGGCCTTGGACTCCAGCTGGCAAAAGCGCCCAGTGATACCGAAATCAAAGAGCCGGTCCTTGTTAAAAGCATTCTCATTGACCGCCCCGAAGGTGCCGGCTCATCCAGTGCTAACAGCTCCACCTCCAGCGCCTCCAATCAGTTGATCATCCCGGTAGATTCTCTCGATGGCTGGAACAGTGATGAAAGCCCTGCGTCTATCAGTGTTGGTGAGGGTATTGTGGTTACCCCGAACTGGGGAGCAGCCGAGCAGACCGCGCTGTACGTCATGAGCGCGCCGATTGATTTAACCAACGCAACCATCACTTACGTTATTCATGTTCCGGAAGCTTACGTCAACGATGGCAATATGGTGGTTCAGCTGTTCGCGCAACAAAACAGCGGCACATATGACGGCACCTTTTCCGATGCGGGAAGCTGGAATCCGAGCAGTACTCTTACAGCGGGTGATAACACATTGGCCCATGGACCTTTTAGCGAACCGCCAGCAGATATCCAGCGCGTCGGCATTAAACTGCAACGACAGGAAAAAGCGGATGAAGTCACCGGCGATGTGATCATTCGCAGTATTACCATTAATTTCCCTGAGTGATTAACACTTCGGCGCAATTAAAAAGCCCGGCAATTGCCGGGCTTTTTTTATTCTGTTTCTTTCTGCCGCCACCGCCTTGCGCGGCGATCCGGTTAATTACGCGGCGCGGGAGGTTGCTGCTCCGGTCCCAGCGGCTTCATCAACAGGATCAGTTTCGGCAGCAGCGTCAGCGACCCCAGCACAGCGGCAAACATGGCGAAGGCTGTCAGCAGACCGAAATAGATTGAAGGAATAAATTCTGACAAGGCAAGGATCGAGAATCCCACAATGATCGTGGCCGAGGTGTAATACATGGCGCGACCGATTGATGCGTGGGAATTATGCATAGATTGAACATAACTGCCGGTTTCCGCGAATTCCTGGCGGAAACGATAGAAATACTGAATTGCCTGATCCACACCTACCCCCACGGTAATCGCCGCGATAGTGATGGTCATCATATCCAGCGGAATGCCGGTAAGCCCCATCCCGCCCAATACGATGCTCGCCGCCAGCATGTTCGGCAGAATCGAGATGAGCGCAATCTTGAAGGAACGGAACAACACCAGAATCATGAACATGATGGCGACGAAGACTACACCGATGGTGGCAATCTGCGAGTGGAACAGACTCTGGAGCATATTGTTGTACAGCACCAGCATACCGGTGAAATTCACCTGTTCAGGCTTCAGTCCGACTTCTTCAATAGCATAGGTACGAATTTTTTCCACCAGTTCAGCACGGCGTAAATCCGGTGTGGTTTCTTTAACCCGTAAGGTGATGCGGGCCTGCTGATGCTCATCGGATAAATAAGGCTTGATTAAAAAGTCAGTGATATCATCCGACAGCATTCTACGCAGAACATTGAGCTCAAAATTGTTAAGTCGACCGCCGTTGATATCCTCGGCCAGCTGATAGGTAATTGCGAGCGATTGCACCTTGCCAACTTCAGGCAGAGATTCCAGATAATGGTGCAGCTTTTTAATTTCATCCAGGCCGTTCAAGGTAAACCAGTAGCTTTCCGGCGCTTTCTCACTGCCTTCATCGGCAAAGGGATCTTCTTCATCAGCGAAGGGATCACCCTCGAATTCTTCATCCGGGTCGGCAAACGGATCATCTTCCATAGATTGCGTGCTGGCGAGCCATGCAGGGTCGGCATCCAGGATAATATCGAGCGTTACGGTGCCACCCAGATTCTGGTCGATGACCTTCATGCCCTGGTGAATTTCACTGTCTTCATGAAAGTAATCAATAAAACGGTTTTCTACCTGCAACTGTGTAATACCTACCGCGCTGATAACTCCGGCCAACAAAGCGACCAGGAGCACTTTGCCGCCGTGCAGCTCCGCTATGCGTGAAAAACGCAGGGTAAGAGCCGCTGACTGATCGCCGCGGTCTTTAGGTTCACCTTTGGGTAAAACCATCAGCCCTGCGGGCAGTAATACAAAGGATAAAAAGAAAGCCACAACCAGGCCGATGGTCATCATCCAGCCGAAGTCAATCACCGGGCGAATGCCGCTCATTACCAGTGACATAAAAGCCACCATGGTCGTCAACGCCGAATAAAGGCATGGCACAACCATCATGCGCGAGGTTTTCAATACCAGCTGAGCTTGCGTCCAGTCCGAGTGCTGGGCATGCAGTTCGCGATAGCGGACTACGATATAAATCGTAAATGCCAGCGCGAGGATCAACAGCAGAGCTACAAAATTGGACGAGATAACGGTAAGCCGCCAGTCGATCCAGCTGATCCAGCCCAGCATGAGCAAAACTGACATCAGGCAGGTTACCAGAGGCAGGACAATGTAGCGCAGCTGGCGGAAAATAACGGCGAGAATCACTACGATAAACAACAGGATCGCCGTGCCGAACACCACCAGGTCATTCTTGATGTAGGTGATCATGTCCGAGGTGATCATGCTTACGCCGCCGAGAAACAGCTGTGCATCATCGCGGTATTTGTCCATGACCTGCCGGACTGTGTCCACGCGCCGGTGGTCTTTTACCGCCTGCTCGGTGCGATAAGCCAGAAATTCTGCACTGACGTTTTCCAGCTCGATTTTTTCTTCTTCAGTGAGACCTTCCGTATCGCGTTTCCAGCGCAGCGCGTCACGATGACGCACCATTTCAATGTATTTGTTGTTTACGTCCAGGTTAAGCAGGAGTGCAGTGGTTTTGCCATCCGGCCCCAACAGCATATCGCGATAGATAGGACTGGTCAGGAATTCCTGTTTGGCCTGCTCGCGATCTACGCCTTCAGTTAACAGTGTTCGCGTCGATTCCTTCTGTTCAGCAAGGGAACGCATGGGGCTGTAGAGCAGGGGCACATCGATCATGGAGTAAACGCTGGCCACTCCTTCAATCTGCGCAAATTCTTCACTCAGCTGCTTCAGCAGATTGATCGATTTATCAGAGAACAAATCTTCTTTAGGTGTAAAGGTTACTACCAGAAAATCACCGCGCTGGTAGCGTTTGCTGATCTCGCGCAGGTAATCAAGGGAGGTATCGTGTTCCAGAGTCAGCGAGTCAGCGGAGGCATCCAGCTTGAAATTAGGCAGGCCGGCAGCGGCTGCCAATGCCAGAATAAACAGAACAGCAAGGGTAAGGGAGGGACGTTTAACAACCAGAACTTGATACAGCGATGACAATCTTTGCAACATGTGGTGGCCTTATTGAGTTGAGCACACGGCCAATACTACGCAGGGCCGTGTAATACACCGACAGGACTCCGTCCCGAATGAACAATCACAGATACGTTTTGGATGCGGTTTGCGCACGCAATCCGAGCAGAAACTGATCCGCTCGACTAAACCTGGCCGGACCAGGGAGGCGCAAAACGCCGCTATTATGAAGGACTCACGCCCCCTTGCAAACAAAACTCCGTCTTCAGCCGGGGGAGGGCGACATCACGAGGAGCGCTGGTGGCCCTCACTATGGCCCAGTGACTTGTCTGGACACAGTTGGTCCCGCACACGCTGCTTTAGTTCCTTCGCCTCGGGGAACCCCCCGTCCCGTTTGCGTTCCCACACCAGAACATCGTCGAGCCAGACCTCAAAAACTCCACCGGTACCCGGGTGCAGAGCCACTTCATCCAGCTCTCCATCGAAGGTGCTCAGCAGCTCCTGGGCCAGCCAGGCAGCGCGCAGCATCCAGCGGCAGAGGTTGCAATAATGGATGACCACACGGTGAGTTGCAGTCGGTGGGGCTAAAAGATTGTCCGACGTCATGGTCTGGCTCCGAGTCTATTGCTTTAGCAAAAAGTATCGCTTATATAATGCCCCAACTTCCATCCCTCCCAGGGTTATTGTACGGACTGCAAGATGCTGAAAATTCATTTCAAGGACAATCGCCACCCCCCGTTGTGGGTGGTCGAGAAGCTTTATAGCATCGGCAGTGCTGCGGACAATAACCTGGTATTGAACGATGAAGGCGTGGATGCGCTGCATGCGCGCCTCATCAGCAGCGAGAACAAGGTTTTTCTTAAAGACAACAACAGCCAGAGCGGTTGTTTCGTCAATGGTCAGCGAGTCACCCAGAAGGAAATCTTTCCCGGTGATGTTATCCGGCTGGGGCCGGTAGAAATTGAAGTCCTCGATCCCCATCGCGCCGGTCCGCAACCTGTCAGCCGCAGCGAAACGCCGCCGTGGCGCCTGGTGTCCGACAGCAGCTGGCTGGCCGGTAAAAGTTTTGAGGTTCCCCGGGATAAGCCTGTCATTATCGGCCGGGGAACCCAGTGCGACATCGTTATCCCCGGTACCCACCTCTCGCGCCGCCACGCTGAACTCACCGCTGAAGGCAGCAGCCTCCGTGTAAAAGACCTGAGCTCCGCCAATGGTACTTTTATCAATGAGCGGCGCGTCGAAGAGGCGGTAGCCTATAGCGGAGATCGCTTGCGGATTGATGTTTACAGCTTTCGGCTGGTGGGACCGGAGAGCCTGGATCGCAAGACCCGCATCCGTCCCTCGATTGAAGCCCTGACCAAGCCGGTGGAGAAGCGGCAGGCCAGCCAGGAGCCAAAACGCTGGAAAACCCGTCCGACCTCACCCGGTAACCGCGTCGAACCCACCTACGTCGAGCGGCGCCGCGGAGGACTGTGGTGGCTGGTGGCGCTGGTGGTGGCTGTCGCCGTTGCATCGCTGGCCGCGTTTTACCTGCTGTAATCCGCGTTTTCACGCTTCGACACGTAGGCTGCCGCACATTGAGCCACTTGGGGATTGTGGTAGAATCCGGCCCCTAAATTTCCCATCCTCAACCAGGTGAGCACATATATGAGCCTCGATTTAGTTCCCTCCGGTAAAAGCCTGCCCGATGACATTTATGTTGTTATCGAAATTCCGATGAACAGTGGAATCAAGTACGAGATTGACAAGGACAGCAACACCCTCTTTGTCGACCGCCTTGTCAGCACCGCCATGTATTATCCCTGCAATTACGGCTATATCCCTCATACCCTGTGTGATGACGGCGACGCCGCGGACGTCCTGGTGCTTTTCCCGCAACCGGTTCAGGCTGGTTCCGTGATTCGCTGTCGTCCCATCGGCGTGCTGAAGATGACCGACGAAGCCGGTGGCGATGCAAAAATCCTCGCCGTACCCCACGATAAGCTCACTACCCTGTACAGCAAAGTCCAATCTACCGACGACCTGCCGCCAGTTGTGCTGTCGCAGATCGAGCACTTCTTTGAACACTACAAAGATCTGGAAAAAGGTAAGTGGGTAAAAGTAGAAGGCTGGGCTGGCGTTGATGCCGCTCGTCAGGAAATCCTGGATGCAGCTGAGCGTTACAAAGCCGCACAGTAATCATCCTTAAGTCACCAGCAGCAGCCGTCCGAGGCAATGTCTGGTGGCTTCAGCACCAGCAGGCAAGGACGCTGATCGACATAACCAGGTTAAGCCACTATTAACATTCGAGGGAAAGATATGATCAGGTTAGGTTCTCTTCTCAGTGTTCTTGCCGTGTTAATTGGATGCAGCGATAAATCGCCGGTTCCCGAACACGAGGCCAACATCTACCAGACGGCCGTCTATTTTAATTCTCAACGCCCTAAAGAAGACCGCCGCGACGATACGCAGCGCAAACCAGCTGAAATTCTTGCATTTGCGGGAGTTGAGCCGGGTATGAAGGTGATTGACCTGCTGGGTGGCGGGGGCTGGTATACCGAATTGCTTGCTGCTGTCGTTGGTGAGGAAGGCCAGGTTTATCTGGCAAATACACCATTGTTTCTGCACTTCACCCGGGAAAAACTGGAAGCGCGGCTGGCGAACAACCGATTGCAGAATGTCACGCGTGTGGACGGCGAATGGACACAGATGAACCTGCCTCAGGATGTGGACCTGATCTGGTTATCCCTGGCCTACCACGACATCTATGTCGAACGCCCCGATGATCCCAGCTTTGAAGCGGATCGCGATTCCTTTTTCGAGCAGATTAAAACCGCACTTAAGCCCGGTGGGCATATTCTGGTGATCGACCACGCCGCCACTCCCGGTACCGGCAAGGAGGCCGCGCAGACACTGCACCGCATTGATGAAGACTTTGCCCGCAAAGATTTTGAAAGCGAAGGTTTTGTGCTGGTCAAATCCCTGGATATTCTGCGCAACCCTGCCGATGACTATAACCAAAGCATCTGGGCCAAGGGCATCATGAACAAGACCGATAAGTTTATCTATCTGTTCCAGAAGCCCGCCGAATAATTTATCCCTGTCGAACAATCAGGATGACGCAAACCCTTATCAGGAATAGCGCCTGAATTGTTCGACAAACAGGCCCGTCAGGTGACGGCGACTGGCCAGTGAAGAAAAGGTGTGGTCGCCGCTGCTGATGACAGCGATATGCATCTCACCTTTTGCCACCTGTTTTTTTACCGTATCGCCCGCCTGCGCCAGCAGCAAACGGTATCCCGGCTCAGTTTCCCCGATAAACAGCGTAACCCTGGTGCCCTGCTGGTTGATCAGTAACAGATCCTTCTCCAGCTGCGAGTACTGCACCAGCCCCACCGCACCCGCCATTTTTTTGGTCAATCGCCGGGCCGTTTTATTCATCAGTCTTATTCCAAATGCAAATGCATTGCGCATTTTTTTCGGGCTGGTGAACAAGGTTATCCACTTACTGAGGCTGCGCACATTACCGCTGTAATGAGCCGCATCGGCCTCGTGCTGACTGTCAGCAGGCGCAAGCAGTGAATCGCCCTGCTTCCAGTAAAAAGCCAGCGGATTGATCAGGATGATCTCACGCACATCCGCCGAGGGCTGCTGTACCACGGCCTGAAAACTGTTATGCGCACCGGAGCATAAACCACTGACAACAAAACTGTCGTACGCCGTATGTTCGCGCAGGAAATTCAGCGCCGCATTAACATCACCCGCTGCCGAAGGAGCGTAAGGGTTATGTGCCTGCGGCGTAATATCACGGGCGCTGTCACCGAGGTTGCTCAGGTCCAGCCGCAGCGAGCTGAAACCTTCCTCAGCCAGACGGCGGCAGATATCAACATACATCCGATTGGGGCCTGCGTGGTGCCCGGAGCCACCGTTGATAAAAATCAGCAAAGGCTTTTTATGATCTGGCTGATGAGGCTCAGTCACAATTCCGAACATGGGACGCTCGGCCGCGATGAACAGGGGCCGCTCATGGCAATGCTCAAGTACCAATGGTTTAAGTGCCAATGGTTCAAGTACCAATGGTTCACTTTCATGCTCCTCGAACCGCCGGTTTTCCTGTTCCTCCGTACACACATTGTTGAGCCAATCAAGTATGGCTGTGACATTGTCTACGGGAACCTCGGTAATCTCCGACTGCTTCATCATCCGCTCAAGCCCTGACAGGTTTTCCTGCGTGACAGTAACGCCTTGCGCAGACAGCGCCTGTTGCAGTTTCTTTGAGGGGGGCTGTGCGGCATTATTGATGACAAACGCGTGGTGCAGACTTTTTACCGGCATTTTCAACAGGTCGATATCTTCCAGCCAGGTTTGCGTTGCGGGGTACAAAGGATAACCACCGGCTTCAATAAACTCCGTGCCAGATGTTTCGATATGCAGCATCGAATCAATAATCTGCAGATCCCGTACGAAGGCCGAGCCTTTCAGGTAGGGATACCAGAAGACCGCCCCCTTCGCCGCTGCAGTTGCCAGATATTCACTGACCAGCAGCGCACCGGATCGCAGGCCGACAAGAACAACATCGGTAATATTCAGCGAGTCTTCGAAGAAGCGGGTCGCTGCGGCCAGATTACGCTGCCAGCCCGCAGCCAATGACTCATATGCAAGATCATGGGACGAATTGCCCATGCCCAGAGGGTCGTAGCGCAGACTGGTAAAACCCTGCGCCGCCAGCTGATCCGCCAGATAACGGAGCGAGCGATGACTGTGCATATACTCAGGTCCGATCGGCCCTACAATGATGACGCCGACGCGACGGGTAAACGCCCCCCGTGGCTGATGCAGCCAGGCGAAGCTATGCTCACCCTCCGCACCCTTCAACCAGAAAGCTCGCCGTTGAATATCAGAGTGAATTGTCATAGGGACCTATTCCTGCACCACCAGCGTGAACAATGACATGAGGGGCTGCTGCCGCTGTGCAAACGCCTCCCGGGATATCCTGGCCACTCCGTCAGCAAACGCTGATTGCTCAGCCGTTAAAAACTGTTGTAAGGGTGTGTTGCGCTCGGTCCTGACATGGTGCAACAGCAGAAACTCCCGCTGCAGCACATGAGTGGCCAGCCACCCGAGAAATGCCTGTTCTACTTTGCGCTGCATCACCCGGCAGGACATTACCAATGACAGGATATGTTCGTCGCCATCAATCAGGCAGGCGATGATCTCACCGTGATCCCCGTGCTTGTCTTTCAGGCTTGCGGTAAACAACCGACCACCTCCGGCGAGAACCTGCTGGAACTCTTCCTCGGTGTAGCGTCGACCATTGAGATTAAACTGATTGGTTTTGTTGATCAGCTGCAGAGCGCGCTCCTGTTGCTGCAAGGTACGGTCAGTAATCTGCAGCACCATCCCCAGATCCCGCAGAAAACTTTCAAGATTCACTTCTGTAGAGGCAACCGGCACCATGCCGGCGAGACGGGTTCGATATAGGCCGGTGCGCTGACGGTCTTCATCGGTCAACGCTGTTGTCGAGAACAAGGCTTCGAGTTCCTTAACCACCTGTACCAGTTCATCAACCCGCGCGGGAAAAGTCACACAGGTAACCGCCGGCAAAGCCTGGACGACTGCGGCAATTTCTACCGGGTTGTCATCCACAAAGACGCAGGCATCCAGCCCCAGATTCAATTGGTCGACCAGCGCCTGTATCTGCGCCGACTTGGTTTCGTAGCTGGCCAGCACAATAACGAAATCTTCTTCATGCAGAATCGAGCCCGGTCGTTTGAAGGGTGCAATGGCCAGATCCGAATCATTCTTACTGACGGCTGCCAGCAGAACCCCCTGATTTTTTAGTTTGCGCAGCAGGGATTGATAAATAAAGTGTGGATAACCGGCGCCTTCTGGTTGGTCTTTAATGCCGTCAATCCCATCTTCGCCGATAACGCCCTGCCACATCACGTTATCCAGATCGGTTATCAGCAGTTTCCGAGGCTGGGGTTCAGGAGTCAGAAGACGGCGGCACATCACCTCTGCCATCTCTCCGCATTGACTGCTCGCAAATGGCACACCGAAATTCAGATATGTATTCAATGAAAAAAAGTTTTCCGGCAGCACCTCGGCATACAGCTGCAACGCCAGCCCCAGCAGATACTGCTGAATCCGCTGGTTTTCTGTGGTACTGGTTGCGAGCGGCAGAACCGGTGCCTGGACATAAAAAAACTGTGCTTCGCGTGTGTGCATCAATGACTGAATCTGCTGAGCCTGCTGAACAGCTTCTTCGGCCACCACCGCATTTTCTCTGACACCGGAACGCCAGTCCAGGGAAGGTAAAAAGTCCCAGGGAAACAACAGGAAACACTCATGGACCTCGGGCTCCTGTGGAGTCAGGAGATACTGATGCAGCGTGTTAAAGGGAATCGTCTCAATCTGGCAGTCTACATTGCGCAGCGCATATTCTGCGCGAATAAACAGACAAAGATTTTCCGGCTGCCCGGACATCACCAGTTTCAGCCGCTGCTTTCGATCCGAACTGAAATCCTTCAGCACATTGTGGGCCTGCAGAAATTTCATGACGACTCCTGTTGTTTCCTTGTCATATCTTTATCAGGTGAGTTTTTGTTCCAGAAGCTTCACACAGGATTCAAATGACGTGATCTGCATAGCCTCAGCGAGTTCCAGCTGCACGTCAAACTCACCCTCAATACCTGCTACCAGTGATACCTGGGCCATCGAATCCCACTTAGGCGTATTATCCTGACGGACGCTGTACAGGTCTGTTTCATCCGGCAGTTGCAGTACAAAGCGGAAGATATCCTGCAGGCTTTCGAGCATTGATTCAGTCATGATTTTTTCTCTCGTTGTAGTTATCCGATATTCTGTTTAACGGGTGAAGCTGACCGGACCAGGTGATACGTCAGGAAAGTGCGCAGTTTTTTTGCCAGGCGCTTATCGACAACCATGTAAATAGCCAGCGCCAGCAGAATCGCCAGTACCGTCAGCCCCAGCAGCAATAAATAAACGTTCATCAGCGGAGCAAGATAATCTATCAGGTAACGTCCAAACATATGGTGTGTCAGGTAGAGCGGGTAGCTCAGGCCGCCCAGCAATACAATGGTTGAGGACGTCTTGATCGTTAATTTTCCGATGGACGTCAAAAACATAAAGCCATAGAAACTCAGAATAATAATGCTGCAGATCCATTGATCGGCGGCGTACTGCACCTCAATGAACTGGTTTACCAGAGCAGGCACATGGTACAGACTCAACACCAGACACAACGCCAGCATAATCCAGTGGAACAGGCGGTAGCCTTCCCGACCACCGAGATAAAATACGCAGCCGGCGATAAAGTACGCCGAGTAGGCCGGTGGTAAAAACCAGGGCATGAAGAACGGCTGTTTGAACAGCGCATAACAGATCGTCAAGGCCATCCAACCGCTCAGCCACCACTGCACTCGCTGCACTACACCGCATACAATCAGCAAAAAGACGCAGCCATAAAACTGCAGCTCCATATGCAGAGTCCAGAACACCGGGTCGATGTCCCCGATATGCATGTAATCATTCAACAATGTAAGGTTGGCCAAAAATTCCATCAGGCTCATGCTGAAATAGGGGCCATGGAAAAGATAGAGCATCGCCGTCGTAAAGATAATTGCCGCCCACAAGGTAGGATATAAACGGGTCCCCCGGGAAATGGCGAATTCCACAGCACTGCGATTCAAGGCGGAAGCCAGAATCACAAAGCCACTGATCAAAAAAAATAATTCCACACCCAGAAATCCATATTTGGTCACAGGATACAGATCCGGATATACATCCATAGGAGCCAGCAAGCGCTGCCGCCCCTCCATGACGTCTGCCGCTCCCAGAGCAGTGTAATGGAACACCATCACTATAAACGCTGCAATAAAACGCACCAAATCAATCAGGTGGTACCTGTGTCGCTCACTCATAAAACACTCTAACGGTTGAAAAAGAAATCTGACTAACGCTCTGAGCGGATGTCAGGTACACGCTCTTGCACACTCCGTTCGCGCACCAGGAGACGCGTAAGGGTTTTGCGCAGATAACTGGCCAACCGTTTGTCAATCAACTCGGTCACCACGTAAGCAACAACCAGTGCTGCTGCTATCAAGCCAAACAGAATTACATATTTGTTCAGGAGCGGATCAAGGTAATCAATCAGATAACGTCCGGCCACGTGGTGGGTCAGGTACAGGGGATAAGTCAGTGAACCCAGCAGCACTACGGTAGCGGAGCGCTTGATGGTTAATCTGCCGCTAGAAATCAGAAAGAACAGTCCATAGAAACTGATGATCATCGCGCTGGTAATCAGCTGGTCACGCAACTGGTGATGCTGGATGTATTCATCGGTTTGCGGAAAGATATAGAACAGCCCCAGCCCCAGTGAAATCAACAGCATGACATAATGGAATGGTTGGTACCCCTCTCGCTTTGCCAGATAAAACACCGCACCCGCAATAAAATAGGATGAGTAGGCCGGTGCGATAAACCAGGGCATGAAGAAAGGCTGGCGAAATATGGCATAGATGATTGCCAGGGCGACCCAAAAGCTAAGCCAGATACGGTAGTGCTGGATGACGCCGAACAGGATCAGCAGGAAGACGCAGCCGTAAAACTGTAACTCCGCATGCAAGGTCCAATACACCGGATCTATGTCGGTGATCCCCATGTAATCATTGAGTAACGTCATATTGGCAAGAAAATCCGTCAGCGTTACATCAAAATCCGATCCGAGGAAAATAAACAGAATACCGGTAGTGAAGATAACGGCCACCCAGTAACTGGGATACAGGCGCGTCCAGCGGGATATCGCAAATTCAATCGCGCTGCGATTAAGCGCAGAAGCGAGGATGACAAAGCCGCTGATCATAAAAAACAGGTGCACGCCGAGAAAGCCGTATTTGGTAAACCAGAAAAACTCGGGATAGAGGTCTTTAGTGGCCAGCAGCTTATAGCGGTCGTTCATGACGTTACCGATACCGGATGCGGTGTAGTGATACATCAACACCATCATGGCCGCAATGAAGCGGATGAGGTCGACCAGATGATAGCGTTGATGATCCTGCATGATATTCACCTTTATTCCATGGGTGCAAAGACAATCTGTCTGGTAGCTTTGCGATCGTATTTGCCATTGGGCGTACGCGGAAACTCACCCTCCACCAGGCGCAGGCGCGTGGGCACCATATATGGCGGCAAGCGAGACTTCAGATCCTTGCTTAATGTCTCCAGCGAATAGCCCTCTGTCAGACTGACAAGAGCACCCAGCTCTCGCTCGTCTTCGTTGGCGCTGTTGTTGAACACTACTACGCCCTCCTCCACCCCGGGCAGCGCCATGAGGTTGGCCTCAATCTCTCCCAGCTCTATGCGATAACCGAGGAACTTAATCTGATCATCGGCCCGTCCCAGGAAGAGGAAATCACCCTTGGTGTCGATGCGAACCAGATCGCCGGTGCAATAAAGGGGGTCGTGGAAATAGGGATTGTTGGGATTCTGAATAAATACTTTTTGCGTACGCTCAGCATCGCCCAGATAGCCGTAGGCCACAGAGGTACCACGCACGAGCAATTCGCCTTCCGCACCAATGTCGGTCGATAACTCACCGGATTCCAGGCGTACAAAGAGTTCCATGTTGGTGCGCGCTTTACCGATCGGAATGCTCATGCAGTCGGGGCCGGGACACTCGCGAATGATGTGATAACTGCAGTCCACTGTGATCTCGGTCGGGCCGTACATGTTAGTAAACTGCAGATGAGGATAGCGACGCATCCATTCCGATAATATCTCCGCCGGCAACACCTCACCAGCGCAGATCAGATGACGCAACCGCGGAAAGCTGTCCTCCTTCAGGCGACGCGACTTCAGCAGCATGGTCAGCACCGATGGCACACAGAAGAAGGTCGTGATGTCGCGCTCGCGCAGCCAGCGAACCAGCAGCGGGATAACAGCATTAAGTTCTTCATGGACCAGATGCAGTGTTGCACCACTTTTGAAGGCGGTGTAAAGATCGAAGGTGGAGTTGTCAAAATACAGAGGCGCGTGATTGGCGATGACGTCCTGATCGGTCAGCTCATAAGTCTCCACGCACCAGTCGATGTAATCGATGATGGCTTTGTGAGGGATCATCACACCTTTGGGTGTACCGGTGGAGCCGGAAGTAAAAAGCACATAAGCAATATCAATGGATAAATTTTTATACTCAAGCGGCGCTTCATCACCTCCGGAAAACTGACTGATGTTAATCAGCTGCAGCGGATGCTCCGGCAGAAGTTCCTTAAATACTGCTTCGCTGTGATCATCGACAATCAGCACCTTGGCGTTCGCTGCCTTGAGGATTGACTCCAGTCGCTGTGCCGGCGAGTTGATGTCCACCGGAATGTAGGCGCAGTCGGCCTTGAGAATACTCAGGATGGACTTTATGGAGCGAACGCTTTTCTGCATAAAGAAGGGCACAAAGCTGCCGCGCTTCACGCCAGCGTTCTGTATCGCGCGGGCAAACGCGTTAGAGAATCGCTCTAACTCATCGAAGGTCAGCACATCATCCTGGCAGCATACGGCTGGCTTGTCCGGAAAGTGCCGGGCAGACTCAGAGAAATACTGTTGAACAAGCGTAATCATATCGGTTGCTTCCTGTTTCCTTTGGCAGCGTCAGTTATTTGATTTGATGTTGCGATAGCGCTCGCTGATTATCGCCAGCAACCGCTCGCGTTTTATTTTTTTTGAGAATGTGTGATCGGCTCCGTCAATCAGGTCCAGTGCCATGGTCTGCCGTGCGATACCTTTACGTAACGTGCGTCGTGCCTCCGATTTAACGATGTCATAACCAGGGTCGGTGGACGACAGCAAAAAGCGTATGCGAATCCCCTGCTCTGTAATGCGATCAATATCTTCAGCCAGCCGGCTCCGCTGGTTGAGCAGAATCTCACGGATGTTCTTTACCTGTCCCTGCACCAGCTGTCGGCAACGTTCGGCCGCGTAGCGGAAGATGTAGCCTGTCTCGGCCTTGCCGCTCAGCAGCTTTTTCCATTTATCGAGGTTACGAATGGACTGCCGGTAGTAGGCCGTGTCATGCAGGTTCTGTGCCTCCGCCGGGATTGCCAGGGACATGCCTTCGTGCCAGTAAAAGGTTAAAGGATTGATCAGCAGCACTTCGCTCAACAGGCTGCGGCGATTCTGCTCAACGGCGCGCAAGGCACAATGGAAGGCCGTGTGTGCGCCGGAACAAATGCCGCCCACAATAAACTGATTGGCCACGCCCTGTTCCATCAGATAAGTCATGGCCTGATAAACGTTATCCACCGCACCCGGCTGATACGGATGATTCTCTCGCGCAACATCAGCCTTAAAACTATCTCCCAGACCTTCGAGATCAAGACGCAGAACAAAATAGCCAAGGGCAGCAAAGGTGCGGGCCAGTTGCGTGTATACACGGTTCGGTCCGACGTGATGAACAGAGCCGGAGTTGACCAGAAGAACCGCTGGCAGTGAAGGATTGCATCCCATCGCCGGACAGCTGCTGATGGCAAATAATTTCCGCTGTTCATCGTACCAGTGGGGCTGCTCATGAATCTGTGCCACGCCGGGTGCGTTGTTGTCCAGCAGCAATACCCGTGCAGGCTCCGTATTGACCGCCGTTTTTTCCGTTAACTCGTTATGACTGTTCAACAGCCACTGGACCATGCTGTCAATTGCACTGAAGGGCACGATGGTATCCTGCGGCTCGGCCATCATGTCGGTATACCCCGGCAGCGACATCTGCAGAACATCCAGACCATCCGCCAGCAGTTTCTGGAACAGGGCATCATCACCGGACCGATCGTCTCGTATGGCAATCAACACCTTGCCCTTTAGCTGCAACTGCTCGTTCAGCAGGTTAATGTTTTTAATCTCGTCTGCCGTGGCCGAACTCATCAGAAAGCCGGCACTTTCAATGTAATCCTGGTGCGCTTCTGCTGTGGCGGCGAAGCGGGACAATGCGGTTAATTCACGCACATAAGCGCGGCCTTTTACCACTGGCTCCCATAAAAGCAGATTATTTATCTCGCTCTGCGCTGCTGCCAGACAGGCAAGCGTCGCGCCAAAGCGCAAACCGACGAGACACACCTGGCAATCCGGCCAGGCCCCTCTGGCGTAGTCGATCAGCGCCCTGATATTCGCCAGCCAGGTTACCAGGCGCCGGTCATCCAGTTCGGATCCGGGTGAATCTCCCAGCCCGTGCCAGTCAAAACGCAGTGCAATAAATCCCTGCTGCGCAAAGGAATCGGCCAGATGTTTCACCGTACGATGGCTGTGCGTATATTCGTAGCCCATAGGGCCGCACAGGACGACCACCTGCTTGCGCCATTGTGATGAACCTGGTTGATGCAGCCAGGTAAACACACAGGACTCAGCCGATGGAACATAAAACGCATCGCGTGTTACGTCAGGATAGCGTTGGGCAGTCGTCGATAATGTTGTCATAGCAGCAACGCCCAGTCTCAACGAACCCTGATGGGTTCCGGCAGATTAAGTGCTTCAAGATATCCCTTTACCGCGGAGGATGCTCCCGCAAGCGGTCTTAACCTGATCACTCGCTGGCTGTTAGGCGCCATATGGAAATAATTATCCTCTGCTTCGTAAGATTTCAACTCCAGACGCACCGACTGCAAAAAATGCGGCGTAAATATTGTTAACGCTGGTTCGCCGTCTTCCCGGGTAATCACTTCAACGGTTATGCCTTCCACTTTTTGAGTCTGCACAGCGTAACCACCAGGAAAATAAAAATCCTCATGCAACCACTGCTCACCATCCGTGCGCAGCTGTACCCGAATAACATCGTGTTGTTGCGGGCCGAAGCGATAGCTGTAGGTCAGATCAGCAAAATACCCCAGCATCTCGTCTGCACACACCGTAGTGGTCGAACGGGAAGCCAGAACAAGTTCGCGGGACGCCTTAACTGTTTCGATATATCCGGATTTGTATCCGGAAAGCTCCAGCGTCACCGGCAGTTCATCAGCAGTCTCATTAATAACCGAGATATACAAACCATCCAGCCCGCGATCAACGCAGTAGGCCCCCACGGGTTTCGCGGCGCGTTTGAATGCGTAATACACGGCTTTGGGTTGGTTGTCGCTGTCTAACATTCCCCAGCCTGCACCGGGCAATAAATCCTTATAGAACCATAACAGAGCGCCCTGGCAGGGATGCGCAGCAGAGCGCCAGACAGCAAATACGCGCTGAATGATTTCGCCCGTAACGACGCGGGACAGCTCGAGATAACGCTGTGGATCATGACTGCGCAGCGTCACCGGGTCCTGTTGAAAAAGTGCGGCGAGATAATGATCCCGGATATCTTCAAAATCCCAACCTGCGGAGGCATCGCGCGGCACCCGCGCTTTCCATGCTGGATGGTGTGCAGCAAAAGCGCCACCCTTGAAGATCTTATCCACAGTCGCCGGCTCGGGAACGTGGGAGAAACCAAGTGCCTCTGGTGTAAATTTGACAGGCGCCAGCGCCGCATCAGTCAGCGACCGCTTATAGGCTCCAACGCCGTAGTAGTGCGTGAGTCCCTCATTAATCGTAAAAGGCAGGGCGCCGCCACAGGGGGTGGAAGGAAAATAAATAGCTCCGGCGTGATACCGGCCACACAGCTCCGGCAGGTCGCTATCGAAAAAGTGATTGCTCCAGCAGTCGCGCGGTGCCCCCATCATGGCTGCCTGCTGCTGCACTTCACTGCTGCCACAGTAAATGCTGATACAAGTAAAACGCGCTAACCGCTGCAGTTGCACCTGCACCTCTGCTGTGATCTGCTGAAGGAAGTCCGGATCATCAATCGGATAGTCCATGTTGGCAAACATGAAGTCCTGCCAGACGAGGATGCCCAACTCATCGCACAGCTGATAAAAATTATCGCTCTCATAAATCATGGTGCCGCCGATGCGCAGCATATTGATACCGGCATCCCGTGCGAGCGTGAGAGAACGGCGCAGGCTTTCCCGACTGCCATCCAATCCGTAGATGTCCGCGACTGTCCAGCAGGCGCCACGGCAGAAAATAATTTCGTCATTAATCTGCAATGCCAGTTGGGAAGGGTCACTCAGCAGACGCTGCCGCCTGAAGCCCCGCTCACCCAGCGGCCAGATGTATTGTTGTTCGTCCACCGTCAGTTCAAGGCGACAGGACAGCAGCTGCGGCGTGCCATGCGTATGCGGCCACCACAGTTGCGAAGCATCAATGATCCCTTCGCCATTCAGCGTCGTCATGTCACCCTGCTGCAGAATCTGCAATGGAACGGACTGATCCTCGACAAACAAGGTGGCTCTGGAAATTCTTTGGCCTGCAGCCAGCCGCACTTCAAACCTGGCGGTAAAACGACCCGAGTCAGAAACCAGTTGCTGAATGCGGGACTCAGTAAGCTCCACATCGGCTTTATGGATGAGGCGGATACACCGCCAAGGGCCCACAGGTGTAATGGGCGGGCACCAGCCCGGAATATGACCCAGTAAGGTTGTACGTACCCAGCGCAACTGCTGCTGATTGACGAGATTGGTTTTCCACCGGGGCCGGGGGCGCTTCTGTCCCAGTTCCTGTGCAAGCGCACGAAAGCAGATCACCAGCTCATTAGCGGGCTCCAGATATCGCGCTACGTCAATTTGATGCGGCATGAACATATTGCGTGACTGCAGAATCAGCTCGCCGTTAAGCCATACCTGTGCGATGGTGGCAAGTCCTGCAAACTGCAATACCGGTGACTTTTTTTCTGCCGGCACGTAACCGAAGTGACACCGATACCACCAGTCGTCGGCATCCAGGTCGAGCTGTTGCTCCGTGTCTTTCAAAAGCACCTGGGCAACCGTACCCGGCACACAGGCCGACTGCCAGGGCAACACCTGTGACAACAGCTCAGCAGGATTTGAGATAGCCCCCGCCGGAGTGCGAGCCAGCTGCCAATCGTCCTTCAAAGCAATGACCTGCTCGATTGATGCCTCATCCATAACCGTTTCTTTCCTCAGCAATACAATGCTGTTAACTGAGACATACCGCTTTGCCAGGCTGACGCCATCTCATCAAGCGGAGCCAGATCGATAGCACGCTTGCGTGCCATGGCGCGTGCCAATTGAAACTGGAATGCTTTGGTATTGGTCGAGATTGTTTCAAACGCGGCGATCGCCGGTTCCAGCCCCTGATCACCCTGTTGCTGCAGCCACTTCAAATAAGTTTCTACCAGTTCAAAACAGGCGCCGTATTGACGGAAGGTGGCAAAGGAATAGAGATGAAAGGTTTCAATCTCCTGCGTCAGCAACCAGTCAAAATCGCGAGCAAAGGCTTCCTTGAAACGCACAAAAGGATTTTCGCGCGGAATCAGCTGCAGATGCTTTTTAAGTAAAGCACGGGAGGCCTCAGCCAGTGCCGCTCCACGGGGAATCTCATGGTCATCGCGTTGTTTTACGTACTCGATGTAGGGCGGCAACATCCGTTCGTGCGCGAGACCATTGAGCTGGAAGATATCAATGAAATCCTGACCGGTTAATTCGTAGTAACTCTGACCATGAAAATAACCCAGGTAACGCTGTTCAATATCAATCGCGTTTACCGCAATGGTGGATTTAACGTGGGCGAGTTTGTAGGCAGTACCGGCAGTGTCCGGCAGGAACCAGGAGTCCATCTCTACCAGCACCGGACGCCCCAGACCTACCTGAGTCTCCACATGCTGCACCAGTGAAAGCCAGGGATTAAATTCCTGAATTTCCAATCCATATAAGGCGAAGAGATCTTCGTGAGGAAACTTGAAGAAGCTCCACTGATCGCCTTCGAAATCAATCCTCAGCGTAAACGGAAGGGCCGCGATAGGCTCGTAACCCAGGCCGTGCAACAACTCGACCAGAACATCGACGTAACAGTTGGTTTCCGCCCAGGTGCGCTCTGCACCATGGATCAGGTGTCGTTCATAGCTTGCCGGGTTGAGTGCTTTGACCTGTTTCATTGCGCATCTCTCACCATAATCTGCATGGTGGAATTATGGCCGCGGATGCGATCGTTGTTGACCATCAGCGCAGCGCCGTAGGCATCGCGCACATGGCGGCACAAACTGTTCGGCGTATCATTTTTATATCCCATGATGCCGACAATCGACAATGCACCGGAGACAATCTCTACTACCAGTTCAGAGCAGCGCAACTTGACGTTGTTGATACGGATTGCAAAACCAAAATCGGCAAAGGCTTCAGGATTGCCCGCGTCCAGCTTCTGCTGGTACTCCTCGATCACCGTCACCAGACCACTGCGCATGCTGAACAGAATCTCATCCAGTTCAGTCAGGCGCATGGCAGAAATGGGAGGATTGGAGGGGTTTTTCCGTGCGGCAGCGCGCACAGAGGCCCGTGCCTGAGCGACGGCGTCCTGGGCCAGACCGAGCCACAGCGATCCCCATACCAGATGCGAAACCGGATGCATGCTCTGGGCAAGAATATCGGCAAAAGGTGCTGGCTGAATCTGCTGTATATGACCCGTAGAACGCAGGACAAAACCCGCACTGCATGTACCGCGGAAACCCAGCGTATCCCAGCCGGAAATCTGTTCGAGCGTAGCTTCTTTTTTATTGACCAGGACCTGCACCTGATCGGAAGACTGGGCATCCTCAG
Organism: uncultured Cellvibrio sp.; assembly: GCA_937958105.1. GTDB lineage: Bacteria > Pseudomonadota > Gammaproteobacteria > Pseudomonadales > Cellvibrionaceae > Cellvibrio. The sequence continues at coordinate 90,533 of CALFXJ010000055.1, forward strand.
CGCGACGACAGGTCACCATCACATAATCTGCTGCCTCGCCATATGAAATCACCGGCGCCTGCTTTTCGAGAGTAAACCTGTCGCCTTCAACTTTTACCGCACATAAACTGCTGCGCAGATCGCCGCCCACTCCCAATTCTGTAGTGGCGGAAGCCAGCAGATATTGTTCACTCACCAGCTCACGCAGAAAATTCTGAAAAAAAGGCGACGACTCGCAATGATGAACAATGCAGGCGACCTGAATCTGATGCATGGCAAAGATCATCGCCGTCGATGCGCAGTAGCCACCAAGAATTTCACAAATCTTACAGATCTGGGTGATGCTCAACCCCATGCCGCCATATACGACTGGCACATAGGCGCTGAGAAGTTTGTGTTTTTTAAATTCAGTGAAGGCTTCGTGGGGAAAGCGCGCATCCCTGTCAACCTCGACGGCAGCGGGTCGCACCAGGTCCCGTCCTAATGAGTGAATGATATCCAGGAGTGCTGTAAAACTGTTCTCGTCCAAAGCGGCTTTTGCGTTCATCGTCAGTTCCCTTTTGGTTAGCCTGCGGTTTCAGCGTCGTAAGTTATCGCTATTTTTTTGTTACGCATGCACCCTGAACCGGCCGCATGCGGGAAACACTTATCTCCCGTCAATCAACCAGTTCTTCAATAACTTCAACCAGAGATTCAATACTGTTGAACGTCTTGCGGTTCAGTTTGCTGTCCGGAAATTCAATATCAAAAGCATCTTCGATGGCGAGCATGATATTGACTGTGGTCAGCGAGGTCAGCCCCAGATCATAAAGATCATCATCTTCTTTAAGGCTGTTGATATCCACATCGAGGCGGCTGTGTTTAGCTAAAATTTCACGCACTTTTTCGGCGTACATAAGACGTTTCCCTGACTGTTTGACTGTTATTCGCCGAGCGATACATGCCTGAATAAATTCCGGACCAGACAGCTATCACCCGTAATCATTAACTAAAGCGCGGGCAGTATAAAAGACCTGCCATTGGCATAAAAGTCCTTTTTTCGGGACTGTGAACCTTCTGTTAGAACTTTACATTCCACCAGACTTTTCAACCAGCTTATGCCAGAAAAAAGTGGAAAATTTATCGACACTTTTAAACAAAAAAATTACTGTAGGAATTATTTTTGAATTACGTTAAACGAATTACAAAAAATAGAAAAGTACAAGCAATAACACGTCGGAAAATTTGACAGGTAGCGAGAGGAGCAATAAAAAAAGGAATCCGAAGATTCCTTTTACATACAACAAACAGACATACAATAAAAACTTCAGGATTCAGCCAGACGAATATGACTGACGTCCGGTTCCAGCGGTTTGACCTGCGGCTTTATCTGTCCCAGATCACTGCCGACAGGAGCCAATCCATATTCACCAATGGACACTACCGCGTCGGGAATCGTCGGGCGCTCTTCCGCTGTCAGCAAGTCCGCCCCCGCCTCAGCCAGCCCCCAATCCTCAGGTTCAATTTCCACAACTGGCAGTTCTTGCTTTTCTTCGGGCCGGACCAGATCCGCCCCCACCTCCGCCACATCGAAGTCGGGTGCCGCAACCAGAGCCGGCGCTACGGGCTGCACCTCTTCGGCGTCTAATAAATTGCCTCCCACCGGGCGCAGGCTGATCCTGTCGGTATCGATCATTACTGGATTAACGCGTGGCCGCTCCGTTGCAGTGAGCAGGTAGGCTCCCACAGGAGCCAGACTCCAGCCCGCCGGTCGAGCTGCCGCAGGCGGAGTCGTACGCGGAGTCGAACCCGTTGACGGACAGACTTCGACCTGCGCCCCGGCCTTTAGCAGCACTGCGCGATATTTATCAGCCGTGGCCTCATCCAGGCCCCGCTTAAGCGGAACAGGCCGACCCGTAAAAAGCGCATCGACTCTGATGGCGTCGACTTTAAAAAGCTGCTGTAAGCGCTGCTTGACGTCCTTAAGCTGATGCCCAAGGACGATGTCGCCACGAAAGATAATGTCAAATTCCCGCGCATCCATAATCTTTTTACCCACTTATTTTATGCATTGAGAGAGAATAGCACCTGCAGCCACCGAGGCTGACATGCAGCTCATCCACCCTTTCAGATTTAGTGATAATAATTTTTCTGTTTGTTACAAAACATTCTGATTTCTGCCTGGCAGCGGTCACTAACTGAATCCATACTTGCGGGACCCTCACCCCGGCCTTCCGGGGCTATGCAATCCCGAATTCATATAACAGGCTTCGGCTTTTCCACAACAGCCGCAATTTTTTATTGTATTTGCAGCAGCTAATCACTGCGAGGATGGAACCATGAGTACAGCTACCGAAGACTCCTTTATGGCCATCGGCCAGCTCACTGACACCTCCGCGGTACGCATCAAGGTCGAACAGGACATTGCCTTCCTGACGGGCCGGATCAGCAGCATGGAACAACACCCCCGTCCCAACAAAATCGTGCTTGAAACCTATAAGGGCATGCTGAAAAGCCGCGTTGCGGTACTCAAGTGGCTGATGCATGGCCAGGATGACGATGAAGTCGAAATCAGTTTTGTCAGTCAGCAGCGCAGCGCGCAGGCCTGAGCCTGCCTGCCATCAGGCGGGCTGATCACCGGTCACGTCATCATTAAGATGATGATCCATATCCAGGGCCGGCTCTTTTACCTTTGGACGCCCCACCACCTGTGCCGGCACCCCGGCTACCGTGGTATGTGGCATTACAGGCTCCAATACCACGCTGCCAGCCCCGATCTTGGCCCCTTCGCCGATTTCAATATTGCCGAGAATCTTGGCCCCGACACCAATCAGCACCCCGCGTCGCACCTTCGGATGACGATCACCACTTGTGCACCCGCTACCCCCCAGAGTCACGCCATGTAAGAGCGATACATTATCTTCCACCACCACCGTCTCGCCCATGACCACACCGGTTGCATGATCGATCATCACGCCCCGACCAATGACCGCGGCCGGATGAATATCCACATCAAATACCTGCGAAATCTGGTTCTGCAGATAAAGTGCCAGGCACTGGCGTTCCCGCCGCCATAACCAGTGACCAATACGGTATGACTGCAGCGCGTGATAACCCTTGAAGAACAGGAACGGCATGGAGAATTGATCGCAGGCAGGGTCACGCTGTCGGTGAGCACAGATATCAGCAAGCATGGCCTGTTCGATATCGGGATCACTGGCCAGCGCCGTTTCGAATACTTCACGTATCATCATCGCCGGCATCGCCTGGCTGTCGAGCTTGTTAGCGAGGTGATAGCTGATTGCCGCAGCAAAAGAAGGGTGATTGAGAATCGTAGCGTGATAAAAACTTGCCAGCACAGGCTCGCGCGCGCTGGCCTCAGCCGCTTCGTTGCGAATCAGCTGCCAGATATCGCGGACAGGCGCAGATTGCAGGCGGTCAGTATCAATCATAGCTCTCTTGCTCAAAAACTCTGCGAGGTTAATTCCACACAGATAACAATTATTGCTTCAACGGACGGCTGGCCGGATAGGGAGTCACCCACAGCATCAGCATTCCCACCAGCAAAAACACAATCAGTGCACTCATACCGATACGCGCCGAACCTGTGTACAACGTCAGGGTAGCCACCGACATGGGTGCAAGAAACGAGGTGACCCGCCCGGAAAGCGCATAGATGCCGAAGTACCGTCCAGCTTCATCAGGCATCACGCTGCGCGCCAGATAGGAGCGGGATGAAGCCTGCACCGGCCCGAACGCAATACCAATTAACAGCCCGAATAAAATATAGGCCTTTTCCGCCGCCGTGCCAAACGCTCCGCCTGAATCCACCTCCGACAAGGGTATCAGTCCGAACAGGGTAAAGCCCGGCCCGGTGGAGATTGTTCCCACACAAGCGGTTACCAGACAAACGAGACTCAGCAGCACCAACCGCTTTGAGCCCATATGTGCGTCCAGCCAGCTTGCCGCCAGACAGCCGCCGATCGCCACCACGAGCAGCAAAATGCCATAAATGCCCATCTCCATGGTTTGCCAACCGAACATACCCGCGGCAAAAGTTCCACCGAGAGCCAGCAGTCCGTTAACACCATCCTGATAAATCATTCGCGCAATAAAAAAGCGCAGCACACCCGCTCGCTGTTTCAGCTCAAACAAGGTGTTTTTTAAATCGCGCAATCCGGTACTTACTGCATTTACCAGCGGCAGGCCTTTTCCACCATCCGGAGTAAATAAAAACATCGGCAGGATAAAAATCAGATACCAGAGCGCGGAAAAAGGCCCCGTGATTCGTGCATCCTCGCCTTGTTCCGGGTCAAGACCAAACCAGGGCGTATTACCCAGCAATGTTTTTCCATCGGCGGGATTTCCCGATAAAAACAGCAGAACAACAAACAGGACAACCAGGCCGCCAACATACCCCAACCCCCAGCCCAGATTTGAAACACGACCGATCTCTGCTTCAGATACCAGTCGCGGCATCATGGAGTCATTGAAGATGATGGAGAATTCTGCTGCGACGGTTGCCAGGACAATACACAAGGCCGGCAACCATAAATCCGAACCGGGGCTCGCCCACCACAGCAACATCAGTGCGATAATTTTGACTACCGCAAAAACCACAATCCAGGGTTTACGCGTTCCGGTTGCGTCGGCAATCGAGCCCAGCACTGGAGCAAGCAGCGCAACGATGATTCCCGAGATGGTAATGGTGTAGCCCCACGCAGCCTGGCCGGTGGCAGCATCCTCGGCGAGGCGCGCAACAAAGTAGGGGCCGAATATAAAGGTAATTATGACGGTAAAAAAAGGTTGCGCCGCCCAGTCAAACAACATCCAGCTGAATATTCCCGCACGGGACGTGCGGGGTTGCGCAGCGCCAATCTTTATTTCGTTCAATCGTTTAGCTCCGTGAATATTTTTTATTGCGCAGGCATTATGACCCAGTGAAATACCTTCTCTTTTTAATCTGCGCAGACAAAACGCTGATAAATTTCTGGAAGATGATCAAGGATGGCCTGCTTCAAAAGTATTTCGCTCGCTTCGATTTGTTCACGTAATACTGCTTCTGTGAGCTGTTGGACATATTGTGCCGCGATGGGCGCATAGCTCAAATGCCAGGGCTCGGGGGCGACGCCACCGCGGTCCTGAGCGTAAGGTCGGTAAAATCCTGTATCGTCTTCTTCGAGTTTTTTATCCAGCCATTGATGGAAAGGTGCGAAAGGTCCATCACCGAGCGTTTCCGCCACCGTAAGCTGGACAACGTAATCTTCACTGATGAGAGAGGAATCGTAAACATCAAGATCCGTCCCCCAGTGATGACGCGATGCACCCGGCAAGGCAGACCAGCGCAATATCGCAAATACCAGCTCCCGCTCCGATAAATCGCTGATATCCAACGGTAGACCGCGATCATCCAGCACCGGCCGCTCTCCGCGAACCTTAGCGTTCCATATATGCAGCTGGCGATCAAAACTTCGATAACTGCTCGCTACCCGCAAATCAAAACCGGCTGCATGCGCAGCATCGCGGAGCGCAAGCAGCGGCTTAACCACAGCGCGATGCAATCGACAGTGTAACTGTGGAATATCCGTCAATTTGTGATTTTCGATCCCACACAACGCACGGACATTAATCTTTTCATTCTGCTTTTTGTTCATTCAGGGAGTTTTAATTCATCAATAAAATATTTTCTGCGCCACTTTTTTGAAAAGTCTTCGAAACTCAATCAGGTCTTTCGGCTTAAGAGTTGCGCAATGTTTTTAAGCATGTAATATAACGCGTGGCTATAAATGGAAATTGTTCCCCGGCCATCAAAAAAATAATGATAAATAATAAGTGGAGCGTGTCTTGTATGGCTATCAGTCATAGTGAATTACTCCAGTTGAAAAATCTGGGTATGGCGTCCGTTAATATCCTTCACGCTATCGGAATAAATACCTACGCGGATCTTCGTCGAGTCGGTGCTGTTGAGGCTTATCGCCGCATCAAGGCACGGCACATCAATGTATCCAAAGTGATGCTCTACGCCTTGCAGGGCGCACTTATGGATGTTCATTGGAATGACCTGCCGCCGGAGATGAAAACCCAGCTGGTAGCGGAAGCAGAACAGGAAAGCCTGAGCGAAGCCTGACGCTGCAGTATCCCGACTGTGCAATCACCGTTGCACAGTCAGTAGATTGCGCCGACATTCGTCCTGAACAAGCTACAATGAAGTTTGTTCAACTGACGTTGTTGTGGCCAATCGAGGGATTCATGCATCTACCCAATAAGCAATCAGACACCATTACCGATCTCGCCGTCAAACTGCGAGGCCTGACCGAGATCCTGCTCGCCCCGCTTTCACCGACCGGCGAGCCGGTAAAGGAGGAGAGGTCCACCGACCTGTTCGTCGGTCGCCCTTCCAGGGTACTGCTGTATATCGCTGAGGGCGAGGTGGAATATCGGGTTCACGGCAAGGTCATCACCTACTTTGAGCAAGGCGATCTGATCGGCCTGCCCCGGTCACTGGCTCTGCCGGATGGCCAGTTCACCTGTACCGCGCCCGTGGTTCTGGTTCCTTATGATCGCGATGCGCTGGTTGATCAGGTCAATGGTGATCCACAGCTGCAGAAGCATTGGGCCTACTACCTGCTGTGTCAGTTGAGCTTTTATCAGCAGGCGCTCGCTCAAGAGATTCGAGAGGAGTTTCAGCCGGCTGCCGGCTTCCTGTACTACCGCGCCGGCGAGACCATCATCCAGCAGGGCACCCTTGCGGACAAGGTTTATACCCTCTTGGAAGGCAGCGCCGATGCCGTGTGCGATGACGTAAAAGTCGGTGAAGTCCATGCCGGGGAAATCTTTGGTGCGCTGGCTGTATTCACTCGCCAGCGACGCATTGCCTCGGTCATTGCCACCAGTGACTGCACGGTGCTGGCGGTGCGCAAAGAAGAATTTATCGACCTGATCGATCACCAGCCTCAGATCTGTGTTGGCCTGATCGAAGAAATGGCAGCCAAGATCAACCAGCTCAACAGCCAGCTGCTGGCGCTGACAGAGCGACGTTTTTAAATCGTGAGCACTTGGCGTCGGAATATAACTTCTTGAGGATTATGACTTTTTCATAAAAAATTGCTTGACCACCCAAATGAGAATGGTTATTGTTTTCACAGCTGCTGCACAGATCCTCCTGTGTGACAGTCGTGAAGGCGATCTCCCTGCAAGCTGGTCGCCGGATCTTCTCCTTGGGAGTGTGGAGCCGCCCGGCTCCTGGACTCTCGGCTAACCACGGTTGCTTGGGCCACTCATTGAGTGGCCATTTTTCTTTACCTTTCTTTCCTCTGGCACCCCGTGCCGCACATTGAAATTTCTCCCCGGCGCACGCATATTCGGTCCTGCCGAGCTTGTCTCAGGCCCAGTTAATTCACACAGGAGAACTATTGTGTTACGCATCGGCCTTTTTTTGTTGACTAACATCGCTGTCATCGCGGTGGCCAGCATCACCCTCAGTTTGCTGGGTGTAGGGCGCTATCTGGATCAAACCGGTAGCCTGGACTTGCAGACACTGTTGATCTTCTGCGCCGTTTTCGGTTTTACCGGTTCTTTCATTTCATTGTTCCTGTCCAAATTCATTGCCAAAAAAAGCATGGGTGTACAGCTGATCGAGCGTCCACGGACGCCGGATGAGCAATGGCTGGTGGATACTGTTGCCGAGCTGTCACAGAAGGCGGGAATCAAGACGCCGGAGATCGGCATCTTTCCCGCGCGGGAAGCTAACGCTTTTGCTACGGGTTGGAACCGCAATGCGGCACTGGTAGCCGTCAGCCTGGGCATGCTCCAACGCTTCGAGCGCGACGAAGTGCGGGCTGTGCTTGCCCATGAAGTGGGCCACGTTGCCAATGGCGATATGATTACCCTGACCTTGATTCAGGGAGTGGTTAACACTTTTGTCATGTTCTTTGCGCGGATCATCGGTCACACCGTCGATCGCGCTATCCTTAAAAACGAGCATGGACACGGCATCGGTTTTTACGTCACGACGTTTATTGCCGAAATGGTGTTGGGCATCCTGGCTTCCATGATTGTGATGGCCTTCTCCCGTTATCGTGAATACCGAGCGGATGCTGCCGGTGCGCATCTGGCCGGACGCGGCGCCATGATCCGGGCGCTGCAGCGCCTGCAGGCAGAGGTTCGGGCTGGTGCTGAAAACCCCATGGCCGATGGCCTTAAGGCGTTCGGCATCAGCGGCGGCTTCAAACAGCAGTTTGGTCGCCTCTTTGCCAGCCATCCGCCACTGGAAGAACGTATCGAAGCTCTGAGCCGCCAGGTCTGATACCGGCGGCCTTTCGCCCTATCTCATCACCACTCCGGGAGGACTGCATGAAAATAATGCGCTGGTTACTGCTCACTCTGCTGATCGGAGGCGTGGCAGCTGCCAGCGCCCGGGCCGACTTCGCCACTGATGATGAGCGCAACACCATCCAGGTGTTTGAAAAAGCGCGGCCGAGCGTGGTGTTCGTGACCAATCAGCAGCTGGTTCGCGATCCGCGTTCTCTGAGTCTGCTGGAAGTGCCCCGCGGCAGCGGTACGGGTTTCGTGTGGGATGAGAGCGGTTATATCGTCACCAACTTCCATGTGGTAGACGGGGCGCGCAAGGTCATGATCACCCTGCAGGACCAAAGTACCTGGCCAGCTGAAATTGTAGGCCTGGCCCCAGAGCGGGATCTGGCGGTGCTTAAGATTGAAGCGCCGAGAAAACATCTCACCGCCCTGCCCCTGGGCGACTCCAGCAAACTGTCCGTTGGGCGCAAAGTACTTGCCATCGGCAATCCCTTTGGCCTGGATGCGACCCTGACCACCGGCGTAGTCAGTGCGCTGGGACGCGAGATACAGTCACCCAATCAGCGCACCATTTCCAATGTGATCCAGACCGATGCGGCAATCAACCCCGGCAATTCCGGCGGTCCGCTGCTTAATTCCCGGGGTGAACTGGTAGGCGTCAACACCATGATCTACAGCCCCAGCGGAGCCAGTGCAGGTATCGGTTTTGCCATTCCGGTAAACACCGTAAAAGAAGTGGTACCGCAGCTGATCGCCCACGGTCGCATTGTGCGCCCGGTGATTGGTGTGGCACTGGCGCCGGATCATTGGGCTCACCAGAGCGGCATTCAGGGCGTGCCCATCCTGCGCGTCGAAGCCAATTCCCCGGCAGCCAAAGCCGGGCTGGAAGGCGCTTCCCGGAATGCGTGGGGGCAGATTCAGCTGGGCGACGTCATCGTCGGGATCAATAAGAAGCCGACACCGAATCAGGATCATCTGATGAGCGTGCTGGAGAATCACAAGCCCGGCGACCGGATTAATGTTCAGATCGTTCGCAACGGCAAGATGCTGGAACGCAAATTAACGCTGGCAGCACCGCGCGAATAATGGTGCAGTACCATCGCCTGTGTCATCTTGATGCGCTGCCTGATCCGGGCAGCAAAGGTTTTACGATCAATGGTGACAATGTCTTTGTGGTACGGCAGCGCAACAATATCTATGTCTACCGCAATCGCTGCCCCCATATTGGCATCACCCTTGAATGGGTAGCAGATCAGTTTCTCGACTCCAGCCAATCCATGATTCAGTGCGCCAATCACGGCGCACTCTTTGTTATCGAAACCGGTTTGTGTGTGGCCGGACCTTGCAGCGGGCAGGCACTGATACCCCTGTCCTTTGAGATTGTGGATGGTTACGTGAACTTGATTGTGTAGCTTCGAGTCCTTCCTTCATGAGCCGGACGAACATCTTATTCTTCTGTCAACAACCCGTGCCCGCTGGCATGGCTGATGATTTTCCAAGAGGTTATCCCTATGCAGAATTTTACGTTTCATAACCCCACCCGCATTGTCTTTGGCGAAAACCAGATCAGCCAGCTCGCCAGCCTGGTACCCGCCGATGCGCGGATCTTGTTCACCTACGGCGGCGGTTCCATCAAAAAGAACGGCGTTTACGATCAGGTAATTGCAGCACTGAAGGACCGGCCACTGTTTGAATTCGGCGGCATTGAGCCCAACCCGCAATATGAGACGTTGATGCGCGCCGCCGCCACCGTTAAAGAAAATCACATCGACTTCCTGCTCGCCGTCGGTGGCGGCAGCGTGATCGACGGTACCAAGTTTATTGCCGCCGCCGTCAACTTTGATGGTGAACCCTGGGACATCCTTGCCAAGCATGCGCCGATTAAATCAGCCCTGCCTCTGGGGTGCGTCCTGACTCTGCCAGCAACCGGCACCGAGAGTAACGGCAACTCCGTCGTCACCCGCGCCAGTACCAAAGAAAAGCTGAGCTTTGGCAGCCCATTGGTTTATCCACAGTTCGCCATCCTCGACCCTACTACCACGTACAGCCTGCCGCCTCGCCAGATGGCCAACGGTGTTGTGGACGCGTTTGTGCACATCATGGAGCAATACCTGACCTTCCCGGTGGATGCGAAAGTGCAGGATCGCTTTGCTGAAGGTCTATTGCTGACACTGATTGAAGAAGGGCCTCGTTCACTGCAGGAACCAACCAATTACGCTGTCCGCGCCAATGTCATGTGGGCAGCCACCATGGCTTTGAATGGCTTAATCGGTGTTGGCGTACCTCAGGACTGGGCGACACATATGATCGGCCATGAGATCACGGCGCTGCACGGTCTTGATCACGCGCAGACGCTGGCCATTGTTCTGCCGGCTGTCATGCAGCACCAGCGCCAGCAAAAACGCGGCAAGTTACTGCAGTACGGCCGCCGGATCTGGAACCTGCAACACAGCGATGAAGATCAGTTGATTGATGCAGCCATTGAGGCAACGCGACATTTCTTTGAGCAGATGGGCACTCCAACCCGCCTGCGCGATTATGCGATCGAAACCTCTGCCATTGATGCCATTGTGGAACAGCTGCAGAAACACAACCTGATCCAACTCGGCGAGCACGGAGACATAACCCCGGATGCCTCCCGCCGTATTCTGGAGCTGGCAGCTTAATGCTGCCTTGCCAGAAGCCGTAGTCATATCGTCATGAGAAAATAACGCTGCAAAAAATGAAAGCTTCAGGTAAGTCAGAAATGCTTCATGCAAACCGGTGTAGATCATTCGCCGGCCTCGCATGTTCGTACATCGCCTGTACTCGCTGGTTATGGGCAGCCTCGCGGCTCGGCCTGTTCCATAGCCTGCCGCACATGTTCGGGCAATAGATCATAGTAGGAGGGCTGATTACGCTGGTCGGGTTTCGAGGCCAGATCCATCTCGGTTTCCAGCTTGTGAAGCTGAACCAGGGAGTCGCGATAGAAGTGTTGCAGTCGCCCCCACAGCTTGCCCAGGGCACGAGCTAGCTTCGGCAAGTCCTGCGGTCCAACCACCACCAGTGCCAACACGGCGAGAAACATCAGTTCTGCCCATCCGAGGTCCAACATAAGTCGCCCGCTATTATTGTGATTCAGGAGTTTGTGTCGGTAGATTGACAGGTAAATGTGAATAAATCGGGACGAGCAGGTGCAGACTTAAGAAAATCTAATTTTGACAGTGAGCCACCAGCTCAGGTTAAAATCCGCTGGCATGCGATTTGCCTGTCTTATCAACAATCCTCAGGAACCGGTTTATTTTGGACGCGAGTACTATCAACACCATTCTTCTTATTGGAGCCATCCTGGTTGCCGCCAGCATCCTTGTTAGTTCGCTCTCATCGCGCCTGGGCATTCCCATTCTGGTGATCTTCCTCGGTGTGGGGATGGTTGCCGGCGTGGACGGTGTCGGTGGTATCGTCTTCAATAACTATCCGCTTGCCTATCTGGTGAGCAACCTGGCACTGGCCATCATCCTGCTTGATGGCGGCATGCGCACCCGCGCGGCCACCTTCCGCGTGGCACTCTGGCCAGCCCTGTCGCTCGCGACCCTGGGGGTAGTCATCACTGCAGGACTCACCGGTGTCCTGGCTGCATGGCTGTTTAATCTGGATCTCATTCAAGGCCTGCTGATCGGGGCCATCGTTGGATCAACGGATGCGGCGGCGGTCTTTTCGCTGCTTGGCGGTCGTGGCTTGAACGAACGGGTCAGTGCGACCCTGGAGATCGAATCCGGTAGCAACGATCCAATGGCGATGTTCCTGACCATCGCCCTGATTGACATGATTGCTGCCGGTCAAAGTGAATTCAGCGTGGGGTTCCTGGTACAGCTGGTACAGCAGTTCGGCCTTGGTATCCTGCTGGGCCTGGTGGGCGGCTGGCTGTTACTGCAGATCATCAACCGCGTCCAGCTGGCTACTGGCCTTTACCCGCTGCTGGCCGTCAGCGGCGGACTGATCATCTATGCCGTTGCCACCGCCGTGGGCGGCAGCGGTATCCTCTCTGCCTACCTGTGCGGGTTATTGTTGGGCAATCGCCCGATCCGCAATCGCTACGGCATCCTGCACATGTTCGACGGCATGGCATGGCTCAGCCAGATCGGGATGTTCCTGGTGCTTGGCCTGTTGCTGACGCCCAGCCAGTTGCTTCCCATCGCCCTGCCAGCTCTGGCGCTGGCGTTATGGATGATCCTGTTTGCTCGCCCCCTGTCGGTCCTCATCGGTCTACTGCCGTTTCGGAATTTCAACTGGCGGGAGCGCACGTTTATTTCATGGGTCGGATTACGCGGTGCAGTTCCGGTGATTCTCGCCGTGTTTCCGATGATGGCCGGCCTAGAAAATGCTCAGCTGTTCTTCAATGTTGCTTTCTTTATCGTGCTGGTGTCGCTGTTACTGCAGGGCACCACTCTGACCTTTGCTGCCCGCAAAGCTAATGTGGTAGTGCCTTCCATCCCCATGCCTTTTTTAAGGGCCGGCCTGGAGATCCATCTTACAAGCCAATGGGAGATGTTTATTTACAAGCTCGGTGCAGATAAATGGTTCATCGGAGCGGAGCTGCGTGAATTACAAATGCCCGAAAATACGCGGATCGCTGCGCTGTTTCGCAATCAGGAGTTGCTCCATCCTTCCGGGAGTACGCGTCTGATGGCAGGGGATATTCTCTGTGTGATGGGGCACGAATACGACCTGCCCTCATTGGGCAAATTATTCAGCGAAGCGCCCCAGCGCAACCTCGACATGAGTTTCTTCGGCGACTTTATCCTGGAAGCTGACGCAGAGCTGCAGGATCTGGCCACCCTGTACGCTTTTAGTCTGGGAGAGTTGGACGGACAGCGGACGCTCGGTTCTCTCATGACCCAGATGACTGGTGGCAAGCCGGTAGTAGGAGATCACGCCGAATGGAATGGAATGGTGTGGACCATTGTGGAGATGGACGGTAACAAGGTGCGTAAGGTCGGTGTAAAACCCGCTGTCCGCAAGCCCGTGCCTCCAGCTCCGCCAGTACCTCCTGCACCGCCTGCTTCTGCGGCTTAATAGGGAAAGCCGGTAGCCGTCCCGCCTGCGCTATCGGCTAATGGATCCGCTGCTCCTCTGGTCGTAGCGTCAGCACCTCAAAACCATCTCTCGTCACCGCCACGGTATGCTCCCACTGCGCCGAGAGCTTTTTATCCCGGGTAACCACCGTCCAGCCATCCTTCAGGGTTTTAACACGGTGGTCGCCCTGGTTGATCATCGGCTCAATGGTGAACACCATCCCTTCGGTCAGGGTAACGCCAGTACCGGCTTTGCCGTAGTGCAGCACCTGGGGCTCTTCATGCATCTGCCGGCCAATGCCATGTCCGCAGTACTCCCGCACCACACTGTAACCCGCCGACTCAGCATGACGCTGGATGGTATGCCCGATATCACCCAGACGGGCGCCCGGCCGGACCTGCCTGATGCCGGCCCACATGGCCTCGTAAGTGGTCTTGACCAGACGCCTCGCTACCGGTGATACCTCGCCAATCATGTACATTTTGCTGGAGTCAGCAATAAAGCCGTTTTTCTCCAGTGTGATGTCCAGGTTCACGATGCTGCCGGACCTCAGCTTTTCACTCGCCTTGGGCATCCCGTGACAAACCACCTCATTCACGGAGCAGTTGAGGACATACGGATAATCGTACTGTCCTTTGCTGGCGGGGCGTGCCTGGAGGTCGTTGACGATGTAGTCCTCCACGCGCTGATTGATCTCCATGGTGGTAACACCTTCGCGGACAACATCATCCAGCATCACAAATACCCGTGCGAGCAGCTGGCCGGCGATCCGCATCTTGGCAAGATCTTCGGCGTCTTTAATCCTGATCGAGTTCATCTACCAGCTCCAGCAGTGGGGTGTTGCCGGCTTTCAGCAGCCGCCGGGTCAGCTGTTGGTAATTCAGCGAAGGATAAAGCTCCGCCAGCATGCCAATCCGCATCCAATACTCCGCCTGCGCGTTGATCGAGCGCGCCATGGCGCGACTGGCCTCGCGGAGGTCTTCATGCAGTTCGTCACTGATTTTTATGATGCCCATAATGTTCGTATGTGCGCGCTGGCAATACCCTTTTACAAACACAGTAATGGCGCTGAACGTAAAGGTAGAATAGATTCCTAAAAATACAAAAAAATAGCGTCATAAGGCGCTGGACCGAGAAACAACGCTTGGCTACTCACCACCCCAAGTGCCGCCACTTATCAGAGGCCATTCATTTAACGGAGCTTATGCACCTTTTAAGTGCAGCATACAAAGCAACGAACCAAGACAGAATGCTCGACATAGCCAGGAAGGAGAATATTCGGCGTATCGGCGCAGCCGCCAAACTATTTACTGAGGCAGGATTGATGGTGTTGAGTGCAACCATCTCCCCACTGCGCGCGATGCGCGACGAAGTGCAGCAAGCCTGCGCGGAGGTAATCATTAATTACCTCCGCGCCCATGGTTATCTGGCAGCAATCCCATGACTGCCTTTTGTATTCACTGAATTCGGACCGGTATCTTTCGGGTCAGCGTAATGTCGCCCTGAGTCGGATTGATGCTCGCCTGATAAGCCAGCACCTCCACTCCCATGGCCACCGCTTCGCGCAGGTATTTACCATAGACCGGGTCGATGCCATCGGCGGGTTCGACCCATTCAATGCCAGTGTGCTGGACGCAGAAGAGTAAAACGGCGCGATAGCCCTGTTGCACCATCGCCATCAGCTCGCGCAGGTGCTTGCTGCCCCGGTCGCTGATGGCGTCGGGAAACAGCCCCTGCCCCGGCGCCTCCATGAGGGTTACGCTTTTGACTTCGACATAACAGGGGCGGGGATCGTGGGCAGCGCCCTCCAGCAAAAAGTCGATGCGTGACTTTTCCTCGCCATATACCACTTCCCTTCTGACGGAGGTATAGCCCACCAGCTCCTCAATAATCCCAGCGGCAATGGCGAGCTGCACGAGACTGTTTGCCCGGCCGGTATTTACGCCCGCGAGGTGGCCTCCGGGGGTAGTCACTACTTCCAGCGTATGGGCATATTTACGTTTTGGGTTATCCGAGGTGGAGTACCAGCAGGGAGTGGAGGGCAGGACGCAGTTGCGCATGGAGCCGGTGTTGGGGCAGTGCAAGGTGATGACATGGCCATCGGCAAGGCGGACATCCACCATAAATCGTTTATAGCGTTTGAGCAGTTCCGCTGCCTGCCAGGGCGGCAATGCGGGCTGGGTCGATGACGACATAACTCACGTGTTCTCCGGTAACTATCAAGTCGGGAAGCATACCACCGCATTTCCCTTCTTTCGAATCGCCAATTTCCCCCTCCTGGCCCTCCGGCCCCGATAGTCGATAATGTCTCAAAATTGCAACAAAACGAGCCGTCTGGTGGTCAATTGTCCGTTATGTTCTATCTTTTAAGGGGTATTTAAAAAGTGCTGGCACCAGCTATTGTTATCTGGTAGCTTGCCTCCCCTTAAATTCTGAGTGCTGCCCCGGATGGTTTTGCATCAATACCGCCCGTCTGGCAGCATCAGGCTTGAGGCGGCACCAGTGCCGTATATCTGCTGGATTGTAGAAGTTAGACGAGGCGCCCAAATCATGCCGAAAAGTTCAACGAATACCGAAACCTTCGCTCTGCGTCCCTTTGTGCCTTACAAGGAGAAGAAAGGCGAGGAATACATGAATGCTAATCAGAAGGAGCACTTCAAACAGCTGCTGCTGAACTGGAAGATGGAACTCATGGAAGAAGTGGATCGCACCATGAGCCACATGAAAGATGAAGCAGCTAACTTTCCTGACCCTGCCGACCGTGCAAGCCAGGAAGAAGAGTTCAGCCTGGAGCTGCGCACTCGTGATCGCGAGCGCAAACTGATCAAGAAGATCGACAGCACCATGGAACTGATCGAAAACGACGACTATGGCTTCTGTAATGCCTGCGGCGTCGAGATTGGCATTCGTCGTCTGGAAGCGCGGCCTACCGCCACTCTCTGTGTAGACTGCAAAACCCTGGACGAAATCAAAGAGAAGCAAATCGGCGGTTGATACCGCAGTCTTAAAATAAGTAATAACGCCAGTATAGAAATACTGAAGAGAAAACAAATCAGCAAAAAAGGGAGCCTGCGGGCTCCCTTCTGCTTTCCGGCCTATGATCAGATCACTCGCCGCCCTGGCTCCCGTCACACCCATCGACACCGCCATCACCTATGTCGGACGCTTCGCGCCTTCGCCTACCGGCCCTCTGCACTTCGGATCGCTGGTCAGCGCGCTGGCAAGCTACCTGCATGCCCATGCACATCAGGGGCTGTGGCTGGTGCGCATGGAGGATCTCGATCCGCCCCGTGAACAGGCGGGTGCAGCCGACGCCATCCTGCGCTGCCTGGAGGCGCACCAACTGCACTGGGACGGGCCGGTGCTCTACCAAAGCCAGCGACTGGACGCCTATGACGAGGTGCTCTCAGCACTGCGCCGCGAAGGTCTGCTCTATGCCTGTGACTGTACTCGCCAGGATCTCCAGGCCATGGGGGGAATTTACAATGGCCGTTGCCGGCGCAGGAACATCGACCTCTCCCGCCCCCATGCATGGCGACTGAAACTGTACGACTTACCGCAACCCTATGCAGCGCTGGACGAGGTGGTGTTTTTTAAGGACCTGATTCAGGGGGAACAGCGGCAGGATCTGCGCCTTAAAGCCGGGGATCAGATCCTCAAGCGCAAGGACCACCTGTTTGCCTATCAACTGGCAGTGGTCACCGACGATATTGCCCAGCAGGTAACCCACATCATCCGCGGGCAGGATCTGCTGGAGGTTACCGCCCGCCAGATTTTTCTGTTCCGCCTGCTGGGAGTCCAAGCTGAATCCTCGCCGGGAGTTCCATCGGAAGCTACCTTGGGAAGAAAGCTACCTGAGTTCGGCCACGTCCCCCTGGTTCTCAACCATTGCGGACAGAAGCTCAGCAAGCAAAACCTGGCTCCGCCGCTGGACGATAGCCGGGCGGGCAACAATCTATGGCACGCGCTGGAGTTTTTAGGGCAGAATCCACCACCGACATTAGAAAATGCCAGCGCGGCCGACGTATTGGCATGGGGCAAGCAGCACTGGGACATGCGCCTGCTCCAGCCGGACAATCGCACAGCCAGCGACTGCAAAACCAATTGATCCGCCCGAACGGGCACACACTGAATCGGCAACGGGGAAATTCATCATGACCAATCAACGCCTTGTCATCTTACTGTTGCTTATCGCCTATATTTTTTCGCCCACCCTGTTTACCTGGATTATTAACCCTGAAGGCGCCTGGTACCGGCCCTATATCATGTGGGTTCTGGTGATCATCATTGCCTTCGTCATCCAGTTGCGCAAAAAGCCCTCAATCAGCCGTCGCCATCTGCACGACTGACAACAGGGCGACCACCACAGTCCCTTGAGATATTCATCCCGAAAAGTATTTACCACGAAAAGAATCAACCACCATGACTTTTGAGTTAAGCCACGTTGCCCTCCTGGGCATCAGTTACCTCCTGCTCCTGTTCGGCATTGCCTGGATCACCGAGCGCGGCTGGATTCCGGATTCCGTCACGTCGCATCCGATCACCTACATCCTGTCTCTGGGTATCTTTGCCAGCGCCTGGGCCTTCTATGGGGTGATTGACCTGGCGTTCTCCTACGGCTACGGCGCACTGGCTTACTATCTGGGAACCGGAGCCTTATTCCTGTTTGCACCGGTTGCACTGGCCCCCCTCGCCGAGCTGGCGCGACGCCATCAGGTTCACTCCCTGGCAGACCTGCTGGTGTTCCGTTACCACAGTCACGCCGTGGGCGCCTTGACCACCCTGTGCATGCTGCTCGGCATCCTGCCGCTGATGGCCCTGCAGATTCAGGCGATTGCCGACACCATGCATATTCTTACCGTGAGCGGTAACCCTTCGCTGCCCCTGCAGGGTACCGGCCTGACCTTTAAGGATCTGATGGCCCTGTGCTACTGCGCCATCCTCGCACTGTTTACCATCCTGTTCGGCTCCAACCGCGAACAGCACCGAGGGCTGGTTACCGCCATGGCGTTTGAGTCGCTGCTCAAGGTTTGCGCGCTGTGCGCGGTGGGGCTGGTGGCCGTGTACGGCATCTTCGACGGCCTGGGTGGTCTCGACGAATGGCTCGCCGATCATCCTGAAAACATTGCGCTGCTGCATACACCCATCCGCGATGGCTCGGCCCATACCCTGCTGCTGGTCTTCATCGCCACCGCAGTCACCATGCCCCATATCTTCCATCTGGGACTGGCGGAAAACCCGCTGATGCGCAACTCCCACACGGTGACCTGGGCCTTCCCGCTGTTTCTGCTGCTGATGGCACTACCGGTATTCCCCATCCTGTGGGCGGGGTTTGAACTGGCGGTGCCCCTGCCCGCGCAATACTTTACGCTGGGTGTGCCGATCCTGCTGAACTCCCCCGGACTGACGGTGCTGGCGTTCCTGGGCGGCCTGTCAGCCGCTACCGGTGCGATGATCATCATCACCCTGGCACTGGCCACCATGGTGATGAACCATTGGTTGTTACCGAGCTTCCGTCTGCGCGCACGCCATGACATCTATCGCCAGCTGCTGTGGTTACGCCGCATGTTGATCGCCGCTATCTTCCTTGGCGGTTACCTGTTCTACTGGATTCTGGATAACCGCTACAGCCTCACTAACCTCGCACTGCTGGCGTTTATCGAAACCCTCCAGTTCCTGCCGGGCACCTTCGCCATCATGTTCTGGACCAAGGGCAACCGGCGCGGCATGCTCGCCGGCCTCGCCGCCGGCACCCTGATCTGGGCCGCTGGCCTGCTGGTGCCGGTACTCTGGCGTCTGGAGACCCTTACTCTGCCTTTCATTGATGTTGTCATCCCTGTGGGGATCGAGCGCTGGAGCGATGTGACACTCCTGTCCCTCGGCGTCAACACCCTGACGTTCATCATCATCTCCCTGGTTACGCGTCAGACGGAGGACGAGCTATACAGCGCTGATCTGTGTGCCGCCGATGAGCTCAGCCATCCTGTCCGTCAGGCGCTGGATGTGCACTCAGCCCTGGAATTCAAGACGCGCCTCGCCAAGCCTCTGGGCAAGGTGACAGCCAGCCGGGAAGTGGATATCGCACTGGCGGAACTGAATCTGAGTATCAATGAGCGCCGCCCGTACGCGTTGCGCCGCCTGCGCGACCAGATCGAAGGTAACCTTTCGAGCCTGATGGGAATTCACGTCGCCAGTGAGATCATGGACACCCACCTGCCGTATCAGGTGGCAGAAGCCCGTGACACCGTAGATATCAACCTGATGGAAAGCCGTCTGTCTGAATACCGTGACCACCTCACCGGAATGGCAGCAGAACTCAACAACCTGCGTCTGTATCACCGCAAAACCCTGGAGGAGCTGCCCATGGCGGTCTGTTCCCTGGGGCGCGACATGGAGATTCTGATGTGGAATCGGGCGATGGCCGAACTGACCGAAACCCCCGGTGAAGAAGTTACAGGTTCGCGTCTGGATGATATCGCCGAGCCCTGGCGGAGCCTGTTGATCGAGTTCAGCAACAGCAGCGAAGCCCATTACTATCGGCGGGAAATTGAGCTGAACGGCCGGCCGCACTGGGTCAGTCTGCATAAAGCGGCGATTGAAGGGACCATTAATGTGGGGGTCTACGACCAGGTTATCCTGCTCGAAGATGTGACCGAAACCCAGCTGCTGGAGCAGGAGCTGGTCCATAGCGAGCGCCTGGCCTCGGTGGGCCGCCTGGCCGCTGGCGTTGCTCACGAGATCGGCAATCCCATCACCGGTATCGCTTGTCTGGCGCAGAACCTGCGCTATGAGTCAGAAAACCCTGACATTCTGGAAACTGCGGACCAGATTCTCAGCCAAACCGACCGGGTCAGCCGGATCGTGCAGTCCCTGGTCGGGTTTTCCCACACCGGCCACAACAAGAAAAGCGACTTTCAGGCGGTTATCCTCCGCGATTGCGCTAACGAAGCTATTCAATTGCTCTCCCTGCAAAAGGACAAGAACCAGGTCCTGTTCATCAACAACATCGCACCCAAGGCCATTGTGGCTGGAGATACCCAGCGGATCATCCAGGTGTTTATCAACCTGCTCTCGAACGCCCGGGACGCCAGCCCCGAGCAGGGTCAGGTCATCCTGGACAGCAGCGAAGATGAATACAGCATCATCTTCTCGGTCACCGATGAAGGCCCGGGCATAGCCCCTGAACATGTCGAACAGATCTTCGAACCCTTTTTCACCACCAAGGAGCCTGGTGAGGGCACCGGCCTGGGGCTGGCAATGGTGTACAGCATCATTGATGACCATGGCGGTTATCTGGATATCACCAGTCCTGCGGACACCGTGCACAATCGTGGCGCCAGATTCACCATCAAATTGCCACGCCATATCGATTCTGTACTGTGAGAAACGCAGGCGAAGCGGGAAAAGCGCCCCGTTTCCCTGCAAGAACGTGTCTTTTTCACCCAAAAAGTGCATTTCCTACACACTCACGGTGGAAGTGTTACCGATTTGATGTAGGATAAGGCCCCACACTCATCCGGGTACGGTTTACTTGAGCGACAGAGACTATGAGCAAAATCCTGATTGTTGAAGACGAAACCATCATTCGTACCGCGCTGCGCAAGCTGCTGGAGCGCAATCAATACGAGGTTGATGAAGCCCCCTCCGTTAAGGAAGCTACCACACGTTACCAACTGAAGGATTATGACCTGATCATCAGCGACCTGCGCCTGCCGGGCGCACCGGGTACGGACCTCATCAAGCTCGCCGGCGACATTCCCGTCCTGATCATGACCAGCTACGCCAGCCTGCGCTCGGCTGTAGATTCCATGCGTATGGGCGCGGTGGACTATATCGCCAAGCCATTTGACCACGATGAGATGGTCACTGCGGTCAAACGGGTTATCGGCAAAGCCAAGGCCGGTAATCGCGGTGCCGCCGTGGCACCCCAGACGGCCAGTAACACCATTGCCGGTATGATCGGTACCAGCGATGTTATGCAGGACCTTTATAACCGCATTCACAAGGTGGCTCCTACCGCCGCTACCGTCCTTATTCATGGGGAAACCGGCACAGGTAAAGAGCTGGTGGCGCGTGCGCTTCATGAAGAAAGCCAGCGCAAAGACCACCTGATGATCTCCGTGAACTGTGCCGCCATCCCTGAAACCCTCATTGAATCTGAACTCTTCGGTCACGAAAAAGGCGCCTTTACCGGTGCAGCCAGCACTCGCGAGGGTCTGGTGGCTGCGGCCGACGGCGGCACACTGTTCCTGGATGAAATCGGTGAGCTGCCGCTGGAAGCCCAGGCACGGCTGCTGCGGGTGCTGCAGGAAGGCGAAGTACGCCCGCTGGGTTCGGTAGAGTCGAGAAAGGTAGATGTGCGCCTGATTGCCGCCACGCACCGCGACCTGCGCAAGCTGGCTAAAGAAGGCAAATTCCGCGAAGACCTGTATTTCCGGATCAACGTCGTTCAGCTGGAACTGCCGCCGCTGCGCGAGCGCGGTAAAGACATCATCAACATTGCCGAATCGCTGCTTCAGCGTTACTGCGCCCAGTTCGGCAAGCCGTTACTCCGGCTGGCGCCGGAAGCGATCCAGGCCATCAGTACCTATACCTGGCCAGGCAACGTCCGTGAGCTGGAAAATGCAATGCAGCGTGCTGTGATTCTGTGCGAAGACGACAAGGAGATCAGCCGCGACCTCCTGTCGATTGATATGGAACAGACGGCTGTTGAGGAAGATGAGCCTGCCTACGGCGAACACCGCGCAACCCGCAGTAACCGCACCCCACAGAAGACGCCGCAGGATCCTGCAGAAGATTTATCACTGGAAGACTACTTCCAGCGTTTTGTACTGGAGCATCAGGATACGATGAGCGAAACGGAGCTGGCGCGTAAGTTAGGTGTCAGTCGGAAATGCCTGTGGGAACGCCGCCAGCGGCTGGGAATCCCGCGGAATAAATCCACTGCTAACGTGGTGAAATAACCTTTCCGATCTTTCCTTAAATATCCCTCAATTAAGTCCGGCCACCTACCTGGCCGGACTTATCTGTAACCCCTCCACCGAATTCATCGGTGACACTCCTGCAACAAACAACGCCAAATCGCCATTTTGCCTGCCACACGCGTTACCCCCAGCCACGAGATTGTTACCGGGTCGATTTTGTTACCCGACCACAAAAACGTAACAACATTCCCTTAAATATGTAACCTATAGAAATAACCAAAGCGAATATACAGTCCCGCCAAAAAGTTAAGCCATTGATTTATAAGGAATATTCAACATTGGCACAAGACCTGCTCTATACGGAGCCATAACAACAACAAACAATAAGAAAAATGCCAAACCCATAACAACAACAAACAATAAGAAACTGAAATGTTTAATAACAACAATAAACAATAAAAAAACAGGAAACTGACTAATAACAACAACAAATAATAAAAACAGAGATATTACTAATAACAACAAGAACAATTAGATAAACCAGCGCTAGAAGACAAAAGTATAACAAGACACAATAAAGCGGAAATACTGACTAGGCACAGGATGGGATAGCAAGCGAAGTTGGATATGGGCATGGAAGCAACCCATTTGAATGCCACTGGCACCTCTGTCGTGCTGCCCTCCGAGCGGGAAATCGAAAGATTTCCCGTTTTGCTTTAACAGCCCCCCAAATTTAATAGCCTGCAAGATAGCCATGCGATGAGGTGCATCCTCGCAATAATCCTTCTTCACCTCCTTACAAACCCTTCGTCGCACCGCGCTGCCTGCAGCACCTCCACCGGCAAACCATTCACCCACCTGCCCTTTGGTAAGCGGGTGTAGCTGGCGGGAGTGTCGGATTACGCTGGGATGTCGGATTACGCTGCGCTAATCCGACCTACTTGCTTATAGCCAAACGGCAGAGAAGCCGAGCATTAGCGGGGCCAACACGATGTGGTGAGGCAGGCGGAACGCCGGGGATATCGAATCAGGGTGGGGGGCGGGTTAGGCTGGATGTCGGATTACGCCTTTGGCTAATCCGACCTACCTGACAATCCGACCTACCTGACAATCCGACCTACCTGCTGATCCGACCTACCTGCTTATATCGAAATCGTAGCCGGGTTAGGCGAAGGTGTAGTCCGACACCCGCCCGACCAAACGTCATCCGTAGGTCGGATTAGCGCAGCGTAATCCGACATCCCTCACCCGCCGAACACAATCCACCGCCCCGCAACTGCCCTCCTTCCAACAACAACGACCACCTCATCCGTTCAGATCGGCCTCTTCCTCAACACCCTTCGTTTCCCCGCATCCCGCGCCCGTGCTAAACTCCTGCGCATCTATAATCAAGGGCGCTGGATCAACCGCTCTTCTGAAGAAAATGTCGATTACGATTCTTCAACCCAGCACCCACGAATTCACTTCATGTAGCTGTGCCTATGCTTAAACGCTTGTTAAATTATCTTGCTCCCAAGAGCAAATCCACTCACCCCTCCCTGCTCATTATTCCCCGAGATCAGCACAATATTTCGCGCAAGAATGTCAGTCCAGCGGCGCTGCGTATCATGCGTCAGCTGCACGAAGCAGGCTTCAGTGCTTTTCTGGTTGGCGGCGGTGTGCGGGATTTGCTGCTGGGCGGACATCCGAAGGACTTTGACGTCGCCACTGATGCCAAGCCGGAAGAAATAAAGCGCCTGTTTCGCGGCGCGCGCATTATCGGTCGCCGGTTCCAGATCGTTCACGTTCGTATCGGGCGGGAGATCATCGAGGTCACTACCTTCCGGGGTCACCATGACGAAGCACGTTCGGCCGACGGCATGCTGCTGCGCGACAACGTCTACGGCACTATCGAGACTGACGCCGTGCGCCGCGACTTCACCGTCAATGCGCTGTATTACAACGCGCAGGACTTCGCGGTCTATGACTACACCGGCGGACTTGAAGACCTGAAGC
The DNA here is from genome assembly GCA_937958105.1 of uncultured Cellvibrio sp. GTDB lineage: Bacteria > Pseudomonadota > Gammaproteobacteria > Pseudomonadales > Cellvibrionaceae > Cellvibrio. Next base: position 114,778 of record CALFXJ010000055.1, read on the forward strand.
GACGCCAGCTCCGGATCATCGGCGACCCGGTCACCCGCTATAAAGAAGACCCTGTACGCATGTTGCGCGCCGTGCGCTTTGCGGCCAAGTTGGGCTTCTCCATCGAACCTAAGACCGCCGATCCGATCTTCGAGCTGGGCCATCTGCTGCGTAACATTCCCGCCGCCCGCCTGTTCGAGGAAGTACTGAAACTGTTCCTCGGCGGTTCCGCCACGGCTACCTTCACGCTGATGCGTGAATATCAATTGCTCACCTACCTCTTCCCCGGTACCGAGGCAGCGCTGGAGGCCGGTGATCCTCTGGGGGCTGCACTGATCGAGCAGACCATGGTGAACACCGATAAACGTGTTCGCAGTGACAAGACAGTTACGCCAGCGTTTATCTACGCCGCACTGCTGTGGCCAGCCCTGCAGGCGGAAATGCGCCGCCTGGCCTCGCATATGCCGCCGGCACCCGCCTATCTGCAGGCGGCCCAAACCGTGATCAGCCAGCAGCTCAGCCATACGTCCCTGCCCAAACGCTTCCTGATGCCCATGCGCGAAATCTGGGACCTGCAATACCGTTTACCCCAGCGTCAGGGTTTGCGGGCACTGCGCCTGCTGGAGCACCCGCGGTTCCGCGCCGCCTATGATTTTCTGTTGATGCGCGAAGCCGCCGGCGAGTCGCTTGATGGACTGGGCACCTGGTGGACCCGGTTCCAAGGTGCCGATGATGAGGAGCGGGAGCAGATGGTCAAAGCGCTGGGCAAGCAGGCGGGCGGCAAGAAACCCAGACCACGCCGCCGTGCACCCCGGAAACCGCGTAACGAAGGTGGCGAAGCCACCCCACCCAATACAACCAGTGACTGATTCAGATGAACCGCGTTTCTCCTGCCGTTACAGCATTTATCGGTCTAGGCAGCAACCTCGACAATCCCCGGGGGCAGGTTGAGCAGGCGCTGGAGGAGCTGGCGCAGCTGCCAGACACCCGCCTCACCGGGACCTCCCCCCTTTATCAAAGCACCGCCGTAGGTCCGGGCGACCAGCCGGACTACATCAATGCCGTTGCACGGATCATGACGTCACTGGAGCCCTTGACTCTGCTGGATCAGCTCCAGGCTCTGGAACAGGCCCACCAGCGCGTGCGTCTCGAACGCTGGGGTCCACGCACGCTGGATCTGGATCTGTTGCTGTACGACGGCCAGGTTATCAATCATCTGCGCCTGCAAGTCCCCCACCCTTATCTGACCCAGCGCAATTTCGTGCTCTATCCGCTCGCCGCCATCGAGCCGCAATTAGTGTTACCCTGCGGCACGCGGCTTGCGGCATTATTAGCGCAGACATCCGCGGATGGCCTGCAGGTTATCAACTGATCAGGATTTTCCGCACAACAAATACAGGAGCAGTCAGTGGAAGCCGTATTTGATGAGTTACATCTGGATTTGAGTAACATGCAGCTGCCGCGCTACATTGCGGTGGAAGGCTGCATCGGCGTTGGCAAAACCACCCTCGCCAAAAATATCGCACGCCTGTTTAACTATGATGTGCTGCTGGAGCAACCGGAAGAAAACCCCTTCCTCGCACGCTTCTATCAAAACCCGAAATCTGCTGCCCTGCCCACCCAGTTGTTTTTTTTATTTCAACGCGCCAATCAACTGGAGTCTCTGCGTCAGGACGATATTTTTGAGCCAGTGCGCGTAGCCGACTTCCTTATCGAAAAAGATCAGCTCTTTGCTCAGGTCACACTGGATGACGACGAACTGAATATCTACCAGCAGGTTTATGACCGTCTGACCATCAATGCGCCACGGCCGGATCTGGTGATTTATCTGCAGGCCCCGCTTGATGTTCTGGTCGAGCGAATCCGCCACCGCGGCGTGGCCATCGAACAGCACATCAGCACCGACTATCTGAAAGCGCTGAACGACGCCTACACGCATTTCTTCCATTACTACGATGGAGCACCTTTACTGATCGTAAATGCCAAAGACCTAAACCTGGCGAGCAACCGCGATCACTTCAAGCAGCTGGTTGAGTATGTGCTGACGATTAAAAGCGGCCGCCACTATTACAACCCGACACCCGCGCTGTGAATTTCACGCGCCGCAGCAAGAGATAATACTTATGCCCTACGGAACCCCTACCACGCAAAGCGCGCTGATCAAACCCGTCACCATCAACACGCTGTATAAATTGAAAAGTAACAACGAAAAGTTTGTGGTGATCTCGCTCTACGATGCTCACATGGCAGCCATGGCCCAGAAGTGCGGCGTGGAGGTCGTATTGATCGGGGACTCACTGGGGATGACGGTACTCGGCTACGACAGCACCATCCCCGTTACCATGGAGCAGATGATTTACCATGTGGAAGCGGTTGCCCGTGGCAATAAAAAATCATTGATCGTCGGCGACCTGCCATTCATGACCTATGCCACGCCTGAGGAAGCCCTGCGCAACTGCGCGCGCATCATGCAGGCAGGTGCGCATATGGTAAAACTGGAAGGCGGTGCCTGGCTGGCGGAGACAGTATCCATGCTGGCCGAACGTGGTATTCCTGTGTGTGCGCACCTGGGTTTAACACCGCAGTCGGTCAATAAATTCGGCGGTTTCCGTGTGCAGGGTCGCTCGCAGGAAGATGCCGATAAAATCCTTGCCGATGCGAAATTGTTAGCAGAGGCTGGTGCGGATTTATTGGTGCTGGAATGTGTTCCCTCCGCGCTGGCAGCAACCATCACCCGCAGCATCCCCATCCCCACCATCGGTATCGGCGCTGGCCGTGATACCGACGCACAGGTTCTGGTGATCAATGACATCCTCGGCCTGACCGAACAACCACCAAAATTTTCCAAAAACTTTTTATTGGAAGCCCGGGATATTCCCGGCGCGATGCAGAAGTATGTTGCAGATGTTAAGGCGGGGGTTTTTCCCGGGGACGATAATATTTTTGTGTAGATTGGTTTTGTTTTGGGACAAGACTTGGAAGATGGGGCATTGGACAGTGTTGGCGAACTGTTTACGCTCGTACAGTCTGAACTGCGACGCAGTGGTTATGAAGATCTGATTGCGGATGAATTGTTGTGGTCAGTGTTGACGGATGGGTGGTGCGGGATGAGTGGCGGATGAGGGTTGTCGGTGAGAGGTGTCGGATTACGAGGCTGCGCCTCTAATCCGACCTACGGTAACACCGACCCGCGACGTCAACAGCCATCCAATAAAAACCAGCAGGTAGGTCGGATTAGAAGCGCCAGCTTCGTAATCCGACACAAACTTCCCAAAACTAAATATTTTGAAATTCACTTACCTTTCATCATCCAACCTAACCCTCAACCTCAAACAGCCAAAAAGCAGATTTAACCAGTAGGTCGGATTAGAGGCGCAGCCTCGTAATCCGACACATACGTTCGACAACCTTTTTTCTCTCATCAAACACCCACGCCACCGAAAAACACGCGACCCAACCAATAGAAGCTGCCGACTGTCTATCAATAAACATCCCGCAGATACCGCTTCTGCATATTCAACTTACGCATGTAATTCACGGTATCCACTTCATTAAAACCCCCGTGCTGCGCGATGATGTCGCGCAGGGTGTTATCGACGTCTTTGGCCATACGGCTGGCGTCGCCGCAGACGTAAAAATAGGCCCCTTCTTCCAGCCAGCGCCAGATATCAGCGCTGGCTTCGCGCATGCGATCCTGGACATAAACTTTCTGACCCTGATCACGGGAAAAGGCGAGGCTGAGTCTGGTTAGATGACCCTCGCGCACTTGTGCTTCCAGCTCGTCGCGATAATAAAAATCACTGGCCTCATGCTGCTCACCGAAGAACAACCAGTTTTTACCGGTGTCGCCGCGTGCGCGGCGCTCCTGCAGGAAACCGCGGAAGGGCGCAATGCCAGTACCCGGTCCCACCATGATGACGGGTGCGCTGCCATCGGCAGGTACACGAAAATTTTTATTGGTTTGCACAAAGATCGGCACGGTGACGTCCTCCGCGCGATCCGCAAGAAATGTTGAACAGACACCTTTGCGAATTTTTTTCCCCTGTTGATAACGCGTATAGCGCACGGCCGACACGGTCAAGTGAATTTCGTCTGCAAAACGTTTGGGGCTGGAGGAGATGGAGTACAGTCGCGGCTGAATCCGTTTGAGCACTGCCAGCCATTCTTCAGCGGTGCACTGGATGGGAAACTCATGCAGCAGGTCCACCAGCTGGCGGCCCCACAACCAGTCCTGCAATTCTTGTTTATGTTTCTCCTGCAACAGCTTTTTTAGCTCTGCACTGCCCGACCGCTCAGCAATAAACTGCAGTGCTTCGCTGCTCGGCCGGCAGATTTCAAAATCCTGCTGCAGCGCCTGTTGCAGCGGCCTTTCCCGTGCATCCACCAGCACTGGGGTATCCAGGTTCACCTTAAGCTGTTGCGCCATTTCCAGAACCAGTTCGGAACAATTCTGGGGCCATACGCCAAGAGCATCGCCCGCTTCGTAGGTAATGCCAGAGTCGCTGAGAGAAAAGCCAAACTGCCGGGTGTCTTTAGCACCGCCGCTGTTGAGGCGCCGATTGATGACCAGGCGCGCGGGGTAGGGGTTGGTTTTGGTGTAGCTGACCGCTTTGGTATCAACCGCTGCAGGCGAAACCACCGCTGCGGTATTTATTGGCGAAGACTTTTCCTGTGGATTAACCGGCAGCGCGGTAAGCAATCGGTCAAACCATTGCGCCGCCGGTGCTTCAAAATCGGTATCGCAATCCAGACGATCCAGCAGCGGCCTGGCGCCCAGTGCCTGCAGTCGCGCATCAAGATTTTTTCCATGACCGCAGAACTGCGCGTAACTGGAATCTCCCAGCGCCAGCAGTCCGAATTGCAGGTGATCAATCTGTGGCGCTGCTTCATCGCAAAGATCCTGCCAGAACTGCTGGCCATTATCCGGCGCATCACCATCCCCGAACGTGCTGGTAATACACACCAGATATTTATCCTGGACAAGCTCGGCGAACGGATAGTCATCCATCGCCGCAACCTTCACCGTCCACCCGGCTCGACCTGCCTGTTGCGCCAGATGTTCCGCAAGGGTTTCTGCATTGCCCGTCTGGGACGCCCATAAAATGGTGAGCGATGGTTTGTCCTGTTCGCTCAGCAGATCCACTGGGAGAACGCGGCTGAACATGCCCGCCAGCAATCCGTTGATCCAGTTGCGCTTGCCCGATTCCACCGGTGCGTCGACCGGGAGGCTGGGGACGGCGGTCATCAGGCGCGCACTGGCCTGCAGCCCGCTGATGAATCCACTGAGATAACTGCGTTCATCGTCCGACAACTGCGGTGCGACAACCTGCTCCACCCCCACCTTTTGTGCGAAGGCCTGGATCAGCATGAGGCTGGTATCCGCCGCTGGCGGTGCGAAGGCCATGGCCGGCTGCGGCGCCGACGGCTCCGGCTCGGCAGCCGGAGTACCGGCAAATTCACGGGCGATCAGCTCCACTCGTTTCAGGCTGACAGCACAGAATTTCATCTCCGGCTGCTGTGATACCGGATCTATCGCGTCATTAGTCACAGCGTTCACCGCCAGTTGCTCGCCGTACACGTCGTTCCAGTGAAAGGGTGCGAAGCAATTGCCGGGCATTACGCGGTCCGTAACCACAGCAGGCAGCACAGCACTGCCGCGGCGGGAGATCAGCTCCACGCAATCATTAGTTTTTACGCCGAGACGCGCAGCATCTTCCGGGTGCACTTCAACAAATGGACCGGGATTAAGTTTGTTGAGGGTGGGAATCTTGCCGGTCTTGGTGAGCGTGTGCCATTGGTGCTGCAGTCGGCCGGTATTCAGAATCCAGGGATAATCATCATCCGGCAGCTCAGCGGCTGGCAGCCAGGGACGCGGCCAGAATACGGCTTTGCCCGTAGGTGTGGCGAAGTTCAGCCGCGGGCGCTCGCCCTCGCCTGTCTCACGCAGGTGCTGGCTGATGCCGGTATTGAGATAGCGAATGGGGTTGCGTGTCTTTGAATGCTCTTCCGGGAACTGCGCCGGCGGACATGGCCATTGCAGAGGCGTTTCGCGCAGCCGGGCATAGCTCGCACCGCGCAGGTCATAGCCGGTGGCCGGATTAGCGGCACGCTTGATCTCTTCGAAAACCTCTTCAGCGGAGGCATAAGTGAAGGCGTGGGCATAGCCCATCTCGCAGGCAATACGCGCGATGATCTGCCAGTCCGGCAGGGCAGCCCCCGGCGGCTCCACAGCTTTCTGCATCAGGGTCAGGTTGCGTTCAGAGTTGACCATCACACCTTCGGCTTCGGCCCAGAGTGCACCGGGCAGGAGGATGTCTGCGTAGCGGTTGGTTTCGGTGTCCAGGAATGCATCCTGTGTTATCACCAGCTCGGCGCGGCTGAGGCCGTCGATGACGGTCTGACGATGCGGCACACTGGCTACAGGATTGGTACAGATAATCCAGCAGGCTTTCACCTCGCCGGCAGCCATGCGTTCAAACAGGTCGATGGTGCCTTTACCGGCAGCCATCGGCAAAGTACCGGGCTCCAGCTGCCACAGGTCTTCCACAAAGGCGCGGTCGTCCGCAGACAGCAGGCTGCGCTGCCCGGGCAAACCCGGCCCCATGTAGCCCATCTCCCGACCGCCCATGGCGTTTGGCTGACCCGTCAACGAGAAGGGCCCGCTGCCGGGCCGGCAGATCTTGCCGGTGGCGAGATGCAGGTTGCAGATGGCGTTGGTGTGCCAGGTCCCGTTGGTGCTCTGGTTCAGCCCCATGGTCCAGCAGGTCATGAATTCCTGTGCCGCGCCGATCCAGCGGGCGGCCTGCACGATATCCTCAACCGCCAGGCCGGTAATCTCCGCAACCCGGTCTGGGGCGTAGTCAGCCAGAAATTCGGGCATGGCCTCCCACCCCTCGGTGAAGCTGGCGATGAAGTCAGGATCGAGCTGCCCATCCCGGTGCAACAGATGCAGCAGGCCGTTCAGCAATGCGAGATCGGTACCCGGTCTTAGCTGTAAAAAGAGATCGGCTTTTTCAGCGGTTCCGGTCCGGCGTGGATCTACGACGATCAGCTTCGCACCCTGTTTGACCCGATCCATCATGCGCAGGAACAGGATCGGATGACAGTCCGCCATATTCGCGCCGATGACCAGGAAGACATCGGCCCGCTCAAAGTCCTGATAGGAGCCTGGTGGCGCATCGGCACCCAGCGATTGCTTGTAACCCATACCGGCACTGGCCATACACAGGCGGGAATTGGACTCGATGTTGGTTGTACCAATAAAACCTTTCGCCAGTTTGTTGGCGAGATACTGCGCTTCGGTAGACATCTGGCCGGACACATACAGAGCCACCGCATCCGGGCCATGTTCATCAATGATCTGCCGCAGACGTCTGGCGCTGGCGGTGATCGCTTCATCCATAGCAATCTGCACCGGATCGCGCCCCCGTTCATTGCGCAGGAACGCCGACTCCATCCGCCCGGAATCCCGCAAAGCCATGGCACTGGTGGAGCCCTTGGTACACAGGCGACCAAAGTTGGATGGATGATTTTTGTCGCCGCTGACCTTGAGTATTTTTTTGCCGTCCGTTTCCAGCAGCAGGCCGCAACCCACGCCGCAATAGGGACAGACACTGGAGACGGTGGTGGTTGATGTCACAGCAGAATCAGACATAAGCAATTCATTCAACAGAAAATTAAAACAAGGTGTTGAATGGCGTTGAGCAAGGCTTATGCCAGTGAAAAAAGTCGCTGAGGAAATTGGATGGGAACAGGCTGTCAATCACGCTGGATCAGCCAGCTAACTTATTGATTAGACTCTAAATAATACGAGCATTCTGGACGAAGTGACCGAAGGAAACCATTTCATTCCTGCGTGAATTACCCATGGCAACTGCAGATTCTGCCTCAGGATTGATGCGCAAAAGTAAGGCACCAGGTCACAGGCAACCCATTTAATGAACCATCAGTGGGCATAAAAATATTCCGATTATGAACCAGAAGTGTGCACACTTTTTTCAACCTGCACCGCCGTATTGTCACAGCAAATGTTGATACACAAAGCGCCCCAGCATCAGCAGACATACAGTCACGATGACGATGCGCAGCACCAGCGGATTCACCCGGTACAGATAATGGGCTCCGGCCCAGGCACCCAATACCTGCCCAATCATCATGATCAGTCCGGCAACCCACAACACCTGCCCCGCCAGCAGAAAGACGAGCAGCGACGCGAGATTGGTCGAGAAATTCAGCGGCTTGGCCATGGCCGTCGCCTTGATGATTTCCAGCCCGCGCAGGCTCACGCCCGCCAATGCGAAGAACGAGCCGGTGCCCGGCCCGAACATACCGTCATAAGCGCCGATAACGGGAACGATTGCGCGGCGATAAGCCGTTTCGCTGAGCCGTGGCTTCTCGGTTTCCAGTTTCAAAAAGGGTGAGGAGATAAAGTAAACCGCGATGACGAGCAACACACAGGGGATCACAAATGTGAGCACGGTCGGGTCAACAAACTGAATGATGACAGTGCCGATGGCAGAGCCGATAAAGGCGGATAACATCAACCAGCGCAACGAAATCCAGTCCAGCCTGCCGCGCCTGAACAATAAAAAACTGGAGGTAGCCACGCCGACACACGCCTGCAATTTATTAGTTCCCAGAGCCGCCAGCGGCGGCGCTCCGGACAGTACCAGCGCTGGGATGGTGATCAAACCACCTCCGCCAGCAAGGGTGTCGAGAAAGCCAGCGCACAGGGCGACAAAAAATAACAGCAATAATATTTCAGCGGAAAATTCCACGGTGACACCTGCGGCAGAGCAAACGAACAGCAGAGTGTACCGGGTCGCGGAGTACAAGCACAGGCCGACTCTGTTTCCGCTGCCATGAGCAGGCAAAAGGCCGCTGCGTTGCCCGCTGTTTAGGGCTACACTGTGGATCGCTCGCCGTCCATGAACATTTGCCAGCGCTCCCGATGACGCACCTTTTGAATTTGCGCCCCGATTTTTTCTCCAACGGACAGGATCAAGCGATGAAATCTTTTTTTTGCAAAAGCCTGTGGGTGACTTTGCTCGTCTGGCTGCCGGTTGCCCATGCAGACGAAATTACGCTGGCGGTAGCGGCAAATTTTTCCCGCGCTGCCAAAGCACTGGCCGCTGAATTTGAACAGCACAGTGGTCATCGTGTGCAGTTGTCTTTTGGTTCAACCGGTGCGCATTACGCGCAGATTATCAACGGTGCACCTTTTGATGCGTTCTTCGCAGCTGATGAAAAAACGCCTGAGCGTCTGGAGGATGACGGACAAATTAAACGCGGTTCGCGTTTTACTTATGCGGAGGGGCAACTGATCCTGTGGAGTGCCAAGGCTGATCTGGTAGATCCGGAGGGCAAGGTACTGCAATCGGGAAAGTTTACTCATCTGGCGCTGGCCAATCCGCGCCTTGCACCTTACGGCCAGGCGGCCCAGCAGACTTTGGAATCCCTGGGGCTTGCCGAACAACTGCAGGAAAAAATTGTGCGCGGTGAGAATATCAGCCAGGCCTATCAGTTTATTCATACCGGCGCAGCGGAGCTGGGGTTCGTGGCACTTGCGCAGCTTGTCCATCCCACGGATCGATCCACCGGCAGTTCCGGCAGCAACATAAGCGGCTCCTATTGGGTTGTTCCACCGCAGCTTTACCAGCCCATCAAACAGCAGGCAGTGTTGCTCAATGATAAAAAGGCTGCGCAGGCATTTGTGGATTTTGTCCGCAGCGATCGGGGCCGGACTATTATTCGGTCTCACGGGTATAACTAGTCGGATAAACAGCAGCCAAGAATAAGTCATATGTTCTCCTCTTCAGACCTGTCCGCCTTGTGGCTCACACTGGAACTGGCCAGTATCACAACCTTGATCCTGCTGGTGCTGGGTACGCCCCTGGCGTGGTGGCTGGCGCATACGCGCTGGCGCTTCAAGTTTGTGGCAGAGGCGCTGGTGGCCTTGCCTCTGGTCTTGCCGCCCACCGTTTTGGGATTTTATCTGCTGATCACCCTGAGCCCCGGCGGCATCATCGGCGGTGCACTGAATACGCTGGGCCTGCCCGCCTTGAGCTTTACCTTTGCGGGGCTGGTGGTGGGATCGGTAATCTACTCGCTGCCCTTTGTAGTGCAGCCGCTGCAGCAGGCGTTCACCCAGATGGGTCGGCGTCCGCTTGAGGTGGCAGCCACGCTGGGAGCGACCCCTCTGGATACATTCTTCTCGGTGGCTTTACCCTCTGCCCGGCGCGGTTATATCACCGCAGCCGTCCTGGGCTTTGCTCATACATTAGGGGAATTCGGGGTAGTTCTGATGATCGGCGGCAACATCCCGGGCAAGACCCAGCTGGCTTCCATGGCCATCTATGATCACGTGGAGGCGGTGGAATATGCCCAGGCTCATTGGCTGTCCGCCTGCCTGTTACTGCTGTCGCTGGTCCTGCTGATCGGTGTCTATGCACTGAACCGGCGTTTTGATCTGGTGAGGGCGCGATGAGTCCAGACCAGATCATCCTGCAGATCGATCTGCCCCGCCCCTGCTTTCACCTGCGGGTGAATGTCACCCTGCCCGGTCGCGGCATCACCGCTGTCTTTGGCCCCTCAGGCTGTGGCAAGACTACTCTGCTGCGCGCCATCGCCGGTCTTGAAGATGCCGTCGTGAGCAGGGCGGAGTCCCGTATTCAGGTAAACGGTGTCGAATGGCTTTCATCTACTGAGCGCCTACCCACCTGGCGCCGCCGGGTCGGGTATGTCTTTCAGGAGGCCTGCCTGTTCGAGCACTTGTCAGTCCAACAGAATCTGCTGTATGGCTTCAAACGCAACCAGCCCGCCCAGGCTGCCTTCGATGAGCTGGTGCAACTGCTGGACCTGGCGCCCCTGCTGCTGCGCCACACGACCAACCTGTCGGGCGGTGAACGACAGCGGATCGCCCTCGCCCGCGCGCTGCTTGCGAGTCCCGCATTGCTGTTGATGGACGAGCCGCTTGCAGCCCTGGATCAGGAGCGAAAACAGGAGATCGTGCCCTACCTCGAGCGGTTGCAGCAGCACCTGGCTATCCCCATGATCTACGTCAGTCATGCGCTGGATGAAGTCGTCCAGCTGGCGGACCATCTGCTGCTGATGGAAAACGGCACCCTGGTCGGTGATGGTCCGGTCAGCGATCTGTTGCACGGTCACCCGGTACTGGCTCAGCGGGACGATGCTTTTGCATTGATTGAAGGCCGGGTAACAGCCCAGGAGCCAGAACATCACCTGACAGTTATAACAGCCGGTGATGCCACCTTTTATCTGCCACAGCTTCCGGCTGCGCCGGGGCAGATCGTGCGCCTGCGGGTGAATGCGCGGGACGTCAGCCTGTGCCTGGATTACCCCCAGCGGACCAGCATCCTGAACATCCTCCCTGCCCGGATCAGCCGGATGCAGGCGGGTATCGGCGGCCAGAATCTGGTCCACCTGGACCTGGCAGGCCAGATACTGCTTGCGCGGATTTCCCACCGTTCCTGCTGCCTGCTCGAGCTCGTGGAGGGCCAGCCGGTATACGCCCAGATCAAAGCCCTTGCCCTGATGAAATAACCTCGGATGGTAGGCCTACAGATTTCAGCTATATTCAGAGGTATCTATTTCCAAATTTCGGACCGGCAACCGGGGAAACCACCAGCAAATGCCAACGGCTCTCCACCTGTGACGTTAAATTCATCACAATATTGAGCAAAAACGCCTCCAGTTTTGCGATACTCCACTATCCGATTGCCATGGCTGCGAATGAATGATTGACGCTCGACTTCCGACACTGCTTGAACGCCTGAATGTCCCTTCCCAGGATCTGGCCGCCCTGACCTTTTGTGCTGGCAGTAAAGAGCAGCAGGTACAGGCGTGGGTGGACGCCCTGCCGTTGACGCATATCAACCACCTCAGTGCGCTCCTGTACAAAGCAGTACCAGAGGTCGGACGCCTGAAGACCGACAGTGGGACCCGCCTGATCATTCTGGAAAAGCTTCGCCCGGCCGTGCAGCAGTGCATCCTGGGCCTGTCCCGCCATTTCCTGAACCAGCCCCTGATTCTGCCCGAGGCAGCGCGCAAGACGGCCACGGTCGCGCAGGCACTGCAGAAGCACATGAGCAACGCCTATCTGGCGGCGGCGCGCGACCTGTGCCGGGAAGGTAAAAGGGCTGAACATGCTGCCCAGCAGGCACTGGCCATCCATCGCGCGCTTACCGGGCTGGGTTTACTGCTGCTGCGCAGTTACCAGCTTTATATCCCTGTCTCCGGCCAGTTGTGGACCGAGCTCCACACCCTGTATGAGGTCGCTGAGCTGTTGGAGCTGACAGAACATCCCATCGATGATCCCTTGCCGAATCATCTGCAGATCAAGACCATCAGCCAGGCCTACCTCCGCCTGATGCTGCTGGCCTGTGCCAAGCCCAACCAGATGCGGCAGGACGAGGTACTGGCCACCTATAACGCGCTGGAGATGCTGGTGTCGCAGGCAAAGCTGCTGCCACACAACCCGGGCCAGAAAGACAACCTGTTTGCGATCCAGCTGTCCGGCAATCGTCCGCCGCAGTATAAGTCGCGCCTGCCTGGCAACCTGGGCACCAGCGTCCGCGAACTGAACACCAGCCAGCTGACCCGCACCCTGCAGGAGCATGCTCGACAAAGTACTGGGGAAGGCGGGGCGCTGCGCAATGAGCTCAAGCTCACGGCGGCACTGACCGAACACCTGCTGCAGGCATGGAGCATCCTGGCCCTGCGCAGCTTTGAGCGGCGGGAAAGCAGTGGTCAGGTGCAGGTCACGGTGGGACTGACCAACCTGCATTTCCACCTCAGCGGCAAGTTGCCCTTCAATCTGTTTCTGAATCAGGCTAACAATGTTCACAGCGACGAAGCCAATGCCGAGATCTTTCAGAAGCGGGGCATCCAGCTGAAACCGCTCAAGGTGGGCGAAGATGACCCATGGGGCAATGCCTTTGATGTCGCCGGCACCACACTGGCCGGTAAAGATTTGCCTACACTGAATATCGAAACCACGATCCGCAAGCAGCAACAGCAGGATTATCAGGGGAGCCATCCGGTCTATAACGTACCTGTTGTGGATGTCAGTCCCGGGGGCTATTGCCTCGAATGGCAGGGGGAGATTCCTTCGCAGGTCAAGGCAGGTGAGCTTCTCGGTATCCGCGATGAGGGCCGCCCCAAGTGGAGCGTTGGCGTGGTGCGCTGGGTTCAGCAGACCAAGGGCGCAACCCAGATGGGCGTCCAGATGCTGGCGCCCCAGGCGATTACGCTGGGTATCGCCGTTGTGCATAAAACCGGCGGTTTTTCCGAGTACCTGCGTGCGCTGGAGCTCCCTGCACTGAAGGCGGTCAACCAGCCGGTGACACTGCTGACCAATTCCGTATCGTTTCGTGAGTACGGTAAAGCCCGGCTGTTTCTACCGCCGTCGCAGGAAGGTGATGAGCCCCAGGAAAAGACGGTGCAGCTGACCAGGCGCGTATTTGCGACAGGCGCCTTCAGCCAGTTCACCTATCGCAACCTGGTCAATATCCAGCCGACCGAAGAAGTTAAAGATGACTTTGACTCGGTGTGGCAAAAGAACTGATGAGCTGCCAAACAACGATCTGACAGACGAAATGCTATAGTCATGTCGCACAATTTCACTCACCGCATTGAGACGACAGAGGTTTTGGGTAATATACGCAGCTGGCCGGGACGCTGAGTAGATAAAAATCCTGCTTGCAAGACTTTGCCAACTATCGGGGCATCAAGTCGCATCAAGTGGCCGAATGGCACAGACAAAGAGCGCAGTAACGCCTTATGAATGCAAATGACACTATCCGCCTCCTGATCCTGAATAACTCTCGCGCAGAAGCGGAACGTCTGATCAGTATGCTTCACAACGCCGGCCGCCCCAGCCGCGCCCAGCATGTCGAGAACGAGGAAACCCTCGTAAAACTCCTCGAAGAGCAAACCTGGGACCTACTGATCGCTCACGACCAGACCACCAACGTCACCCCCCAGACCGCCATTAAACATATCCGCCGTCTTAATAAAGACGTGCCGGTCATCCTGCAGAACGACGACGAAATCCTCGCCGTGGTGGAAGGTATGAAGCTGGGCGCGGTCGATGTGGTGCGTCTTGATGACGACCAGCACCTGTTGATGGTTATGCAACGGGAGATGAACAACCGCGAGGCGCGTCAGGCAAAACGTCTCGCCGACCGTCGCTTCCGCGAGGCAGAACGACGCAGCCAGCAGCTGCTCGACAGCTCGCGCGATGCCATCGCTTATGTTCAGGACGGTCTCTACCTCTATGCCAACCAGTCATTCGCTGAACTCTTCGGCTATACCGACAAAGATGACATCGATTGTATGCCTATCATGGACATGGTCGATGAAAATGATCAGGAAACACTCAAGACCTTTCTCAAGGATTTCACCTTCAAGGGGCTGGATGCCGAGTCAACCAAGCTCGCGTTTCGCGGCGTAAAACAGGACGGCACCTCCACCCCCATCAGTCTCGAAGTGTCCCACGTTACTTACGATGAAGAACCCTGTATCCAGTTCCTGGCACGCGCCAATCGCGTCGATGTGAATAATGAAGTGCTGGAACAGCAGATCAAACAGATCAAGTGGCAGGATGTGGTCACCGGCCTGTACAACCGCCAGTACATGATCAACCATCTTGAGAAAACCATCGACAACATCACCGAAAAAGACAACCTGAGCCTGCTGTACATCGACCTCGATAATTTTACCGAGCGCGCGCAGTCGACTCTGGGCGTGGCCGCTGCCGACATGGCTCTGAGCGATCTGGCCTCGCTGTTGCGGGAGAAAAACAACACCACGGATATCATCGCCCGCTTCGGCGATACTGCTTTTACCGTCCTCGTTCCGAACATCCGCGCCGATGCCGCTGTCGCCCGCGCCAAGCAGCTGTGCAAAGAGATCGAAGATCACATCATTGATATCGACAACAAGACCCTCCAGCTCACTGCCAGCATCGGTGTCTCGCTGATCAATGACAATTCCACAAATGCCAACAAAGTCATTGAGCAGGCACTCAATGCCATGGAAAAAGTGCGTACAGCTGGCGGCAATAATGCGCAGCTGTTCGAGCCGGAGTTGACGGCCGACGAACGCGACCAGAAAAACCTTGCCGCTGATTTGCAGCATGCACTGGATAACGATCGTTTCCGCCTGCTGTTCCAGCCCATCATCAGCCTGCGCGGATCTGAGGAAGAGTACTACGAAGTCTACCTGCGGATGCTCAATGAAAATAACGAGGAGATTTCTCCCAGTCGCTTTATTGAAACTGCTTCTTCCATCGGCGCCAGCATCAAGATTGATCGCTGGGTTATTCTCGAGTCGATCAAGATGCTGTCTCAGCATCGCGCCAAGGGCAATAAAACCAAGCTGATCCTGAATTTGAGCAAGGATTCGCTGTGCGACGAATCCCTGGTGCCCTGGCTGGGGGTTGCGTTCAAGGCAGCCAAGTTGTCCAGCGATGCCATCGTGTTCCAGGCCAGCGAAGTGGATGTGACCAATCATCTGAATGCCGCCAAAGCGTTTGCTGAAGGTCTGCAGAAATTAAAGACGACCTTGTCGATCAGCAACTTTGGCTGCTCGCTGAATCCTTTCAACACCCTCAAACATGTTCCCGCCAGTATCATCAAGATCGACGGCTCGTTCACCATGGATATCCAGAACAACAAGGAAAGCCCGGAGACCCTGATCCACCTGATCGAACAGCTGCACGGCGAGAGCAAGATCACCATCGTACCCTTCGTCGAAAACGCCAGCGTACTTTCCACCCTCTGGCAAGCCGGAGCCCACTACATCCAAGGCCATTACCTGCAGGAACCCACGCAGAATATGAGCTACGACTTCAATATGGAGACGTGATTCGGGGATTGGGGCTGTCTGTCGGATTACGCTACGCTAATCCGACCTACGGGCGGCTTGGGTTGAGAGATTCGTGCGAGGCCGAGGGTGTCGGATTACGCTGCGCTAATCCGACCTACGGATCGGGTGGAAAGTTATGGTGG
>CALFXJ010000056.1 GCA_937958105.1 uncultured Cellvibrio sp.
TGTCCCTCCAGCGCAATACCATATCCTTGCCGGTAGAACGGCAGGTACTAAAGTCACTACCTACGACCGCCGAATCGTCGGAGCTCACAAAGCCCTCGTCAATATGGCCCGTGCTGGCAATCACTGGGCCAGGGAGTGTGTGAATTGCATCAATGGACTCACGTCCCGCCAGATGAAAACTGTATTTGCCCGGAAAGGGGCGAAGACATCTGATAATCGTCAGGTATATGTTTTGCTGGTGCCTGGCCTCCGGATGGAATTCAGTCAATATCCTAATAGCGATTTTGTGATTCATCGTTTAAGTCTGGATGATACTTATTTTGAACTACAAAAGAACCTTAAACGACCGGGACTGTTTAGGGTCGAGAAGGGTACTCGTGGCTCTTACATGACTGAAGCGGTGAACCAAATCACCCCAAAGGAGGGAAGGGTGGTTACAGTGAGCGAGGGCTCAAATAACCTGAGAAAGATAACGATAGATTCAGCTAGAGCTGCAAAAGAACCAATAGGTGATTCTGTAATAGATCGATTCGGTTTCGATATGCACGTTACACCAGAAGAAGGGAAGCTCCGTGGAATGGAAAAAATAGGAGCGAAAAAGGCTAAACACAGTAGAATGCTTAGAGAGAGTGCCATATTGCTTGCCAAAGCAATGGAGGAATCTCGCAAAGTGGAAGGTGTGTATTGGGTGAGTCAAGGTGGGGGTTCGGAAGTACTGACTCAAGCACTTAACCTTCTTAAAGCTAATAAGGTAAGTTTTGAAGGTACAGGGCATCATGTGTTCTTTTCCAAACCGACCACGAGTATTGTCAAGGCTCAGGATCTAGCGTTTGATCTTAAGCTGAAATTTGAGCGAAGAGCATACAGCGTGGGAATGCGTACATATATATCAGATACTGTTAAAGCACCTTTACATCGCCGCCGTAGAGACCCTGATAATTACTCAGTCCTTCAAATGAGCACAGATATGTGTAAAGGTGGCCCTCAACTTGTCATCGGAGGTGTCGCTATAGCCTCTAGTTTTGGCTTGGGAGGGATGGGGGGATTTCTAATAGGTGCAGGTGTCGCAGGCTTTACCGCTATTTCTGCGCTCACCAAGGCGGTCGCTCCAGATGTTCATAATAAAATTAAGGAGAAGCTCTAATGTTTTACTGGCCTTACAAATTTCGTAGCCAGACAGAGTATCTCGTTCCCAGAGGCCCTGGATTTACTGGGGCGCCTGTACTCAGAACTAAGGTTAATGGCAATGAGATTACTATAAAAATCCCGCGACATAAGAGTCATTTATCTGTTAAACCAATTAGTCCCAAAAGAACATACTATCTACGCGATAACGACTTCGGTCGCTACATTGCAAGCAAGCCGGAATGGGAGTATTTCCCACTGATTGCGAGATGGCTGGATTTTAATGGTCCATGGTTTACCGGTAATCTGGGTAGTTTAGATGTATTTGTTGGTGTTTTAAGAAGGCTTCGCCCTGCACCTGGTATGTCTCTCTTTCATCCGCGCGCATTCGAGTCAACCATTGCAGATTTTATGACCTTCTGTCATGGCCATGAGCTGTCACGTAGTAAGTCTACCCAGGATTGGTATGCTCCGGTGGACTGGAAGTCTCTGGAGAGATTTCAATGTGTAGCTGCAAAGTTTGATGCAATTACAAATACAGAAGTTCGCCGTAGCGAACGATGCAGATACCTGTTTATTCCTATAAGTGATCATTATTTATTGCAAATTTCCTGCTCTATAACACGCGTTCTACCTTTTGTTAGTTCAAGCGAAGAACCCGAAGACGACACAGATAAATGGATCAGCGAAGAGCCCATGAAAGAGCTGGCAGATCAGATACTCAATAGTTTGCAGGTTCGATTGTCTCCGGAGGCTGAGAAACAGCAGGCAAAAGCATTGGAACGGCTGAGTCTCGAAGAAAGGGTTTTAGTTAAAGAGTTTCCGCCACTAAAGTGGGTTTAGTGATATTGCGAGGGGCAGGCATTGATCTGTCGATATAGATGGTTCTGCTGCTCAGGTTGAATACATCGATAAAAACAAAAACATCAGAGAATAGCCAATGCTTCAGCACTAACAAGAAAGCCGCTATCACGGTGTGATAGCGGCTTTTTTTATTTCCAAACCCTAACTAACGCTTGGCGTATGCCGGTGCTTTACCGCGATGCTCTGAATGCGCACGTTTGGGTGTGCCTGCGCCTGGTTTCTTTGGTGCAGAAGAAGAGCCTGGGTTCGCTGTCCGCTTTGGCTGGTTGTTGGCAGCGCTGGGTTTGCGCGGAGCCTGGGAGCTTTTGGCTCCGTTGTTGCCGCTGCGGTTGTTGTTTCTGTTTCTGCCGCCGTTGTTCCCGCCGCCGTTGTTGCGCCCGATGGTCATGTTGCGGCCCAGTTTAATGGGTTCTGCTTTGATGGTCGGGTCGGGTTCGAAGCCGGGGATGACGACTTGGTCGATGTCGCGTTTGATTAATTTTTCGATGTCGCGCAGGAATTTATGCTCGTCAACACACACGAGTGAGATGGCTTCGCCTTCGCGCTCGGCGCGGCCGGTGCGGCCGATGCGGTGTACGTAGTCTTCCGGTACGTTGGGCAGTTCGTAGTTTACGACGTGGGGCAGTTGGTCGATGTCGATGCCGCGCGCGGCAATGTCGGTGGCAACCAGAACGCGGATGGCGTTGCGCTTGAAGTCTTCGAGCGCTTTGGTGCGGGCGCCCTGGCTTTTGTTGCCGTGGATTGCGGCTGCGCTGATGCCGTCTTCAATCAGCTGTTCGGTAAGGCGATTTGCACCGTGCTTGGTGCGGGTGAATACCAGTACCTGATGCCATTGGCCGCGGCCGATGAGGTATGACAGCAGTTCGCGTTTGCGGTGGCGGTCTACCGGGTGAACACGTTGCGTGACGCGCTCAGAGGCAGTGTTGCGGCGTGCAACTTCAATCAGGGTGGGGTGGTTCAGCAGCTTATCTGCCAGGGCTTTGATCTCATCGGAGAAGGTGGCCGAGAACAGCAGGTTCTGGCGCTTCTGGGGCAGCAGTGCCAGCACTTTTTTGATGTCGTGAATAAAACCCATGTCGAGCATGCGGTCCGCTTCATCGAGTACCAGTACTTCGATTTCGTTCAGCTTCACGGCGTTTTGCTGGACCAGGTCCAGCAGGCGGCCCGGTGTCGCCACGAGGATGTCGACACCGCCACGCAGTTTCATCATCTGGGGATTGATGCTGACTCCACCGAATACGACGGTGGAGCGCAACGGGAGGTATTTGCCGTAGGTGCGCACGCTCTCAAACACCTGCGCCGCCAGTTCGCGGGTGGGTGTGAGTATCAGGGCGCGGACGGGGCGGCGACCGTTAACCGGTTTGTTGTTCTGGCTGAGTTTCTCCAGCAGCGGCAAGGTAAAGCCAGCGGTTTTGCCGGTACCGGTCTGTGCTGCTGCGAGGATATCGCCACCCTTGATAACTGCAGGGATAGCTTGAGATTGAATAGGAGTCGGGGTGCTGTAGCCTTCATCGGCAATAGCACGCAACAGTTCGGCCCGTAAGCCGAGGGAATCGAAAGACATAAGATTTTTCCTGTCGCTCTGCCCACCAAACATCATTTGGCTCGGTCCGGGAGAGCTGGATGTGTCGCGGCAGGTGATCCGTGGGAACATAAACTGCAGCGAAGAGAGAGGCGACGCCGACCGAAGTGCGTCGAGGCGCGCATACTACGCACAATACGGGACAAACGCCAGTGTTAATTGAAAATGAGGCGATAGCCATCCCTGGCTTCAGTGAGTGTTACCCCGCAACAGGCTCCGGTTCTGCCGGTTTGCGCGCCTGGGCAATGGAGAGAATAAGCAGACTGATGGTGCTCAGGATCAGGAAGCCGCAGGTAATCGGCACCAGCGTACCGTTATAAAACTGACCAATGGTGGTACCGATAATCATCGACAGAATGGATGAGCAGGCACCGATCACGGCCGAGGCGATACCGGCAACATGCCCCATGGGTTCCATGGCCATGGCATTGATGTTGCCGAACACCAGGCCAAAGCAGAAGAACACCACCGCAGCGTAAATCAGAAACATCCACAGGGTGGGCAGGACCAGCATCTGCAGCACGAGAAAAATACCGGAGCTGATAATCAGACAGCGCACCGCGCGGTTACACAGGTAATCCATGCCCCATTTTTCCACGAAGCGGGCATTGACCATGGATGCCGCGCCGAACAGCAGAGCAAGCACGCCAAAGTAGACGGTAAACAATTTCCCGGTGTTGAACAGCTCCTGAAAAATCTGCTGCGATGAATTGAGATAGCCGATGAAGCTGCCGAAAAACAATCCCATACATAAGGTGTAGCGCATGGTCTGGCGATTGCTGATAACTTCTTTGAAACCATCCAGAAATCCAGACACCGACAACTGAATGCGATGAGTTTTTGGCAGCGTTTCTTCCAGACGGAAAAAAATCCACAGCCCGATAACCGCGGCATACACGATATAGAGTACAAAGATGTAACGCCAGGAACTGACCAGCAGGACGGCCTGACCCAGACTCGGCGCGAGTGCCGGCACCATGATAAAGATCAGCATCACCAGCGACATAATGCGAGCCATCTCATTGCCGGTGTATTTATCGCGAACAATCGAAATGGCCGACACATAAGGCGCGGCAACGCCGAGGCCCTGGATAAAACGTCCAATCAACAGGGTATTAATATCCTGTGCTAAAAAACAAATGAGACTGCCGACCAGGTACAGACAGATACCCGCATAGAGAATCCGCTTGCGTCCTGTCGAATCCGATAGCGGACCGCAAACCAGCTGACCCAGGGCCATCCCCAGAAATAATGCGCTGATAACGTACTGCGCCTGATTGGGGTGGGCGAGCGTAATATCCTGACTGATAAATCCTAACGCAGGCAGCAAGGCGTCAATAGAGATAGCCACTATCGACATCAGCAAGGCAATCAGGAGTGTAAATTCCCGCGCGGAGATCCGGGAGGGAACAGGGTGGGTGGAGTAATCTGACATAAAGGCTTCCATTAGCAAACAACACAGGGGCAATCTGCCCGGCCGGCATCATACTCGCACTCACTGCCAGAAGCTGTCAGTAAATGTTAGCGAACTTCCTTATTCTTCGTTATTCCCTCCGAATCACATCACCCCGCGAACATGCTGCTTCACCTTGGTGAAGTAAAAATCCCGCAGGGTTTCATGCAGTTCGTTTGACAGGGGAGCCAGTTGGCTTGTCGAAGCATTTTCCTTCACTTGTTCGGGTCTGCTGGCTCCGGTGATAACGGTGCTTACGGCCGGGTGGTCGAGAATCCAGCGCATGGCCAGTTGTGCCAGAGTCACGCCAGCGGGCAGGAAGGTTTTCAGTTCGTTCGCCAGGTCCACCGCGGTTTCAAATGGAATACCGGAGAAGGTTTCGCCTACGCTGAAAGCTGCACCGTCTTTGTTGTAGTTGCGATGATCGCTGGGTGCAAAGGTCTGGTCTTTGGACATCTTGCCGGACAGCACGCCACTGGCCAGCGGCAAACGTACGATGATGCCGACGTTATTTTCCTGCGCCTGCGGGAATAACTCGGTCACCTGATCCTGACGGAACAGATTGAAAATCGTCTGGATCGAGGTGAGCTTTGGATGGGTTACGGCAAACAGGGCTTCATCCATCGTCTCCACGCTCACACCAAAATGCCGGATCAAACCTTCCTGTTGAAAATCCTCCATCCATGCCAGCAG
>CALFXJ010000057.1 GCA_937958105.1 uncultured Cellvibrio sp.
CCGGGCTGGCTCCGGTATTGGCGTTAGCGCCGGGGTTGCCGCCGGTGCTGAAGCCGATGCTCAGGTAGTTGCTTTCTTCCTTGTCGTGGTCTTGCAAATCACTGAAGCCGAGTGTGCGGGTATCGAGGTTCAGGTTGCCGCCGTCGGTGCCGTCATCTTTGACGTTGGCGATAAGGGCGCCGTCCACTTGCGTATGGTTGCCGACCTTGATGTTCACCGACTCGGTGCCAATCAAGCTGGTTTGTTCCGTTACCCACGCGCGGCTGCCGTCGGTTTCGCCGTAGCCGACACTGGCACCACCGCTCACCCCGGCACCCACAGTAATACTGCCGCTGGCATCCCAGCGCTTGCCGTCTACGCTGCCGGTGTCCTGCAGGGACTCCGCGTGCAGGTTGTTGCCGACGTCCATCTCGAGGTTGCTGGCCAGCAGGCTTGCGCCGCTGATCGTGGTGTCGTTGCCGCTGACCACGGTCAGGTTTTCTTTCGCGGTGATGTGGCTGTTGCGGTGGTTGATGTATTCGCGGTCCAGGTCGTTTTCCCCGGCGCCGACATAGGCGGTAAAGCCGATGCCGTTGCTGCCAAAGTTAATCCCCGCCCCGGCGCTGAGGTGTTCTTCATCCAGCGTTGAGGTGGTGTAGCCCTGCCCGGCCTGGATGATTACGTCGTTGTCGCCTTGCAGGTGGATGTTGCGGTTCGCGGTTAAGTCGCTGCCGGTGATGCTCAGGTCGTTGGTGGCGTGGATGTTGATATCGCGTTCCGCCGTAAAGCTGCTGCCGGTGGTGGTAACGGCGACCTGCTCCAGGTCGGATTCGGCTTTGCTGAAACCGGCGGTCAGGCTGGCGTTGCCTTGCGTGGCTTGCAGGGTGACGCCGACCTGTTGCGAGTCGTGCATCGTATTAATAGTTTGCGTGTTCTGCGCGTCGTCGATGCGGACATCTTTGCCGTAGATGCCGATGTCCCGCCCGGCAGTCACATTGGTGGCGTTGATGTTGGTGGTATTACCCGCGTCCACCGTCACATCGCCACCCGCACTCAGGTTGCTGCCGCGCGCATTCGTTTGTTGGGTGTGCTGTTTATCGCTGGTGGTGGTCTGGCCCAGAAACGCGCTGCCGCTGGGGGCAACATTGTTCATCGCATCCATTGCACGCATGACTTCGCTGGCGTTGCTGATGGCGTTGTCGCCCTTGCCAATATTGCTGATCGCGTCGATCGCCTGGCCGATATTATGGTTGGCGGTTACTGTCAAGCCATCACGGGTGAAACTGCTCTTCGTCTCACTGCCGAGTTGCTCTTCACTTGCGTTAATCGTGGCATTATTGACCGCTGTCAGGTTCAGGTTGCGACCGGCGTTTACATCGCTGCCGCTCACCAGCAAATCATTACCCGCATTCACCGTCACATTGTTACCGGCATTCAGGACACTGCCGGCCACGGTGTTTTGATTTAATTGTTCGCGGTTGCTGCGGGTTTCATTACCGGCGAAGACGCTGATGCCGTTGTCGTCACCATCCAGCCCGATACCGTCGCGCCGGTTTTTGTGTTCGCTGCCGGCGGACTCGGCATTCTTGCCAGCGGTGATGATGACGTTGCGGCCACCGTCCAATGACAGGTTATTGCCTGCATCCAGCACACTGCCGACTACGTTGACATCCTGCGCGGCGTTGCCGGTGATGTTGTTGCCCGCAAGGATCACACTCGCGGCGTTGGTGCTGGCCGTGCCATCGGTTTTGTTCTCGCGCTCTTTGCTGAAGGACACAAAGTCGCTGCTGATATCAACACCGAACGATTTTTTATGGGTTTTGCTTTCGCTGAAGCTGTCGTCCTGCAGGGCAAGGATATTGAGGTTGCCTGCTTCGTTCGTGAGGCCCGCGTGCATTTCCACCGAATTGTCAGCGGCGACTGTGCTGCCCGCCACGGTGAGGTTGTTACCGGATAACAACACCGCGTCGTTACCGGCATCGATCATGCTGCCAATTTGTATCGTATGCGCTTGCGTATCGCTGCGGCCTTTGCCGGTTAAACCGCCGAAGCCGGATTTTTTCTTTTCATGTACCTCAAGGTGTTCTTCGGTGTTAGCGGTGATCAGGATGTTTTCACCCGCGCCGACGATCACATCACCACCACCCTGCAAGGTGCTGCCGTGCAACAGCACGTTGCGGCTGTCCTGCAGAGCAATGCTGCCGTCTTCTTTATTCAATGCGGCATTCACAGTGACGTTGCCACCGGCGATCACCGCACTGCCAACATTAGTGGTGTGCAGTGTTTCATCGAGGCTGGTTTTGCTACGCCCAAACGATTTTTTCTTTTTCTCGTATTCGTAGTGGTATTCCGAATCGTTCACGGCGACCAGATTGGTATCGCGTTCGGCATGGAGCGACGCATCACCCTGTACGGTGAGGGTACTGCCGATCATGTTGATATCCTGCCCGGCTTTCAGGCTCGCATCACCACCGGCCGTGAGTGTTGTCTGTACGTGTGTGACGGTGCTGTTGATGCTGTCGTAGCGCTTGCGATGGGTTTCGCTGTGAGTGGAGTCGGCTACCGCTTCCAGATTGATGTCGCGGGTTGCGGCGAGGTCGATGCTGCCTCCGGCAGCAACTGTGGTACCAAGGAGGGTCAGGTCTCGTCCTGCGTTCATGGTCATGTCACCACCGGCAGCGAGGCTGCTGCCGACGTGTTCGACACGGCTGCTCTGGTTGGTTTTTCCGTTGTAATCCTGGCCCACAAAATGAATTTCGTTCGCGGCATTTTCCACACGGATATCGCGCGCGGCGTTCAGGCTCATGTCATTGCCGCTGCGCAGGTTGCTCGCAGTGAGCAGCAGATCGCGGCCTGAATCCAGCGTCATATCGCCACCAGCACTGATACGTGGTGCAGTGCCGACGGTCACGCGGGTGGTGCGACCTTCGGTTTCAGTCGTAATGGCAGTGCGGTTGCTGATGTCGCCTTCGCGGGTAATCAAGGAGAGGTTGCGGCCGGATTCAATACTTCCGACCCGTTCGCCGGTTTTGTCAGTGACAACCGTGTTGATGATGTCCCGTTGCGCAATCGCCACCAGATCGCGGTCTGCGCTTAATGATCCACTGTTGACGAGGCTGCCGGTTTCAGATTTCAGTAACAAATCACCGCCGGCAATACGGCTGTCGTTGTTGATATCACCACGGGAAATCAGCTGTACGCTGCCATTGCGGCCAGAGGCAATAGTGCCACTGTTGCCCAGCTTATCGCGCGTATTGGTGATGCTGCCGGCCTCCAGTACCACAAAGTTTTCTGCACTGATGGTACCGGTATTCTGCAGTACTTCCTGCGTACGCAATGTCAGGTCGTGCTGACCGATTAACCTGCCGGTGTTGGTGATACCGCGATCTGCGGATAGCTGTACACTCTGACCAGACATCAACGCGCCCTTATTGTCCAGGTCGCCTGCTCTTGCTGCACTGGCGTAGTACACAGGTGCTAGAACTTTTTCACCGTTCACCTCTTGTTCCACCAGCCATACGATGTCATGAGTCAGCTGAGCTACCTGCTCAGCGCTGAGTGCAATACCGATGCTGAGTTCCAGCGCTTCGTTCGCAGCGATGGCGTTGTCCATCAGATATTTAAACTGCGCTTCATCACTTGTGAAAGCGAGGCCGGTATTCTGATCAGTAAGGTAGCGTTGGCCGAACAAATTGAACAAGCCGTCACGCAGCAAACGGGTTTCATAAAACGCATCACCCAGACGACGCTGGAGATCTGCGGGATCAAAGCCGAGGCGACTCAATAAGTAATCGGTACCGATAAAGTTCAGGTAATTCGTCAGGATGGGATTGGTCTCCACGAGATACTGGCTCTGCGGTGTTGTATTCACTACAAACATGCCGTTGTTGGTCGGCAGTTGTAGGTTCTGCGCAGGATTGTAGGAGATGACCTCCGGCACACTTGTGCCACTACCATTATCGGCTGGTGGTGTTATCGGATTGAGTACAGGTTGCGCCGCAGGATCAAGTGGATCCACGGCTGGATTCTGTGTGGTAACCGGCGCTGCACCCGTGTTATCAATGACAGCAACGGGAAGATCACCGGCGCCACCACTGCCCAACACAACCGGTGCATTATTGCTGCTGGCGTTTTCTATGGAGACCGTACTGCCGTTCAGGCTGGCGGTGCCGGCCTCGCTGGTCACCGCATCAACACTGACACGCCTTCCATCAAGCTGCGCTGCATTATTGTTGCTGCTGACCTGCTCAACTGCGTCCAGGGCGCGATCGATCGTTTTATCAGTCGCGCTGCTGTTGATATCCAGGTTACTGACATTTCCGAACTGTTGCGCCGATGCCTCGGCGGTCACCTCATTATCAAGGTTCACCAGCTCCTGAGAAACAGCGGAAAGTTCGAGGCCTTTTGCGGTTTCAGTGAACGCCTGTTCGGAAATTTCTACCGCGTTGTTGACGTGGCTGTGGTCTGCGAGCACGAAAGGGGTACGCGTTGGGGAGACCTTGCCGTCCAGCGTACGATGCACATCCACGTTTTGCAGCGTACCGGAAAAGTTGCCGGTAAGATTGCCGCCGGCCTGAATCGTGGAAGCAACGGTGGTGAAACTGTCGAGCCAGATTTGATCGGGGAAGAAAAAGCCTAAAAATATGGTATCGGGAACATTATTATAAGGAGGCAGAGGCCCCCAATCATTTGAATCTGGCAACAGTACCGGATTTTCCTTCCAAGAACAGGAAGTAAAAGCCCCACAGGTATTTCCCTCATCAACTCCTTTAATATAACTTTCGAACACGGTTTGATAGGTAGCATCTGTAACTGGATTACTGTATATAAGTCTATCTTCCGCCTGAAAGACTCTGGTGCCATCGAAAGCCTTAACATCAAGAACATATACGTTGTCATTTAAAGGTAATATACCAACAATCTCAATGACCCCATGTAACATGCCGGCCTGCAATCCACCTTGATACCGACGGACATTGCAGTATCCATTGTCATAACAATAGACACCCTCCCCTCCCAGAGAAAGATAATACTCTTCCCGACTGTCATACCCAAACTTATACGCCTCGTTCACCAACGACCCGCCTTCCATATGCAGGTTTCCATCCGCTGCGATCAGGCTGATGGAGTTGTGAATAGTGTTTGCATTCAACACCATATTTCCGCCAGCGAGGATAGATGCCATACCGGAATCGGTGAGCATCTTGCCATTGTTGTCGACCGTATAATCCGCTCGCTGGTTAATTAACTGGTTGGTGTAGATACTGATATTGCCGTTAAGGGATTCGATAGTGCCGGATGTATTTAACAGACCAGTGTTTCTTGCCAAACCGGCATTTCGCGCGATGGTGATATTGTTGAGCGCAAAGATGTTTGCCTGGGTGTAGTTATTTACCTGTCCTGTTGCATATAAATTCAGGTTATTTTGCGCAAACAGCAAGCTGCGGTTGTTCAGGTTGCCACTGATGGTCGTGGTGAGATTTCTGCCCGCTGCCACAGCGCCATTGTTGTTCAACGTCTGGGCGCCAAGAATGACATCCTGGTCTGCGAAAATCTGACCGGCATTGTTGATCAGGCCACTGAAGCTCAGATTCAGCAAGTTACCCGCGCTGATAACAGCATTATTTTCGTTGGTGAGATTAACACCGCTCAGACCCAGATCACTAAGGGTTGATAATGTACCTCTGTTCGTGATGCTTCCAGTGGTGTTAATGGTCAGGCCACCCTGGGTGATCAATTGATTACCAACACCATTAATCAGGTCGCCTTGGGTATTTATAACCAGAGCGCCTGCTGCATTCAGCAGCCCGCCATTCAGCGTGAAACTTGGCAGGTTAAGCGTCAGGGTTTTCTGAGATTGAATGCTGCCGCCGGTGTTACTCAATGAGCCTGTACTGACAGTGACATCTCCCTCACTGAACATGGTACCGCTGTTGTTGTTGAGCGTAGAAACATCAACTTCCAGACTGTTAGCGCCAGAGGCCAGTATTTTTCCCGACGAGTTATTGATTGTTGTACCCGTGAGTGCCACATGTTCTGCGCCGATGTAACCTGCTTCGCCATTGAACAGATTGTTGAGCAGTTGCGTAAAATTCTCGATCGACAGCCGGTCTTCAGCCAGCAGATTTCCACCACTGTTGTTGATACTTGCCGCGCTGACGGTCAGCTCTCCATCGCCTGTATGGCCGATAAGTCCGGCACGGTTATCTATCAACGTTCCCGCTGTAACCCTGCTGTTGCCACCTACAACGATGCTGCCTGTCTGATTATTCAAGGTCCCACTGGCATGGACATTGGAGTTGCCACTGGTGCTTAAGATTTTTGCTTCGTTGCTGTTAATGATGTTGCCGGCCGCAACCTTGACATCTATGGCTTGCGTGGCCCCAATCTCGCTGGCGTTATTGGTGATTCCGCTTTGCGCATCAAGCGTCAGGCCAGTTTGAGCGTTGACCTTAGCTGCATTGCTGTTGGCAAGGCTGTTCACCTGCAGTTCCAATGCACCAGAACTGGTAATGAGCCCCGCATCGTTCGTCAGTGCACCGCGGGTTTCGAGTCGCAATACCCCGGTGCCGGCGTGAATAATGCTGCTGGTGTTGTTAATACTCTGGGCTGTGATGGTGGCAGTTTGTGCTCTGGTTTGAATAATGCCGCTGTTATTCACGGCACCACTGACATCAATCAAGAGGCTGTCGACCACATTGCTTAATGCGGAAAGAATACCCCAGTCGCTGCCCACCGACTGATGGTTGTTGATCTGAGCCAGTGTCAACGTGAGCGTGTCTGCTTCAATGATGCCGTCGGTATTATTCAGATCGCCGCCGGTGATACTGATATTGTCTGCATAGATCTGGCCTTGATGATTGCTGATAGCCGGAGCTGCCAGTGCAATATCAGAGACACTTTCCAACAGGCCATTCTCGTTGTCGACCTCTTCGCTGGCCGTGATACCCAGCGAGCCACTGCCTGCATGTGTGATGCGTCCGGCGTGGTTGGACAGCGCAGCCACCGTGAGAATGAAATCTCGTGCATTGGTTTCGATAACGCCACCGTTGTTATTCAGGGAATTTACAACGGTCCAGGTGATGTCACCCCGACCTGCACTCACAAGATAACCGTCAGCGTTGCTGAAGCTGCCTGCCTGCAGGTTAATGTCCCCACCAGCATCCAGAGTTCCCTGGTCATTGTTCAGTGCATCCTGCACATCGAGATTCACAGCGCCTACGGCAGCAATAATTCCCTGAGCGTTACTCACTTGATCTGCGGCGACATTCAACTGCCCACTGGATTCCAAGGTGCCTGTATTAGCCAGCGCCTCCAGTACCTCAACCCGCAGCACACCCTTACCTGCATGGTATATCGCGTTGCTGTTGTTGAGTTGTCCTGCCGACACATACGCTGACTGGGCACGGGTTTGTATAACTCCGGCATTGTGTAAGTTGCCTGTCACGCTCAACCATAAATCGTCAGCACTGGTACCCAGCGCGGTGATCAGCCCGGCCAGATTGTTGCCAGCTCCAACGTTATTGATCAGATCACCACTGATATCCATGCGCAAACGATCAGCGTCGATGGTGCCGCCGCTGTTATCCAGGATATCCGCGTTAATCTGAATGTTTTGTGCGGTCAGCTGTGCTTCACGGTTATCAATGCGATCAGCGTTGATGGACAGCTTCGCGTTACTGGTTACGCTGGCATGGTTGTTCAGTTCATCCGCTGTTACCGTCAACTCACCTGTACCCGCGTGCATGATCGCAGCGGCGTTATCGTTATTCAGCTGTTCAGCGGCGATAGAAAAATTGGCTGCGTTGGTTTGAACCACACCGCCATTGTTGTCCAATGTACCGGTCAGGTTTATTGCGCTGTCTGCAGTTCCGGCAGCAGTAATGTAGCCAGTGTTTTGCAGCGCACCACCCGAGATGCTCAATGCGCCTGCGGCGTCGAGATCGCCGCTGTTGATCAATGTCTGCAGGACATCGATTTGCAGATCACCACCGGCTGCGATGAGGCCTGAGTTGAAGACCTCTGCAGCGTTCAGCTGCTGTGTTCCGTTACTGTCAATGCGATATTGATTATTGAATTCACTCTGCACATCAAGACGCAACACACCAAAACCGGCGTGTAAGATGCGGCCGGTGTTATTGATTTCACCTACTGTTATTGTTGTGCTGTCGGCGTTGGTCTGGATATTTCCGCTGTTATTCAGGGTGCCGTCAACACGGATCACCATACTGTCGGGTGCGGTATCCAGCGCACTGATGCCGGCTGTGGCCGTATCTGAAATATTGTCAAGATTGCCGGTTAAACGAATGTCCAGTCGATCCGCATCCACGGAGCCGTCGCGGTTGTCCAGGTTCGTACCAGCAATTTCGAGAGTAGCCGCACTGATCGTACCGGCATGGTTGCTGATCTGCTGCACGCTAAGCGCAAGCTGATTGTTGCTGACCACAGAGCCGGAGGCGTTATCCAGTGCTGTTGCTGTCAAGGCCAATACGCCCGCGCCGGCATGAAGAATATTTCCGCCGCTGTTATCAAGCTCATCGGTACTGATAATCAAGCTATCCGCATTTGCCTGAATCACCCCGCCTGTATTGCGCAAGGTATCAGCAACAGTAATTTGACTGTTACCAGTGCCGGCCGCCGTCACTGTACCGGTCTGATTGTCGAAAGTTTCCGCCGTTATGTTGATGGTCGATCCACTATCCAGTGTGCTGCTGTTGATCAATGTTCCAGCCGTAAGATTCATGGTGCCGCTGGTGGCAATAAGGTTGCTGTTGGTGAGTGCGGCAGCTTCGGCAACCAGGTCTCCATTGCTTTCCAGTACGCCGGTGTTGGTCCACGCCTGCTGCACATCCAGCCGCAGCACACCGAAGCCTGCATGCAGCACCTGACCCTGGTTAACAAAATCTCCGGCGTTAATCGCTGCCGTCTGGGCGTTGGTGCCGATATAACCGCCATTATTCAGCAGACCAGCAATGGTCAATGTCAGAGCATTCTCTGTACTGCCCAGCGCAATCAGTTCACCACCGTTATTATTTACAAGGTCACCGGTCAGGTTGACCTTCAATTGATCTGAGTCGACAGTACCCGCGCTGTTATCCAGCTGGTTGCCGCTGATGTCTATTGAGGTCGCGCTCAGATTGCCTGACTGGTTATCAAGATCGGCCACTGCCATAACCAATGCCTGATTACTGGCAATCTGGCCATGACTGTTGATCAGCCCCGCTGCTTCGATCTGCAGCGTCTCACTGCCGGCGTGCAGCAGTTTTCCGCTGCTGTTCATTACCGTTTCAGCTACGACAGTCAATGTTGCAGCATTGGTCTGGACCAGCCCATCCGTGTTATTCAGGACATTGCTGACAGTAATGTTACTGTCAGCGATACCGCTCGCCAGGAGGAGGCCATCGCGGTTATCCAGATCCGCCGCATCGATCTGGACATAGCCCAGGCTATCCAGAGTGCCGCCGTGATTATTCAGCATGCCAAACGTCGTTATATCGAGAAGATTGGCGGCTGCAATGAGGTTACTGTTATCGATATTTTCCGCACGCAGCATCAGGCTGCCGTTAGTTTCAATACGATTCTCGTTATTGAGTGCCTGCAGCACGTCCAGTCGTAAAACACCGGTGCCTCCATGGACGAGCCGACCAGTGTTGCTGATGTTTTGTGCGGATATCTGTGCAGATGAAGCATTTGTGCCAAGTGTGCCTGCGTTACGCAACAATCCTTGGAGAGAGATGACAAGTCCATTGGCTGTTGAACCTTGCGCTGCTAGATAGGCATTGCCGTCGTTGAGCAAGTCGCCAGCCAGAGAAATATTGACCGTATCACCGTCAATTACACCATCCAGGTTATTAAGACTCTCGCCTTCAATGACAATATTCTCGGCAGCTATGCGGCCCTGTTGATTCCGGACAGCAGCATCGCTGATGCGCAATTCCGCATTACTGATAATTTCCCCGGACTGGTTGCTGATGTCAGCTGCCGTCAGCTGTGAAAGCACCGCCCCGGCGTGCAGAATTTTTCCCTGATTGTTCGTGATGCTATCAGCCTGGATTGCAAGATTGTCTGCATTGGTTTGAATAAGCCCCGCCGTGTTCACCAATGCTGCGGCTTGAATATTCATGTCGGCTGAGCCAGAGCTCAGGACCACACCTTGAGTATTGTCTATATTGTCTGCGGTTAAACCCAAGCCCGCTGCTGTCTCTATTCGCCCGCTTTGGTTATTTACGAAACCGGTTGCGTTAATCACCAGTTCATTCAGGCTGCTGATCAATCCGACCTGGTTATCCAGCTGCATCGTGGTCAGAGCAAGAATGCCATTGCCGTAGAGCTTGCCGCCTGCGTTGTTAAACAGATCCGTCAGCAGCTCAAATCGGCCGGTACCCAGGTGCTGAATGCGGCCGTCAGCGTTATTCAGGGCTGCCAGTGAGAGACTGTTATTCATGGCAGTCGACTGAATCAAGCCACCGGTGTTATCCAGCTCACCTGTTACCGATAGAGACAAGCTGTTGTCCTGAGTGCCGGTTGCCAGTATTTTTCCCTCTGTGCCATCGCTGGCTGCGCGATTACTTAAGTCGCCACTCACCGTAAGCGTCAACTGGCTGGCTTCGAGGGTACCGCCCTCGTTGTTAATGTGATTTGCACGCGCCTGTAGATTTGTTGTGTAGATGTCGCCATGCTGGTTATCGAACTGATCTGCTTCAATGTCGATGCTGCTGTTACTGATGATCTGTCCGCGCTGGTTCGTTAAAGTGGCAGAGGTTGCGACTGACAACCTCTCATCACCAAAATGAGCAATAACACCCGACTCATTATTCAATGATTCCGCTGTAAGGAGCGTCGTGTCGGCATTGGATTTAATCGAACCGCCGCTGTTGTCCAGGGTGCCAGCGACGGCAATTTCGCTGTCTGCCGTGCCGGTTATGCGGATTTCACCTTCGCTGTTAATCAGCTCCTGTACCTGCAGCTGAAGATGCTCCGATTGCAACAGACCGGACCGATTGCTAAATGATCCGGTCGTCTGCAGGGTTAACTCTGCTGCGAATATTTCCCCAGTGGTATTGTTCAAGCCACGGCTGGTTATCGCCATGACCGCATCACTGGAGAGCTGACCACGCAGGTTAGCTATACTGTTGGCGATCGCCAGCTCCAGACGATCCTTGCCATACAGAATTCCGTCGTCGTTAAACAGATTATCCGCCGTAACCAGCAGACTGCCTTCGCTGCCGAACTGTCCACCGCGATTATCAAAGTCACCGGTGATATTCAATTCAAAGATGCCGGTACCACTGTGAAACAAATAGCCACTGCGGTTATCCAATCCACCCAGATTCAACACCAGGTCGGCATCTTCACGAATATAAAAGCCGTTCTGGTTGTTGAATGTACCCTGCAGATTGAGAGAGGAATCCGATGAGTTGATGACGCCGCCCGCGTTGGACAGCGTCCCTTCGCCTTCAATCAGGATGCCACCGCCAGCGCTGATATTGCCTTTGGCGTTAGTCAGTTCCTCGGCAATGGCAACATGTACATCTGCCCCGGCAGACAGCAGTCCCGCCGTATTATTAAATTGGCCGAAATGTCCGGTGAGATTCGCGGAACCGGAAAAGAGCGCACCGTAGCTGTTATCAAAATAATCCGATGCGGTAACCGTGAGCTCCTGCCCTGCAGCAATGACAGCGTTATTATTGGAAGCAGTGACCGTGCGCAGTAACAAATTTTTATCTGCCTGAATCGTCGCTTCAGGACGGTTTTCCAGGTGATTGACAACAATATTCGCTGCACCGGTGGATAACACATCACCGCTATTGATCCAGCTGTTCTGCGCGATAGCGAGCAGCAAACCATCCTTCAGGTAGTTACCATTACTGTCAAAGCCGGTGAGCAGTTGTGCGCTGGTTTCAATATCGATTGCGCGCAGATCTATTTCGCTGGTACCGGCCACTATGTCGCCGGTAAGGCGCAGGGTTTTACCGGCAATGGCGTCGATGATATTTGCATTCAGGTTATCGCGCAGTGTGACATCACCATTAAAGCTGGATATCGCAAGACGTTCCTTGGCGGACGCTTTGTTGACAATAATATTGCCGTCCGCCGTTAACACTATGTCTCCGGTCGCGGCAGCCATATCACCAGCCACACGCACCCCTACACCACTCTCAGTGCCCGCCATGGTGATAGCGTTGACGTACATGCCACCCAGAGCAGCCACGTCCAGCGCGAACTCCGGTGAATCTTCCGCGTCTTTGTCCAGCGCGGTGGGACGACCCGTCGCATAATCAACCCGGTTTTTGCCAAGGGCCATGGCGACTTTCTGTGCGTGCAGCTGCGCATTGATCTGTGCGGATCGCGCAATGATGTCCAGATGTTTGACACTGGTGGCATTAAGCCCCATGCCCTGAACAATGAAACTGCCGCTGTCCACGTTGATGGAGCGCAGCTGGCCATTGGCCAGCTCTGGCTTTCCAGCGGCGAGGGTTACGCGGGGAATATTGATAAAGCCACAACCGTCACAGGTAATTCCGTAAGGGTTGGCAAGCACATAATCGGCCGCCTGCCCGGCAATTTCCGTATAACCCAGCAACTGTGAACGGTTTGCGCCGGTCACTTCGTTCAAGATCAGGCGCGCACTGGCATCGGTCAGATTGGCATTACCAGCAATGTGCCCGCCAAGCTGAGTGTTGGTGATAGTACGACTGTTGTTAAGAATGACACCGTCTTTGTTGACGTTGAATTCTGAAAATAAATTGTGAGACACACCTTTATCGTTGGGGCGGGCAATGTTGACGATATCGACACCGTTGGCCGAACGATCCAGCGTCGGGCGCTGACTGACCGATACACTTTTGTCTACAGCAATATTCTGTGCAACGCTGATAAGTGGCTGAAAGGTCAGCAGTCCTGCACAGCAATAAGCGGTTAATCTCTGCCACAGTGCTCTGGTTTCACGTCCCATGTTGTCCATCTCTTTACTTGTCTTTCTATTCGTTGCTGAAGGTGTTCTTATCGATTGTCTGCTAAGCCAATGAGCCGGGTGTTTCATGGCCATCACCAGCTTTTGGAAAATGTCAGTGAAAAATCAAGGATGTTTTGATCCGGCGCCATAGAGTCCGGGTGGTCGACAGGCTGTGCATAGCTGACCTGTGCTGATACGTTCGCGCCAGATAAACGCAATCCCATAATCCAGCCGGTCAACGACTCGTTGCGGATGCCATTGTCGATAAGGCCGCTATCAATACCGATATACGGCTCAACGCGAAAACGGGGAGCGCGAGGAAAGGGATAACCCGGCAGAGAAATTTCGTTGCGCCAGTAAATTCCTGTATCGCCCGACAGGCCATCTTCTTTAAAACCGCGCACGGTGTACTGACTGCCGATAGAAAAAGATTCACTGGAAAATAACAGATCATCGCTGTACTGCCCGTGCAATTCGGTTCGCCATTGCCACACATTGCCCGCCGCTTGGAAGGCGCCCAGAAGAGTCACGTCCAAGGAGTATTTTTCAAAGTCTTCGGGTGGAGAGTCCGGAGCCTGCTGCGCTGCCTCACTATGAAATTCCGACTTTAATCCACGGGTGTAACCCGCTGCTGTAATCAGCGTAATGTTGTGAGGAAGATACATCTCGCGGCTGAGATCTACTCCTATGACAGTGTCGTCGCGGCTGCTGGTCAGCAGCAGGACATCGTCAATATAGTTTTCGCTGGTTTGGTTTTTTATGTGCAGCGAGGCAATCGTTTTGCTGTTTTGATCGCGGCTCAGCAGGCGATCAATGGATAGTTGGAGCACTTCGTTTGTGCCCCGCGTTTCAAATGTTGTGGCACTGCCGGTAATCAGGTTGGCGTATTCAAACTGACTGGCGTCCAGTGCAAAATTCCAGAAGCCAAACGGTAGAGAATAATGCAGCGAGGAGCTCTTGCTTTTTTTGCCTCCGCCTTCATTGCGGGCGTTGGTGGAATGGTTTAGATAAATGAAGTCATTGATACCGAGCGGGTTGTCCCAGCCAGCCCCTGCACTGACTTTATAAACACCGGTAGACTCCTGTCCGCTGTTGTTGTAACCGAGATTGATATTCATTGGCTCGGTTTTACGATAGCGGATCACCACTTCGCTGGCACCCAGCTCCGAACCGGGCACGAACTGGATGGTGGCATTGACCGAGCGCAATCGATTGAGCTGATCCAGTCCTTGTTCAATTTCGCGCAGATTAAGGGGCTTACCGATCAGCCCTGGGAATGCAGTAGCGAGTAAACGCTGTGGCCCGCCTTCCAGACGAATCGCTTCGATATAACCTTCCACTACGCTGATATGCAATTCGCCACTGCCAAGGTTTTGCTGGGGGATATAGGCGCGGCTGGTGACATAGCCGGCGTCGATATAGCCCTGGGTGATGCGGCTGACGATGTTGTTGATCTGGGCGATACCGATGCACTGGCCCAGGTGATCCCGGTAGGTCCTGCGCAGTACTTTCTCCGGCAGTAAGCTTGCACCCTCCAGAATAACGCTGTTAATGGTAAAGCAGGGCCCGCCGTCTGGCTCAACGTCCGCCAGCGGGGCCTGTTCAGTCTGCAGCTGGGTGTGCGTGCGCTGGGACTCCTGCAAACGACGTCGCTCATCGGCACGACGCTGCTCTTCCAGTTCAATGGCCCGCCGAATTTCGTTCAGGGCATCCTGGTTAGTTTGCGCGGAAACAAGGGCAGAATTCAGGACAAGAGTAAGAAAGGAAAGAATCACAAAACGACGGATAAACAAGCGTACCTGCATGGATCTAGTCCCTGATAACGCCGCGTGAAAAAGCGGAATTG
>CALFXJ010000058.1 GCA_937958105.1 uncultured Cellvibrio sp.
GTAGGTCGGATTAGCGCAGCGTAATCCGACAAAAACAACATCCGAGGACGCTGCTGCAATGACTGGCGCTGCGCCCATTTTATTTTTCATTAAGGATTCACGTGATCGTACTGTTTCGTTTACTGACAATTCTGCGCGTGTTTCTGCGCTACCGTCTGGATCAGATTCTGCCCGTCGAGCAATTGCCGTTTGGCGCCCGGCTGTTGCTGCTGCCCTGCAAACTTTTCCCCACCCCGGCGCTCAACCGCGGCGAGCGGTTGCGGTATGCGCTGGAGGCTCTGGGGCCCATCTTTATCAAATTCGGTCAGCTGCTTTCCACGCGCCCCGACCTGGTTCCCGATGACATAGTGCGCGAACTCAACTACCTGCAGGACAAGGTAAAACCCTTTGACGCCGGCGAATTTCGCGCGCTGGTAGAACTGGCGCTGGGTGCGCGGGTTGAGGACGTATTTCTGGAGTACGAACAGGAGCCGCTCGCTTCAGCCTCGGTAGCGCAGGTGCACGGTGCTGTACTGAAGGACGGCCGGCAGGTGGTCATCAAGATCGTCCGTCCCGGTATTGAACATATCATTGAACAGGATGTGCAGCTGTTACAGCGCATCGCCCGTCTCGTGGAGAAATACAGCCGCGACGGAAAACGGCTGCGTCCCGTGGAAGTGGTTGAAGATTACCGCATCACCATCTTCGACGAACTCGACCTGCAGCGCGAAGCCGCCAATGCCTCGCAATTGCGACGCAACTTTGCTTACTCCCCGCTGTTGTATGTGCCGGAAATTTATTGGGATTACACCCGCAACAATATTCTGGTGATGGAGCGCATCCACGGCATTCCCGTTACCGACATTGCCGCACTTAACGCTCAGAAGACAGATATGAAACGCCTCGCCGAGCGCGGTGTAGAGATTTTTTTCAAGCAGGTGTTCGAGCACAATTTCTTCCACGCCGACATGCATCCCGGCAATATCTTTGTGTCAGAAGAGCACCCGGAACTTCCGCAATATATTGCCGTTGACATGGCCATCGTGGGTTCACTCACGCGGGAAGACCAATATTATTTAGCGCGCAACCTGCTGGCGATGTTCCGCCGGGATTACCGTCAAGTTGCAGAGCTGCATGTGCAGAGCGGCTGGGTTCCTGCTCACACCCGTGTGGAAGAACTCGAAGCAGCAGTGCGCACCGTCTGCGAACCTATCTTTGAAAAACCGCTGAAAGATATTTCATTCGGCCACGTACTCATCAGCCTGTTCCGCACCGCGCGCCGGTTTGATATGGAAGTGCAGCCGCAGCTGGTCCTGCTGCAGAAAACCCTGCTGAATATTGAAGGCCTGGGCCGTCAGCTGTACCCGGACCTGGACCTGTGGACTACCGCTCATCCGTTCCTGGAGCGCTGGCTGCGCAATCGTTTCCATCCGGTTACCCTGTGGAATGAACTGAAGCGTTATGCTCCCGAATGGATGGAAAAATTTCCGCAGGTGCCACACCTGATCTTCAACAGTCTGGAGCAATTGCAGAACCTCGGCGATGTTGCTCCACAGCTGGAAGATATTCGCGCGCAGCTGCAGAAAAATGAACAGAAGCGTATACATCAACGCCGTCGTCTGGCTATTGCCATCCTCGCCTTTGGCGGAGCAATCACCGTGGCCTGGCCCACCGCCGGTGATTCGGTAGCGCGTTCGCTGGGCGATCTGGTGCAGGCCGATATTCCGGTTGCGAGTTATATCCTTGGGGTGATCGGGATAGCGGCGTTGTGGTTTAAGCGGTAGGTTTTTGGTGGTTGATGGTGTGAATCGAGTAGCGTTTGATTCGGCGGATGGGTTGTCGGATTACGCTGCGCTAATCCGACCTACAGATGGCGGGGAGTTCGGTGGAGAACTGCTCGGTGAAGGGGTTGTCGGATTACGCTGCGCTAATCCGACCTACAGATGGCGGGGAGTTCGGTGGAGAACTGCTCGGTGGGGGGTGTCGGATTACGCTGCGCTAATCCGACCTACGGATGGAGGGAAGTTCAGCGGAGAGCTGCTCGGTGAAGGGGTTGTCGGATTACGCTTTGCTAATCCGACCTACGGATGGAGGGAAGTTCAGCGGAGAGCTGCTCGGTGAAGATTTGTAGGTCGGATTAGACGCGCAGCGGCGTAATCCGACATTCATCCTGCGACCATACA
This sequence comes from uncultured Cellvibrio sp., assembly GCA_937958105.1. Taxonomy (GTDB): domain Bacteria; phylum Pseudomonadota; class Gammaproteobacteria; order Pseudomonadales; family Cellvibrionaceae; genus Cellvibrio. The sequence continues at coordinate 2,163 of CALFXJ010000058.1, forward strand.
TCCATCCTGTGATCAACCCCCAAATCCACCGCCACTCACCCGGAACATCCCACACCCAACACGCCGTAAATGCTGAGCAAACATTAAAAAATGACTTATCTGAAATTTTTTCTCTTTATTTTAATCTGCACACTTCCGGTACTGGGTTCGGTGGATATGTGGCAGCGGTTGGGTTTTATCTGGGCCGGCGTAATTTATTCGCTGCTCAGCGTAATCACCTTTTTTATTTATCGCAGCGACAAACGCCGGGCGCAGCGGGGTGAGCGGCGGTTTTCGGAAAACTCGCTGCAGCTCTTCGGATTACTCGGCGGCTGGCCCGGGGGTTTGCTGGCTCAGCAGTTGTTCCGGCATAAAACCCGCAAACTTTCTTTTCAATTGCTGTTCTGGTTTATCGCCGCTTTGCATCTGGCTTTCTGGTGCGACTGGTTTTTGTCCGGCGGCCACTATTCTGCGCTGGTGCTGAAATTTCTGATGGGCCGTTAGCGGCCCCATCCCGGCGCAGCTCCACCACCCCCGTTCTCAGCTGTCGGCACCCACAGATCAACTCATCCTCACAGCCGTCTGCGCTGAGCTCTTATCGTGTTCGCTAGAGCACTGACATGTCACTTATCCGCACCCTAGCATCGACCCACGGCATTTGCGCAGCTCGCTGTGCGACATGAACTCCGCCAGCAGGATGTGATGATGAGCTATTCGCCGCAGGATTTTACCAACGCGCATTCGACCCGCCCGGTTTACCTGGTGGATGGTGCGCGCACGCCTTTTCTGAAGGTACGTGGCAAACCCGGTCCCTTTTCACCGGTGGATCTGGCGGTACAGTGCGGCCGGCCGCTGTTATTGCGGCTGGACCTCCCGGCGGAGGCTTTTGATCAGGTAATCCTCGGCTGCGTCAATGTCGTGGCCGGCGAGATGAATCCCGCGCGCGTGGCCGCACTGCGGCTGGGTCTGGGCGAAGCCATGACTGCTTTTACTGTGCAGATCAATTGCGGCTCCGGCATGCAGTCCATTGACACGGCGTTTCGTTATATCCGCGAAGGCTCCGCCGACCTCATCCTCGCGGGCGGCGCTGAAGCCCTGAGCCATGCGCCCATGGTGCTGGAAGACGAGGCGGTGAACTGGCTGGCCGGTGTTCAACAGGCCAAGGGACTGCCCGCGCGCCTGCGCCAGCTGGCCCGTTTCCGGCCGGGCTATCTCAAGCCGGTGGTCAGCCTGAAACGCGGCCTGACGGACCCGATTGCCGAGCTGAACATGGGACAGACCGCCGAGGTCATCGCGCATCTCTTCCATATCAGCCGCGTGCAGGCCGACGAGTACGCCGTCTCCAGTCATCATCGTCTGGCCCGGGCACAGCAGGAAGGCTGGCTGGATCAGGAGGTCGCACCCGCTTTCAGCAATGACGGCGAGGTGTTCAAACGGGACGACGGCGTACGCCCCGACAGCTCGCTGGAGTCCCTGAGCAAACTGAAGCCGGTATTTGAAGCGCCCTATGGCAAGGTGACCGCCGGCAACAGCTCACAGATCACCGACGGCGCCTCCTGGGTAGTACTCGCTTCGGAAGAAGCCGTGCAGAAGTATCAACTGAAACCCAAGGCCGTCATCCTCGACAGCCAGTGGTCCGCACTGGACCCCGCCATCATGGGACTGGCGCCGGTGCTCAGCGTCTCGCACCTGCTCACGCGCCATCAATTGACGCTGGATGACATCGACCTGTGGGAACTCAACGAAGCCTTTGCGGCGCAGGTCCTGGCCTGCCTGGCGGCCCTCAACGACGCCGACTTCTGCCGCACCGCCCTCGGGCGCGAGGCCCCTTGGGGCACACTCGACCGCAACCGCCTGAACATCGACGGCGGTGCAGTCAGCCTCGGCCATCCGGTCGGGGCCAGTGGCAACCGGATTGTGCTGCACCTGATCAACGCCTTGCAGCGCACCGGTGTTAAACGTGGCATAGCCACAGAATGTATTGGCGGTGGTCAGTCCGGCGCCATGTTGATTGAAGCAGTCTAGGAGCCTTGCATGACCGGCCATATTCTTCAAACGCTCAACCAACAGGAGCGCCAGCTGGGTCCATTCGGACGCGGCGCGCTGACGGATACCGGCCTCAGCCCCTGGCAGCACTGGCGTCTGCGAACGGACGAACAGGGAATTGCCTGGCTCGTGTTCGACCGCGCCGACGCCAGCAGTAATTCGTTATCCCAGGCGGTGCTGGAAGAACTCGGCCAGATCCTGGATCAGCTGCTGTTGAACAAACCCCGGGCACTGGTGCTGCGCTCCGCCAAGGAGAGTCATTTCTGCGTGGGGGCCGACCTGCGGGAGTTCCGCAACCTGGACACCACCGAAGCCGTGGAACAGAAGCTGCTGTCCGCCCACGCTGTGGCCGACCGGCTGGCCAGTGCAGATTTTCCGACCCTGGCGGTGATCCATGGACACTGCTTTGGCGGCGGCCTCGAACTGGCGCTGTGTTGCCAGTACCGCCTGGCGGTACACGGTGCCCGGCTGGGTTTTCCCGAAATTCAGCTGGGCCTGCATCCCGGTCTGGGAGGAACAGCCCGGGCCACCCAGCTGATCGACCCGATTGCTGCGATGACCATGATGCTCACCGGCAAACCCGTGGCGGCCACAAAAGCCCGCAAGCTCGGGCTGGTGGACGCCGTGCTGCCGGAACGCCATCTGGCGGCAGCCATCGAGTCGGCCTTGAATGGCCGCCTGCCGCAACAGCGGCCCAACCTGCGCGCCCGCATCCTCAACAGCGCCCCGGCGCGCCAGCTGGCGGCGCGGAAGATGCGCGAACAGGCAGCAGAGAAAGCAATGCCTGCGCATTACCCGGCCCCGGAGGCGCTGATCGACCTGTGGGAGAAACATGGCAGCGACAGCCACGCCATGCGCCGGGCCGAAGTCAGTTCCTTCGCCCGCCTGCTGACCGGCGAAACCGCCCAGAACCTGATCCGCGTCTTCTTCCTGCGCGAAGCCATGAAAAATATCGCCAAGGAGCAGCCGACTTTTCAATTCAACCGCGTGCACGTCGTGGGAGCCGGAGCCATGGGCGGCGATATCGCCGGCTGGTGTGCCATGCAGGGAATGACGGTCACCCTGTCGGACCAGACCGCCGAATCCATTGCCCGGGCGGTGCGCAACACGGCCATCCTGTGTGAGCGCAAGCACCTGGGCCCTGCCGAAAAGCGCCGGGTGCTGGACCGGCTGATTCCCGACCTCCACAACCTGGGTGTGCGCACCGCAGACGTGGTGATCGAAGCCGTTCCCGAAGATCTGGCGATCAAACATCAGGTCTACCGTGAGATTGAACCCCAGCTTAAACCCGGCGCCATCCTCGCCACCAACACCTCGAGCATTCCTCTGGACCAGCTGCGGCAAGGCCTGCAGCACCCGGACCGGCTGGTGGGGCTGCATTTCTTCAATCCCGTGGCGCGCATGCAGCTGGTGGAGGTGGTCAGCCAGCGGGGCGCGACCGAAGAGGTTTACCAGAAGGCCCTGGCCTTCACCGGCAAGATCGGCCGCCTCCCGGCCCCGGTGCTCAGCGCGCCGGGTTTTCTGGTGAACCGGGCCCTGACCCCTTATCTGCTCGAAGCCGTGCTGATGCTTGATGAAGGCATGGCCCCGGAAACCATTGACCGGGCCGCCGAAGCCTTCGGCATGCCGGTGGGCCCGCTGGAACTGGCCGACCAGGTAGGACTGGATATCTGCCTGGGCGCAGCGGACATGCTGCGCGAACAGCTCACCACCACTGAACTTGCCCCGGTCCCAGCCTGGCTGCGGCAGAAGGTGGACGACGGTAATCTGGGCCGCAAGACCGGTGAAGGGATTTACCTGTGGCAAGACGGCAAACCCCAAAAAAAGAAAGAGGTCCCCGAGGCGCCGGAAGGGACGGTCAACCGTCTGATCCTGCCGATGATCAACGCCTGCATGACCTGTCTGCGGCTTGGCATAGTGCCGGACGAAGATATCCTCGACGGCGCCATGATCTTCGGTGCCGGATTCGCCCCCTTCCGCGGCGGCCCGCTCCATTACGCCCGCAAGAACGGTTTTGCTGAGATCGCCATCCGCCTGGATGTGCTGGAACAGCAATATGGCGCACGTTTCCGGCCCGATCCGGGCTGGCGTAAAGACCCAGATGAACTCAAAGGGCAATGAATGAACTAGGTCGACAACCTTTAGTTTTCTCCGACCCTCATGCGCTGGCCGATGCCGTAATCACGCGCGTGGGCAGCCGGATCGTCCTGGGCCTGCCGCTCGGCGTCGGTAAGGCCAACGAATTCACCAACGCCCTGGTCGAGCGGGCCTGCGCCGACCGGCGTATCTCGCTGACTATCTTTACCGCCTTGACCCTCGAAGCCCCACCCGCCGGCAATGAGCTGGCGCGGCGCTTCCTCGACCCTCTGCGCGACCGGTTTTTCGGCGACTACCCCCGGCTCGCCTACGCCCGGGCGCTTCAGGAAGGCACCCTGCCCGCCAATATCCGCGTGCAGGAATTCTTCCTCCAGCCGGGCAAATGGCTGGGCAACCCGCAGGTGCAGCAGAACTATGTCTCCCTCAACTACACCTATGCGCTGCAGTTTCTGCTGAATGCACGGGTCAACGTAATCGCCCAGCTGCTGGCACCGCCGGAGGGTTACACCGTTGGTGAGCGACCGGAACAGCTCAGCCTGAGCAGCAACCCGGATATCTCCGCTGACCTGCTGGATCTGCGGCAGGCTGGCAAGCTGGAATGCCTCTTTGTGGGCGAGCTCAACCGCCACCTGCCGTTTATGTACGGCGCGGCGCTGCGTCGTGCGGAGGAGTTCGACCTGCTGCTGGATACCGGGCCGGTCAACTTCCCGCTGTTCAAGCCACCGCAGCAGCCGGCCAGCCTGACCGACCACGCGATCGGTCTCCATGTGGCCCGGCTGATTCCCGACGGCGGCACCCTGCAGATCGGCATCGGCTCCATCGGTGATGCCATCGCTGCCGCACTGATCCTGCGCCAGCAGGACAATGACAGCTTCCGCGAGGGCATCCGCAGGCTGCTGGGCAATCGCAAGACCCTGCCGGGATATGAGGAGCCGTTTCATGAGGGGCTGTACGGACTGAGTGAAATGCTGGTGGAAGGCTTTCTGGCACTGATCAACGCGGACATCATCAAACGCGAAGTGGACGGCTATCTGATGCACGCCGGCTTCTTCATGGGCAGCCCGAACTTTTACCGGATGCTGGCGCAGATGGGCGAGACCCGGCGGCACCGTATCGCCATGATGCCAGTGTCCTTTACCAACGAGCTCTACGGCGACCTCCACAGTGAGGAACAACAGAAACGGCGCGCGCGCACCAAGGCCCGCTTTGTGAATTCCGCCATCATGGTGACCTTGACCGGCGCGGTAGTCTCCGATGGTCTGGAGAGTGGTCAGGTCATCAGCGGTGTCGGCGGGCAGCATAATTTTGTGACCCAGGCCCACGCACTGGCCGACGCCCGCTCCATCATCACCCTGCGCGCCACCCGGACTCACAAAGGCAGAGTGCATTCCAATCTCTGCTGGAATTACGCGCACACCACCATCCCGCGCCATATGCGTGACATTGTAGTAACGGAATACGGTGCAGCAGACCTGCGCGGAAAAAGCGATGCTGAGGTGATCGCAGCGCTGCTGAATATTGCTGACTCCCGCTTTCAACCGGCGTTGCTGCGCCAGGCAAAGCGCGCAAAAAAAATTCCGGCGGATTACGAGATTGCTCCACTCTATCGCCAGAACACACCGGAATTTCTGCAGAAGACATTGGAGCCGCTCCACGCCCGCGGTTATCTCGATCCTTTTCCGCTGGGCAGTGACTTTACTGCCACCGAACAACAACTCGCCGCCGCATTGAAGATCCTCAGCGAGCGCAACGGCTCGCCCATCGCTCTCTGGCCGCTGCTGAAAAAATCCTGGCGCAGCGAACCCGATGACACATTAACAGCCTGCCTGCGACGGATGGATCTGGAAGCGCCATCGTCACTGACATTGAAATTGTATCGCCGGCTGTTGATCGGCGCCCTGCAGGAAACTCTTTCTTCTGCCACTTGAGCGCGCATACGTTTTACAACGAATACTTGCGATAGAGGCGTCACTTCTGTTTAAAAACCTGAAATAGCGGCACCGATTTTTTCAAATAAACCGACGGACATCGCACTCGAAAAAAGTGGCGTCTCCTCCTGTTTGTTGACCGTCAGAAGCTGTGCTATAGCTAAATGCCCTCCGCAATAAGTTGATGATTCTGCATGAGTAGCCGTGGCGCAGAATGATTAGCGCGAGCCTGCGGATGGCGCCGCGACTTCATGCATGACACGTCATTAACAAGGAGATTACTATGCGACGCCCTACTATCGAACTCTTACTGATTGGTTTACTCATTACGGCGCCCGCCGGTGCGACCAAACCACACCCCATGCCGCATCCCACACCCCCTCACAAGCCCCACCCCACCCCCCATCACAACCACCACACACCTCCCGACATCTCGCGCTTTTGCGTCACCGAGTTAGGTGCCGACAGTGGGCTGGATTACCATCCAACCGTCGATGTCAATCGACGTGGTCAAGTGCTGGGCTGGGGTTATCTGGACGGGAGAGTTGAAGTGTTTTTGTGGGACCAGAAACATGGATATGACTTTATTGATGAACTCGCACACGAAGAGGAGATCCCGGCACGGGCCGCCGCAGGTTTCAATGACCGAGGACAAATCGTTGGTACTAAAAATATGGATCCGGAGGGCGAGATGCTTCGGGCCGTTATCTGGAAACGGGGCAAAGGCTTACAGATCCTGGAGCCTGCCCCCGGTGATGAGCACAGCGTTGGCCTCGCCATTAACAAGCATGGCGAAGTCATGGGCAACAGCGGCGCTTATCCAAACGAAGCGGGCCTTGGTATCCGCTCCGCTTTCTGGGACCGCCACGGTCATGTAACCGTCATTCCCCACTTTCCAGACAGTACCAGCAGTACACCCTACGCCATGAATAACGCGGGGCAGGTAGTGGGCGGCACTGACGCACCGAACGAAGTGCGCGGTTTTATATGGGATCGTCAAAGTGGCCTCCGCATGATTGAGGGAGTACCGGGCGACGAATCCAGCCTCCCTTCAAGCATCAACGATCATGGAGAGGTCGTGGCCAGTAGCACGCCTTACGGTAGCGGTCCCCATGCGGTCTTCTGGAGCGATGCAACGGGAGTCGTGGAGCTTGGTGAGCTGCCCGGTATCAGGAATAGCCATGGTTCTGATATCAATAATCACCGGCAGATCGTTGGATATGCCACGGGTCAGGGCGGTTCTTTCGCCGTCATCTGGGACGCAGAGGGTCAGATGCACAACGTGAACGATCTGCTCGTCCGCGACGGACCTGACGATCAGTATCCACATCTGATTGATGCGCGGGAAATTAGCGATGCGGGCTGGGTAACGGCATCAAGCCTTGAGGGCGGCGAATTCCGCACTTTTGTGCTCATCCCCGCGCGACGTTCCCCGTCGGGCGACTATCACTGTTCCTGTGGAAAATAAGAGCTGCCTGCTGATGGGCTGAGGACTCAAAGTCCCTCAGCATTTACATGTTGGTTTCATTCCCGCGCACTCGCGCGGGAACAATGTTCAAGGATGAACAGATTGGCGAAGCCGGGTTGAGGGAGCCGGATCAATGGAACTTGGCTGACAGCACCCAGTCGCAGCTTTAGGGTTAACACGTGCGATCAATTAATCACTGCAGCCAGAGGAGACCCATCATGAAGGTTAAAGATGCCATGACCAGCCAATGTGAATTCATTGAACCGGACGATAACCTGCAACAGGCCGCGATGAAGATGCGGGATCTGAACTGTGGATTCCTGCCCATCGTGCGGCCCGCCACCGGTGCGCTTGAAGGTGTTATTACCGACCGTGACATCGTGGTGCGCGCCGTAGCGGATGGTTGCGATCCGACCCGTACATTGCTGAACCAGATCGAAACGCCGAACGTACTTTATTGTTACGCAGATGACGGCGTGGAATCAGCGGCGGATATGATGAGCACCCAAGGTGTCTATCGCCTGATCGTGCTCGATTCGCCGGAGACCAAACGCTTATGCGGAGTGATTACTCTGGGAGATATCCTGCGACACAACGAACAGATTCTCGCCGCCGAAACGGCGCGGAATATTATGATCAATGCCGCTTAACGATGGCGGCGTTGGCGGCGGGTTAAGGGTTATTGATTTAAGCGCGCTGGTTTAAATTACTGGGGCGTCAGTTTGGAGAGAAGCGTGTCCTCCGCCTGCTGCTGGTAAGGTTTGATGGTGTAGCCTTCCGCAGCGAATAACTCCAGCAGATTACCCGGTCCGGTGAAATGCATCGCGTCCACCAGTACCATCTCCACGGCATTACTTTCCAGCATACCGGCAAAGGCGGGCAACCAGGATTTATTGCGCTTGACCACCAGTTCGCTGTACAGCGCCGGTGCCTGAGAGCGCAGCTTTTTCCCCTTCACTTCATCCAGTTTATCCATGTCACCTTTGCGCCAGCTCTGGGTAGCCTGCTGCGTCGTCGCCGATAAATTTTTCAGTTCTTCCAGCGTCGTAGTAATCAGCACATCGGCATCCGCATCATTAACTACCTGCAGAAACTCAATCTGCTGATCAATGGTTTCCAGCGGAATCACCGGCTTTCCAGCCCGGCGTGCACGATAGAAGTAATGCGCATCGACACCGTTGGTAAATTCAAGCCGCTTGGTTTCCACCATCGTGAGGGTAAAGCTGGCAAAGGCAGGCTTGAACATAAACAGGCTGAACACCGGAACACGCCGCTCCTGGGCAAATTTTTCCAGCTCCTGCCACACCGGCGCCGACAGTACTGACTTTAAATTACGGCCGTCGGTATACATACTCGCCTGCATGGCCCGCACACCAAAATCCGGTTGATTCACGGCATGGATATCCCGCTCGACATACAGCGCATCAGCACGGCGAAAAGCTTCATCAAACTCTGCCGGTAAGGGATAAGCGGATTTTTTCAATGCACCGAGGCTCGCACCCAGCCAGAATTTCTGTTTGCCATTGGAAACTTCCCAGATGGGCGCCTTGGCCAGACAGGCCTGGGCAACGAACATCAGTGTCAGTGCAGCAAGAATTTTTTTCATCATGGCGTTACATGGATATCAAAACAATGGACATCAAAGAAGTTCAGCACAACAGCGGATTGTCGAGCAGCAACAGCGTTATAAAAAAAGGCCGGGTCAGACGGTAACCCGCTGCCCGACGACCCTCCATATTTCTGCGGTCTATTTCCCGAGGCCTCTTTCTGCGGTCCCGGTGAGGAACTCACCTCAGCACCGGCTTATCTGTTCGATGAAATCCGGGGGCCAAGGTTCAGAAAAATTTATTCCGCTTTCAGCATAAATGTGACGGGTCCGTCATTTATCAGACTGACCTGCATATCAGCGGCAAAGATACCGGTGGCAACCTGTGGATGGCGTTCGCGCAAGCGAGCCACAAAATAATCATAGAGCTGCTCTGCCTGCGCCGGCGGTGCTGCAGATGAGAAGCTGGGTCGCAGCCCTTTGCGCGTGTCGGCGGCCAGTGTAAATTGCGAGACCACCAGTACACCCCCGTCGACCTGCTGCACATTGCAGTTCATCTTGTTATCCTGGTCGGCAAAGATCCGATAGGCCAGCACCTTGTCGAGCAGTTTGTCCGCCACCGCTTCGGTGTCAGTCTTTTCCACCCCCAGCAGCAACAGTATCCCTTGATCGACCGCCCCTACAATTTTTCCGTCCACTTCAACGGAAGCGCGTTTAACGCGTTGAATTAAACCTAACATAACTACCCTTGCTGCTGACTGGCCTGTTTGCGGAATTCACTGGGCGTCATGCCCACTTTTTTCTTAAACAATGCGTTGAAGGTCGCTTTACTGTTAAAGCCCATGTCGTACATCAGGTCGATCATGTTTTTACCGGCGGCCTGTGGATCAGCCAGCAGGCGCTTGGCTTCCTCAACGCGATAGTGATTAACAAATTCAAAAAAATTACAGTTGAAATGGCGATTGATAATATTGGACAAGGTGCGCGGCGGCATCTGCAACTGCCCCGCCAGTTTCTCCAGTGTGAGCGCCGGGATCAGATAAGGTTTTTCCTCTTCCATCCAGCGACTCACACTTTCTGCCATCTCCGGCTTGATCTTATCTTTCGCTTCTTCTTTGCTGTTCTCGTTGTCCGGTGTACGCGAGTCCAAGCCTTCGCAGACGATTGAATGACTCAACCCGAAGAAGATCAGGATACTCACCAGGATAAAGGTAATGTAATTACCGAACAGGCCTGCCGTTTCGAAGTCGACCGATATACCCAGCGTGATGGAGAGGATCAGCAGCACCGCCACCCATACTGCCCATAAGCGGATACCGAGAAAACCAATCACCAGCAGTTTCAGCCAGGTGAGATCCAGTTTTTCCACATTGGAATAATTGTGTTTCAGGTGGGTGCCGTAGCGGCGGATTTCCCACAGACACAACACGCCCAGTGCTGCACGGAACATATCGCGGAACAAGGTAACAAAGTTCATATAGTGCGGCGCGATCAGCAGATCATATTCTTCCTGGATGGTTTTTTTGGTAGCAAAATCCAGGCTGTAATAAAACAGCAGCTGATGCACGAGATACAGCGCGAAGGGGATCAGGTAAATCAGATCCCGCGCGGTCAGGCGGTAATCTTTATACACGAGCGAACGCGTGTACCACAGCAACAGCGGCCCCTCGAGCCAGTAACCGAAGCCAAAAACATAAAACAGGTTGGGCGACCACCCCAGCGCAATCGCACGGAATTCCGCTCCAAAACTGATGAGAATATCCAGCGGAATTGCTGCCTGCTGCAACAGGAACAGAGCCAGCAAGGTGTTGGTCAGGCGGCGTTCGCGGCGAGCAGTCAACAGCAGGATGGCAAAAAGAATACACTGGTAAGCCGTCATCAACAGCACGACATCATGAGTATTGAAGATTGTTGCTTCCATGGTTTTACCATCAACAGGAATGCGCGGGCTTCGATAAATGCGCGGAGATTATTGTTAGTGCCCCGGCCCCGGTGAGGCCTGTTCGCAATGCATGGTCAACATAACCGGGAAAAGAGAGGGGCGACGGCTGGTGAGCCGTCGCGCTTTTATACTACGTAGGGTGGAGACTTGCTAGGCCAGGTGGTCGGTTTCCGGACGTAACTTGCGGGCCATGGCATCGGTAGCGCGGATCAGCGCATCCACGATGCCCACTTCACGGGACGCGTGGCCCGCTTCGCGGATAATCTGCAGTTCTGCATCCGGCCAGACTTTATGCAGCGCAAAGGCGTTATCCAGCGGGCAGACCATATCGTAACGGCCGTGGACAATCACACCGGGAATACCTTCGAGTTTGTCCGCGTTTTTAATGATCTGGTTTTCTTCAAGAAACGCGTTGTTCATAAAGTAATGCGCTTCGATCCGGGCCAGTGAGAGCGCACGATGGGGTTCGCAGAAAGACTCAACCACCTCCGGATTGGGCCGCAGTGTTGCACAGCGACCTTCCCACAGTGACCAGGCTTTGGCCGCTGCCATCTGCATGATCTCGTTGTCGCTGGTGAGCTGCCGGTAGTAGGCTTCCATCATGTTGTGCTGTTCGTTGACCGGAATCGGCTGGATAAAGTCCTGCCAGTAATCCGGGAAGACATGGCTCGCGCCGTCCTGGTAAAACCAGTGAAAATCCTGCGGGCGGCACAGAAAAATTCCGCGCAGGATCATCCCCAGCACCCGCTCCGGGTAGGTTTCTGCATACACCAGGCTGAGCGTAGAACCCCAGGAGCCGCCGAACAGCACCCAGCGGTCGATGCCCAGATGTTCGCGGATAATTTCCATATCCTCGACCAGCTTCTGCGTGGTGTTGCCTTCGAGTTCTGCATGGGGTCGGGAACGACCGCAGCCGCGCTGGTCAAACAGCACAATGCGATACAGCTCCGGATCGAAAAAGCGCCGATCGTATCTGCCACAGCCGGCACCCGGCCCGCCATGGACAAACAGCACAGGAATACCTTCAGGATTTCCGGATTCGTCAACGTACAACAGATGGGGAGGCTCCACGGCGATCTCGTGGCGTTGGTGGGGTTTGATCTCAGGATAAAACGTCTGCATAACTTTTCCTTTCTGCGATACTGCACGCCAAAACCATTGCGTGTGCTGTCAGACAGCGTTGATCAGTAACAGTAGCACACCGGGACCTGTTTAGCGGCTGGTCCACGGAGTTAAGGCGCAATTTGTGGCACAGGACGCATGCTCCGCGCTCGCGCTTTACAAGTTTTCACAATATGACAGATTCTACTGACATAGACTGACAAACCCATTCGATAGACTGCCGCGCAATCCACCGAAGGAGTCGCCATCATGCAACGCGCCGAACGTCTGTTCCAGCTACTGACCCTGTTACGCAATCGCCGCACAGCACTGACTGCACGCCAGCTGAGCGAGCACCTGCAAGTCTCCGAGCGCACCATCTATCGCGATGTTCAGGCACTCAGCCTGTCCGGCGTTCCGGTGGAAGGAGAGGCTGGCGTGGGTTACCGCCTCCAGCGCCACTTTCAGCTGCCACCGCTGATGTTCGACCGTCACGAAGTGGAAGCCCTGTTGCTCGGTGCGCGGATGGTGCGCGGCTGGGGCGACAGCCAGATGGCAGCGAGTGCCAACAGTGCCATCCAGAAGATTCTGGCGATCCTGCCCGACCACCTGCGTCACAGCGATGAAAATCTGCCGCTGCTGGTGCCCACCTACGACGAATACCAGAAGATCTATACGGCACACAGCCAGACAATCCGCGAAGCGATCCGCCTGCAGCGCATGCTGCTGATCGAATACAAGCGCGCCGACGAACAGACGTCATCCCGCCAGGTCGAACCGCTCGGGCTGATCTTCTGGGGCAAGGTCTGGACACTGGTGGCCTGGTGTCAGCTGCGGGATGACTACCGGGTATTCCGCCTCGATCGTATCCTTCAGTTAACCACCACGGAAGAAACCTTCACCACCAATAATAAAAAAAGCCTTAAACATTATCTGAATCTCATGGCGGAGAATTATGAGCAATACAACGAGCAAGCCCACACGCCCCACGAGTGCGAAGTTGCTGAACTTATCGACTGATGTGGTGCGCTGCGGCTGGTGCGGCACGGACGAACTTTATTGCCAGTATCACGATGACGAATGGGGCGTGCCGGTGTACGACGATCAGAAGATGTTTGAATTTCTGACGCTGGAAGGTGCCCAGGCGGGACTCTCGTGGATCACCGTGCTGCGCAAGCGCGAGGCCTACCGCAAAGCGTTTGATAATTTCGACCCGGTCAAGATTGCACGATACAGTGAAGCCAGAAAAGCCAAACTGCTGCAGAACCCCGGCATCATCCGCAACCGTCTGAAGATTGAGAGCGTGGTGCGCAACGCGCGCGCCTATCTGGATATGCAGGAAAAAGGCGAAAGCTTCAGTGAGTTCCTGTGGCAGTTTGTGGACGGTAAGCCAAAGCAGAATCGCCGCCGCACCCTTGCGGATATTCCGGCCTCTACACCGGAATCGGATGCGATGAGCAAAGCCCTGAAGAAGCGCGGCTTCAATTTTGTGGGCACCACCATCTGCTACGCTCACATGCAGGCCACCGGCATGGTGAATGACCACCTGATCAGCTGCCACCGTTATAACGACTGCAGCCATTGCTAAAACCAGTTCAAAGAAACGGCACCCTGGACTGTCAGTCAGCGGCTGCCTGATCTATGCTTTCCAGGCACCAGCGTCAGATGTCCCTGTGGAACCACTCAAGGAGTACAGGGTCATCAATCATACTCTTATAAGACAAAGACGCGTTTTACCTCCCCTGCAACACATCGACATGGAGCAAAGTTATGAGTAAACACCGTCAAACGGTCGGGGTCGGCGTTAACCTTGGCCACACTGAAGCCCTGCGGGACCAGCTTGTTGCTGAAATTACCGAGTACGAACGCCAGCAGGCGGCCTTGAAGCTGAACGGCACCGAAGTTAATTTCAGTATGATCCAGACTTACAAAGAATTGATCCACGCGCGCCGGGAGATGCTTAACAAGCTGCCTCCCCGATTCTGAGTTACCCCCTGACACCGCGTCATGCCGGTTCGTGGTGACGCGGTCTCCTCCAGACTCAGGCTTTTTCCACTCTCTGATTACAGCGGAAATACCTGCACCAGATCGCCCTCCGCCACACTCACCCCTTCATCCACACGCACCAGGCAGTTCGCCCAGACCACCGATGACAGCGCCCCGGAGCTTTGCTGTGGATGAATAACAACGCCCTCCGGCGTTATGCGCCCGCGTAGATATTCGCAACGTCGGCGTGGCTTAGGCAGAACGAAGCGCGCCGGCAGGTGCAGCGGTTGCGGTTCGGTAATGCTACGCCCCTGCCGCTTGAACAGCAGTGCGCGCACCAGCAGGGTAAAGGTAACGAAGGCCGAGACCGGATTGCCGGGCAGGCCAACAAACGGCGTTGTGCCCACAAAGCCGAAGGCCAGCGGCTTGCCGGGCTTGAGGTTGATCTTCCACAGCTTCAGTTCACCCAGCGCGGTGACCGCTGCTTTGACATGGTCTTCATCCCCTACGGAGACACCGCCACTGCTGATGATCAGATCCGCTGCTGCCGCTTCCTGCAGAGCAGCTTTGGTGGCCGCCAGTGAGTCGGGCACTATCCCCAGATCCACCACCTCGCACCCTAAATCACTGAGCATGCCGGTAAGCAGGTAGCGGTTGGAGTTGTAGATCTTGCCGGGCATCAGTGGCTGGCCCGGCTCAAGCAGCTCGTCGCCGGTGGACAGCAGTGCAACCCGCAGGGGCCGGTAGACTTCGACCTCAGAAATATTCACCGAGGCGAGCAGCGCCACGTCTTCCGGGCGCAGGTAATGACCTTTGTCCAGCAGGCAGGAACCGGCACGGATGTCCTGCCCCTGGGGACGGATATTGTCACCGGGGCTGACTGCTTCCAACAGCGTGACCTGATCGCCTTCGACCCGGCAATCCTCCTGAATAATCACCGCATCCGCCCCGGCGGGAATCACAGCACCGGTCAGGATGCGCGCTGCGGTCCCCGGTTGCAGCGGCTGTGCTACGGCACCGGCGGCGATGCGCTGGCTGATCGGGAGGCAAGTGCCGACCTTTATCTCGGCGCTGTTGATGGCGAAGCCGTCCATCGCGCTGTTGGCTTCCGGGGGGACATCGATCAGTGCCTGGCAGGATTGCGCCAGCACCCGTCCGAAGGCCTGCAGCAGCGGCAGGGTTTCGGTGCCAGTGATGGGGGTTACGCTGTCGATCAGTTGCTGGCGGGCGGCTTCGATGTTGAGGAGTTTGGGGTTCATGGGGTTTTTGTGGGGCTCAGGTTGGTGGTTTTGGGGTGGTGTCGGATTACGTTGTGCTAATTCGATCTATGGGTTCTTTTGTGCTGTGGGTGAATGTCGGATTACGCTGCGCTAATCCGACCTACAGTTAATCCGACCTCCGGATAATCTGACCTACGGTTAATTCGGCTACGCCGACGTCTGGGGCAGTTTGATTTGTTCTACGAAGTTGCAGGGGCGGTGGCGGCTGTCGAGCTGGTCTTTGATGATGCGTTGCCAGGCGGTGGTGCAGGCGCCGGTGGAGCCGGGCAGGCAGAAGATCAGCGTCCGGTTGGCGAGGCCGGCGGTGGCGCGGGACTGGATGGTGGAGGTGCCGATTTCTTCGTAGGACACCTGACGGAAAAGCTCACCGAAACCCACCACGGTTTTATCAAACAGCGGGGTTACCGCTTCCACGGTGCTGTCGCGGCCCGCAAAGCCGGTGCCGCCGGTAATAAGGATTACCTGTGCCAGTGGATCTACTATCCACTGGGAAACCACGGCGCGGATGCGGTAGATGTCGTCGGTCACCAGATCCCGCTGATGCAGCCGGTGCCCGGCTTCCTGCAACAGGTCCTGCAGGCGCTGGCCTGAGGTGTCGGTGTCGTGGTTGCGCGTATCGGATACGGTCAGCACACAAATGTTTAACGGGACAAAATCTTTTTGACTGCTCACGATGATTCTTCCTTTAACAACAAAAGATGGCCGGCATCAACCGCCGGTGGTATTCATGAAACGCAGAATCTGGGGTTCTTCCGCAAGATTAAAATTGTGCTGCAAAGGCTTGCCGGCCATGGCTTCGATGATCGCCTGACGCAGAGGCGCCGGATCATCCGGCGAGGTGCGCAGATGTTCGCGCAGGTCTACGCTGTTTTCCTGCCCGAGACACAGCAGCAGACGACCGACGGCCGTCACCCGAACCCGGTTGCAGCTGCTGCAGAAATTCTGGCTGTGGGGTGAGATAAAACCGATGCGTGAGGGATAACTGCCACTGCGCCAGTAACGGGCCGGGCCGCCGGAATTATCCTCTGAGGGCGTCAGGGGAAAATGTTCACCGATCAGTTCCTGCAGGCTGGCGCTGCTGACAAACTCCGCCGCGCGCCCGTGATCGTCGATCTGGCCGAGGGGCATCTCTTCAATAAAGCTGATATCCAGCCCTTCATCCAGTGCGAAGCGAACCAGATCGGGCACCTCGTCCGCATTGAAATGCTTGAGCGCAACACAATTCAGCTTGATCCGCGCAAAACCCACCCGCTGGGCGGCGCGGATGCCCTGGAGCACCTGCTGCAGATCACCAAAACGGGTGAGACGCCGGAAGCGCTCCGGGTCAAGACTGTCGAGGCTGATGTTGATCCGCTCCACTCCGGCATCGCGCAATGCCTGCGCGTAACGAGCCAGATGCGTGGCGTTGGTGGTGAGACACAGGCTGCGCAGCCCCGGAAGCTGGCCCAGCTGCTCCATCAGCTCAATCACGCCGCGCCGGACCAGCGGCTCGCCACCGGTAATACGTAATTTATGTACACCCAGCTCGGTAAAGGTTTTTCCCAGGCGGGCCAGTTCTTCAATGGTAAGCAGCTCGTTGCGCGGCAGGAAAGTCATCTGTTCCGCCATGCAATAGACGCAGCGCAGGTCACAGCGATCCGTAATAGATAGACGCACGTAGGTGATTTCGCGCCCAAAGCCATCCACCAGGCGGGCAGGCGCGGCCGATTGATCAACACCCATTGCAGTTGCTGTAGACATAGAGGCTCTCAAATATCCCGATAACAAAGGACAGGCCGGGATTCACTGACAGAGTGCAATTAGTAAACCATCCCTGCCATTACAGCAAGCCCGGCTCAAAAAGGTGGCTTTAACTGCACGCTTATTAACCTATGCACCGCATTGGTTCCGATGCACCATCTCTTGATTCATTTTGGATCATTTTGCATAAAAAATCCTGCACCTTTTTTGCGATAAAAAAGCGCACCACTGCACACCATTGGTGCCGCCCGACAAAAATTTCCAATCCGTAAAAATCATCGGTGGGCTGCATCCGCCCCGCATAACGCCTTGAAAATAAAGCATTAAAAAAATTTCTGAGCCGCGTTTTTGCAAATGGCATTGTCTTTGCTCAACACCCTTTGTGCAGATTTGTTCTCTGCGGGATGTATAAAAACCGGTGCAGTTTTAATTTTTTATTAAGTCTGCGCGGTCTCTACAAAGGGCTGTCATCGTGAATACCACATCTTTTTCTTATTGCTCCTCTGCTGACGACATCCTTGATGTCCTCCATGCACGCGCCACCGAACCGCTGGCAAAACGCGTGTGGCAATTTGCAGCGAAGACATCCCGGAATATTCAAAACACACAGGCGCGGCGCTCATCGTCTGCCCGGGGAAAAGTCTGGCTGGTAGGCGCCGGCCCCGGTGACGCAGAACTGCTGACCATCAAAGCACTGCGGGCCATCGAGAGTGCCGACATTATTTTTTACGATCAGTTAGTCAGTGCAGATATTCGCGCACTCTTTCCTGCAGGCACACCGGCACTTTATGTCGGCAAAGCAAAAAATCATCACAGCATCGCTCAGGATGATCTGAATCAATTACTGGTTGAACAAGCACAGCTCGGCCTGACGGTCTGCCGGATCAAAGGCGGTGACCCCTTTGTGTTCGGGCGTGGCGGTGAAGAACTGCTGGAGCTGCGTAAAGCAGGCATTGCGGCAGAAGTCATTCCCGGCATTACGTCGGCGTCCGGCTGCAGTACCTACGCCAATATTCCCCTGACCCATCGTGGCCTGGCCCAGGGCTGCACGTTTGTCACGGCGCACGCGGAAAAAACTCTCGACCTCAACTGGACAGCGCTGGCGCAGCTGAATCACACCCTGGTGTTTTACATGGGACTCACGCGCGCCGATATCATCGCTGAGCAATTGCAACAGCACGGCATGGCCGCAACAACACCGGCCGCCATCATCGAGAACGGCTGCCGCAGCAATCAACGGGTGATCACCGGCACCATCCATGAATTACCCGAGCTGGTTGCACGCGAACAGGTGCAATCTCCCGCGCTGATTATCGTCGGTCAGGTAGTCAACCTGGCAGAACAATTACAACCCGAATTTTGGCAGTCTGTTGCAGCAGAAGCCAGCAACCAACGTTTGTTAGCCTGAGAGTAGGAGTAAGGTATGAAACAACGCATCATTGTTGTGGGCAACGGTATGGTGGGCCACAAATTTATCGACGGCCTGCTCAACAGCAACGCAGCAGCCGATTATGAAATTGTCACCTTCTCCGAAGAACCGCGCCTGGCTTATGACCGGGTAAAACTCAGTTATTACTTCGCCGGCTCAACCGTGCAGGATTTAATGCTGACCTCAGAAACTGAGTATCAGGCGCGCGGTGTGCACTACACGCTGAATGATAAAGTGGTGAGCATCGACACGGCCAGCAATCAGGTCACCACCGCCAGTGGCCGCACTGAAAGCTACGACAAACTGGTACTGGCCACCGGTTCTTATCCCTTCGTTCCACCGGTGCCCGGCAAGGATCAACCTCACTGTCTGGTGTATCGCACCATCGAAGATCTGGAAGCCATTACTGCCTCGGCCAGCGTAAGTAAAGTGGGCGTCGTGGTAGGCGGAGGTCTGCTCGGCCTGGAAGCAGCCAACGCATTGAAAAATCTCGGCCTGCAAACGCATGTGGTGGAATTTGCTCCACGCCTGATGGCGGTGCAGCTGGATGAAGGCGGCGGTCAGTTGCTGCGACGCAAGATCGAAGCCCTGGGCGTTAATGTTCACACGGAAAAAAATACCAAAGAGATTGTCGCTGGCGAAACCTGTCGCTACCGCATGAATTTTGCGGACGGCTCTTTCCTCGAAACCGATTTGATCCTGTTCTCTGCAGGCATTCGTCCGCAGGATGAACTGGCCCGTCAGTGCGGTCTGGCGGTGGGTGAGCGCGGCGGCATTGTCATCAACAACAGTTGCCAGACGTCGGTAGACAATGTTTACGCCATCGGCGAGTGCGCCTTGTGGGACAACCGCATCTTCGGTCTGGTAGCACCCGGCTATCAGATGGCAAAGGTAGCGGTAGCGCATATCACCGGCGGCACCGATCAATTTACCGGTGCCGACATGAGCACCAAACTGAAACTGCTCGGCGTCGACGTGGCCAGCATCGGCGATGCACAGGGGCGCACACCCGGCTCACAATCTTACGTCTTCAGTGATGGTGTTGCCGAAGTTTACAAACGCCTGATCGTTTCCGCCGATGGTAAAAAGCTGCTCGGTGCCGTCCTGGTGGGCGACGTGGAAGCCTACGGTACATTACAGCAGATCTGCGTCAATCATATGGACCTGCCGGATGCGCCGGAGCAACTCATCCTGCCAGCAGTAGAAGGCGGCGGCGTCACCATGGGTGTCGATGCCCTGCCGGATACCGCACAGATCTGTTCCTGTTATGACGTGACCAAAGGCGCTATCTGCTGCTCCGTACAGAATGGTGTTACCACCCTCTCCGGCTTAAAAGACGCGACTAAAGCCTCCACCGGTTGCGGCGGCTGCGCAGCGCTGGTCAAACAGGTCATGGACAGCGAACTGGTCAAGCTCGGTGTGGAAGTCAGCAATAATATCTGTGAACACTTTGCTCACACGCGGCAGGAGCTGGCGGATATTGTGCGTGTGAAAAAAATCCGCACCTTTGATGAACTGCTTGATCAGCACGGCAAAGGATTGGGATGCGAAATCTGCAAACCGGCAGTGGCTTCCATCCTTGCGTCCTACTGGAATGAATACGTGTTAAAGCCCGAGCACATGGGCCTGCAGGACACCAACGATATCTTCCTCGGCAACATGCAGAAAGACGGCACCTACTCTATCGTGCCGCGCATCGCCGGCGGTGAGATCACTCCGGATAAATTGATCGTGCTCGGTGAAGTGGCGAAAGAGTTCAACCTCTATACCAAGATTACCGGCGGGCAGCGGATTGACCTGTTTGGGGCACAACTGCATCAGCTGCCCACCATCTGGAAAAAATTAATTGATGCCGGATTCGAAACCGGACATGCCTACGGCAAATCGGTGCGTACGGTTAAATCCTGTGTTGGCAGCACCTGGTGTCGCTACGGCGTGCTGGACAGTGTGGGCATGGCCATCGCCATCGAGAATCGCTACAAGGGCCTGCGCGCGCCGCACAAATTGAAATTCGCCGTGTCCGGCTGTACCCGCGAATGTGCAGAAGCCCAGTCCAAAGACATCGGTGTCATTGCAACGGAAAATGGCTGGAACCTCTATGTGTGCGGTAACGGCGGTATGCGCCCGCGTCATGCAGATCTCTTTGCCACCGGCCTCGATGACGACACGCTGATCAAATACATCGACCGTGTACTGATGTTCTACATCCGCACCGCTGATCGCCTGCAACGCACTTCGGTGTGGCTGGAAAATCTGGAAGGCGGATTGGCCTATCTGAAAAAAGTGGTGATTGAAGACAAGCTGGGCATTGCCCAGGACCTGGAAGATGAGATGACCAGCAACATCGCCAATTACCAGTGTGAATGGAAAACCACCATCGAAGATCCGCAGAAACTGAAACGCTTCAGCCACTTCATCAACTCAGCGGCGCGCGATGACAACCTGGCTTACGTGATAGAGCGGGATCAACCGCGCCCCGCCACCAGTGAGGAGCGGGCGCTGAAGATTCCTTTGATTGAACTGGTAGAAAACTGATCGCGAACCCTGCCTTTAACGGGCAGGGAAATCTGACAACATTCAACAAGAGAAGCCACTATGAATACCATGACAGCGACTGCCGAACTTATCCGCGAATCACAAAGCACCACCTGGACCAGCGTCTGTGAAGCGAGCGATCTGATACCGGATACCGGTGTCTGCGCACTGGTGAATAAGCAACAGATTGCTATCTTCTATTCCGGCCGCTTGAATGAATACTTTGCCATCGGCAATTACGATCCTGTCGGTGAAGCCAACGTACTGTCGCGCGGTATCCTCGGCTCCATCGGTGATCATGTCGTTGTGGCGTCACCCTTGTACAAACAGCATTTCAATCTGCGTACCGGCGAGTGCCTGGAAAAACCGGAACACGCCGTGCCCACTTATGCCGTGCGTATCTACGACGGCCGCGTGCAGGTGCACGCCTGATTCACTCGACCCCTGCCGCCCTGACCGGCGGCTTTTTTTCCCCTCTTCTTCGACACGACTGCTTCATGAAGTCGGCCTCTGGGGCAGCTTCGGCTGCCCCGCTTTTTTTGCTCAGCGTTTGAAGTAAGCAATCCGTTTTTTCAGGTCGGTCGCTTTGTTCTTCAGTTCATTACCGCTGCGGTCAACCTGAGCCATGGCAGAAACCGTCAGGTCCGTTACCTCGTTAATCCGCAGCACGTTCCTGCTGATTTCCTCTGCTACCTGCGATTGCTGCTCGGCAGCCGTCGCAATCTGGATGTTCAGGTTGTTCACATCCGAGACTGTCGACTTGATGGTGTCCAGTGTGTGATTCATCTCCTGCGCATAAGTGACCGTCGTCTTCGCACCGGCGCGGCTGGTCTCCATGGTTGCCACCACATTCTGCACACCGGTCTGCAAGCGCTCAATCATCACCCGGATTTCTTCCGTTGATGTGTGCGTTTTGCTTGCCAGGGTTCTGACTTCATCGGCCACAACCGCAAAGCCGCGGCCCTGTTCACCGGCGCGGGCAGCTTCAATGGCAGCGTTCAGGGCGAGCAGGTTGGTCTGCTCGGCAATGCTGCGAATCACTTCCAGCACCGTGGTAATTTCACGGCTCTCTGCTTCCAGCTTCAACACCACCGCCGCAGCCCGTTCAATTTCATCGTTCAGATTGAGGATTGCTTTTACGCTGTTCTCCATCAGCAGACCGCCTTCCATTACGCGCTGATCCGCTGTCTTGGTGGCCTCTGCGGCAAACTGGGTATTCTTCGCCACTTCGCTCACTGTTGCAGTCATCTCATCCATGGCGGCGGCGACATGCTCGGCCTCCTGTTTCTGAACATTCAGTTCGCGAATCGATTTTTCACTGCTCACCGACAGTTCGTTAGACGTTTTTTCTACATCATCCGCTGCGTCCTGAATACCTGCAACGATAGTCTTCAACTGATTTGCCATCTGCAGGATCGCTGCCATGACACTGCCTTCGGTGACGCTCGTCGTACCGAGCCGCAGATTCAACTGGCCACTGGAAATTTCCTGTGCGACC
>CALFXJ010000059.1 GCA_937958105.1 uncultured Cellvibrio sp.
CGGAATTTATTTTAAGTACCGTGTTGGGTGTGATCAGCACCGGCAAGGGTGGTGAATCGGGTGCGGCTGTTGGGGTTAATGGAAGCAAAAACTCCGGGCACACGTTGAATGTTGCGGCTGGTAATGACAGCAATAATTCAACAAATATCCCAGCCAATTCCGGTCCTGAGAATAATGTAAATGCTCACACCGCTGGAAATAATACCCCACTCAGCAATACTAAATTTGCAAACCAAGCAGAAGCAAATGAAGCCCTTAAACAATATGAGATAGCAAAAAATACAGACTCTGAGATTGTTCTTGGGCGTTTACAAGATACAGAGGCTGGATCGCAGTTAGGAATGACTCGATTAAATTCAGACAACTGGTCCCCAAATGTTAATGACGCATTTGTTCAGGGTGGAATAGATGCTGGAAAGCCCTTTTATCTTGGCTCTAGCCCTGATATTTCAAATTATAGGGCTGCTTGGAATGCCCTTGAGGGCAATAGGGGTAGTCACCCTCAAACAGTTTTCTTTAGAGAAATGAAACAACTAAGAGATGCTGGCTATCGTCTTGAAGGCGACTACATGCTGCCTCCTAAATAAAGGGTTATCAAATGACTAAAGTTAATAATATACAAGATATTGTCGCTAATTTTGTTTTTAAAAAGGGCGATTATTTAGGTGCAGAGGAACAACTTTCGAGATTTGCAGAGAGTTATGCAAAACTTAGCGCTGATGAGGCTGAGAGTCTAAGAAATAAATTTCAAGCTAAGGATAGGCTTGGTT
Organism: uncultured Cellvibrio sp.; assembly: GCA_937958105.1. GTDB lineage: Bacteria > Pseudomonadota > Gammaproteobacteria > Pseudomonadales > Cellvibrionaceae > Cellvibrio. The sequence goes on from CALFXJ010000059.1 coordinate 771, forward strand.
GGCTTAGAATTGCTTCAACGCTTTTTTGTAAACTATTTTCTGATGCTGATACCTTACACAAAGATAAATTGTGCAAAATATTTTTTGCCCTATATAGCTTTGAAAACTTAGATTTCGGCTTTGATGGTGTGAATGATGTTATTTCAGTTTCAGATAAACTAAAAGGCCATCCAGAACTAGCAAGAAAAAACTGGGATTTGTTTAGTAAGCTCACTAGTAATGGCGTGGCAAGAAATAATTTAGAAAATAAGATTTTTTTGTGTCAGCAGTGTTTATGACAGTAGAAGAAGCTTATGAAACTCTAGCGGCTTACGCATTAGCTTGCGTGGGAGAAAAAGATTGGGATTTTTTAACGGTAAAAAGTGATATTTATGAACAAATGAGTTCGTCGAAGGTTGTCTTAACGATTAAAAATGAAGATCATTCTTTAAAGCAAAGCTCGGTTCCATTTGCGCTTAGTAATGATCGAAATATAGCAACTCTATTTTTAAGGGACAATCTCCTAGAGACTACAGGAGAGAGAATTTTGGGGCTGGACTTCACCTTGGAAAAAGATGGGCGTATGAAAATTAATTATAGTTACGATAAGCCCGATAATTACCCAGGTTAACATTTACATGCGTTATGGTTGCACTATGTTGGCTGCCAATTTCTCTTTATAAATCTGTCGTAGACAGTGCTCAATTCCAAAGCAGTGGTTCTATTGGCTATAGATTCTTCGTGTTTTTCTGTGTGATTTTTTTTGCGAGTTTCGCATATGTTATCCATGAATGAAAATTATTCTGTAGTAATAATGCCCTGATATTTCAAATTATAGGGCTGCTCGGAGTGCTCTTGATGGCAATAGAGGTAAACAGTTTTCTTTAGAGAAATGAAACAACTAAGAGATGCTGGCTATCGTATTGAAGGCGATCACATGCTGCCTCCTAAATAAAGGGTATTGTCGACGTCCCCTATCCTGAGACAGACATAACTGGAGTTTTCTGAGAATATTACTTCAAGAGGCTACCATGAAAAAATCACGATTCACCGAAAGCCAAATCTTCAGCATTCTCAAAGAAGTAGATGCCGGCGTGAAAGTCGAAGCGGTTTGCCGAAAACACGGCACCAGCAATGCCACCCACTACAACTGGAAAGCCAGATATGGTGGCATGGACACCTCAGAGCTGAGGCGCAAGCCAATCATCAGTGGGCCCTGGATTTTATGCACGATAGTTTGTATTGCGGCAAACGCTTCCGCACGCTGAATGTTCTCGATGAAGGAACACGCGAATGTTTAGCCATTGAGGTAGACACCTCGTTGCCAGCGGAGCGCGTGGTTCGTACTCTGGAGCATCTCAAGATGGAGCGTGGATTGCCCGCACAGTTACGTGTGGATAATGGACCGGAGCTGATATCGGCGAAGTTAACGGATTGGTGCGAGGAAAATGCTATCACGCTGGTTTACATCCAGCCGGGCAAACCGCAACAGAATGGTTTTGTTGAGCGCTTCAACGGTTCCTTCCGAAGGGAGTTCTTAAATGCGTATTTGTTTGAATCACTAACCCAGGTAAGGGAAATGGCCTGGTTCTGGCGGATTGATTATAACGACGAACGAACGCATGAAAGCCTTGGCCATCTGCCGCCTTCGGCTTATCGAGCAAAACTGGAAAACTCCAGTTTAGAACTGTCTCATTAATGGGGGAGTGGACACACCACGGACACCCATCATCGATACCACCGCCAATAATATTCCAATCTCATCTCAATCAAATCCCCCAAACGATATTCATAACAACCATTCATAAGCATTCACATCGCTTTAATAACCTTTCCCTTTTCTGTGATGTGCATCACATACTGCTCATCGTTAGGACATTGTCTGATCACTTCTGTGCCATTAAACTGGCGCTTTTTTCAGCATCACCAATTCCGCTTTTTCACGCGGCGTTATCAGGGACTAGATCCATGCAGGTACGCTTTTCATTTATTCTTGCCATATGTTTTTCTTCTCGTCCTCTTGCCGGACTCTGCCGTTGCTCCCGTCAAGTTAATAACGCGGTATAAATAATGAGAAAAGGAATTGTCATTTTTTCTGTAGTTAATTTTTTGCTGGCTGCGGTGATGGCTCTACTTGGGTTGAGTTACGGTCAGCCTGTTCAATCCTGCTATTTGATGTATTCGCTCTCACTGGCTGGTGGCTCGCTGGTGCTGTTTGGTCTGAATAAGCGAATCCATAAAACCTCTATTATTTCATCCTATATTGCTGCTTTGTTATCAGCGTTGTGGGCAATGCTATCGTTAGTAGAGCTGCTCGGTTTTTCCAATGATTGGCTGCTGGATCTGTTATCTCTTATGTTTTTTCTGGTCGTTACCATTTACCTGATAGGGTATAGAGGGTATTTGCTGGAGATTACACGGGAGCAGCAGGAATCCGCTCCTGATTGAGAGTGCAGACAGGGCTGCAGACTTTGTATTCATCTATCGATAAAAACAAAAAATATTATAAGAAATTTTTAAGAATTTTCTTTTAAAAATTTATGGTTGGCGACTTTTTATGTATGGAGATTTAACGGATGACTAAGTACGGAATTAACGTATCACTGAGAGGATCTATATTAAGATTATTGGCGGGAATTATTGTCGTTTCTGCGTTGACTGCCTGTGGTGGCGGTGGAGGTGGAAGCGCAGAGGGTACAAAAGCTGGTTCATCCAGCGGTGCTGTCAGCAATGTTGTTCCTGTGGCTAACGCCGGGGCTGATAAAACGGTCAATGCCGGGGATAGAGTTGAGCTGGTTGCATCCGGGACAGATAGCGATGGAAGAATTAAAGGCTATCAATGGACCCAGCTTTCGGGGCCTCGTGTTTCACTTAATGCAATTAATCTTGATGCTGCTCATTTTTCTTTTATAGCACCTTCAACCGGAGCGGAAGATTCCATTACTCTGGAGTTCCGTCTGCAGGTTACCGACAATGATGGCGCTACAGCGACCGACACAGTGGTATTTACCGTTAAAAGAGTGAATGCCGCTCCGCAGGTAAATGCAGGTGAAGATAAAACCGTTGTGGGACTGTCTGAGGTAAGCCTCATTGGCAGTGCTTCAGATGACAGTGGCGAAATTAAAAGCTATCTCTGGACCCAGATAACGGGTGAGACGGTAGTGATTAACAATGCAAATAGTGCAACAGCTTCATTCACTGCGCCGTCTACCAATGCAACGATTACTCTCGAATTCAAGCTGACCGTGACCGATCGAGACGGCGCCACCGCCGAGGATATAGTTGCTGTTGAAGTGACTTCCGAAAACGCGCCCGCCATATCATTTATTTTCCCACCAGCAACCGGTGTTTACTCCAAGGCCAGTATCAGTGCATTTGGTGTTGCTGTAGCAAAAAATGATGCGGTTGTCGAAACAGTAGAGGTCAGCGCTGGCGGCGCCAGCGTGATGGCCGCTGTAACGGAGGATGGAAATTGGCGTGCTGACGATATTCCAGTGCCGGCAGGTGTCTCTGAATTTACGCTAACGGCGACGGTCACTGACAGCGAGGGCAGGCTGCAGGCTGCGTCATCGACGCTGTTGACGAGTGGTCTCCATATAGGCAGCGGCGATTCCTGGGTTAAGCCGAAGGCAGTTTCGGTAGTGCCTGGGGCGGATTATGTATATGTGCTTACAACTGGCTCTTATGTACGGGACGTCAAGATTGTGCCAGTCAATACCCGCACCGGTCATCGTGGTGGATCAATCACGGATTTCACTAATACAGCTTTAGGTGATCAAACGGCTGTATTCCAGGACATGCTGTTTGATGAAGATAATAATCGAGTGCTGCTTGCCAGCAATCCTAAGGACGGTGTGCCGCAGGTTGTTGCGGTCGATGTAACCACCGGTGTACGCACCACAATCTCGAGTGATGAGCGAGGTGAGGGTGAGTCGTTCCTTAATCCGGTTAACCTGGAGTGGGGACCTGATCGGCAGTTATTGGTTACTGACAATTCCGCGCATATTATCTTTATGGTTGATCCGGTATCGGGCGATCGGACCAGTATTGCTGATAAGGATACTCTTGATATAGGAATTGAGGCTCCTATTTTCTCTTCCTGGGTAAGAAGCTCAGATGAGATTGTAGTTACGCCAAATGTTTCTCCCATCAACAGTCAGTACATTTTCGGCATTCAGGACTGGCAATCGTTACCATTCACTTACGTGATTTCAGCGAACGGCAGTCAACCTGGGCCTCAGATGAGACAGGTTGTTCAAGGTTCTGCGCTGGATGCAGAAAACAATCGTTTGCTGGTGTTGGATGGGGATAATCAACTTATAGCAGTGGACCTGGAAGCTGGAGATCGGGAGCTGCTTGCAGAGGATGTCGGTGGTCTCTCAAGTCTCTGGGATCTGGCGAAAAATATTGAATACGATCCGACAGAAAGATTGCTGTATATCGCTGACAGTACTCTGCGCGGGGGGTTGTATGTGGTTGACCCTGTGAGTGGAAGTTCAGTGCTGTTAAGCAACTAATTCGTTGCCTGTATAGTAAATGCATATTCGATAATAAGCTCAGCGGGACCATCGGTACTTCGGTAACGATGGTCCCGCTGTTTTATTTCTTCGGAGCAGTAATCGCTACAATCTAATAATTGAAGCGATTACTGCTCTCATTAAAGACGCATCCGCTTTCCGCCGCGACGATAGAAACCGACCTGGCTGACGGGGGCGACATGATTGGGCGGCTGGTCTCCACTTCCCCCCATCCTGTAGCAGGTGCAACTAAAATTTAAAGTGGTTGCAATACGAACTAATCGTTCATTTTCCAACCAGAGGCCGCGTCTCAGTAATGAGATCCACCCTCCCTGCCATCTAAACTAATTTTTACAAATTACCCGCCAACTGCGATTGAAACACTTGTATACAAGAGGTATGATCGGGCCCGCTCGACTAGTATACAAGTGCATCATAAGACTAAGGGGTGCCTGGCGAGCCTCCGCGTACGCCACACTCGAATAGCTGCCCATATAAAATTAACAACGCAGGAAACTCTATGAATACAAAATACACACTCCCGACGTTCAAAGTCAGCTTGCTAAGCCTTGCGATAGCTGCCACTGCTCAGACCCACGCTCAGGATGGGTTGATTGAAGAAGTTGTGGTAACCGGCTACCGAGCGAGCTTGCAAAGCGCTTTAGATACCAAACGTGATTCCAACGGTGTTGTAGATGCGATCAGCTCTGAAGACATCGGTAAGTTCCCTGATACTAACCTGGCTGAATCTCTGCAGCGTATTACAGGCGTGTCTATTGACCGCAGCGCGGGTGAAGGTCGTCAGGTCACTGTGCGTGGTCTGGGCCCGCAGTTTAATACCGTGCTGTTCAACGGCCGGCAGATGCCGAGCGCCAACGACAGCCGTGGTTTTAACTTCGATACCGTTGCTGCCGAAATGGTCAGCGGTGTAGAGGTTTACAAGACTTCAACGGCCACAACCCAATCGGGTGGCATAGGTGCAACTATCAACGTAAAAACCGCACGTCCGCTGGATATCGGTACGCGCGTAGCAGGCTCTATCAAAGGCTTGAACGAAGGCAATGTGGATGACGTAACGCCGTCGGTATCCGGTCTGTTCAGCACCACCATCAACGATAACATCGGTATTCTGGCGGCGGTAAGCTACCAGGAGCGTGACTATGTGAGCGACGGCGTGGAGCAGCGTCGTTGGGACTGGCGTTCACGCCGCCCGGCTTCTCTGGGCGAATACCTGCCTCTGCCCGATGGCCAGGGCGGTACAGTCGATGCGGATTTCTATCCGACGCAAACCGTTATCAGACGTCAGGATTTTGAGCGTGAAAGACTTAATGGAAGCCTGGTGGTTCAGTTTGAGCCGGTGGACAATCTGACCCTGACTCTGGATGCACAGTATTCCGATCTTCAGCAGGAAGGTCTGGAGTATGAAAGCGCCGCGTGGTATGGCTATGGCAACGACGAAGTCTATCGTGTTGACGACAAGGGAACCATCATCCATCGCACCGTGACCGATGCAGGTCTGGACTTCTTCGTAAACAACCCTGTTACTCAGGAAACCGGCCTCAGCGTAGGTTTTGAAGCTGACTGGGACATCAATGACTCATCCAGCCTGTTGTTTGCATATAGCCACTCAAAAGCAGAAGCACAGCCGGATAAGCAGGCTAACATCAGCCGTTCTGACGTTCAGGCTTCACCGCTGTCCTTTACCTTTGAGGTTCGCGATGATATCGCCAGCCACTATTATGACAACAGCGAAATCTCCCTCGCTAATGCGCGTGTCTGGCAATACGACGGTTACTCTGATCCCCGTATTGATGAAATTGATCAGGCTCGTATAGATTACACCTTCACTGAAGATACCTTCACGTTGAAAGCTGGTGTGATGTATACCGACCAGACCAAGACCATCCAGCAGTACAAAGCCTCGGGTGAGAATGCTTTCCAGAACAGTTACATGCTGGTTGGTGACGATCCTTCAACCAGCCTGTTCCGCACTGTGGCCGAAGCTAATGCTGCAGGTTACTCTGAGCGGGTAATGAACCATGGCGTTCTTGGCGATCTGGCTTATTTCTCATTTGATCCGCTTGCTTATAACGCTTGGGTAAGACATGCGCAGAACGACCCGAACTCTACGGAGGCTCAACGGGACCTCAGCAGATCTCAGCTGGTTCTGCAGCCTAACTGGTCTGAAGTCAATGAAGAGACTACGGCTCTGTATGTGGAAGCGACCAAGTCGTTTGACCTCAACGGTCAAGACCTGACAGTAGTTGGTGGTGTTCGTTACGAAGATACGAAGATTAACTCCACCTCACTGCAGCAGACGTTGGAGTCATTGGTTCCTCCGGCGGTTGCAGGTGAGAACTACGAGCGCATTTTTGCGGACAGCGTACGTTTCACCGACGGTGATGGATATGACGTATTCCTGCCTAACCTGTCGGTTAAATACAACGTAACTGATGATGTTGTTGTACGTTTTGCTGCGTCACGTACCATTACCCGTCCGGAATTGACGCATATGCGTTCGGCGCTCGACTATGGTGATATCCGTGAGGGTCAGGCAGGTATCGGCAGCCGCGGAAACCCCAACCTCAAGCCTTTCAAGTCGGATAACTTCGATCTGTCAGCTGAGTGGTACATCAATGATTTTGATTACGTGTCTATCGGTGCATTCTCAAAATCCATTGATAACTTCGTGGTTACCCAAGGGGCACCAGAATCCATTCCGGGTGTTATTGATCCGGCCACTGGTGAGGAAGCTGTCTATGAAGTAAGTAGCCCAGTCAACCTCGACACCAAGAAAGTCAGCGGTATCGAAGTGGGTGGCCAGCACATCTTTGGCGACTCAGGCTTTGGTGTGATTGCTAACGCCACCTTCGTATTTGCTGATCCGGACTACGACTTCGATACCCCGATGGGCGAAGTGCCGGCAGCTGATGCTGTGGTTGGTGTAAGTGACTCTGCTAACCTGATTGCCTTTTATGAAAATGGTCCGTTCCAGATCAGATTGGCATATAACTGGAGAGACTCGTTTGTGCGTGGCTTCCAATACTACTACTCGAGCACCAGTAACGAGCCGGTAGTTGTTGAGGATTACTCACAGCTGGATATCTCCATGAGCTATGATCTGACTGACAACGTCAGCATCTTCCTTGAAGGTATCAACATCACCGAAGAAGGTTCACGCATCCATGGTAGAGAAAAGAACCACATGTTCTACGTGGGTGAAGGTGTTGGACGTTATGCCTTGGGTGTTAGAGCAAGCTTCTAATCCTCACGTGCTTTAAAGACGCAAAAAGGCCATTCTTGTAATGGCCTTTTTGCATTATTGAACCCAGCTGAATGTGTGGATGCTTATGAATGATCACATTGAATCCCTGTTGATTGTCGGCGGTGGTGCCGCGGGTTGGTTGACTGCGGGTATCCTGGCAGCGCGTTACGGTCGAACGGTCAGGATTACCCTTATTGAGTCAGCCGATGTGCCCATCATCGGCGTTGGCGAAGGCAGCTGGCCATCCTTGCGAAATACCCTGCGTGATATGGGGATTTCCGAAACAGAATTTTTCCGCGAATGCGATGCATCCTTCAAGCAGGGCGTTAAATTTATTAACTGGCGCTCTGACGATAAGCCGGAATATTTTTATCATCCATTTTCTCTTCCCATTGGTTTTCTGGAGCGGAACATTGCTGCCTGGTGGGTCGCAAACCGTCAGTACGGATCCTTTGCCGATACCGTCTGCGCTCAGGAGCTGCTGTGTGAACGAAATCTTGCACCGCGCACCATGGATACACCCGACTACAAATCCCACGTTAACTACGGCTACCATCTTGATGCGGGAAAATTTGTGGCCTTTCTCAGCCGTCACTGCAAAGAAAAATTAGGCGTGCACCATGTGCTGGGAACCATCAATAAAGTTAACCAGAATGAACACGGGATTGAGAGTATTGAAACCCGGGAAAACCAGCACCTGGCGGCCGATCTGTTCATCGATTGCACCGGTCTGAAATCACTGCTTCTGGGAGAAACACTGGGAGCCAGATTTATTGATCGGAGTGATGAGCTGTTTATCGACAGTGCTGTAGCTGCCCAGGTGCCTTACGCTGATGAACAGTCTCCCATTGTTCCCTATACCATTTCTCACGCGCAGGAGGCCGGGTGGATATGGGACATCGGGCTGCATAGCCGCAAAGGCGTTGGTCATGTCTATTCCAGCCGGCACATGTCTGAAGATGAAGCCATTGCTGTGCTGGGTAAATATATCGGAGCAGGTTTCGAAAAGCTGTCACCGCGAAAGCTGAAGATTCCCTGCGGTTATCGTCAATCCTTCTGGATAAAGAATTGCATTGCAGTGGGAATGGCAGCTGGTTTTATCGAGCCGCTTGAGGCCTCCGCGCTGGTTATGGTGGAGCTGGCAGCAAACTATATCCGCGATCAGTTTCCGCAGCATAGATCGGTGATGCCAATTGTGGCCAAACGCTTTAACGATCTGCAAACCTATCGCTGGAACAACATCGTCGACTTCCTTAAGCTGCACTATGTGCTCAGTGAGCGCACGTCACCCTTCTGGCAGGATAATAGAAACCCTGAAACACTGTCGGACACCCTGAAAGAATCATTGCAGTTCTGGCAGTATCATGTGCCCTACAAGAAGGATTTTCTGCACAAAGAAGAAGTCTTTCCCGCGGCCAGTTATCAGTATATTTTGTACGGCATGGGATTGAATCCGCAGCTGCAACATACAATGGATGCCGGAGAGAATGCCTTCTTTGAGCAAAAACGCTACGAGAATCAAAAGATCAAGGAAGCCTTAGGGGCGATGCTGCCGGATACGCGCGCTTTACTCGCGTTCTATAAAAAATAAAGCGCTACAGGGGATGTCGCCACAAACCATCGTGGGCAACGTTGCGCAGGATGTTGATCGCTGCGTGCATTGTTTGGGATCGCTCCGACGGCTCATTGCGATAAACCAAATAGATAGGATAAGTAAATTCCGGGGCGTGAGGAACGCGCTCCAGAAGTCCGCCATCAATGTAAGGCTGTACCACCTTCGCACGGAAGTAGCCGCTGCCTGTATGACGCAACAGATGCTCCAGTGCCAGCAATCCGAAATCCACTCTCAGCGAAGCGCGAGCCTTTCCCGGCAGCGCAGCTTCGTGCTGTTTGCGATACGCAGGTCCCCAGTCCACATAAATGTAAGGCGTCTGCTGACCCGGCGTCTGAACCATGATCAGCTTTTCTTCCAGCAGCAGCTCGATCTGCAAGCCGGGTAGATATTCAGGCTGATACACCACGGCGATATCCAGAACGCCATGATCCAGGCGGTCAATCAACGAAGCTGCGTCACCGGTCTCGAGGGTGATAGCGGTATTGTTCAGCTGTGCCTGTAAGCCTGCCATCCAGTTGAGCAGCAAAGGATTCCACAACGCAATTTCTCCACCGATGCTCAATGAATCCGTATTGGTGTCCGGCAAGGTGATGTCGCGGCGCGCTTTATCCCACACCTGGACCAGCTGATTCGCATAATCCACAAAACGCTCACCTTCCGGTGTCAGACTGGCGCCGGCCCGGTTGCGGATAAACAGCTGGCATCCCACCTGCGATTCCAGATTCTTGATGCGCGCAGTGACGGCAGTCTGGGTGAGATGCATTCGCTCAGCGGTAGCGATCATGCTTCCCGAGCGAACGATATCCAGGAACGTTCGTGCCAGTTCGATATCCATGAAATCACCTTAATATCAAAATTTTTAATATTAAAGTGCATTCAATTTCATTATTCAAGGAAATCGATAATAGCCATACTGGCCGTCTCATTGTTGGATGACGAGAAACTGTGACCAGTAGAGAGTTGATATTACCGGTATCCACCAGCCTGTTTTCCGTTGAAGAATGGCGGCAGGTAGAAGGTCTGATGGCACGCCTGAATCCCTCTCAGCGCCTGTGGCTGGGTGGTTATCTGTCGTCGGTCGGCGATGTGCAGGCGGGCGATGTCCTGGAGCGTGAAAAAACGCAGGCGCCTGATCGCGTGCTGGTCGCCTATGGTACGGAAACCGGCAACAGCAAAACGCTGGCGTATCAGCTGGCGGAAAAAGCCCTGCAGGCCGATGTATCCGTGGAGGTCGTCAATCTGGCGGAGTATCGCGTTCGACAACTGCAACGCGAGCAGGTGATGTTGATTATCTGCAGTACTCATGGTGATGGCGAGCCGCCGGAGCCGATCAGTGAGTTTTATTCAGCGTTGATGAAGGAAAACCATGCCGGTTTGCAGCAACTGAAATTTGCGGTGCTGGCTCTGGGTGACAGCAGTTATCCCTTGTTTTGCGAAACGGGAAAAGCCATCGAGCAACGTCTGCTTCAACTGGGCGCGCAACCAATACTGCCCCGCACGGATTGCGATGTCGATTTTCAGGGCGCGGCGGATCAATGGATGCAGGAGGTCATCGCCGCTCTTCCCAAGACTACTGCTGCGACTAAATCCACAGCTGCAGTGCCGTCCCCGAAAGCTGCATCTACCAGTTCCAGAGCTAACCCCTGCGTTGCAGAGGTAATCGACAATATCTGCCTCACCGCGTCGAAAAGCGCGCGGGTTATCCATCATCTGGAACTGGCGTTACCGGAAAGCCTACAGCTGCAACCGGGCGATGGAGTGGGAGTTTTTGCCAATAATTCTGCATCCTTGATCAAGCGCGTCCTTCAGCTTGGCGGGCTGGATGAAACCGCCGACGTGGTGGTGAGTAAAACCAGAATGACCCTGGCCGAGGCGTTGGTAAACCATGTGGATCTTGTCATTCCCGGTAAAAAATTTCTCACGGGCTGGGCTGAATGGAGTCAGCAGCCGCACCTGTTGAAGCTGGCTTCAGCTGAGTTTGCCGAACAACGGCAGTTTCTTCGGGAGCATCAGATCATCGATATCATGCAAGCCTATCCTGCCGCACCCGATGCACAGGCATTTGTTGACGCTCTGCGCCCGCTTCAGCCCAGAATCTATGATGTGGCCAATTACGATGCTGACGAAGATGAAGTTCATATTCTTGTTAAAGCATATCGCTATGCATTTGGCCGCCGAGAGGAACTGGGTGTGGCATCTTCCTGGCTTAACGGTTTATCAGCCGGCAGTGCAGTCCGGCTCTTCCCTCATACCAACAAAAAATTTCATCTTCCCGACAATCCTGATGTTCCATTGATCCTTGTTGGCTATGAAACGGGCATATCACCCTATCGTGCTTTTATGCAGCAGATAAAAACAGAGCAGCGTCAGCATCCCTGTTGGATGATGCTTGACGTGGATGCGGTATCCGATGAAGTCATCTATCAACTTGATTGGCTGACCGCGCGCAACAGTGGCTGCTTGCTGCACATAGATCCTGTGGCCTGTGTCGGGGATGACCTCACTGGCTTTTCAGGTCGCCTCATGGAACACCGGACACGCCTTATCGAATGGTTGTTGATGGGCGCACATATTTATCTATGCGGCGATCGCAGTCTGCTGCAGGAAGTTATCGAGACGCTGGAGCAGCTTTGCAATACGGCCGGTTGCCACGAGCGCTTGGCGAAGGGGATTACCTGGGAGCAACTGATCAGTCAGCAACGTATTCATCTGAATCTTTATTGAGCATGGTAATGAACGAATCCAAGTCTTACGGTTATTCCCTCGAGTCGCTGGAAAAATACGATCGCAATGAACGTAATAAACTGAACAGCCGATATCTGCGCGGAACCATCAAGCCCAATTTGACTGATCGTATCACCGGCTCGGTGCCGCACGACGATGCACTGCTGCTCAAATTTCACGGCATCTACCAGCAGGACAACCGCGAAAATCGTAATGATCGAGCGCGGCGTAAACTGGAACCGGATTACCAGTTTATGGTGCGCATGCGCATTCCAGGCGGCCAGCTTACCGCAGCGCAGTGGCAAGGGCTGGATAAGCTTTCGCGCGATTATGCGGAGCGCGGTCTGCGCATCACTACACGCCAGACGATTCAGTTGCACGGCGTGCGAAAGCCAGTGCTGGCGGATTGTCTTAAAGCGATCAACCGGATTGGACTGGACACCATCGCAGCCTGCGGCGACGACAGTCGCGGTGTCGTCTGTGGATTCAACCCATTATTACCGGACGTGCAACAGATCGTTGAAAGGCTGGCCGTGCAAACCAGTCAGCATCTCATTCCAAAAACAGGAGCCTACGCAGAAACCTGGTACGACCGAACGCCGCAGGAGCCGACCGAACATGAAGATCCGTTGTACGGACCGCTGTATCTTCCACGCAAATTTAAAGTGGGTTTTGTTGTTCCTCCAATCAATGACATCGACGTGTTTGGCCAGGATCTGGGTTTTATTGCCATCACCGAAGGCCAACAACTTCGGGGATTTAATGTTTGTGTGGGCGGAGGCATGGGCCAGCTCGACAGTCGAGAAGACAGCTATCCGCGGCTGGCGGAGACGATTGGTTTTATCCCGGCGGAAGAAGCTCCGGAATTTGCCGGTATTGTGATGGGCATACAGCGCGATTATGGTAATCGCGAAGACCGTCACCGGGCACGCTTTAAATATACGCTGGATGACTACAGTATCGAGTGGTTTGTAAAAAAGCTGGAGGAGCGTCGTGGCAAACCTTTGATGCCCGCCAGAACATTTTCTTTTACGCACAACAGCGATGCGATCGGCTGGCAGAAAATTTCCGATGACTGCTGGAACCTGACGCTGCATATTACCAGCGGCAGAATAGATGGAACGCTGCGTGACAAAGTTCTGCAGCTGATAAATCATTTCAATGGCAGAATTCGGCTGACGCCCAACCAGAATATCTCCCTGATTCATATTGATGCTGCTGCTCGTGAGCAGATATTACCAGCGTTGCGGGATATGAATCTCACGCCGCACACAGAGCCGGATAATCAGCTCGCGCATTCACTAAGTTGTGTGGCCCTTCCAACCTGCGGTCTGGCGATGGCCGAGGCTGAACGTTATCTGCCTCACTTTCTGGAAAAGTTCTCAGCTCTCAAATCCCGGCACGGACTCGCACACATTCCCATTACGTTGCGAATTACCGGCTGCCCTAATGGTTGTGCGCGACCCTATCTGGCAGAGGTTGCGCTGACGGGCAGGGCACCGGGACTGTACAACCTTTATCTGGGTGGAAGTTTTCAAGGCGACCGCCTGAATCAGCTTTATGCATCTAATCTCAATGAAGACCACATCCTGCAGATTCTGGATGAGTTGTTTCAGCAATTTTCACAGGAGCGAGAAAAAAACGAATACTTTGGTGATTACCTGATCCGTACTGGCAAGGCATGCCAGACGCTGCGTGTTTTAGAAAATTAGCTGCAATCTATGGAGGAGTAAATGTCGAGTTATTTTTTTGTACAAAGTTTAGATCCGTTTGTAGACAGAGCAACGGATACGCAGTTTTCCCTGATGTCAGAGCTGGCCGCTGCCGGTAACGAGGTGTCGCTGTTCCTGGTGCAGAACGGCGTGGTCTCGGCTGCGTCACAGGCAGTGAGCCCGGAGTTCGATAAATTATTGGACGCAGGAATAAAAATCTACGCGGATAAATTCTCTCTTTGGCAGCGCGAGATTGAGCTGACACAGCTGAAGAAACATATAGAAAGTGCTGAGCTTCACGTCGTTATCCAGGCAATGGTTAATGGCGAGAAAGTGATCTGGAACTAGAGGTGAATATGAATCAGAACAATACACTGACTTTCGCATTCATGGACCCGCCTTTTGAATCGGAACGGACCATCACCTTCTTTCGCTTGCTGGACAGTGCCCTGGACATGGGAGTGAATATCAATGTCTTTGCTTACGAAGGCGCCGTGGCTCTGGGTTTCAGTCGTCAACAGACTCATGGAAATGGTATGCATAAACGTGATGCGGACGAAGAGAACCATCCTCTGACGAAGAACTGGATTACCAGCCTGCGCGATAAAGCTGAACGGAAAAAACTTAATTTCGAGTGGATTAACTGTGGCCTTTGTGTCGATGAGCGAGGCGTTATGGAGGCGATTCAGGCCTGCAGCCGCGGCGGTCCCGCCGATTTCTGGCGATGTGCAGCAAACTCTGTGAACACTCTGACAATCGGCACGAGGTAAACCATGAAGATTCTACAAGTTGTGCAAAGCGCTTATCGGACGCTCGTGGAAGAGCAGGACGATACCATCATCTGGTTGTGTGAAAACCTGCATTGCGCCGGAGCCGATATCAGTGTTCTGCTGACCGGCAATGCGAGCTTCTATGCGGTGCAAAGCAAGACGCAACCGGGGGTGAGGATTGGTGACTGGGTGCAGACCCAACCGGCGGATATCACGCGGGATCTTGCTAATCTGGCTGAATTCAACGTTCCTGTCTATGTCATCAAGGAAGAGCTGGCAGAACGCGGGCTATTAGAAAAACCACTGTTACCGGGCGTTCATCTGATGGATCGGAGAGATCTTTCCGGGCTGTATGATTTTTTTGATCAGGTATGGCAATGGTGATATGACTTGTTGACGAACAGGAGGAATCTATGAAGCCGGAGACACTGCTGCGTTGTGCGCATCAGATGATGGGTGTTTGTCTGTTGTTTTCCCTCGGCATTATTTATCTGTTGTACGGCATTCGACCCGACATTAGTCTGAGGGCGCAGGTTGGCCTGCACATTGGGCTCGTTATTTTTCCGGCATTCTTCAAGATTGGCTATATTGCACGATTAACCGCGCTTAAGCAGCTGGGGCGTGTAGCAAACTGAGTAGCTCTCTTTATTCGTAGCAGGTAGGCGAGCTGGGTTCATGCCCATCAGCTTCGCGATCCTCTTTTTCCAAGGCTTTTAGAATCGCCCGCCGCAGCACAGGCAGATGTGAGTGTTGCGGCTCTTTACTCGCAGTCAGCAGCGTTAGACGTCCCTTGCGGGCGTAACGCATCAGGGGGATCAGCTCCTCGGCTTCGGCTTTAAGTTCGTTGCGATACCGTGCTCCAAAGGTTTTATCGTCCAGTGTTCCGGCATGCCACTCTTTGCGCAAGGAAGGCGAGGGGCTCACGGAGGGCAGCCATTCTGTCAGTTGCAAAGCGTCTTTACGTTTACCTCGAGGCCAGAGACGATCTACAAGGACTCGCGCTCCATCAGTTTCAGCAGGCGGTGCGTAGATTCGGGCGAGCTGTATATCGTAAGGCATAACGAAATCCCTCTTTGAATGGCCCAACGAGAATAAAAAAGGCGATTACTGGATTTACCAATAATCGCCTAAGCCGGTGTCAAAAACAATCAAAAAACGGTAGCGCTGACGAGCGCAGTAAAGGGTGACCCTTCCCTGCGTCGTTTGTTATTTTTATTAGAGGGCAGAGACTGATTTAGCAGCGCGTTTTTCTTTCTTTTCTCTGCGTTTATCTTTTAAGGACTTCTGTGGCTCTTTCTTTGCTTTTTCTTTAGACATGTTTCATTCCTACCAAAAAAGAACCTCTGCGCCGATTGCCGCAAATCATTGACAGAGGTTAACGTTGGAAGCCATTTCCTATAGAACACCTATAGCGAGCGGCAGATTGAAGCATGCATTGATCTAAATCCTCCTTTACTGGTTTTCTCAGTTAGGTTCGATTCTGATGATGCGGAACGCATCGCGGCGACCAAAGATTTGAACTTCGACTTTCTCACCAGCGCTGCGTCCCAGCAATCTTGAGCCGAGGGGCGAAAGAAAAGAGAGTTTTCCGTTCCCCGGATCGCTTTCTTCCGGCGGTACCAGAGTAAATGTCACTTCCTCTTGTAATTGTTCATCGAACAATGTGATTTTTTTACCAGGCATCGCCTTCACCAGGTTACCTTGCATTTGTTTGAGTATTCTTTCCGTTGTGGCAAAGCTCTGGGCCAGCTCATGGGGCCGGCGGGTAACCCCCCAGGGGTTGGTCAAGCCAAACCGGCGGGCAGACCTGAGCAGCCAGGCCGGAGCATGAGTCAGTTGTGTAATAGTCAATTGATTACCCCCCACAGACAAAGTTGGTTAAAGTGCAGGGTGATTGGACTAGCGGAACTCGAGCGGATAGTCCCCCGCTCGGTTAAGAGGGAAAGGCGAGCATTTCTCTTTTAAGGATAAAACGAAGTAATGCATTCATGGCAATAATCTGATCTATAGCAATGAATTAGGGGTTCTGGTCCATCATAGCCAGATTTCCCCCTGTGTCAAATCACGCCCGGCCTTCCCGCCGCCCAGCGCCAGAAAATCGTCCTTGCCACAGAAATAAACGTGGTGTATGGTTTCGCCATGAATAATCGCTCTTGGTTTCCTCATATCTCCGCAATGGCCGCACAGGTTAATACCTGTATTCGCGCCTTTCCCGCTATTGGCGGTTAGGTCCAGCTACTTAACCGCCTTTATATAATCCGTTGATCAAACACCCCTGTTCGATAGAGCAAGCTAAATTCACAGAGCTAATTCAATGTCCAACCAAAACTATTCTCTTGTCGTATCGTCAATCGATTATCAGGCTCTCCTTGAGATCATAGAGAGAGATGATTCTCCGGCAGCGGAGGCGCTAGAGGCGGAGCTCGATCGTGCAGATATTGTTAAAGCAGCCGATTTTCCCCGGGATGTTGTGGCAATGAATGCAGCCGCTACGTTTGTAGATCTGGATTCCGGTGAAGAAACCACAGTTTTTCTGGTATATCCGCAGGATGCTGATGTCAGTAAAAAGAAGATATCTATTCTCTCTCCTATTGGCACTGCGCTGATCGGGTTACGAATCGGTGACAAGATAGATTGGCCTCTGCCAAACGGAAAGACGCGTCGCCTGCAGGTGACATCTGTCACGCCATCCGCAAAATAGAATTATCCTTCAGTAAGAATAAACAAGGCTTGCTTATGAATATTATCAATGAACGATTGAAGAAAATTTTCGACCATGTTGTGCAGCATAATTATGGTGAATTTGAATTTCATCAGGCGGTGAGCGAAGTCATTGAGACGCTCGGGCCGGTGTTACATAAGCATCCTGAATATGCGGATCAAAAGATTATTGAACGGATCTGTGAACCTGAGCGGCAGATCATTTTTCGAGTGCCCTGGCAGGACGATAAAGGCCAGGTACAGATCAATCGCGGTTTCCGCGTAGGTTTCAACAGCGCGCTTGGCCCGTACAAGGGTGGCCTGCGTTTCCATCCTTCAGTGCGCCTCGGCACTATCAAGTTTCTCGGTTTTGAACAGACTTTCAAGAATGCACTGTCTGGCATGCCGATCGGTGGCGCGAAAGGCGGTTCGGATTTCGACCCTAAAGGTAAGTCTGACGCGGAAGTCATGCGTTTCTGTCAAAGCTTTATGACCGAGCTTTACCGCCACATTGGTGAGTTCACTGACGTGCCGGCTGGTGATATCGGCGTGGGCGCGCGCGAGATCGGCTATCTGTTTGGTCAATATAAGCGTATTACCAACCGCTACGAATCCGGTGTATTGACCGGTAAAAATCCTGCCTGGGGCGGTGCGCTGGTAAGACGTGAAGCTACCGGCTACGGCGCGGTTTATTTTGCCCAGGAAATGCTGCGGGTACGCAAAGACGGGCTGGAAGGAAAAACCTGTGTGGTTTCCGGTTCAGGCAACGTGGCGATCTATGCCATTGAAAAGCTGCATATGCTGGGTGCAAAAGTGGTCGCCTGTTCTGACTCCAATGGCGTCATCTATGATGAGGCTGGACTCAACCTGGATACCATCAAAGAAATCAAAGAGGTGAATCGCGCCCGTATCAGCAGTTACTGTGAGCGCCATCCGAGCGCCAAGTATATTGAGAACGGCAATATCTGGCACATCCCCTGTCAGCTGGCTTTCCCCTGTGCCACTCAGAACGAGATGGACGGCGATTCCGCAGCAACCCTGGTAAAAAATGGTTGTATTGCTGTATCAGAAGGCGCAAACATGCCCGTTACGCCCGAAGGTATACGCGTGCTGCTGGAATCCGGTATTGCTTATGGCCCCGGTAAAGCGGCTAATGCGGGTGGTGTAGCGACCTCTGCTCTGGAGATGCAGCAGAATGCCAGTCGCGATACCTGGACATTCGATTTCACCGAGCAGCGCCTGAAGACCATCATGCAGAACATTCATGAGAACTGTTACGAAACGGCTGCCGAATACGGTTCGCCCAATAATTATGTGATCGGTGCAAATATCGTCGGTTTCCGGCGTGTGGCTGATGCCATGATTGCGTTTGGTGTGATTTAAGCGCACGGACTTTTCGGTGAGTATATGGTCTACTCTGTCACATCAGGTGAACAGAGAGGCCATATGAAGATAGCAACCTACAATGTCAACGGCGTTAACGGTCACCTGCCGGTGCTGTTACGCTGGCTGGCAGAATCTCAACCGGATATTGTCTGCCTGCAGGAACTGAAAGCCCCGCAGGAAAAATTTCCCGAGCAGGCGATTCGCGACAGTGGTTATACGGCAATCTGGCACGGGCAGAAGAGCTGGAATGGTGTGGCGATTCTTTCCCGTGTTGGTGAGCCGGTAGAGATTCGCCGCGCGCTGCCCGGCGACCCGGACGATGTTCACAGCCGTTACATTGAAGCCGCAATTCAAGGCATCGTCGTCGGTTGCCTCTATTTGCCTAACGGTAACCCGGCACCTGGTCCAAAATTCGATTACAAACTGAAATGGCTTGAGCGTTTTACCCAGCATGCGGCGGAGCTCATTCGCTCCGATACGCCTGTGGTGCTCGCCGGTGATTACAACATCATCCCCACCGAGATAGATGTCTATAAGCCCGAGCGCTGGCTGGATGACGCTCTGTTTCGTCCGGAAGTACGCGCAGTGTTCTTTGATCTGCTTGCGCAGGGCTGGACTGATGCGCTGCGCCAGCTTCATCCTGATGACATCATCTACACCTTCTGGGATTACTTCCGCAATGCCTACGGACGCAACGCTGGCCTGCGCATTGATCATTTCCTGTTAAGCCCTGCTTTAAAACAAAAGCTGCACGCCTGTGGAGTGGATAAGCATGTGCGTGGCTGGGAAAAGACCAGTGATCACGCGCCTGTATGGATAGAGCTGGCCCAATAAGGTCAGGGGTTGGTGACGAGCACGCGTGACCGCGTGACCATTAGTGGCTCGTCTACCTCACCCGCTCTAAACTCTGAAAGCTCAGATCAATCGCTTTATACATGTCGAGGCGGGCCGAATGGCCCACGTCGGGATGGTTAATCTGATTATTCCGTTCGGAGGGCAGGATAGGTGAGGTGAGGTCATCCGCATCGGCAGGTTCAAAGTCCGTTTCGGGGCCAATAGTCAACGCACTGCGGCGCAATAGCATGCGCAATTGCTCGGGCGTCAAGGTAGGGTTGATGGACAGCATGGCGGCGATGGTTCCGGTGACCAAGGGTGTCGCATAAGAAGTACCGCAGTGTCTATCTCCCGTTTCATTTACTGTTGACGTCGATCCCTGGGTACAGGCAGCGGCAGTGATGTCTACCCGCATATCGACGTTGGAACTGCGTCGCTTGGTCACATAATGAGGGTCTTTTAAGTCCGCGCCCTTCTTCTTGCTTCGCTCATGGCCGCCAACCACGATCAACTGTTCGGTCACGAAGGAGGAGGGCAGGCGATACTCATCACTTCCGGAAAATGAAGCGCCGTTACCGGCCGAATTGACGACCACAACATCGGGGTGATTCATTCGCAACCACAGAAAAAACTCCTCCAGCAGCTCTTCATAACCGCTCATGGCCAGGCCCGAACGGACCAGTGAATCTATCTCTTCCCCTTCCACATTCCGGGCGCCGACCCGGTGAATGCCCCAGCTCCAGTTCAGCACCCGGACGCCGTCCTGCACCAGGTTTACCGAGGCTGCAACATTGGCGGTGATGCCGGCGTCGGAGTTTCGTTCGACGATAATTTCAAACCCTGGCCCGACTTTGTCGAAGGCCCGCAGAAAACCGCTGTTGCCAGCGTTATCCCACACCGCTGCGAGAATTCCTGCTACGGATGAACCGTGGGAGTCGGGCTTGTCGCCATCGCGGGCATACAGGCATGTACGTCCGGCCGAGCGGCGACAGTGGCCTGTGTAATCAGCGAAATCAGGTGAATCAAAGTCAACATTGCGCTCGATAATGCCAATGCGTATTGGGTGAGTTTTGATGGCTTTTTGTGAATTGGAAACTCGTCGCTTGTAATACTCCACCGCGTCCAAAAAACGATTGGAGATCCATTCCGAATTATGTGCGTCTTCAGATTTTCCTTTGCTGTCGACTTCACCCTCGGCTGGAAAGCCTTCCTCAGCAGATTTTTCGGGATTGGTTTCCTCAATAATCACTGCATCCACGGTAATCTCATTACCCAGACGCAGGATGATTGCATCGCGCTCCATAAGATTTTTTGCGGGAAGACGCAGCTGGTATGTGTTCAGTGGGGGGATCATGCCGACTACCGTGGCGTTATATTTTTTTGCCAGTTCACGTGCTTCTTTCAATCCATCGTACTGTTCTTCGATGATCACACTGACAAGGTCAATATAAGTATTCAACCCATCCATATTCTTTGTGACCTCTTCATCGGTAGCGGCCACAACATGGCTTCCCTGGAGGCTTAACCAGACCGGATTGCTGCTTTGTTTACCAGCTTCAATCCATAAGGCACCGCTTTCATACTGGCTGGTGTGAACGAGAATGCGCAGCAGATTTCCTTCCCGTTTAACCTTATTCGAGGGTAACGATTTGCCGTTGAGTTTAACTGTCAATCTGTCGGCTGATAAACCCTCAGCCATGGCAATACAGAACTCCTGAATCTGCTTATCAAAAATATTGCCGCAGCGTTCCAGATGCTTGATGCGAACTGCATCGGCCAGGCAAAGGTGCGCAACGAGCAAAAGGAAAAAAGTGATTGGCCAGCGAAAGCAACACAATTCCCGCATGAAGATTACTCCGGTGTGTGGTGAAGTTTATTGAAGCATGGCCTGGTTATCCTGTTTGTGGGATAGGGCACCATTCCGTGACCGTCTGGTCGTGGGAGAAAACTGTCACCATGATGACAGCAATTTCATCTTAGTTTGACGGGCGAATTTAAGTGTCAAAGGGAGGAGGGCGAAGCGGTAGCAGGTATCGTGAATCCGGTTATGTAACGTGTATCTGATATTTCATAAAAAAGACAAGCTTTGTTAGCCAGATAACAGAGCGGCTGATATTTTAAGATTACCGTCATAAACAGCTATCACTATAACAATCGTGCCCGAGAGGGATTATTAACGGCTCCGTTTTTTGTCGGAGTAACTTTGAAAGATTTACATACTGATGATTGAAGGAGTCCGCGATGACAACAGATCAAATCAATGAAGTGTTGGACTGGTTGCGCGATGCATTTGCGATGGAATTGCAATCTGGTCGGGTATTTACCAACCTTGTCGAGCGCATGGAGCAGTATCCGCGTCTGAAGAACAAATTCAAGGAGCACCTTGAGCAGACCTATCGGCAGCAGGAACTGCTGAAGGGTTGTATCGAGCGTCTGGGAAGCAGCCCCTGCATCATGAAGGATCTTGCCGGAAAAGTGATTGCCTTTGGCCAGTCTGTTGCCGGGATGAGTGTAACGGACGAGGTGGTAAAGGCTGTCGTAAGCGGCTACGTCTTCAAGCAGATGGAAGTTTCATCCTACACGGTGCTGATTGCGGCCTGCGAAGCTCGCGGTGATCACGAAACCAAAGCCGTCTGCGAAACTATTCTTGAGCAGGAAGTTGCCATGGCCGATTGGCTGCGTGACAACCTGCCCCTGATTACGCGGGAATTCCTCGCTCGCACCGAAGACCTGGAGCTTGCGGTAGAGGCTTGAGTCATCAGGTGACGGCAGATAAAAAAGGGCGATAAGTATCGCCCTTTTTGTTTATCTATCGATGATTAATGGCCTTTGCGAAGCATCTTCTCCCGAGACTGTTGCGCCCGCGCTGCACCGATTGCAGTTTCTACATCCTTGACTTCCTCCGGGGGTGGCAGAACCGCTGGGAATCCCAGACTTTCGATCCACAACTCTCTGGTCCAGCCTTTGGTGTGATAGAGATGGTGCTCTTCATCTTCGTTAACAGCTTCATAAGCCTGATTCAGAACCTTGGCTTCCTTCGCAGGTAATTTATCCGCCAGTAAACCAATTAATTCCCAGTTGGAGTGGTCCTTGGTTTCGGCCAATACCACGCATTCGGCGGCTACCAGCTGGGCCGCTTCAGCATCACCGCCTGATTTGGCCAGTTTGATAGCTGCCAGCAAGGATTCTCCCAGATGAGCGACCACTTCGCGGCCAGGGGTAACAGTCTCGGGATTCAGTCCTAGTTCTTCAAATACATTGAGCAGAACTTCATGGTGGGTCTGGGTCTCTTCCAGATAACTTTCCCACTCCTTGCGCAGATCCTTATTAATAGCGCAGGAAATAGCGGCTTTATAGATTTCGATTCCGCCCTTTTCGGTTTCAAGTGCCTGATATAACAACTCGTGAATTTGCGATTTCTTTCCTGATTTGCTGGCCATGATCGTCTCCATTAACGGTTGCTTGATTTATTGGTCTAACTGATGAGTCAGTTACTTGATGTGACAATGGCTCCGTTGACAAATTCTCGCCCCGCTCAAGAAAAATAGGAAAAAGAGAAAACAAAAGTAGAGAATGACTCCACTGTCGTTTAAATATCAATTAAAGTATTTAACTACGAAGTTAACCGAGGGAGATTTTTATGCCTGCATGGCTTCCGTTACTTAAAGCGTCCCTGCCTTATGTTACGCAGATTGTTGCGACCGCATTGCCAGCCTTTACCGCTAAGCCGGCGGAGGAGAAAACGGATGATTTGACGGCGCAGCAGATTGCTGAGTTGCAATCTGCTGCGACAAACAATGCAGAGTCCATTCATGTTCTGGCGGAGAAGCTTCAACAGACGATCGAGGGTATAGAGCTGGCCGGAAACGATCTGCAGAAAAAACTTATCTTTTTCCAGCGGCTATCCTATGGCGCCTTAGCCGTTGCGGCTGTCTCTCTGGTTATCGCGATCGTTTCGCTTCTGACCTGAGCTCTGCGAGTTTTACCAGATCCTCGGGCGAAAAGGGCAGGTCGCCCGGGCGTCTGCGTGCCTGAGGCGTTTTCTGATCTCCGGGGACGTCTGTCTTACGTTTGTTGCGTAACTGCTGATCAAGGGACTGCCGATAGTTAACGCAGCCTCGGATAAAGTCGGGCCAGTCCGGCAGAGGAGGAAAGGGGTCGGCCTTCTCCGGTAAAGCCTCCCACAGCGAGGGGTGATGCCAGCACAGATCCTGTCCCCCATTATCCCGATGCTCGCGAATTACGCTGCGTAATTTTTTTACCTCGTTGATCAATTCCTCTTGGGTCATGAAGTCGAGATCGTCATCCATACCTGGCTCCTTCTGTTGGTGTTATTGGTAAATCCTCAATCATTCTGCGTCTTATTGCAAACAGGTACCGGCTTGTAATTCTTACATCAGGATTCGCTTTTCTGTGAGAGATTACATCAAACCTTTTTCACTGACGACTTTCACGCGCCGCAAAATCCGCATTTTGTCTTTTAAATTCTTCTTTTTGCGCATGAGTTCCGATTTATAGCGCGTCGGCATGGTTTTAGCTTAGTCATATAACCCGTTGGCAACTCTTTATGTGTTGGAGGAATATTATGAGCAAGTTGAAATTATTATGGACTGGTCTTCTGGTTTTATCGTTGTCTGTCTTCAGTCTCGCCGCTAATGCAGACGTGGATGCAGAGGAATTCGTTGAAGAAGCATCGGCAAAAGGTCTGGCTGAGATAGAAACCGCGAGGATGGCATTGAACAAAGGAACAGCACCTGAAGTTAAGGCATTCGCCCAGCAGATGCTTGATGATCATACGGCAGCAAATAAAGAGCTGGCCGCTATTGCAAAGGGAAAAGACCTGAAAATTGCAGACGATGCGGAGCTTATGAACAAAGCCAAGGCATTTATCCTGAAACAGCGGGATGGTGAATCTTTCGATGAGGCCTACGCCAATAACCAGGTTGTGGCTCACGAACAAACGATCGAACTCTTCCGGGAAGCGGTGAATCTCCGTGATCCTGAACTCAAGGCATTTGCTCAGAAGACCCTGCCAAAACTCGAGCATCATCTGCGGATGGCTCAGGACCTGGTTACACTGACATCTGCCGCCGAAGCAGAGGCGGAGAATCGTTACGATGTCACGCCCGAAAGCCGTGGTGGAAGTCCTCGTCCGGCACCCGCAACCAGCCCACGGTAATTCCGCGGAGAAGCGATCAAGGAGCCAGCAATGACAACAGCCCATGTAGGACACCTGTTGGATTGGCTGCGTGATGCTCATGCTATGGAGCAGCAGGCCGAGGCCATGCTGAAGGATCTCGTCACCCGGCTGGAGCACTACCCCAAGCTGCGCGCGCGCGTTGAAGTTCATCTGGAAGACGCGCGCCGCCAGCAGGACATGTTGAAAGGGTGCATTGAACGTCTGGGCAGCAGCCCGTCCATATTAAAGGATCTGATGGGACGGGTAGTTGCGTTCGGGCAATCAGTATCGGGGATGATGGCGAGTGATGAAGTGGTCAAAGGGGCAATGAGCACCTATGTCTTCACGCACATGGAAATTGCGTCTTACACCATCCTTATTGCTGCTGCAAAAGCTATCGGTGATAAAGAAACCCAGCGCGTCTGCGAGGATATCCTGCAGCGGGAAATTGAGATGGCCGAATGGTTGCGGGGTTACCTGCCGGAAGTGACCAGGACGTATTTAATGCGCTCTGAACATACCGCAACGACCGTGAAGCGCTGAACCGATCAGGAGTGAAAGATGAGCTTTCAAAAATATTCCACCTGTATTGATGCCTGCTACGACTGTGCCATTGCCTGTGATAACTGCTCAACAGCCTGCCTGGAGGAACCCGACGTTGCCCATATGGCAGATTGCATTCGGGCGGATATGGATTGTGCAGCCATGTGTCGCCTGGCTGCAGCAGCCATGACCCGGGGCAGCAGCTCAGTCAGGGAAATCTGCCAGCTGTGCGCCGAAATCTGTCAGAAGTGTGGGGATATCTGTGGCCAACACGAGCCAGCGCATTGTAAAGAATGCGCCAAGGCTTGCCATAAGTGTGCCAGTGAGTGCCGTAAATTGGCTGCCTGAGATTCCAGTCTGTATCAACAGGAAGTGCTATGCCCGTTATCCCGCAAGAAAACACCCTCGATGGTTCGCTCGGCTTATTGCTTGACGGCAATCTGTATATTACCCGCCGCTGCGATAACTTCGAATCTGATATTTTTCAAACACGTCTGCTGCTTCGGACAACATACTGCATTCGCGGTGAAGAAGCGGCACGGGTGTTCTATACGCAGGGACGCCTGACCCGGCGCGGCGCGATACCGCCCACAGTGCTGATGCTGTTGCAGGACAAAGGTAGTGTAGCGACGCTGGATGATAAGGCACATCACTGGCGTAAACAGATGATGATGTCGTTGATGACGCCGGAACGGATTCAGCAGCTGGTGGATTTGGTGGAAGAGCGCTGGTGTCACCGCTTAAGCGTCTGGCAAGCCATGGAAGATGTTGATCTGTTTGATGAAGTGCAGCATATCCTCTGCGGTGCGGTGCGGTGTGTGAGTGGTGTGGCATTGCAGTGAGCGATCGCGACCTGGATGAACGTACGCGGGAAATCGCGGCTATGATTGATGGCGCCGGTGCAGTGGGGTGGCGCAACTGGCGGGGTATCCTGTTACGACGACGTACAGAAAAATGGATTGAGGGCAAGATCAACGCTGTCAGAACACTCACGTTCGGACTTGATCAACCCAGTCCGCTGCAGGTTATCGCAACTCATCTTGATGATGGCGGAAATCGATTGTCCTCAGAGGTTGCTGCGATTGAAATGCTGAACCTCATCCGGCCAACTGTTGCCGTTGCCCGTTTTATTCTGTTCGCAGCGATTGCGTTGCATGAATACCCTGAAACAAGGCAGAAGATAAAAAATGGTGATGCGGGCTATCTCGAAGCTTTTGTGCAGGAAGTCCGCCGCTTTTATCCTTTCTTTCCGTTTATCGGCGGTATTGTCCGGCAAGCATTTACCTGGCAGGACTGCTCGTTTCCGGTTGGGGCGAGGGTGATGCTGGATGTTTACGGTACCAATCATGATGCACGGATATGGCAGGACCCTGATCGTTTTGATCCGGAACGTTTTATTGGTCGGAACGACAGCCCCTATTCGTTTATCCCGCAGGGCGGTGGAGACTATATAACGAATCACCGCTGTGCGGGTGAAGCGCTAACCATTGCCTTAATGAAACGGTGTATCGATTTACTGGTTAATGGAATGCAATATGAGGTTGTAGCGGAGAATACCGAGATTGATATGCGGCGAATGCCGGCTCTGCCTAAAAACCCTCTATTTATTCGTCACGTGCAACCTGACATGGCAACGCGTGTTGCACAGAAAATGCGTATGAAAGCCTGAATGGTTCCCGCATATCCAGGAGAAGACTCCACTTTCATTAACCGGATGTAAATTGCGGCGGATATTTTATCGTTTGTTTCTCACCCTGAGGATGTCCGTGAAGCTGCGCCTGATGCGAGCGAGCCAGCGCAAGCAGTCGAAGCACTTCTTCATCGGTGGTCTGGTCAAATTCCTCATACCATTGCCCTACAAAATAAAAGGGTTCCGGTGTAAGCAGACACACGGTTTCATCGGTCCATTTCGCCAGCTCGTTCAGCGTGCGCGTTGCTGCAACGGGAACGGCCATGACGACCTCCTCCGCGCGGGCGAGTCGGACAGCTTCAATGGCGGCCCGCATACTGGCGCCAGTGGCCAGGCCGTCATCTACAAGGATGATGCAATGGTCGCGCAATTCCGGCCAGGGTCGGTTTTCCCGGTAGATTTGCTCCCGTCGTTGTAACTCCTGAAGCTCCATCTCAGCTACATGTTCAATGATGTCGTCAGTGATGCGATAGGATTGGATGATGTCATCGTTTAGAATTCGGACGCCGCCATGAGCTATGGCTCCCATGGCAAACTCTTTGTGCCGGGGTAACCCCAGCTTGCGCACCATCAGCAAATCCAAGGGCGCGTTCAGTGCCACTGCCACTTCATAGGCTACAGGTACGCCACCGCGTGGTAAGCCCATGACGATCACATTATCTTTATCACGGTAGGCAGAAAGTCGCGCCGCCAAGGCCTGTCCGGCAGTTTGTCGGTCGATCAATGGTTTCATCATTTGTTCTCCCTGTCACTGCCTGTTAGAGTCGCCGGGGAGAGAGAATTCCTGAAAAGCATATAGAGCATTTCTACACTAGTAGAAATGGGGATAGAAAGGGAGCGAATAAGGGGAATAAAAAAACGCAGGAATGGTTCCTGCGTTTTTGGATTTTAAACTCGCTTAATCAGGAATCGATTAGAAGCGGAAGCTGGCACCAACAGAGATAACATCAGCATTATCCCATTTGGTGAATTCAAGCTGGCCACTGATTTCCGGGGTAAAGAACTTGCGAGCGCGCAGCATGAAACCATCGTCATAGTCGTGATCTTTAAAGCCAGCACCTACGCTGAAGGTTCTGTCGAAGTAAAAATCACCGGCCAGATAAAATTCATCATGCGCATCGTAGTCGGAGTAGCCACCTTCCACGTTCAGGAAGTTGCCACCACCCAGAGGTACAACATATTTTGCATGGATGTTTGCGTCGTAACCGGGCTCATCCCAGTACACAGTCCATACGCGCAGGCCGGCCAGCGGTGTTACACCGAGACGCACACCCCAATCATTTTCAGTTGATTGACCATCGTAGTCTTGACGTTGGATTTCAGCAGCACCATAGAAAATGGTATCCGGCAGATAGAATTCAACACCTGCATTTACCACGTCTAAATCGTTGTTACCGATAACATACGCATTGCTTGCACGGTTGATAAAGGCAGCTTCGGCTAACGGGTTATTGCCTGGACGGACTTCCTGGAAATAGTATCTTCCGTAGACACCAAAGTAATCATCGCTGCCGCCAGCATCATGATCAACATCAGTGTAGTTCACACCCACTTCAAAATTGTAGTTTTGGGCCAGTGCAACACTGGATGCACAGGTCAGTGCCATGGTTGCTACTAAAGTTTTAAGTTTCATGAAGTTCTCCATTGTGTAATCACATCAGCCTGCATGGTTAACGCAGGCGGCTCATTTTAATCCGTATCTCAGTGAAGTGTCATCTTGTATTGCACAAAATGAGAGGCGTATCGCGTAGACCTGCAGGACTTTACAGAAAAGTTGTTAAAAAAATCGGTGGGCTATCGCACAAAGATGAGAAGCCTGAACAGAAGCTGAATCATTATTAAAAATTTTGTTCAGCTTCCGTTCAGTTTCGCGAGAAATATTTTTTCTTCAATGGCAGGAGCAGCTAAATATTTTTTCATCTTCAAGACGCATTGCTGTCAATGAACCGCCCCAGACACAACCAGTGTCGATTGCATAGACGTTCGGTGTATTGGCCTGACCCTGCAAGGCGGCCCAGTGTCCGAAGATAATCTTGTTGTCCCGTGTTTTACGGTGTGTATGCGAAAACCAGGGAAGAAAGCCTGGTGGTGCTTCAGCGGCTTCGGCCTTGGTCTGCAGTTCCAGTTCACCCTCGGCGGTGCAGAACCGCATCCGGGTAAAGTAGTTGGTGATCAACCGCCAGCGGGCATCGCCGTTCAGTTCATCAGACCAGATTTTGGGTTCATTGCCATACATATTTGCAAGATAGCGCTCAAAGTTTTCACTTTGCAGAACCTGCTCAACTTCCTGTGCAAGAACCAACGCCTTGGCCAGATCCCATTGTGGTGGAATGCCGGCATGTACCATCGTAAATTTTTTATCCGGATCGTGGTGAACCAGCTTGCTGTTGCGCAGCCACTCGATGAGTTGCGGGCAATCATCCGCTTCGAGCAAAGCAGTCAAAGTATCTGACTTTCCGGGTTTTCGGTGGCCGAAAGCAAGCGCAAGAAAATGCAGGTCGTGATTGCCCAGTACCAGTGAAACGCTGTCGCGAATACTGTACAGATAACGCATTACCTCGAGCGAATCAGGCCCGCGATTTATCAGATCACCGGCAATCCACAGGCGGTCTTTATCCGGATTGAATTGAACTTCTTTCAGCAGGCACTGCAGTGGTTTCATGCAGCCTTGAATATCGCCAATGGCATAGGTGCTCATAAAAAAATCCGCCTGAAGATGATTGCGCGATTAATGTATGGCGTGCGGCGGTACCAATGCAAACATGGGAATAGGCGCATCAAAGGTGCTGCCGTCATCGCGACGCATCTGATAGCTGCCTTCCATCATGCCGGTTTCGGTTTCGAGGATCACGCCACTCGTGTAGGTATAACTTTCACCCGGTGCGAGCAGCGGCTGTTCTCCGACCACTCCCAGTCCTTTAACTTCCTGAAGTTTGTCTTTGGCATCGGTGATTCGCCAATGACGACTGATCAGCTGGGCATTGCTGTCGCTGTGATTGGTGATGGTAATGGTATAGGAATAAACAAACCGCTGAATCTCCGGGCGGGATTGTGCGGCAATGTAGCTGGTCCTTACTTGGATATGAATCGGGGCGTTCATGAGTTTGTCAGCGTGTTGTCCGAATTGAGCAGGCCGCGGGCGTCCAGGATATTGCTTAATTCTACAAAGGTTGCCAGTGAAAGGTTTTCTGCCCGTGCATTAGGATCAATGGACAGTTCGTCCAGTATGTCCGCCGGCACCATTTGTTTTAGCGCGTTGCGCAGCGTCTTGCGGCGTTGCTGAAACGCGGTGTTCACCAGTCGCTCCAGCGTTTTGATGTTCGTCGCAACGTAGGGCAATGTCTGGTGCGGCACCAGTCGGACAATGGCCGAGTCTACCTTGGGCGCCGGGTCAAACGCTGTAGGCGGCACTTCAAACAGATTTTCCACCGCACAGTAATACTGCACCATGATGCCCAGCCGGCCATAAGCACTGTCACCCGGTTGGGCTGCCATGCGTTTTACCACTTCTTTCTGCAGCATAAAATGCATGTCGACCACCTGTGTGCTGTAACTCAACAGGTGAAAGATCAACGGCGTGGAAATGTTGTAAGGCAGGTTGCCAACGATACGCAGCGGCTGATCGTTTTTAATCAGTTGAGCAAAATCAAACTGCAGGGCGTCGGTTTGAAACAGCTGGAAGTCCGGATGTTTTTCAAATTTCACTTTCAGCCATGGCACCAGATCGCGATCCAGTTCAATCACACTCAAATGATTGCAGGCCTCCGCCAGCAGTTCGGTGATGGCGCCCTTACCGGGACCGATCTCTACCAGATGGTCGGCGGGGCGTGGATGAATGGACCGGACAATCTCGCGGATTACCCCATGGTCGATCAGAAAGTTCTGCCCGAATCGTTTGCGTGCGCGATGCGGTGCTTCGTTGTTGAAAAATTTTGTCATAGGATGTGTTAACTCATCGGCCACATGACCGTTCATGTTGTGCAGGTGCACCTAAATTGCTTAAACAGATTGTCACTGCTTCGCGCGAGCCTGAACCATGGCAATCGCATAGCTCAGCGCTGTGTGCAGACTGCCGGAATCTGCTTTCCCGGTTGCCGCGAGATCCAGTGCGGTACCGTGATCCACCGAAGTGCGGATAATCGGCAGGCCCAGCGTGACATTGACGGCCTGACCAAAACCTTTGTATTTCAGAACCGGCAGCCCCTGGTCGTGATACATGGCGAGGACCGCATCGGCATTATCCAGGTATTTGGGTGTAAACAGTGTGTCCGCCGGCAATGGTCCAATCAGATTGATCTGCTCTTTGCGCAGCTGCTGTAACACCGGCTCGATAATCTCGATTTCTTCGCGGCCCAGATGGCCGCCTTCACCGGCATGGGGATTCAACCCGCACACGTAGATCCGCGGTTGGGCAATGCCGAACTGCTGTTGCAGGTCGCGCTGCAGAATACGGATGACCTGAGTGAGTTCATCAGCGGTGATCGCTGCAGCGACATCTTTCAACGGCAGATGGGTTGTGGCCAGAGCCACACGCAACCCCTGGGTGGCCAGCATCATCACCACTTTGGGTGTGTGAGTTTTTTCAGCGAGATATTCGGTGTGGCCGCTGAAAGGGATACCGGCATCGTTGATGACACTCTTATG
Source organism: uncultured Cellvibrio sp. (assembly GCA_937958105.1). GTDB lineage: Bacteria > Pseudomonadota > Gammaproteobacteria > Pseudomonadales > Cellvibrionaceae > Cellvibrio. Next base: position 32,329 of record CALFXJ010000059.1, read on the forward strand.
AACCGGGCCGGTAACCAGCGCAGCAAAAGTGCCCGTCACACATCCCTCAATGGCTGCATCCAGTGTGTTGAGAATGTATCTGGCATTGTGGCTGTTGAGTGTACCCGGCACCGCAGCTTCGGCCAGCGATACAGGTAAGATAGGAAGCTCGCCAGCGGGGGAGGGCGCCGGTGCCGCTGCCGGATCGATTTCCCGCAACCGCAGTGGCAAGCCCATGAGTCGGGCGCGTTCCAGCAGCAATTGGGGATCGGCGATAGCCACTATCTCATGGGGCTGCGTTTCCTGAGCCAGCATAACCGCCAGGTCCGGACCGATGCCGGCGGGTTCGCCAGGGGTGAGTGCAATGCGTAGACAGGATGGATTCATAGGCTTAACCGGGAGGAAAGGCTCTGCGCAGCCGCGCCGCGCAGAGCGGGGACATCAGATCTTGATTTCGACGTAGGCCTCTTCGCGAATCTGGGTGAGCCAGGATTGGAACTCTTCGTCAAAACGGCGGGAGCGGATCAGGTTGGAGGCCTGATTACGTTTCATCTGCTCGCTCATGTCTTCTTTGCGTCGCTCCTGCACCTGCAGTATGTGCCAGCCAAACTGACTTTTAAACGGCTCGCTGATTTCACCGATGGCAGTGTTCTTCATGGTCTCTTCAAAAGAGGCAACAAACATCCCCGGCATCGCCCAGCCGAGGTCGCCGCCGCTGAGCATGGAGCCGGTGTCCTCGGAGTTTTCCCGCGCGAGCTTGGCGAAGTCTTCACCTTTTTCAATGCGCGCCTTCAGGGACAGGAGTTTCTCACGGGCCTGATTGTCGTCCATGATTTCTGATGTCTTGATAAGAATATGCCGCGCCTTGGTCTGCTCGACCAGCTGAGCACCACCGCCGCGCTGTTCGATATTTTTCAGGATATGAAAGCCGGCGCCGCTGCGGAACGGCTTGGTGACTTCGCCAGTGCCCAGACTTTCCAGTTGCTTGGCAAAGAGCTCGGGCAACTGGGCCAGTTTACGCCAGCCGATATCGCCGCCCTGTAATGCGCTTTGATCATTGGAATGGCTGATGGCAAGCTGGGCAAAATCAGCGCCTTTCTGCAGTTTTTCATAAATTTCCTGCGCTTCTTTTTCGGCAGCGCTGACCATTGCGGGATCGGCGGAGCTGGATACAGCGATCAGGATATGGCCCAGGTGAAAATCCGGTGAGGTGGCAAATTTACCATCGGTGGATTGCAGGAAGTTGTCGATCTCCTGTTCAGTAACGCGGATGCGGCTGTTGACCACGCCCTGCTGCAACTGGCTGATGGTCAGCTCAGTTCTGATCTGCTCACGCAGTTCATCCAGGGAAAGGTTCTGACGCTGCAGGTCAGCGGCCAGCTGCTCCGCCGTCATCTGGTTGCGCTGAGCGATGCGCACGATGGCCTGATTGACTTCTTCTGCGCTGGGATTGATGTCGTAGCGTTTGGCCAGCTGCAACTGGATTCGCTCGAGAATCAGCTGTTCCAGAATCTGTTTTTCCAGCACTTCTTTTGGCGGCAGCTGACTGTACTGCGCCTGCAGTCGCTCGAGCACCGATGCGGTACGCGAGTTAAGTTCACTCTCAAGCACCAGGTCCTCATCCACGATGGCAACCACGCGATCCAGGATGACGGTCTGGGCTGCGCTGAAGCCTGCATTGAGCAGCAGCAAGCCGCCGATCAGGCTGGTGGAGATAAAGCGTTTAACCAAATTCTTCTTCATAAAATAATCACTGTGTTCTTAACGAAAAATAACCGGTGCAATCAAACTTGCTCCGTCTGCCACGGGAGTGACTGTTGCGTTAGCGCATGGACTCCTCACGGGCGGTGTAGCCAATGATGGCCTTGTCGAGCAGTCGGCTGATCCGTTCGCTGATGCTGCCCAGCCCTTTCAGCTGGATATCAACAAAGAATCCCTGATCGTAATCATCCTGGGTAGCGGTCTTCAGAAAATTCGGGTTGTAATCGAAGTTCAGCCAGCGGCGCCCCAAAAGGCGGATTCGGTAGCAACAATCGTTGTATTCGAGTCCGGCAAAGGTATCGAGTTCCAGGTTGTAAGTGAAGTCATAATTGCTGCGCGCAATCAGGCTCCACTGATCGCCCACCGGCCAGATCATGGATGCGTCCAGCTGATCCATTGTCGATTCGAGGATCGGGTTCGGGTTGGACGGGTTGATCATCTGCGGATTGCGTGTGTAGCGATAGGACAGGTTAAAAATCCGATACGCATCATCCATGTAATTCAGGCTGGCGCTGGCACTGGTGAGATGCGCATGTTTGTGGTCGTAAGCCACGTCGCCTTGAAAACGCAGGGAATCGCCGATCTGGCCGCTGATCTGGCCCGCCAGTTCTGAGTCGCGCCGCGAGTACTTGTCTTCATCTTCATTAACCCGGCCGGGCACTATGACCCGTCGATCTTTCTGGTAATAAATCTGCCCGATACTCATGCGCAAGCGTTCGATACCGCTCTCGCTGGAGATCAACGCACTCGAAAGCCCAACTGCCACCTGATTGGCATCATCAATCCGGTCGCCACCGGAGAAGCGCGACTCACGGAACAGCTGTCCGTAGGTGAAGGTCAGCTCGGAGGTATCAAAGTTGATGAAACGATTGTTGGCTGTGAGGTTATACAGCTCGCTGTGGTCTTCGTAGTCGCTGTAAAAATAAAAGACACGCGGCTCCAGCGTCTGGATGAAACTGTTATTGAATAAACGGGCATCGCGTTCAAAGAACAGGCCCATGTCCAGACTGCCCTGAGGTACGGTCAGCGAGGGCGACTTGTTAGCAGTTTCATTCAGAGCGGCGCTGTCGAGCTGGTAGTTCAATGTCTTGACCGCAACACCGGGCTTGAAGAAGCCCCAGGCAAATTCTTTATCCCAGGTCAGGCCGTAGTCGGTGCGAAGCCGCTCGCCCAGGAGGGTATTGGTGGTGTCGAGTTCATAAAAACTGTTGAGGTCAAAGTTGACGTACTCATGGTTTAACTCAAGCAGCCAGTCGCCCAGGCGGTAACTGCCGTCGGCATTGATGCGGGGCAGCTCGCGATAAGGGATCTGGCTTTCCGCCACCAGCACACGAAACTCCTGCGCTTTGGCGCTCATCAGCCAGTTATCGGTGCGGTAGCTGGCTGTGGCGACTTTGGCGATGTTGGGCTGGCGATTCGTGTCAATGCCACTGCGGTTGAAGTCGCGCAGGTAATCGATATCGCTCAACTCGGTGTAATCGATCGTGGTGCTCCACCGCTGGCCGCGGCCACCGGTCTGATCGACACTGTAAATCCAGCGGTCTTTGCCGGTGTAGTCAGCGCGCAGGCCCTGCTCGATGCGGTCGAGGTCGCGGGTGGTGTAATCGCCCTCGTCATCACCGAGGAAGGCACCGCTGAGGATGGTGTCGAACTGCGCCGACATGTGACGGAACTCGGTGTCAATGCCTGTACCGTGACGATCCACGTAGCGTGGCGTGATCAACATGTCGTAATTAGGAGCCATGTTCCAGTAGAACGGCAGCGAGAAGTCTTCGATGATCGTGTCGCTGTCAAAGCTCAGCGATGGAAACAGGAAACCGGTCAAGCGATCCTTGCCCACGGGAAAGCGCAGGTAAGGCGAGTAGAGCACCGGAATGTCTTTGATATTGACCCGCATATGACGGGCGGTGCCGTAGCGTCGTTCCTGATTGATCTTCACTTCCGTGCCGGCTACGGACCAGAGATTGCTGTCGGGTTCACAGCTGGTAAAACGGCTGCCCGTGAGCACGATGATATTGTTGCCGAACTTCTGCAGGCTCTCGGCGGTTCCGCGAATACGCGATTCGTAGAGCACAAATTCTGCGTTCTCCAGCGTCGCGTCGCCGCTGTCGATATGCATCTCGGCCTGCTCGGCGTGCAGCAGCATTCCGGGCTCGCGAATCTGGATATCGCCGGCGATCTCTGCGCGTCGGGTGGCCTGATTAAAGGTCGCCCGGTCGGCATTGAGCGATCGGTAGCCCTGGGTGAGCTGTACATCACCGGTCATGATGACCGTGGTCTGACCCTGGGTTTCTGAGGAATCGGCAGTGGCCCGAACGGAAGCATTGGCGGGCTCGACATTGGCATCCGCATCTGTGCGCTCGGGACTGACGTAAGCGCCGCAGCAGCCTTTAGGCATGGCGGCTTTCTGGGCTTCCGTTAACTGTTCCATGGGAACCCAGTCCAGGGATCGGCCGGACTCGGTCTTCTTCTGCGAGCTGTCGTCGGCAAGCGCCGGATTGCTCATCAGGCCCAAGGCCAGAACCATGGCACTGGCAGGGCGGAGTTGCCGACGCAGTTCGGTCAGCGCGGCAGCTAACAGTGAGGGACGGAACAAAATGGAAGTGCGTGTAGCTACAGCCATCAACAGCATCTCGACAAAGGGGTTAAGCGGCTATAAGTGCCAGCTGCGGAAGCACGCAAACGTGTTGATACGGCAGGAAACGAGGTGTTCATTGATGGCTGTTATCGCTATATCAATGGATCCGGCCTGAGGTTCGCGGCGGCTTCCGTGGATGAAATAGCCGCGATTCTACTTGAATACGGCGGTGCTTGGAATGAATCCGTCTATGACAATGGCATTCGCGATTAATCAGCACTTTGGCGGGCTCATCGTGCAGGTCCTTGTCAGTCTTCGGGATTTGCGGTTTTATGAGAGCCCTTTGTCTGCCGTGCCCTTCACCATGGAGCAGGGCTGGCATGCATTCTTTTCAATTACAGGCGGAGTCAGGATGAATCATTCCCGGGATATTGATATACACAGCCCAGACCAGCGTAAGCAAGCATTAACTGACTGGACGATTGAGCAGCTGAAAGTCCTTTGCCCTCCGGTGGAGCCGCTGACGCTGCACAACCTGGGATCGGACGCCGGTTTTCGCCGCTATTACCGGGCCGTGCCGCCGCCCGCCGGTCAGCCTGCTTTTCTTGCCGTCGATGCGCCGCCGGAGACCGAAGACACGGCACTGTTTGTATCCCTGGCCTGCTATCTGCGCAGTCAGGGTGTGAATGCACCCCGGGTGCTGGTTGCAGATCCGCAGCAGGGATTCCTGCTGGTTGAGGACTTCGGTGACCGGCTGTTGCACCGGGAGCTGAGCCCCGACTCCGTCAACACACTGTATGGCGAAGCCCTGATGGTTCTGTTGCGTCTGCAGCAGGCGACCAATATTCCACGAGAACTGCCCCGTTATGATCAGGCCATGCTGCGGCGGGAGCTGGAGCTTTTCAGAGAGTGGTTTGTGGTGAAACTGCTCGGCTATTCCCTGAGCGCTGATGAAGAGGCGATGCTGCAGGACGTCTTTACTCAACTGGAGACTGCTGCACTGGAGCAGCCCCAGTTGCTGGTTCATCGGGATTTTCACTCCCGCAACCTGCTGCTGTGTGACTCGGGGCAGATCGGCGTGATCGACTTTCAAGGCGCGGTCCAGGGGCCTTTTGCCTATGATCTGGTCTCACTGCTGCGGGACTGCTATATCCGCTGGCCCAGAGAGGACGTCCAGCGCTGGGCCCTCAGCTACGGCAACATGGCGATGGAGGTCGGTGTTCTGCCCCCCGTGGATGAGGCCACATATCTGCGTTGGTTTGACTGGGTAGGGTTGCAGCGCCATATCAAAGTGTTAGGGATCTTTGCGCGGCTCCATCTGCGCGATGGCAAGGATCATTACCTGGCAGATCTGCCTCTGGTCTTGCGTTATACGTTGGAAGTCGCGCGCGAATATCCGTCACTGCGCGGGTTTGCTGAATGGATGGAGCAGCGCCTGTTGCCGCTGGCGCAACAGCAGGACTGGTACACGGATTATCGTCGTGCAGGAGAGTTACCGCAGTGAAAGCCATGATCCTCGCCGCAGGTCTGGGGCAGCGGATGCGCCCGCTCACCGATCATCTGCCCAAGCCGCTGCTGCCGGTAGCAGATAAGCCCTTGCTGCAATACCACCTGGAAAACCTGCAGGCCGCAGGTGTCTGCGACATCATCATCAACCTGGCGTACCTGGGTGGAAAAATCCGTGATTTTGTCGGTGACGGCAGTCGCTTTGGCTTGCGCGTAATCTACTCGGAAGAACCCGAACCGCTGGAGACGGGCGGTGCGCTGGCCCGGGCCCTGCCGCTGTTGGGCGAGGCTCCTTTCGTGCTGGTTAATGGCGATGTCTGGAGTGATTATCCGTTGGGGGAATTGACCGGCCGCAACCTGGCGCCTGGCTGCAATGGCCATCTGCTGCTGGTGCCTAATCCGGAATTCCATCCGGGTGGTGATTTTGCGCTGTCGCGCAATGGCCTGCTGGTAAATGATGCCGATCAACCGCGCTTTACCTTTGCCGGTATCAGTCTCCTGCGTCCACAGATGATTGCGTCCTATCCCGAGCGCCGGGGAAAATTTCCTCTGGGCGAAGTGCTCAGGCACGAGATCGCCCGCGGACGCCTGACCGCAGAGGTCTATCGTGGACGGTGGAGCGATGTGGGTACGCCGGAACGGCTGGCGCAGCTGGATAAGGAATTGGTCGAGAGGTAATGCTGCTCCCGCGCATTGCAGGAGCAGCCGTCATTGCCGTCAGTCAGCGAGGGCGAGCAATTGCATTGCGCCCCGGTGATCAACCTGCAGTACCAGCTGAATATCATTGCTGGAGGTTTCGGTAGTTACACCGTTGAGGATCAGCTCGGTTTTGATGGGGTATACCCCCTGTGGCAAACCTTCCGGCGGCGTGAAAGAAAACTCGTTCTGATAATGTCCACCGCGACGGGTTTCTCCGTTCACCGCCTTGGTCAACTGACGCAGCTCCTTGGTATGGTCTTCGTTATCAAAAATAGTGATGCGCTCTTCGATCAGAGCTTCCTGGCGCAGGCTGCCGGGTACTACCACGATGTCTGATTTCACCGTCACTTTTTTTCCGGGTTCCACGACCTTGCCGGGCAGGGTTTCGGTGGCGTAGCGCTCTGCAATAGGGTTGGGCTGGAGTGTTTTGTTCTTGTTGCGATATTCCGCGGCCACCTGTTCTTCATCGGCCACTTTGCTGGAGCGGTAGTCCACCACCATGTCGGCGATGAGCTTTACGGCGATGGATACTGCCGCAACCCGCGCGGCAGCTTTCAGGTGTTCACGGTTTTTACAGCTTTGATCGCCGCTTTTGCACTTGTGCGAACGATCAACATTGTTTTTCAGGTCGTTCAGGCCGAAGCCATAGGACGGAGCAGCGATCAGTGATGAAAGCAGCAGAACCAGTAACGTATTTTTCATAGCAAGCCTCCTTGGCTTATTGGATGTTAAAACCAGTGGTTTTGAGTTTTTGTTGAGTATCCAGCGCCCGCTGCTTGATAGCGGCCGCCTCAGCGTGGTCGGGAACCAGATCCAGCGCTGCCTCTGCTTTGGCGATGGCACAGCTGTAATTCTTCTGTTGATCAAGGCAGGTGCGGGCCTGCGCCAGAATGCTCTGCACCCGTTGCTCGGCCTGACGGGCGAGGGTGGCCGTCTGCTTAATTTCGAGTGCCGGCAGATTGCCGGGATGATTTGCTGTGACAGCATCGGCATGGCGGATCGCGCAGTCGTATTGTTTCTGGCTCAGGCACTGCTGTGCTTTTTTCAGCTCTTCATTGATTGCCGCCTGAAGTTTCCGTACACCGGCCTGGGCTGCAGCCAGCTGCTCCTGCATCTGCAGGGTGGTTGGATGTCCGGTGTTTATGCCCCCCGCCTGACTCACCAGTTCTTCAGCGCACGTCAGATCGCCGTTCTGCAGACAGATATCTACCCGCTGTGCGAGCTGATTCAGTTCCAGGGACTCAGTGGCGGTGTTCAGCAGGCGCCGGGCGGCCGCGTTAGTGTCATCCAGTTTAAGCAGCTCGCGGGTCTTGATCTGGGTGCAGGCAAAATCCTGTTGCGTAAAACAGCTCTCGGCTTCCTGCAGCAGTCGGGCGATGAGGCTGGCATTTTCTTCCTGTTGCTGGGCCAGCTGGGCACTGGCGAGTAAGTCGCGCGCAACCTGATTGCCTGGCTCCAGATTGGTTACCACCAGGCTCTGCTCAATTGCACAGGCGAAATCCTGCTGGGCAAAACAGCGTTGCGCCTGTGCGATCTTGTCGTTGATGGTGTTCTGAATCTGCAGCTCCGCCTGATAGTGGCTATAGGCAAACCAGCCAAGGCCAATGAGCGAGACCGGTAAAAGAATCACCGCCGCCTTTAATGCCAGCGACTTCCGCCGTGGGAAAAGCTCAGCATGGAACTGCTCGATGGTGGGGGTGCGCTGGGCTTTCTCCAGCGCCAGTCCGCGACTCAGGGCTTTCCATTGCGCGGCGTTGAGTTTTTCAATGCGTCGGGGTTTGAGTTTCTGCTGCTGGGCATCGAGCGCAGACAGCCCCTGATAAGGATGGCGTCCAGCGAGCATTTCGTAGACGACGCAGGCCAGGGCATAGACATCATCGGCAAAGCTGATGGGTTCGTCGTTGATCATCTCAATGGTGGCATAGGCGGGCGTCAGGGCGCCCAGCTGCCCCGCATCAAACTGATGGCGCTGGGTTTCTTTGGAGGCAGCGCGGGCGATACCGAAGTCCAGCACCTTGGCGGAACCGTCGCGCATGACAAAGACGTTGCCGGGTTTAAAGTCGGCGTGAATCAGGTGGCGCTTATGGGCATACATGAGGGCAGCGCAGAGATCCCTGGTCAACCGCAATGCCGTAGCCACCGGCAGACCTGCGTCGCGGTGCTCTTTAAGCAGTTTATCCAGCGGGTCGCCGTGCAACAGTTCCATGGTCATGAAGAGCACATCGCCGTCGCGATCAAAATCGTGCACGGTGACGATATTCGGGTGAGCCAGGGACTGCGACTTGGCGGCTTCCTGCTGAAGGGTCACAAAGGCGTCAGGGTGGTTCTGAAAATCCTGATTTAACACCTTGGTGGCGATGTAGGGGTTTGGATCTTCCGCTTCCACCTTGCGGAGGTCGCGGGTTTTATACACGGTACCCATGCCGCCCTGGCCCAGGGCTTCTTCCAGCAGGAAGCGTTTCTTCAGCAGACTACCGGCGCCGCTGCTCAATGCCTGTTCAGCCAGTTCGCTCGCTTTGGCAAAGCCTGCAGAATTATTGGTCGTGTTGGTCCCGCGATATTGGGTGTATTGCGTCGCAGGTGCAGCAGTGGCGGGTACGGGAGTTTTCTTTTTGGACTCATCAGCAGTGCCGGTTTTTGCCGCCGCGGCGGCTTTCCTGCGTGGTGCAAAGACGGTGGCTTCGTCGGTTTTCGGACTGGTCTTTTTGGCGAGTACGGTGGCGTCCGCCTTGGATGGGCGAGGTTTGCGAGCCAGCACCGTAGCATCGTCAGTTTTAGGTCGCGGTTTTTTAGCCAGGACGGTTGCATCATCCGTTTTTGCACGTGATTTTTTGGCAATGACTGTGGCTTGTTCGGCGGCCTTTTGAGGCTTCTGAGCAAGGCGGGTTTTATCGTTCGCCGGATCGGATGTGTTGGCAGAGTCTTTCTTGTCAGACACGCAGACGTTCCTCACTGCTCCAGATGTTGATTATGGTAATTCCGTTAAAACTGACACAAAAAAGTTGAAAAATGGTACCACGACCGCCGCCTAAAGGCATTGGTCGTAAGCGGGCAAAACGTTGGAAAATGCGACGGCTTTAACGATTTCCGGAGTTTTACTTTGGGTCGGGAGCCACTTTCTGCTTCCGTGTATGCTGTTCCATAAATCCGCGCGTCCGGTCCAGCCAGAAACTGCGGGGTTTGTCGATATCAACGCTCTGCAATGGCAGCAGTCGCAACTGGTGGTAAGAGGTCATCCGGTTGCGCATGGCTGCTGCGCGGTGACGCTGCTGAACAGCAGCCTCCCGGCGCTCATCAGGCTGGGTGAAGATATCCATCACTGCCAGGTGGGGATGGCCGAAAAGGGTTTCCAGCTGTGCGGTAGACAAGGGCTCCTGGGGTTGCAGGTTTACCAGGATCAGCCCTTGGAGTCTGGTCGGGGATTGCACGGCAAACACGGCGTCCATCACGCTGCTGTTATCGGTCAGGAGGATTACCTGTTCAAAGCCCTGTTGATTCAGATAGCTGGTCGCAGCGCCGATACGACGGGCAATAACCTCCTCCCGGGTGGGACGCGGTTCCAGAGCAGGGTCGGCTTCAGGCTCGGGTAATGGCGCTGCATCAGCGGCTTCCGATGAGGCTGTTTCTGCCTGCTCTGCGGGAGCATCGGCAGGGGTGTTCTCGGTCCCATCAGCCGGTTCTTCTGCACAGGGTTCCTCATCACATGGCTCGGTGTTTTCCACTGGTGCCGGAATCTCCCGTTGAGGCACCGGTTGTGGTTCCAGTGGCGGTAACGACACCGCCAGTGTCGGCCAGCCGTGACGGGGCAGGTACCGACGCAGGTGTTCCAGGGTGGGGGGCCAGCCCGGCGGAACCTCTGCCGCATGAGCCATCAACACGATTCCGTTGGTTGTTGCGGCTTCCGTTGGGCGGAACAGGACGAGGATCTTGTCATCGGCCGTCTCCAGCCAGCGCACCTCTTCCGGGAGTGTTGCGGCCAGCAGCTGGTTATAACGCTCTTCCTGTGAGAGGGTGGGTTCCGGTGGCTCAGGAGGGGGAGCGATGGTTTCTTCAGCTTCCGGGAGGTCTTCAGCCGGTCCGGACTCTGGTTCCTGCGCCAGCGAGGCGCTGGCAAGCAACAGCAACAGCCAGGCGCAGATCATCCGACAGGCTCGGTGAGAGGGAAATGAATCCTGAAAGCGGTGGTGAGTCAAAGGGCCGTTCATAGTGTCGGTTTTAGGGAGTCCTGATTCATTGCTGCGCAATTTGCTGCCAGCGGGATTTTTTTCAGTACAATGCGGACATTTTAGTCGTTGTATTACTGTCATCGGGTGATTTATGCAGAACTTTAAAGGCTCTACACAGGCGGATTTCAGAATTGCGCCTTCCATCCTCTCGGCTGACTTCGCCCGCCTGGGGGAAGAGGTGGATGCGGTACTCGCTGCCGGTGCCGACATGATTCACTTCGATGTGATGGATAATCACTATGTGCCCAATCTGACGATAGGGCCGATGGTCTGCAAAGCCTTGCGGAAGTATGGCGTTACAGCACCTATTGATGTTCACCTGATGGTGGAGCCGGTGGACGATCTGATTGTCCAGTTTGCCGATGCCGGTGCAACCTTCATTACCTTTCACCCCGAAGCGTCCCGCCACGTGGATCGCTCCCTGCAGCTGATCAAGGACCGCGGCTGTTTCGCCGGGCTGGTGCTCAATCCGGCCACTTCGCTCAATGAAATCAAGTACGTGATGGAAAAGATGGATATGCTGCTGTTGATGTCGGTGAACCCGGGTTTCGGCGGGCAACAGTTTATTCCTTACGTGCAGGACAAGATCCGGGAAGCGCGGGCGATGATCGACGCCAGCGGTTACAACATCCGTCTTGAGGTCGACGGTGGGGTTTCCACCGAAAATATTCGTGAGCTGGCTGCTGCGGGTGCGGATACCTTTGTCTCCGGTTCGGCGATATTCAATACTGAGGATTACGCCGCGACCATCGCTGCCATGCGTGCGGAACTCGCGCAGGTTAAGCGCAATTAATCCCGCTTGTGCCGAAGTAACCGGTTTATTTGTGAAGTATTGGGGATAGGCAGTCCGGTTTTATTTGAGTAAACTGGCTGCCAGTCCATAAGGAGAAGCCCTGTGAAACGTTCAGGCTTATATCTGCAAGAGCGTGCCGCCCTCGTCGCCCGATGGCGTCGCTAGTCCATTTCTGCCCGCGCGCAGTCTGTCTGGCTAGCACTCGTATCTAGTCTCACAGTCTGTCAGCAGCCGGGTTGTCTCCCTCTCATCTGTTGTCCGACCATCTCATGCCGCGTCAGGCGCAGATGAATTGCCCGATAAAAATAGCGTGATTCGCCTAACTCTTGCTGGCGAACCTGAAAGGTAAACCCATGACTCCTGAACAATTTGCTGAGCTGGCCGCGCAAGGCTATAACCGTATTCCGGTGATGCGCGAAGTGCTGGCTGACCTTGATACTCCCTTGTCTTCCTATCTGAAACTGGCTCGCGGAGCCTATTCTTATCTGTTTGAGTCGGTCCAGGGCGGCGAGAAGTGGGGCCGTTATTCCATGATCGGCCTGCCCGCCCGCACCGTGTTGAAAGCCTATGGTGAGCGCATCTGCATCGAGCGTGATGGTGTGATCATCGAAGAAACCACGCAGGCTGATGCACTGGCCTTTGTTGAAGAGTTCAAGCTGCGCTACCGTGCTCCAGAGCTGCCGGGCCTGCCGCGTTTTACCGGCGGTCTGGTGGGCTATTTTGCCTATGACTGCGTGCGCTATGTCGAACCGCACCTCAAGGCCAGCGAACCCAAAGATGTACTGGGGACGCCGGATATTCTCTTGACGGTCTCCGACGAGGTTCTGGTCTTCGATAACCTGGCGGGCAAGTTGATCCTGGTGATCCATGCCAATCCGGACGTAGAGAATGCCTATGAAGCAGCCAACCAGCGGCTGGACGAACTGGAGCGGCGCCTGCGCGGTCCCGTGCCGTCGACTCCGGATCTGACGCTGGGTATGAACGGCGCCAGCGAGCAGAACTTCCGCTCCCATTACGGTGAGCAGCAGTTCCACGACGCGGTCAACCGCATCAAAGACTATGTGCTGGCTGGCGATACCATGCAGGTGGTTATCTCCCAGCGCCTGTCCATCGACTTTGCGGGCGAACCGCTCAACCTTTATCGCGCGCTGCGCAACCTGAATCCTTCTCCTTATATGTACTTCCTCGACCTCGGCGACCATCACGTCGTGGGATCAAGCCCGGAAATTCTTGCGCGGCTGGAGGACGGTGATGTGACGGTGCGGCCTATCGCCGGTACCCGTCGTCGCGGCCATACGCCGGAGGAGGACAAGGCGCTGGAAGCGGAGCTGGTGGCTGATCCTAAAGAAATCGCGGAACACCTGATGCTGATCGATCTCGGTCGCAACGACGTGGGCCGGGTGGCTCAGGTGGGGAGCGTCCGGCTCACCGACAAGATGGTGGTAGAGCGCTACTCTCACGTCATGCACATCACCTCCAACGTCACCGGCAAGATCAAGCCTGAACTGCATGCGATGGACGTGCTGCGCGCGGCCCTGCCGGCAGGTACCTTGTCGGGTGCACCGAAGATTCGCGCGATGGAAATCATCGACGAACTGGAAAGCGAAAAACGCGGTATCTATGGCGGCGCGGTCGGTTACATCGCGTGGAACGGCAACATGGATACCGCTATCGCGATCCGTACGGCAGTCATTAAAGACGGCAAGCTTTACGTGCAGGCCGGCGCCGGCGTGGTGGCTGACTCAGTACCGGCCCTGGAGTGGAAAGAAACCATGAACAAAGCGCGGGCCATCTTCAAAGCTGTCGACATGGTGGGGGAATAAACATGATTCTGATGATCGATAACTACGACTCCTTTACCTTCAACGTCGTGCAGTATCTCGGTGAGTTGCAGGCCGATGTCAAGGTGGTGCGTAACGATGAGATTACCGTGGACGATATTGCGCGTATGGCACCGGAAAAGATTGTGATCTCACCCGGTCCCTGTACACCCAATGAAGCGGGGATCTCTGTCGAAACGATCAAGACGTTTGCCGGCAGGATTCCGCTGCTGGGCATTTGTCTCGGCCACCAGAGCATCGGCCAGGCCTTCGGTGGAAAGATCATTCGTGCACCTCAGGTAATGCACGGTAAAACCTCACCGGTTTATCACGCTGACAAGGGTGTGTTTACCGGTCTTAAAAATCCTTTGCAGGCCACGCGCTACCACTCCCTGGTCATCGACAAGGAAAGCCTGCCGGACTGTCTGGAGATCACAGCCTGGACTCAGAATGACGATGGCAGCATGGGAGAGATCATGGGGGTGCGCCACAAAACCCTGGCAGTCGAGGGCGTACAGTTTCACCCTGAATCAATTCTGACCGAACAGGGGCACGAGCTGCTGCGCAATTTCCTGAATGGACTGTAACGGTTAAATCAACGCACCGCCGCGCGTCGTTCCAGAGGTGCGATTGCGCGGCAGCTGAAGTGAATTTACGCTTCGCTGCAGATTTCTCCCACAACCGATAAGGTAACGACAAGGTAGATGGCGATGGATATCAAACAAGCACTGAATAAATTAGTTGCTCACATTGATCTCTCAACCGAAGAGATGACCATGGTAATGCGGGACGTGATGACCGGCGTGGCTACACCGGCCCAGATCGGCGGTTTTCTCGTCGCCCTGCGGATGAAAGGTGAAACCCTGGATGAAATTACCGGTGCCGCTCAGGTCATGCGTGAGCTGGCGACCCCAGTGGATATTGATGTTGAGTATCTGGTGGATACCTGCGGTACCGGCGGTGACGGTGCCAACCTGTTCAACATCTCTACCGCCAGCGCCTTTGTGGTGGCTGCCGCCGGTGGTCGGGTGGCCAAGCACGGTAACCGTGGTGTTTCCAGTACGGCGGGCAGTGCCGATGTGCTGGAGGCCGCGGGTATCAAACTCGATATTGCGCCGGAGCAGGTGGCTCGCTGTGTGAAGGAAATCGGCGTAGGTTTTATGTTTGCACCGGCCCATCACAGTGCCATGCGCTTTGCCATTGGCCCGCGCCGCGAGCTGGGCCTGCGCACTATCTTCAATATGCTCGGCCCCATGACCAATCCGGCCAACGTCAAACGCCAGGTCATCGGCGTTTTCAATGGTGAGCTCTGCCGGCCTATGGCCGAAGTGCTGGGACGGCTGGGCAGTGAGCATGTGATGGTGGTGCATGCGAAAGACGGGCTGGATGAAATCAGCCTGGCCACCGAAACCCAGGTGGCTGAACTGAAGAACGGCGAGATCATCGAATACACCATCAAGCCTGAGGATTTTGGCGTGCAGAGCAAGAGTCTCATCGGTCTGAGTGTACAGACGCCGGAAGACTCGCTGTTGTTGATCAAGGATGCCCTTGGCAACCGTCGCGGCCAATACGCTGAGAAGGCCGCTGATATCATCACCCTGAATGCTGGCGCCGCCATCTATGTCAGCGGTGTGGCCAGCAATCTGGCCGACGGCGTTGAGATGGCGCGGGACGCCATCGGCAGCAGCCTGGCGGGTGAGAAAATCCGCGAGCTGGCGGCTTTCACCCAGTACCTGGAATAAAGCTTAAACCCACTGATGCTGATGCGAACTTTAGATGGTTCGCTAAGTAGAGGAATTGTCGCGTGACCCAGACCCCTACCGTACTCCGCAAGATCATTGCCCGAAAATGGGAAGAGATTGCCGAGCGTAAAAAAACTGTTCCCCTGGCCGACCTGCAACACGGCCTGCTTCACCCGCAGCCGGTGCGCGGCTTCGTCCAGGCCATTGCGGACCGCATTGCAGCTGGTCAGCCCGGCGTCATCGCCGAGATCAAGAAGGCGTCACCCAGTAAAGGTGTGATCCGCGAACACTTTGTACCAGCGGAGCTGGCGCGCAGCTATGAACAGGGCGGCGCGGCCTGCCTGTCAGTGCTGACCGATGTGGATTTCTTTCAGGGAGCAGATGCATATCTGCAGGAAGCCCGCGCCGCTACGGACCTGCCGGTCATCCGCAAGGATTTCCTGGTCGACGAATACCAGGTCTACGAGGCCCGGGCCATTGGAGCGGATTGTGTGTTGCTGATCGTCGCGGCTCTTGAGCCTCAGAAACTGGCGGATCTGAATACCCTGGCGATGGAGCTGGGGCTGGACGTGCTGGTGGAGGTGCATGATGCGGCAGAGCTGGAGATTGCCCTGAGCCTGCCGAACAAGTTGATCGGCATCAACAACCGTAACCTGCATACCTTCGACGTAAGTCTGCAGACCACCTTTGATCTGCTGGATCAGATTGGCCCCGAAAGAATTGTCGTAACGGAAAGCGGTATTCTTTCACCGGAAGATGTGAGGGTTATGCGGGAGCGGAACGTAAATGCCTTCCTGATCGGGGAAGCCTTTATGCGTGAGAACGATCCAGGCACAGCCCTGAAATCCTTCTTCAGCTGATTCATAAAAAAGCCAGCGCTGAGCTGGCTTTTTTGTAGCTGATGGCAGCAGGGTGCTGCCATCGCATCAGCGGGTACCGTAGACCACCATGGTCTTTCCTTTAACCAGGACCAGACCTTGCTCTTCAAGGGTCTTGAGTACGCGGCCAACCATCTCCCGGGAACAGCCCACGATGCGGCCGATCTCCTGACGGGTGATCTTGATCTGCATGCCGTCCGGGTGGGTCATGGCATCGGGTTCCTTGCACAGATCGAGCAGGGTGCGGGCAACGCGGCCAGTCACATCCAGAAAGGCCAGATCACCGACTTTCCGGGTGGTGGCACGCAGACGGCGAGCCATCTGGCTGCCCAGTGCAAAGAGGAACTCAGGATGAGATTCAGAGATTTCCTGGAATTTGGCGTAGCTGATCTCCGCTACTTCGCATTCCGACTTGGCGCGAACCCAGGCGCTGCGAGAATCTTTCTCGTCAAACAAGCCCATTTCGCCGAAGAAGTCGCCATCATTGAGGTAGGCGACGATCATCTCGCGACCTTCGTCATCCTCAATCAAAACGGTGACCGAACCTTTGACGATGTAATAGAGGGAATCACTTTTGTCGCCCGCATAGATGATGGTGCTTTTTGCGGGGTAACGGCGACGGTGACAATGGCTTAGAAACTCATCCACATTCTTAATGTGCGGTGTTAATGAGACAGCGACCAAGGTGGACTCCTGATTAGCTTTATAGGATTTATCAGTTCATATGGCGCGCATTATGACCAGAAACCAAAATGCGTACCAGTCGAGGCGGAGCCGGGCTCCAAACTTTGTGATGCAGTTATAAGCCTAGAGTCACTGCTTGTCCATCGAAAGTTTAACTCAGCGCCGTTTATGTTGATTTTTGCGACATTGCGCTACATTCACAGGCTGTGTGATAACCTTAGCAGCCTAGAAAGTCCAGTAACAGTAAAGGGTTGGAATATGCACGCAACAGTTAAATGGGTGGATGGCGCCCAGTTCATTGGTGAGTCGGGGAGCGGCCACTCGGTAGTGATGGATGGTCCACCGGACCACGGAGGCCGCAATCTGGGCGTGCGCCCGATGGAGATGCTGCTGCTGGGACTGGGCGGCTGCTCATCGTTTGATGTAGTGAGCATCCTAAGCAAGGCGCGGCAGGCCGTCACGGATTGCCGGGTGGAGCTGGAAGCCGAGCGTGCGGAAGGCGTTCCTTCTCCATTCACCAAAATTCACATGCAGTTCATTGTGACCGGTAAAGACCTTAAAGAAGCTCAGGTCAAACGCGCAGTGGAACTGTCTGCAACAAAATATTGCTCCGCTTCTATCATGCTGGAGGCCGGGGGCGTTGAGATCACCCACGGTTATGAGATCCGCGCAGCGGATTGACCGGCTGGCGACAGGTATTCCGCCTGTCGCTTCTCCTTACGTTATCCTTCTCATTCTCATTCCAGGCTGATTCCGCCCGGCGGGATTCGCTTCTGCAGTTCTCGTGTCAGGGCCGGTACCAGCTGGCGATGGCGCGGATGTAGATGGACGTAGGCGGATTGATGAAACAGGGTGCCGGCGTGGTAGATCGGGCTGGGCAGCTCCGAGCTGGCCAGAATCCGTTTCACCGAGGCTTCTGAAATAATCAGCGCGTCAATGCGGCCGGCGCTGAGCATCTTGATACCGATGTCACTGCTTACAGCACTCTGGGCTTCGCGCTGGCGTTCCGGGGTCAGCAGGCTCTGGGTTTCCGAGGACCCCTGCAGATAACCGAGGCGGTATTTGCCGCTGTTCAATTCGGTGAGGCTTTCGATCCTGATATCTGGATCATTGGTCCACACTTGCAGATCTGCGCTGGCTACTACTACCTCGATACGGATCAGGGGAGATTCCGGTGAGTTCTGCAGGTAGCGGAAATCCCGTCCGCATTCCCCGTCGCTCGCCCCGTGATTAGCATCCTGGATCGAGCGCAGAGAGGGGCGGTGGTGCATGGTGAAGCTATAGCCCAGCGCGGTAAAGGCTTCACGATAGACGGTTTCAAGCTTGATGAAATGGGCGGAATGGGGCGGCATCCAGCAGGTAAAGGTGATTTGTGGTGGCTCAGCATTGCCCCAGGCTGCGTAGAAGAAAGCCAGGTACGGCAGCCAGCGGCAAAGTGTGCGGTGGATGGGCATGTGGGATGTCGTCTTATGTCTTATCGAGATGTCGTCTAGTTTAGCATCCACCCGGTGAGACGCGAGTCTGGCGGCTGAATTTACCGCCAGATGCTTCAAATGCGATAGCTGCTCAGGGTCATGGCCTTTGACACCAGAGACATGGCTACCTTCACCGGGGCCGGAAATCTCATACCGCCCGCTGCGAGCGCCGCATCCGCATGGCGGGCTTCGTCGATCAACATTTGTTCCACCACCGCACGACTCCGCAGATCCTGCTCGGGCAGTTTGGTGAGGTGACTCTGGAGGTGGCGGCAGACCTGGTCTTCCGTGGCGGCAACAAAGCCAAGGCTTACACGATCGCTGATCAATCCCGCTCCGGCACCGATAGCAAAAGACAAACCGTACCAAAGGGGATTGAGGTAGCTGGTGTGGCTGCCCAGTTCGTCAATACGCTCCTGACACCAGACCAGGTGATCCACCTCCTCAGCGGCGGCCTTTTCCATCTCAACCCGGACATCGGGCAATCTGGCAGTAAGGGCCTGACCCTGATAAAGCGCCTGGGCGCAGACTTCCCCGGAATGATTAACCCGCATCAGGCCAGCGGCGTGACGCCGTTCCTCGGTGGTCATTTCAATTTGCGGTTGATGGATTGCAGGGGAGGGGCGTTCTGCCGTCAGATCGCTGGCTCCGGCCAGGGTGCGCAACGCACGGTCGGCCTGGACTATCAAGCGATCAACAAAGTTGAGTTGGATTCCGGGCATGGTCAGAGCCTCGTAAGGGGGTAGAAATAGGACAACGAAAAAACCCGGATATTGTATAGAAAAAAAACCGAACCCACAGGACCACTTGCCTTCAATGGATCGCAAAGGGTGTGTCGTTTTCTTGTGTGGGCACCGGGCAGTGGTTATAGTCCAGGTTATAGTCACGACAACAATAATGATCGGCCGACGAGGAGGCATCACTATGAATTTCCGCCGCATCACCCTGTACTCACTGTTTATCGGGCTCGTATTTGCCAATGGAGCTCGGGCGGCTGAGCCGGTGGCAGAGCAGCCAGCTTATCTCGACGTGCAGCGCTCGTTTGAAGAGCGAGCGCAGGACCTCGTATCGCGCATGACGCTGGAAGAGAAAGTCGGCCAGATGATGAATAACGCTCCCGCCATTCCCCGCCTGGGTGTGCCCGCGTACGAATGGTGGAACGAAGCTTTGCACGGTGTTGCCCGCGCTGGTGCGGCCACGGTTTTTCCTCAGGCTATTGGTCTGGCAGCTACTTTTGATCCGGCCTTGATGGGCGAGGTGGCCGAGGTGATTGGGAACGAGGGCCGGGCTAAACACCATGAATTTGCCAGCCGTGGTCTGCGACTGCGCTATCAGGGCCTCACTTTCTGGTCACCTAACGTCAATATCTTTCGCGACCCCCGCTGGGGGCGCGGTCAGGAAACCTATGGTGAAGACCCTTTCCTCACTGCATTGATGGGGGTGGAGTTTGTTAAAGGGTTGCAGGGTGACCACGAAAAATACCGCAAGCTGGACGCGACCGCGAAGCACTTCGCTGTCCACAGCGGGCCGGAGGCGGATCGTCACCATTTTGATGTTCATCCCAGCGAGCGGGATCTTTACGAAACCTATCTGCCCGCCTTTCGCGCGCTGGTGCAGGAGGCCGACGTAGCCTCGGTAATGGGCGCTTACAACCGTGTTTACGGTGAATCCGCCTCAGCCAGCCAGCGCCTGCTGATCGACATCCTGCGCAAGGATTGGGGTTTTGACGGTTACGTGGTATCCGACTGCGACTCCATCGAAGATATCTTCCTCTACCACAAGATCGTCTCTTCGGCTGAAGCTGCCGCTGCCCTGGGCGTAAAAAACGGCACCGAACTGAATTGCGGACGGACCTATGAGGCACTGCTCGGGGCAGTCCGGCAGGAGATGATCAGTGAGGCGGAGATCGATGCGGCGCTCACACGGCTGATGTACACCCGTTTCCGTCTGGGTATGTTTGATCCGGCCGAGCAGGTGCCCTTCGCGCAGATTCCTTATTCTGTAAACCAGGCGCCGGAACATGACCAGCTGGCGCGCCGGGCGGCACAGGCGTCCATGGTGCTGTTGAAGAACGACGGTGTTCTGCCCTTGGCCAAAGACCTCAAGCGCATTGCCGTCATCGGCCCGACGGCGGACGACGTGATGGCGTTGCTGGGTAACTACTACGGTACGCCATCGGCTCCGGTGACGGTGCTGCAGGGCATCCGCGCAGCCGTATCGGCGGACACTGAAGTCCTTTACGCCCGCGGTGCGGATCTGGTGGAAGGCCGGGAAGAACCCCGTGCAGCGCCGGTCATTGAGCCTGCATATCTGCGTCCGGCCGGCGCGCCGAACCAGCAGGGTTTGAAGGGTGAGTATTTTCGCGGTATGGAACTGAGTGGCAAACCGGTTCTGACTCGCATCGATCCGCGCGTTGCTTTTCGCTGGGACCGGGGTGCGCCTACGGATGACCTGGTTGCCCGTGGCGAACTGGACATGGCCCAAGGCCTTGCCGGAGATCATTTCAGTGTGCGCTGGTCCGGTGAGCTGCTGCCTCCGGTCACTGGCCGTTATGAGTTGAACGTCGGGGCTAACGATGGCTTCCGTCTGACCCTGGACGGAGAAACACTGATCGACGCCTGGCAGCAGGCGGAACGGGTACACAGCAAGAGCGCGTTTGTAGATCTGGAGGCGGGTCGGGCCTATCCGATCACGCTGGAATATTTTGAAGATATCCGTGATGCAGAAGTGCGCTTGTCCTGGCGTATGCCCGGTGCGAAGTCGCCCTACGAAGAAGCCATGGCTGCCGCACAGGCTGCGGAAGTGATCGTGTTCGTCGGAGGCCTGACAGGGGATGTGGAAGGCGAAGAGATGAAGGTGAATTACCCCGGTTTTGCCGGCGGTGATCGCACAGACCTGCGCCTGCCGGCCACCCAGCAGAAACTGCTCGAAGACCTGCAGGCTACCGGTAAGCCGGTGGTACTCGTATTGACGACGGGTTCAGCACTCGCGGTAGATTGGGCACAGCAGAAGCTGCCCGCTATCCTGCTGGCCTGGTATCCCGGGCAGCGCGGTGGCAATGCCGTGGCCGACGTTCTGTTCGGTGATGTAAATCCCGCAGGCCGTTTGCCAGTGACATTCTACAAAGCCGATGAAAAGCTGCCGCCGTTTGAGGATTACGCCATGAAGGGGCGCACCTACCGCTACTTCGATGGTGCGCCCTTATATCCATTCGGCCACGGCCTGTCCTACACGCGCTTTCAGTATTCCGGGTTGAAGCTCGATAAGCGGAAAACCACGGCGGATGGTGAAGTGACAGTTTCGGTTCAGGTAAAAAATACCGGCAAGCGGGCCGGCGAGGAAGTCGTACAGCTTTATGTTCATCCGCTGGACCCGCAGCGCGAACGCGCACGGCAGGAACTGCGTGGGATAGAACGCATCAGCCTGCAGCCGGGCGAAAAGCGGCGGGTGAATTTCACCCTCAAGCCAGCGCGCGACTTCACGCATTACGATGAAGAGCAGAAAACCTATGCGGTGGATGCCGGGCGCTATGAAATCCAGATCGGTGCTTCAAGTCAGGATGTGCGGCAGCGTCAGACCCTGACCGTCACCGCGCCCTGATCGGGATTGCAAGTTCATTGGCTTCATTGCATGCTTGCGCGCTGAACGTGCGAGTGAGGACGCCAGCGTGCAAGATGCCAATGAACTGAAACACATTCTCGATTCACGTATACCGTTAGTCGTTATTGAAACCTTTGAAGAAAAAAAAGCGCTGGATGTGCTGCTGCAGGTAGCCAACAAACATGGCAAGGACCTGTATCGCTGGTCGGTAACCGACGGCCTGACGCGCATGAATTTTGGTCCGCAGCTGGTACCGCGCGGCAGTGAGTACAACAGCGCTGAAAATGCGCTGAAGCATATCAAGAGCCAGACCCAGCCGGGCATCTATGCCTTGTGCGATCTCCATCCCTTTCTCGACGATCCCGGTGTTGTGCGCCTGCTTAAAGACATAGCGCTCAATCACTTTGCCATGCCTCACACGCTTGTGTTCCTGAGTTATCAATTGCGTCTGCCCCCGGAGCTGTCGCGCTACAGTGTGTCTTATACGCTCAGTCTGCCCAGTGATGATCGACTCATGGAGATTATCCGTGAGGAAGCCAAAGACTGGTCAGAGCGCCACGGCGGCGCACGGGTGAAGACCGACAACCTCACCTTGAAAAAACTGGTCAGCAATCTGCAGGGCATGAGTGTGAGCGATGCGCGACGGCTGGTGCGCGGTGCGATCTGGAACGATGGCGCGCTCACCGAAGATGATTTACCGCGAATCAATAAAGCCAAGTTCGCACTGCTGGATATGGAAGGCGTGATGAGCTTTGAACCCCAGAGCGAAAACTTTTCGCAGGTGGGTGGTTTAAACAACCTCAAGCGCTGGCTGATGGCGCGGCGCGAGGCGTTTCATGGCGACAACAGCAAACTGGATCGCCCCAAAGGTATTCTGCTGCTGGGTGTACAGGGCGGTGGAAAAAGTCTGGCCGCCAAAGCGGTGGCGGGCCTGTGGGGAATTGCGTTGTTACGCCTCGACATAGGAGCGCTGTACAACAAATATCACGGCGAAACCGAGCGCAACCTGCGCGAGGCACTGAAGCTGGCTGATGCCATGTCGCCCTGTGTATTGTGGCTTGATGAAATTGAAAAAGGCATGAGTCAGGGCAGCCATGACAATGGCACATCCCAGCGTTTGCTCGGGACATTGTTGACCTGGATGGCCGAGCGGCGCACGCGGGTATTCATTGTAACCACCAGCAACGACATCAGTCAGTTGCCCCCGGAGTTAATCCGCAAAGGCCGGCTCGACGAAATATTTTTTGTCGACCTGCCTGATGCCGCGGTGCGCGAGGAAATCTTTGCGATTCATCTGAACAAGCGCAACTGTCTGGCAGAGCAGTTTGATCTGCAGCAGCTATCTGTTGCCAGTGAAGGCTTTTCCGGTTCGGAGATCGAGCAGGCCATTGTGGCAGCGCTGTATAACGCCGCAGCTCAGGCCAGGACGCTGGACACCCAGTTGCTGCTGCAGGAAATTGCCTCTACCAGTCCTCTGTCGGTGGTGATGGCGGAACAGATCAACCAGCTCCGCCTCTGGGCCGCCGACCGTACCATCCCCGCTTAGAATTCCGGGTCGGATCAGTCGCATCGCGACCTGATCCGATCCAGAAACTTGTCTCGCATAAGCAAGGGTATCGGTCAGTTACTCGATGGCTTCCATCACCACCAGCGTCTGACCGGCCTGGACTCTGGCGCCTTCGTTCTTCAGAACTTGTTTGACTTTTCCTGCGCAGGGCGCGGTGATGTTGATCTCCATCTTCATGGACTCCAGGATCAGCAGCAGATCACCCGCGTTGACTTCCTGTCCCGGTTGGATCTGCGCCTGCCACACGCTGCCCGACACGGAGCTGTCGATACAGATGGCACCATCGGGAATATCGTCCTGAGTGGCTTCTTCGACGTGTTCCGTCTGCTCGTAATTGAACTGGCCGTTAGCATGCCAGCGCGCGAGTTCTTCATCGAACGCCTGTTCCCGTTGCCGGGTAAAGGTAGCAATCCCGGCGGCATTCTGCTCGATAAACGCCTCGTACTCTTTAAGGCTGAACTCACTTTCTTCAATTCGCAGTGGATAACGGCCCTGGGGGAAGTCGCGGCGGATGCGTTGCAGTTCTTCCTGGGAGACTTCATAAAAGCGGATCTGATCGAAGAAGCGCAATAACCAAGGCTCAGCGAATTCCCGGGTCTGGCGATAGCGATTCCACATCTGCAATGTGCGGCCAACAAACTGGTAGCCGCCGGGACCTTCCATTCCGTAAACGCACAGGTATGAACCGCCGATACCCACAGAGTTTTCGGCGGTCCAGGTGCGCGCCGGATTGTATTTGGTGGTCACTAGACGATGACGCGGATCAATTGGCGTGGCAACGGGCGCGCCCAGATAGACATCGCCGAGTCCCATCACCAGGTAGGAAGCACTGAACAGAATATCTTTCACCGCCTGAATGCTATCCAGTCCGTTGATGCGCCGAATAAATTCCAGATTACTCGGGCACCAGGGAGCGTTGGCGCGCACAGACTGCATATATTTTTGAATCGCCTGCTGACAGGCTTCATCGTCCCAGCTCAGCGGCAGATACACGATGCGTGAAGGCACACTCAGTTCAGCGAGTTGCTGAGCCAGTTTCTGCTCGCCCCGTTGCAGATGAACGAGGAGCTGAGCGAGAGATATGGTCTGACTATCGTAATGTACCTGCAGGGAGCGGATGCCCGGTGTAAGTTCACGCACACCGGGCAAGGCATTTTTCTGAAGCCATTGCATCAATGCATGAGCGCGAAAACGCAAACGGATATCCAGCTCCAGCGGGCCGTATTCCACCAGCAGGAAATGATCACCGGCCACGCGATAGACAATATCTTCACCACAACTCGCTGCGCTCAGACGGCCAACAGTGGGTGGTGGAAGTTCCGTCACTGGTGCGACCGGCATTTCCTTGCCAGCCAGATTTTTCAGACGATTTTTCTGCTCCGCTTCAATGGCAACAGCATTCTCTACCGTGACGGGAACAAAGCGAATCCTGTCACCGGCGCGCACTTGGCCGAGCTTCCATAAATCGGCGGTAATCACCGTCGCCGGACAGACAAAACCGCCGAGGGAAGGACCGTCAGGACCGAGGATAACGGGCATATCACCGGTGAAATCCACTGTGCCGAAGGCATAGGCATTGTCGTGAATGTTGGAAGGATGCATGCCTGCTTCACCGCCGGAGGTACGCGCCCAGGTCGGTTTGGGGCCGATCAGGCGGATGCCGGTGCGGCTGGAGTTGTAATGCACTTCCCAGTCATGAGCGAAGAAGGTCTGGATATCCGTCTCTGTGAAAAAATCCGGTGCACCATGAGGACCGTAAATCACGCGCAGTTGCCATTGATTGGTGATGACCGGCAGCAGATCCGCCGGGCATTGTTGCGCGGTTTTATCGAGACAGCAGTGTTGCTCATCCAGCGTCAGCACATCGCCGGCTCGCAGTGCGCGGCCGTTGTGGCCGCCGAACTGGCCGAGGGTAAAGGTGGCTTTGGCCGCGAGATAATCAGGGCATTGAATGCCGCCCGCAACGCACAGATAAGCGCGGGCACCGCGTTCTGCGATGCGGCCAAGTTGCAGCAGCTGCCCGGCGGTAACCTCGACAATTTCATATAGCGCGAGCGGTTGGCCATCGAGTTTCGCATCAATGGCAGCGCCGGTGAGAACGATAGTCGCGGCGCAGCCGAAGCGCAGCGTTGGCCCCTGCAGGGTAATCTCCAGACCGGCGGCGGCCTCGCTGTTGTTCAGCAGGCGGTTGCCCAGACGGAAAGAGTAATTGTCGAAAGGCCCCGAGGTGGGGACGCCGACATGCCAGTAACCGCAGCGGCCGGGGTAATCCTGTATCGTCGTTTGGGTTCCGCCCTGAAGCACGTCGATACGCGTGGGATGAAACGCAAACTGGTTCAGGTAGCGCGTTGTCATCGTGCCGCTGCGCAGGACATCATCCCGCACCAGCGCGCGCAGATAGCCCAGATTGGTTTCAATGCCGTAGAGTTTCGATTCATCGAGTACAGCAGCGAGTTTTTCCAGTGCAGTCGGGCGCGATTCTCTGTGCACAATAATCTTGGCCAGCATGGGATCGAAGTAGGATGGAACTTCAATGCCGCTTTCGATCCAGTGGTCGATACGCACACCGGCCTCGGTTGCCGGCCAGCTGACCTGGCTGAGCAAGCCCGCGCAGGGCTGGAACTGCTGCGCCGGACCTTCGGCATACACGCGAACCTGAACAGCGTGGCCGCTGGGTTTCAACTGGTTGCGCCGCTGAACAATATTGCCCAGCTCGCCTGCAGCCTGCTTCAACATCCACTCGACCAGGTCAACGCCCCAGACTTCTTCCGTCACGCCATGCTCGACCTGCAGGCGCGTGTTCACTTCGAGAAAATAGAATTGTTCTTCCG
Source organism: uncultured Cellvibrio sp. (assembly GCA_937958105.1). GTDB lineage: Bacteria > Pseudomonadota > Gammaproteobacteria > Pseudomonadales > Cellvibrionaceae > Cellvibrio. The sequence continues at coordinate 58,468 of CALFXJ010000059.1, forward strand.
CTGCATCGTAGATAAATTCCACGGTGCCGGCGTTGCGGTAATTGACCGATGCCAGCAGCCGTTCGGCGGTTTCCTGCATCGCTGCACGCTGCGGTTCAGGCAGGTTGGGTGCTGGACATTCTTCAACGACTTTCTGGTTGCGGCGCTGGCTGGAGCAATCCCGTTCGCCGATGGCGACAGCCTTGCCTGCGCCATCACCAAAAATCTGTACTTCGATATGACGTGCAGCAGCGATAAATTTTTCCAGGAACACACCATCATCGGCAAAGTTGTTCGCGCCCAGTCGCTTTACGCTGTCGAACGCTGCTGTCAGCTCTGTCTCGTTATGGCACAACTGCATGCCGATGCCACCACCACCCGCTGTGCTTTTCAGCATCACGGGATAGCCAATTGTCGCAGCGGCTTCTATGGCCTCCGCAACGCTGGTAAGCAGATCCGTTCCCGGGCACAGTGGCACACCGGCAGCCTGAGCCAGCTCCCGCGCCTTGTGTTTCAGGCCGAAGGTCACCATTTGTTCAGCGGTGGGGCCGATAAAAACAATGCCGGCAGCTTCACACTCCCTGACAAAGCCGGCGTTTTCACTCAGAAAGCCATACCCCGGATGGATAGCCTGCGCACCGAACTGTTGGGCCAGGGCAATGATTTTTTTGTGATCCAGATAGGTTTGTGCTGCCCCGCCGTCGCCGAGGCAGAAGGCTTCGTCCGCCAGCCGCACGTGCAGCGAGTCGCGATCGGATTCCGCATAAACGGCTACGGACCGGATACTGAGTTTTTGTAAGGTGCGAATGATACGTACAGCAATTGCGCCACGATTGGCGATGAGGACTTTGGTAAACATATCGGCTCCGGCGGGCCGTCCCGCAAATGACTACGACAGTGGTCGTCCACTGAAGAAAGAACCATTAATTCCAGATCAGCACTTCAATCGGTGTCGGGTTGTAACCGTTGCAGGGGTTGTTCAGTTGCGGGCAATTGGAAATCAGGATGATGACATCCATCGCTGCGGTGAGCTCGACATACTTACCCGGTGCAGAGATGCCGTCCGCGAAAGTCAAGCCGCCTTCGCTGGTCACGGGCACATTCATAAAGAAATTGATATTGTGTGTGATGTCTCGCTTGCTGATCCCGAACTCCGGGTGCTCCGCAATCGCCAGCATCCAGCTGTCGCGGCACGCGTGCATACAGCGTTTTTCCAGACTGTAGCGCACAGTGTTGCTTTCAGTGGCGCAGGCACCCCCGAGTGTGTCGTGGCGGCCGCAGGTGTCAGCCACTATCTCCAGCATTTCGCGGTTGTTGTTGGACATCAACTTGCTGCCGCCGCTGAGGTACAAATTGCCCTGGGCGCGAATGGTGTCCATCGCGCTGTAACGTTCGCTGGGGTTGCGGGCACTGTAAAACAGAACGTCCGCTGCCTGATTGCCTTCGAGATCGACAAGGCGAATCGTCTGCCCCTGTTTGATTTCTTTCAAAAAATAATCACCGGCTCCCACCTGATACCGTGCGCTGGCTTGTTCGGGATTGCGTTGACTTTCGATCAGCATCATGAATGCTCCATTAACGTGGATCAGCGCGGGGCGCTTGATCAAAAACAATGTCTCTGTTGATTAAAAGTGTTCTGTCGGATTAGCGGTGCGTTGATCCACCCTGCAGGTGATAAAGGCTGTTGTTCATGAAGCCGCGCTGGTTTTCCGGCCGGAAGTTTTTACAGTAATCATCATCGGCAACAGGGTCAGCGGTGCCCAGTTCGACCTTGATCGGCTTGAATGGATAGTGTGGTGCCGTATTCAGTGGATGTGGACAGGTGTGGAGGATGACCAGCGTATCCATCTCAAACCGCAGGGTGAGCTGCTGGCCCGGCTGCGTGACGGTGTCAAGATGAATATTGCCCGCATCATCACTGACCACTTTGCTGAACCAATTGATGTTGGCCGCCATGTCGGCCGCGCTCAGGCCGTATTTCACCAGCTCTACCAGAAACGCGTCGTAACCATTCTGCAACCACTCGTTACGGTGTGCCTGGTAATCACGTTTTCCCCATCTTTGTTCGACGAGCGCCGCATTGCTGTTGCCGCAGACGGTGTCGTGCCAGTTGAGATCATCTTCAATGATCGACGCAAAAATTCTGCCCATGTCTGAGTAAAGGCAATTTCCCCGCTGCAGTTTGAAGGTGTGCTGGCACTTGAGGGTGTCGGGCGCGTTGTAACGCTCCAGCAGATTTCGCGGGTTGTAAAACAGCATGCCGACGTTAGCTCCGCCTTCGATGTCGGTGAGACGCATCAGCGAACCGCGCCGCATCTCCAGCGACCAGTGGGCATTGCCGGGCAATTGTGTGTTGTAAATTTTCTCGCTCATGATAGGAGTAGCTCCTGTTCTGTTGTGGCCTTATCCTGGCTGTCACGCAGATAGTGTTCAACGATTGCCGATGTTTCCTGCGGGGCAATAATTTTTTGACGGGTGATCGGTAAGTCATAGGTGATATTCGCACCGTAAGCGGTAGGTGCCTGCTGATCGCGACGCAGCTTGTCGAAAACCCACAGGCGGGTTCCCAGATAAAAACCTTCGCTGAGATCGTGGGTGACCATGAAAACCGTCAGCTGATGTTCCTCCCAGAGTTTCAAAACCAGCTGATGCATGTCCGCGCGAATTCCCGGGTCAAGCGCGCCGAAGGGTTCATCCAGCAATAAAATCCGCGGCTGCCGGATCAGCGCCTGGGCGATGGCGAGCCGCTGTTTCATACCACCGGATAATTCGTGGGGATAACGATGCACGGCGGGTGTCAGACCAACCGTTTCGATCAGCCGTTTTGCTTCGTCCTCGACGCGTCGTCTTGCAGCGCCGAATAATTTGCCCAGAAAGCGCGAGCGCTCAAACTCCCGCGCGAGGATGACATTCTGCAGAACGGTTAAATGCGGAAAGACGGAATACTGTTGAAATACAATGCCCCGCGATTGATCCGGTTCGGCCGGGATGGGTTTACCCTCCAGCAGCAGTTCACCGGAAGAGGGCGGTTCCATGCCCAGCAGCATCTTCAGGAATGTACTCTTGCCGCAACCGGAGGTGCCGACCATGGTAATAAACTCGCCGGCATTCACCTGTACATTCATCCGCTCCAGCACGACATTGTCGCCATAGCGTTTCCACAGGTTTTTTGCCTGGATCAGCGGAGTCGGTTTCATTTACTTGCCTCCTGATGGTGCCAGGGAAAACAGCGTTTGCTGAGCCGGTCGAGCAACCAGTCGAGCAGAAACGCGAGAAAAGTAATCCACGCAACGTAGGGCAGAATCACGTCCATGGACATGTAGCGCCGCACCAGAAAGATGCGATAGCCCAGCCCATCAGTGGATGCGATGGCCTCGGCGGCGATTAAAAATAACCAGGCAGTACACAGGGACAAACGCACGGAGCTGATCAGGCGCGGCAGCATCTGGGGGATTAATACCCGTAACAGAATCTGCCAGCTGGACGAGCCGAGTGTCTGCGCTTTTACCAGTTGTTCCAAAGGAATTTCCTGAGTGCTGCGCTGAATGTCCCGCGCGATGAATGGCGCTACGCCAATCACAATCAGCGCGACTTTGGAAATTTCGCCCAGGCCGAAGACGATAAACAGTACCGGCAGAATTGCCATGGGTGGAATCAGGGAGATCACGGTCAACAGTGGGGCGAGCGGTGCGTGGATGGTGGGGATGGCGCCGGTGAGTATGCCGAGGGAAAAACCAATCAAGGCGGCGATACCCATCCCCAGTGCAAGGCGCTGCAGGCTGCTCATGGTGTCCTGCCAGAATAAATAGTCGCCCGTGCGTTTGCTGGGTTCGAAGGCAAGGCTCTGAATGGCGTCGCCCATCTGGCTGAAGGCGGGGAGTAATTTATCACTCGCGTTTTCCGCCTGCCGCGCATCCGACGCGAACAGGTAAACCAACAGGATCAATGCAAACGGCAATATGCCCAGCAGGACTCTGGCAGGTTTTGAAGGTGTGAGATTAATCAACCGTTTCATAACAATCCTGTAAATAGTTATCTATGCAGTCGTTCGGCCTGTGGTTGTAAAACATTTGTGAATCGATAAACCTGGCTTCGGTGAGTGTCGGATTACGCTGCGCTAATCCGACCTGCTGCTGTTCGCCGTCGGGTGGTGCGTTTGGATGGGCGCTTTGTCGGATTACGCTGCGCTAATCCGACCTACTTGCTATTCAGCGTTCGGGCCGGTGGTGTCGGATTACGCGTTGCTAATCCGACCTACCCGAAAATATTTACTTGCACCCGGCTCCCCGTAGGTCGGATTAGCGCAGCGTAATCCGACAATCCCGTATCGACCCAACACGATAATCGCTCCACCCCGTAGGTCGGATTAGCTCAGCGTAATCCGACAATCCCGTATCCACCCAACATTCCAATCGCTCCATCCCGTAGGTCGAATTAGCGCAGCGTAATCCGACAATCCTGTATCCACCCAACACGACAATCGCTCCACCGCGCAGGTCGGATTAGCAACGCGTAATCCGACAAACCACCGCCCTCTTAAAGCGCGTTGTCGGCGGCCATCTGCATGTAGGTGGTGTCGAAGCGCAGTTTGATATTGCCTTTGTTGCCGTAAACGCCCTGAGGTCCGGCTACGCCGATGAAGCTTGCGTCCGGTGCGCCCTCGCCGAGCAACCCGTGTTCGAAGGAAAACTCGGCAACTTTCTGCATGGTGGTGAGCAGCTCGCTGCTGTTTACCAGCGCAAGTGCATCAGCGGGTCGGTAGAACATGCGGGTGCTGGCCAGCTGCGCTTCATATCCAGCGAGGTTTGTGCCGGAGGCAACGGCCATGGCGGTGCGCGCTGCAACGCCGGCTTTATCCTCAGCGCTCATGATGCCCATGATTTCGTACCAGGCACCGACCAGCGCTTTACCCAGGGCGGGATTTTTTTTCAGGGTGTTGGTGTTGACGATCAGCAGGTCCATGATCTCGCCGGGGATCTGCGAGGAATCAAATACTTTTGTGCTGCCGGGCTGGGCGAGAATTTCGCTGAGCAGCGGATTCCAGGTAGTGACCGCTGTGACATCTTTCGTACCGAACACGGCCACCATATCGGCATCCGAGGTGTTGACGACTTTGATGTCCGACTCTTTCAAGCCCACGGTTTCCAATCCTCGGGCCAGCAGATAATGAGACACGCTCAGCTCGACCAGATTGACCTTCTGGCCTTTGATGTCTTTAAGCGTTTTGTTTGCGCCTTTTAACACTACGCCGTCATTGCCGTTGGAAAAATCCCCGACGATCAACGCGGTGCTGTCGACGCCACCAGCTGCCGGGATGGTCAGGGCGTCCATGTTGGTCATACTGCAGGCGTCAAACTGCCCGGCGGTGTATTGGTTGATGGATTCGATGTAATCGTTGATCTGAGTAACTTCAATCTCGATGCCGTATTTCTTTGCCCACTTATCAATGATTTTCTGTTCAGCGCCATAGCCCCAGGGCATCCAGCCAACGTAGATGGACCAACAGAGCTTGAAGGGTTCTGCCGCAGCGGCAGAGGCGGAAAAAAACAGTGCGATGATGAGCGTGGTCAGGCGCGACATGGCAAACCTCCAGTGGGTTACATCGGTTTCAGGAGCACTCTGGCTGTGGCTGTATTAGCAGCTTGATCAGGCCATTCGTCTCCCGGGCTTTTGTCCCGCCGTGTAACCTCGAAAAATCGACGGGCTGGCGCCAAAACTGTCGATTTTTTTTACTTTGAGGTCGAAAGCTCTCGGACCAGACGCTGTATCGGGCAGCCGGAACCCTAGCTTTCTATTGCAAATTGTCTTTCGTCCTGAACACCCAGAGTGCGGACAAGTGATTCACCATAGCATTTAGCAATATGAGTACCAGTTTGCTTATAACCTTGTAAAACAAGGATTTCTTTACGGATTTCGGCGAAAACGCAAAAAGTGCATCGCGCGGAGTGCGTGATTATGGTGCGTGGTTTCTGCGTCACTGCGTTTTTCTGGTGCGATGTTGCTGCGTGGATGTGACGCGCAATTCAATCAAAAAGTGATGCCGTTACACATCTTGGAGTGAAAATTGCTCGGAATTTGCCGCCTCTGCGAAGCGTGAAAAACGAAGCTCGACCAGGAGGCTCATGACCGGCTGTTTCGCGTAAGCCGATGATGCGGCACCAGCTGCATCCGAAATCGGTACAGGGAAGCTGCTACTATGGCGCAGTGCTGCGTATTGAGGTGACAGCGGCAACAGCCCGGTCGGCGACAAACCTACGGGGTTGAATATGACAATTACGGATAAGAACTTTGGAAAATTCTCCTCAAACAAGACGGGTAGTGACACCCGCACCCGGGAACAGCCGATGACGCCAATACTCACTGAGCAACAGATTCTTGAGCACTTGAAACATTGCCGTGATATCACCCGCAGCTTCGCCTTTCGCGTATTCACCACGTTCTGGCAGCAGTGGCTCCGGATGGTGATCGAACAGGCCGAGCGCGCCCGCTCCAACCAGGAACAGTCCGCCTTATTTGAAACGCGTAATCTGCTCAGTGCGGTGCAGCAGGCGGCGGAACATGAATTCAGCCAGCACCTGGGCAATGGCTTCGTAAAATTCAAGAACAAAACTTTAAACACGGATACGCAGAGCAGTGGAGCTCACTTCCGCACCGACCGGCTGTCGCTGGTGGAACACTCTGACCTGGAAGAAAGTATTGCCATCAACTCTGTCACCCATCGCGCAGATACCGCAAACGCCGAGGCACTCTGGGCGCTCCATCAACGCCTGGCGCTGCTGAATGATGGTGAAAAAATTGACGAGCGCAGTAACCCTGTCAGCCCCGTGCAATTCTGCGAGGCCCTGCGCAAAGTACTGGCCAGCCTCGAGATTGATGTGAAGGTGCGCCTTATCGGCTACAAGATGTTTGAGCGGGAGGTTGTCAATAAACTGGATTCGCTTTATGACGAGATGAATCACTACCTCATCGCACACCAGCTGCTGCCCAACCTGAAGTTTGTCGCAGTGAATCAGGAAGACGCTGCTCCTCAGGGAGCTTCAACCGAGGATGAGGCGGATGATGAAGCCAGTGGAGCCCGGCCGCTTCGCCGTGCCACTGACCGTCTGCTGGCGGGCGAACTGAGTCCGGGGGATGTGCAATACCAGTACAGCCTGTTCAATGCGATCCGCGTACTGCAGGCCCACGTCAACCAGCAGGTCGCGGGCGGTGCTCCCCAGGCGTTTACGGCGCAGCAACTGCTGCAGGCCACCGGGCAGGGCGGAGGCAATGCGGCCATCGCCACTGCACCGGTGCAACCGGCGCAGATTCTTTCCAACGAGCAGCTGGTCAGCGTGCTGCAAAGTCTTCAGGTCCAGGCGCTGGCTGCGACCCAGCAACTGGTAGCTGCCGGTGCCCAGCCTGCCAATCCCAATCTGGTGGCGCTGCCGCCCCAGACCGTGGGTGACGTCAGCGTGAGGATGTTGCAGCAGATCGCTTCCCAGCGCGAAGACGGCGCCGTTACCGCTGCGGATATGCAGACCATTGATCTCGTGGGCATGTTGTTTGAGTACATGCTCTCTGACGACCATCTGCCGGATTCCGTCAAGGCATTGCTCAGCTATCTTCACACGCCGTTCCTCAAGATTGCGTTTATTGACAAAGGATTTTTCGAGCAGCCTGAGCATCCGGCACGGCTCCTGCTGAACAGCCTGGCGGAAGCCGGGGTGCGCTGGGTGGGCAATGATGGCAGTGAGCAGCACGACATCTACGCCAGGATCAAAGCCACGGTATTCCGTCTGCTGGAAGAATTTAAAAACGACGTGCGAATCTTTGCTGAACTTCTGCTGGAGTTTAACGCCTACACCAATAACATCTCCCGTCGGCAGGAACTGATGGAGCGCCGCGCCATGGAGAAAGTGCAGGGCGAAGAAAAACTGCGCGAAGCCAAGATGCAGGTGAACCTGGAGATCCGCAAACGCACGGATCAACGGGAACTGCCTTCTGCTGTTCTGCTGCTGCTGTTGCAGCCCTGGTCGGATTACATGTCGTTTGTACTCTTGCGCTACGGTGAAGAGTCCGAAGGCTGGCGCCACGCGCTGGATGTGATTGATCATCTGCTGTGGAGCATTGAACCTAAGACCCTGCAGGCAGACAAACAACGGCAGATTGAACTGCACGTGCCGCTCATGGCCGCCATCGAACGCGGCTTTGAAACCATCGGCTACGAGCAGGGCAAAGGCCGCAAATTGATTGAAGCCGTGATCTCGCTGCAGAAGCTGGCGCTGCAAAGTCGCAAAGCCGAACCTGCACCGCCGCCAATGCGAACTAAACTGGAGAGTATGGCGGCCGAGAAAGCGGGACAGACAGTGGCTGCCAACGACCCGGTCACGCCGGAAGAAGCCAAGATTGTGGATAGCCTGAAGATGATTGAGTTTGGCACCTGGTTTGAGTTCGAAGGTGGCAAACGCCTGAAAGTTGCCTGGTATAACAAGAAGACCGAGCACTACATGCTCGTGGATCAGCAGGGGCGCCGGGTGTCCCTGAGTGCGGGCCTGCAGCTGGCCCGGGACATGATTGCGGGCAAGGCAAAGATCATCATCGGCAGCACCAAACCCTTCTTCGAACGTGCACTGGAAAACATTTACCAGACGCTCAATGAGCGCGCAGAGACGTTAAAAGTCGGGAATGCCCATTAATGACAGGACTAACGCATGACCGGGCGCTAGAGCGCTACGGTATCCGCGCAGACGTCGATGTATATGACAGTCTGCGCGATGTTTACATCGGCCGGCTGGTGAACATCCACACCGAAGGTTTAATGATTATCGGCGATGCTCCCTTGGAGGAGGACAAGCTCTACAAGCTCGACCTGCATCTGCCGAGCTACGTAAACGGCCGTAACACCATCCATCTGGGCGTGGACTGCCTGTGGACCCGCCACGCCGACTACAACGGCAAACACTGGGCGGGCTTCAAGATCATTGACATCTCACCCCAGGGTGCAGACGATATTGCGGCGCTGGTAGACGTGCTGGGCGAACCCTGATTTACAGGGTTCAGCGCCACATACGCGGCAATACGTCCGAGCCGGTCCGGCGGTGCCAGAACACCATGAAGATGTGACCTGCCATCATGACCAGCAGCACCCAGCCGAGCGAGCTGTGCAGCAGGTTCCCCGCGTTGATCATCCAGGAAATCCGCTCGCCTTCGAAGCCGGAGAAAACCGGAATGCCGAAAGCTTCAAAGGCTCGTCCCGATCCGTATTGACGCAGCAGTGCCAGTCCCGGCACCACAATCATGAACGCATAGAGAACCAGGTGACCCAGACGGGCCGGCACGCTGATTGATGCAGGGCGGCGGGAGAGATTGCCCAGGCCCCACAGGCCCCGAATGATGGCCAGTAGAAACAGCAAGGCCCCCAGCGGTTTGTGGGTGGCCCATAAAAACTTCTCTACCGCCGTGTCTTCCAGCAGCAGATGCGCGCCCGCGCTGAGAAACTGCCACAGCAACAGCAGCGCCATGGCCCAGTGCAGGACTCGCGTCACCAGCCCATAACGCGCGTTGTCATCTTTCATTGTCATCTTTATCTCCACCCTTCGACAGATTTTTACAAGGTAATTATTCGCGCCATTAGCGGCAGCGCATTATACCTAAGCTTCTTATCGGGAGTGGCGGTAGAGACCACACCGTTTCTGTCGTATCACGCAACATTTTGGCTGATTCTTCGAAGTTAAATCACTTTTGGCGCAAATCTCGCGCAATTCGGCGAATTTATGTTCTTGCCCGAACATAGGTTTAAGCTGGGGGAGCGCACTATAGAGGAACAGCCAGGCCGAGGAGAGAGGAGTGTTACGATGTCATTCGTCCAATCCCGAACTGAGAGTGCGGCAAGCCCTGTCAGCATTCGTGAGGCGGTAAAGCTTCCCCGTATCGCTATTGAAGATATACAGCCGGTAATCGAAGGCGGACGATTTGCTGCCAAAGGCACGGTTGGCCAGCCGCTCACCGTCCGCGCCGTTATCTTTGCTGATACCCACGATAAACTCGCTGTGGCCCTGCTGTGGCGGCAGCAGCCTGAACAGACATGGCAGCGCTTGCCGCTGACGGAGCTGGGTAACGATCACTGGCAGGCGGTACTGACGCCCGAGCAGCCGGGGAAGATTGAATTCGCGATCGAAGCCTGGTGGGATGTCTACGCGACCTATGTCTACGAACTCACCAAAAAGCATTCTGCCGGTGTGCCTATCCAGCTGGAACTGCAGGAGGGCGAGCTGCTGGTACGCGATATTGCCGGGCGTGCTTCTGCTCCCCGGGCGGAACAGGTACAGGAACTGCTCCACAGGCTGGAGCGCGCGGGCAACGATGATGAGCGTCTGGCCGTATTACTCGCCCCGCAGACAGCCGACATCATGGGCAGCCTGGAGGCGCATCCCCATCAGACCCGGAGTCCGGTCTACCTGATTGATGTGGAACGGAAGCTGGCGGAATTTGCGAGCTGGTATGAACTGTTTCCCCGCTCTGCCAGTAATGATCCACAGCGCCATGGCACCTTCAAGGACGTGATCGAACGATTACCCGCCATCAGCGCCATGGGGTTCGATGTCCTGTATTTCCCGCCTATCCACCCCATCGGGATGCGCAATCGCAAGGGGCGCAACAACTCCCTGGCCGCCAACGCCGATGATCCCGGCAGCCCCTACGCCATCGGTGGCGCAGCGGGTGGCCATGAAGCGATTCACCCGGAGCTGGGAACCCGCGAAGACTTTCGCGCACTGGTTAAAGCTGCCCGTGAACATCATCTGGAGATTGCGCTGGATTTTGCGATTCAGTGCTCGCCGGACCACCACTGGCTGACTGAACATCCCGGCTGGTTCAGCTGGCGCCCGGACGGGAGTATTCGCCACGCAGAGAATCCACCTAAAAAATACGAAGACATCGTCAACGTCGATTTCTACGCGCAGGCGTCTATCCCGGATTTGTGGCTGGCGCTGCGCGACGTGGTGGAAGGCTGGGTGGAGGAGGGCGTGACGCTGTTCCGTGTCGATAATCCCCACACCAAACCATTGCCCTTCTGGGAGTGGCTGATTGCAGACATTCGTCAGCGCCATCCCGAGGTGATCTTTCTCGCTGAAGCCTTCACGCGGCCGGCAATGATGGCCCGCTTGGGCAAGGTGGGGTTCAGCCAGAGCTACACCTATTTCACCTGGCGCAACACCAAGGCGGAACTGGAAACCTATTTTACTGAGCTTAATGAAGCGCCTTGGCGCGATTGCTATCGCCCCAATTTTTTCGTCAATACGCCGGACATCAACCCCCGTTTTCTGCACAACAGCGGCCGCCCGGGATTTTTGATTCGCGCTGCACTGGCCACCATGGGGTCCGGCCTGTGGGGCATGTATTCCGGTTTTGAAATCTGCGAGGCGGAACCTGTGCCCGGTAAAGAGGAATACCTTAATTCAGAAAAATACGAACTGCGTGCCCGGGATTATTTCAGGCCGGGCAACATCAATGCAGAGATTGCGCAGCTGAACCGCATCCGTCGATTGAATCCTGCATTGCAGACGCACCTGGGTTTCCAGGCCTACAAGGCCGACAACGACAACATTCTCTACTTTGGCAAGCGCACGCCGGACTTGAGCAATTTTGTGCTGGTGGCGATCAACCTCGATCCGTTTCAGGCCCACGAAGCCAACTTCGAAATTCCGTTGTGGGAGTTTGGCCTGTCCGACTTCGACAACATGCATGGCGAAGATTTAATGAATGGTCATACCTGGATCTGGTACGGCAAAAATCAATGGATGCGTCTGGAGCCATGGCATCAGCCCTTCGGTATCTGGCGTATCCATCCGGTCGCTAAACAATAAATAACGGTGAGGTGAGTACATGGTGAAGCGTGCCCGGCCTGCGCCCTTTTTGAATGACCCGCTGTGGTATAAGGACGCGATTATTTATCAGGTGCATGTGAAGTCGTTTTACGATTCCAACAACGACGGCATCGGCGATTTTCCCGGACTGATTGAAAAGCTCGACTACATCGCCGACCTGGGTGTAAATACCATCTGGCTCCTGCCGTTTTATCCCTCGCCGCGTCGTGACGATGGCTACGATATTGCCGAGTACCGTGGCGTTCATCCTGATTACGGCACCATGGCGGATGCGCGCCGGTTTATTGCTGAAGCCCATCGTCGCGGTCTGCGGGTCATCACTGAGCTGGTCATCAACCATACGTCCGATCAGCATCCCTGGTTTCAGCGGGCGCGCCACGCGAAGAAAGGCTCCAAAGCACGCAATTATTACGTCTGGTCGGATACCGTCGATAAGTACGTCGGTACCCGCATTATTTTTCTGGATTCAGAGACCTCAAACTGGACCTGGGACCCGGTGGCCGGCCAATACTTCTGGCACCGCTTTTATTCGCACCAGCCGGATCTGAATTTTGATAATCCGCAGGTGATGAAAGAGGTACTCAGCATCATGCGTTTCTGGCTCGACATGGGGGTGGATGGCCTGCGTCTGGATGCAATTCCCTATCTCATTGAGCGCGACGGCACGAGTAATGAAAACCTGCCGGAGACGCACGAAGTCCTGAAAAAAATCCGCGCGGAGCTGGATGCAAATTATCCCGACCGAATGCTGCTTGCCGAAGCAAATCAGTGGCCGGAAGATACGCAGCTTTATTTTGGCGGCACCGAGGGCGGCGAGGGTGACGAATGTCACATGGCATTTCATTTTCCACTCATGCCGCGCATGTATATGGCTATCGCCCAGGAAGACCGCTTTCCCATCATCGACATCCTGCGGCAGACGCCGGAAATTCCGGCCAATTGCCAGTGGGCCATTTTTTTGCGCAACCACGACGAACTGACGCTGGAGATGGTGACGGATAAAGAGCGCGATTATCTGTGGAATTACTACGCCGCTGATCGCCGCGCGCGCATCAATCTGGGAATTCGCCGAAGACTGGGTCCACTGGTTGAACGCGACCGGCGGCGGGTGGAATTGCTCAACAGCCTGCTGTTGTCCATGCCCGGCACACCGACCTTGTATTACGGTGATGAGATCGGCATGGGCGACAATATCTTTCTCGGTGACCGCGACGGTGTACGCACACCCATGCAATGGTCCATTGATCGCAACGGCGGATTTTCCCGTGCTGATCCTGCCAGTCTTGTACTGCCACCGGTGCAGGACCCGTTATACGGTTTTCAAACGATCAATGTCGAAGCGCAATCCCGCGATCCACATTCCCTGCTGAACTGGATGCGCCGCATGCTCGCATTGCGCAAACAGCAGAAAGCATTTGGGCGCGGCACCATGAAGATGCTGTCACCCACCAATCGCCGCATCCTGGCCTACGTCCGTGAATACACTGGCGTAGACGGCCGGCATGAAGTGATTCTGTGCGTGGCCAATCTGTCGCGGGTGGCCCAGGCCGCGGAACTGGATCTGTCCGCATTCAATGGCAAGGTGCCGGTAGAGATGGTGGGCGGCGCGCCCTTTCCACCCATCGGTGAATTTTATTATCAGCTGACCTTACCGCCTTATGCGTTTTACTGGTTCCTGCTGGCGGATGAAACGCAGATGCCGGCGTGGCACATTGCACCGGTAGATCGTATGCCGGAATTGCCGACGGTGGTGATTAAACGACATCTGGCTGAATTGCTGCAGTCACCGGCACGCACGGTGCTTGAGCGAGATTCACTGCAGACTTATCTGCCTAAACGGCGCTGGTTTGCAGGACACGATGAAACCGCCGGTGGTGAAGTGCGTCTGCTGTATGCATTGCCCTTCAGTGAGGAAGGCGATATTTCCGTGCTTGCCGAAGTGGAACTGACTATCAACGGCAATCTCAGCCGCTATCAATTGCCATTGCATTATCTGCCCGAAAAAGATCCGCACACACCGCGTCAGGAAGCACTGGCCCTCGCACGTCTGCGGCGCGGCCGCGAAGTGGGACTGCTGACTGACGCGGTAACCGTGCCAGCATTTACCGGGCAGGTCTTGCGCAACCTGCGCAATCAATACGTGATGCGCTGGGAGGGTGGAGAAATCCAGTTTATCGGTACCACACAACTGAATTACATCGAAGACAAACCAACCGATGAAGTCCACGCTTTATCTGCAGAACAATCCAACACCTCAGTGGTGATCGGCGAATCCATGGTGCTGAAAGTGATTCGTCGGGTAGTGGAGGGCATCCATCCTGAAAGTGAAATCGGCAGATACCTGACGGAACAGGGCTACGCCAATATCGCGCCCATGCTCGGTGAAGTGCGGCGCGTTGATGAGCAGGGAAAAATCTACACATTGATGATTCTGCAGGGTTATCTCAGTAATCAGGGGGATGCCTGGCAATGGACCCAGGACACGCTTGAACGGGCAATCCGCGATCAGCTTGCCGGTGGCATCTCGGAAGTGGAAAACGAATACACCGCGATGGTTGAGCTGGAAGCTTTTGCACAGAAGCTCGGCCAGCGGCTGGGGGAAATGCATCTGGCACTCGCACGGGAGTCGGACAATCCGGAATTTGGTTCGCGGCCGGTAACGAAAGCAGAGGCAGACGTCTGGGCCGAGAATATCAGTGAGCTGGTACGCCAGGCGCTGGAGGCAATCAGCACGGGATATGTCTTCGGCACCGAAGGGAAACGATATTCCAGCTGGCTGCTGGCGCACCGCGATGAACTGGTAGCGCTGGTGCGCCGCCTTGCAGCGGAATCAGCTGGAGGTATTCGCACGCGGGTGCATGGTGACCTGCATCTGGGCCAGGTGCTGGTGGTGGCTGGCGATGCATACTTCATCGACTTTGAAGGTGAGCCGAGCCGCACCATGGCGGAGCGCCGCGAGCGGCAGAGTCCGCTGAAAGATGTGGCGGGAATGCTGCGGTCATTTGATTACGCCGCTGCCATGGCGATTCGCGATGCCCAGAGTACTGACGAATCGCGCGAAGCGGAAACCGCGCGGCGCAGCACTGCGGCCTTGTATCTCGAGAAAACCCGTACCGCATTCCAGAATGCCTACTGTGAAGCTGCAGCGGACCTGCCCCACGCCTGGACTGTCTGTCACGGTCCGGATGCCGCGCTGGCCTTGTTCCGCATCGAAAAAGCCGCGTATGAAATTCTTTACGAAGCAAGTTTCCGTCAGGAATGGCTTGATGTACCCATGCAGGGCCTGATGGAGATTGCTCAACATTATCTGGAGCCTGCGCGTGAGTGAACAATCATTATCAGCAGTGAACGAGGCGGAGCGGGGCCACATTGAAGCGCTGGTACGCGGGTGCCACGGCGATCCCTTTGCGTATCTTGGACCCCATGAAAATTCCACTGGCGAAGGCATGCTGGTGAGGGCTTATATTCCAGGTGCTATCAGCGTGGAGATGCTCGATGCGCTATCCGGTAGATCGCTGGGCATCATGGCCCAGGATCAGGTCCCCGGATTGTTTATTCATCGACTGCCTGAACAGAAAAAATATCGTTATCGGATTTTATGGGCCGGAGGCAGTTACGACACGGAAGATCCCTATGCATTTGGTCCGCTGCTGGGTGATATGGATCTATATCTGTTCAGTGAAGGCAATCACCGCGAGATGGGTCGGGTTTTTGGTGCGCAGCTGGCAACTCACGACGGTGTGGCCGGTGTGCGTTTTTCAGTGTGGGCACCCAATGCGCGGCGGGTCTCTGTCGTGGGCAATTTCAATTCCTGGGATGGCCGTCGTCACCCGATGCGCCTGCGCTATCCCGCCGGTGTGTGGGAAATCTTTATTCCCCGGCTGACAGCGGGCGAGGTGTACAAGTATGAAATCCTCGACTGCAACAGCACGCTTACGTTAAAAGCGGACCCCATGGCGCTGGCCACCGAGGCGCCACCCGCAACGGGTTCGATAGTCAGTGCGCCGCTGGAGTTTCAGTGGCACGACGAGCAATGGTTACAGCAGCGTGATCATGCAGACCCTTACCGAAAAGCGGTGAGCATCTACGAAGTGCATGCTGGTTCCTGGCGGCGTGGATGGGGTGATGATCCGATTCTCAACTGGCATCAACTGGCAGAACAGTTAATTCCCTACGTGGTAGAGATGGGCTTCTCCCATATAGAACTCCTGCCGATCATGGAGCACCCCTTTGGTGGTTCCTGGGGTTATCAACCGCTGTCACAATTTGCACCGACGGCCCGTTACGGCAGCCCGGCAGATTTTGCGGCCTTTGTCGATCAATGTCATCAGGCCGGTATCGGCGTTATCCTCGACTGGGTGCCGGCCCACTTTCCGACAGATTCCCATGGCCTGGGAAAATTTGATGGAACCTCGCTTTACGAATATGCCCACCCCTTTGAAGGTTTTCATCAGGACTGGGATACCTATATTTACAACCTGGGCCGCAACGAGATTCACGGCTTCATGCTCGCCTCGGCGCTGCACTGGCTACGCGTTTACCACGTTGACGGATTGCGGGTGGATGCCGTGGCATCCATGCTCTATCGCGACTATTCCCGCAAACAGGGCGAGTGGATTCCCAATCAGTATGGCGGCCGCGAAAATCTGGAAGCCATTGATTTCCTGCGGCACTTAAACGATGTGGTAGCCGCTGAAGTTCCTGGTGCGATGGTTATTGCCGAAGAGTCCACCGCGTGGCCCGGTGTGAGCCGGCCGACCCAGGAGGGCGGCCTGGGTTTTGTTTATAAATGG
The DNA here is from genome assembly GCA_937958105.1 of uncultured Cellvibrio sp. Taxonomy (GTDB): domain Bacteria; phylum Pseudomonadota; class Gammaproteobacteria; order Pseudomonadales; family Cellvibrionaceae; genus Cellvibrio. The sequence continues at coordinate 75,104 of CALFXJ010000059.1, forward strand.
AATATGGGCTGGATGCACGACACGCTGAAGTACGCCAGTGAAGATCCACTCTACCGCACCTACCATCATCACCAGCTGACCTTTGGTTTGCTTTACGCGTTTTACGAAAATTTTATCCTGCCGATTTCTCACGATGAAGTGGTTCACGGTAAAGGTTCACTGCTGAATAAAATGCCCGGTGATCACTGGCAGAAATTTGCCAACCTGCGCCTGTACCTGAGCTTCATGTGGACCCATCCCGGGAAAAAATTATTGTTTATGGGCTGCGACATAGCGCAGTGGCGTGAATGGAACCACGACGAACAGCTTGACTGGTTTTTGCTGGAATACCCAGAGCACCGTGGTGTTCAGCAATTGCTTAAAGATGTTAATCATCTGTATCGCAACGAACCCGCACTGCACGAGCTGGATCATAAGGCGGAAGGGTTTCAGTGGCTGGTGGGGGATGACCACAAGAACAGCGTCTATGCCTGGCTGCGTCGTGGCACTCACGGAGCGCCGGTGGTGGTTGTTCACAACTTCACACCAACACCACGCTTCAAATATCGCATTGGTGTCCCGCAGCCCGGCAGCTGGAGAGTGCTGTTAAACAGTGATGCGGAGTGCTATGGCGGTTCAAATTCCGGCGTGGCTGCGGCCTTTGCCATTGAGGAACCCGGACATGATCAGCCCTGTATGCTGGAGCTGGACCTGCCGCCGCTGGGCTCACTACTGTTGAAGCCGATGGCGGGGTGACTTAACGGCGTCTGATAAAGCTGATTTGTCCGTCAGCTTCCAGAACAGCCTGTTGTACCTGAGTAATATCAGTAATACCTTCCAGACGAAGATGCGCGGCAAGTTCCTGTTCTGTAATTTTTTCCTTGCGCAGATTCTTTTCCACTATCACGCCTTTGTAGATCAACAGCGTAGGTGAGTGCTGAGCCACCCGGCGAAAACGGGGGAAATAAAATTCGGCAAGGTTGGATACATAATCCCAAAAGACGATTACCAGGATCATCAAAAAAAGATCCAGCAGCGACTTGGCGTCACCCACGATAGCATCGGCAGCAAGCGTACCGATAATCACCAGCGCAATCACATCATTGGGCGCAAGGTTGCCTGTCTGCCGCTGTGGGACAAGTCGCAGTACTACGGCGAGGGCAATGTACACCAGAGTGCCACGTGCAAAGATTTCCCACAGCGGAGTTTCCAATAGAAAATGTTCACCCATCATGGATGCGCTCCCTGAATCAATCGGCTAACGACGAGGATGGAACCCTTGCCCTTAGGGGCGGGCGAGGGCAACAGGGTTGCAGGATTGTGCAAGGATCAACCTGTGTTACGCATGCCGAAACAGGCATGCTTAATCAATAAAGGTAACCCCCAGGGCGGGTAACATCGGCTGAATTTCAAACTTTAACTCCGCCTCGGAACGTGTCAGCAAGGCGAATGAGTCTTTATTGTAATGACCCAGGGTGATGTAGATAAGCCCGAAGCGGTAATCCACAATGAGCCGACATTCCACATGCATCTGGTCGCCACAGGTGTATTCAAGAAACTGCCCCTTGGTACGCGCACCTACTTTTGCCTGATTGTTGGGCAGTTCACCATACAACAAAGCGGTTTGTCGGATGGCTGGGGCACTGACAGATCTGCCATCGACTTTACCGTCATCTTTGAAAGGTAAATAACCGTTCTCGTTCTGGTGGATAGAGCGCACTGAGTCATTATGTTTAAGTGAATAGACACGCGAGAATTCAAAGGAGTATTTAATTGCCTTTCGCAGCATCTTAAGAATGGCATAAGTCTGGGGTTTGTCTTCCAGACATTCGTCCTCAAAGATGGGAACAATTCGCTGCTGATGTTTGGAATCCTGGAATTTGAGTGATCCGCAATAATGCGAACGCCCACACTGGTTGAAGAATTTCCTTCTTTCAGCCGTGAAGTTGCCGGCCTCTGAACTGGAATTCACTTCTGATACTTTAATGAAAGGCATGGCTACGTCCTCGTATATGATTTGAGTGTTCCTGAAGGCTTTCTTTTTGCTATGCCGCGCTGGCTTGGTCCAATATTATTTTATTTTCAACGGTAATAGAACGTGATTGTGGGGGAATTTTGTAGATTGGAAACAGCCCATGGTTCACTTCGGTTGATTTGTGTGACAGCTCTGCGCAGAGATACCAATAATAACCTTCTGAAGAATAATCATCGGATTTAAAGGCAGGAGTATTCGACAGGTGTAGCAAAGAGTGTCGAGTCCAGACGTGACAGTGAAGATGCAGGCAAAAAAAAGCACAGCAAATAATTGCTGTGCTCTGAAGATTTTTACAGGATTGGATTACTTAACGCTGATACCTTGCTGTTGCAGCAACTGCACGCCGTAACGGTATGCTGTTGGTGAATCGACGATAAGATTGGTTGGGAAAGGAATCATGTCAGCAGGTTGGACCTGCGGACAATACAGTAATGAGTCTTTGTTTAGTGAAGACAGAATTGTACCGCTGAACCTTCTTTCCAATACGCTGCCCAGAGAATAGGGTGAGGATGAGCAGGACTGCTTATGCCAGTAGATACCTTGCTGTCCGTTCAAGGAGCCTGTCGAGTGGGAAATATATTCAGAAGAACGCGTTCCGTCCCGCCGGATAATGGTCAAGGTGCGATCATTTTCTCCTGGCGCTCCCTTAGCCAGGTACGCGTGCTGCTCGTAACCATCATCGCAGGTCAGGTATTTAATGGTCGCGGTAACCTCGCTGATCTCATTGTGATCTGGGATGTAGGGCCTGGATTTATCATAGTAAAAAACCCTTGCTTCCCGCGATTGCTCTTTGCAGGCTTTACTGTGGACCAGGTAGGCTTCCTTGATCAGGAATGAAACTGTCAATCGTTTCTCATGGGCTTCGTAAGTATATTTACATACCCAGAGTCTGCCGTATTCCGAATCTTGATAAGTACACTCATCCTGCCGGGTCAGGGTTACCTTGCCTTTTGCTTTACCGAGGTCGCTTATCGCTTCGTATTCAAAACTGTCTTCGGGTTCGGTGCTGTCTTCATCCGGGAAATAATGGAATTCGCCTGGCTCCGCGCCGTTAAAGACTTTGCCGTATTTCGTCTGCACAACAATATTGACAGCGGTGGCGAATTCAATGGGCAGGCTGAATTTCGTTACTTCCTTCGATCTGAAGGTGTAATGTCCATTAAACACGATAGGCGGCTTACCGCTCAGGTGACCCCGCAACTCAATCGACACGGGTATCGTGGTATCGAGCCACGAGTCATGGACATCTGCGGTGCCGGTGATAAGGAAGGGCGCCGGGCGCTCAGGGATATCCCCCGTAAACGCCAGTTCAACGGTCAATACTGACATGGCTTCATTAAAGCTCAGGGTGTTGGCTGCGATCTGGTTACCCGAGGTACTCAATCCGCGTGCTGATGAGAGGAGCAGGCGTTCGTCAAAATCAAACAGGTATAGCCAGTCCAGCTCATCGTCGAAGAGACCGGAGATAGGTTGCAAGGTGGATTGCAGAGCGCGCACATTACTGACTAGGTTCTCGGGCAATACCCGGCGCACGCGCAGGGCGGTTTGGTAGGTTTGTCCGTCGGCGAGGTCAAACTTGCGGGTCACCACAATGTCCGCAGCGCTGCCGGCTTTCTGCAGGCGACCTTTGTTCGAGGAAGACATGGACTCACCTTCCAGAACCTGATCAAGCAGCGATGGTTCGGCACGGTAGGTGGAACAGGCTGCAACGGTATTTTTTACCATCACGCGGGCTTTTTCCGCTGATTTGATTGCGATGGCTGAAACGAGCAGACCACTGGCCGCGATCGCCACTGGCGCGGCCGGCCCGGTTACTGCCGAGCCAACGGCAACAACGCCCAGACCGAGATAGCCGGTCGCGGCGGTAAAGCTTCCCAGCCTGATGATGTGCCCCGTGCATGAGAGCAGTGAAGCTTTCTGCAGCTGGACGATGTCCCGCCGTCCAAAAGGCTCCAAAGGATTCAATAAGTCGTCTATGGCGGCCATATTGGCCCACAGGTAGCGAGCGACCAGTGCTTGGTCCTCATCGCTTAATTTCTGAAACTCTTCGAAAACGTAAGAAGCGTCAGTCTCATTTTTCTCCATCCACTCGTTGAAGGCTTCCGGAGACAAAATATCCTCTATCCCGCTGAGCTGATCTTCAAACCATCCGGTGAGAAAGGTGGAGGTATCCAGGTCCGGGATAGCCACAATGGTCAGGGGTACTTCGGCTATGGCGTTGTCGCCCTGCCAGAGTGTCACCTGCCCGCTACCGGCGGCGATGTCCGGCATCATAAAGAGCAGTGAACCATTCTCGATCACGAACTCCACGTTAGTGGTTTCACTGCCATGGACCAGTTCAACCCGCAGGTCCGGCTGGATGGCATCCAGTGCCCTTCCGGGCAGCGCGACCCACTGCAGCGGGTAGGCATTGATGCTTGCAGGCAACAGGAATCTATCGAAACACTCGATGGTAATCTCTTCATCGCGCGGCATGACCTGGAAGCGCCAGTCCACGGATAATTCACAGTGTTGTCCATCAGGAACGGCAGTTAAGCTCAGGTCCGGCGCGATACCGGCAGGAAGTGAAAGGGAACGGCGCTCTTCCCGACCAAAAGCGAGTTTGGCAACCGCAGCGCCGCCTTCAGGACGGTAGCTGACTTCAACGGTGCCGGTGTTGCCGGTAGCCGTCAGGTGCAGATCACCTGTTTCACCAGGCCGCCCGGTCAGAGGTGGGGGGAGTATGGAGATGCCGCCGGGGTTGCTGCTGGCACTGCTACTGCTGACGCTGGTACTGCTGTTTCCACCGCCATTACCCCCGCCGGTGTCTCCACCGCCGCCACCGCCACCGCAGGCAGCCAGCAGGCTGAGGGTGCTCCCCAAAGCAAGCCATCTTATGGTTTTTACTAGTTGCATCATGCCGTTTTCTCTCATGTGGTTAATTGTCCTCGTGCCCCGGACTCCCCGGGAAAGATTTCGCTAATGGCGTACAAATAAACGGAAGTCTAGTACACGTCAATCCTGTCAACAAAGACGTTTTTGGCATAGCCGGGGGAAGATCTGTGGAAAACGGAATGGTCGAAAAATTTTACAGGGGGTATAGCCTGAAACGGGAGCCTAAAGGTGTAACCTGTTGATTCTGGTTGGCTCCTTAATTCTGGTGCACAAACTGCTTCCTGATACCTTTCGGAAAAAATAAAAAAAGGAACAATTTTTTATGCGCCAGCCACTTTCTTTCTTCCTGGGTTCGATACTGTTTTTCTCTCTCCACGCTCAGGCATTGCTCATCACCGATACCATCGTGGTCGAACAGCGCCTGCAGAATGACGTTGGGGTTGGTTATCTCTTTGACCTGACGACGCTCGGCTATTCGCCGGATACAGATTCCATCACCAACATCAAACTCATCTACAGCTTCACGGAAATTTTTTCAGAAGATAATCTCGGCGATGAGGATGAGTATCCGGACACCGATGATATTGACTGGCTGCCTTATGTAAACGAGGAGGTGACCTTTGTTTCATGGATATTCGGATGGCGGGATCTTCATGTCGACATTGATACTGGCCTGACCATCTTCGAAACAAGCTGGGAGCGCAATGACATGTGTCAACTCATGGCGCAGGCAGACTTAGGGGATGAAGACTCCTGGTACTGCTTTTTAAATATTGATCTCTACGGGAACATGAATGCCAGCCTCAGGCCCCATACGGATCATCTCTGGCTCCATGACATCACGGTGGAAATTGAGGTTGATCGGGTGGATGTGCCACAGCCAGGTTCGGCATTGTTACTCAGTGTTGGATTATTGGCGCTGGGATTAGCGCGGCGGTTTAATTTTGCATTGCGTACGAAAAAGATTTGACCATGCTCAGGTAAGAGATCAATTCGTTGCGCGGCTTATCAGGCAGCAGCTTAAGCAGGTCAGCAGATTAATTGATTCATGATGTTATTCAGTTGCACACGCGGCGCATTCAGCGATTCCAGCAGCAGCGAAAAGGAGACGTTTATGTGGAAGAATCTTGCGTTTCTGCTCTTGCCTTTGTCCTTGCTGGCCGTCAACGCCAAGGCGTTATTGATAAGCGATACCTACGTTCTTGAGCAGCAACTGGAGTCCGGTGTCGGCCTCGGACACATCTTCGAGATGATTCCCCTGGGATATTCACCGGATACAGACTCAATAACGCAGATCAGACTCATCTACGACTTCACCGAAATCTATACCGAGACCAATCAGGGTGACTGGGACGAAGTGATTGACTCAGAAGACAACGAGATACTTGTTGAAGATGAATTTATGATCTTTGGTTCCTGGTTATTTATATGGCGTGAAGTTTATCCAGATGTGGATACCGGCCTGACGGTTTTTGAAAGGGACTGGGAGCGCAACGAGATGTGCCAGCTCATCGGCGATACCGTACCCAGTGGCGACTTTACCGGCTACTGCCTGTTAAATGTTGATCTGTTCGGCAACATCAACTTCTGGATTATCCCCTACACCAACAACCTCTGGCTGCATTCAGTTACAGCGGAGATTGAAGTTGATCGCAAGATTGATGTCCCGCAGCCAAACTCCATTTTGATGTTGAGTATCGGATTGCTGGCGGTGGGATTTCTGCGGCGCAGGTATGCGCAGCACCGCTCTTCACTCTTGTAATCTTCTCAAGACTCTTATCCAATGTCCGCATGTGTTGATCATAAATTTGACACAAGGTTTAAACGGCCGTGCATGTAATTGGCGATAATTTTTTAGAGGCGGTTATGTCGGATTACGCTTTTGGCTAATCCGACCTACAAAAACATAGGAATTTTTATTGATGGCTTGGGGGGGAGATATATCTATTTTTTTACAAATGCGATCGCCTTTGCACTCGCATCTTTATTAAGTTTGCCTTTGACTACTTCGACATCCCTCGTAAATTTGCCCTTGACTAATTCGCCATACAAACTGACGAGCTGACTATCACTATTCGTGCAAGATCGGCTCCGCAACTTGTAGGTCGGATTAGCCAAAGGCGTAATCCGACACCCTCGAAGCTCATCGTTATTTATAACGTTAAAAACCCCTGAACGGATTAACAACAAATAAATTTGGACGCCTGCTTCAATCTGTTCATTGCCCCCAAAACCCCATCACTTCGCGGTATCCGGGTTAGGACTCACTAAACCCCGTGCAACCTGTCTGATAGCGCTAACATTTCTTTTCCCTTACCCCCCTTGTCTCACGCCGTTACCGACGGTATATTGCGCATCAATGTCGATACTACGTTGTCCGGTGACGTATTTCACGAAGCGGGATTGATGAAATCCTGCTTTTTAAGTTGGCCGGATGGTTGCGCAATCATTTGGTCGTAGCCATGATTTAGCAAAGGTTATAAGTAGGGGTTGCTCGTAATGGGATGAAGGGGACGCAGTCCCCCGGTCCTTCAGCTTCCCTGAAACAGTTTCAACAAGGTGCTTGGCGGGGTAACCCGCCTTTTTTATGCCTGTGATTTGCGTAATGGCGTGAGGGTGCGCTAGTCAACCGACCCCGGGATGGTGGGCTGTTATATAGGTGGTTCACTTATATAAAAATGCCGGGGGTTCTATGATGATCCTGACGCAGCACAAGTGGTCCCTTCCTTTCCTGTTTGTTTTCTTTGTCCTGATCGGATGCGGTGGTTCGTCCGGGTCTGACAGTGATATTTCTCCTGAACCGCCGCCGGAAAATCCTGATAACCCAGGCGATCCCAATAGTCCTCCGGATGATCCTGACAATCCCCCGACATCCGGTGCGGGATTGAATAACCGTCCTGCTAATACGACCTGCATCGCTCCGGAGCCGCCGTCGACGGACTCCAGTATTCAGCTCACGCGGGTGTTCAGTGAACTGTCTTTCTCCCGCGCGGTGAGTCTGCTGCACGAGCCGGAGAACGATGATCGCTGGTATGTGATTGAGCAGGCGGGGCGGGTGCTGGTATTCGACAACACAGCCAACCCGGACCTGCGGACCTTTGTCGATATCCGTCACCGGGTGGATTCCGGTTCTAATGAAGCGGGTCTGCTGGCCATGGCGTTTCACCCGGACTTTGACCAGAACGGGCAAGTGTTCCTGTATTACACCCGTGATGACGGCAGCGAGGGCAACCGCGATACGCTGTCCCGCTTCAGGCTCCGCACCGGCGCGCAAACACTGGACCCGGCTTCGGAAGAAATTCTGCTGAGCATCGATCACCCCTTTAACAACCATTACGGCGGCCAGTTGGGTTTTGACCGGGAGGGTTATCTGTACCTGAGCCTCGGTGATGGTGGCTCCGGCGGCGATCCCGGTAACCGTGCACAGAATACGCGGAATTTATTCGGTTCTTTGTTGCGCTTCGATGTGGATAACGGAACGCCCTACAGTATTCCGCCGAGTAATCCCTTTGCCGGCAACGCATTATGTAACAACCTCGATGGCACCAACGGAGCGGATACCAGCTGTCCCGAAATCTTTGCCTGGGGTTTGCGCAATCCCTGGCGGTGGAGCTTTGATGCGAACACGGGTGAGATCTGGCTGGCGGATGTGGGGCAGGATCGTCTGGAAGAAATTAATCGCATTACCATCGGCGGCAATTACGGCTGGCGGCTGCGGGAAGGCAATCAGTGTTTTAACCCTTCGTCCAACTGTGGAACTTCGGGCCTGATCGATCCGGTGGCCGTCATTCCACAACCGGATGCGCAATCCATCACCGGCGGTTATGTGTATCGCGGCAACAATATCCCCGGACTGGTGGGGCAGTATGTGGTGGCGGATTATGTGACTGGCCGCCTGTGGCGGCTGGTGGACGATGAGGGCGGGTACGTGCTTGACCTGCTGGAAGAAACCCGCATGAACATCGCGTCCTTTGCTGAAGACATGGCGAATGAGTTGTATCTGATCACGCACAATGGACAGATTTATCGGCTCGATCCCGCCGGCACCAGCAGCGATAACTTTCCGCGTCGGCTGTCGCAGACCGGCTGCGTGGATGTGAATAATCCTGCGCAGCCAGCCAGTGGGATGATCCCCTACACCGTCAACGCGCCTTTCTGGTCCGACGGCGCTGATAAGCAGCGCTGGCTGGCATTGCCTGATGATTCCACCATCACCATCAACGATGCCCACGACTGGGAGTTTCCCCGTGGCAGTGTGTTGATGAAAAATTTCCATTTGAACGATCAATTGATCGAGACGCGCCTGTTCATGCGGCACGAAGATGGCCAGTGGGCGGGTTACTCCTATGAGTGGAATGCGAGCGGTACCGATGCATCGCTGGTGCTGGGTGGCAAGGTGGTAAACATCAATGGTCAGGAGTGGATTTATCCCAGTGGCACTGAGTGCATGCAATGTCATACCGCGGCGGCAGGTTTCAGTCTCGGCCTAGAAACGGCGCAGTTAAATGGGGACATGACCTACCCGCAAACCGGACGGACTGCCAATCAGTTAATCACCCAGGATGCAATCAATACTCTGGCTGCGCCCCTGAGCGATATGCCGGATAACCTGCCGCGTCTGGTAAATCCAGCGGACACCCGTGCGCCGCTGGATGCGCGGGCGCGGGCTTATCTGCATTCCAATTGCGCGAACTGCCATCAACCGGGCGGACCTACCAACGTGAATCTGGATCTGCGACACACCACGGCGTTTGCGAATATGAATATCTGCGATGTGATACCGCAGAACGGCGATCTGGATATTGCCGATGCGCGACTGGTTGCCCCGGGCGCGCCTGCGCAATCGGTATTGTTGCAGCGGATGATGCGCCGCGATGCGTTGGGCATGCCACCGTTGGGCAGCAAACGTGTAGATGAAGCGGGGGCGGCGCTGATTGGAGAATGGATCAGCAGCATCGGCAGTTGCCCGTAAATCCGGCTGCTCATGAATATCGACAGCGGTTTGTTAATGATCTGTGAAGTACAACCGCTTTTGTGAGGCCGACTGCGGAAGCTTTCGCAGTCGGCCTCACAGGCTGTTGCTAACATTCGCCATTGTTTGTGCCAGGGAGAAAGCAGGGCGCTCAATTTTTATAAATGGGTGCCTTATGATGAATTCTTCAATTAAAAGTCTGCTGTGTCTGTGTGCAATGCTGTTGGCGGCGTGTGGCGGTGGTTCATCCGGCGGCGATGGTGATACGCCGGGGAGATCCTCGTCATCAGCTGATAACTCCTCAGCTGCGTCTTCCATCATTTCCTCATCGTCAGCAAGTGCCAGCAGTCAGCCGTCGGCTTTCGGTCCACCGCAGAATCTTACCGCAACGCCAGGAAATGGAGCGGTGAGGCTGAACTGGAATGCTGTGAGTTCGGCGGATGCCTATCACATTTACTACGCAACCGAAGCTAACATCCAGCCGGCCAATATTGCCGCGTTTGATAACGGTACCTGGGTCGAAAATGTCTCGCCCCCTTATGAAATTACTGGTCTTACCAACGGCACCACTTATTATTTTGTTGTGACAGCGATCGACGGAAGCCTGGAAACTGAGCCAAGTGCGGAAGTCAGCACGAGGCCTTCCTCCGTTGATCTGGCTCGGCAACCGACCACTAACGAAGTGCTGGTATTAGAGCTGGTTAACCGCGCGCGCTTTGACCCATTGGCAGAAGCTCAGCGCTACGGGATTGATTTGAACAAAGATAACCTTGGTCCGCCGATTTCCGCAGAGCAGAAGCCGCCCCTCGCATTTAATCTCTATCTGATCGATGCTGCGCGTGCGCACAGCCAATGGATGATAGATGTAGATGTGTTTAATCACCTGGGCGTAGGCGGAAGCCAGCCTTGGGATCGCATGGCTGCTGCAGGATACAGCTTCACCGGCCTCTGGACTGCAGCAGAAAATATTGCCTGGTGGGGCGGTACCGGAAACAGCATCAACTTAACTCAAGCAGCCTATAGACATCATGAGAGTTTGTTCCTGTCGGCAGGCCACCGTGTAAATATTTTGAAGGCGGGTTTCCGTGAGATAGGTATTGGGCAGAAGGAAGGGTATTTCATGAGTGAAGGAAGGAACCTGTATGTCTCGATGCTCACCGAGAAATTCGCGCGCTCCGGTTCCAGTTATTTCCTGACCGGTGTGGTGTATCAGGATATGGACGGTGATGGTATGTACAGTGCAGGTGAAGGCTTATCGGGAATTACGCTCACCGTCAACGGGCAGCCTCACCTCGTCTATGATACCGGCGCTTACAGCATACCCGTAAGCAACGGCACCCACACCATCACCGCCAGCGGCACCGCCCTCGGCACCCCGGTGGAATACACCCTCACCGTAAGCGGCGCGAACGTAAAGTTTGACGTGATCAAATCCGGGAACGCGGTGAGTGTGAATACCTGGTGATGTGAGAGGGCGTTGGGAGTGGGTGGGGGAATGGTTGTCGGATTACGCTGCGCTAATCCGACCTACGCTGCCCTAAATGTTCTCAAGCGCCACGCGAAATATTTTGTAACGCTTTTCCATCCGCTCCGGATTCCAGTCGCCTCCGATAACACGGATATTCTTTAGACCCAGCTTCTCCATATCATCCAGCGAATAATACCAACCGCGAAAACCGGTTTTGTGGTAGATCTGATATACACCCTGCTGGCCCAGCGTAGTAATCTTCTGCTCCACCTGAATCTTGTTGTAAAAATCCATTTCCCTCTGCTTATTGGAGGCAATATAACTCTTCAACTGCTGTTCAATATCCGCACGTACTTTCTCGCGCTGCTCGGCTGGAAACTGTGCCAGGGTTGCCTTGACCTGCGACATATTAAACTGCTCACTTGATGCTCCACCATGAAAGCCCACAATGGCATTCCTGCCCAGAATCTTCCTGGCACCGGCGGTAAAAATATAATTGGCGCAGGATGAAAAGCAGAACTCCTCAACCAGCACATCCATACCCTGCTGATGCGTCCACTCCCCCAGGGCCAGCCCCACATCAATAGGTCCCCCGGGACTGCGAATCGACAGCACGGTCGGTTTCCGGCGTGCCGCCTCATACAGCGAAAACACCTGAGCATTAGCCTCCGCCGATAAATGGCCCCGGTAAATAATCCGGTTGTCTTCCAAGGTAACCGTCGTGGCCGCGCTGATCGCCTCTGATAAAAGCAGGCCGATAAACGTCAGAGCGCAGGTTGCTAGTAACCTGCGGCTTCGTTTGTTATGTAATTTGGCTGGTTTGATTCGCCGCATCATCGATAAGCACTCTGTAATAATCGTGCCAGAAACAATAGCCTATTTGACGCAGCTTTACTTAAAAAGTCTCAAACCTTACTCAAACACCGAATCGCCACAGCAGCGGCGGAAGTGCGGTTTTCT
>CALFXJ010000060.1 GCA_937958105.1 uncultured Cellvibrio sp.
ATTTGCGTCACTGTAAGCGCACCAGCGCCGCATTCCTGGGGTTGCTGATTCAACTTGACCACTACACACCGTACCATACGGAACATTTGGGCAGGCTGGGAAGTTTTGAGCTAGATCTGACCAAGCAGGTCAGACCCATGACATTTGAGTTGCTAGTTGATTAAATCAATAAATATCAGCGGGTTACAATCGAAGTGGCTAAATTCAACGCGTTTACCGGCCGGACCTCAACCACAGGTCCGACTTCCGTTAGTCCTAAGCCGCCCCCTTCGGCCATATCCCCCACAATTAATGCTATGGTTACCCCTTCGCCTGAACCCCGCATGGACCGGGTTCGTAACATTGCTTTCGGATTTGTTGGGGAAGATGTAGCTATGACGAAGAAAACCCTTGCCATTGTTGGTTGTGGGAAGCTGGCCGAGATTGTGGTCGATGCGCTTATTGGTGGTCTTTTGCCGGATTATCGGTTGGTTGGGCTGTTGTCCAGAAGTGCTGAAAAAACTCAGCGTCTTGCCGAGAAACTGCAGTCTGCGGAGTCCGGCTATCAATGTACCCGCTGCAGCTCTTTGGATGAGCTGCTGGCACTTAAGCCGGATTATATTGTGGAGACTGCCTCTCCGACGGCTATGAAGGAGCTGGCGTTGCCAGCGCTGAAGACGGGTTCTTCCATTGTCACCTTGTCGATCGGTGCATTCGCTGATGAGGACTTCTACAGCGAGGTTACGGAAGTTGCGCGCAGGCATAACGCACGCGTGTATATCGCTTCCGGTGCGATTGGCGGTTTCGATGTGTTGCGCACGGTTTCCTTGATGGGCCCCTGTGAAGCTTCGATAGCGACGGAAAAAGGCCCGAATTCTCTGAAAGGCACACCGGTATATGAGGAAAGCCTGCAGACAGAAAATCGTCAGGTATTTACCGGCAACGCCAAGGAAGCCATCGCCCTTTTCCCAACCAAGGTGAACGTTGCTGTTGCAGCGTCGCTGGCGACGGTAGGTCCACAGAACATGAAGGTGTCTGTTACCTCAACGCCGGGTTATGTCGGTGATGATCACCGTATAGAGATCAACAGCGAACAGGTAAAAGCGGTGATTGATGTCTACAGTAAAACCGCGCAGATTGCGGGATGGAGCCTGGTGAATACGCTGCGCAACATTACCTCGCCGATTGTCTTCTAAGATGTTTTAAATTTTTGGGGAGGGTTGTTTGTAAGCTGGATGCCAGATGCTTTACCACTGCAACCATTCACAGACACCCTTCCCCATTACCCAGTCCAGATCTTCTCCTTTCAGCCAGTCAATATGTTCAGTAAACATGGTGACCGCCTCTGAATAACTTGCAGACAAGCGTGTGAGGTCTGTTCCCCAGAACATTCTCTGCGGCCCGAATGCGTCAAAGATTTTTCTCAGTGGTTCATGCAGATCCCGAAAGGGATACATCTCCCGCGACAGCGCAGGCGTAGCGGAAACCTTGACCGCCAGGTTGGGATAAACCGCCAGCGGCAGGATATCTGTAAGCCGATCCGCCATCGTCAGCTTGTTGTCCGGCGGCAGGTTGATATGATCGAGTGACAGCCGGAGCTGCGGATGCCGCATTGCAATGCGCCTGATCAGTTCAGGCGCAGCAGACAGCCCCGGAACCATCAAGGTGATGGGAACAGTGGCGGCTTCAGCTTCTGCCCATACCCAGTCAAAACTGCCGTTCATCAACAAGGATTGAAAGCGCTTGCTGTGAAAAATAAACCGCACTCCAAGCATACCGGCTTGCTCCCGCCAGTGCGCCAGCTTGCCCCGGCTGGCGGGATCTTCCGGATTCAGCCGCCCCATCACCGCAAACCGAGTCGGATGCGCCTGCGCAGCTGCCAGTGCCAGATCGTTGTAGTGTCCCTCCCATGAAGGAGGAATCAGAATGGCACGGTGTACGCCTGCTCCATCCATCGCTCGCAGCAGATCGTCCTTGTTAACGCCATGCGGTTTATGTGGGTTGGCAGTAAGCGGGTTTGGCCAGGGGCGATGAACAGAATTCTCCGCCCATATATGCAGATGTGAATCAACAATGAATCGGCTGTTGGATGTATTCATCACAGTGCGGAAATCTCACCTTATTGAACGGCTGCTGAGTCTTTCAAATACGATAAGCAGCAGTCAACCTCTGCAGCTGATCCCAGGATAACGGCCACCCGTTGATGCAGGCCGGAAGGCGTTAATGACAGAATGTCGGCATCTTCCGTGCAGGCTTTACCGCCGGCCGCTTCAATCAGTCTGGCCATGGGACTGGCTTCATAGAGCAGACGAAGTTTCGCCGGCTGTAATGTATTGCGGCTGTCACTCGGGTACATAAAAATTCCACCCCGGGCAAGAACGCGATGTACATCCCCGACCATAGCCCCGTTCCAACGCATATTAAAACGTTTGCCGCGTTTACCAGCGTCTCCAAGAATCAGATCGGCAATGTAAGTTTTAAAGCCTTCATGCCAGAAGTACTGGTTCGACATGTTTACAGAAAATTCATTGGTGTGCGACGGCACCTTGAGTTCTGCGGTGGTGAGCAGAAACTCCTTGCACTCGCTGTCCAGTGTAAAACACTGGGCGGCGCCACCAGTCGTTATCACCAGCAGCGTTGATGGACCGTAAAGAATATACCCGGCACACACCAGCGCCTTGCCCGGTTGATAAAACTGCTCCTCATCGTAGCCTGGAACATCGTCGCGGACTGGATAAATCGCAAAGATCGTCCCTATCTGTGCATTCACATCGATATTGGAGGAACCATCGAGCGGATCAAAGGCAACCAGATAGCGGCCGTTTTCATGAGCGGCAACAACCCCCTCTTCCTCTTCGGAGGCCAGCGCCCTGACGGCGCCGTTGGCCGTCAGCGCTGACTTGATAAGATCATTGGCAATCACGTCCAGTTTTTTCTGTGTTTCGCCCTGAACATTTTCTGCCGTGGTAGAGCCGAGGATGTCCCCCAGCGCCCCGCGATTGATGCGCGCGGCAATTTCAACACTGGTATCAGCAATACAACTGACGACGCTGAGGAGCCCCGCGTCAACCTGATCCTGATTCAGTTGACTGATTAAGGTCTGCATTTCAATTACCTGTATTGATTCAAACAGTTCAGATCCGCGAAGGATTGCTGCAGGCGCTTGACCATGCTCTCTTCACCTTTGCGCAGCCAGACGCGCGGGTCGTAATATTTTTTGTTCGGCTTATCTTCGCCGTCAGGATTTCCGATCTGGCCCTGCAGGTAAGCCTGTTTTTCGTTATAGAAAGCCAGCACGCCCTGCCAGGTGGCCCATTGTGTATCGGTGTCAATGTTCATTTTGACAACCCCATAACTGATGGCTTCTGCAATGTCCGCCGGGTCCGAGCCGGAGCCGCCGTGGAAGACAAAGTCCAGACTGTTGGGCGCCAGCGAAAACTTCTCTGAAACGAATGTCTGAGAGTTTTTCAGGATCACCGGTGTCAGTTTGACATTGCCTGGGCGATAAACACCATGGACGTTGCCAAAAGAGGCGGCAATGGTAAATTTGTTGCTGATAGCGCTAAGGCGTTCGTAAGCAAAGGCAACATCTTCCGGTTGCGTGTAAAGTGCTGAACTGTCGATGCCGGTATTGTCTACGCCATCTTCTTCACCTCCGGTGCAGCCCAGTTCGATCTCCAGACTGATGCCGATCCTGCTCATACGTTCCAGATACTTCGCACAGATGTCGATATTCTCTTCCAAAGGCTCTTCGGATAAATCGATCATATGCGAACTGAATAAAGGTTTACCGGTTCTGGCAAAATGCTCTTCACTGGCGGTTAAGAGTCCATCGATCCAGGGCAGGAGATTTTTTGCAGCATGGTCCGTGTGCAGGATGACAGGCACACCATAGGCATGCGCAACCGCATGAACATAATGTGCTGCGGCGATGCTGCCCAGAATGGAGCTTTCGTGCCCCTCAAGCTGCAGCGATTTGCCGCAAAAAAATGAAGAACCTCCGTGCGACAGCTGCACGATAACGGGTGAGTTAACCAGACGTGCGGCTTCAAGCGTTGCATTGATCGAGTTGGTTCCTACCACGTTTACTGCGGGATACGCGCAGCCGCGTTGCTTGGCAAATTGATAAAGTTTTTTTACCTGATCTCCGGTGGCAACGCCGGCCGGTACTGAGTTAGCTAAAGAATTCATAATTTCTTCCTGCCTTAAACAAATAGATTTTTAACCTGATTCAGAGAATCCCTAAACAGCAGCGCATTCAGGTGCAGTGAGTCCGGCTGTCGCATGCTCAGAAGCCTGCTGACAGATAGCCAGAAAGTGTCCTGGGTCGAGGCTCGCGCCGCCCACCAGCAGGCCATCAATATCGTCCTGGCGTAAGAGATTGCTCGCATTACTTTTGGTCACGCTGCCGCCGTACAGCAGACGCACGCGACTGGCAATATCTGCATCAAAGATGTTGGCCAGCTCTAGGCGAATTGCGCGATGGATTTCCTGCACATCCTCCGGCGTTGCAGCAAGGCCGGTGCCAATGGCCCAGACAGGTTCATAAGCAATACATAGCTCGCCATGAGTCAGATCGATGTCGGCCAGACATTCACGCAACTGTGTGAAGAGCACGTCTTTAGTGATATTCGCCTGACGCTCTTCCAGGTTTTCTCCGATGCACAACACCGGCAGCAAGCCGTGGTTAAGGGCGGTCTTGACCTTTATCTGACAGCTTTGGTTACTTTCGCGAAACATGGCGCGGCGTTCGGAATGACCGATCAAACACAGCACACATCCCGCCTGCTTCAACATCTGTGCTGAGGTTTCGCCGGTAAAGGCACCGGATTCGAACTTGCTGACATTCTGGCTGCCAATTTTAATTTCGGAGTGCTGCAAAAAGGTCAGCATATCGCGCATATAAATATACGGCGGGCAAATCGCAATCTGTGCTGCGAAGTGCTTTCCAATAAATGAGGCTACGGAGGTACAAATCAAATCAATACCGCCGTTGAGCTTCCAGTTTGCGATAACTATCGGTTTACGTTTTTTTACCTGCTCATTCATCATTTTTGCTTGCCTTATCCAGGTTTACAGCCGATTATTTGCACTCAATGGATTCGTCTCAGGTAATCCTCCAGAGACGCTTTTTTAAATAGAAATTACTGCTTACTCTGTAAATTTTAAAAATAAAAGATCGCCGGTTATCTCAGCCTCATTATCAAAAGACGCTCCCGCAATCTTTGCGCATGCCGTAAACAGGCATACGGTCCCCCTCCCCTACACGATGAATTAATAACGCACAGCTGCTGCTCGCTAGTAAAATCGACGCACGAAAAGAGAGTGATAAGGCGGAGATTTCCGCGGAGTATTCAAAGAGAAAAAGTAAAACGTGAACGGAACAAACCTAAGCCGGGGTTAGCCTGAAAAAAAAAGACGGAACATCCTAAAACCAGAGAGAGTATGTTCCGTCACAAGCAAGATAACCAACGGAGAAAAAACTGTTCAAAAACGTTTTACCTGGAACGGTGGCCGGATATCGAAAACGGATATCCGGCACTCGGTTCACTTCTAGGAGAAGTAGGTGCCGCCGTTAATATCGAAGCAGGCACCGGTAATATAAGCAGCGCGATCTGAAGCCAGGTATGCCACCAGATCAGCAACATCCTCTGATGTACCTTCACGCTTGAGTGGCGCACCGCCGGCAACCCTTTCCCGCACTTCTGGCTTGGTAAAGGTGTCGTGGAAGGTGGTGTTGATCATGCCCGGGCAAACAGCGTTGACACGAATGCGTGGGCCAAGCTCTTTGGCAAGTCCACGGGTAAAGGTCATCACTGCGCCTTTGGAGGTCGCGTATGCCAGTGAACCTGGACCGCCGCCATCACGACCAGCTTGTGAAGAGAAGGTCACAATGGCTCCGCCATCACGCATGTGAGGCGTTGCAGCCTTGGTCAACAGGAACAGTGACGTGAGGTTAACGTCCATCACCTGAGCCCAGAAAGCATGATCCATCTCTGCGAGAGTCTTACGCGCCAGAAGACCGCCAGCTACATGAACCAGGATATCCAGCTGGCCGTAGGTAGCGAGAGTTTTCTCAACGATTGCCTCCACATCTGAAGAATTGGTCAGATCAGCTTGCAGAGCGATTGCTTCTCCACCGGCCGCTCTGATGGTGTCCACTGCACTGGTGGCTCCTTCGGCGCTTGCGCTGTAGGTGATAACCACTTTAGCGCCCTGCTCTGCCAACGCCAGTGCGCAGGCACGGCCTATGTCACGTCCGCCGCCAGCTACGATTGCTACTTTGTCTCGCATAGTCATATTTAACTTCCCCAAACTCTTTGAATAAAACTCTTATTGGAGTAACTCTTTTTCTCCATCAAGAGGTCTGATCAATTTAATGAGACGAGACTCTCGATGTCTGACCAACAATATAGGCATTGTCTTACAGCAAGTCAACCAATCAATCAGATAAATTTGTTGAGCAATAATGTTTTTCTAGTGGATCGATAAGCAAAACAGAAAACGCAGAAAAACGGGGTAACTTCACTGCAGTTACCCCAAGTCGGCACATGAGAATCAGGATTCAGATGCGTCCGCTTTTTGCGGTTTCATCTTCACCGGTGCGATGCGGCCACTCAGGAACCAGATGGCTGCAATTGATAAGGGCACCAGCGCAGCTCCCATGACGAAGAAAGGTACGTAGGACACTTTGGTAATGGCGGGAACCACCCAGATGGTTATCAAGGTCCCGGCTACCGCAGCAGTACCACTCAAGCCCGCAAGAGAGCCCACGGATTTACCGGAGAAATAATCACTGGGAAGCGTTTGAATATTGCCGATGGCGGTCTGGAAACCAAACAGAATGACGGCAATCAGTAATACAGCGATGGTTGGTGTTGCTGCAGTTGCCGTGAGCAGTAATGCCGGCAACATCAAAATACCACCCAAGGTGATAACCGATTTGCGAGCGCCGTTGATGCTCCAGCCTTTGCGCAGCAGATAGCCGGACAACCAGCCGCCGAACAGACTGCCTGCAGCTGCACCGACAAACGGTACCCACGCAAACATACCAATTTGCTTCACATCAAAACCAAACCGGTCCGCCAGATAAATCGGTAACCAGGAAACAAACAGCCACCAGACAGGATCAAGGAAGAAACGTGACAGGACTACCGACCAGGTTTCTTTGTAGCGCATCATCTCCAGCCAGCCCGGTGCGAAGTCATCAGCTTCTGCACCGCTGTCATCCACTTTTTTCTGGCCACTGAGGATGTAGTTGCGCTCCTCTTCAGTAATCCATGGGTGTGAATCCGGGCCAGATTTATAAAGGATCAACCAAGGCACTATCCACACGAATCCAAGCGCACCGATAGCAACAAAGGTCGCCTTCCAGCCAATAAAAACATAAAGCAGAGCAACCAGCGGCGGAGAAACGATTGCACCGACGGACGCCCCCGCATTAAAAATACCCTGTGCAAGAGCGCGCTCTTTGATAGGAAACCACTCAGCGTTGGCTTTGGTAGCGCCGGGCCAGTTACCTGCCTCACCGAAGCCCAGCGTAAAACGAAAGATACTGAGTGATACCACGGACCTGGCTACGGCGTGCAGCGCAATGGATACTGACCAGACCACAATGGACAATAAAAAACCCATCCGTGTACCAATCATGTCAAAAATTTTGCCGAAGATGGACTGACCCAGCGCGTAAGAAATCATAAAGAATGTCAGCACCAGGGCGTACTCTTCCTTACCCAGGCCTAAGTCTTCGGAGATGCCCGGCCACATGACGGCCAGAGCGTTTCTATCGATGTAATTGATGACTGTGGCAAAGCCAATCAGCCCCACAACCATCCAACGCAAACCTTTTAATTTCATAATTATGTTCTCTCTACAGCCTGGATAAAAAACGATGGCGGATATCAGTGTTTGAACAGCTGATAAAAGCCTTTCCATTCACGGGAGCGTCCATCAACGCGCATCTTGTGCTTGCGGTTGTTATCACTGTCATACGACAAGGCCAGATCAAAGCGCTCGCCGGTGGTGAGGGTAAAGCTCACCCAGTCCTTACCCTTGTCACTGGTGTGCGTGATACTGGCGATGCTGCTCTCGGCGCGCAGGGTGTATTCTTTCGCAGCGTTGTAATCACCATGAGGCTCAAGAATGGAAACAAAGGTATGGGTTTTGGTCGCGGGCATGCGCAGCATCAGTCCCGCTTCGCGCCGCAGACTGAATTCGGGATCATTTGCGCCGATCTCTGTAAACAGAATCTCCAGCTTGGGATTCGCCACCGTGGTGTAGGAATAAAAACGGTTATCGAGCAGCCAGGTCATACGGGCCAGCTTTTCATCGGTCTTACCGCTCGCGCGTTGCCACAGATGTTGGTAGCCGTGGTTGTTACCCAGCGCATTCTGCGTTGTGGTCTGGGCCGTCACTGGAAAGTTCATCGCAACCAGATGACCGTTGTAATACAGCGGCAGATCGTACTGGTGAGCCTTTTTACTTTCTGCGCGGAAGATGTCCACGACGATCGGATACTCAAGAGCTTCGTCATCAATCATGGCCAGCGTGCGCAGCAGGGTTACACCAGGGTATGCGGTATCAATCCGCGCTGAGGCGATCTTGACCTTCTCTCCTGCTTCAAACAGCAGACTTTCGGGGTGATGTTTTTCAGCGACGGAAAGCTTGGCTTCGAAATGGCTTTTTTCGTCGACCACAATAGTGTTGTGAGCCACGGTCGCTTTCGCCCAGGTATTATTTTCCGGCAGATATCCGCCTCCATGTTTGCTTTCGATATTCAGAAAACGTGCTGCGCCATAATCGCGGATAATCTCCTGACCGTTGTCGTAAAACAGCCAGTGCAACTTGTCGAAATGACCATGACCCATGCCCTGCGCGGTGTTCTTCATCACCAGCGCCTGATGTCCGGGTTCACTGCCGGAGCGCAGAATGGCCAGCACACCTTCGTTACCGTCAGGTCCATCGCGCAGCATCATAGACGTGAAAGGAAAGGGTTTAGCTTCGCCTTTGGCAAGCCCGGCAGCCAGAGCCAGACCGTCACCGGAGATCACGACTTCACCCTGCTCCATCGCAATACTCAGCAGCGCCGGATCTTTCGTCTGCGCATAGGCAATTGCTACCGCATGCATCAGCTCAACCGTATCCAGCCCTTTACTTTTGATAGCGTCGTTGATCGGGAAAAACTTGTTGTTGTAGGTTGAATGCACAACTGCATCAATTGCCTTGAGCAGGATGTTGTCGCGGTATGCGAAGATTTTACGTTCCGGTTCGTTGCGTTCCACGGCTCGCGCGAACAACAGGAAAGGCATCATGGAGTAACGCTGATAATAAGGCCCTTCTTCATAGTAACCATCCGGTGAAAACAGCAGATCCAGCTGCTTGATGAACCCGGTATTGCCGGATTTATCCAAACCATAAAGAACCTTTTCAATCAGATCCTTATCCTGCAGTACGTAACCGGTCATACCCACGGCAGCCAGGGCCCAGGTGCCGTGATTGTGAATCCGCTGAATAGTGCGAGGCGATTCTTCGGTAAAAAATTTCACCATTGGGCGGAAGACGCCCTGTTCGATGCGCTCTCTTTCAGCTGGTGTCAGGCTGTCGATGATAGCGTCGTAGCCTTGGATGCTGTAGACGAGCCAGACGCTGTCATTGAGGATCTGCCAGAACAGCTTGCCGTAATACTGATCGTTGCGGCGCGCCGGATGTGCGCCGAGGGTAGGATAAAGATCCGCGTAGGCGAATAATAGATCACGCGCATGCTCGGCGTAACGGCGGTCGCCGGTCAGTTGATAGAGCACACCTGCATCGTGGATCGTACGATAGTTGCGTTTATGCTGTTCGTGCGTAACGCCACCGCCGCCATCACGCGGTACAGGTACGCTGATGGGTTGCTGCAGTGCAGCCTCAACATGGGCGCGGGCTTCTTCGTAAGCGGAACGCAATAAAGGCAGTTTATCGTGCTGTTGGGCGATAGCCGGTACATCCTCTTGCGCGAGCAACAACAAGGGATGGGAAGGCTGCGGCGCATTTGCGTTTGCGGTCATGCAGCCCAGCAACGCGAAGGTGACAACACCGAGTTTGCTTATCTTTTTTTTCATCACGGACCCCAGTTTATTTAAGGCTGTTATTGCGCAGGATTGCTTTGTCATCATTGATGACCGGAGCATTGGTACCTTTGAACTGATTATTTTCAATAAAGGTACGTGGGTCACCCACCGTGTGTTCGACAGTCACTGGGGCGCTGTCAGTAAATTGATTGTCGGCGATCTTCGTCAACTGCACGCCGTGCAGATAAACCGAGCCACCTGTCTTGTTTCGGTTTCCCTTACCAATGTTTGTCAGACGGCTGTTGCGCAGTTCAAACAAAGGACCAAAGGTGCTTTCATCTGTGCCGCCGCGATAGACGTTGGCCAGCGTGCCCTGCACGTCGTCGAAATGTGAGTCCACAATGGTGATGTATTCGGCGTTGTAGATACCCAGGTCTTCCACTTCTTTATTCAGATCCAGTACGTGACCGGTAATCTTGCTGAAGCGGGAATTACGGATGGTAATGGCATCTGCCATGGTGCCTTTAGCAGCGGTGAACACATTGAATGAATGATTGATATCAAGGTTGCGGATATGCGTGTTGTCGATAACCAGCTCGTAGTTATCGAGCATGGAGTAGAGGCTGGTTCTTATCAATGAGTTACCGGCCGCGTCATCGGCCCGCGCACCGGAAATATCCAGACCCACCAGTTTGAGGCTGCCACCATTCACCAGTTCAAACAACACACCACGCTCGTATTCGATTGTTACATTTCGCTCGGCGCCTTCCTGGGCACGCAGGGTTACCGGACGATCAAGCTGAAGCAGCTTGTCAACAATATAAAGACCAGGTTCGAGAACCAGCACATCACCCGCCTCTGCCTGTGTCAGTGCGTCAGCCAGGCTGTTCAGGCCAGGTTTAACGGTGCGGGTTGCACCCGTATCAAAACGTGGAGCGCGCGGTGCTTTGGGATACCAGGCTGGACCAACATCATCAAAGCTCATGACACTCAGATCGCGACGTGCGCCGAGCTGGTCAAGGTCTTTAGTGGTTGGGTGCGACAGACCTGAAGCATTTTTTTGCAGCACCAGATCGTGGCGGGTAAGACCTGCAGAAGCGAGATCACTGTCAAAACCGCTGATCACGTTGTTGGTAAATGTAATACCGCTGACATCGTCATAGACGGTAAAGATATCCCGCCCTTCACTGCTGTGGAAGATATTGTTGGCAATCACACTGTCGATGATGCGTGCACTGCGCTCATCATCGGCACCGGCGGCTAACTGAATATTATTACTGTCAACAAAGGTATTGTTCTCAATACGCGCATTTCTAACCTGATGGTAGCGATTGATACTCGAGTTGGGTACGCCGTTCATGATGACCAGTGCTCCGCCGAAACGGTGACCGGTCAAACCTTCGAAATAGTTGTTGCGGATGATCTGGCCTTCGTTGATGACTCGGATTCCACCGGTGTGATCGACACCATTGCCCAGGAAAACGTTGCCTTCCACAATGTTTTTGTTGCCGTGGCGCAGTACCACAGCGCCTTTGGATTCAAAGATCAGGTTGTTGCGGATAATGTTTGCACCGGATTTGATAGAGATGATCTCTACCTCACCATCACACCGATCAAAGACGTTGTTCTCGATAATGGTGCTGGAATTGCTCAGGGAATAATGGCTGGTGCCCACCCGCAGGGTTTCACCGCCGTTGGACCCCAGATTGGGGCGTGGCCCAAAGTAGTTATGGTCGATCCTGTGATGGTTGTCGCGGCTTGCTTCGCTGTCGAGGCGTACGGCCAGTGTAACGCCGCGGTTCTTCTTGTTAACCAGGTGGTTATGATCAAAGCGGTTATTCTTGCCGTAGAGTGCAACCCAGTAATCGGCGTCAAACCGTTCAGCTTTATTGAAATTGTCGATAACGGTTTCAGTTACCCGTGAATGGTTTGCCAGCGCCTTGCTGCCTGTGCGAAACGCAATGACTTCGCCGGAGGGTGATTGGCCATCTTTGAATACCAGCCCTGATACCACCAGATACTCGCCGGATATCCGCAGGTTGGACGAGCCGGTGATGATGACCTTGCCTTTGGTTTGCGCGGTCAGAGTAATTGGCTTATCAGCTGTACCGGTACCGCGAAAAATAATTTCGAAATCTTTCCAGACCCCATTAGCCAGAACAATGGTATCGCCGGGCTTTGCGTTGCTGGCTGCCTGGCGATACGAGGCCTGATCTTTGACCAGAATGCCTTGCGCTACATCAGTTGTACCAGTTGTGTTACAGGCTGTAAGAAAAAAAACGCTAAGTGCCAGTATTACCAGTGCAAAGCGACGAAGATTGCAGATGGGGAATGTTAATTTTGTCATGGCTAGGCTCACTGAAACAGAAGATAAACTTTCAGCTCAATCCATCAAACTCAAGTTTAGCAATACGGTGATTAACGGCTGTCAGCAGCACTCCAGCCCTTACGAGCTGGAGTGCTGTTTCCTTAGAAGCGAGCGCGCAGTGCGAGCTCATATTTACGACCGGAGTTGGAGTACAGCCGAACGTTGTCTTCACGTGTAACGCTGCGCCCCACCTGTGATTCATCGGTCAGGTTGTAGGCGTAGAAACGCAGATCCCATACCTTGTTGATACGGTAACGCGCCGAGAAATCGACATAGTTGAAATCATCGATAAAGCGGTTAGCCGGATTACCATCATTAGGCTGGAAGTACTGCGAACGGTATTTGCTGGTCAAGGTGAAGGTGAAATCTCCAATATCCCAGTATGCCTTCGCTGACGCCACGTGCCGGGAGAAGCCCCACAGATTGGCATCGGATGTTAAACCGGGTGCAGTCAACACACCGTCTTCGTCAACAATATCGCCAAACACCGGGTCCGGACTTTTGAAGTCACTGTCAGCATAGTTATAGCTCAACTGCATGCCCAGGCCATCGAAAGGCGCTGGCAATGTTGAGAAACGATGGGTTGCAGTGGTTTCGATACCTGTCAGCAGGCTGCTGTCATCGCTGTTGGTGCGCTTGCGGACGCTGACCGGAACAACTTGTCCATCTATCACCAGGGTTTCATCGAAGCGCAGGGTTTCAAAACCTGCTTCAAATTGCTTGGCGTAGAGCGCAACAGAAAGTGCCGTATCTGCGCTCTGGTACCACTCCAGGGACAAGTCCAGGTTCCAGGACATGAGCGGATCCTGCGCCACATTACCGCCGGAGATATTGTTGCTCAGATCGTCGAGTGCATCTTCATAGGTTTCGAAGAGCTCATTGTCCGAGAA
Source organism: uncultured Cellvibrio sp. (assembly GCA_937958105.1). Lineage (GTDB taxonomy): Bacteria > Pseudomonadota > Gammaproteobacteria > Pseudomonadales > Cellvibrionaceae > Cellvibrio. Next base: position 13,287 of record CALFXJ010000060.1, read on the forward strand.
GTTACCCAGCGTGCGGCCTGAGTGTAGGTCTTCGATATTTACGCGCGTCATCGCACGATAAACTGCTGTACGGAACAACACATCATCGCGCAGCTCAAGAATACCGGTGGCACTGGGCAGCACCTCGGTATAGCTGTGTGTGCGATAAATGTCTGCGATACCTGCACCAACAGTTTGGTAGCGATCATCTGAGGTTAGTTCAATCTCAATATCCTGAGCGTAACCGCGGGACTCGACATCCGTCTGCACAACACGCACACCGAAGTTCCCGTAGAAGGGGAAATCACCCAGTTGCGTATCAAAGTTCGCCATGACGTAAGCCGCCGTGGTGGTTTCTTTAACATTCACATCATCGAAGCTGCGTGAATCTTCTGAAGGCGAAACCAGGTGGCCGCCAGTCGTTGCACGGATGGTGCAAAGCGTATCGAACATTGCAAACGAGCCGCCGACATTACTGCCACTGGCTGAATCCAGGAAGTCGCCTTGCGGGAAGCGGTCATACCAGCAGCCGGCATTGGCAACATTAGCCCAGATATCACTGTTGCTCGGGCGCTCAAGGGGAGATACATCGCCGTAGAATTGCTCACGCACGGCATTGTAATTCAGGTTTACGTCGTCGCCCTTGTCGGTAACGCGCTTCTGCTCAGTGAGGCGGATACCGGACTTGATGGAGGTAATACCGGTGCTGTTGAGTTCATAGATCGCATCAAGACCTGCTGTCACGATGTCATCTTTGCGATCTTCAGTACGACGACGCACCCAGGCATCAGCGAGACGACCATCGGGGCCGTAAGTATCCGGGCTGTTGATGTCGTAGCTGTCGGTGTGGATCGTAATTGTCGGCACCGTAGTGCTGCCGTCAAAGGTGTAATCCATGTACTCAGAACGGAATGAGGCTACGTTTTGTTTCTGCAGGCGATGTGTCGATGACGTAGATACATCAGCAATCAGTTTTAAACGGTCAGTCGCCTGGAAGGCCACGTTCAGACCACCGCCCAGATAATCTTCACCACGGTTGTAATGCTCACCGGTGATACGGGTGCGTGAACGTCCGTCGTAGGACAGCAAGGCGCCTTTGTTCTTCGGGCCAGTGCCTATTACGACGTTTGAATGACCTGCACGGGCGTCATCGATGATCCAGTCATGGCGATCTTCGATGAAATACTTTTCAGACCACTGCAGGTCGGCATTGATATCCCAGCGATCATTCGGTTGCCACTGGAACGAAGCCATGACGGCATCGCGCTTATCGAATTCATCGAGCATACGATAGGTGCGGGAACCGGTCGGAAAATAGACCTCATCCATATCGATTGCGCCGTTCGCATCATGAAAAGATTGGGGGGTAACATCGGCGCAGCGTGTTGTAGAGGGGGTAGCCGGGTTGGCGGCACGGTTACAGCCGTAATAGGACGAGCTGGTGAGGTAGGTTTCTTCGGGGTTACCGGAATCAAAACGCTGATAGCCGATACTGAAGCCCATGTCCCCTACGGCAGTTTCAAACTGGTTGATGTGCGTAATGGAGCCGCGGTAGCCCAGGCCATCGTTGCCATCAACACTGGCCGCTTTGTCGTTGTACATGCCGTTGATATTGACCTGCGTCGCTACCTTGCCGTAATCAAGGGCACGAATAGAACCCAGCTCTACAATACCGCTGGTTCCACCTTCGTTAAGGTCAGCCTGTTGACTCTTGTATACCGTAACCTTGTTGATCAGCTCCGCTGGAAACTGCTGGAAATTTACGGAACGGTCGCTGCCACCCTGAGTAACCGGGCGGCCGTTAAACGTGGAGAAGCCCAGGAATGGACCGAGACCACGGATAGAGATCTCTGATGAGCTGCCCTTCAGCCGGTGGCCACTGGCACCGGTAATGGTTTCAATAGCTTCAGATACAGAGAACGCAGGGATTTCACCAATGTCGCTGGCCACCAGACCATCGACTACCGCAGTGGTCTGACGCTTAAGGTCCAGCGACTGCTGAACGGTAGCTCGCGCTCCGCTGACTACAACTTCTTCAATATCGTCGGTACCCTGCCCCATCGCTGACGCTACAGGCAAGGCCAGCGTTGCGTAAACAATGGCTTTCGCCAGAGGGCTGCGCATGAACTGGTGCTGGGGTGATACTGTTATTTGATCGTTTCTATCTGATAACCGTTGCTTAATTGGCATGATAGCTCCTCGTTATACTTATCTTATAGGTGAATATATAGAGAGGTTGCACCTAATGCAACCAAAAAATCAGATCAATTTATGCTATTAGTTTTACAAATCTGTCTGACACAAAAACTTATAACTATAAGTAATATTGACTAAGAAGATCCTGATGCAGAACTGGTTTTCGCGGCGAAATCACCACAGCCCCGGCTTATTTTTTCTCCGGCGCGGGACAGGTATTACCGCCTTCTGCGATACAAAAATCGTTGAAGAGGACGGTTTCGTCACGAAGCGCGTCCGGTGTTCTCAGGCTGCGATAGATCCCCCATTTAGGACGATTAAAATTCGCGCCGGTACGCCACAGATCCAGCTTATCGTTGCTCCAGTCAATCAATACCTTGCCATCGCGTAACCGGGTGAGAATGACATGGAGGCTGCCGACTTCTGCATTAAGGACACGCACATGGGCATCCACCCACTCCCCCTTGAACTCTGACAAATCAGCCGAGGCCAACATGATTGCGCCTTTGCCAAGGTTGTCGCTGGGATTAAAGCTGATCTCAAATCGCTCCGGCGAGGCCAGCCGTGGAGTAAACGTCAGGATCGGCAGGCCCTGATCGGAACCTCCCTGAGGTTTGATTTGGAATACGTGGGTGAAATGTCGGGATGGCTGAAAACCTTCATCCAGTTTGAATTTCCAGCGATAGGTATGACGTTCACCCAGGGTCGCCACCAGATGTGCGGCAGATTGGTTATAAGTTTTGATTTCAATGCGTTGACGATCATTGATATTCTCGCGGCAGCGATCGCCGTCGACGTCGCGACGAATATGAAATGCAAACACATAGGCCCCCAGCTGCTCATCAAATTGATCGGTAATACGCCGCCCGAACTGATCACGCTCGTTGTCGCATACGGGGCTTTCAACCGCTGCGCGACCCAGCGTCCTGTTGATCAACTCGTAGGTTTTGCCCTGACCATCCGCAGATAGCACAACCCGCTGATCAGTGGAGCCAGAAGATTGGTCTGAAAGGTTCCCTGTCCCGCCCGTTCCCGTTGCACAGCTGGTTAATGCTGTCAGAGCAATGACGGGAATTACATTTTGAAGATAGTTAAACACGATTGACCTCACAGGTTGCGGCAGGCTACCGGACAGCATCCGGTAGAAAAGAGTAAATCCGAGCGCGAACATCTGTCGGCAAACCCGGCAGAAAACCTCCCGGATTTGCCATGAGCTGCTGGATTTAGAACGCAGTGATGCTGTCAACAAAGATGCTGACATCTGGGCTGACCGGACTGTTGCTTGAGCCCATCTTGACCTCAAAGCGATCCGGGATGCGGCCCGTGTGTTCGGCTGGTAGAACACCGAGAGACTGACCGTTGAAGGTCAGGCTGTACTCACCACTCGTATCGATAGTGGTCCAGCTCAGCTCGAAATCATTCCAGGCACCGTGGTTGTAGCTGATACCATCGATGGTTTCCTGGACGTTGCCTGGTGCCCGATTGCGCACAGCACCGCTGGGTTGAAGAATAATTTCCGCTACACGGTTCGGTCCCACCGAGTTGCCACCAGCGAACAATGTCAGATAAATGTCGGTGCCAGCCTGGATGTTTTCTGGCACAAAGACAGATATCTTGAATTCTCCGGTGGGCGTATCACCAACGGTTCTGCGGAAATTAACATTCTCGCCATCGTTCACGCGGGTCATTTGCACTGAACGGCTGTCCATGCGCGCATTGGCATCGCTGACATATACCGGACCGCTACCGCTGAAGCCGGCGGGTATGCTGCCCAATGCGTCTGTTTCAAATTCGTAATCGGCGGTCAGATCCGGCAGGCTTGATGAGCTGGATGAACTGGAAGAGCTGTCTCCACCCCCTATCTCATAACCTTTGATCATGCCGATGTCAGAAGGCAGTGAACCTGCCAGCTCAGTGGGTGTATAAACGGCTTCATTCGTCCAGATCAGCCAGTCGATATTTGCAGCGTATGCGCTGCCCCCCGCATCACCAAACCGCAGGAAGTTATTGCCGTCACCCGTGGTCGGACGCATCTCCACATTCTCAAGCGAGAGATTGGGCAGAGGTTCAGCACTGCCATCCAGATATACATGGACATTGCCGTGGGTCGCGCTGGTCAGCTCAATGGTGAAGTGATACACATGGAAGGTGTCCAGCATGTCCAGTCCGTAACTTTCAACACTGCTGCCATCGATACCGCCCTGAGTGGCACGCTCCAGCTGCACACCAGTGCTGCTTCCGTCTGCACGCAGAATCGCTTTCAATCGACTGCCAGGAAGATCTTCATCCGCCATGGCAATCTCAATATCCAGCACACGGCTCGCTACAGATGGACCGGTGATGCCTGCAAGCACTGTCAGATATTTTGGATAGACGCCCTCGTTATTCACCACATTGTTAAACACAGCGTAATGTTGATGGCCTGCATCTGCCGAAGTATCCAGATCCAAGGTGCCATCACCTACAACGGTAAAATAAACCGCATCCATACCACCTGAGTTACCACCCAAGGTAAATTCGGTGCGCGAGCCATCCGCAAGCTCGATAACATCAGTTGCAAAAGGACTGTCATTACCATCAAAGATATTCCAGGCTACTTCCAGCGCAGGAACAGACGAACTGCTGTTGCTTGATGAGCTGTTGGTTACTGAAGACGTGCTGGAAGCTGATGATGAAGAAACCACACTTGAGCTGGAACTGGTGATGACACCCGGTTGAGGCAACTCAGCACCTTTATCACTGCCACCACAGGCAATCAATAAACTGCTGACCAGCATCGCCGGAATTAACGTAATATTTTTCATTAAAAGTTACCTTTCAGTTGATGGCGCCCGTGTCCGGAGATCGTCAGCGCCTTTTAGCGTTATTATTAACAACACATTATCTATATCGGCCAAGTCGCATGAATTAATGAATGCTGACCGCATCCAGATAAACACTCGCGGAACCGGTCGGCGAATTTCCTGAACCGTATTTAATATCCAGGCGGGCAGGAACCATTCCTGAACGCTCGGCTGGAAGCTGACCAATCGAGCTGCCATTCACTTTTAAGCGATAAGTATTGTTGCTCGGCAAGCTTTGCCAGTCGATTTCAATATCATTCCAGGAGCCTTTCTGATATTTACCCACCACTGTCGGACCGCCCGGCTGCCGATTGCGGATTTCGCCATTGGGGCGAAGAATCACATCAATGATGCGGTCAGGGTCTGCGCGATAACTGTCCTGGAACAAAGTGATAAACGTATCTACCTGCACGTCGCTCGGCACATACAATGAGAGCTTCAGGACGCCAGCCGGCAGCGCACCAAACTGATGACGCACACGTACGTTTTCTTCATCGTTGATACGCGTGAACTTCACCGATTGATTACCGCTACGTGCCTGTTCCGCACTCACCGCAACTGGCCCGGAGATGGTGAATCCGGTGGGCACCTCGTCCAAGGTATCCATTTCAAAATCATATGTGGGTACATAAGATAGAGAAGCCATTCTTGTTGCCGGTGTTTCGTCGGTTGTGGCACAGCCCGCGAGGGTTGCGCCGCCAGCGGCAAGCATTAAGGCTATAGTGAGTTTGTTCATGATATTTCCTCCCGTGGTAATGATTATTTTTGCTCAAGGTGCATCATGTGTGGCCGTTAATTCGTAGAATGTGGCCTGTACATAATCGGATTCCAGTCCGGTGTTATTCTGGTTATAGACGCCTGCTTTGAAGTACATCCAATCATCGTTATATGCGCTGTCCATCGTGATGGACCGAACTACATCGGCCTTTCCATCACGTTTAATCGTTACGGTGAGTGTCAGCCCTTGCACATCAATTTCGTAACTGAAACGCTCGCCCAGTGCGATTCCATCAGCAGGATCACTGGCACTGTTGGAGCGACTGCCAATCATTTCTTCGTAGCGGGTTGTGCCGTCGGGAAGTTCATGAGCGAAGTAAATTACGCCCTTGGTATTGTGCGGCAACTTGCGGTAATAGAGTCTTAGCGGCTCATCCGTGGAAGCATGGATTTGCCCGATGATGACGCGCCCCACCTTACCCGCTTCTCCGCTTGTAGAAACATGATCGACGGTGAGAGTGGCTTTCATATTTCCGTCAATGCCACCCATCTTTTCTTTTGTTTCAGGACTCGATGTAGAGAAAACCCAGTTATTTTTGCTGAGACCGTGGGTTGAAAAACGGGTGTCGGTACCGCGGAGCATCTCACGCAATTCAGTGCGCGAATAATTGGAGTTTGCGGTGGTCCCACCGATGTTCGGGCAGCGAAACACCATTGAACCATCAGCGTTATAGAAAAATTGATTGGCTGCGGTGTTGCCAGCCAGCATCCACTGCACATCGCGCTCGCTGCCATCGGGCAAGGTGATCTTCCAATGACTCAAATCGATGTCATATTCACGCTCAACGGGCTCGCTGTCGAATGAGCAGGCATGGGTATCTTCATCCATGCCATAGCCTATGATGCAGCCGATGTTTTCCGGCAACAGGCCATGCAGTTCAGTCGGAGTGTAGGCCGCTGAATCTGTCCAGATAATCCAGTCAATGATGCTCTGATAAGCGCTCCCGCCCAGATCACCGATGCGCAAATAGTTTTGTCCTGGTGAGGATGTCCGGCGCAACTCCTGATTGTTAATCAATAGACTTACCGCTTCATCCGCATCAGACAAGGGTTCCGGATTTCCATCAATGTATACGCGAATACTGCCTTTGGTTGGCTCAGTCATCTCAATGGCAAAGTGATAGACATGAAAAACACTCATGTCCATTCCGTAATATTGACGGCTGTCAGCAGCGGTATCGGTTTCAGGTATCACCCGCTCCAGTTGTACACCGGTGCTGGAACCATCCGCACGGAGAACCGCTTTGATTCGAGCACCATGGGCACCTTCATCCGCCAGCGCCATTTCGAAATCCACGACGCGATGACTTTGCTCCGGACTGACCACACCAGCAATCAAGGTGAATGTCTTGGGGTAAACACCATCGTTACGGACAATGCCATCAAATACAGCGTAATGTTGATGTAAAGCGTTCGACGTTGTGTCAAAACTGATGCGTCCATCGCCCAGCACATTGAAATACACTGCGTCACGCCCCTGATCGTTACCGTCCAGAACGAAACGCGATAAATTACCGTCAGCCAGTCTGACTATGCCTTCGGAAAAAGGTGTAGAGCTGCCGTCGTAGATATTCCAGAAGCCTGGGGCCGAAGCGCTGCTCTGTGAGGAAGCAACGCTTGACTGGCTGCTTGCGGAAGATCCTGGCATTGGCACAGATGATGAGGAAGCCTGGCCTTTATTGTTACTGCCGCCTCCGCCGCATGCAGTTAGAGCACCGCTCAGCAGCGCGAACAGTATGGTTTTTCTTATATTCATAATATTACCCAGTAGGATGACCTTCACGAAAATCAGTAATGTTGTTTATTTAGGGATGGCTGACGTCAAGCGAATAAAATGTGGCTTGAACATAATCGGATTGGTCATCGGTAAAGTCTTTATTGTTCTGGTTGTAAACGCCTGCTTTAAAGTACATCCAGTCGTTGTTGTATCCACTGTGCATAGTGATGGTTTTGCTTACTTCGGGTTTTCCAGGACGATAAATGCTGACAGTGAGCTCTAATCCGCGGGCAATGATTTCGTAGCTGAACTTTTCGCCCAGTGCTATCCCATCAAGTGGATATTCGGCATTGTTTGCCCTGCTGCCGATAACATCGTGCCAAGTATCTTTTCCCTTTGGAGTTTCATGTGCAAAGTAGATTGAGCCGCGCGTGTGGTGCGGCAATTTCCGGTAATGCAGACGCACAGGCTCATCATCCGAGGCGTGGATCTGACCGATGATCACAACCCCGACGCTGCCCGGAGCACCGGTGGTAGAAACATGATCTACCTGCAGCGTGGCCTTCATCGTTCCGTCAACGGCACCAGCCAGTTGTTTGACCTGTGGATCAGAGGTTGAGAACACCCAGTTATTTTTGGTAACACCTTTAGTCTGCCCTTTTGGGCTAGCACCCAATAACATCTCGCGCAATTCACTGCGCGAATAACGGGAGTTCGTTGTGGTTCCTGCAACGTTAGGGGAGCGAAACACCATGGAACCGTCACTGTTGAAATAAAACTGTTCAGCAACTGTTTCACCGCTTTGCAACCATTGCGCGTTTCTTTCTGATCCGTCGGGCAACGTGATCTTCCAGTGGCTCAGATCAAAGGTATAGGCAGGCTTTTCTTTCAGCAGCGGATCATTGGCGAACGAGAAAAGCGGAAGCGCGGCCAATGCGATAAGTGTGGCGCGGACACAATTCTTAGAAAAAAAGCCAGCTTGAGTGTTCATTGACACCTCAACGAAATCAGAATTGAAATTGAGCGATAACCGAGAGAAACCCCGGGGCTAAAGCCCCAGGCTGTCGAGGAATTTCATCGACAAAGCGGTGACCTCCCGCTTCTTTGCATCCGGGAATTTTCCATGACCACCACCTTCTACGGTGATGAACTGATTTTTAACACCAAGCTTGTCCAGTTTTATATGGAGATCTACAGATTGCTGATAAGGAACGATGGGATCAGCATTACCGTGCACGGTGAATACGGGTGGGCTGTCTTTTTTAACGTGATAGTAAGGCGAGACCGAGCGGCGGAATTCAACATCATCCACCCCGGCACCCAGCCAGGCAGTAGCAGACCGGCTGGTGTGCTTGCCGTGAGCCCAGTCACCAACGTCTGCGACGCCGTATTTGTTGATGATAGCCGCTACACGAATTTCATCTTTCGGCGCGGGACAGTTGCCGTCAAAACGACGATCATTGCCCAGTAAACCGCCCATCAGAGCAAGGTGGCCACCTGCTGAACCACCTGTTATGACAATTTTCTGGGTATCGATATTGAGGCTTTCGGCATTATTGATCAGATAAATTAATGCGCAGCGCACATCCTCTACTGCTGCTGGGGCCGGTGCCACCTGCACCAGCCGATAACCGATATTGGCCACGGCATATCCACGCTTAAAAAACGAGCCGAATCCGCGTTGGGACTCTTTACTGCCTTTGTTCCAGCCACCACCATGGATGTTAATGACAACGGGTGAGGGGCCAGCTGAGCGAGGAGGAAGATAGAGGTCCATCAACCCTTTCCAATCTCCTACTGTCACATAGTTGGTATTTAACTGGGCAGAGTATCCCTTGGGATAGTCAACTGGCGGAAATTCCTCGGTTTGTTGAGACGATGCGAAGGAGGAAAATCCCAGCAGCAGTGAGATAAGGATCAGCTTTTTCATGACAGCCTCTTATTGTCTGATAGGTTATAGTTATTTATTGAACCAATGACACCATCAAAAATCAGACATGTCAACTGACAATTCACTGTCATTTAGCTAATGAGAGGAAGCATTTGGAATAACGGCAATAGCCACGGAGGTCGATTTTTCAGCAGAAAATAGAGAGAGGCAGTTGCAAAATTTTATGTTATAGGTAAGTATTGTCAGACCAGTTGGTGAGAAAACGCCAAGCTATGCAAAGAAATGTCATTCGGTTGAACCCTAGGAGCAAATAACAATGAGCGCACGTCGACTGTACCAACAGGTGGTTGTGGAGATAATGGAGCTGATCAATTCCGGGGAGTATCCGCCTGGTAGCCGTCTGCCGCCGGAGCGGGAGCTGGCAGAGCGCTTCAATGTCAGCCGCCTGACTATCCGTGAAGCCGTTATTGCACTGGAGGTAAAGGAGCTGGTTAAAGTTAAAACAGGCTCCGGTGTTTATGTAGCTGACCGCAAGCAAATCCAGGGCGATGCAAATATCGGCCCTTTCGAACTTACCCAGGCCCGCGCCATCTTTGAAGGTGAAGCGGCTGCCCTCGCTGCCTTGATGATCAATGATGCAGAGTTGGCAGAGCTTGAAGAAACCCTTAATCTGATGGATCAGGAAAACAGCGAGGGCGATCTGACTTCACAGGTTGCTGATCGAAAGTTTCACCTGATTATCTCCCGCGCTACACGTAATGCCGCAATCCTGTCCACCATTCAACAGCTGTGGAATATTCGTGAGAATTCTGCGGAGATCCGTCGCGCTTACGATGGGGTGTGTAAGATTGGTGCAGAGCATCGTCTGGAAGAGCACAGAGCGATTTTTGAAGCAATTAAAAATCGTGATTCCAATGCTGCCCGCAAAGCTATGCATCTTCACTTCACGCGCATTATCGACGCCTTATTGAAGGTAACTGAGGCAGAGGCTCTTGAGGCAACCCGGATTCAGCTGAATAAAAGTCGGGAACAATTTTCTCTGGCTCATCTGATCAACTGATCTGATAAGGTGGCAGCGGGGCGGTTAGCGCCGCCCATTTCTCCTATATTCCCTCCATCCCGCTTGTTTTTTCTCTATTCCCGCTTCCTGATTTTCTGCAGAACCCATGCAAGAAAAATCACTCCAAACATTTTTTATTGCATAATGCGTTCCAAAATGGTGTTTAATATTTCCAGATAACCATTCAGCTTATGGAGGAACACTGCGGGAAATGATCTTAGCGCTCCTTATACTGCTCCCGCTCGTCGGAAGCCTGATCGCGGCCCTGCTGCCGTCCAACGCGCGTAACCGCGAGGCTTGGCTGTCCGGCAGCGTATCGCTCACAGGGTTGGCAGTGGCAGCCTGGCAATTCCCGGCAATCAAGGATGGTCAAGTAATTCGCCATGAGTTCACTTGGCTCCCCGAGTACGGTCTGAATCTGGTGTTTCGGCTGGACGCTCTGTCATGGCTGTTCACCATCCTCGTTCTGGGAATCGGCTTCCTCGTCGTGTTGTACGCCCGTTACTACATGTCGCCGAAGGATCCGGTACCACGGTTCTTCTCGTTCCTTTTGGCTTTCATGACCGCGATGCTGGGGGTTGTCCTTTCTGGAAACCTCATCCAGCTGGTGCTTTTCTGGGAGCTGACGAGTATTACTTCGTTCCTGCTCATCGGTTACTGGCATCACCGGGTAGACGCTAGAAAAGGCGCACGCATGGCATTCACCATTACGGGTGCAGGAGGCCTGTGTCTGCTGGCCGGTGTGCTGCTGCTGGGACAAATTGTAGGCAGCTATGACCTGGATGTCGTATTGGCTTCAGGCGATCTGATCCGCAATCATGAGTGGTACCGCCCTGTTCTGGTTCTGATAGCCCTTGGTGCGTTAACCAAAAGTGCCCAGTTCCCCTTTCATTTCTGGCTGCCCCATGCGATGGCTGCCCCCACACCGGTCTCGGCTTATCTGCACTCTGCCACCATGGTGAAGGCCGGTATATTTCTACTGATGCGTATGTGGCCGGTGCTGTCAGGCACGCAGGAATGGGTATGGCTGGTTGCGGGTGCGGGAGTCTGCACCATGCTGATCGGCTCCTTCTTTGCTATCTTCCAGCACGACCTTAAAGGCCTGCTGGCCTACTCCACCATCAGCCATCTGGGCCTGATTACCGTACTGCTCGGAATCAGTACTCCGCTGGGTATCGTGGCTGCCATTTTCCATACCATGAACCATGCGATCTTCAAGGCATCATTGTTCATGGCGGCGGGCATCATCGACCATGAAAGCCAGACTCGCGATATTCGGATTCTGAGTGGTTTGTATTCCATGCTTCCGATTACCGCTACCCTGGCCATTGTCGCCAGTGCTTCGATGGCGGGTGTGCCCTTATTAAATGGTTTTCTGTCGAAAGAAATGTTTTTCGCAGAGGCGGTGCAGATCGGTGGCACAGACAACTGGTGGATGTCCTGGGCAGCCTTGGCCATGGGTATCTTCAGCGTGGCTTACTCGTTGCGCTTTATCAGCGTCTTCTTTGGTCCGAAGGCCGAAGACCTGCCCCAGATTCCTCACGAACCTCCGCAATGGATGCGCTTTCCTGTGGAGCTGCTCGTGTTGCTTTGTCTGGTGGTCGGCATAATCCCCGCCTTGAGCGTGGGCCCGATTCTGGAGAGTGCGGTTATCGCCCTGCTTGGGGATCGGGCACCGATTTACAATCTGGCTGTGTGGCATGGTTTCAACTTGCCGTTAATGATGAGTATTGCTGCTCTGGTGTGCGGTGTAACGCTGTATTTCATCTTGCGCCAGTTCTTCGATTTGAGAAACCGTACCCAAGTCCCGGTTCTGCATCCCATCAAGGGCATCAAGATCTTCGACAGTATCCTGCAAAATGCCACCGTGGCGGCTGAAGGTTTACTCAAGGTGGTCGCGACCCGCCACCTGCAACCACAGTTCATGATTATTCTTATCGGACTCCTTGGTGCCCTGTTGCTGATTGTGCCGCTCCTGTCGGAGTTACAGCTGCAGGATGTATCAGCAATCGATCCCTTTTTTGCCGTTCTCTGGATAATTGGTGGAGCTTGCGCAGTGGCTGCCGCCTGGAGCGCCAAGTATCACCGCCTGGCCGCTCTGCTGTTGATTGGTGGAACCGGCCTGGCTACAAGCGTGACATTTCTGATGCTGTCGGCGCCGGATCTCGCTTTAACACAGCTGATGGTAGAAACCGTCACAACGGTATTGATCCTGCTGGGCCTGCGCTGGTTGCCTCCACGGCTCGCATCCATGGAAAAGGAGCTGTACGAGCACATTCCCATGCGCGTTCGTCTTCGGCGTGGCCGGGATTTTTTCATTGCCGTGTTCTGCGGTCTGATGATTGCCGTCGTCAGCTGTATTGCGCTGTTAAGTCCGCGCGGTGAAAGTATTTCAGAGTTCTTTCTGCTGAAGTCACTGCCGGAAGGCGGCGGCACCAACGTAGTTAACGTCTTGCTGGTTGATTTCCGGGGCTTTGATACCTTTGGGGAAATTACGGTTCTGGCTATTGTGGCACTCACAGTATTTGCCCTGCTGCGACGCTTCCGACCCGCACCAGAAAGTGCTGTTGCCCCTCGGCAACAAACCAATGCCGTTGATCCGGCGGTGCAGCAAACCACCGCCGAGCATGTGGCGCTGGGTTACATGAGGATTCCGGCAGTTTACCTCCGGTTTTTGCTGCCGTTTATGGCGATGGTTGCTATCTACTTCTTTTTACGTGGACATAACCTTCCCGGGGGCGGCTTTGTAGCCGGGCTTATCTTTTCAACTGCGGTTATCCTCCAATACATGCTGGCCGGAACTATCTGGGTGGAATCCCGGTTGCGGATGCAGCCATACAAATGGATTGCCTGGGGCCTTCTCATCGCTGGAACCACCGGACTGGGAGCCTGGTTCCTGGGCTACCCTTTCCTCACCAGCCATACCGCTCACGTGACCCTGCCATTACTGGGGGAGCTGCATCTGCCAAGTGCATTCATGTTCGATGTCGGTGTGTTCATGGTAGTGGTGGGGTCCACCATGTTGATCCTGATCGCGCTTTCCCACCAGACTCTGCGCAGTCACCGGCAATCAAGCCCCCCTGAGAAAGATGCACTCTCGTTAAGGAGCTCTATCTAATGGAAATCATCCTGGCTGCTGCAATCGGCGTATTGTTTGGATCGGGAGTATGGCTGATCCTCCGTCCACGCTCTTTCCAGGTCCTGACCGGCCTGCTGCTGATGTCCTATGCAGTCAACCTGTTCATCTTCAGCATGGGTCTGGTCTGGATTGATAAACCGCCGCTGATCGAGAATGCCGAGGCTCTCAATCCTGCTGACTTTGCCGACCCTCTGCCTCAGGCACTGGTCCTCACCGCGATTGTTATCGGCTTTGCCACCACGGCGTTATATTTGGTGCTGATGCTGGGTTCCCGTGGCCTGACCGGCACTGACCATGTTGATGGTGTGGAACCTCCGCAATGACCTTAAGCTGGATTCAACAATTAATTCTGGTCCCTGTACTGTTACCACTGTTCACGGGGACGTTGCTCATCGTCCTGAACGAGAGCCGCGACCGTTTGAAGTTCGCGGTTAATGTCGGATCACTGGTTCTGTTACTGGGAACGTCTCTCACGCTTCTTTGGTATACCGACCAGGGATTATGGCCCGCCAGTTTTGGCGTCTACCTGGCCGCCAACTGGGCCGCACCTTTTGGTATCGCCTTGGTACTTGATCGTCTGGCCGCCCTGATGCTGTTGCTTACGGTGGTGCTGGCAGCCTGTTCTCTGCTTTATTCAATGAAACGATGGAGCCGGATCGGCGTTCATTTTCACTCGCTGTTCCAGTTCCTGCTCATGGGATTGAACGGGGCTTTTCTGACCCACGACTTATTCAATCTGTTCGTTTTTTTTGAAGTGATGCTGGCGGCCTCTTATGGTCTGTTGCTGCACGGCTATAACATCCATCGCATTCGGGCAAGTATGCAGTTTGTTGCCATAAATCTGGTGGCTTCGTTGTTATTTCTGATTGGTGTTGCGCTGATATACGCTCACACTGGCACACTGAATATGGCCGATCTCGCCTCACGTGTCAGAGAACTGGATGCAACGCAATTAGGCCTGTTGCAGGTTGGCATGACAACCTTGCTCATCGTCTTTCTGATTAAGAGCGCTATGTGGCCACTCGGCTTCTGGTTGCCCGCTGCCTACTCCGCTGCATCTCCACCGGTGGCTGCGATGTTCGTCCTGATGACCAAGGTGGGCGTATATGCCAGTCTGCGAATCTGGCTGCTGGTTTTCTCCGACGACTCAGGAAATGTTTCTACACTGGGCACTGATATCCTGTTCTGGGGTGGTCTTGCGACGGTGATATTCGGTGCGGTCGGTATGCTGGCCAGTGAACAGCACAGGCAGCTCGGCAGCTATGCTGCAGTCATATCATCAGGCACTCTGCTGGCGGCGATCGGCCTTGGGGTGGGACCATTGGTACCGGCACTGCTGTTTTATCTGGTGAGTTCCACGCTGGCTGTAGGAGCATTCATGCTGCTAAGTGAGCTGATCGACCGCAGCCGCAATCCAATTCAGGCGATGCTGGAGATTACGAAAGAGGCTTTTGAGTTTGAGGAAGCACCAGAGCAGCCCGTTGGTATCGGCATACCGGGTGCTGTGGCTTTTGTAGGTACGGCGTTTATTGGCTGTGCCCTGATCATTGCCGGGCTGCCCCCTTTATCCGGTTTCATTGCGAAGTTCAGCATGTTTCACTCCATCCTGAGTGCGATGGGAGATGACGCAGTCGGAACACTGGCCATTCTTTTTATCATCCTGGTGATTAGCTCCGGTCTGGTGGCCATCATCGCTCTGATAGGCTACGGCATCCGTACCTTCTGGGGGAGCGGCATGGCCCGCCCGCGGCTATATATTTCAGAGGTGCTGCCGATCGGCATATTGCTCGTGATGTGCGTACTTCTCACGCTGTTCCCGGGGCAGACACTCTCTTACCTGGAGAGAACCAGTGATGAACTGCATCGGCCGGAGCTTTATATTGAAAGCGTTCTCTCCGCAGCGATAGTTGGTGAGCATGTAACACCGGATGAAGCGGGTCTGGAGACAATAGGAGAGCCTCAATGAACATCAAACGATGGCTGCCCTTGCCATTTACATCGTCCATGTTGTTTATCACCTGGCTGCTGTTAAACCAAAGCATCGAACCCAGCCACTTGTTGCTGGGGCTGTTGCTTGCCCTGGGTCTGCCCCTGCTTGTTCTCCCTCTGCAGCCTTTAAAAGACCCCTATTTTGCCAAGCCTTTGGCTTTGATCCGTCTGCTGGCTGGCGCTCTGGTGGAAATCATCCGTTCCTGCTTTAACGTAAGCCGCATCATCCTGTTCCGCGCAAAAGGTTTGAAGTCTCAATTTATCCGCGTGCCTCTGGACCTTCAAAACCCTCACGGTTTGGCACTGTTGTCCTGCCTGATCAATTCAACACCAGGGACCATATGGGTAGAAATTCTCGCGGACCATGAGCTGGCGTTGCACGTCTTTGATCTTCACGATGAGCAGTGGTGGATCGACACTATTAAGACTCAGTACGAACAACCGCTTATCGAAATTTTCGAGGGAGGCAAATCCACATGACGATGCTGTTGCAGTTTTCCATGGATTTCGTATTGGCGTGTGTGATAATTGCGATGCTGTTCTGCACAGTAAGGTTACTGTTAGGACCTTCTGCTCAGGATCGAATCCTCGCGCTGGACACGCTGTGGATGTGCGGAATGCTGCTGGCCCTGGTACTGGGCATAAAGTTTGGCAGCCAGATTTATTTTGAGGCCGCATTGTTGATTGCATTAACCAGTTTCGTCTCTACGGTCGCCCTGGCTAAATTTCTCATGCGTGGAGAAGTAATCGAATGACAGAAATTGCTGATTTACCCGCTTGGGCCGCCCTGCCCGTCGCGTTCCTGCTGATTCTCGGTGGCTGCATCATTGTTATCGGGACCTTAGGACTCATGCGTCTGCCTAACTTTTACCAACGTATCCATGGACCGGCGATCACCATTACACTGGGCGCCGGCTGTGTACTTATCGCCTCGATGATTTATTTTTCCACCACGCAATCACGACTGGTGGTTCATGAATTGCTCATCTCGTTCTTTATCTTGCTGACAGCGCCGGTGGTGTCGATGCTGCTTGCTCGAGCTGCTGTGTACCGCGATTTGCGCGGGCAGAAACGTGGTTTTGAAGCTGTGGGAGGTGAAGTCTATCGGCACCCGAAAGAGTGAGTATTTCATCTGCAAGCCACCGGGATATCGGCGAGCTTATACCCGCCGCGAGTCGGTGTTCCTACAGTACCGTTCATCGACGGGTTACTGCGCATTACTCTTAGCAGCATGATTAAATAAGAACTGTCCCGGTTCGGACAGGGCCAGATGGAGTGCCGCACGGGCTCGCTGGCGCTGCCTGCCAGCGGAAAATATTTGTCTGAAATGATTTCCCGCATCATCTGCTGTTAACATTTTCCCCATAAAGTAACGCTGTCCATGCGCAAATCGTTGCTGATACTTTTGCCACACTGCAGATACTTTATCTACATCAGGAAATGGCAGATTCTTATCATCATCAAGCTCCAGCGATTCATTCTGTGCACCATCATCCGGCAACACCTCTTCAAGCTCCGGAATATCTTCCAGCACCAGTTTATGCTCTTCCAGATCGATGCCGGTAATCGTGGTAAATGCTTCACCTGCCAACCGAGACAAGGCGGGAATGCGCATCTGTGACAGTAACCAGTTGATGACCTGAGGATCACCAAAGGTCGCTGCAGCTTTTATCGCGGTTCGTTGATCCTTCGAATCCTTACTCAATTGAGAGATCCATCTACGCGCGTTCTCTGTAGAAACAGCAGAGAAGCACAGCTCCAATGCATGGGAATGATGAGGGTTGTGGCTGAAGACCCAGGACTCCAGCTGCACAGCCTGGGACCTATCGCCCAACATAATCTGTGACCAGATAGCCCAGAATCTGGCAGCATCACTTTCTGCCATCGCCCCAGCGCGGAGAGCTGGCAATAGATCGAACCGTTTGATCTCGCCCACCAGCCTCAACGCGCGGGCATAGAGCAACTCGTGGTTCATACAATCCTCACGTTGCAGGATTTGTGTGAGAAATTCGCGCGGATCTTCGCGTCGTGCGCTGCAAACTGCTATTGCCAGATATTTGTGATTTAAATCTTTGCTGGTTAGAAACTTCTTAACCCAGGAATGGACCAGCCGCCCAGGCAGCCAGGCCAGCGCAGAGGAGAGACCTTTGAATGTCTCGGTATTGAGCAGCCCATATTCAACCACGGTTTGAATTTTACGGACGTCCAGGCTTCTGAAGGCCAGGATAGTCGCCACGAAAGACTCACCGGCCTGCTGGAATGTCGATAATGCTCTCTCACAGATTTCCCAAGACTCTTCGGGTGCTGACATCAATGCATCAAGCAAAGCATCAATTCGTTCATCCAGCTCTGTTAAATCATGAAAAAAATAATGCGGCTGGGTTACCGCATTGTCGCGCAGCAGCCAGAGGAACGCTGCATCATCAGCATACTGGTCGTAGAAATGAAGATAACCACTCAATAAATTCGGAGCGGATTCAACGGCGTTATTCATTGCTATCGTTAACCCATAATATTCTTTTTGTTATGAAAAAGTGGATCGCCAAGTCTGCATACATTTTTGCCTTCGAATTTTACATCGAAGGAATACATCATAAACTCGCATACTCCCATCTGGTCACTGCTTATAACCCCTTTGGCAGTTCCCGGTTCATCACCGGAACTCCTGGAGTACTGCGCGCCTTTTACCATTGGCATCTTCCCATCCGTCGTAACCGATTTTGGACCCTTACTGGTGTCTGCTGACTTGCCTATGTTGGGATAAGGAATCGGAACAGGTCCACCGGGTGTAGGTGTCTTGCACACATCAGGAAACACCGGACTCATTCCCCCGCTACCTTTGTGAGCGATGCCACGGGTATTACAAAAGGTTGTCTGGGCCATTGCCGCGTTCCTCTTTTATCGAGACAGACTGATAAAAATCTGCTGGATATTCAACATTTTCTTGTCGCATGGCAAGGCCGCACGCCACACCATCGACAGGCGTAACTGGTTTGGCTCCAGGAGCAATGTTTCCAGGTTAAACGCCGATGAATGCTCTGCGTTGCTCACCGTTATGCGATTATGCAGTCTGATTTGTGGCAGTTGAAAACTTATCTCACCTGAAGGATGCATTCCTCGAATGCTGACCATTTCTCCCCCCTGAAGATAGCCGGGATAAATCAGGTCAGGATGCGCGCTGTTCATAAAAGCTGGTTGATAGTCTGCCGGCAGGTAGGGTGCTCGGGTCTGCTGCCAGGTTTCATCGTAGGTGCCCGCCAGCTCCACGCGTGGTTGCCAGTGTGCTGCAACCGGGCCAAAGCAGGCCGGTGATGGAACCTCCTCCATGCTTTGAATGAGCTGTGATGGACATTCCAGGTTGGGCAACGCCATTCCTTCCATTTCAGCCCGGGTTTTTCGTCCGGCAAATCCTTTACCAACCGGATTATGTTCTTCAGCCGCTCTCACCTGCCCGTCCGCAATATCTACTCCGCCGAAGGCGCGCTCATATACTAAAGGCATACGGGTAAAAGGTTCCGGCGAAGTTATATGGCCCTGACGCCAGTAACGATCACCGAAGACGCGCACTGTCTTACTGACCGCCCCTACCTGAACGCTCACATCCAGATGGCGCACCGGCTGCTGATCTCGGGCGCAGGCATAACCATTGACGATGATATCTGAGGCACTCTTGCCTATATGGTAATCCGAGGGATATCGCAAACTGGAACTTTGAGGGTCTCCCCAAAAAACATCAGTCTCCTGCAGAGGCAATTGCTGTTCGTGCAGCGTCCACTGCGGACCGATGTTGAAGGTCGCCTTGACCATAGTAAACAGCGTATCCACACCCTGCTCATTGGGAAGCACGGCAAATGCGGCGGAAAAAGGCGTTGCGTTCTTAAGCTGTAGCATGTGCAGGCTCAACTGAGCGAATATCTGTGATTTGAGAAATGGCCATCCTTCAGCAAAGGTCCCTTCCTGGTATTTTAATTAACTTCTACTGATCCGCCGAGAATTCTATTGACACCGGAGGCACGACTGAGCAGATATTTACCTCGAATAACAATCTTTCCGTTGCGCTGGAGCGTAATGCTGGATTCTCCACATGAAAGAACCACCTCATTCTCTCCCTCTATCACGACTCTTTTACCATCTACCTTCACACTGTCTGCCATCAGTGATTTAGCTTCAAGTTCCTTCGCAGGCAGCAATGAAAGCTCTTCAAAAATTTCCTGATCGTCTGAAGCAGCGGCCGGATTATCTGAAGCTATATAGTTGTCCAGCAGCTGATATAAGGGGCTGTATATCAAGCCAAGCAGAACAGGCTGATGAATATCGCCGTTAGCAAAGAGCAAGGCAACCTGCCTGCCTACATCAGCCATAGACACGGCCACAGTCGTAATGGCTGCACGACTCTCCCCGGCGGGACACTGCGGGTAACGCACCAGAGGACGCCCCTGGGCGTCTAATCCTGTGAGCGTTCCCAGCACTATTTCCCCCGGTGGAAGCACTTCCTGCGTGCCTTCGACAACATCTGCTTCCGTGGAGCTGGACGTATGATTAATCGGCATCATGGCTCTAGTTATTTGTAATCTTACTGCCCTTAACGACCACGTTACCCGAGCCTTTTACGTTGATGTTGGCTCCGGATATCGTGATATCGCCATTCTTCTTCATAACGATGGTTGCTGAACCGGTTTTTAATGTAATTTGGTCGTCAGCTTCCATCGTAATGGTTTTTGCCTTCAGTGCGTATTCTTTGGTTACTGTTTCAGTGTATTTACCTTCAACAGTCTCACGAAGATCTTTCCTGATACCGATCGTCATATTCTTGCCGATCGTTTCGGTGTGGTTATCATTGATATCAATAGTGATATTTTTACCCACACTGAGCGACATGTTTTTGCCGATGGTCTCAGTGTGATTATCACCAACATCAATCGTTTTATTCTTACCGATACTTTCGGTCTGATTGTTGCCGACCGTCTTGTTGCGATCATTTCCGATTGATGAATTTTCATCGTTACCAATGGTCTTGGTCCGGTCGTGATCTACCGTGAGCGTCTGGTCGTTCTCTACCTGGGTATCAAAGTTTTTCTCTGCATGCAGATAAATCTGCTCGTCGCCTTTCTTGTCTTCAAAGCGCAGCTCATTAAAATTCTGCGGCGTACCATCTTTGGTTGAACGAGTCTTGATACCACTTTGTGTCTTGGATGGATAAGTCGGCTTATTCCAGCCGTTATACACAGAACCTGTCACTAACGGGCGATCAGGATCTCCGTCAAGGAAGCTGACGATAACTTCATGTCCAATACGCGGAATAAATGAGGAACCCCACTGGTTACCCGCCCAGGCCTGCATAACCCGAACAAAGCAAGAACTGTTTTCATCTTTCTTGCCTTCGCGGTCCCAGATGAACTGGACTTTGACTCGATTGTGTTCATCAATATAAATTTCTTCGCCGGCTGGCCCAACAACGATCGCCGACTGAGGCCCTTTCATCACGGGTTTTTTATGGGTGTTCTTAGGTCTGAAATGAACATCGGCCGGAATACAGATAAATTCGTTCTTGTAGTCAGAACTGCCGTCCCCGCCCGAGAAATAACTGTTATCGTGGGCTTTATGAAAAACTCTGGCCAGGATGTAACTGCCTTTCTCTGAACCAGTTGCATGCTTGGCAACTTTGAATTTACCACCCGCGAAGAAGCTGCTGCAGTCGCTCTCGCCTCTTACAGTGTTACGATCAACTTCTTCCGCATCCAGGCGAATCTTGACGAGATCAGCTCCCATGGTTGTGTCATATAAACCCGGGTACTCGTAATGCTCAAAGCTATCGTTCTTAGCAAACTGGCTTTTCGTTTTGGTGCTGGCATTCAGATCTTTTTTAGGTTCTTTAAAGTTGTAGTCGTTAAGCGACCACTTACCTTTCTTGAACAGGTAAATATGTTCCCATGCGGTTATCTGCGTATTGGGTGTATTACCTTTGGAGTATTCGAGGTTGGTTTCTGCCACCTCTGTGTATGCGTTTTGCTGATCGACGAGCACCAGCTTGTGCTTTTTATCGTCGTGCTCAAAATAATAAGCGATGCCATCTTCTTCAAGTAGCCGGGAGACAAAATTAAGATCGCTTTCATTATGCTGGACACAGTACTCCCGCTTATTTCCGCCCGCGGCTTTAAATTCAAAATCAGTAAAACCAAGGTCGTTGAAAATTTGAGAAACGATTTCTTTCGTGTTTTTTTCCTGAAAGATTCTGTGATCATTTGTCTGCGACAAAAACCATAACCAGGGCACCATCACCATCTTGTACTGACGAAGGTTGTTCGCTTTAACTTCGCCAAAAGTAAATGATTTGATGTAGCCGTTGAACTTGCGTTCCTGCTCATTCTGAATGGTCACCGTGGCAGTCTTGCCAACGATTTGATCGGGATCTACTTCGAGGTTTTCGGAGAGGACTTCTATTTCAAATTCAAACAGGCCGGATATGTATTCGGCACCTTCAAAAGAAGTCAGTAGAAACGTATCTTTTCCTAAAGAAAAGTCAGTGATTGAAATAAGTCTATTTTCTTGAGTGAGTTGACTCATGGGATAGCAACCTCAATATGACCTTCACGTCGGAAGTGTCGGGATCATCCTTGCCTCGCTATCTAATATGGCGAGCTCAGACAGAAAAGAGCCCTGAAGACACCGCCTTCAGGGCGCTTTACTTTACAACAACTTAAATTACAGCGGCTTGGCAGTGCTGAGATCATAACCAACACGTTGCGGGTTGGCAGACTTGTTAGTCTTGTCGTAGTCGTTGTAGTTAACCATGATCTTGGAGAAGCTCAGGGAGATAGACTCCATCGGGTCACCTTCACTGTCAGCAGAAACAGAGTAACCGCTCACCAGAACGTCTTCCAGAGTATAGGTCATGTACTCAACAACTTTGTCAGCACCGGTCTGTAAAAATTTGATAGTAACTTTCTTACCGCTAGAACCAGTAACAGCTTCTTTGAACAGAGCAGTTGCTGAAGTGTCAGCAGACTTGGTCAGAGTCACTTCACTGATTGTCGGACGGGTTGCTTCGCGGTTGGACAGGTTACCTGGCTCCATAGAAATTCCGCGACCAACGCCGAACTGAAGGGAGTGGACAGCAATGTGGTCTTTGTAACCGTCAGCAGTCACATTTCCTTTGATGCCTTCATATTCAACATAAATTGCCATTTACTTTCTCCTTACTTTGCTTTAAGTACCACACAGATTACGATAATTTCTACTCCGCTGAAGCATCGTATCAATTACCAATTTAACAAGCTAAATTCAGCATTAATGCACTTGAACAAATTGGTGCAATAAGCGAATGCTAGCCCAGTTTCTTCTTTCAAACAACGTTTTGATGGCGCTTTTTCCTAAACGATATAACACTCAAAAAAAACTGCAATGAACGATAGTCAGAAAAATTTACACATCAACTAGGGTTTTATTTTCCAGCTGGGTTGGCTGCAAAAAGTGAGAACTGCAGCACATAAAAATACAGCTTCAACCATTGACTTAAATGAAACAGGCGCCACCATATTTTTATTAAAAGGAGTACTGAAAATCGAAATACATGTTCATTCCATCTCCGGGCTTCTCGCCATCTTCAAGACCCGTATTACGAGCATGTACCGGTACGGCAAATACCAGGTTGCCGCGAAGATTAACAAGATAATTCAGCTTCAATCCAAAACCAACGTCACTCAGGTGTGCCTCTGTACTTTCCCCTCCCTGTTGTAATGGATGAGCACGACCATAGCTGTAGTCCATAAAAAGGAATGGCTGTAAGAAATTCTCGAAACGCTCACCCCCGACCTTCAGTCCGCCGAGGGACAGTCCTCTGAATATCCAGTCCGCTCCCACATAAGCCGCATCATCAGCATAGTATTCATTGACGACGTAACCCCTTGCCCGCGTTGGCCCTGCAAGGGAATACTGGTTGACGGAAGCCAGGGGAACACCAGCATACTGGCCGGATGCCCGCAGTACCACCCTGCTCTCCGCAGTTGTGAACGGGACCTTCATGAAGGTCAGCATTGAGTAATCGAACGAGAAGATAACGGGTGACTCATCCTGCTCCTCCTCGGCACCTTTAACAAAATCGCTGGAAAGCACCGCGACATTACCTTGGTGCAGAAGTCGGCTCCGCTCATTCAGTACATCAAACTCATAGAAGAGCTCAATATTTCTGACCTCATCGTCGAGGAAGTCGCTGTTAACTTCGCCCAGGTTGATTTCAGACTCGATCTGCGAACCGGCAAGGCCGATTGCATAGTTTTTCACCCGGCTGCGCTTGAGCTGGTATTTGAGAGACGCCTCGATAACGGAGGATTTACCGGAGATTTCGAGTCCGGCACCCTGGGTTTCGGAGTTACCACTGCCCAGCACAAAGTCATTGGTTGAAGCTCCTACCGAGAATTTAATCCTGGGATCTACCACTATAGTGTTGTAACGAATAGAACCGTAGGTGGAATTCTCTGGAGCAAAAGAACCAAGCAGTCCTATGTGCAACTGATCGCCGATTCCTAACGGATTATGAAGCAGAAAATCCGTGTATAGACGATATTCGCCGGAGCGATCTGAACCGTGGTTATCAACGCGGATGTTAGCGTCATACCAGCGTTCAGAGGTGACATTAACATTCAGTTTGGTATCGCCCACCTGGGCTCCCGGTTCAAAGTATCCCTGCGCAGAAAGTCCAGGTAAGTCATTGGTGAGAAAGAGTTTTTCCTCAATCCGGTCGTTCGTAACCGGTTCGGCCAGCAAGCTTTTGAAGGTACGCTGGATAGTCTTGGTGGAGTAGCGGTTGTTGTTCTGAACTTCAACTTCGCCCAGTTCACCCAGGAGCAGTGTCAAGGTAACAACACCATCACGGACATGTTGCTGAGGGATATAGGCTTTTGCCAATATAAAGCCGCGCTCCCGGTAATATCGTGTAATGGTATTCGCAACAGTCTCGATCATGCCAAGGGTGATGCCGCGCTGGCGGCGTTGCTCGCGAATCAGAAATACCAAACGCTGTACTTCCAGCGGCCCGACATGCCGTCCTTCCGTTTCTTTCTCTATCTCGGCGATCAGATCTGAAACCTGGCTCAGCTCCTCAAGGCTGTAGCCAGACTCTAATAATTTGCCTTCATCCATCATGTCGAAACGGATTGCTTCAACCTGCTGAATGATTTTTTCACGGGTGATCCCCAGCGCTGGATATTCGATCAACCCCTGAATACGGAACTCTTTCACGTTGAGACGCGGACCAGCCTGCGGATCGGGATCACGTTCCCGCACTGGCGGAATGTCCATATCCAGAAGCATGCTTTCCCGCTCGAATTCCGGAACTTCAGTCGTATCCGGCATTTCGAGAAAGCCCGCCGTAGCTGCTGCAGAACAAAATACGGCCATGGTGCAGTAAAGGCTGCCAACTGTGCTCAGATTCTGTTTCCACCGGGAAAAAAGCGTTTTATCTTCCGGCTGATATGCTTTTTGCTGATACATTGAGAAAAACCAGGCTCACAAATTAGTTATTAGGATGAAATTGAAATGCATTAATACTGAAACTGACCAGGAGCATAACGTCGTTCTGGCCTCGATCATAAACGAGGCAATCTACCTGCTTGCTCATATCGAAAGTCCCTTTTCTCCGATAGGTTATGAGGGTAAAAACTCGATTGGATAGGTCACGGTTACCGGATCCACATCATGGGCTTCAAACTTAAACATCTTGATGCGACTGATAAGCCTTGCTTCCAGCGCAGGATTATTAAGTTCACTGGATACGATTTTTACATCCGTAACTTCCCCGCTCGGCGCGATGGTAATCCTCAGCACAATTTTACCTTGCAGGCCTGGCGTTTTACGCCGTTCGCGTTCGTACAGTGAATAAAGGCTACCTTTATTTCTGTCGAATATGATGGTGACATCTTCTTCCGAACGACCGTTTCCGGAACGCGTGGCTGCAACTTTCTTCTTACTGTCTGCTGCTTCAGGTTCATCAGCGAACAAACCACTTCTTACAGCTGCCACCTCCCGAGCTGACAGCTCAGTCCCACCTACCTGGCCGGTATAACGCCCAGACTCAACGCCACCGCCACCAGCAGCAACTCCCGCAGTAACGATGTTGGCATCATGACCGGCAATAGCATTTGCTCCGGCTGAGTCCTGGGAGAGCGTCCCGGCGACCTGAGCACTGGTTGCGGACGTATCCATTAAATCGTGTAACTCGCTTGATAAAGCGAGCAAACCACTTTGTTCCGCAACCTCACGAGCCTTTTTTTCCGTCTCGGTCAAGGGTTTGCGCTCCACCTCACTGGGGCGCTGTCGTTCTACAGTTGGCCTGGGCTCAACCTTGGGTAAGGGCTTAGGCTCTGGTTTCGGCAATGGAGGCTGGACCGGTACCGGAGGCTTCTCGCGCTGATTAATAAATTTGGCAATACGGTCGGGCACCTCCACGCGAGTGCGCCGCTCTTTCTCCGGAACAGGAACCAGCGACAGCAGAACTGCCAGCATAATAATGGCAACCAGCACTGCCACTGCAAGACGGTTGAAGCCTTGTGAATTTTTATCTGACGGCTGCCAATCCAGCGCAAGACGCTTATAGGTAATTACTGCCATCCCGAGTCCATCTTCTGCTATTCACTTAAACAAACCTTTAATGTATTTATGCCTTGGGTTTGGCTTTCTGCACAGCGGCAAATGCTATACGGGTGTAGTTAGCCTGCTGACAAGTATTCAATATCTTCCGGATCAAGTCGTAAGAGATGTTTTCATCCCCCATAATCGTGATCCGGCGCCCCTGATTTCCTTCCACTGCGCTTGACGTACCGGCCAGAAAATCCAGTTCCTCTTTCAGGCCTGGTATAAGCTCATCAGTATTGTTGAGCACATCCCTCACCTTGGCGACACTGACGCCCTTTACCAGCACATCTTCCTGTGTAACAGCAATCACGAGCGTTTCGTCAGGCACTGTCTGCGAGCTGGAGGCTGGCAAGCGTAAATCCTTGTTGCTTGGCAGCTGTTGCGTATTAGAAGAGCTGACCAGAAGAAAAAATACCAGGATGGTAAAGATATCCATCAGGGACACAAGGTTAAGGGCCGGTGTTTTAGCCTTTTTGTGGTGCCGTTCCATGCGGCGAGCACGACGGGACATCTTCACTGCTGCACCTCCTGAACAGGCTGCTGTGCCGGATCAACAATGGTTAATGCGGGAGCATCTCCGATGGATATCTCCGGAAAAAGCTCTACAGTTTCCAAACTGGCCACCTGCACAACATCAGCGCTGCGGACATGATCCATAACTTCAATCATGGTTTTATAGCTGACACCCGGTTCCAGTAATAATGTAATACTTTGTTCTTCCGGAAATCGCGACTTGATTTCGATGAGTACCTGCGAAAAGGTTTTCCAGTCCTCGCCGCTCGGATTACGTTCAATGCGCCGGATCAGCCCCAAATTAGCGTCTTGAATATCGAAGCTGGACTCACGTATGACCAACTGCAACGCCAGCTTTAACTCCTCCTGGGCATTTTCCTGCGCTTCATCCAAGGTTGGCAGGTTAAGTTCCAGTACCGTCATCCGCGAAAAAACTGCAGTAATCAGCAGGAAGGGAACAAGAATAACCATCAGGTTCATGAAAGCGGTGATGTTAAGCTCCACCGCTTCCTGAAGATGTTTTCGCCGGGGAAACTTCATGGGTTACTCATCTACCATCAGGTTGGAGCATTTAACAGCTGCCATTTCAATGGTATCGATCAGCTTGCTGGTACGGGTTGCGAGATAGGAATGAAACAGCAGAAGCGGAATTGCTACGATCAGTCCAAAGGCGGTGGTGTTCATCGCTACAGAAATACTGGCGGACAGGAGGTCGGCCTTTTCTGCCGGATCAGCCGCCGCAACAGCGGTAAAAGCCTGAATCAAACCGATGATAGTACCTAACAGGCCCAGCAGGGTTGCCACGTTAGCCAAAGTTGCCAGATAGTGTGTGCGCTCCTCCAGCTCCGGCATCACCTCCATAACCCCCTCTTCCATGGCTGATTCGATCTGCTCACGCTTTACGTTGGGCTTGAAACGTGCAAAGCCATAACTCAGGACACGTGCCAGCGGATTTCTTGAATCAGCCACCGTTTGCTGAGCTCGGCCAAAGTCATTTGCTTTTAACATCGGATTGATTTGTTTCCAGATCTTGTTGGTTGCCTTGCCTGTGCGAGACAGGTAGAACAGACGATCCAGCGCAATGGCCAGCCCCAGTGCCATTACCACAAGAATCGGGTACATAAATGCACCACCAGATTGGAAAAACTTTACCAGTTCCATATTTTTACCTTTATATCTACATGTACTACTGTAATGTTTAAATTGTGCTGCGGAGCAGCCTGGCCCGAGTCAAAAGGCTTAGTCGCCCGTCTGATTATCGCTCTGGTCCCTGTTCTTTACACCGTTAAACTCTTCATCCATTTGATCAAGAATACGTTTACGCTGGGCGCGATATTCTCCCATAGAAATATTGCGCTGGTAATATTCTTGAAACAGATTCTTGATGAGTGCCGCGTATTTTGTTTCCAACATCGAAAATTACCTGACTATTGTTGACTGGAAATGGGCCTTATCCATCTATTTCACGTAAAACCCTGAATCCGGTAATCGCATCGGGATTACCCTCATGACGGGTGCTGTTGTTAAAGCTACATTCTTCCATTGCCGTCTCAAATGAGCCCCCTACCGCGAGATGGCTGCCCCGATCATTAACCCACTCGCGGGCGTTGCCCAGATAATTAACCATCCCCCAGGCGTTCTGCTGCCCGATGGTTGCCTTAATCAGCGCATTACCCTTCTGAATACCGCGTGAGTTCAGTTTACAGTTCCTGTTCGGGTCCACCCGGCCCGTATCGGCTTTGGCAGCATATTGCCACTCAGCCAATGTGGGTAGACGATAGCGGCGCCCAGACTTATCGCTCAGCCATTTCAGATAAGCATTGGCATTGGCCAGAGATATGTTGGTGGCTGGCAGGCTGCGGTCAGCACTGGTATTTGCCGTACAGCTTTTTGTCGACTGACAGAATTCATTGAACTCATCAATCATCACCTCGTATTTTCCGATCGCAAAGGTTTTGATACTGCCTTTTCCTGGAATAACAACCATAGCCGGCGCCTTGCTGACGCCGCTCATCCGGTCGCGGCAACTGGTTCCCATCCCACGGGCGCCCAGTCCAGCTAATGAGGTGCTGCAGGGATCTTTGGGTACGATTCTGATCCCTGCAATAGTGGCATTACCCCGGAACAGGCGCATAGCCTGTACCTTGGCCGCTTCACCCCGTTCAGGGAAAGATGAACCAATCCGCTCAATACACTGAGCGAGAGAACGTGTAATACGCGGTTCTTCGCGTTTGTAGCGAGCGGAGTCCAGAGATTGCAACTTGGTAATGGCAATCTCGAAATCTTTCATATCGATATTGCTGCGGCAGGCCAGCTGTTTATTGACGTTTTCCAAGCCCACCTCAAAGGCTGATCTCCGCTCGGCAACTGTTTGCGCTTCCTTGGCAGCACGCTGCTGTTCCTGTGCAAGCAACGCCCGTTGCTTTTCCTGTTCTTCCTCAAAACGCTTCTTATCTTCCAGCGCCTGGGCTATACGCGCTTCGAGCATCTCGAGAGTCTGTTTATCCTCCGTATAGCGCCCTGCATTAACAGTCCATAGCTGCGCATTTTCAAGAGCACCTTCTGTTAAGGCTTGCTCAATCTGCTTGAGATAAAGCTGGTAGATATTGGATTCCTGTTCAACCAGCCAGGTGTCATCCTTGCCCAGCAACTGGCGCAGTTCCTGCACCTCGTCCCATAACTGCTTTTCCCAGGGGGGTGTGAACAGGGCCGAAGCATATAGATCTGTGACGGCCTGCATCTTCATTTCTCGGCGCAATTGCTGTTCGATCTGACTCCGTACTTGATCTTCTGACAGGCCTGCCTCCGGAACAGGTTTGTACTTGTAATAGGCTCCACCCGCCAGCGCCAGTAGTACCAGCAGAGCCAGAACAATTTTTCCGGTGTGGCCGCTCTTGCGATTGAGCTCTTCCCAGAAGGCTTCAACAGATTCGGTGCGATCTTCACGGTCAAACGCCAGGCTTCGCTCGATGGCTCGCCACTGGTTTTTGGTGAGACCTGGGATGCGTTTGGGCTTGAGTTTCTGTCGTTTTGCTTCGTCAGCATGAACGCGGTTGTAGGGGTGCTCGCCGGTAAACAGCTCGTAAGCAATACAACCCAGTGCGTAAATATCGTCGCGCACATCCGGTGTCTTGCCTTCCAGCATTTCCAGACTGGCGTAAGCTGGTGTCAGCGCACCGAGATTGCCCGCATCAAATACGGTGCGATCATCATGACTTTCTTCGCGGTGTTCCGCTTTGGCAACAGCCCGGGCAATACCAAAATCGAAGACTTTGGCCACACCTTTAGTGTTGACGAAAATATTGCCCGGCTTGAAGTCAGAATGAATGATATGTTGCCCATGGGCATAGATAAGCGCTGAGCAGATACCATTGAGTATCTTCCATACCTCTTCGGTGGGCAACCCAATAGAACGGTACTGGCTGATCAGTTTGTCCAGTGGTTTACCGTCCAGGTATTCCATGGTCATAAAGACCGTATCGCCGTCACGGTCAAAATCATGGACGTTTACAATGTTGGGGTGAGCGATGCGTTGCGTCTTGCGCGATTCACGCTGCAGTGCGATAAAGGCTTCCGGATGCGCCTTGAACTCATCACTTAATACCTTAATAGCGACGTAGGGATCCCGGTCCTGCGCCTCGACTTTCAGCAGGTCCTTCGCTTTATAAACAACCCCCATACCGCCCGCACCGAGAAGTTCTTCAAAAACAAAACGGTTTTTGATAATCCCATATTCACTGGCAGGTTCATTTTTTTCTACCGGCTGCTCAGGGGCGACTCGGGTAACATCCGGGTCCTTTACTTCCTTCTTTACTGCCGGTGATGGCGCTGGCCGTCTGGGAATAAAGCGGGTTTTGTCCGGACGCTCATCCGGACGAGGAACATTTCTCGGGGGAACCACGCGAGTCTTATCAGCGTTCTCTACGGCAGTTGTCGCGGATTTGACACGGGTTTTATCTGCACCTGCACCAGGGAGAGGTGTTTTCAGGCGAGTCTTGTCCAGCCCCTCAACAGATGCTGGTTGAGGTTTTTTTGGAGGTGCAAAGCGGGTTTTATCCTCAACATCGTTATTAGGATTAACCGGCACCTTAATGCGTGTTTTGTCGCTGTCACCCGGGTTATTCATCTTTTACAACCACTTTACGTTCATTCTATCCTTGAGCGATATCCGCAGAGGGAACCTTGCCATGATGACCCTGCACCACAATAACAGAAACATTATCCGGTGCACCGTTTTCAAGGGCTTTATTAATCAGCACATCTACACTTTGCTCAACGTCCCGCACCATCATTGCCTGGTAAATATCTTCATCACTGACTGCTGTGTAGAGTCCGTCACTGCACAGCAGGAAAGTATCGCCTACCTGCGTAGTAAAAACATTGATATCGACATATAGCGGGCTTTCAACTCCGACAGCACGGGTAATTACGTTGCGCTGCGGATGGTTTTCAGTATCTTCGCGGGAGATCAAGCCCAGCTCAATCATCTCTTCCAGCTGGCTGTGGTCCCGGGAGATCTGTACCAGCTGCTGGTTACGGAAGCGGTAGAGGCGGGAGTCGCCCACCCATAAACAAACCCCTATCCGACCTTTGATGATTAGCGCTACCAGGGTGCTGCCCATGGTGCCTTCTTCAAACATGATCTGGGCGTACTCCAGCATGTTGTCGTTGGCCTCGATCAGGCAATCCTCAATCGCATCGACATAAGCACTCAGGTTTTCCTGTTCGCTTATCGATTCCAGTGCCGTGACAATTTTACTGCTGGCGATATCACCAACCTGATGCCCTCCCATACCGTCGGCCACAGCCCAGAGGCCGATTTCAGGGTTTTCAAAGATGGCATCCTCATTGACTGCTCGTACCACACCTACATCGGTGCGGGCGCAGCTTTTCCATACAATGGGACGTCTGAATGTTGTATCAGTCATTCGTTGTTTCCGCTGAGAATGGCACGCATGCATTATTGCTGCACTGGTTTCAATCGATAGGGTTCGTGCCAACCCCGAGAATCCCATTGACCATCCATCATGGCAGCAATGCCACGCATTGGCGGAAGCCCGCGGGAGTAAAATAAACAAGGTTCCAGCTGTTGCGACCCCAAGGTGGCCCAGACGCTGTAACTCGACAGGCTCTCACGCAGTGAGGCATCAAGCAGCCAGGAATACATGAAGCGTGGCGATTGCTCCTCGAAATCCATTTTGATCACCGAACCTGCCGGGTTTGTGGCGGGGCCAACCGGTGTATATAAGCAGGACTGATCCAGACGATGACGATTGATCTCTTCGACCAGATCATCAATGTGCAGCTGACCTTCCAGTGCTCTTAGGGCTGCATCCTCTATAGGTTCAAACCATTGAACCTGATTGATCAGCTCAAGAGGATTTAATCCGGACGGCAGGCGCGTCGCCACGGAAAATGGAAAATACCGCCCTACCCGGTCAACGCTGGGCAACATAATGCCGGCCCAGACGTATTGATCAATGACACCTTCGGAGAACGCAAAGCGCCAGATAGGGCTCGTCAGGTAAATATCCAACCAGGTTTCACCGATCTGCTCCTGTGAGCTACCCACAAAGCCCTGAAGCCATGCGTCCCATGTATTTATAAAATTACTGGGCAGGTCACGGTAAATGAAATCGCCGTGGGCGGGCAGCTTACCGAACAGTCCAACTGGTCTCATCTGGTTCATTTAAATAGACTCCGGGCATCGGAAAGAACCCAATAAATCATTTTTAAACGGGTTATGAACACTTGTCGCTTTACCTTCATAGGTAATCTTGCGGGCCGCAGCGCCACCGCCT
Source organism: uncultured Cellvibrio sp. (assembly GCA_937958105.1). Classification (GTDB taxonomy): domain Bacteria; phylum Pseudomonadota; class Gammaproteobacteria; order Pseudomonadales; family Cellvibrionaceae; genus Cellvibrio. The sequence goes on from CALFXJ010000060.1 coordinate 45,821, forward strand.
GTACTGACACTGAAGGTAATCAAGTACACATTGGATTGGGTCGTTCCTTTGATCTCCGAGGCATCCATCAAACGGAACCAGGCCCATGGGCCAGTGAACGCCCGATCATAGGTAGAGCCATTCAGATCCTCAAAGATAACGCGAATCCGACGACCGTCGTTATCGCCAGACCATACCACCGGCTTCCAGAATTTGGGCCCGTGATTGTAGGTTACCCGCTGATCGCCCAGATCCAGGGTAAAGAGAGCATCTTCGCGGTTCATAGTATATGGACGCAGCTCAAGATTGATGCTGGGCGTCTCAGGATTTTGCCGGAAGAAAATGTTGCGGATGCTCGCCGCTCGCTGGAGTTGCGTAATCGTTGTCGAAGAAAAACCGATGCTGTAGTTATCGACAGAACGATTAGCCCAGCTTCCACGGGTTTCAATAAAGGGATCCATAAATTCCTTCACAAACTGATCGATAGTCCCTTGAGGTTTGAAGAAGGCGCTGAAGTCCAGCAAAGCCAGCTCGTCATTTGATGAACGGTTCAATGGATAACGTCCGGCCAGACCCTGAGCATAAGGACCATACACCCGTGCCCGCCACTCAGCGTTGACATATTGATGTGCGGAGCGCAAAACGAGTCGCCAGGTTTCATCGGACAGAGAGGTCAGCCAGCGCTGAACAGGCTCAGGTGTCGACTTGGCATAAGCCCGCAGTGCGGTAATGGGGTTGGCGGCCCCGCTCTGGAAACGGGCTTTGGCGATTTCAAAAGATTTTTGATTCGGGTCCGGCGCCAGCGTAATCTCCTGAACAAACTCTTTCAGCTGTTCCAGACGCTGCATGGTGCCATTGATTGGTGCGGGCCCGCGAGAAGATTCGCGAAGCAGCAGGTTTAGTTCGTGGAAGCGCTTATCAACCACCGTCCCTTCGACGCGAGTGGAGAGATAATCTACGGCTCGATCTGTCTTGCTGCCATCCTGAAGCTTATCAGAAATGTTATCCAGCAGCGGCGGTGTCAATTGTGTATTGGTTTTACCCACCTGCAATACAGACAACAAGGGCGAATAAACCGGATCCACCATGCTGGTGAGAACATCGTTTATCTCCCGCAAACTGGAAAAATCGGCAATATGAAGATTGTCGTAAATATTTGTCCAGGTTTTGGTGTAATCAGCCAGGTAATGTTCCTTTACCTGCTCGCTGATTTCCCCGAGATCCTGATTGATGAAATCGACATTCTTGTCGTTTTCGTCTGCAAGAATCCAGCGCTCATTAATGACATCAGAGACAACGGGTGAGCCGACAGAGAAATCGACATTCTTGTAGCCCTGAATAGTGTACAGAGCAGGAATCGACAACGCAGACTTTGTACGCTCATCCATCTTGTAAGCTGAACGCACGGATTCACCGTAGAAGTTCAGCATGTCGATACGCTGGCTATACTCAGACCGTGACTTGATTCGACTGTAAACACGTTGAGATACGGGCACACGCAGCAGCGACGCGCGGGTTTGCGCCACCAGCTGCTCATTTAATTGCGACGGCTGCAGATCATGCTCAAGCAGAGCGTTTAAGTGAGCTTTCAACTCCTGGCGACGAGTGCCTTCACCCTGAAAGTTTTTATCCCAGTATGTCTCAAACCACTCTTTAACGATCGGCTTCTCCATATGCTCAAGCTTGTTAAACATCACATAGATCCGGAAGGTGTTATAAAGATCGCCTTCCGGATCGCCCTGCCGCAACGTGGCTTCGAGCGTTTCCAATAATTTTGGTAAAAACAGGGTCTTTAATTTGACCTCGTAACTCCGGTTCGCCTCGGCATCTACCCGGCCGTCGTAAAGCCCCATGCCGGACAACCACGGATGATTCTCCTGGTTATATACAATGCTGGCTTTGGCCAGTGCGTTAAGCGAGGGAAGAACTGTGCGGATATCGCTGTTCCAGCGGCTCAGGCGTTTTTCTTCCTCTTTGTATTCGTCGACGTAATTTTTAACCTCGGCCATGTACATCTTGTTACGTGTAACACTGCCGCTCCATACCAGGATGACGATTAACGTGAGTGCAGCGAGTCCAATGTAGGCAACACGCTGAGACCATCGGATAATACGCTCATAACGCGTATTTACCCCGACAAGCTCCGCTTCAGGAAAAATAACTTCGCGGAACAGGCGGGAAATAAAGAAGCTTTTGCCTCGCTGGGTGGGCAGTTGAGCCACGTCGCGGGCAAAGCCGAAGTTAGCAGCTACCGAGGTCATCAATCGATCGATAGGGGTACCGTCCTGAGTACCACTGGAGAAGTACACACCGCGCAGATAAGGCTGGAATTGATAGCGGTTCTGCACAAAAGTCTGTTTAACGAATGACTCAACGATCGTGTTGAGGTTTTCCATCTGCTGGGGGAAGCCTTCAATCGCAGCGCAGCGTTTTACATCCCGCTCCTGATGCATGCGCCATAACACCCGATCGTAAAGTCGACTGGATAAGTTGCGCAGTTCCTCATGCAGAAAGTCAAAATCGGGGCTCTGTGCGGGCTTGGGTGCATTTGGCAATGAAATACCCCAGACCTGATCGCGCTCTTCTTTACCGAGGTCTTCAAAGAACTCACTGAACCCCGAGACCAGATCCGATTTGGTGAACAGCAGGTAAATCGGAAAGCGAATCTCAAGTTTTTCCATCAGCTCGTCGAGACGCATCCGAATTGTCTTCGCATGCATAATCCGCTCTTCTTCTGTTTGAATCAGAAGGTCGTGCAAGCTGATGGCTACGATAGCGCCATTGATAGGGCGGCGGCGGCGATTCCGCTTAAGGAGGTTCAGAAAACCTTCCCAGGCTGAACTGTCCACCACACGGTGACTATCCTGAGTAGTGTAGCGGCCGGCGGTATCAATCAGGACGGCTTCATTAGTAAACCACCAATCGCAGTTCCGGGTTCCCCCTACTCCCTGCAATGAACCTTTACCAAATTGCTCAGCCAAGGGAAAATCCAGCCCTGAATTTACCAGCGCGGTAGTTTTTCCCGAGCCCGGCGGGCCAACAATGATGTACCAAGGCAGTTCATACAGCGCTTTGTTCTTACCTTTGCCTTTAAATTTTAGCTTCTTCAGGGTGGCCAGTGCCTGCGTAAAACGCTGGTTGATCTGATGGATTTCTTCGGATGCCTGTTCAGAAACAATATTGGCCTGCGAATCGTTATTGTTCTGCTGTAGATCCTCTACCAGTGACTGATTGCTCCGGCTATTCTGCAGCTGGATACGCAGGTTGTTCAGTCCCCACAGGACAATGATTACCATGATGGCAACCAGGCGAGCGATAACGCTGCCTAAGGGTGCTGTGTTGGACTCTCCAAATTTGATATGAGGACCAGCAAACCAGATCAACAGCGAAATCAGCAGTAAACCGAAGATCGATATGACGATGGGGTTGGTAAAAAAACGTCCAATTTTTTTCATAAAAACCTGATCTCTTTAATACTCCACGGCGGTCCCGGCCATTAGCCACGCCTGATTCCAGGGTGAAAACTAGGGTGTTTGGTTTTCTGTCGAAATGTTAATCAGCTCTTCGGTTACCGGTGTTGCTGATACATATAGCCAGTAGCGGAAGCCTGAATAGCCAAAGAACAGAATTACCAGTACTAACGCAACCACTACCCACATGGGGACATATTCGGTAAGAGGGTTGCGGGTATTGCCAAGACCTTGCCAGCGAGGTGAAAGCGCTCGTTCATAGTCACCTCTATGACGGCGGATGATCGCAAACAGCTCTTCGCGAATCTGATCCAATGCATCACGTCCGCGACTCATCAAGCGATACTTACCTTCGAATCCGAGGCTCAGGCAGATGTAAAAGAGTTCAAGAATATCCAGATTATCGGCGGGCGTCTGACGCATACGATCAAGGATTAAGAATGATTTCTCCCCACCGGATGTCTCACCGTGAAAGACACTCAAAAGTGTTCTCTGTCCCCAGGCGCTTTCGCTCCCCCAGGGAGTGTTCAGTACGGCTTCGTCCAGCACAGAACACATCAGATAGCGCGCGGAGAGGATAACTTCCTGCCGTGTGCCCTGATCGCGAATACGCGCCTCAAAGGCTTTGACTTCATTGACCAAGCGCTGATGCAGTCCACCCACGTCAGGATGGCTGAGCGACTGACGGGTTTTTTCAAACACAGCGATTAATGTAGACGCCGCATTAACTAGCGGGTTTAAACCCTGATCCGTGCGGAAGTAGGCAGCCCCGGCATCCAGTGGGGGTCGCGACGTTGGTGCGGTTGAAGCCCGTCCCGGTTGCGGAATACTCGGCTGCGGGACATGGGTCTGTGACCCTGTGCCCCGCCCACCGGGCATGGGACGCATAACAGTACGGTCACCACCGGGTGTGGGTTGTTTGAAAACTGTTTTATCAGAATCGTCCGGAGACATCATTTGCTCCCTTTTATCAGGTTCATTCTGAAGGACTCTCATCAGCCAATATTCACTGAGGAGACTGTCCTGCAGCGACAGGCGCTACTCATTAACTGTGAAACCAAATAACTTCACGTTGAAAATATCGCGTTATCGTTATTGCCGTATCGCCCAAAATTCCATTTCAATACCTGGGAAATCTCCCCCAAGGTGCAATGCAAAACCGCCGGATTGCTGCAGCTCTTTCCAAAACTCACTGTGACGATCCAGCTCAAAATAGGTATATCCGGAGCGGAAAGGAATTTGTCGTGGAGCCACAGGCAGAGGTTTGATGATAATGCCCGGCATGGCAGCATTGACCAGCTGTCGGATGCGCTCCACCGGGCCGATTTTAATTTGTGCAGGCAGACGAGAACGAATCACATCATCTTTAACATCTGCGCGAACAGCCAGCACGAACATGGCAGAGGACAACAGCGACCGGTCGGTAATCTCCGAAACACGGATACCATATTTCTTCTCCACGAGATTCAGCGCGATCGCCGTCTGTTCATAAACCATGGACAGATACTCGCGCAGCGCACTCATCACCGGTGTAAAGGTCTGCTGCAGATTGTCATGAAGGTAAACCGGGAAGCTGGGCGGTCGCTTGGTCTTTGTGACAAATGTTGATAGCTCGCCGGCCATCTGCATGAACTCAGAATACAGCGTAAGTGGATGCAGGCCTTTGATGTTAGCCATGTGATTAACAAAAGGTTCAAGCCGATTGACCAGCTGTAACAGCATATAATCGGCAATCTCCGCCGTACCACCTCGACGGGCATCGGCCAGGCGGCCGGCGATGGATTCGCCACGGTGATGAAGCAACCCGGCCAGCTCAGGAATGAAGCCAGCCAGACGCGGTACTGCTTTGCAGTCAAGGCAGGTGGCAAAATACTGCTCATCCAGCAGGATATCTTTATCGTCGCGTGCCTCAGCTACGCGGATCAGACCTATGCAGGCGTAACCACTTAGATCGTCCGTTTCCAACAGCAGACGAAGGCGCAGCTTGGCAATATCAAGAGACTGGCTGTCCCCTCCCTCTACGGTTACATCGCGCACCTGGATTTCGTTCGAATAGTATCGCGCAAGCCCTTGGGTATTATCTTGAGGAAGTACATCAACGGCTCCCGGGCGACGAACCGGAACAGCCAGATAAATAACACAATTATGAATACCAGCAGGCACTTCCAAAACCGGCGGAGCATCATCAACTTCAGGAAAATTGAAGGGTGTGCCATCCGGGAATACGCCACTGGCACGTAACAATGAAATCTTTCCGAGCTTCAATAGTTGCTGATCAACTTCAAATTCGTGAACGCCCCAACCATAGGCCCCATAGGCAGAACATTTACTGTCTATATAACGCTCGATATACCGATCCTGCTGCTGGAAGTGCTGAGGATTCAGGAACATTCCTTCAGACCAAACCACTCTGCTGTCTAATGACATAATATTCTCGCTGCAATAACGCTCGGGTTATTCAATAAGGATTTATTTTTTTGCTATGGAGATGCTCGTACCGGAAATTTTTACCGTGACCGCATTCCGGATTATGTTATTTTCCGTAACAGGAACAATGACCTTGTAATTGGAACCGCGGTACTGGAAAAATTCTGCATAAAGCGCTATTTGATTAACACCTTTCTCCAGCACAAAACGCTCTGTACGGACTTCTCCTGGTGCAATAGGCTTGAGCGTTTGTCTGCTGACGATATCTGCCCCTAATAACTCTTCATCACGCTCGTACAAATCAATGAAGTCAGCCTTGTTAAAGGCCGTAGGTGATTTAAGCTGATAGAAGCGTACAAAAACCGGGGATGGACGGTTGTTTTCATCCGGATTGATATCGCTGTCGACTTCAAACGTCAGTTTTAAATCCGTATCAAGATTCAGCATTCCTCCGACGCGGTTCTTGGAGGGGGAGCAGGCTGCAATTGATAGAACAGCCAGCGTGAGTATGAAAAGGCTTCGAATAGAACGTGCACATGACATAACAATCTCTCCGTAATCTGTAATGATCTGAAATTAATTATTTTTCTTACGCGCAGCAGCCAGCTTGCGTAACTGATCCTCATAGGCATTCACAAAGTCACTGCCAAACAAATGTTGAAACGAGGATTCCATATTATCGACAAAGCTTGAGTAATATTCTCCGTAGCTGGACCAGTATTTAACCTTCTGTATCCCGGGAATAACCCCGCCTTTACCTTGCTTATTAAAATTTTTCTCGAGATTCTCCGGATTGAATCGCTCCATCATGCGTTCAAAACCGTGACGGATGCCTGCGATCATCGCGATCTGATGCTCAGCAATTTCCTGAAAGCCTTCGCGGAACGCGTCAACTGGCTTCTTATAGGCGTTGGTTTTCTTTATAAACATATTCTCCAGCGCATCATCAACGCCTACGGAGAATTTCAGTGGGTTATTCTCCACGGGTTGAATCGTGGTGACGTTCATGCGGAACTCGTTTTTGATGCTGGTGCGGGAACGCAGCACCTGCATCATGCCGTCGACAATCTCACGCATGAGCTCGCCGGCCATAACACTGATTTCGTTTATCTGTTCATCAGAGAGCCGACTGACATCCAATCCCATTGCTGTAACAAGGCGCCGGTCCGCTGATGATGGAGCGCTAGATGTCGGAGAGACAGGCTGCGGCTGTACTGGAGCTGGTTTAACCGGAGCCACTGGAACTGGTGCTTCGGGTTGAGCAGCTGCCGGAGGCTCGATCGGCTGAAAGGCCGTCTCGGGCACCGCAGGTGCCGGCCGCTGAGGCCGTGGGTGTGGTACCGCCGGCTTGGGCTCTGGGGCTGCCTCGCTCACCGGTGTCGGCACGGGTGTTGAGACGGGTGGGATTGGTAAGGGGGTGGAACCGAGGAGATCGTCCTCCCAATCTTCAGGAATGAGATTCTCCTGGCTTGACTCCGGCCAGCTGATTGCTTGATCCAGCCCCGGCGAATAATCCAGCTGGCTGCCGCCGGGAAAAGGCCGGTTATCTGTCGCGAAAGGGTCCAGGGGACTGCCGCCACCACTGCCAAAGAACAATGGATCCCGATCAAAGCCGCCCTGCTCTGGCAAGTTTGCATGTTGCAAAGAGTTCCCATGCGCCTTATCCAAGGCCGCAAGTGGGTCGACATCAAGGTCTGGCTCAAGGGAAAAATCGTCCGGTATGCTGCCTGAAGTGCTGAAAGGGTCTGCGGATGAATGGCTTGGCAGTGGTGAGCCGAAGATGTCATCTATGCTCGATGACCCCTGCCCCATAGCAAAGGTCGCATCCGTACCAAACGGCTGCCCAGCTGTGACACTGACGGAAAAGCGGTAATCGCCGATTTCAAAAAAGTCACCGTCATTCAACGGCGCTTTCACACCTTTTCCCAAGGGCTCCGGAGAGTCATTCAAAAAGGTCCCGTTTGTGCTCAAGTCGAGGATGTAATAGTGACCAGCTTCACACAGAATTTCACAATGGCAGGAAGACAGGAATTTGTCCGGGTCGGGCAACACCCAGCTGTTGCTCTCCGCGCGCCCGAGAGTACCTCCCTGCTCATTGAATGTCTGATTTGTCCTGGATACAGAAACCTTTCCCGGCGTTTTTACCAATGTGATCTGTAAAGCCATTCGACTATCATCCTGAAACGGTCCGTCTTTTTTAAAATCATATGGGTTTTCAATAGCTTGCGGTCATAAAATCCGAAGCTGGGTCGCGCAGTATAGTATCCCTCGCGAAGCAATTCCAAATAATATCACGTCGCCAAAAGTGCATACCACCGCCCGGTTAACAAGCCAAACATTTAAATGACTATGAATTTACAATGTTACTTGTTAATTTATGGCGCTGATTGTGCTAGCTTAACTTCTTTGGCGGCAACATCAACATAAAATAACCTTGGTTTGAGGAATATAAATTCGGGCTCCTAGAACTCTGTCACAGTATGAGAGCCGGCAGTAAGCAGCACTGGATGTACACTCATAACATATGGTTTTGTGCTAATAAATAAGCATTTCTAAAGGGATCGGAATGTAATGGCTTCACCTGAAATCATCGACCTGGCCAGCCTTTTGGCCCCTATCGACGGCGAATCGCCTGCGGGAAACGACGTTCGCCAGGACTCATCACCCACTTCAAATTATCAGAGCATCAAAACTGCAAGAGCAGCCGCGCGCGCTGCAGAAAGAAGCAGCGTACATGATGGTGATACATCCGAAGCGGATGAACATTGGCGAAAAATTATTTCTCTCGCACCGGAAATTCTCACCAAACAGAGCAAAGATTTAGAAATTGCGACCTGGTTCACAGAAGCATTGGTTCGTCGACACGGCTTTCAAGGATTGCGTGATGCATTTCACTTGATTCTCGGCCTGATAGAAAATTTCTGGGACAACCTCTACCCGATGCCCGATGATGAGGACGGGATGGCGTTCCGCACTGCCTCATTGACGGGACTCAACGGCGAAGGCTCCGAAGGTGTCTTGATCCCTCCCATCAGAAAAGTACCTATTACCGAAGGCCAGGACCCAGGTCCATTCAGCTTCTGGCAATATCAGCAAGCGCTTGATATACAGCGTTCGGCGAGCGAAGACATCCGCAACAGCAAAGCCGAGAAACTCGGTTTTACCCTGGAAGACATTGAACGGGCCGTTAATGAATCGAGCGAGGCCTTTTATGTCGACCTGCTTGACGACGTCACCGACGCGATCGCCACCTATCGCAAGATCAATCAATTGCTGGAAGAACGTTGCAGTGGCGAAGAAGCGCCGCCCACACGCAACATCATCAGCATCCTGGAAGAATGCCGCGGGGCCATCAGCCATCTCGGCAAACATAAGTTGCCGATAGCCGCTGAAGAAGCACCCGCTGAAGAAGGTGCCACTGACACTCCTTCTCCTGCCGGAGCGCCGGCAGCGCCCGCTGTCAGTGTAGGCGCAATCAATTCCCGCGAAGCCGCTTTTAAGCAGTTACTGGATATTGCGAAATTTTTCCGCAAGACTGAACCCCACTCCCCCGTTTCCTACGTCCTTGAAAAGGCTGTAAAATGGGGGAACATGCCGCTCAATGAACTCATCGTTGAGCTCATTCCAGACTCTTCATCGCGAGAGCGCTACAGTGAGCTCACTGGCGTAAAAAGTAATGAAGATTAAAACCAACACACCTAGCCAAGAGGATTAGGGATCATGTCCGATAGCATTCACGACAAACTGAAACGCGTAAGAAAACCCAGGGTTCATATTACGTATGACCTTGAGACAAATGGCGCTATCGTTGAAAAGGAAATTCCATTTGTGATGGGCGTCATGGGCGATTACTCCGGCGATAACGCTGATGGTAAAAAAACCCTCAAAGAACGCAAATTTTCACAAATCGACCGCGACAACTTCAACGATATCATGTCGAAGGTTAATCCTCAGTTACGCATGAAAGTTGAGAACATGCTGGAAGGTGACGGCAGCGAAATGTCCGTCAATCTCGACTTTAAAAACATGGAAGATTTCGAACCGCACAAAATCGTCGAACAGATTGAGCCTCTCAAGAAGCTGATGGAAACCCGCAATAAGCTTCGCGACCTCCTGACCAAGGCAGACCGCTCGGAAGATCTGGAATCCATTCTTGAAGATGTATTAAGCAACACCACCGCATTATCCTCACTGTCCAGTGAGCTCGGTATTGATGGAAGTGAAAACAAGGGTGATAAAGATGGCGAATAACGAACAGCAACTTGAGACTCAAACGGCAGAAGCCGAAGTCAAAGAGGTCAGTTTCCTCGAGCAGGCAATCGGTGCAACCAAGCAAACCTCGCGTGATGAAACAGAAGAGCTTCTGCGCACCCTGACGCAGGAAGCGATGAAAGGAACCGTCAAATGGGATAAAAACCTTTCGGTTACTATCAATGCAGCCATCGCCGCCATTGACAAGGCGATGTCCAAGCAGTTATCCGCAGTAATGCATAACGAGAAGTTCCAAAAGCTCGAAGGCTCATGGCGTGGACTGCAGCATCTGGTCATGAATTCAGAAACCAGCTCTCAACTCAAGATTCGCATGCTCAATATCAGCAAAAAAGAATTGAGTCGCGACCTCGAGAAAGCGGTGGAGTTTGACCAGAGCCAGATCTTCAAGAAAATCTACGAAAGCGAATTCGGTACCGCTGGTGGCCAACCCTATGCGGCCCTGGTTGGTGATTTTGAATTCTCATCTCATCCTGATGATATTTCGCTGTTGTCGAAGATGTCTAACGTGGCCGCTGCAGGCTTCTGCCCGTTCATTTCTGCTGCTGCGCCGCAGATGTTTGGCTTTGACAGCTTCACGGAACTTTCCAAACCCCGTGATCTGGAAAAAATCTTTGATTCAGCGGAGTATATTCAATGGCGGAGCTTCCGCGACAGCGACGACTCCCGCTTCGTAACCCTCGCCATGCCCCGCGTACTGGCTCGCCTGCCCTATGGTTCAGCAACCAAGCCGGTAGAAGCCTTTAACTTTGAAGAAGTTGATCTGAACGAAGACGGTAGACATACCGCTACCGATCACGATGACTACTGCTGGATGAACGCGGCCTATGCCCTCGGAACCACACTGACTAAAGCGTTTGCAGAATACGGCTGGTGCACCAGTATCCGTGGAGCCGAAGGTGGTGGCAAGGTTGAAGGTCTGCCAAGCCATGTCTTTGTAAGTGATGACGGTGACGTTGATCAGAAGTGTCCGACCGAAATCGGTATCACCGACCGCCGCGAAGCCGAACTGAGCAAACTCGGATTCCTGCCGCTGTGTCACTATAAAAACACCGACTATGCGGTATTCTTCGGTGCTCAGACTACTCAGCGTCCCAAGAAGTTTGATGATCCGGATGCAACAGCCAACGCTGCCATTTCTGCTCGCCTGCCGTACATCATGGCCACTTCGCGCATCGCCCACTTCCTGAAGGTCATGGCGCGCGACAAGATTGGCTCATTCATGGAAGCATCAGAAGCGGAAGAGTGGTTGAATCGCTGGATCAACAACTACGTTAACGGCAGTCCGGGTGCCAGCGCCGAGATGAAAGCGCGTTATCCGCTTGCTGAAGCCCGCGTTGAAGTCAGAGAAGTTCCGGGCCAGCCTGGCGTTTATAATGCCGTGGCGTGGATGCGTCCGTGGCTGCAGATGGAAGAGCTGACGGCATCCCTGCGCTTGGTTGCCAATATTCCCAAAGCGGGATAATTGGAGTTCGACTCTGCTTTAAGAGGGGGAACTTCCCCCTCTTTCTGTTAATGAAATGGATTATTTTGTGTCAGCACTCAACGACCAACGTGCTTCGGCAGCCTCTTCCTCTATGACACAGGCTAGTTTCCTCGACACACTCTATTCTCAAGAAGCTTACGTCACGACGCTTGATGGATTTCTCGCCGAGCCCGATACGCTGAAAGCATTGCGTTATTGGATAAATGAATTTGAAGACCGGCAACATCTGCAATCGGCTGATGATATTCATCTGGCAATACATAGGTCCATCTCAGTTATTGATCATCTGATCAATGATCAGTTGAACGCTGTCATCCACCATCCGGATTTTCAAAAACTTGAAGCGTCCTGGCGTGGTCTCTGGTACTTGGTGGTACAGGCTGAAGGCAGCCGTAACATCAAAATCCGCTATCTCGACGTCAGCTGGGCTGAAGTCGCTAAGGATATTGATCGGGCGTTGGATTTTGACCAAAGCCAGCTTTTCCAGAAAATTTACAGCGAAGAGTACGGCTCTCCCGGTGGCGAACCCTACGGTGTACTGATCGGTGATTACGAAATCAGCCATAAGCGATCAGCCCGACATCCTTATGACGATATCGCTACGCTGAACGGACTCGCTGAAATCGCAGCGGCTTCGTTCGCCCCGTTTATTGCCGGCGCGTCCAGCGAGCTTTTTGGTTTGGATAATTTTTCCACGCTGGGCATGCCATTGGATCTGCAAACCATTTTTGCGCAGGACGAGTACATCAAATGGCGTGCATTGCGTGATAAAGCCGACAGCCGCTTTATTGGCCTGACTTTGCCCCGGGTATTAATGCGCACGCCCTATCGCACCCAGCCAGGCAGCTACAAAGGGCTGTTCTTTTATGAAAAGCCGGAAAATGGCAAAAAAACCGGTTATTTGTGGGGCAATGCTTCCTATGCGTTTGCCGGCATCCTGATCCGCGAGTTTGCCAACGTTGGCTGGTTTGGCCACATCCGAGGCGTACCACGCGATCAGATTGGCGGTGGTCTGCTGACCAACTTTCCGATAGCCAGTTTCGAAACCGATGCTCCGAATATTGTTTACAAGCCGGTGACTGATGTGCTCATCACAGATACGCTGGAGCGAGAGTTGAGTGACCTTGGGCTGATACCCTTGTGTCAGTGTTACGACACTCCCTACAGTGCGTTCTACAGCAATCAATCGTTGCAGCGACCACGTCGGCGCGCCAGCCGTAACGAAGAAATTAATGCAAAACTCTCTGCGATGCTCCAGCACGTGCTTTGTGCATCACGCGTTGCTCACTACATCAAGGTCATGATCCGAGACAAGATCGGATCGTTTATTACTGCAGACGAGTGCGAACATTTTCTGACGAAGTGGTTATTCAAGTACACAACAGGACGGGAAGATCTCGATTGGGAAGAACAGGCCAGGTATCCCCTGCGACAGGCCTCGGTAAGAGTTACTGAACACCCGGACAAGCCAGGCCAATATGTGTGTGTCATTCATCTGGTACCACATTACCAGTTGGACCAAATGGTGTCCGAACTGGAGCTGGTCACCGAACTGGTTCAAACCACTTAGGACTGACAACCTATGCGCGTAGATAAGAAAAAAGAACTTCGCCCGTCGATCCTTGACCGTTTGCTGGATGACGAGCCGCACATTCAGGTGGAAGCGGATAAAAATCGTCACCAGCATCTGCGCGAACTGCGCAACAGCGTCAAACGTGATCTGGAGAATTTATTAAATACCCGCTACCGCATGGTAGAGCCCCCGGAAGAGTTTGCACAGCTGGAGTTGTCACTGCTGAACTATGGACTGCCTGATCTGGCCACAGTCAATATTGCAGACATCGAAAAGAAACGGAATTTTACCCGTCATCTGGAAAAAATCCTGCGTGATTATGAGCCCCGTTTCAAGACGGTCAAAGTGAATCACATCGATAATAAAGACAATACCGACAGAACCTTGAGGTTCCGAATTGATGCGACTCTCTATGCCGACCCGGCACCGGAGATCGTAGTGTTCGACTCAGTACTGGACCCTGTCTCGCGTACTGTCAATGTGGAAGAGTCAAAACATGGCTGATGAGTTACTCCCTTATTATGAGAAAGAACTCGCTTTCATCCGGCAGATGGGTGCTGAGTTCGCCAAAGAACATCCGAAGATTGCCGGGCGTCTCGGCATCAGTTCCGAAACTATCGAAGACCCTCACGTTTCGCGTCTGATCGAGAGCTTTGCCTACCTCAACGCCCGTATTCAACACAAGCTGGACGATGATTTTCCAGAGCTTAGTGATGCCCTGTTGACGATCCTATTCCCCCATTACCAGCGCCCGATTCCTTCCATGGCTATTGTTCAGTTTGTGGCAGATGAAGAGCAACTGGACGGAAGTTATAAACTACCTAAGAACACTTTGCTGGAAACAGAACAGTTCCAGGGGGAGAACTGCCGTTTTTCTACCGTCTACGCCACTGAGCTGCTGCCACTGTCGGTTGTCGACGCCAACCTGATCGGACGCCCCTTCACCACACCGGGTTCATCTTCTGTGCGTGGTGCCGGCGGGGTATTGCGACTGCGCCTGAAGGCATTCAACAACGATATCAACCTTCATGAGCTTCGTCCGGACCGGCTGCGTTTTTACTTGAAGGGGCAGTCGCAACACATTCACCCTTTGTACGAGATGTTGCTGAACGAATGCCAGAACGTAGTAATGACGACGTCAGAAACCGATACGACGCCTGTTTATCTCGGCAAAGACGTTATCAAAGCAGTGGGGTTCGGGAGCGATGAGGGAATTTTCCCCTACCCGCCTTCATCATTTATCGGGTATCGCCTGCTGACAGAGTTTTTTGTCTTCCCTGAGAAATACATGTTCATTGATATTCAGGGCCTGGCTGATGCAATTCCCGAGGACGCCACTAACGAATTAAATCTTTATATCTACCTGAACAGCTCTGATGTAGAGCTGGAACATAATATTTCTGCCGACACTTTTATCCTCGGGTGCACGCCGGTCGTGAATCTGTTCAACCACCGAGCCGATCCGATCAAGATCGACCATACGCGACTGGAATATCAGGTAGTGGCCGATACCCGCCGTCCGCTGGGGTACGAGATACATTCGATTGACAAAGTAGTAGCTTCGACGTCCTCTGGAGAAAAGAAAGAATATCTGCCGTTCTACGGCATGAAACATGAGCATCAGGATAATGAAAATCACGCTTTCTGGTTTGCGTCCCGTCGCCATGCAAAGCTGAACTATCTTGAGCGAGACGAAGGTACAGATGTTTTTCTCAATCTCGTGGATCTGCAGTTCAATCCCAATGTGCCGGATGACAGAACGCTGATCATTGACACTACCTGCAGCAACCGTGACCTGCCGGCGAAGCTGCCTTTTAATCTCGAACAACCTAAGCTGCAATGTGTGAATGGTGCCCCTCCCTGCGAACGCATCCGCTGTCTGACCCAACCGACCGCTACCATCCGACCACCATTGCGGGATGGTGCACGCTGGCGACTGCTGTCGCACCTGAATCTCAACCATTTATCAATTACCGGTGGTCCCGATGCAACCGAGGCGATGAAAGAAATACTTCGTCTCTACGACTTTAAGGAATCTTCAGCAACCCGCGCATTGATTGAATCCATTAAGTCACTCAATGCGCGACCTGTGAGCGCACCATTAAATATTGACGGGCACGCGACGCTCTGCCGCGGTATAGAGATTGAAATTGTACTTGACGATACTTTGTCATCAGGCAGCAGCAGTTTCCTGTTTGCGTCCGTACTGGAGCACTTTTTTGGGCTTTACTGTTCCATTAATTCATTCACGCGTGTACTGATAAAACGTAACAACAAAGAAGGCTATCTTAAGAAATGTCCACCCCGAGCCGGCGAAAAAATTCTTCTGTAGTTGAGCAGCTGCTCCGTTCGCCTCACGCCTATTCGTTCTATCAGGCTGTACGCTTGCTGGAGCGGGCTGCACTGTGGGAGTCTCGTACGCTGACTCCCGGTACCCGTGTGCTCGGAGCTCGCAATCCTGTTGCGCTTTTCGTACCGCCACCCACCGAAACCGTTCGTATCAAAACCCAGCCGAGCTTCAAGTTTCCCGAGGCTGAAGTACAGGTTATTCAGCGCGGGGAAGCTGGTAACGCTGCTCCCTCATGGCAGATGCAGACAAACTTCATGAGTCTGACGGGAAGTGTCGGAGTCATGCCGTATCACTACACTGAGCTGATACTGCAACGACTCAAACAGAAAGATGAATCTCTGCTGCGCTTCCTTGATTTATTCAATCACCGCATTATTTCTCTGTTCTATCAGGCTGGAACAAAGTACCGGCTGCCTATCGAATATGAGCGAAAAAAAATCGCATCAGGTCCGAAGAAGACACGGGACATCTCTACACAAGCACTGCTTTCTCTCATCGGCCTAGGCACTCAGGGTTTGACGGGTAGATTGCAAATAAAAGATGAGTCGTTATTATTTTACAGCGGCCTGTTGACCCAACAGGTTCGTACCACCAGTGGGTTGAAGCAGATTCTGCAGGATTATTTTGATATTCCGGTAAAAATTCACGAGTTTATCGGACAATGGCAGGAGCTGATTCCCGATATCCGCACCCGTCTGGCTTCACGGCAACTGCCTAAAGGTCAGAATGCCCGTCTCGGTCAGTCCGCGATGGTGGGGCATAAAGGATGGTTCGCTCAGGGCAAGATCCGTATCTCCCTCGGACCGCTCAATCGCGAGCAGTTTTATCGGTTTGCCCCGGGCACCAAAGCTTTGCGGGCACTCAATGATATGGTGCGAATGTATGTGGGTATTGAAAGGGATTACGACTTTATTATCGAAGTAAAACGCCGAGATATTCCGAAGAAAATCACCTTAAGCAAAAACCCGAATCCGATCATCGGTTGGAATACCTGGCTTTCTACCAGCGATAAGCCGAATCAGGATAATAACGAAACCTTAAAAATTACTGTGTCGGCTAACCGATTAAAATAAACCGACGCGAAACCCGATTTCACACAACATTGGTAAGGATAGAACGATGATCAGCATAGATCTCAAATCTCTGGTAGGTAAGCTCAATGAGCCCTGTCGTAATGCACTTGAAGGAGCAGCCGGGCTTTGTTTGTCACGCACCCATTACAACGTTGAAATCGAACACTGGCTGTTAAAGCTGCTAGAAATCCCTGACAGCGACATACTTTCAATCCTGGAAAAATTTGAGGTCAACCCGGGCAACCTGGTCCGCCAGCTGAATCGTGAACTGGACAGCATCAAGGCCGGTAATTCACGGGCTCCAGCCCTCTCCCCTTCGATTGTTGACCTTGCCAAGAATGCCTGGATGCTGGCATCCGTAGAGTATGGTCACAGCAGGGCAACGTCTGCACATATCCTCGGCGCATTGATGCTCGATGAAAATCTGCGTCGCGCCACAGAAGTTACCTCTGGTGAACTGAAAAAAATTCCACCGGAATCTCTCCGCGATCTCATTCGTGCGCTGGTGGGCACCACAACAGAATCGAAAAGCACCAATCTCGGCGATACGTCTTCCGGTGATGCAGCGGCTGTAGGCGCGCCCAGCAAATCTCCTGCCTTGGATAAATTTACTGTCAACCTGACCGAAGCAGCCAGGAACGGCAAGATTGACGCAGTACTGGGACGTGACGAAGAAGTGCGTCAGATCATCGACATCCTGATTCGCCGCCGGCAGAACAACCCCATCCTTACCGGTGAAGCCGGTGTGGGCAAGACCGCTGTGGTTGAAGGTTTTGCTTTGCGCATTGCCTCTGGGGATGTACCCGATCAGTTAAAGAACGTGACGATCCGCAGTCTCGACCTCGGATTGCTGCAGGCTGGCGCCAGCGTCAAAGGCGAGTTTGAGAATCGCTTGAAATCCGTCATTGCTGAAGTTAAAGCCTCCCCGGAACCCATCATCATGTTTATTGATGAGGCGCATACCTTGATCGGTGCTGGAGGCAAAGAAGGCCAGGGAGATGCCGCCAACCTGCTCAAGCCCGCCCTCGCCCGCGGTGAACTGCGCACTATCGCAGCAACAACCTGGGCCGAATACAAAAAGTATTTCGAACGAGACCCCGCCCTGACTCGCCGCTTTCAGGTGGTAAAAATCGAAGAGCCGAGCGAAGAAAAAGCGATCAACATGATGCGGGCCATCTCCGAGATGCTGCAGAACCACCACGGTGTGCGCATCATGGACGAGGCAATTGTTGACTCTGTGCGTCTCTCCTCCCGCTATATCACTGCTCGCCAGCTGCCGGACAAATCGGTCAGCCTGCTCGACACTGCCTGTGCCCGCGTTGCTCTCTCCCAGAGCGCCACGCCCGCAGCCATTGAAGATACCCGCCGACGCATCACTCAGTGTGAAGCAACCATCCAGTCACTGGGCCGGGAAAATGCCTCGCTTGGAAACTGCGAAGAGCGTATCGCTCAGTTAGTGGCAGAGAAAGAAAGCCTGCAGGCCCAGCTGGAAGAGCAGGAAGTCCAATGGCACAAAGAAGCTGAGAAGGTTAAAGAAATACACGCACTGCAAAAGCAGATTGAAGATGACTTCCATGCGCGTAACCTGACACCTGAGCAGGCCAAGGACCCGAAAGCGCCTAAAGCCTTGAGCGACGATGAGCTGGCCGGAGTCAAGGAATCCCTGGCAAAAGCCCGGGAAGAACTGGCTGCACTGCAGGGTGAAACACCGCTGATCAACGTCAATGTGGACAGTCAGGCCATCGCTGAAGTCGTGGCTAACTGGACTGGCATCCCCGTAGGCAAGATGGTTTCCAATGAAATCAAAGCCGTGCTGGATCTGCAGAATGTAATGGGCGAGCGGGTTATCGGCCAGCCTCATGCTCTGGAAGCCATCGCGCAGAGTATCCGCACTTCCCGTGCCGGGTTGACCGATCCGCGCAAACCTATCGGTGTGTTCTTCATGGTGGGTTCGAGCGGTGTGGGTAAAACAGAAACGGCACTTGCTCTTGCCGACATTCTCTACGGCGGAGAACAGAATATTACTGTTATCAACATGTCGGAGTTTAAAGAGGAGCACAAAGTTTCAATGCTGCTCGGTTCACCACCCGGTTATGTAGGTTACGGTGAAGGCGGCGTGTTAACGGAAGCCGTGAGACGTAAACCATACAGTGTTGTGCTGCTGGATGAGATGGAAAAAGCCCATCCGGGCGTACAGGATATTTTCTATAACCTGTTCGATAAAGGCACCATCAAAGACGGTGAAGGCCGCGACATCGATTTCCGTAATACCGTCATCATCATGACTTCTAACGCCGGTGAAGAACATATCCGCGCAATGTGTGCCGCAGAGGGTGAGAAGCCTGATCCGGAAGTCCTGCTCGACAACTTCCGTCCACAGCTTCTGCGCTACTTCAAGCCGGCGTTCCTTGGCCGCACCACCATCATCCCCTACTACCCGCTGGGAGATGAGGATCTGATGAAGATTTGTGTGATCAACATGAACCGCATCAAGAAGCGGGTCAAGGAGCACTATAATGCGGAGTTTACTTACGACGAAGATGTTCTGCTGAATATCGTGGCGCGCAGTCAGGAAGTTGACACCGGCGCACGTAATATTGAGAACATCCTTACCCGCACCATGCTGCCGGCGATTGCCGCGGAGTGTCTGGAACGGATGGCCAATAATGACGATATTCACAAAATTCACATCGGCGCCACAGAAGAAGGCGGATTTACTTACACCATCGAGTAAACTTGCCACGCCACCAGCATAACTGCTGGTGGCGTTATCTTCGGTTCAAAAAAGTACCGCTAACCTTTACCTTGCAGCTATTGTTTCGTCTTATGTTGACTGTTCACACCCACGGACGCGGCGTGACTCACCGCCAAGTGTTTTCCTCAACCGCCCTCAGCTCCGCGTCTCTGCGTATGTGCAGCTGGCGTCGCTTGGCTATGCTGCTTTGGTTGAGCATCTGCTGCTGGCTGGCTGTCATGCCCATAGTGTCTGCACAGCAGAATGGCCAGGCTCTGGAAACCGAGTATCAGCGCCTCAGCACCCAGGCTTTTCTGGAAGCTGCCAGTAAATCGGCCAACAAAAGTCTCAAGGCGTCAAACATTAAGGCCTTACTGCGTCAGGTGTCGCACGCAGAAGAAGCTGGCAACAGCCAGCAGGCGGTCATACTGATCGCAGCCAATGTGCCGCTCATTCAGAAAAATATCAATGACAAAAGCGTGGCGAACCTGGTCCGCGCCTTGTTCACCCATCAGGCCCCTGGTCTTGCGAAAGACATTCTCGCACTCGCATCCAGAAGTGGAGATGATTACGCCGAAGCCCGCCTTAAGTTTGAGTACGCCCGCTATCTGGTCTCCCGCCAGCAATGGCAGGAAGCCTTCGCTGAACTGAAAGCGATCGATATCAACAACGCTTTATCACAGGCCCAGGCCGATGAGGCCCTGATCATCCTTGGCGCTGCCTTACAGCACCAGAAAAAACACCGTGAGGCCGTAGAATACTTTGCGCGGATTAAACCAGAATCAGCACAATATCGGATTGCCCAACTCAATACGGCCGTCGCCTATATTCGTCAGGAATGGTGGACGGACGCCCATATCGCCATCAAAAACGCGCTTAAGGCTGACCCTGCCAAGGACGAGCTTGCCAATCGACTGTATACCCTGCTCGGTTTTTCCCAGTTGCAGCACGGCTTTTATCGGGATGCACGGGAAAGCTTTCGTCATGTGCATCTTAAAAGCACCTATGCCAACCGCGCACTGCTCGGGTTAGGTGTGGCGGCGTTGCATCAGCAGGATTTCGTTGGCGCGCTCAACGCATTCAACCATCTTAAAAAGAAAGATGAACATGATATTTCGGTGAGCGAATCCTACCTGCTCAGTGCGTTCTCACTGGTGCAGCTTAAGCAGAATAAAACGGCCTCAGCGAGCTACACCGAGGCGATTACCTACTATGAGCAGCAGGCTGCCTTGTACAACGCGCTGGCCAAAGGTGTTGCGACACCTGCTGAGCTTTCGCCAGAACAGCAGAAATATCTGCACAACGAACTTTACGATTATCCAGCGATAGAAACCCTGGCGGTCCGACTGGAGCACCTGCGCTTCCTGCAAAGCCAGCCGTTATCCACCAACACAGCTTCAGCGGTTAACGCTTTGACAAAACAGCTCGACCGAGCCTATCTGGAACAAATTAGCGCGGTGTTGGAGAAGAAACAAACCGTTATTGACAGCTACCTCAGCCAATCCCGTTTTGGCCTGGCCAGACTTTTTGATACCCAATGATGCCTAGAAAATACTATCTGTTTCTGTTGATCTCCGGATTTGCGGCTCTGCACGGTTGCACGACGCAGCAGCCGGAGGAAACGCTGCGCCTGCTGGATATACAGGGCGAGAAGAACGCCCAGAATGAGGTCTTTGTCAAACCCAAGAGCGAAGAGGAAATCAAAGAAGCCTATTACAACTACATTAAGTCGGCTCCCGCCGACGATAAGTCTCGTCTCTCAGCCATCAACCGGCTGGCAGAACTTGAGATGAACCGGATTAATGAGCTGGTGAAGAACGCCCGAGGCCCGGAAGATGCGGAAGACCGCATTTATCGCGAGTCCCTGGAAAAAACTCTCAGTCTGCTCCTGACCTCTCTGCAGGAATACCCTGACGCGAAAGGTAATGATAAAACCCTTTATCAACTGGCGCGGACTTACGATCAGCTTGGCGAGCACGAACAATCCATCGCTGCTCTGGAACGACTGTGCCGCACCTACCCTGCTTCACCTTATTATGCCGAAGCGCAATTCCGTATCGGTGAGAACGCCTTCATCCAGGGAGATTACATAGCCGCGGAGGACGCTTACACCGAAACAATTTTCACTTCGATCGGTGATGTCTTTTACGAGCGAGCATTGTTCAAACGTGGCTGGGCCCGGTATAAGCAGGCGCTTTATCTTGAGGCTGCTGACGATTATCTGGCAGCGCTCAAGCATCATCGCTTTGGCGATGTAGAGACCTTATCCAGCAGTGAGAAAGATCAGTTTGATGAATATTTTCGGGCAATCGGACTGACCTTTGCCAATCTGGACAGCACCGATATCCTGCAGGAATATTTTGCTGATGAAGCGGACTTCCAGTACCTTTATCATACCTACAAAACCATCAGTGATATTTATCTGAAACAGGAACGCTATTCAGATGCGGCCAAAACTCTGCAGGAGTTCATTACCGCTAATCCTAAATCACCCAAAGTGGCTCGTGCCTATCTGCAACAGATCGAGATCTGGAAGGCTGGCAAATTCAGGGCGCGTTTCCAGGACACCATGGACGTCGTTTACAATCGATTCAATCCAGCTAGTTCGTATTGGGAGAGTCAGGGTGATGCAAACGAACAGAAGCTAATCGCGGAGTCACTGCGTCACCACATTCTGCAGGTTGCCACTTGGCATCAGGAAGAGTACCAGCAGACCAAAAGGGCCGCAGCATTCTCCCAGGCCGATCTGTGGTATCAGCGTTATCTGACCCACTACGCGGCCTACGCCCAACAGGATAAGGTGTACACCCAATATGCCGAGCTGCTTGCCGCTGAAAACCGCCATCAGGATGCTATTCACTATTTCTCTCTCGCCGCTTATGACGGCGATATTGTGCTGAATAAAGAAGCTGCCTACGCAACGATCGTACTGTCGGACACCTTGTATAAAGCCAATAAAAATCGGCAGTGGCTGGACAAGCACCTTCAATATGCGCTCACCTCGGCGCAACTCTATCAAAGCGAAGCGCGGTACCAGAAAGTGGCTCTTTATGCAGCTGAGCTTGCCTATAACAATGAACGTTATGCTGATGCCATCGCATTGACCAACACCTTACCGGACAGCACACCGGAGAAGACACTTCACGATGCCAACCTGTTAAAAGGACTGGCTTATCTGAAACTCGCCGAACATAAGGAAGCCGAAAATATTTTTGCCGACCTGCTTGAGCAGCCGCTTGATCGCAATCTGAAACAGCGGGTCAGCGACAATCTGGCACTGGCAATCTATCAGCAGGCGGAAGGTCACATAAAAGAAAATCGTCTGGCTGAAGGTATTCAGGATTACGCACGTATAGCCACGCGGGTACCCGCTTCTGAGATTGCACCAACAGCACTTTACGAAGCTGTCGCCCTGTCGATGAAGCATGAACACTGGCAGAGCGCCATTAATTACATCGAACAGTTCCAGCAGCTTTACCCCAAACATACACTGAATAAAGACGCAACCCGCCAACTGTCCACTGCTTATTTAAAGGCGGGTGATGGCGTAAAAGCGGCTCAGGCTTTTGAGAAAATTTCCGCGCAGGAAGACAATCAGGATGTGAAAATGGCAGCGCTCTGGCAAGCGGCGGAACTATATGAATCCAAGAATAATCACGAGGCGGCAATTCGCTCTTATAGGACCTACGCCAACACCTATACCCGTCCCTATCCGCAGTACATGGAAGCGATGTACAAGCTGACTCAGCTGTACCAGAAAACGCGCGACCAGGACAAAGTTATCTTCTGGCAGGAAAAAATTGCGCTGGCGGATAAACAGGCCAGCAAAAATAACAAAACTGAACGGACAAATTTTATCGCTTCGCACATCACACTGGATCTGGCAAAAATGAAACACCAGCAGTTTGAGCGTCGCCGGCTGGTAGAACCGCTGACGGAAAACCTGCGAGTCAAGAAAAAGCTGATGCAGGACGCGATTGCTTTGTATGGCCAGGCTTCGGTATACAGTCACCCGGAGATTACCACTGAAGCCACCTACGCCATCGGCCAGATTTATCAGCAGTTCGCCAGTGCACTGCTTGACTCCGAACGCCCCCGGCATCTCAAGGGCGAGGAGCTGGAACAATACAATATCCTTATCGAAGATCAGGCCTTTCCCTTTGAAGAAAAAGCCATTGAGTTTTATGAGATCAATCTGGCTCGAACCAGAGATGGCACACGGGGGAATTGGATTGAAGAAAGCCGTAAGGCGCTGGTGACGCTCTTTCCGGTCCGCTATGACCGGAAAGGTAAATTAGGGGTTTATCGTCATGACATTTAACCCATTGAAGCATTTAAGGCTGGTGTTGATAATGCTGTTTCTGGCGGGTTGCGCAACCCAGATGCCGCCGGAAAAGTCTGCTGACGTAACAGCCGTTCCAACACAGCTGACTCCCGCCGAAGCCAAGAGCTACCGGGATGCGTTGAGGAGTGTTGAAAGCGGCGATGCGCGCAAGGCGATCAATAGTCTAAAGAAATTATCTCAGGCGCATTCGGGCCAGGCTGGTATCTGGCTTAATCTTGCCATTGCCTATTATCACGGCGGAGATCTGGATGAAGCGGAGACAGCACTGGCCCGTGCCCAAGGTCTTAATTCCCGTATTCCCGAAGCGCATAATCTAGCAGGTCTGATTGCCGTTGACCGGGGTGATTACCCGGCAGCTGAAAAACATTATCAGACAGCCCTGAAGCTTAATAAGAATTTTGCCGACGCTTTTTATAATCTGGCCTTGCTTTATGACATCTTTCACCAGGACGTCAAGCGGGCGATCGACGCCTATCAGGGCTATCTGAAGCTGCTTGATCAGGAGGATAAGACGACTGCTGCCTGGGTGGAAGAATTAAAACTCACACTGAAACGTCGAGGTGAAGGATGAAATACGCTGCGTTTGCCTTATTGGCGATGACTGCCCTCCCCGCCCTGTCGGTCGAGGATCGCATCGAGCTGGAAACCACCCGAATCAAAGGAAACCAAGAGCTACCACAGATTCTTTATGTGGTGCCCTGGAAGGATATGGAGAGCAGTAAGGACGCAGAGCAAAAACTGGTTCTGCATGATTTCTTTGGTGACTTATACAACCCGATGACGCCGACGGAGCTGGAACAAAAGCTGAACAACAGAGATGATTAATTGAAACAGGCTTGCTTGGCCAAGCCTTGTCTCGCTCTTTCCGTTACCTACCTCTCTTTTCCGCCAACACTGCACCCATTGAGGGCACATTGCCGCTGTCCCTGTTTCACCAACTGACACATAAAAAGACATAATCCGCATTTGTACCTGACGTGTCGCTTATTCCAACTGAACATCCCGTCTTTGCTCCCACTAATGAACGAAATTCCCCCCCTTCTGTCATTGCAACTTCCGGGCGTGAATTTTGCTGCTAAAACCACAGAGATTCATCAACACATCAAATAAGCTGAGCTACTCTAACTACAGCCAGGTAAGTTCCAGCCCGGATTCATTCGCAAACCGAGTTAACGAGTTGTTATGAAGCACGTCCAAATACTTGAGCAGTTATATCGCGAAATCGACTCTGTAATCTTAAGTCGTCAGCATCCTGTTACTGGCCTCCTTCCTGCCAGCACCGCTGTTAATAACCACGGCAACTACACCGATGCGTGGGTGCGAGACAATGTGTACTCCGTCATCTGTGTCTGGGGCCTGGCAATGGCATTCCGCCGGCAAGGGGAAACCAGCAAGAGCGACCTTCTTGAGCAGGCGACCATCAAACTGATGCGCGGACTGCTTCAATCCATGATGCGGCAGGCAAACAAAGTTGAGGCGTTCAAATACAGCCTGGACAAGATAGATGCCTTACATGCCAAATACGACACAGCTACCGGGCTGCCGGTTGTGGCTGATGATGCCTGGGGTCATCTACAGATAGATGCTACCTCGCTCTACCTGCTGATGCTGGCCCAGATGACCTGCTCCGGCTTGCGCATCATCTGCACACCCGACGAAGTGGATTTCGTGCAGAACCTGGTTTATTACGTATCCACCGCTTACCGTACACCGGATTATGGTATCTGGGAGCGTGGCAATAAAATCAACAACGGCCGCACAGAAATTAACGCCAGCTCTGTGGGCATGGCCAAGGCCGCACTGCAAGCCCTGGACAGTTTTAACCTGTTTGGGGAGAACGCTAACAAGCGGGCCATAATTCATGTGATCCCCGATGCCGTGTCACTGGCTCGCAGCACCTTGGCTTCTCTCTTGCCCCGTGAATCTCTTTCGAAAGAGTGCGACAGTGCCCTGCTGAGTGTGATCGGATTTCCCGCATTTGCAGTGGGGAAAGAAACTCTGGCCACCGAAACCCGCGACACCATATTAACGAAGCTCGGTGGCAACTATGGCTGTAAACGCTTTTTGTGGGATGGCCATCAGACAGTTCTGGAAGAGAGCTCACGCATCTATTACGAGCATTCGGAACTGGCAAACTTCGAGCATATTGAGTCAGAGTGGCCACTGTTTTACACCTACCTGTATATAAACGCTCTGTTTGATGGTGCTCATACTACGGCGAAATATTATCGGCAGAAACTGGAATCGTTGCTGGTCTTTCGCGATGGATTTGGCATGTTGCCTGAACTCTATTATGTGCCCTTTGAAAACATCGCTGCGGAAAAGAAAAATCCCCGTTCACAGAAGCGCGTGCCCAATGACAACATCCCCTTAGTTTGGGCACAGAGTTTATACCTCACCGGGCTGATGCTTGATGAAGGCCTGTTGCGCACGGACGACCTTGATCCACTGAAGATGCGACGGCGCGCCACCAAGTTTATTAATACCCAGATTGCACTGGTGGTATTGGCGGAAAACGATGAAGTAAAACAGCATCTCGCACGCCATGGTGTTATCGCTGAAAGCCTGCAGGACATTAAACCTATGGCCGTAGCCTCGGCCCGTGCTTTAACGGAGGTCTATGCACATATTGGTGAAAATAAATCCCTCGGTTTAACCGGCCGCCCGCGCCGTCGCTTACAAAGCCTGGCGACCTCCCAGACTTACGAAATCAACAATAAGGTTTATCTGAGCTTATCTTCCATTCAGAGTGAGCGTGAAGATTACCGCATGTATGATGCGCACCTGATGCGCCAGGTCATTACCGAAGAGATTGCTCATATTTACAAGCACTGGCTGAGCTCGGAAGTGGCTGTCTTTACCCTGCTGGTTGATCAGCACCTTGCGCATATCCCCAATGTTGATGAGCTCTTCGCTACGGTGCAGGAGCTGCAGTTGCGCAGCAAGTATGACTACATTGGATACGCTTCAGCGAACCTTGCCTATCGAGCCTCCCGCGTTAACCATTTAAGTGTTCCACATCTGCAGGTGCAGGCTCTTACGACCCAGTCCCTGCAGAAAGCACATGATCATGAAGTGAAGATCAACAGTGAACTTCTCCATGCGCCTGCGCAGAAAATTCTGATTGAATTTGATGTTCAGAGTGAAATCATCACCTACCGCCGTCTGATGCAATTTACTGACGGTAAATCTCTGACTGATAACATTGCCAAAGATGGCCAGCTGGTGCTGCTGAAAGATTTTCTCAAAGAGGTATATCGTCGCGCAGAAAAGAAAAATTACTGGCTGGTGTCCCGCTTGTGCTTCGGTCAGCTGAATTACTCGCTGGTCGAACTGATTGACAGTCTTACGCTGATTGCTGCACGTAACCTGTCAATCATCGTTGGTTATCAGAATTTTACTGAAATTAAAGTTGATCAGTCCTTCGCCAACAAAAGTTTCTTTGACAGCGTGCAACAGATCTTTACCGACCCGCTGGAACGCACCCTGGTACTGGAGCTGCTGGCAGCCATCGGTTACCTTGCACGCATCAAACCGGAGTTATTCAACGGTTTGCGCTCGATCCAGCTGCGCAACTTTATTATGTTGTACGCAATGGATAAAGGGGATGCCGATGATGTTTCGATGCACGAGTGGCTGGGGCTGCAATCGCCATGCAAACTCATGCACAAACTCGAAAGTATTCTGATATCACGTAAACGGATGTTTGCACAAGGTGTCAACCACGTAGCGCCTTACCAGATCTTTCACGAGCATGACATCCTGCAGCGGGATATGGCTGACGCTGTAGACACCGACTGGCTTGAGTGGCGAATTGCGCGGGGACTGATTACTCACTTTGATGATGCGTTCCTGCGCGATATCTGGCACAGCCTCATGTTTGCACCCAAGCTGATCTTCGGCGATGCCAACAGTGCGGACTTTGTCCTTGATTGTGTAATTGTCCGCAGCTCAATGACGCCCGGCGAAGCCAGTTTCGCCCATCTGATTGATCACCTGACTCATCAATTGCACCCGGCTTATTACAAAAGTGCCGTGGTGGAAGCCTTATATGCCTACACACAATTCTGCATCAACAATCCACAGGTAAGGTTCAATCAGCCATTAGTATTCAACGAGGTTCTGGAAAACGCGGCAAAACGCTTTATTGCTGAGCACCGGGACAAACAACCTATATTCGGCCGCGACCTGGATGCCTTGATGCGGCAATCACCCCACGTCTTTAATCTTTATGTAACCCTGATCTACGCCGACATTACGCAGCCTTACTGAGGAACAGAAAAAAACCCGCTCCACGGCGGGTTTTTTTCTCGCATTTGTGGAAGCTCTGCGGTAGATAAGATCTCAGCGGCAGATAGTGCCTGTACTGGATACCAATGCCGGTACAGCTTCAAAAAAACAGCCGGCAGTGTTGTCAATCAACTGAGCGCTGGCCAGAAGTGTATGGGTACAGGATGGATCATTGGCCACGACTCCATATCCGCCTGCTCTTGCAACAACCAACCCATTAAAACTGTTACCCGCTGCTGGCTTGGTTGCATCATCATCCACCTGCGCGAGAAAGATCCCGTGCTGCTTGCTGTTGAGTATCTGGATATTGCTGAACAGATTATCGAAAGAATCGCGCATGAAGATGCCTACACTGCCGCTGTTGGCGATGAGCACATCGTTAAAGACATTGTTGTTGAAGCGGATATCAAATGAAAAACCGGCCGCCTGATTGTCGTAGAGATGAATTCCGCTGAATAAACTCTCTTCCGTTTCATAGCCGGCCAGGCCATCGAACTCATTATTGTAGGACGTGTAATCGCGAATTGTCAGACGGCGACTGGTAAGCTCAGTGACCAGCCCGCCGGAACTCGCGCTGTGCACCGTTACGCGTTCGACCCGACAATCGTAACAGTGACGGATTGATATACCATTATTGCGCAGCGGGAAGTCCTCGCTGCAGGGACCGCCCATACATTCTGAGCTCTGGTTCTGACGGTTACCGTCAATCATCAGATCCGTAACCGCAATGTTGCGGACTGGCGTATCGGGGATGGCCTTTGCCTGCCCCATAATAATCACCGGCGCATTGGCCCCGTTGGCCAGACGCAGCTGGGTACCTGCCCCCTCACCCCGCAGCCGGACATTATCGCGTTCGATTACGATAGGTTTGCGACACAGATAGGTTCCTTCCGGCACACGCACTTCACCACCGGATACCGGCAATTGATTGATGGCTTTCTGAATAGCAGCACAATGCTTGCCTTTAACAACGGCACCCTGAGCAGGGCCGGCAAAAAAGTAAATAGAACATGCAAGGGTAAACCAAAAATAGCGAATCACTGTGTTGCTCTCCTGTTATTCTCAACGCTGCCGTAAGCATAGTGGGAAAAAAAAGCAGGGAAAGCCAAATGTTCGCCATAGATAAAAATATTCCAGCAAATAACGGAAGCTGGATTTTGGGTTATTTATCAAGCAATTACAGGCGCCAGGGTTATTCCAAAATCGTAATTTTCCGTAAAAATTATTGCTTGTTAGGACTATCACTGTAATTTTACGAGTCTTCAGTAACTTTCCGATTCACTGTTTTATTTTGATTAACCAAGAGGATTAACGGCTATGGATCATAGCAATCGTCGACAGTTTCTCGCGGGTACGGCTCTGCTCGGCGTAGCAGCAACCGCCTCGCTTAATCTCCACGCCGAAAGCTCAGAAAGCCCCAAGGTGCAACCCACAATGCCCAAGCTTATTCATAAAGTTTTCTTCTGGCTGAAGAACCCAGACTCCCGGGAAGATCGGGATAAACTTATTGCAGGTATCAAATCCCTGGCTGCAATCGAAACAGTACGGGCAATCCACGTTGGCGTCCCCGCCTCTACTGAGAAGCGTGATGTGGTAGATAACAGTTTCGACGTGTCTGAGATGCTGGGTTTTGATGATGTGGAAGGACAGAACATCTATCAGGTTCATCCCCTGCATCAGAAGTTCGTTGAAGAGCACTCCCACCTCTGGCGTAAGGTCGTCGTTTACGATTCCATGGCGGTATAACGAGTCATAAAATAAAGCGAGGCGGCTTCCCGTCTCGCTTTATTTAAATTGGTTTACTGACCTGCAGGCGATAGTCCGATCGTGGAGGGCAATCGGAGCGGGTTACAGTTTTTAATGACTACCTTGCCCTGCAATAGATTGCCTTTTGAATACTCGTTGAAGTGGCAGGTGTTGGTTTCGGGATCGTAATTCTCGATCCACAGGTTGTCATCTTTCCAGGTCGCGGTGATATGCATCTGACCATCCGGCACAGTGATCGCCATAACCCCGCCGTAGCGTTTGACAAATACCTGTTCGAAATGAAAAAAGTAAGCGGCCCAGCCGATAAACAGGATCACCACGGCAGCAATAAATCCCGGTTTCCATTTATCCAGTCGCCCGAGCAACCACAGCACACCCATTGCCAAGGCGATGACAACCGCCCAATAAAAATACGTAATCATTACTGCTCCTGTTCCTTTGTCGCCTGAAAGCAGCCGCTGACGCAGGCTGCCCTGAGCGAAGCCGCTTTATGAAACCGGGTACCTCCGCAAGGTTATCTTGCGGGCGGCCGCCAGCAAACCAAGCAATAGTATAGTCATAAAACCGGCGCTGCCACCACCGCCACCGCCGCCAGAACCTTTGTCGCCATCGTCATCTACCGCAGTGTTTTTCACCGGGTTCAAGTCATCTGCGGTATCCGGACTGGAATCGAGAACGACGATATTCTGGATCAACACGAAATGCTCGTCTGTTATTTTGACATTATCCGCATGGTCATCTGCGGTGTAGTTTCTCAGCGGCAGATCAGTAAATGCCCCGCCCTTATTAAAGCGGCTTAACGCAGCCATTGCATCGATGATGGCCATACCATTGCCCATCACCTGTCCGAATACAGTAAAACCGCCGTTCTGGCGATCCAGATTACCGCTGTTGTCTTTCAGGTTAAAGAACCATTGGTTGGTCGCACTGTTCGGATTATTGCCAACCTTGGCCATAGCGATGGTGCCACGACGGTTAGAATAGACGGGTTCATTAGTAACGGCAGGATGAGGTGTTACCGCTTTCAAAGGTAAACTGCCTGGATATTTGTAGCCGCCGCCCTGCACTACAAAATCGGGGACCGAACGATGGATGATCGTATCTTCGAAAGCACCTTCTTCAACGTACTTGAGAAAATTTTCGACGGTTTTGGGTGTGGCTTTATCAAACAGATTAACTTCAAAGTCACCCAGGACGGTTTGGAACTGCACTGTTGTTGCCTGAGTGGTCGAGGCAACCCCAAGCATGCCTGCGGCCAGCGTTGTTACCAGTGCGTAATGTTTGATGCGTGCGGAAAAATTTTTTCTGTTCATTATTAGCTTATGGACCTCGTGTTATATGGCTTTCAGCCTGAAAAACACGAACATCCTAGCCCGGAAAAAAATTACCCCCCAGAACAAATTTGTACGAATTTGTAACAGGTGTTGCACCAACACCTGTTACAGCAGATTAATTATTCCTCATCCACTTTAATCCAGCGCCCCTGCTGCTGTACAACTTCAAAGCGGGCCCACTGCTGAAATTCATCTCGCCGACAGATGCCGGTTTCGAAAGCACCCGCGCCGGCAAGAACTTTATAGATCACCTGATCTTTGGCTGCATTTTTCTGCTCGGCGGATGCGTCAATAACCTGCCGTACACTCCACAGGTTGCCCAATTTTCCATTGCTGTAAAAACGTCCTGCAATAATTTCCTTGGGGTGGGTAATATTTTTTTCCGCATGCTGTTTGGCCAGTTCCAATAATTCCGTAAGACCTTCCGCTGTAACATCCACGTAAGAATCCAGCTCCTGCATGGCTGCCGCAAAATCTTCATGGGTAAGTTCGAACTGTCGCTCAGCGGGTCTGGGAGAGCTGCTGAGTTTATGTTTGCGGGCCAAGTGCGCGGGATAACGTCGCCAGGAGAATAAACCATTAAACAGCAGTGCCATGCCGAGAATGGCAACAACATTTATCAGGATGGGCATGACCAGATAGTGATAGCCCAGGGCGTAGACTTCTGACCCACCGATAACCGCCGCCAGGGCTGTAGCACCACCCGGCGGGTGGATACAGCGCAGGTAATGCATCGCTCCCACCGCCAGCCCAACGGCCAGGGCCGCCGTCCAGGTTTCGTGCGGGAACCACTGATGGCAGGTGACGCCAATAAAGGCCGAGATAAGATGGCCGCCGAAGACAGCCCAGGGCTGGGACAAAGCCCCATGGGGCACGGCAAACAGCAGTACAGCACTGGCACCCATGGAGGTCACCATCAGGAAGTGCCCTGCCGAACTCATATAACCATTGGGAAATGCCCAGCGGGTGATCCAATAAACGGCCAGAATACCGAGTAAAGCGCCCAGGGCTGATATCAGTTTTTCACCATGACTGGTGGTATTACGCTCGATGCCTAACATCAAACGGCATTCGTGGAGTAGCGATCTAAATGTCATCCAGAGTCGTTTTACCTCAGCTTGCACCAACGAGGGGCAGCATGCTAAGGGCTTAGCGCGCCAACCGCAATCCCTTTCACCTCCGTATGCTTGACGCTCACGGGGCCGCTGGGTTTAAGATGGGCAGGTTTTTCATACCGGATTTTTCTCGATCATGGCGAGACCCCGCTCATTACTGGTGTTGCTACTCTGCCTGTGGCTGCCGTTACAGGCCGCTGCCGGCTCGTGGCTGCCCTGCCACTGGCTGAGCGCTAGTACAGAAATCCGGATGGACCATGACAATGCCCCTGCTCATCAAGGCTGTGGCAGCCCCGGTGCGACTCAAGTTCAGACTAAAGCGGCCACACCTGACAGCAATACCTGTTTTCATTGCGCGGCTGCCTGTCACTTCTCCAGTGCCGTGCTGCTGCCGGATGCCATGGCGGAGCTACCCCTGCCATTGATACGCTACACCCGGCTCTACCTTCTTTCCCCTGATTCCATCCTCCTCGACAGTCCCCATCGACCGCCCAGACACGCCTGATCATCCGCTCTTTTACGGCCGACTCCGTCGGTAAATGCGTGATATCCCGGTCCGGTTTATCCGACCGGCAGACCTGAACAGGCACTGACCATGAATTCTGATTTGCTTCACAGAGCCGCTCTGTTGGCGGCGGCTATGGCCTTGGCCGGCTGCGCAAGCTGGACACCTGCCGATAATCCGGCGGATGCCCGTCTGCAGCTGTTGAGCCGTTATCCGGAGTTGCAGACATTGACCGAGGACCATGAGGCTGCTGTCGCCCATCTGCTGCAACAACCTCTGACACCGCAGACTGCGGCTCAATTGATGCTGCTCAACTCCCCCCGCATAGAGATGCTCCTGGCTCAGCTCGGCATTGCCAACGCCCGCCGGGCTCAGGCGGAACTGATTACCAACCCGCACTTCGCCGTGGGCGCTTTACGCCCGGAGGGCGGCGGTCGCTGGCAGTTGGATCTGGGGCTGAGCCAGTCTCTGCTGGACCTGCTGACCCGCTCCATGCGTATAACATTGGCTGAAACAACGCTGATCCAGCGCCAGCTTGAGTTACAGCTGGCGCTGGACGAAGCGCTTCATGAACTGCAATCCGCTTACTTTGCCGCCATCGCTGCCCAGGAGACATCAGCGCTTCAGTTGCAGCAACAGGAGGCTGGCGAGCTCGCGGCTGTGCTGGCTCAGCAGATGCGCAGCGCCGGCAACCTGCCGAGCACTCGTGTTCTTCATCATCAGCTGGCCGCACAGCAAACGATGCAAGCTGTCCGACGGGCCCGGTTGACCGCTGATACTGCGCGCTTGCGGTTGAATTATCTGCTGGGATTAAAGCCTGAGCAGTCATTCAAGCTGCCGGACCGGCTGCCGGATATACCGCAGGAAAGCTTTGCCAAGGCAGAATTACTGAATACCGCGCAGGCCCGTCGACCCGATGTGCTGCTTGTGCGGCGTCAACAGGAGCTGCTCACCCGGCAACGGCCGATCATCACACGCAGTCGCTGGGCTGACGTCGCCGCTGGCATCAAGATGGAGCGTGAGTTTGACGGCAGTATCAATGCCGGTCCGGAGGTGGAGTTCGGTGTACCCCTGTTCGATCGCGGCCACGCCCGGCTCGCTGAGCTGAACTCAGAGGCCGCCGCCGCACAGGCCCAGGAAACCCATCTGCTGCAAAAGATCGAGCACGACATCAGCTTAGCCCTACGCCAGCTGAACGACGCCCGCCAATCGCACCAACAGGCTCTCGCACTCCGGGAAATCGCGCGAGAGCAACTGCAGGAAACTCAGCGGGAGGTGAACTTCATGCTCGCCAGCCCCTTTGACCTCATTGAGTTGAAGCAACAGCAGATTCGCCTGGAAGTCGACCGGATCGATGCACTCCAAAGGTACTGGCAAGCCCGTGCTGCCCTTGCCCTGGCCGTGGGTAAAAACCTCCCTCTGGCCGAACCCGCTTCAGCCTCACCGCTACCCGCCACGCCGCATACCGGCCATGGACACCATCATGGAGAGCACCATCATGATTAATCGACGCGACTTGTTGCTGGGCAGTGCAGCCGGACTGCTGATCGGGGGACTGACGCATCCCCGGACGGTGCATGCTGGCGATGCTCACGCCCATCACGACCACCACACTCACCACGCTAAATCCGAACCTGCACAGCTGGCCAGCGTTGCCACAGCCAGACCGGAAGTGACGCCTCAAGGATACCGCCCGGTTACAACGCCTAATGGCCGGACGCTGCCCTACCGAATGAACCAGGGAGTCAAAGAATTCCACTTGATTGCCGAAGAGGTCGAGCACGAATTTGCGCCGGGGATGACGATCAAAGCCTGGGGTTATAACGGCAGCACGCCAGGTCCGACCCTCGAAGCAGTCGAAGGCGACCGGGTGCGGATTTACGTCACCAACAAGCTTCCAGAACATACCAGTGTCCATTGGCACGGCCTCCTGCTGCCTTGGGGCATGGACGGTGTCAGCGGCCTGACGCAACCGCCTGTCAAGCCCGGCGAAACCTTTGTTTATGAATTCACGCTGCAACAGCATGGGACTCACATGTATCACCCGCATGCCGACGAGATGGTGCAGATGGCCATGGGTATGATGGGCATGTTCATCATTCATCCTAAGACGCCGACCCAGCCAGCGGTTGATCGGGATTATGCAATCCTGCTGCACAACTGGGCCGTCCACCCCGGCACTTACCGACCGGACCCCAGCGTGATGACGGAGTTTGATCTGTGGACCATGAACAGCAAAGTCTTTCCGTATATAGATTCCATGGTGGCTCAGACCGGTGAGCGCGTAAGGATTCGCGTAGGCAACCTGTCGATGTGGAATCACCCGATGCATCTGCATGGTGTGCAGTTCGAGGTTACCGGCTCCGACGGTGGCCGGTGGCCGGAACATCAATGGCGCCGAGAAGTGACTGAAATTGTTGGCGTAGGCCAGACCCGGGATCTGGAATTTACCGCTGTTCCCGGAGACTGGGCATTCCACTGCCACATGAGCCATCACACCATGAACGCCATGGGACACGGCATCCCTAACATGATCGGCGTTAAGCAACCCAAAGACTTACTGAAAAAGGTGCTGCCCGACTACATGCCCATGGGTGAACACGGGATGGCTGAACATCAGGAGCATACAGATATGGGCCACATGCCGGGGCCGGAGAATACGCTGCCAATGATGATGGGTGAAGGTCGCTACGGAAAACTGGAGATGGGCGGCATGTTCACACTGGTCAAGGTGCGGGATCAGCTGGATGGCGATCCCGGTTTGTATTCACCACCGGAAGGAACACTCGCGCGTAAGGTGGACGATGTGCCGGACGATATTCCTGTGTAACAACTGAAGCGGCAAGATGACTTGCCGCTTCAGTCAGCTCGACTGGTCAGGTGTTGTCGTGGTGCGCCTGGCCGGTATGGGCGACAGATACCCGATCAACAGCATCAGCCCTCCTACCACCATGAACGAGATAATCCGGGCCAGGGTTCCACTGTCGTTAAGGTCTTTGGTAAACAATTTGAGCAGCACCGCGGCGAGTAACACAGCGCCGGCAATCCACCAGTACCGCTCCTGCACCCGGCGGGAAAAATTCATCACAACCAGCGCACAGACCGTCCATAGAATAGATAGCGCCATCTGGACCACGCCAGAATTCCACAGTGACGTAAGATCATAGGCCACCCCACCGTAATGGTGAATGGCCCGCAGAAGCACTAGGTTAAGCCACACAAAGCCTGCGCCGGCCAGCAGCCCGTAGCGTATGTGGCCGGTAGATTGCGCCAGGCTCATCAGGTTAGCTTTCATGGCCCAGCCAAGCAGCGCCACGGCTCCGAGTTGAGTCAGGTCGAGTGGATTGAGGATCGGCACAAAGGCAAAGGGAACAGCACCGGAAGATGCGCTGGCATCGATGAACCAGAGCAACAGCAAAAACAGCAGTGGAGCAGGAATGACGTCGCGGTAATCGGTGGTGTATTGGTTGAACGGCCACACTGCCTTTCCGTTGAGCGTTATCAATACCGTAAGTGGAAGCGCCAGACAGACAAACCACAGTATTTTTTCTGCGGCAGATTGCCAGTCGTAGTAATCCTGCCACCAGCTGGCTTCCCAGAACAGCACACACAGCAGAAACCACGCGCTGGCAACGTGGTATATGCTGAGCAGCGCGGTGCGGCTATCGCCCCTGCTCCGCCACAGAAACCGATACTGAACCGCAGTGAACAGAACCAGGGCCACCAGCCCAAAACCTTCTGTGGGATGGAAGTCGAAGTTAGCCCAGACTCTCCAGGCGTATTGGGAGCTGGTAATGAGCGCCACGATGGGCAATAACCAGAAGCCGGTTCGCGTCAGGGATTGCCAGTGCAGCAGTCGGCTGAGAAACAGCATCGCCAGGCTTGATAGGGACAAAAATACGATGGTAAATGCAAACAGGTTTCGTCCCGCGACGTGGCCGGATAATTCGTTGCCTCCCGCTACCAGCCACCAACCCCAGCCGATCAGCATGGCGATCAGTTCCAGGACCTTTTCATTGCTGGATAATGCCTCTTCATGAACATACAGCAGCCAGGCTATCACCAGTGCCGAGGCAGCAAGTACCAGCAGGTTAATAAAATCACCGGTCAACAAAGGCACCGCCCCTGTCGTCAGCTCGCCCCGGGTGAACAAGGCAAGTGCCGCTGCCAGATGCAGCGCATAACCGCCGATCCGGGACAGTGCACGTGCCTGTCGCAGTCCGATCCAGACCAGTCCCACCGCCTCCAATGCCCAGGCTGCGGATGTCCAGGCTGCCCCCATCGCCAGTGGAATAGCAAGTGTGGCAAATCCAACACCAAGGGCCGTGAAAGCATCGATCAATACCTGCTGAACAGTGCCGTATCTCACCCAGAGCAGGCGGGCCACCGCCAGATAAATTATCGCCAGCACCAGCGCACTGATCGCCATTCCATATTCAGTGTGGTGGAGTAATTCGGCCTGCAGGCCAAAGCCAACCAGCGGCAGGCCAAATATCAAGGTGCCGTCCACCAGCCCGGTTAACCTGGGTGGCTGCTTGAGGGAAAACAGGACGGATAATGTCAGGTACAACAGGAAGAAAATCAGCAGGAAGGGCTGCGTCGAAAGATACAGTTCCGGTTCGTAACGCAGTACGCCCCAGATAACTGAGATCACGAAAGTAAAGATAAATCCGATCCAGTTCAGCACCCGCCAGGTTTTAAACCAGGCCACGGCAAGGATTCCCAGATTCAGGATGAGATAGAAGCTGAACAACGCAACGTGATTACCGGAGCCATCGGAGGTAAGGATGGGAGCGAGAAAGCCGCCAGCCGTGGCCATTACTGCCAGAATCCGCGCATTCTGAATCACCGCCAGCAACACACCGGCGATCACTACGGCGATCATCAGGGTGAATGCCAGAAGCGTGGGCATCAGCGTATAAATTTTGGCAGCGGCAAAGATAATCAGATACAGCGCAGCAACCCCACCACCCTGCAGTACCAGACCATATCCGCCAGCTCGGCTACGGGTACGCCAGCCTATGGCGATCAAGGCCACGGCTACAGCTGCAACGGCCGTCAGACGCAGTTGGAGCGGCAGTACACCCTGATTGGCCGCGTATTTGACCAGAAAACTCAACCCGAAAAACATCACCACCATGCCAATGCGCACAATCGGATTGCCTTCGGTAAAGAACCGAATGGCCGCCTGCCCCGCTTTTTCAAAAACGGTCGGCCGGGCTGGCGCTGGCGGCGTCTGCGAAGCACTGACGGATACGGAGGGCTGAGGTGGATTAATGGCCACAGAGGGTTGCGCAGGCGATTGCGCTGCAGGCGCTGGTGTCGAAACGGCGGGACTGGCATGCCGGGTTTCCACTGGCTTTTGCTCAGGCGCCTGTACTTGGGGCGCCGTGGAGTTACTCGCAACGGAAAATGTTGAAGAAGCCCGCTTGAGTTCGGCGACCTCACGCTCAAGCTGTTTATGCCGATCCGTCAGACTTTTCAGCTGCCCAGCGAGATAACCAATGATGCCGCCAGCGAGCCATCCGCCATATCCCAAGCTGCCTGCCCCCAGGACGATCCCCACCAGCGTCAGGATGAGCGTCAGATTCATGAAATGCTTTCCTTTGTCGTTCTTATTGCCCGTTTCAGATATGGCGCAGAATAATCGGCCTCACCTTCCTTGTCCACGCCGACGATACGGCGCCTGAATTCAAGAAAAACCCTTTTACAACGCCTCGATTACCACCCTCACTTCCACATGATTTGGCTCAATACGGGTAGCCAGACCGGTAATGTCCCCAAACAAAGGAGGCTGGGAATTTCCTGAAAGGGAGTACGCCAATGTCAACCGATCCTTCTCTCCGGTCCACTGCAGACCGGGGCGCAGGTTGCTGACAAGTGTAACCCCCGCTGCAGCGTCGTTAAGCGCGCGGAAGGTTCCCAGCGCTGCCTGTCGGGGAGATGCACCCCCTCCCGAGCCAGGCGCAAAGGGGTAGGACTCCAGTACATCCAGATCTGGAGAAGGAAACAGGTGCAGGATCAGGCTTTCTTCTATGGGCAGCTCTTCCTCAACATGGGTCGTGGCGCCATTCACTGGCTGAGCAATCTTGGTGCTGCTCATCAGCATCCTGTAGGTGAGCTTCAGCTCGAACTCGTAACCCCGCCCGTAATAAGAAGGGCGCAGCCCGGCGATCTTCAGCGCGAGGATATCGCCCTCACCACGCATGGTTTCCTGCAGGTGGCTATAGGTCGCGGAACCGGGAGAATCAATGGAAAGCTGCTTGCTGTAACGAGCCTGCCCCTCTGGGGCGGGCTGGGAGATGAGTTTCTTCAGATATACGGGAGACCTATGGAAAGCCGCGAGCAACTCATCAGCTGATTCAGTTGCCGGCATCAACGGAGCGAGGTCCGGCGCAACAAGAACATTCAATAATCGCTGGGCCTGCAATTTGAACGACCATTCCATGGCCGTGGCCGTTCCGCCCCCCGATGCGCTTGCTTCGCGCAGCGCCCCACCCTGCTCGATCATGACGCTGATCTTCATCGTGCCGGGACGCCACCCCTGGTTCAGCAGTTCAGCCTCAGTAGCATCGACCATACCGGTGGACAACGATATCGGATTGGATTGCGGTGAATTATCTGATGAAGGAGAGCAGGAAATTAAAAAGAAGGTCATCCCATAAACTATCAACTTGACGTCGCTTACGCGCATGGGACTACTCCTGATGGCCCAATTCGTGGAGGGGGCAAGTGTAAATTGATCAGCCCCGGTCTGCGTAGTACCAGTCGACGAATTCTATTCTGCTGAGGCCACCCTGCTTAAATTCAACAGCAAATTCCGCGGCGTGCGCCAGCATCAAACGATCAGGATTATGTCCGGATTCCGCAGCCTGCTTCAGCCTATCTGGTAGAATGGCGACCCTTTTTTACTTATTGAATCAGATGGCAGCTTCCCCAGTTCTTCATCCCGTGCCTTATTTCGCCGACAGCGCGCACTGGTACCAGACTTTACGTCACCTGCCCATGCCGATCTGGCTGGACAGCGGGCGTCCGCACAGCGCGTATGGACGCTACGACATCATTGCGGCAGCTCCGATACGACGTGTAGAGACTACGGGAGAGGTCACGCGTATCTTTCAGAGCGACGGCAGTTTCCAGGACTCCGCCAAAGATCCCTTTGCCTTAATTCAGCAACAGCTCCCCGCACCCGTCACTCCCTTGGGCGATATCCCATTTTGCGGCGGAGCGCTGGGTTATATCGGTTACGACATCGGAAGACGTCTGGAAAAGCTCCCCTCTCAGGCTGTTCGGGATATTGAACTGCCGGATCTGTGCATGGGGATCTACCTGTGGGCAATCGTGCAGGATCATCAACAGGAACAGGCCTGGCTCGTTCACCTGCCGGAGGCGGAGGATCTGCCGGAGATTCATCAAATAATCCGGTTTCACGACTTAAAGCAAAATCTTAAGATTGATGAATTTTCTTTTGAAATCAATCGCTTCGAAGCCGAAATTAAAGCAGAGAATTACGCCAGATCCATCCGAGCTATTCAAGAATATATCCGCGCGGGAGACTGTTATCAGGTCAATTTTGCCCAGCGCTTCAGCGCAGACTTCAGCGGTGATCCTTTGGCTGCGTACCTGGCCCTGCGTTCGGCACTGCCCTCACCCTTCTCAGGATTTATGGAGCTGCCCCAAGGTGCCATTCTGAGTCTGTCACCTGAGCGCTTTATCCGCATCGATGCGGACCGCCGGGCCGAGACACAACCCATTAAAGGCACCATAGCTCGCGGGGCTGACCCTCTATCAGACCAGATGAATGCCGCCACCCTGATGAACAGCCCTAAAGATCGCGCGGAAAATCTGATGATCGTGGACCTGCTGCGCAACGATCTCAGTAAACACTGTTCCACCGTCAATGTCCCGACGCTGTTCGGCCTGCAGAGTTTTGCCAACGTCCACCACCTGGTCAGTACAATTACTGCACAACTGCCACCCGAAGCCCATGCAATAGACATCCTGCGGGATTGCTTCCCCGGCGGCAGCATTACCGGCGCCCCGAAGATCCGCGCCATGGAAATTATCGAAGAGCTGGAACCGGCACGACGCTCTGTTTACTGTGGCAGCCTCGGCTATATCAGCGCTGACGGCCAAATGGACACCAGCATCGCTATCCGCACTCTGGTATGCAGCGATGGCCGCATCCATTGCTGGGGCGGCGGAG
Organism: uncultured Cellvibrio sp.; assembly: GCA_937958105.1. Taxonomy (GTDB): domain Bacteria; phylum Pseudomonadota; class Gammaproteobacteria; order Pseudomonadales; family Cellvibrionaceae; genus Cellvibrio. The sequence goes on from CALFXJ010000060.1 coordinate 86,744, forward strand.
GAATAACGGCGGACTCGGATATGGAACAGGAATACCAGGAAAGCATCACCAAGGTACGCGTACTCATGGATACCCTGGAAAAACATTTCTCGAGAAAATGATTAATCACAGCCAGGTCGCACCGTATGTTCGGCGACCTTTATTGCCACTCTATGAGGGAGACTGTTTATGTTGATTCAGAACCACCAGGTAGACCTGGACACGCCTACAGGGACAATGCGGGTTTATGTGTATCGTCCGGTCAGTGATGGAGACAATGAGAAAAAGTATCCGGCCATTCTGCTCTACTCTGAGATCTTCCAGCAGACAGGCCCGATCCGCCGCAGTGCGCAGATTATGGCCGGCCATGGCTTTATAGTTCTGGTCCCGGAAGTTTTCCATGAATTGAATCCTATTGGCACCGTCCTGGGTTACGACGATGCCGGACGAGACAAGGGTAACGCCGACAAGGTGGCAAAGACGCTGGAAGCCCACGATACCGATACCCAGGCGATGATCACCTACCTGCAGACCCAGCCCTACTTTTCCGGCAAGATCGGTGCAATGGGATTCTGCCTGGGGGGTGGACTTGCTTACCGTGCCGCGCTCCACCCCGCTATCGCCGCGACCAGTTGCTTTTATGCCACGGATATTCATTCCGGCCTTACCCCCTCAAAACCGGGCAATGAAAGTCTGACCCGCACCGGCGAAATCCGCGGTGAACTGCAGATGATCTGGGGCAAACAGGACCCCCATATCCCGGCAGAGGGTCGCGCGCGTATCTACAGCAATCTGGTAGAGAAGAAAGTGAATTTTACCTGGCATGAATTCAATGGCGTGCACGCATTTATGCGCGATGAAGGCGAGCGTTACGATGCAGAACTGCAAATGCTGGGTTACCAGCTGGCGATAGGATTATTCAGACGCTGCTTGTTCTAGCTTTTTAAGCTCAACAAACACAGCACATCGCGTGCTGTGTTTGTTATCAAGGCATCAGTGAGGGCGGGTACCATAGTAGGCGTGAACGTCCTGTGCCCAGGATTGATCTGCCATATCCGGCCAGTCATCTTTATCAAATCCCGGTGCGCTTTTCAGGCGATCTTTATCAACGTTAAGGATGAAGCGTTTATTGATCGTATCCAGCTTCAACGCATCCCATGGGACCGCAAATAGTTTTTCTCCAAGGCCGAGGAATGAGCCGAACGACAATACCGCATAAGCGACTTGCCCCGACGACATATCCAACATGATTTCCTTAATATCACCGAGATCTTCATTGTTGTGATTGTAAACATCATTCCCGATGAGGGTATCTGCTCCCATCAGGCGCGGCCCCGGGCCCCGACTATCGTAGCTCTTGTAAATACCATAGGTGTCACGGGTTTCGTAGTTCATTTTTTCTCTCCTGTGATGAATAAAAATCCGTTGAACAGAGCGTTGGTGCTCACAGGTTATGACCTGTGTCCAACGCTGGGTGTTCGACAACCAGCAATGATTTTTTAAGAGAAACAACACGATTAGAAAGAATAAACGTCAAACGAAGGACACCGACTTCGCCGAAATAATCGAAAAAAAATTTGTGACGAAATCGCTGAGTGGAAGCTACATCTGAGCACAACAGCAAACGGTTGCAGTTGCAGATAAATTTGAGGTCAGGGACAAACTAAAAAGGCGTCTCAACCAATGAGACGCCTTTTATCAAGTGAAGCCTTAGTAAGTTTATCAGAGGCTTAAGCTGCGATTGCTGGCCTTGATAAATTCTTTTTTCAGGTCCTCATAAGTATGCACGGCAGGAAACTGCGGAAACTGCTCAATAACATTCTGCGGCGCATGAAACAGGATGCCCGCGTCTGCTTCAGCCAGCATGGTGGTATCGTTGTAGGAGTCACCTGCAGCAATGACTCGATAGTACAGCGTCTTCAACGCCAATACTGATTGCCGCTTAGGATCTTTCTGACGCAAGGTATAACCCACCACCCGATCACGCTCATCTACATTCAGACGGTGGCACAGAAGCGTCGGAAAGCCCAGCTGGCGCATGAGTGGCTGGGAAAACTCGTAGAAAGTATCGGACAGGATGATCACCTGAAATCGCTCGCGCAACCAGTCAACAAACTCAACCGCGCCCTCTAAAGGTTTTAACGTGGCGATCACATCCTGGATTTCTTTCAGGCCCAGGTTGTTTTCTTCCAGAATGCGCAGGCGCTGCTTCATCAGCACGTCATAATCCGGGATGTCACGGGTCGTTGCTTTCAATGACTCAATACCAGTGACCTTGGCAAATTCAATCCAGATTTCCGGAACCAGTACACCCTCAAGATCAAGACATGCAATTTCCACATCAACCTCCAGTAAGAATAATAATCGGCAACCGGTCGTGCGCGACCAGCCAAAAGTTGGCGGCAATCTACCCGTTTCTTTTAATGAAAGCAAACACCTGTTCCGGCTGAAGCTTTCACGTGGAACATATTTACAAAAGAATTAACCGGGTATCGTCTAATTTCTATAAGTTACAGTAAATACCTGAGCCAATTGTTTGATTTTACTAAACAAAAATCATCATCTAGTTATTTTCCGAACCCCGAAGCGCAATATGGTGTGTATTATTAGAGCTGAACGATTATTTTTAAATCATTGTTTCACGACACACGCACCCTGCTGATTCCCACCACAGCCCCCTATGGATTATGAAGTTAAACCCGCCTCTGTTATTCTGCGCAGCCCGTGTGGCGGCTGGGAATTTCAAAAAGCCCACCGTTTATTAGCCGAACAGTCCAAAGAGAAATGAATTTATGGCCAGTGAACTGATCAATGTGGTTGATCTGGATGCTGAACTGCAGACCCAGTCACCCCGTAAGATTCTGAAACACGCCCTCGCCCACTTCGACAATATTGCAATCTCCTTCAGCGGTGCCGAAGACGTGGTGTTAGTAGATATGGCTGTCAGCATGAAGCCGGATATACAGGTCTTCACCCTGGATACCGGCCGCCTGCACGCAGAGACTTATCGCTTTATCGAAAAAGTTCGCGAACACTATGGCATCAAGATCGATATCCTCTCGCCTGACGGTGAAACCTTGCGACGGTTCGTTGGAGAGAAAGGGTTATTCAGCTTTTATCAGGACGGCCATCAGGAATGCTGTGGCATTCGCAAGATCGAGCCGCTGCGGCGCAAACTGCATACCCTAGACGCCTGGATAACCGGTCAGCGCAAAGATCAAAGCCCGGGAACCCGTGCGGGAATACCCGTCGTTCAAAACGACACCACCTTCGCCCGTCCCGGTGCCACCCTGACCAAATTTAATCCATTGGCTAACTGGAGCTCTCAGGATGTGTGGGATTACATCCGCGGCAATAACCTGCCCTACAACGAGCTGCATGATCGTGGCTTTATCTCTATCGGATGTGAGCCCTGCACCAAGCCTGTAGGGCCGGGGCAGCACGAGCGTGAGGGCCGCTGGTGGTGGGAGGAAGCCACCAAAAAAGAATGTGGCCTCCACGGAGATAACATCAAGAAATAAAACAAGGCCGGATTGCTTACACAATCCGGCCTTGTTTTATCAGGAACGTCCGTAACTGTCTTCGTAACGAATAACGTCGTCGTCCTGCAGATACGGGCCCGACTGCACCTCAACAATCTCCAGCGGAATCTTGCCCGGATTGCTCAAACGGTGCCTGGTCCCAATTGGGATAAACGTGGATTCATTTTCTGACAACAGAGTCACTTCGTCGCCCTTCTGTACCAGCGCTGTACCTTTCACCACAATCCAGTGTTCCGCACGATGATGGTGGAGCTGTAACGACAGACTTGCACCCGGCTTAACGCGAATGCGATTGACCTGGTATCTCTCGCCGGTATCAATAGCGTCGTAGCAGCCCCAGGGACGGTAAATTTCGCGGTGCTGCAAATGTTCACTGCGCTTCTGCTGCACGATCTGGGAGATCACCGCCTTCACCTGCTGAGCCTGCGATTTATCTGCTACCAGCACCGCATCCGGCGTGTTGATGATCATCAGGTTCTTCACCCCGACAGTCGCCACCAGCTTATCTTTAGAAAACACCAGGGTATCGCTGGAGCCGATATCGATGGTATCGCCGATGAAGCTGTTATTGGCGCTGTCTTTGTCGGACAGATCGGAGAAGGATTTCCAGTCCCCCACATCGCTCCAGCCAGCATTCAGGGGAACACAGACCACCTTCTGACTTTTCTCCATCAGTGCATAATCGATGGAGATGTTAGGCGCCTTGGCGAAGGCATCGCGATTGATACGGATAAAATCAAGATCGTGAACCGCCTGGGTCCGGGCTTCCTCGGCAGCTGCAATTACATCCGGACTGTAATGCTCCATCTCGCTCAGGAAGACATCGGTGTTGAATACAAACATACCGCTGTTCCAGTAATAGCAGCCGGCCGCAAGGTATTGCTCTGCTGTCGCCAGATCAGGCTTCTCGACAAACTGTTCAACGGCAAAGTAGGTATTCCCCTTGGTCGCCGAGCCAGTCTCGGTCTTGATGTAACCATAGCCGGTTTCAGGATGAGTCGGCTGTACACCAAAGGTGGCGATACGCCCTTCTGCCGCTGCCTCAACCGCCAGATTAACCACCCGCTGAAACTCGCTCACATCACGGATCATATGATCCGCCGCCAGCACCAGCAGCGTGGGGTTGGCTTCCATCGTACGCGCCTGCAAAGCCGCCAGCGCAATAGCCGGTGCGGTATTGCGGGCAACGGGCTCAAGAATAATCACAGCATCGCGCTGATCTATTTCCTGCAGCTGCTCTGCCACCATGAAACGATGCTCTTCATTGCAGACAACAATAGGTGCTGCAACGTCCGGCAGGCCAACCAGACGCAACAGGGTCTGTTGCAGCATGGTTTTGTCACCGAACAGCTTGAGCAGTTGTTTCGGATAGTGCTGACGGGAAAGAGGCCACAGGCGGGTACCGGAACCTCCGGCCATGATGACGGGGATAATCAAGGGATCTCTCCATTAATCTGTTAAACGAGGTGAGCCGTCACCCGAGGTTACTCCTGACCACCAGGAGACGGCATAGGATAACGTTTACTTGCAGTAACGCTGACGGATAAATTCCTGAAACTCTTTACCAATGGCATCGTGACGCTCGCCATAGATGACGTTGGCCATCATGTAACCCAGCTTGGTACCACAGTCGTGACTGCGGCCGATCAGCTGATAGGCTTCCATGGTTTCCTGCTCCAGCAACTCGTCCATCGCATCGGTCAGCTGGATTTCACCGCCGGCACCCGGCAGTGTCTTGGCCAGCAGCTCCCAGGTTTTCTTCGACAGCACGTAACGACCTACGATAGCCATGTCTGAGGGCGCTTCATCAACGGGGGGCTTTTCAACCATCGCTTTGATAGCAGCACACTCCCCCGGTTTGATCTCAACGCCGTCACAATCCACCACACCATACTTGTCGATCTGGTCACGGGGTACACGTTCAACCAGTACCTGGCTATAACCGGTTTCGTTAAACCGTTTGGTCATGCCTGCCAGGTTATCCTGCCGCAGATTACATTCGGCACGGTCAATCAAGACGTCGGGCAGAAGCACGGCAAAAGGCTCATCACCGACCACTGGCTGTGCGCACAGGATCGCGTGCCCCAACCCTCTGGCTTCAGCCTGACGCACCGAGATAACCGTCAGTCCCGGCGGCGTAATAGAACGGATTTCCTGCAACAGAGAGCGCTTCAGACGCGCTTCCAGCTGGGCTTCCAGCTCGAAGCTGGTGTCGAAATGGTTTTCGATGGCATTTTTACTGGCATGGGTTACGAGGACGATTTCCTTGATGCCCGCAGCGGCAGCTTCTTCAATCACATATTGAATCAGCGGTTTATCAACCACCGGCAACATCTCTTTAGGGATTGCCTTGGTTGCTGGCAACATACGAGTCCCCAGGCCCGCAACTGGAATTACCGCTTTTTTAATTTGCATTCAAAACTCCTTGGTTATTTTAGTGTGGCTTTCTCTCACACGATCATTGTCAGTGCGCGACCATTATGCGAGTAATGCCAGGACTTCTTCTGTCTTACGCTTAACCAACTCTGCGTCACCACGGCTTTCAACGTTCAAGCGCACTACAGGCTCCGTGTTGGACATGCGCAGGTTAAATCGCCAGTCATCAAACTCCAGGCTGATGCCGTCGGTGCGATCGACTGATTTGGGCTGATCACCGTAGTGTGCAAGAACGCGCTCAATCGCCTCTTTGGGATTTTCCACGTGACTGTTGATTTCTCCCGGTGACGGGAAGCGCGCGATGCAGTCTTCCAGCAGAGCAGACAGTGGCTGATCCTTACGGCACAACAGCTCTGCCACCAGCAGCCACGGAATCATGCCGCTGTCACAGTAGAAGAAATCGCGGAAGTAATGGTGGGCGCTCATCTCACCACCGTAAATGGCATCTTCCTCGCGCATGCGCTCTTTAATAAAGGAGTGCCCGGTTTTGGACTGGATGGCGGTGCCGCCATTGCGCTGGGCGACGTCGATGGTGTTCCACACCAGGCGTGGATCATGGATCACCTTCTCTCCGGGGCTTTTGATCAGAAAGGCTTCAGCCAGCAATCCAACGATGTAATAGCCTTCGGTAAACTGGCCTTTCTCGTCAAACAGGAAGCAGCGGTCAAAATCTCCATCCCAGGCAATACCCATGTCGGCGCCATGCTTGAGAACCGCTTCACTGGTGACGGGGCGATTTTCTGGAAGCAAAGGATTGGGGATACCGTTAGGGAAGTTGCCATCCGGCTCGTGGTGAATCTTGATGAATTCGAAAGGGAGGTATTTTTCGATAGCGTCGATCACATGGCCAGCTGCGCCATTCCCGGCATTGACCACCAGCTTTAAAGGTTTCAGCTGAGCTGTGTCAACGTATGTGAGCAGGTGCTGAACGTAGGCTTCCAGAGTGCTCTCCTGACGATAGCTGCCCCGCTTTGCAGGATCGACTGCTGCAAAGTCGTTGGCTTCGGCCAGACGCTTGATATCGCTCAGGCCTGTGTCGTTACTGATGGGCTTGGACTGCTCGCGCACCATCTTCATCCCGTTGTAATCAATGGGGTTGTGGCTGGCAGTGATGACAACACCACCATCTACCTTAAGATGACTGGTAGCGAAGTAGATCTCTTCGGTCCCACACATACCGATGTCGATAACATCTACCCCTTCATCACGCAGACCATTACTCAGCGCTTCTTTCAATGTATTACTGGTAAGGCGAACATCGCCACCCACCACAACGGTCTTGGGGCGCAAAAAAACCGCATAAGCGCGGCCGATGCGGTAGACGATATCCTCGTTTAACTCTTCCCCCAGCTTGCCGCGAATGTCATAAGCTTTAAAGCATGTTAATGTCATGTCGATTTTTCCATTCTTAACATTGAAACAGTTCATCGGCAGAAATCATTGCCGACATTTTATTGATCTGCGGAGCAACTTAGCCGTGCATTCTTACCATTTAGTGACATCAGTCTGCTGACAAACCCATGCCTGTCTATTGATGATGAATGCCTTTCACCAAATTCAGCATAGCTTCCAATACTTCCTGAATTGTCATCTGTGTGCTGTCCAACAGTACCGCATCAGGCGCCGGTTTTAATGGTGAAACTGTGCGGTTGCTATCACGTTCATCCCGTTCCTGAATATCTTTAATCAGCCCTTCCAGATCCACAGTCTCCCCCTTTTCGGTGAGCTGTCTGTAACGACGCTGCGCTCGCGCCTCGGCACTGGCCGTTAAAAATATTTTCAGATCTGCATCGGGAAAAACAGTGGTACCCATATCACGGCCATCGGCCACCAGACCGGGCAGCTGACGAAAATCCCGTTGCCGTTTCAACAATGCTGCGCGCACGCCAGGATAGGCCGCAACAACCGATGCACTCTTGCTGATCGTTTCGCTGCGAATAGCGTTGGTGACATCCTCACTACTTAACAGGACGCGAGTCTGGTCACCCGCTGTATCAAAATGAACATCAAGCTGTGCAGCAACTTTCTCTACCGCCTGCTGATCCTGTATATCAATACGCTGCTTGAGTGTTGCCAGTGCAACCAGTCGGTAAAGTGCTCCACTATCGAGCAGGTGATAGCCAATTTTTTTTGCAAGAAGCTGACTCAAGGTTCCTTTGCCGGAACCGCTGGGGCCATCGACTGTGATGACCGTTGGTGTATCAGTGGTAGTCAAAAGCAAATTCCTTACAATTTATTAAGTAAGTTTGGCATCCAATTAAATATTCAATGTGCGATTGATCGATCTACATACAGCGACAGGATCTTCCGCCTGGGTGATAGGACGGCCAATGACCAGATAGCTACTGCCCGCTTGGACGGCTTCAACCGGCGTAAGAGTGCGGCGCTGGTCATCCTTCGGCGAATCCGGCAAGCGGATACCCGGTGTCACCAGACAAAAATCCTGCCCCAGAAGATTACGCAAATCCCGTGCCTCCTGTGCAGAGCAGACAATCCCATCCAGTCCACAATGCCGGGTTAACTGCGCCAGACGCGCAACCTGCTGCTGGGCTGAGTCCTGGAAACCGACAGCCTGTAGATCAGCATCTTCGAGACTGGTCAATACTGTGACAGCGATCAATAGCGGCCGTCTGCCGGGGCTTTGCTCCAGGATCTCCCGGGCGGCAATCATCATACGCTCCCCACCGGAAGCATGCACATTCACCATCCATACCCCGAGATTGGCAGCTGCTTTAACAGCCTTGGCGGTGGTATTGGGAATATCGTGGAATTTAAGATCGAGGAAGACTTCAAAGCCGAGCATCATCAGCTCTTCAACAACACGGGGGCCGGCACTGGTGAACAGCTCCTTACCGACTTTAAGGCGACAGTCCTGGGGGGATAAACGCCGGGCTAATGCCAGACAATCATTGGTGTTATCAAAGTCCATCGCGACAATTATCCGCGGCCCCTGCACTGCTATCATCACCCACCTCGCTCATGCCATAAAAAAAGCCCGATCCTTACGGAGTCGGGCCGTCATTAAAACAAATCCTGGGGATTTTCGCAGCTATTTCGCTGCCGGGTATCACTCAATCCGCAGGCTGTTACGGTTTTCATCCAGAATCGCAACACCGATTCCCTTCACTTCCAGCAGCTGTTCCACCGAGGTGAAACCACCGTTAGCTTCACGCCAGGCGATGATAGCTTCCGCCTTTTTGATACCAACACCTTTGAGGTTCGTTAAGGTTTCAGCATCAGCCGTGTTGATGTTGACTACCTGTTGAACCTGAGAAACGGCTGGCTGGTCTTGAGCGGATTTATTTTCTACCGCCAGTGAAACGGAGGAGGAAACCAGGATGAGGGCGACAGCAAAAATACGAAATATTGCTTTCATAAGAAAAGTCCTTTTCGGTATGTGGATGAAATTTCATTGCGCATGGAGTTCCATATGCGGCGCAAAGATTATAAAGCGAGGCGGGAAGAAGCCAGAGGAAATAACGGAAAATGCTGTAGGAAATATCCCACAAATTGAGAGGCTATCGCCACTGCGGGTATGCCGCAGAGGCGATTCGCCAAATTGTTATCAACGCAACAACTTACTCAGATCGCGCGCTTCCCAGTGCGGAAAATGCTTACGGATCAATGCGTTCAGTTCCAGCTCAAATTCACTGTAACCAGCCGCCGCTGTAGCCGTAGCCTCAAGACGCTCGATCACCATGCCGGCACCGACAGTCAGGTTGGTCAGCCGGTCAATCACGATGAATGCGCCGGTTGCTCTGTTAGCGCGATAGGGATCCACAACAACGGATTGATTCAATCCCACCTCTACCACCGCGATATCATTCAGCTGCAGACTGTCCACATAGGTGTGTTCCTGCGTGTTGACATCGACCCGGTAATCAATCTTTTCGATACTGCCGCTGACCACTTTGCTGGCGAATTTGAACAGGTATTCGGTATGAGTCCGGCAGGTTTTTTCGTTCATCCATACCACGTGGGCTTTCAGATGATTAGTTTCCGGTACATCATCTTTAGCCAGCACGACCATATCGCCACGGCTGATATCAATCTCGTCTTCCAGCGTCAGGGTAATGGCCTGACCGGCAAAGGCTTCCGGCAGGTCGCCGTCGTAGGTGACAATCGCTTTAACCTTACTGGTCTTCTCCGATGGCAACACTTTGATTTCGTCACCAACACGCACCACCCCTGAAGCAACATTGCCACAGAAACCACGGAAGTTGAGGTTCGGACGATTTACAAACTGCACCGGGAAGCGGAAATCATCAAAGTTTTTATCCGCAGCAACCGGAACAGACTCCAGAATTTCCATCAAGGTCTGCCCTTTGTACCAGGGCGATCTTTCAGAGCGGTTAACGACGTTGTCACCATCCAGTGCGGAGATGGGCACGAAGCTGATGTCTTTCATGTCCAGCTTCTGTGCAAACGCCAGATAGTCTGTCTTGATTTTTTCAAATACGGATTCGCTGAAATCCAGCAGATCCATCTTGTTGATAGCAACCACAATATGGCGAATGCCCAGCAAGGAGGCGATGTAGCTGTGACGACGGGTTTGTGTCATCACCCCGTGGCGCGCATCGATCAGAATGATCGCCAGGTCACAGGTGGATGCACCGGTCGCCATGTTGCGTGTGTACTGCTCGTGACCGGGTGTGTCAGCGATAATGAACTTGCGTTTAGCGGTAGAAAAATAACGGTAGGCCACGTCGATGGTAATGCCCTGCTCCCGCTCAGCCTGCAGGCCGTCAACCAGCAACGCCAGATCGATTTTTTCGCCGGTGGTACCGTGTTTGGTACTGTCGGAGCGCACTGCCTCCAGCTGGTCTTCATAGATCATCTTGGAGTCGTGCAACAGACGGCCGATCAACGTACTTTTACCGTCATCCACGCTGCCGCAGGTAAGAAAACGCAGCAGTTCTTTCTTTTCATGTTGCGCAAGATATGCGTCGATGTCGGTTGCGATTAAATCTGATTGGTGTGACATAGTCAGTCTCTGTTCCTAGTCTTGAATAACTAGCAATGGTTTAGTTCCGGTGACATATAGAGCGAACTCCTCCGCCTTGCAGGCCTGCTGGTTCGCCCATGCGACTAGAAGTAACCTTCCTGCTTTTTCTTTTCCATTGACCCGGCGCTGTCATGGTCTATGACGCGGCCCTGACGTTCAGAGGTCGTCGTGAGCAGCATCTCCTGAATAATTTCCGGCAGTGTGGCAGCTTCGGATTCCACAGCACCAGTCAGCGGATAACAGCCGAGGGTACGGAAGCGAACCATCTTCTCTTCGACTTTTTCATCGGGGCCGATCGGCATGCGCTCGTCATCCACCATGATCAGGGTTCCGTCGCGTTTTACCACGGGACGCTTGGCTGCATAGTAAAGCGGAACAATCGGAATATTCTCGAGATGAATGTATTGCCAGATATCCAGCTCGGTCCAGTTGGATAACGGGAAGACCCGGATGCTTTCACCTTTATCAACCCGGCCGTTGTAAATATTCCACAATTCAGGACGCTGGTTTTTCGGATCCCAGCGGTGGTTCTTATCACGGAAAGAATAAACACGTTCTTTCGCACGGGACTTTTCCTCGTCGCGGCGAGCACCGCCGAATGCCGCATCAAAACCGTGTTTGTTCAGGGCCTGCTTAAGGCTCTGGGTTTTCATGATGTCTGTGTGCTTGGCGCTGCCGTGGATAAACGGATTGATGCCCATATCAACACCTTCCTGATTGATATGCACAATCAAATCCCAGCCCAACTCCTTTACACGTTTATCCCGGAATTCGATCATCTCGCGGAACTTCCAGGTGGTATCAACGTGCATCAACGGAAACGGCGGTTTGCCGGGGTGGAAGGCTTTCATGGTGAGATGCATCATCACCGCTGAATCTTTACCCACGGAATAAAGCATTACTGGCTTATCAAATTCCGCAGCTACTTCACGAATGATGTGGATGCTTTCCGCTTCCAGTTGTTTCAAGTGAGTCAGGTTGTAGTTGGACATTAAGACTACCAAGTAAAATTGATGACTGAACGGCAGCGATTCGCTGGGCGCGAATTATAGATAACCCTCTGCCAATTGCTAATGATTAATTACTTCTATGCTTATGCCGGATCATCCTTCTGCAGATGATCAGCGTCGGCTTTTTCTGCCAGCAGCCTGGTGAAGTGATCACGCGCTGTCTTAGCGCGGGTAAATACCTGCAGCAGGTATTCACTGTTTTCCTGTTCAATGCCGCTGCGTAACCGCATCAGATTGTCGATAAATAGATCCAGCGCGTGCAGCACACTGCTTTTGTTGGCGCGCATGATGTCGTGCCACATAACCGGGTCGCTGGAGGCAATCCGGGTGAAATCGCGGAAACCACCAGCGGCGTAGCGAAAGATATTGGGGTTGCCGATATCCTGCGCCAAAGTGTCCACCAGGGAATATGCAATAGCGTGGGGAAGATGGCTGGTAGCTGCCAGCACTTCATCGTGCTCCGCCACCGACATACTGAGCACTTCCGCACCTACGGCCTGCCACATCCGCGTGACACTCTCGAGGTGCTGCGCATCAGTATCGGCAAGAGGCGTGAGAATAACCCGGTGGTTTTCATACAAATCGGGGTTCGCTGCCGTAACGCCGCTCTTCTCTGAACCGGCAATAGGATGTCCCAGGACCAGTTGCGGTGGCACACAGCCATAAACCGCCTCAGCTGCCTGCTGAACACTGCCCTTCACACTGGCCCCGTCAGTGACGGTTACCAATGGCGATACCTTATCCTTGATTGCCTGGAGAACCTTGGCAACGGAGAGCGTGGGAACCGCGATGAAGATCACATCCCCCTCACTCAGCTCGCTGGCAACCTCCGCAAGATCCACGTAGGCACGGTCAACAACCCCCAGCGCTACGGCTTCTGCACAGATCGATTCACGCCGCGCAATCCCAATGACTTCCCGACAGCGGCCGCGAGCCTTGAGACCTGTTGCCAGGCTGCCGCCAATCAGGCCAATGCCGATCACGACGAGTCGGTTAATGCCTTGCCAGCTGTTAGAAGTGGAGGAAACAGTCATGAGAAATTAAAGAACCGCTTTAGGGTATGAGCCCAGCAACTTCAAATCTGCAGCGCGCTGGGCAACTTCTTTGAGCACCTTGCTGATCAGGGGATCGTCAACGTGTCCGACAAAATCGATAAAAAACACGTAGGTCCATGCGCCTGTGCGTGATGGGCGGGTTTCTACCCGGGTGAGATCAATACTGTGACGGTGGAAGGGTTCCAGCAGATTGTGCAGAGCACCCGGCTCATTGCGCATAGCCACTACAATGGATGTCTTATCTACACCGCTGGCAGGAACAGCCTGGGTACCGATGATCAGGAAGCGGGTGGAGTTATCCGGCTGATCTTCAATCTTCTCCGCCAGTATCTTCAAGCCATACAGTTCTGCGGCCATGCTGCCTGCAATCGCCGCTGCGTTCCATTCCCCTTTCAGGCGTTTAGCAGCTTCAGCATTGCTGTTTACCGCAACACGCTCAGCTTTGGGGTAATGGGCATCCAGCCATTTGCGGCACTGGGCGAGCGACTGGGAGTGGGAATAAATGCGGCTGATGCTGCTGACATTGGTTACATCCGAAACCAGCAGGTTGTGGTGGATACGCAGTTCGACTTCACCACAGATCTTCAGGTTTGAACCCATGAAGTTGTCGAGAGTATGGTTCACCACGCCTTCGGTCGAGTTCTCGACCGGGACCACGCCATAATTTACAGCTCCGGCTTCCACCTCGCGAAACACTTCATCGATCGCAGAGAACGGCAGAACTACCGCCGAGTGTCCGAAATGCTTCAGCGCGGCCTGTTGGGTAAAGGTCCCTTCCGGCCCCAGATAAGCCACCTTGATAGGATTTTCCAGCGCAAGGCAGGCGGACATGATCTCGCGAAACAGCCGCGCCATTTCTTCGTTGCTCAACGGGCCGGTATTCCGCTCCATCGCCTTACGCAGCACCTGCGCTTCACGTTCAGGGCGATAGAAGAGGACCTGAGCCTCCGGTGGCAATGTAGCCTTCTTAACTTCGGCCACTTCTTGCGCACACTTCGCGCGCGCCGAGATCAGGCGACCGATCTCATCATCGATCGCATCAATCTCGTTACGCAAAGCTAACAGTTTTTGCTCTTCGGTTTGTTCAGCTGACATGATTTAACTACAGCGTGTTGAAGTGAATTTGGAGATAAATAAAAACGCACCCCGGAATTCGGGGTGCACTGTTTTTATTCATCGTTGTCCGGCGCATCTGCTGCATTGTCGTCGGCCTGTGCATCATCCGGCAGCTCTTCATCCCCGGATGAAGCCGCGGTAGCCGGTGCGCGATTGGCGCTCTCGTCCGCGCTTTCCTCGATGCGCTCTAGACCCTGCATACGTTCACCGGTCTTGAGCTTGATCAGGCGAACGCCCTGGGTATTGCGGCTCAGCAGTGAAACCTCATCAACCCGCGTACGCACCATTGTGCCCTGATCGGAGATCAGCATGATCTCTTCGCCATCGAATACCTGCACAGCGCCAACCAGCTGACCATTACGCTCGGTGGTCTGCATACCAATAACGCCCTGGGAGCCACGACCTTTTGCCGGGAACTCGCTGACGTCCGTGCGCTTGCCGTAACCATGCTCGCTTACGGTCAGCACCTGGCCGTTCTCCATCGGGATGACCATGCCTACCACACGCTGGCCTTCGGCCAGACGGATACCACGCACACCGCGGGACGTACGGCCCATTGGTCGGACCTGTTCTTCGCGGAAGCGAGCGGCTTTACCGCTGCTGGAGAACAGAATCACGTCACAGGAGCCATTGGTAATTGCAGTTCCTACCAGCGTATCGCCTTCGTCCAGCTCAATTGCGCGCAGACCGACGCTACGCGGGCGGGAGAACTGGCTAAGTACTGTTTTCTTCACCGTACCATTGGCAGTTGCCATGAAGATAAAGTGATCATCATCGTAGGTTTTAACCGGCAGGATTGAGGTAATGCGCTCGCCCTCTTCCAGCGGCAAGAGGTTCACCACCGGACGGCCCCGCGACTGGCGTCCCGCCACCGGGATCATGTAGACCTTGAGCCAGTAAACCTTACCGGCGTTGGTAAAGCACAGGATGGTATCGTGCGTGCTCGCAATCAGCAGATGCTCAACAAAGTCTTCATCTTTCACAGCGGTAGCGGATTTACCCATCCCGCCACGACGCTGCGCCTGATAATCATCAAGCGGCTGACTCTTGGCATAGCCGCCGTGAGAGATGGTCACGACGCGATCTTCTTCAGCAATCAGATCTTCGGTGGTCAAATCCAGGGTGGATGCAACAATTTCTGTGCGGCGGGCATCACCATAATCGACGATAACCTGCTCGAGTTCCTCGCGGATAACTTCCATCAAGCGTACAGCATTGCCCAGAATTTCCAGGTAGCCGGCAATCTGGACCAGTTTTTCATCATACTCAGCGAGCAGTTTGTCGTGCTCCATACCTGTCAGACGGTGCAGGCGCAGTTCGAGGATCGCCTGGGCCTGTGCGGCGGAAAGATAATATTTACCGTCACGCACGCCAAATTCCGGTCCCAGATCTTCCGGGCGGCAGGCATCTTCACCGGCACGCTCCAGGAAAGGAGCCATTTCACGGGCGTCCCATCCACGCGCCATCAACCCGTCTTTTGCTTCTGCCGGGGTAGGTGAACGTTTGATCAGGTCGATGACTTCATCAATATTGGCAATAGCAACGGCCAGGCCTTCCAGAATGTGGCCGCGCTCGCGCGCCTTGCGCAGCAGATAGATGGTACGGCGTGTTACCACCTCGCGACGGTGACGGATAAAGGCATCAATCAGATCCCTCAGGTTGAGGATCTTGGGCTGGCCATCGTCCAGCGCCACCATGTTGATACCAAACACGTTCTGCAGCTGGGTCTGAGCATAAAGGTTGTTCAGCAGAACCTCCGCTGACTCGTTCCGTTTAACCTCGATAACGACCCGCAGGCCATCTTTGTCCGATTCATCACGCAGCTCGGAGATACCTTCGATTTTCTTTTCCTTCACCAGCTCAGCGATGCGCTCAATCAGACGCGCTTTGTTCAGCTGATACGGAATCTCGGTAATGATGATCGCTTCCCGGCCGGTTTTTTCATCAACCTCAATATCAGCCTTGGCGCGGACGTAAATACGACCACGACCGGTACGATAGGCTTCAACGATACCCGCACGACCATTAATAATCGCACCGGTGGGGAAATCCGGCCCGGGAATATATTCCATCAATTCGTCGACGGTGATATCTGGGTTATCAATCATCGCCAGACAGCCCTGCACCACTTCTTTGAGGTTATGGGGCGGGATATTGGTCGCCATACCTACGGCGATACCGGAGGAACCATTGACCAGCAGGTTGGGAATGCGGGTGGGCAGTACGACGGGAATCTGTTCGGAGCCATCATAGTTGGGCCCGAAGTCCACAGTTTCTTTATCGAGATCCGCCAGGAGATCATGGGCCAGCTTGGCCATACGGATTTCGGTATAACGCATCGCCGCAGCGCTGTCACCGTCAATGGAACCGAAGTTCCCCTGACCATCAACCAGCATGTAGCGCAGCGAGAAAGGCTGAGCCATGCGCACAATGGTGTCATACACCGCTGAATCACCGTGGGGGTGGTATTTACCGATAACGTCACCCACAACACGTGCTGACTTTTTATAGGGCTTGTTCCAATCGTTGTTCAACTCGCTCATGGCAAAGAGCACCCGGCGATGCACTGGCTTGAGACCATCGCGTACATCTGGCAAGGCGCGGCCAACAATTACGCTCATGGCGTAATCGAGGTAGGACTGCTTGAGCTCGTCTTCGATATTTACGGGTAGTACTTCTTTTGCAAATTCGCCCATGGATACAGCGTTCCTTATTATGGTGACTGCGTGGGTTAAACGACCATTAGTTTATCGCTGGCAAGGTTCCAGCCCGCTTTATCGACCCACAAGGTCAGCTTTGATGGAAACGGGTTTGGCTGCCACAGAAAGGCGGGAATACTACCACAAAATCAAGTCCATAGGCATTTATTAGGCCAGTTTGCGGGGTTACTGTCCGTTCATTATCCAGCTGCGCTGGACTGCGCGGTCGGTCGCTGCCCCGTCAGGCGCTTTCGGGTATACTGCGCGGCTTTCAAAGTTGGGAAGGTTTACCCCAGGAATGAGCATGTCCGCACCAGAACGTATCCGTTTATTGATCAAAGCGCGGTGGATTGTCCCGGTCGTGCCGGAAAACCGAGTCCTTGAAAACTGCGCCCTGGCCATCCACAACGGTACCATCCTGGCCATTGTCCCCCAGGACGAAGCCGACAAACGCTTCATCCCTGAGCAGACCATCAATCTGACCAACCACCTGATAATACCCGGCCTCGTCAATGCGCATGGCCACGCTGCCATGAGCCTGCTGCGCGGCTTCGCTGATGATCAGCCCCTGCAGGAATGGCTGAAAAATCACATCTGGCCAACCGAAGATCAGTGGGTCAGCGAGGAGTTTGTCCGTGACGGCACCGAGCTGGCCATGGCAGAGATGATCAAGAGCGGCACCACCTGCTTTGCCGACATGTATTTTTACCCTGAACAGGCCGCACAGGTTGCCCAGCAAGCCCATATGCGCGCCCAGATTGCCTTTCCTATCTTCGATTTTCCGTCAGCCTGGGGCCAGGGGCCGGAGGATTACTTTGCTAAAGGCCTTGCTCTGCACGACGACTTCCGTTCGAGCCATCTGGTGAATGTAGGATTTGGGCCCCACGCACCCTATACCGTCTCTGATGATGTTCTGGAGAAGGTCGCGGTCCTTGCTCAGGAGATGGACGCCCCTATCCATATCCACCTCCATGAAACCCGCTTCGAAGTGGAGGAATCGCTTAAGAAGCACCTCAAGCGACCTATCCAGCGTTTAATGGACCTGGGAGTGCTCTCGCCCCTTACGCAGTGTGTGCATATGACCCAGGTTGATGACAGTGATATGGAACTGCTGCTTGAAACCGGAGCTCATGTCATTCACTGCCCGGAGTCCAATCTCAAACTGGCCAGCGGGTTCTGCCCTGTCCATCGCCTGTCGCAGGCTGGCGTCAATGTCGCCCTTGGCACCGATGGCGCGGCCAGTAACAATGACCTCAATCTTCTGTCAGAAGTTAAGACTGCAGCGCTGCTGGCGAAAGCCGTTGCCGAGGACGCCTCTGCTCTGGATGCCCATCAAGCGTTGCGCATGGCAACCATCAATGGTGCCCGAGCACTGGGTCTGGAAGATCGGATTGGGAGTCTGGAAGCAGGCAAGGCGGCAGACATTGCAGCCATTGACCTGGGGGAGCTGGAGGCACAGCCATTATACAACCCGGTGTCTCAATTGATTTACACCAGCTGCAGCCATCGGGTCAGTCACGTATGGGTTGGCGGACGGGCGCTGCTGCTCAGCCGGCAGCTTCAGACCCTTAATGAGCGCGAACTTATCGGTAAAGCTCGCTGGTGGCGCCAGCAGATCAGTAAATAGATCGAACACGCGCCTTCTGGTCCGCCAAACGACAAGATTCAATCGAGTATCCTAAGCTGCGAACATCTCAACGAGAGCTATATATGAGCAACGTAGACGCCGCCGAAATCGCCAAATTTGAAGCACTTGCCAGTCGCTGGTGGGACCGGAACAGCGAATTCAAGCCCCTTCATGATATCAACCCGCTGCGGGCCAATTACATTGACCAGCGCTCTCCCGTCGCGCAGCGCAAACTGCTGGATGTTGGCTGCGGTGGTGGGATTCTGGCCGAGGCCATGGCACAGCGCGGTGCTGAGGTGACCGGGATTGATATGGGCGAAGCTCCCTTATCGGTAGCCCGATTGCATGCACTGGAAAGCGGCGTCAGCATGGAATACCGGAAGATTGCTGCTGAAGAGCTGGCGGCCGAGGCAGCGGGCCAGTTTGATATTGTGACCTGCCTTGAGATGCTGGAACACGTACCTGATCCCAGCTCCATCGTCAAAGCCTGTGCGCAACTGGTAAAACCCGGTGGCGATGTGTATTTCTCCACGATCAATCGCAACCCTAAGGCTTATGCCTTTGCGATCCTTGGAGCGGAATATTTACTGAAACTGCTGCCCAAGGGCACCCACGAGTACGGCAAATTTATCCGCCCGTCTGAACTGGCCAAATGGTTACGCCAGAACGATCTGGAGCTGCAGCACATTACCGGCATGACCTATAACCCGCTGACCCGCAGCTACAAGCTTGATCCTCAGGATGTCAGCGTCAACTACTTACTCCACGCAAAAAAAATTCAGCGTTAAAGACAATTCAGGAATTTCCTATGTCAGCCATCAAACCCATCCGTGCCGTCATGTTCGATCTCGACGGTACCCTGCTCGATACTGCACCCGATTTTGTGGTGGTTTTGAACCAGCTCTTGGAAGAAAACCAGCGTCCTGCCCTGCCCGCAGACTTAATTCGTGCGTCGGTATCCAATGGTGCCCGAGCGCTGGTCAGCCTGGGGTTTGGCATTGATGACCAGGATCCTGAATTTGAACGGCTGCGGGTGCGCCTGCTCGAACTCTACGCGCTGCACATCGCCGTACATACACAACTGTTTCCCGGTATCAGCGAGTTGCTGCACAAACTGCAAGAACACAATATCGCCTGGGGTATTGCTACCAACAAACCCTCCGCCTATACGCATCAACTGCTGAAAGCCCTGCAGATACAACCGGCTCCCGCCAGTATCATCTGCCCCGAAGATGTAAAAGAACGCAAACCGCACCCAGAGTCCATGTTTCTGGCCGGCCAACATATCGGTTGTCGGCCGGATGAAATCGTCTATGTGGGCGACCACAAGCGCGATATTGACTGCGGCAGGGGTGCGGGCTCAATCACCATCGCTGCCGCCTACGGTTACATTGAAGCGGACGATGACATTGCCACCTGGCAGGCGGATTACTGTGTCCACCATGCCGACGAAATCTGGCCCATCCTCGAACGCTTGATGATTGCCTCAAAGCAAATGATCTGCACCGAAGAGGTTCCAGAATTTGCAGGCAATATGGAAAACTGATCCTCAGGAAGAATCTTTATGATACACATACCACAGGGTTACGTTGCTGCAGCTGATTCGCTGCAGGATAAAGTGATACTTGTCACCGGTGCCGGCGACGGTATCGGCCGAGTCGCCGCTAAAACCTTTGCGGCTCACGGGGCAACTGTCGTCCTCCTGGGTCGCACCATGGCGAAGCTGGAAATGGTATACGACGAGATTGAGGCGGCGGGACATCCGCAACCGGCAATCTACCCGATCAATCTGGAAGGAGCCGTAGAAAAAGATTACAGCGACTTGTCCAATGCGATCCACGAAGCCTTCGGACGTGCCGACGGCATCCTGCATAACGCTGCTGAGCTGGGCGAACGTACGCCAATCAGCAACTACAGTACCGGCGCCTGGATGCGCGCCATGCAAGTCAACGTAAACGCCCCCTTTATGCTGACACGGGCCCTGCTGCCGTTGCTGGATCAGGCCCCGAATGCGTCAATTCTGTTTACCGGATCAAGTGTTGGTCTTCAGGGTCGTGCTTTTTGGGGAGGCTATGCAGCATCCAAAGCCGCCGCGGAGAATCTGATGCAGACACTGGCAGATGAACTGCAGGAAACTTCGCGCATCCGCGTTAACAGTTTCAATCCCGGTGCCACACGAACCCGCCTGCGCGCTGCCGCCTACCCTGCGGAAAATCCCTCCAGCGTTAAAGCACCGGAAGATTTAATGCCAGCTTATCTGTATCTGATGAGTGATGATTCTGTGGGGGTTTCAGGGCAGCAGTTTGAGTATTCCGCTGGGTAAGATGTCGGATTACGTCGCAGGGCGACCAATCCGACCTACGCTGTTTCATGTAGGTCGGATTAGTGCAACGTAATCCAACACGCTCCGACGTCCCAGCCTAATTCCCCAGGAGTTGAAAACCCTCTTCGACCCACGATATTTACGTAGGTCGGATTAGTGCAACGTAATCCGACACATTCCGAGGTACAAAAGCAAATCCGATCCAGGAATTGAGAGGGTTCTACCCAACCTGCGAGTTGAGGGAGTCCTGTTATCTGACTGCACAGGTCACGCCAGTGCCGCCGAGACCGCAATAACCGTCGGGGTTTTTGGCGAGGTATTGCTGATGGTAGTCTTCGGCGTGATAAAACGCTGTAGCGCTGAGGATTTCCGTAGTAATTTCTCCGTAACCCGCTTCTCTCAACGCGTGTTGATACGCCTCTCGACTGGCTTCTGCGATGTGTTTCTGTGTTTCATCAAGGGTATAAATGCCGGAACGATACTGGGTCCCTCGATCATTCCCCTGGCGCATCCCCTGGGTTGGATCGTGAGATTCCCAGAACACTGACAGTATCTTCTCCAGACTGATAAGCGACGGATCAAAGACCACCAGCACCACTTCATTGTGTCCCGTCCGGCCACTGCAGACTTCTTCGTAGGTGGGATTGGGGGTGTAGCCGGCGGAGTAGCCTACGGCTGTCGTATACACACCATCCAAACGCCAGAAACAACGTTCTGCACCCCAGAAACAGCCCAGCCCCAGAATGATTTGCTGCATATTTTCCGGGAACGGCGGCTGTATGGGGCGGCCATGGACATAGTGGCTGTTTTTAATAAGCAATGGCTGAGCGCGACCCGGCAGTGCCTGTTCGGGACTGGGCATCCGGGTTTTAAAAGAATCGTAAAGCATGACGGCCTCCGTAATCGGACTCGGAGCAGCGAGTACATCGCGCTGTTCTGCTGGCGCGATGCCTGTGTTAAAACCAGCGATTGTGATTCAGTCGTTCCCACCAGGTCAGCAGCAGACGATCCACCGCCGTCTGAGCTGCAATGCCCAGCTTTTCCGGTAAAGACTTTTTAACGCTGTAACTCACTTCATAGATATCTGCCTGATCGGCTTGGGACAGCAGGTATTCATCGCTGGTCAGCAGACTGTCTACCAGATTGACCTCCATTGCTCGCCGCCCAAACCAGACTTCGCCTGTGGCAACCTTCGCAATATCAACCTGGGGACGATGCTCGCTGACAAACTCTTTGAACAATACGTGCGTATCCTCCAGGTCTTCTTTGAATTTCTCGCGGTCTTTATCCGTATTTTCACCAAACATGGTTACGGTCCGCTTGTATTCGCCTGCAGTGAACATCTCATAATCGATGTGATTTTTCTTGAGCAACTTATGAAAATTAGGCAGTTGCGCAACCACACCGATAGAACCGAGTACCGCAAAAGGTGCAGCAACAATCTTGTCTGCCACGCAGGCCATCATATAGCCACCGCTGGCCGCGACTTTATCCACACAGACCGTCAGCGGTATTTTCTTATTGCTGATGCGCGCCAGCTGACTGGCGGCCAGACCATAGCTGTGCACCATACCGCCGCCACTCTCCAGCTTCACGACAACTTCGTCGGCTTCGGTGGCGAGACTGAGTACTGCACTGATTTCTTCACGCAGATTATCGCAGGCGGAGGCTTTGATATCGCCGTGAAAGTCGAGCACAAATAGTCGTTTTTTCTGCGCCGCCAGTTCATCGACGTCTACAGCGGTAGACTCACTGCCGGAACTATCCTTTTTATCTTTGACCTCTTTTACAGCCAGCTTGGCTGCCTTTTTCTTTTCGGCACGCTCAGCTTTTTCGCGTTTCTTCTCTTCTTTCATCAGCAGTTTAAGCTGCTCAGGATCCAGCGTAGCCTCTTTAAGCACGTCGCGCATGTGCTCGAATTTTTCATTCAGTTTATTGACTTCAATATGCCCTTTTTCGGTCTTCTTTTGACGATGGCCAGCTGAAAAAATCAAACCGATGATGATACCGATAGCCACGACAATGGTGACAGTCTTGGCGAGAAACAAACCGTATTCCGTTAAAAATTCCAACTGATTACCTCGTTATCTTATTAATTATCACTGGTATCCGCTTTCAGCGAATTAGCGCCATGCACCTATGGCATCTTCAGCAGGTGCATTGAGCGGGCGAGCGAGTAAACCTGTGTTAGACAGTGAAACTTCATAGAGTGCACCGTCAGCCATTGGCAAATAGGTCGCGCTGCCATAGATCGCATCCACCACCGGTACCCATTCCGGATATTTGTTTATCCAGCTCCACACATCCAGGTTATATAGACTTTCGTTTAGGGCGTACACGGTGCGCGGAGCTGTGCGCTCCTGGTCCAGATCATAGTAGCGACCACTGATGCGATCCAGCCGATAAGCCGGGCGCAACCCAAAGGTTCCCAGATAACCTTTCCATTTGATCACCCGTGCATCCAGCTGCCACTGATCACCGCGCAGGATGTAATGGTATTCATTGCCCTTGCTGTCCACCAGCACCGCATCAAAGTGCTGATCCTCAATTTTCTCAAAGTTAATCGTCGCAATAATCTGCTCCTGCATGATCTGCTTGTAACGAAAGATATCGTAGGCAATAAGGCCCAGGGCCAGCGCAACGACAAGCAGCAGCAGACCTGACATCCCTCGCAGCCAGCCCAGAATCCAGCTGCCGCGCAGCAGGATACGCAAGGCTTTGTAGGCAATAAGGCCGCCGATGGTAATCACCACTATGGCAATGAGGGTGTATAGCATGTTGCTCCCGTCGGGCTATCGAGTAGTCTGCTGTTGGACGAAATGCGCGATTAACTGGCCCGCTAGAGTAGCGACTGGCGGCACCTGAGGCAACTGATCGTACCGCCACCAGCGGGCATCGAGAATCTCGGATTTATCGATCTGAATATCGCCGGAGGCATATTCGGCATGAAAGCCAAGCATCAACTGGTGGGGAAACGGCCAGGGCTGGCTCTGGAAATAACGAGGTGAATGGACGGCAATACCCACCTCTTCCATTATTTCGCGGTGAATTGTGTCCTCTACCCGCTCCCCCGCTTCTACAAAACCGGCGAGTGCGGTATAGACAGGGTTTTTGGATCGAAGGTGGTGGGCCAGAAGGCATTCGCTACCACGTGTAACCAGGACAATAGCGCAGGGAGACAGGCGGGGATATACGTGGAGTTCACAGTGATGGCAGACTTTAGCCTGCTCATCGTCATTACTCACCGTGGGTCGGCCGCAGCGGCCACAGAACTGGTGATCCAGATGCCACTGCACTATCTGTAACGCACGCCCGGCGAGCAAAAATTGTTCTTCACTGACGAGCCCCAACAGACTTCGCAGGCCCTGCCACTGCCACCCGGGAAGACTCACTGATGGGTCCGTATCCACCGTCCAGCAGGCCTGCTCATTAAAATACCCGATGAAGTGTTGGCTTCGAATGGGCATCTGGGCCGCGACAAATTCACCTTCGGAACAGGGCCGCCACGCCCCCTGCACCGGAATCAGTAACTGGCCGCCTGCAATGGGGATATAGCAGGTCGCCGCGGCGACCTTGGACGGTTGAGTGGCAGGAACGAAGACCATGACTACACCGGATAACCCAGGGCCTCCAGACTCTCCTCAGCAATCTCCAGCACGCTGGTATCAGCGTTTTTATCCAGCTTGATACTGTCGAGGTAGTATTCGAGGCTGATGATGGCATCAGCAAAGGTTTCCAGCATGTGCTGTACGGCGGCCATCTGCTCGTTGCGCAGCAAAGACACTTCGATAAACTCGATGCACTTCGCCAGTACTTTCGCAGCACGGGACAACCCTAAGACAAACATCCCCCCGCGCACAGTATCCAGGGTACCGACGATATTATGGATATGGCCTTTGTCGTAGTTGGATTCCACAAACGAACTCAGCGCCCGCTTAACCAGCGCAAGCCCGGATTCCGCTTCTTCAATCACCAGCTGTTCTGCTTCAGCGATCTGGCTGTGCGCCATGGCGTCATCGCGTGACAGCGCATTGATCTGGGCCAGCTTCTCATCGGAAAGATTGACTTTACCGAGGCCGGATATCGTACTTTCCACATACAGCAGAGTGTCCGCCACACCCAGCAATTCTTCAGGGCTCACCGGCTTTTTGGTGCTCTGCCAATGAACGATTTTTTCGATTTCCTGTTTCAGGCTGGTACTGGGCGCGACCAGACCAACCACACCGAGAATATCGGCCACCTTTTTCAAGGTATCCACAAGTTCGGGAGTTTCATTCAGTAGCTCAGCACCGCCCTGCGCCGCCCTTTCCAGGATATTTTTGGTGCTGCGCAGCTCATCACTTAACACAGCGGCCATGGAACTCAGTGTATTGGCGCTGGGGCCTTTGAGGAATTCCATTTCCCGAGCAAGTTCGGCATCGGTATAGCGCACAGGAGCAACGGCGTAAGCGGTCATCACCGCCTTGACCTTGGGATCAGTCGCCCGTGATAGCGCCAGGATGTACAGCAGGTCTTTGATCAGATTTTTATCGGGCTGGCGTGCAAGAGATTGCTTGCCTTCGGTTTGCAGGCGTTTGATCTCTCGATCCAGCGCACTGAACAGCAGCTTGCGACCTTTAGTGAGCTGCATATCTTTTTCCGCGATGGCAGTAAAAACGGCGGAAGCCACCCACCACAGATTACCCAGCGGTTCAGCACCGCTGGCCGCTGTCAGACGATCCATCGCCCGACACATCATCCCCAGCGAGGGCTTGACCTGTGCCCCCTGAAGGACCTTCAGCAACCCGGTCTGGTACATATGGCGCAGACGGCGAACCAGCGCCAGCAAATCCTCATTTAAGGGCGCCCCCGTTGCGGGGCGGGTGATATTCGTCAGCGGTTCGTATTGATAGAAATAACTGTCGGGAACAAGCGGTGCCCGACGGGCCTGGCGCAGCTCATTAATATAGGGAATCAACAGCACAGCCATGCTGCGGGAAGTCTGGGTGCAGTATTCGAGGTAACGGGGCAGGATGAAGAACGCGGAGGTCAACAATTCCAACTTCCGATCTGTCTTGGGGTCTTCACCCAAGGTGATTTCAGTAATATGTTCTACCAGCTCCTCTGCCAGCAGATCAACGCCTTTGAGCTGTATCAGGCTCAAGGTCCCACGGATCTGCCTGATGCCGTCGATACAGCTCTGCAGCAGCTCCCCATTGTTACGGTCGCTGGCGAACTGTTCCAATCCGACGGCGGACTGCTCAATAGTGGCAACCAATTCATCCTGGACCATCTTCAGGGAGGCTAGATTGAGAGTTTCGCTATTGCTCACAAGTACTTCCTTAACAGACAAGATAACGGCGCGATAAACAACTGCGCCAAGCCTGATTAGCTTAGCGCAAGATTATAGGCACTGCTTAATCACGCTTGATGAATGATGGCAGCAATGTATACCAGGTCACGCCACTTTTAATATGAATTTTATAAAAAGCCGCTAAGTCATTGTCATTATTGCTAATTATTTCGCAAATCAGGCGTCAGCAATCTGTAGCCAGATACAGTTGCCACCGCTGCTTTTATCAATAGCCGTGAGTTTTTCCTGATGCGCCTGCAGTTCTTCTGAACTCGCCTGGATGACGGGCAGCGGGCGACGGTTTGGACTGAGACGACGGATTTCGCTTACGTTGGAACCCGTATCCCCCTTGGCCTGATTGCCGCCCAGCGACAGCGCGGTCTGGCCACCGGTCATGGCCAGGTAAACATCGGCCAGGATCTCGGCGTCGAGCAAAGCGCCGTGGAGCTCCCGTTGTGAGTTATCTACGCCATAGCGTTTACACAGGGCGTCCAGATTGTTTTTCTGGCCCGGATGTTTGCTCCGCGCCAGCAGTAGACTGTCGATGACGCTGCAGCGCTGAGTGATGGATTGATGAGCCGGATTGAGTTTACGCAGCTCATGGTCAATAAAGCCGATATCAAAGGGAGCGTTATGAATGATGAGTTCGGCATCGCCGATAAATGCGAGGAAATCCTCGGCGATCTGTGCAAAGACAGGTTTATCGGCAAGCATCTCGTTACTGATGCCATGCACTTCGAAAGCCCCGGCATCCACTGCACGCTCCGGATTGATGTACTGATGGTAATGCCGTCCCGTCAGACGGCGATTCACCAGCTCAACACAACCGATTTCAATGATCCGGTGATCCTGAGCTGTCTCCAGACCGGTGGTTTCGGTATCCAGTACTACCTGACGCATGCTTACCTCTATCAGTGTGAGAATTCATCAATGCCGCGATTTGCCAGCAGATCGGCCATCTCGTTTTCGCGATGACCACTGTGGCCTTTTACCCAACGCCATTCCACTGTGTGACGCTGGTTGAGCTCGTCCAGTCTTTGCCAGAGATCAGCATTTTTTACCGGTTGTTTGCTGGCAGTGCGCCAGCCATTTCGCTTCCAGCCAGCGAGCCATTCGGTGATCCCTTTACGCACGTATTGAGAATCGGTGGTGATCACAACCTCGCAGGGTTCTTTCAATGCTGCGAGCCCCTCAATTGCGGCCAGAAGCTCCATTCGATTATTGGTGGTGAGCTTCTCCCCTCCGTGAAGGGACCTTTCGATCTCGCCATAACGCAGCAAGGCGCCCCAGCCTCCGGGGCCCGGATTACCGCGGCAGGCGCCGTCGGTAAATATCTCAACTTTCTTCAAACTCACTCTACCCCATTGTTCCGATTAATCTTCGCCACCTTGATCGGCGGACTTTTCACCCGTCCATGAAGCTTGGTAATACCCAGCCCTGGCACCGGCTTGAGGCTGCTCCACGCCGGCTTTAATGGCGTCAATGCTATACGGTCTTTACGGGCCACAATGAGGTAGTAGCCACCCCAAGGCAGGCGCAGCCTTTTACCCCAGCGCTCCAGCCAATGCAAATGTTTAATGGCCCCCGGATGCTGGATCGGCAAGCGGTAAAAACCCTGCTGAACCTCCACTGGCTCAAAATCCAGCAGGGTCAGCCAGTCCAGGATCCGCCCCAGACGCAATGATTGATGGCGCCAGCGCGGTTTACGGCTGAAGAACCGTGCGAACCACCGGCAAGTCCCGAACACACTCCAGGGATTAAAACCGAGGATTACCAGATGGCCGCGAGGGATAAGTACCCGCGCGGATTCCCGTAACAGCTGATGAGGACTTTGGCTGTAATCCAATACATGGTGCAGCAGAACAACATCAATGGACTCTTCCGGCAGCGGCAGGTCAGTGAAGTCGCTCAGGGCGGAGAGCCCGGGGTTTTTGTCCAACACCGGATTCAGCGCGAAGCGGTGGGTGATCCTGCTGGAATTACCCAGATCAAGACGCGGACTGACGCTCATCTGCAACAGGTGGTAACCAAACAGGCATTGCAGCGCCTGCTCTATGGACTGCCCTTCTTCCACCAGCAACGCTTTGCCCAGGGGCGTCTCAAACCATCCGGCCATGTCCCGGATGGCCTCTTCTTCAGGCAGAACACCGAAATGCTTTTGCCAGAACTGACGCAATGACTGATGTGACATAAGAAGCTCCGGTAACGGGTTTATTTTGAACTCCGGGAAGGCTAGGCTTGTCCCCTGCGTTGAGTTATCCCCAGTAAGAGCGATATTGATGTGTTAACTGTTTACCCCATCCCGGCCCTTGAGAGCAATTATTTCTGGCTTCTTCAGCCTGACCCAGCCAAGCCTGACGTCTATATTCTTGACCCGGGCGACGCCCGGCCGGTTCTGGAGTTCCTGCAGCACCACCAGTTACAACTGGCCGGTATCATCGTCACACATCACCATTGGGATCACACAGACGGGATTGATGATCTCCTGGCCCGTTTTCCTGTGCCTGTTCATGGCCCCGCCTCTCAGCGCATACCTCAGGTCACCCACACATTGAAAGACAGTGACACCATCAGCTTGCCGGACCTCCAGCTCGAGGTTCTGGCAGTGCCGGGGCATACCCTTGATCATCTGGCTTATGTTTATCGAGATGAAAACGGCCCGGCCAAGCTTTTCTGTGGCGATGCCTTGTTCGCTGGTGGCTGCGGGAGAATGTTTGAGGGACAGCCTGAGCAGATGCTGGGGTCGCTCAACAGGCTCGCTGCCCTGCCCGATGACACACTGATCTACTGTTCACACGAATACACCCTCGCCAACCTCCAGTTTGCCGCCAACGTTGAACCGGATAATGCGGATTTACAAGCCCGCCTGCAACAGACACGGCAACTCCGTGAACAGCACCTCATTACCCTTCCCTCCACCATTGGGCTGGAGCTGAAGACTAACCCCTTTTTACGCTGTCACCTGCCTACCGTAAAAGCAGCTGCTGAATGGTACGCCAAAGATTCGCTGGCGACAGACGCGGCCGTCTTTGCAGCTGTCCGTCGTTGGAAAGACCAGTCCTGAAGCTGTTACTTGCCTCTCAGCATAAGTGATGCTTCATTGACCACGTAGGACGTTGCACATAGAATCGCCTCAACCAGTCGATTCCAGGGAGGTCGGCGCCAATAAATCCAGAAATCAACGTGACTAATGATGATGTTCAACCGCCACCCACGCTTGCGATTTTTTGCCTTATCGCTGTCTCTCGCATCCCTGTCTGCCTGTAATATGCTTCAGCCCCAATCCGCTGACAACGGATTGCCGGACCCGGACTACCAGCTCGACTCCGAACAGCGAGCGCATCTTGAAGACAAGATCGTCGAAGAAGTCAGCAAAGTTCCGGAATTTGAATATGAAGATATCTGGGCCCGCATCCGTAACGGTTACGGGCTGCCGGTCATCAGCAACGCCCAGGTCGATGCTCACCTCAAATGGTACTCCAACCACCAGGCTCACCTCGACCGGGTGACAGAACGCAGCCAGCGATATCTACATTACGTGGTATCCGAGCTCGAAAACAACGACATGCCCCTGGAGCTGGCGCTGCTGCCAATGATTGAAAGCTCTTACGATCCATTTGCCTATTCCCGTGCCAAGGCGGCAGGACTCTGGCAATTTGTATCGGGCACCGGCAAAAACTTCGGCCTCCGGCAGGACTGGTGGTACGACGGTCGCCGTGACGTGGTTGCCTCTACCGACGCAGCTATCCGCTACCTCCAGCGCCTGTACAATATGTTTGATAACGACTGGCTGCTGGCGCTGGCAGCGTATAACTCAGGTGAAGGTCGTGTACGCCGCGCTATTGAGAAGAACCGCAGCGCTGGCAAGCCAACCGACTTCTGGTCGCTCCAGCTGCCGAAAGAGACCCGGTCCTACGTGCCACACCTGCTCGCCCTGGCGCAGATTGTCCGAACGCCCGAGGCCTATAGCGTCAGCCTCCACGATATCCCCAATGATCCGTACTTCATTAAAATCAGTCTCGATTCCCAGATTGACCTGATGCAGGCCGCGCGTCTGGCGGACATTGATCTGACGGAGCTCCAGCATCTCAACGCCGGCTACAACCGCTGGCTTACCGCACCTTCCGGTGAACACGTGCTCCTGGTGCCGGTAGCAAACGCCGAAAGCTTTACCAGTCAGCTCGACAACATGCCTAAGCTGCCCCCCATCAGCTGGAGCGAGCATACGGTCGCCAAGGGCGATGTGCTGGGCAGCATCGCTCGCCGCTACAAAACGACAGTGGACGCAATCAAGTCAGTCAACCGTTTGAAGAACAACAACATCCGCATTGGGCAGGTATTGCTGGTTCCCAGTGCTGCCATCACCATGCCGGAATACACAACGTCCGAAGACCTGATGTATGGTTATGGCAAGAAAAAGCCGGGCAGCGGCGCGCAATATCACACCGTGCGTTCGGGAGATAATCTCTGGACAATCGCCCGCCGTTACGACACCAGCGTCAATACGATTGCGCGACTGAACAACATCAGTACTAAAGCCCTGCTGAAACCGGGCCAGAAACTTCTGGTATCGAACAAAGCCAATGTCGTTGTTGATAAAACTGTTGTAGCTGAAAACGGTCTACAAAAACTCGTTTATCAGATTCAACGCGGCGATACCCTGTACAGCATTGCCAACAGATTTCGTTTATCTACCAAGGACATTCTGAGCTGGAACTCCGTGAAAGATGCCAGCTATATTCATCCGGGACAATCGCTGACCTTGTATGTGAATGAACAGCACATCAATTAAGCGGGAATAGAAACTTATTGGAGCATGTATGAACTACATCCGGTTGTTCAACCTTCGTTTTGTCAACTATATTTCATCCTGCTTCCTGTTAATATCCAGCACTGTCGCAACCGCTGATACAGCGGCAAAGCAAGCTGAAGCCCCTGCAAAAACGCTGGTTAGCCATGCAATCTCGATGCATGGCCAGCCGAAGTATCCCGCGGACTTCAAGCACTTCGAATATGCCTCACCCAAAGCGCTGAAAGGCGGCAGCCTGAAAGAGCACGCCTTGGGCACCTTTGATAGCCTTAACCCGTTTATCACCAAAGGAACACCGGCCAGCAATCTTTCGCTGATCTACGATACCTTGACGACATCCTCCATGGATGAGCCTTTCACCCAATACGGTCTGGTAGCTGAAAAGATTGAGTATCCTGAGGACCGCAGCTGGGTGATTTATCACCTGAATCCCAATGCGCGCTTCCATGATGGTAAACAGATTACGGCCGATGACGTCGTCTTTTCTTTCACCACACTCACCACCAAGGGAGCGCCTCTTTACGCGTACTATTACGCCGACATCAAAGAGGCCGTTGCGCTCGATAAACAGCGGGTAAGATTTAATTTCTCCAGTACTACCAACAAGGAGCTGGCTCTGATCATCGGTCAGTTGCCGGTTTTACCAGCGCATTACTGGAAAGAAAAAAACTTTGATCAAAGCAGCCTGGATGTTCCTTTGGGCAGCGGTCCTTACAAAGTCAAACGAGTAGATGCAGGACGTTCAATTATTTATGAACGAGTCGCCGACTACTGGGCGAAAGATCTTGCAGTTAACGTTGGGCATTACAACTTTGATGAGATCATTATCGATTACTACCGTGATGACACCGTTGCAATTGAAGCATTGAAGGCGGGTCACTTGGATTTTCGTCCTGAGCGTATCGCAAAGTCCTGGCATACCAGCTATGACATCCCTGCGGCAAAGGATGGCTTTTTGAAAAAGCAAAGCATTCGCGACTACAGCCCTCGCGGTATGCAGGCTTTCTTTATGAACCTGCGCCGGTCACCTTTTAACAATATTAAATTCCGCCAGGCGCTCAATTATGCTTTCGATTTTGAGTGGGCCAACCGCAACCTCTTTTACGACTCCTATACCCGGACCAACAGCTATTTCTTTAACTCTGATCTGGCATCGAGTGGCCTCCCCGAAGGGCGTGAGCTGGAGATTCTTTCAGCATACAAAAAAGACTTACCCGCAAGCGTCTTCACTGAACCCTATACCAACCCCACCACTGACGGCAGCGGTAACAATCGGACCAACCTGCGTAAAGCCCAGCAGCTGCTCAGTGAAGCGGGATATAAAATTGTTAACGGCAAATTGATTGATCCTGCCACACAAAAGCCCGTCGTCATTGAATTTCTTGAGCGGGATCCATCTTTTGAGCGGATACTGAACCCCTTTGCCCAGAGCTTAAAGCGGCTGGGAATAGAGATGAACATTCGTATGGTTGACACCTCGCAGTACATCAACCGCGTGCAGGGCCATGACTTTGACATGACCACGCTGGCTATCGGTCAGTCACAGTCTCCCGGTAACGAACAACGGGATTACTGGTCCTCAAGTGCTGCTGATATCCAGGGATCAAGCAACTACATGGGAATTAAAAACCCGGCTATTGATGCCTTGATTGAGCTGGTCATCAATGCCCCTGATCGTGAAGAGCTTGTCGTCCGTACGCGCGCCCTTGATCGTGCCCTGCTCCACCATCATTATGTTGTGCCTCACTGGAATCTGATCGAACACCGTCTGGTTTACTGGGATAAATTTGGACAACCGGACATTGCTCCGGCGTTCGACCGGACTTTCAGCACCGGTATACTCACCTGGTGGGTAGATCCGGAAAAAGCCAAGCGCATTAGTGCCCGCAAAAAGTAGATAAACGTCTTATAAAGGCAACCATGGGCAACTACATTCTTCGCCGACTGGCACTGATGCTGCCAACGCTTTTCGGCATATTGCTGATCAACTTCGCTATTGTGCAGGCCGCTCCCGGCGGCCCGGTAGAACAGATGATCTATCGGATGCAGCATGCCAATATCGCTGGTGGCCAGTCAGAAGACTACTCCGCCCGTGGCCTTCCACCGGAGATCGTCGAACGCATCCAGGTGATGTACGGGTTCGATAAGCCAGCCCATGAGCGTTTCTGGATCATGCTGAAAAACTATGCCGTGCTGGACTTCGGTGAAAGTTTTTACCGTAACGCCAGCGTGCTGGATCTGATCATCGAAAAGCTGCCTGTCTCTATCTCGCTCGGCCTCTGGAGCACCCTGCTGATTTATCTGATTTCGATTCCCCTGGGAATCCGCAAGGCGGTTAGCCACGGCAGTCATTTTGATGTGATGAGCAGTACCATTGTTTCCATTCTGTACGCGATTCCCGGCTTCCTGCTGGGCATTCTGCTGATCGTGCTCTTCGCCGGCGGCACCTATTTTGAATGGTTCCCTCTGCGTGGTCTTACTTCGAGCAACTTTGATGAGCTGAGCCTGCTGGGCAAGCTGCGGGATTACTTCTGGCATCTTGCCTTACCCCTTACGGCCTATACGATCGGCGGCTTTGCCACGCTCACCATGCTGACTAAAAATTCGTTTCTCGACGAAATTAACAAGCAGTATGTAGTCACAGCTCAGGCAAAAGGCTTGAGCAAGCAACAGGTTCTCTATCGTCACGTATTTCGTAATGCCATGCTGATCATCATCTCGGGTTTCCCCGCAGCCTTCATCAGTATTTTCTTCGCAGGCTCATTGCTGATAGAGGTGATTTTTTCTCTCGACGGCTTGGGCTTGTTGAGCTTTGAGGCAGTGACTCAGCGCGATTATCCGGTCTTCTTTGGAACCTTATTTATTTTTACGCTGCTCGGCCTGCTGATTAAGCTGGTTTCGGAT
This sequence comes from uncultured Cellvibrio sp., assembly GCA_937958105.1. Classification (GTDB taxonomy): domain Bacteria; phylum Pseudomonadota; class Gammaproteobacteria; order Pseudomonadales; family Cellvibrionaceae; genus Cellvibrio. The sequence continues at coordinate 120,582 of CALFXJ010000060.1, forward strand.
CTGGTGTATGTGTGGGTTGATCCACGTATTGATTTTCAAAGCCGGGAGCACTGACAATGCGTTGGGTTGAGCGTTTAAGCCCTATCAGCCAGCGCCGTCTGCTGACCTTCTGCAAGAATCGGCGCGCCTTCTGGAGCCTGATATTTTTTGCCGTGCTGTTCGCCATCAGCATGGGAGCGGAATTGATTGCCAATGACCGCCCTGTGCTGATCAGGTATCAGGGCGATTTCTATTTTCCAGCCTTTAAGTATTATCCAGAGACCGCATTCGGCGGCGACTTCGATACAGCCGCAGACTACCGTGATCCCTATATCAAAGAGCTTATTGAGGCCGATGGCTGGATCCTGTGGCCCCTGATTCCCTACAGCTACGATACTCATATTCATAATCTGCCGCTGCCTGCCCCCTCTCCTCCCACCAAGGATAACTGGCTGGGTACCGATGATCAGGCCCGGGACGTGGTCGCCCGCATTATCTATGGCTTTCGTATCTCCATCCTGTTTGCGCTTGCCCTGGCGTCCGGCAGCGCGTTGATTGGTGTAACCGTCGGAGCCATCCAGGGCTATTACGGTGGCAGAATTGATTTGTTCGGCCAGCGTTTTCTTGAGATATGGAGTTCGCTGCCGGTGTTGTTTCTGCTGATTATTCTGGCGAGCATCATTACCCCGAACTTCTGGTGGTTGCTGGGTATCATGCTGCTGTTCAGCTGGACTTCCCTTGTCGATGTTGTTCGCGCCGAATTTCTGCGTGGACGTAATCTCGAATATGTTCGTGCTGCCCGCGCACTGGGTGTCAGCAACCCACGCATTATTCTGCGTCACGTATTGCCTAATGCGATGGTCGCTACTATGACCTTTATGCCATTTCTGCTGACCGGTGCAATCACAACCCTGACATCTCTGGATTTTCTGGGCTTCGGCTTACCACCGGGTTCGGCTTCGCTGGGCGAACTAGTGGCACAGGGCAAGAACAATCTGCACGCGCCTTGGCTGGCGTTAAGTGCTTTTGGTGTGCTGTCACTGATGCTGACGCTGCTCGTCTTCATTGGTGAAGGCGTGCGCGATGCGTTTGATCCACGACTGATCAACAAGCAGTAGAAACATGACTGAAACCATCCTCAAGATAGAGAACCTGGACGTGAACTTTGGTTATGGTCACCAAAGCCGTCGCGTCGTAGAGCAGGTAAATTTTGCGCTGACCAGAGGTGAAACCTTTGCCCTGGTCGGTGAATCCGGCTCTGGCAAATCCGTAACGGCGCACAGTATTCTGCAATTGCTCCCTTATCCTTACGCCTCTCACTCCGCCGAAAGCGCTATTTTCTTTGAAGGGCAGAATCTGCTGCGGCTGAACGAGACTGCGTTGAATAAGATTCGCGGCAAACGCATCAGCATGATCTTTCAGGAACCCATGACGGCGTTAAACCCGCTGCATACGGTAGAGAAACAGATCGGCGAAATAATCAGCCTGCACCGGGGGCTGCGCGGTGATGCCCTGCGGCAGGAAGTGATACATCAGCTGGAGCGTGTCAGAATTCCCAGGGCGATGGGAAAGCTAAACGCATATCCTCATCAGCTGTCCGGTGGTCAGCGTCAGCGAGTTATGATTGCCATGGCTCTGGCCAATCAACCGGATCTGCTCATCGCCGACGAACCCACGACGGCGCTGGACGTGACCGTACAAAAGCAGATCATGACGTTGCTCAAAGAGCTGCAGCAGGAGGCGGGTATGACGCTCCTGTTGATTACTCACGACCTCGGTGTCGTGCGGCACTTCAGCGACCGGATGGCGGTAATGCAGAACGGGAAAATTGTAGAACAAGGTCCGTGTGAAGATGTTTTTACCCGTCCTGTGGAAGCCTACACCCGATTATTGCTGGAGAGCGAGCCGAAAGGCTCTGCTATTCAGCCGCCAGCCAGCAGCGACACGATTTTAAGTACCCGTGAGCTGTCGGTACGTTTTCCGCTGCATAAACCACTTTTCAAAAAGCCGTCGAGATTTCTGGTTGCGGTTGATGATGTTGAGCTGGATATTATCAAAGGGCAGACCCTTGGCATTGTTGGCGAAAGCGGCTCCGGCAAATCGACTCTGGCCATGGCCCTGCTGCGCCTGCTCAATTCAGAGGGCTCGATAAACTTTCATGGCCAGTCACTGCAAAACCTGAATCAGAAAGCGCTGCGACCGCTGCGACGGCAAATGCAGGTTGTATTTCAGGACCCGTTTGCAAGTCTGAGCCCGCGACTTACGGTACAACAGATCATCGCCGAAGGTCTGGTGGTTCACACCCGGATGTCTCGCCAGGACATTGAAGCAGCTGTGATAAAAAGCATGGAGGATGTGGGCCTTGATCCGGAGTTCCGGCATCGCTACCCCCACGAGTTTTCCGGCGGACAGCGCCAGCGTATTGCGATTGCCCGCGCACTGATTCTCAGCCCGGAAATTATTGTTCTTGATGAGCCTACGTCAGCGCTTGATCGAGCGGTGCAGGTACAGGTTATCGACCTCCTGCGCAAGCTGCAGGAACAGTATCACTTAACCTACCTCTTTATCAGTCATGATTTGAAAGTCATCCGCGCCATCAGCCATCAAGTGGTAGTGATGAGAAATGGCAGGATCGTGGAGCGGGCTGCCACGGACAAACTTTTCAGTCAGCCAGAGCAGGAATACACGCGAGAGTTGCTCAGTGCGACACTGAGTTAGCCTGAATGTGTGGTATGGCGCTGAGCAAGCTGCGGGTATAAGGATGCTGCGGTGTACTGAATAAAACTTCGGTTTCCCCCTCTTCCACGATTCTCCCTTTGTGCATGACAACGACCCGGTCGCAAAGAAAACGCACCACTGACATGTCATGGGAAATAAACAACATCGTTAATCCATGTTTCTGGGTGAGTGTCAGAAGCAACTCAAGTATTTGCGCGCGAATCGTAACATCCAACGCAGAAACAGGTTCATCGGCGATGATTAATCTCGGCTTTAATGCCAGCGCCCTGGCGATCGCAATACGCTGGCGCTGTCCGCCGGAAAACTCATGTGGGTACTTGCGAATAAACCGGCGCTCGAGACCTACATCATCCATCAGCTGATTAACCTGCTCGACCACAGTAGCTTTGTCAGCAAGCCCGTGCAACAGCATGGGCTCGGCCAGAGTATCAAATACCGTCATACGCGGATTTAATGAGGCGTAGGGATCCTGAAAAATCATCTGAAGGTGGCGGCGCTGATTTTTCAGCTCGTCTTTAGCAAGCGTACGCAAGTCTTTTCCTTGTAACAGGATTTCTCCCGACTGACTCTCAATCAAACGCATGATGCTCCGCCCCAGGGTGGACTTTCCTGATCCGGATTCACCTACCAGACCAAGAATCTCACCGCGATGAATAGTCAGGGAGATATCGTCTATGCCTTTCACAAATTTTCGACGACCAAAGAAACTTCCCGTCCGCGATTCAAAACCAGTATGCAGATGTTTAATCTGCAACAGAGGCGGCTCCGTCTTTGCAGCTGCACCCGCTATAGGCTTTGCCGTAGTTAACACTGCCCCAAACAGTTTTCGGGTATAAGGATGCTGGTGCTGAAAGACAATCTGGTCTCGCGTCCCCTGCTCCACAACCTTACCCTTCTGCATGACAAGAATGTCATCCGCCATCATTGCGGCCACACCGAGGTCGTGGGTTATAAAAATCACGGCAAGGTCACGGGTTTTCTGTAACTGTTTGATCAGCATCAGTATTTGCTGCTGCACGGTAACATCCAGTGCCGTGGTTGGTTCATCAGCAATCAACAGTTCGGGGTCCGAAATCAGTGCCATCGCAATCATCACCCGTTGCCGCATGCCGCCGGAAAACTGATGAGGATAATCCTTGATCCTTACAGCTGCATCGCGAATACCGACCTCTTCAAGTGCTGCGATCGCTTTGGCTTCTGCCTCTTTAAGAGACATGCGGCGATGTACAATCAAAGGCTCCGTCAGTTGATCGAGGATGCGCATATACGGATTTAACGCTGTCATAGGATCCTGAAAGATCATGCTGATCCGATGGCCGCGAATCCTGCGCAAAGATGCCTCATTCATACTCAACAGGTCGTCGCCAGCAAACAGCGCAGTGCCGTTCTCTATCTTTCCGGGAGGTGACGGAATTAAACCCAACAGGCTGTAGCAGGCCACCGATTTACCCGAACCTGATTCACCGACAATACCGAGCACTTTTCCTGCCGCCAGCGAAAAGCTCATATCTTCCACGGCCACTGTCGTACCATGCCGGGTATGAAAACAGACCTGCAGATTTTCTACCTGAAGCAGCGCCATGGGTCAGTCTCCTGAGGCACGTGGGTCAAGCGCATCACGCAATCCATCGCCGAGAAAATTCAATGCGAACAACGTGATCGACAAGGTCAAAGCCGGGAAAATGAGCAGCCAGGGATATTCCTCCATGGACTCTACCCCATCAGAAATCAGCGAACCCCATGAGCTCTCCGGAGGTTGGATTCCCAGACCTAAAAAGCTGAGAAACGATTCGAGCAGGATGACACTGGGGATGGTCAATGTGGTGTAGACAATCACCGGACCTAAAGTATTAGGGATCAGATGCCGCACAATAATCTTCCAGGGTGAGAGTCCAAGAGCAATTGCCGCCTCAACAAATTCCTGTTGTTTCAAGCTCAGAACCTGACCGCGCACGATCCGTGCCATGGTCAACCATTCCACCGCACCAATCGCGAGAAACAGCAGCAACATACTGCTGCCAAAGATTACCGTTAATAAAATAATAAAGATGGTAAATGGCAAGGCATACAGGACATCCACCGTCCGCATCATCAACGCATCCGTGCGACCACCGAGATAACCTGCCGTTGCACCCCATAAAACTCCTATGATCAGTGCAACGGCTGTTGCAATAAATCCAACCATCAGCGAGATACGGCTGCCATACATGATGCGGGTGAGCTGATCTCGCCCGAATATATCCGTCCCAAGCCAATGGGCCGCTGAAGGAGGACTTGCCCCAAGATCCAGATTCTGCGCCTCATAAGAGTAAGGCGCGATAAAAGGTGTCAACAATGCAACGATCACCAGACACACGAGGATGCCCAGACCAGCCATGGCCATCCTGTTTTTACGCAATCGACGAAACGCGTCCTGCGTCAGCGATGTACCTTTTTCTATCTGTTCCATCAGGTATTACTCGCAAGTTGATGTCGCAAACGCGGATTGAGCCAGACCAGGAGGATGTCCGCGATCAGATTGAAACCTACGATCAACCCCGCATAAAAGATCGTAAAGCCCAGAATCATCGTGTAATCCCGGTTAAAGGCTGCCTGTATGTAATAACGGCCCAGGCCAGGAATCTGAAAGATACTTTCAACCACGAAGGAACCAGCGAGCAATCCGGCCATGGCAGGCCCCAGAAAAGAGACAACCGGAGTTAACGCACCGCGCAGTGCGTGAACCCAGACAATTCGAAAGGAAGAGAGCCCTTTCGCGCGGGCTGTACGGATGTAATCCTGTGATAACACATCCAGCATCCCTCCGCGGCTGATGCGTGCGATGTAGGCGGCGTAAGTCGATCCTAGAGTGATGGACGGTAATATTTTGTCGGTCGCAGTGTAGCCCCAGCCCGATACCGGGAGATACTCGAGCCAGATCCCAAATACAAGAATAAGCAGCGGCCCCAACACAAACGATGGCAGACAGATACCAAGCATAGCGGTCGACATCGGGATGTAGTCCTGCCACGTATTCGGCTTCAGGGCGGAAACGACCCCAGCCAACAAACCTACGCACATCGCGAATAGCATGGCATAGAAAGACAGCTCGAGCGTAACCGGAAAACCAAAACCTATCATCTCGTTAATGGTTCGATTGGTGTACTTGAAGGACGGGCCAAAATCTCCATGCATTAAATTCAGCAGATAATCCGTGTACTGCTGCCAGACACTCGCATCCAGATTGTAGCGGGCATTTAAATTTTTCAGCACCTCTGGTGGAACATCACGTTCATCGTCAAAAGGTCCTCCCGGTGCAGCACGAACCATAAAAAAAGTAACGGTGATAACAATCAGCATGACCGGGATAGCCTGAGCGATACGCTTCAGGATAAACAACCACATGGTTCAGTCCCTCTCCGATGATCGCGTCACTGGCTCCAGATATACATGCTTGTAGGACCAGTAATCCATGATGTTGTTATGCCACTCCTTTACCGATTCCGCTACAAGCGCATTGCTGGTATAGGTGTATATTGGCAGGATTGGTGCTTCCTGAAGCAGAATAGCTTCAGCACGCTGAAACAGGGCATAACGTTCAGACTGCTCGCGGGTTTGCTCAGCCTCCTGCATCAAAGCTTCATATTCTGCATTTGCCCAGCCAGTCCGGTTGTTGCCATTATTCGCTCGAAAGACGTCGAGAAAATTCTGCGGATCGTAAAAATCACCGGCCCACGAGCCTCGGACAATGTCGTAGTTCCCGGTACGTTGAGAGGCAAAAAACACTTTCCATTCCTGGTTTTCCAGTTTTACCTGGATGTTCAGGGCTTTTTTCCACATCTGCTGAATGACCAATGCAATTTTCTGATGATCTTCATCAGTGTTATACAAAATGGTCAAGGGAGGAAAGTTCTTACCATCGGGATAACCTGCTTCCGCCAACAACCGTCGAGCCAGTTCAACATCTTCCGGCATAGCCGTGGATGATCGATACCCGGTCTGCATTGGTGGAACGAAAGACTTTGCCGGAGCCTGCCCGCCCCGCGTAACCCGCTCGACAATCTGCTGACGATCAATGGCATAGGCAAGTGCCTGGCGGACCCGCTGATCATTCAATGGAGGACGGCGGGTATTAAAGCGATAAAAATACGTGGTGAAATTTGGATAAAAGCGATAAACGTCTGGATATTGGGTTTTGTATGTTTCGATCTTGTCTGTGGGTAATTGCCGGATAATGTGTAGCTGACCCGCACGAAACATCCTTTCTTCGGTCGTCGACTTATCGATGGGATAGAAATGGATTTCCTGCAACTTAACTGACTGCGCGTCCCAGTAGTACGGATTCTTTTCAACCGCCACCACCTTATTCGGCACCCACTCTTTCATCATAAAAGGCCCGTTACCGACAAAGTTCTCCGGCTTTGTCCATGCGGTTCCACGATCCCCGGGAGCGCCAAACCTTTCGATCGTCGTTCTGTGCACAGGGTCCATGGAGTGATGATCAAGCAGCTCCAGAAAATAGGGAACAGGACGCGACAGCTCTACCGTTAATGTGTATTGGTCCGATGCTTTTACGCCCACCAAACTGAAGTCGGATATCTCCCCCTTGTTGAAGCGTTCTGCATTTTTGATGCCGTAAAACGCGTAGGCATATTGATTTCCCAGACTCGGGAGCAAGGCGCGGTACCAGGACCATACAAAATCATCAGCTACCAGTGAATCACCGTTAGACCAGCGTGCATCCTTACGTAGATGAAAGACGTAGCTCAGACCATCTTCTGCGACTTCCCAGGATTCAGCGACACCTGGCACAATTTCCAGGGTCGCAGAGCTTTTCGATACCAGCCCCTCAAACAACGCCAATTGGATATGATTTTCGGGAACACCGGTTGTAATGTGCGGATCAATGTCTGAAGGCTCACTGCCGTTGCCAATATGAAGAATCTGGCGCTCATTGCCCAGTTCGACGGCAGTGCGATTATCATGAAAGCACCCCACCAGCGCTCCCGCAAGTAATAACCAGCAGGTTAACTTTTTCGCCATTCGTCTGATTCCATTTACCGAAAGAGTTAAGAGGCGTCTACTAAACCAGATAGTTATTCGAAGAGAAATTGAATAGCCTGAACGGCAGATTATCAACCCCCCGCGCAAGAACAGGATGAGCGTCTATTCTTAATAAAGAAAAAAGCCCATCAGAAGATGGGCTTTTGGGGAATCAACGTTTGATGGAGGCTTTTTCGCGTAGCAAGTTCTGATAACTGGCGTATTCCCCCTGACCAGTCATGTTATTCAGCTGTGCAGCAATGGCATTCTTCTGCTCGGCTGGAAGTTCCTGGCCGCCCAGATTAACAGCGGTAAGTGCAATCACCGCATAATCCCCGGTCGTAGTGCGGGTTGAAGCTAAGACAGGATTCTCGCCCTGGGGTTTGGCCAGGCTGAATGCCTGACGAACTACTTCACGATCAATACTGGCATCGCTCCGCTCTCCATTCTCAACCGTCTTCACCTCATATCCAGCATCAGCAGCAACGGCAGCGAGCGCCTGTCCAGCAGCCACAGAAGCCAGGAGCTCCTGAGCACTGGATGCCAACAGAGTCTGGATTTTATTGTTGCGAAGGGTGGCAGTGATCTGCTCTTTAACCTCATCAAGAGGCTTGACGTAGCTTTGTTGATGATCAGTTTTCTTCAGTACCACTGCACGAGTTGTGGAAAGCTCGATTACGTCACTGCTGTTATTCTCCACCAATACTTCATCAGAGAAGGCTGCAGACACAAAACGAGAGTCGGCGGCAATGCCGGTTCCAGTATTGCGGCCGAACAAACCGGTGTTTTTGCTTTCCAGTCCCAGCTCTTCTGCGACTTCGCCCAGATTTTCGGCGTTATAAGAGAGATCTTTCAACCGCTCGAGCAGATTAACGAACTGATTTTCTGCCTCAGCTCGTTTGATTTGATCAACGATCCGATTACGCTCTTCTTCAAAGCTCGGCGGCTCCGCACCGCGCTCTGATACCAGCTTAATGAAGTGCGTACCTGCTTCAGTCTTCACCGGCCCGGACACACCGCCAACCTGCAACCCAGCCAAAGCACCTTCGAACTCTGCCGGGAATGCCTCACCAGTGGAAAAGCCCAGCTCACCACCCTGATCACGGGTACCCAGATCATCAGAATAGGTTTTAGCGAGTTCAGCGAAGTCAGCACCTGCAGCCAGCTTCTCACTCACTTCAGCAATCTTGGCTTCATCATTATTCTCTATAAGAATGTGCGCCGCTTCCCGCTCAGTCTGAGGCTGGAATGCTGCTACATTCTGTTCAAACTGTTGACGAGCTTGTTCCTCACTTACCTCAATACCGGCCATGAGTACATTTACATCGAGATCAATGTAATCAACGGCAACCTGCTCAGGGTTCGTAAAGGATTGGGTGTTTGCTTGATAGTAAGCTTCAATTTCAGCATCAGTAACTTCAACACCTTCGCTCACCTTAGCGGCAGGAATTACTGCATAAGTGAAATTACGGGTTTGGAAATTAAGCGCAACAATATTCTCCAGCTCGGCTGCTGTCACGAAGCTGCTTTCAATAACGCCTGCTGTCAGCTGATTAACCAATGAATCCTCAGCCAGCGCTTTTTTATAGTTAGCGGGGGTAAAGCCGGCAGTGCGCAGCAGTTGCTGATAGACATTAGGATCGAATGCCCCGTTGCTGCCTTGAAATTGTGGAGTGGATAGAATCTGTTGATTGACGTAATCGTCACTGATTCTCATGCCCGCATCATGTGCTTTTTGTGTGAGTACTTTCCGCTGGATCAGGTTTTCCAGCACCGGTTGACGAATATTTTCATCGCTCAGGAAATCTGCAGGAAGCGAGTCGCCATAACGGGCCATCATCTGTTGCTTATAGTTGTTGCTCGCCCGGGCGATATCCAACTCGGTGATATCCTCACCATTTACGCTCACCACACCTTTAGTCGTCGGGTCAAAATTAAATAACGCCTCCGAACCGGATACCGCGAAAATAATGACCAGGAACCCAATTAATATTCCCGATATAACCCCTTTGGAGTTGTCCCGAAGACTCTGCAACATGATGTGATCTACTCCTGACGTTCCAACAATCTATTCTAATATTCAGCGACGTTTGCGCCCGATATTATCGTTATTAAAAAAGCCCTGTTTCAATAAAAAAGGCGCACCGATGGATGCGCCCTTTTTACAATACCAGCACTGATCTCTTCCTATCAGCACCTGATATTCGGCTTAGTTGACGGCGTCTTTCAATGCCTTACCTGCTTTGAAGCCCGGTACTTTAGCCGCAGCAATCTTGATCTCAGCGCCAGTTTGCGGATTACGACCGGTACGCGCTGCACGCTCCTTAACAGAAAAAGTTCCAAATCCCACCAGTACTACAGAGTCACCATTTTTCAGGGCACCAGTAATGCTATCAACGACTGCGTCCAACGCACGACCAGCTGCCGCTTTAGGAATATCCGCAGACGCGGCAATGGCTTCAATCAGCTCAGTTTTGTTCACACTTAACCCCTTTCGATTTATTTGTTTCAGAAATACGTTAGCACAGGCAAATTGTTATGTGGGACATCTACCCTGCACTACCGGTGCAGCAAATGAACTGCGATTTATACCAACTGACACCATATGGGTCAAGGAGACATTGTTGCTTTATAGCACAGAACAACCCAATTGCCTGTATTTTGGTCAACTGGGTCATTCCCTCAGCATCCATGCGGGCTGCAGCCATGCAGCCGCGTCCAGAATGTTACCTGGCGAAACCACTGTAACCGCAACAGAAACATTTCATCAATGCGTACTGATCCGGTTAGCGTTATCGTCTTTCTGAGCTTGTTTCTGCAATGCCTGGTACTCCTCATCTGACAAAGGCGTTGGCATATGCTGTAACGCAATCTGTAAAACATCATCAATCCATTGTACCGGCTTAATAGTCAGATCCTCCTTGATATTGTCCGGAATTTCTTTGAGATCCCGCTCATTTTCGGATGGAATGATAACTGTCTTAATACCTCCACGATGGGCAGCAAGCAATTTCTCTTTAAGGCCACCAATCCGCAATACTTCTCCGCGCAAGGTGATCTCTCCGGTCATTGCTACATCTGCTCTTACCGGGATACCTGTCAGCACCGATACCAGTGCTGTACACATTGCTATACCTGCGCTGGGCCCATCTTTAGGCGTGGCCCCTTCTGGTACGTGGATGTGGATATCCACCTTCTCATGGTAATCCGGGGCGATACCCAGACTTTGAGCGCGCGATCTCACCACGGTTAATGCTGCCTGGATGGATTCCTGCATTACATCTCCGAGTGAGCCCGTTTTGATCATACGTCCCTTCCCGGCTACAGCCGAGGATTCGATGGTCAGCAGCTCACCACCGACCTGGGTCCAGGCAAGGCCAGTCACCTGCCCAATCTGATCCTTGTTTTCAGCACGTCCGAAGTCAAACTTGCGGACCCCCAGCAGGTTTTCCAGAGAATCCGGGCCGATAACGTCCGTTTTGACGCTCTTTTTCTTAACGTGGCTGGTAACAATTTTACGACACAGTTTCGCAATCTCTCTTTCCAGTCCGCGCACCCCGGCCTCACGGGTGTAGTAGCGAATAATATCTCTGATGGTTTCTGGCTTGATGGTAATTTCACTCTCCTTCAAACCATTAGCTTCCATCTGTTTGGGAATAAGATAGCGCAGAGCGATGTTGAGTTTTTCGTCTTCCGTATAGCCTGGAATGCGAATAACTTCCATCCGATCCAACAGAGGCCCCGGGATATTCATGGAGTTGGAGGTACATACGAACATGACATCCGACAAGTCATAATCTACTTCCAGGTAGTGGTCGTTGAAATGACTGTTCTGTTCCGGGTCCAGCACTTCCAAAAGTGCAGAGGCAGGATCACCCCGGTTATCCATTCCCATCTTGTCGACTTCATCGAGCAGGAACAGTGGGTTCTTGACACCCACCTTGGCCATCTTCTGAATTAACTTTCCAGGCAATGAGCCAATGTAAGTACGACGGTGGCCGCGAATCTCTGCTTCATCGCGAACTCCACCCAATGCCATCCGCACAAACTCACGATTTGTTGCTCGGGCGATCGACTCCCCAAGTGAAGTTTTACCTACACCGGGTGGCCCTACCAGACAAAGGATAGGTCCTTTGACCTTTTTGACCCGTTGTTGGACTGCGAGGTACTCAAGGATTCGTTCTTTAACCTCTTCCAGACCAAAGTGATCTTTTTCCAACACTTCTTCCGCGCGAGCCAGGTCATGGCGAACCTTGCTGCGTTTCTTCCACGGTACTTTGAGCATCCAGTCAATATACGCCCGAAGGACAGAGGCTTCTGCTGACATAGGAGACATCATCTTCAGCTTGCCGAGTTCAGCTTTCGCTTTCTCCTCAACTTCCTTTGGCATGCCTACCGCATGGATTTTTTTCTCGAGCTCATCAATTTCATTAACGTCTTCACCCAGATCGCCCAGCTCTTTCTGAATGGCTTTCATTTGCTCATTCAAATAATATTCGCGCTGGCTTTTTTCCATTTGCTTTTTAACGCGACCGCGAATTTTCTTTTCGACTTCAATCACATCGACTTCTGCATCCATCAGATTTAACAGATGCTCAATGCGCTCTCTCACATTGGCCATCTCCAGAATGGTTTGTTTCTGGGGAAGCTCTAATGCCATATGCGCGGCAACGGTATCTGCCAGACGACCCGGATCGTCTATACCAGACAATGAGGTGATTACTTCAGCGGGTACTTTCTTGCTGAGGTTGACGTACTTTTCAAATTGATCAATGGTGGACCTGATTAAGATATCCGCTTCTTTTCCGGATAATTCTTCCTCAGTCATCGGGACAATACGAGCGCGGAAAAAGGTATCAAGATCATCGATAGCTTCAATGTTGGCACGCTCGACACCCTCAACCAATACTTTGACAGTACCGTCGGGCAACTTAAGAAGCTGGAGGATTGAAGCGATGGTACCTATGGAATAAACATCTTCAGCTTTCGGATCATCTACCGAAGGATTTCGCTGGGCAACCAGCAACACCTGCTTGTCGCTGACCATAGCCCTTTCAAGCGCCTCAATGGATCTCCCACGACCTACAAACAAGGGGGTGACCATGTGCGGATATACCACTACATCACGCAGGGGTAACAGGGGCAACTCATTGGCATTAGAAACGGAAATATCTGATTCACTCATCAGGAATCCCTCATACTAGGAAAGATACTGCACCGGAAGGCAGTCATGTCTTAAGATTGGGGGCAATTTTCAAGAAATACAAGTTTGACTATTTAAAAAAACGAAAAGAGCGCCGATATGGCGCTCTTTTGCTAACTGTAACTAGTTTGCGAAAGCCAGAGGAATCAGTCCTCCTTAGCTACCTTCGCTGGTTTTTCCAGATTTTCATATACCAGAATCGGCTCCGATTCGCCTTTGATAACAGACTCGTCGACAACCACTTTCACCACATGCTCTTCTGAAGGAATACGATACATCGTATCCAGCAACACTGACTCCATAATAGAACGAAGACCGCGAGCACCAGTTTTACGCTCCATTGCACGCTGAGCAACAGCATCAAGCGCATCAGGGCGGAAATCTATCGCTACACCTTCCATATCAAATAAACGAGCATACTGCTTGGTCAGTGCGTTACGGGGCTCAGTGAGGATGCGAACCAACGCTTCTTTATCCAACTCATCCAGAGTAGCGATCACCGGTAAACGTCCCACGAACTCCGGGATCAGACCGTAACGTACCAGGTCTTCCGGCTCCAGATCGTGCAAAGTTTCACCAAAGTTCCGCTTATCATCTTTACTTTTCACTTCAGCACTGAATCCGATACCGCCCTTTTCAGAACGCTCACGAATCACTTTATCCAAGCCGGCGAATGCACCACCGCAGATAAACAAAATATTTGAAGTGTCAACCTGCAGGAATTCCTGCTGAGGATGCTTACGGCCACCCTGTGGAGGAACCGAGGCGATAGTGCCTTCGATCAGCTTCAGCAAGGCCTGCTGCACCCCCTCGCCCGATACGTCACGGGTTATAGAGGGGTTATCTGACTTCCGGGAAATCTTGTCGATTTCGTCGATGTACACAATGCCCTGCTGAGCCTTTTCTACATCGTAGTCACATTTCTGCAGCAGCTTCTGGATAATATTTTCGACGTCTTCACCCACATAACCAGCTTCGGTGAGCGTAGTGGCATCAGCGATGGTGAAAGGAACGTCCAGTAGACGAGCCAGCGTCTCGGCAAGCAACGTCTTACCGCTACCGGTAGGACCCACAAGTAATATGTTGCTCTTACCCAGCTCTACAGACTCTTTATCTTTTCCTTTATCCCCAACGCGAAGACGCTTGTAATGGTTATAAACCGCCACCGCCAGTACTTTCTTCGCTTTTTGCTGACCAATGACATACTGGTCAAGAATGGCAGATATTTCATGGGGTTTCGGCAGTTTGTCCGAATTACCCTCAATACTGTTTTCCTGTATCTCTTCGCGAATAATGTCATTACACAAGTCGACACATTCATCACAAATGAATACCGAGGGCCCAGCAATTAATTTGCGAACCTCATGCTGACTTTTGCCACAAAACGAGCAATACAGTAATTTCCCGTTTTTGTCGCCAGCGTCACTGGTGTGATCGGTCATTGAAACCACTCCGTCAATTATTTCAAGTAACTAGCATGTAACTATGCATGCGTTACCCTGAATTTCAACCTCTGCAATATTGATATAACAATTCGTGGAGGTTTATTTGGGCATTATGCGCTTCTCGATTACAGCATCAACCAAGCCATATTCTTTGGACTGAGCTGCTGACATAAAGTTGTCACGCTCCGTATCCCGCTCAATTTTCTCAACAGGTTGACCTGTGTGATAAGCCATCAATTCATTTAGACGCGTCCGGATCTTTAAAATTTCCTGCGCGTGAATATGTATGTCAGAAGCCTGCCCTTGAGCTCCGCCACTGGGCTGGTGGATCATCACCCGGGAATTTGGCAGACAATACCGCTTGCCCTTAGCACCGGCGGTCAACAGGAAGGCCCCCATGCTACAGGCCTGACCAATACACATTGTGCTGACGTCTGGCTTGATAAACTGCATAGTGTCGTAAATCGACATTCCCGCCGTTACGGATCCTCCCGGAGAGTTGATATAAAGATGAATATCTTTATCGGGATTTTCCGCCTCCAGGAACAAGAGCTGCGCCACTACCAGGTTCGCCATGTAATCTTCAACCGGCCCAACCAGGAAAATAACCCGCTCCTTCAACAGGCGCGAATAAATATCGTAAGAGCGCTCACCGCGCGCCGTCTGCTCTACAACGATGGGCACCAGGCCGCTGTTAATGATGGATGGAGCTGATTTGGAATAATCGTACGACATGTGCCTTTTTTGATCCTTGTGCCAGAGGAAACTTACTCAGATCAACCAGTTGCAGACCTGATATGACTATAGGGAGCTTACCCTGTGATTCGATTATATGCCAGTATCAAGCGCATCTGAGGAGAGAATTTGGAGGGGGAGAAGCCGCAAAACAGGCGTTTTGCGGCTTTTTTGAACACTTAACGCTGAGGAGCGGCAGCCTTGATCACATCATCGTAACTTGACTGCTGTTCAGTCACTTTCGCCTGCGAAAGGATGTAATCAACCACTTGGTCCTCAAGTACGGCAGACTCGACGCCAGCCAACAGTTCACGGTTGCTGTTGTAATAATCGATGACTTCCTGAGGCTCTTGGTAGGTAGAAGCGATATCTTCAATCATCGCTTTAACACGCTTGGCGTCCGGCTGGAGTTTTGCGTTCTTAACAATCTCCCCGACAATCAAACCCAGGGTAACCCGACGCTCCGCTTCTTCCTGGAACATGGTATCAGGCAACAGAGATTTGACATCAAAATTCTGATTCTGGCCACCAAAGCGTTGCAGCATCTGATCTCTGAGAACATTAATCTCATTGGCAACCAAAGCCTTAGGAACTTCTGTTGTGTGAGATGCGATTAAAGCATCCATCACCTGGCCTTTGATCTTCGCTTTGATAGCGTTTTTGAGCTCGCGCTCCATGTTCGCTTTTACTTCTTTACGGAACTGCTTTTCACCGCCCTTTTCAACACCAAACTTCTGGAAGAACGCTTTATCAAGCTCCGGCAGTACGCTCTCGGATACGCTGTTCACCTTGATGGTGAACTCTGCGTCAGCGCCCTTCAGCTCTTCTGATTGATAATCTTCCGGGAAGGTTACCTTAACAACCTTTTCTTCGCCGGCCTTCATACCAACGATGCCTTCTTCAAAACCAGGAATCATTGATTTAGAACCAAGTACCAGGTCCTGACCTTCCGCTTTACCGCCAGCAAACTCGACACCGTCTTTGGTGCCTACGAAATCAATATTAACTTTGTCTTCTTCAGCAGCGGCACGCTCAACTTCAGTCCAGGTGGCCTGATGTTTACGCAGGACTTCGATCATATTGTCGACATCTGCGTCAGTAACTTCCGCAGTAACACGTGTCAGCTCGTAAGCAGTCAGATCACTGAGAGAGACGGTGGGATAAACTTCAAAGGTAGCGACATATTCCAGATCTTTACCTGCAGCCAGTTGCTTGGGCTCAATGCTGGGCTGTCCGGCAGGCTTTACATTCTCTTTTTGTACGGCCTCGTAGAACGAACGACTGATCACTTCACCTACGACTTCCTGACGAACCCCCGCCCCAAACCGGCGTTTGACTTCAGACAAAGGAACCTTGCCCTTACGGAAACCATTGATACGCACATTGCGGGCAGCCTCTTTCAGGCGCTTTTCTACTTCGCTTTCTACTTGCTCAGCAGGCACGCCAATCGTCAGACGGCGCTCCAGACCAGAAGTCGTTTCAAGTGAAACCTGCATATTATCCTCGTGATCTAACAGAGATTTTCAATGGGAGTGGGGCTGCGGGAAGCAACTCGCTCATAACCTGTTCAAAAATGGTGCGGTCGGAGAGACTCGAACTCTCACACCTCACGGCGCCAGAACCTAAACCTGGTGTGTCTACCAATTCCACCACGACCGCATATGCCAAAACTTGATAATGGTAATTGGCGATAAAAGCGCTAACCCTTTGATTTCTATAGTTAAAATAAGAGATCAAACAGGCTCATGGGCGCGAAGGGTGCTGATTGTGCCACAGTCATTGATGACGTTCAACAAAAGGCTGCGGTTTACCGTCGATGTCCTGCGCCTCAATATTCGGCGCTGGTCTCCCGCTGACGCGCGATCAGCTGGGTGAAAGCCCCTTCCCACTCATTGACCATATTCCAGTCCGGCTCCTGCGCCATATCCGCCGCAGGAATTTCTCGAACGGCGATGAGATTCTCATCCACTCCTTTAACCTGAGTTTTCACCTCAACCTCAACAAACGAGCCGAGGCGAGCATAATAGTTTTGCATCTGGCTCAGCCACGAGGACGAATCCTGCAGCAGGAATGACAGCTCAGTAGCCTCGGATGGCTCTTTATCAATCGCGGCTAATGCAGCCAGTAAACCGGCAGTATCCTCAATGGTGCCGACATTCTTAACCCTATAGTTCTCCGCAATCTCACGAAGATAGTGCTGGATGCCGCACATCAGGTGGAAAACCGAAGCGTCAAGTAAGGCTCGCAATTGAAGACGCTCTGAAGTGGTTGTGGAGTCACTGAGGGGGGAGGCTTGTTTTATTAACGCCCGGGCGTAAGCCAGCTTTTGATTAACAAGGGAAAGGCTCGAATTAGCCATAATCGACGTCCTGCAGGGCCGGTGGCGCCGCGACTGGCACCACCGGTACTCGTTCAACTACATTGGCAGCTACTTGGAAGGCACCCATTTTCCATTTTGATAAAAGGCTTTCCAGCCCGTAGCCTTACCATCGATCTCCGTTTGAACATACTGTTCCTTCGTCTTACGACTGAAACGGATCACGGTGGGGTTGCCATCCGGGTCTTTTACCGGTGCCGACAGCAGGAAACGGTACTTTGGATCGATTTGATCCTTATGTGGAAGCAGTTCAGCTACCAGCGGAGCCCGTGTTTCACGGTTTTTTGGAAACTGGCTGGCTGCCAGGAAAAGACCAGATGCTCCATCGCGCAATACATAATGATCATCCACTTTATCGCATCTGAGTTCAGGCATTGGGATCGGATCAACTTTTGGCGGGGCGGCCTCACCACTCTTCAACAGTTTGCGCGTGTTTTTACATTCGCCGTTGGTACAACCAAAGTACTTGCCAAACCGGCCGGTCTTCAGTTGCATCTCGCTGCCGCACTTATCGCACTCGAGTGTTGGTCCCTCATAGCCTTTAAGTTTAAATGTGCCCTCTTCTATTTCATATCCAGGGCAATCTGGATTGTTACCACAGATGTGAATCTTGCGGTGCTCATCCAACAGGTAGCTGTCCATCGCCGAATTACAGATTTTGCAGCGCAGCTTGGCGCGCAGTTGCTTGGATTCAGCTTCCTCATCAGCGTCCGCATCAATAACCTCATGGCCAGACACGAGGTTCATCGTGTTCTTGCAGCGCTCCTTCGGTGGCAGGCTGTACCCCGAGCAGCCTAGAAATACACCTGTACTGCCGGTTCTTATCTGCATGTGACGACCACATTGACTGCACTTCACGTCAGTATCCGTCGGGTCGTTCGCGCGCATCCCCTTTTCTTTACTTTGGGCCTGACGCAGCTTGTCAGAGAAGCCTGCATAGAATTCATCAAGAAGCCTGCGCCAGTCTTTGCCCCCTTGGGCAACCACGTCGAGAGACTCTTCCATGCTGGCGGTGAAACCGTAATCCATCAGATCGTGAAAGCTCTCGACCAGCCGTTCGGTAACGATATCGCCCATCTTCTCCGCGTAAAACCGCCGATTCTCAAGGCGGACATAGCCGCGATCCTGAATGGTAGAAATAATCGAAGCGTAGGTAGAGGGGCGGCCAATGCCGCGTTTTTCCAGTTCTTTCACCAAACTCGCTTCGCTGTAGCGGGCTGGCGGCTTGGTGAAATGCTGGGCGGGGTTCAGCTTGATCAGCGGCAATACCTGCCCGACCTTCATATCCGGCAGCACCACGTCTTCGTCTTTTTTCGCCAGTTGAGGCAGCACCTTGGTAAAGCCATCAAAACGAACCACACGGCCGCGCGTGCGCAGCTCGTAGTCACCTGCGTTAACCACGACAGTGGTACTGGTGTATTCCGCCGGGGTCATCTGGCAGGCAACAAACTGTTGCCAGATCAGTGCATACAGACGTTCAGCGTCACGCTCCATACCACTGAGATGATTCGGCATCACAGAAACATTGGAGGGTCGGATCGCTTCGTGAGCCTCTTGTGCGCCCTCTTTGCTGGAGTAGACCTGCGGCTGCTCAGGCAGATAGCGCTGGCCATATTCTTCAAGGATGTACGCCCGACAGGATTCCACGGCATCCTGACTCAGGTTTGTCGAATCCGTACGCATATAGGTGATGTACCCCGCCTCGTACAAGCGCTGGGCCATCATCATGGTTTTTTTTACACCAAAGCCGAGACGGGTGCTGGCTGCCTGCTGCAGCGTTGAGGTAATAAATGGTGCCGAGGGTTTTGACTGGGTAGGTTTGTCCTCGCGGTTTACGACTTTATAGCTGGCGTGTTGCAGCGCCTGAACCGCAGCCATGGCCTGGGCTTCATTGAGGGGCTTGAACGCCTCGTCTTTGTACTTTTTAACTTCGAACGAAGTCTGAGCTTTGTCAGCCTTCAGATCGGCAAAGACCGTCCAGTATTCCTCTGGCACAAACGCCCGAATTTCCCGCTCTCGCTCCACCACCAGCCGCACCGCAACCGACTGCACTCGTCCGGCGGACAAGCCGCGTGCAACCTTCTCCCACAGGAGTGGTGACACCATATAACCCACTACCCGATCCAGAAACCGGCGAGCCTGTTGGGCATCCACGCGATGCTGATCTATAGGGCCCGGGTTTTTAAAGGCATTCTGGATAGCTGTCTTGGTGATCTCGTTAAACACGACGCGGCGATAACGACCTTCATCGCCACCGATAGCTTCCCGCAGGTGCCAGGCAATAGCCTCCCCTTCGCGGTCCAAGTCCGTTGCGAGATAAACCTGGTCAGCCTTTTCCGCCAGTTTTTTCAGCTCCTCAACGACTTTTTCTTTACCCGGCAGGATTTCATAATGGGCTGCCCAGTTGTTTTCCGGATCGATCCCCATGCGGTTGATCAGCTGCTGTCTGCTTTTCTGCTCCTGATAAACAGCTTTTTCCTCAGCCGAAAGCTTGCGCGTCGCAGCGGCCTGTTTGGCCCGCTCTTTGGCATCCACAGGCTTTGCCGCACCGCTGGTGGGCAGGTCACGGATGTGGCCAATGCTGGACTTAACGATGAAATCTCCACCGAGATATTTATTAATCGTTTTAGCTTTGGCTGGTGATTCGACAATAACTAAGGATTTGCCCATAGCGTTCTTCTGTAAATTCCCATGATTAATCTGGCGACGGCGCCACCGGCGGCGTATATTTCAACGATGATATCCTGAGGCAAGTGTCATAAGACGGGCTAAAATGCCGACAAGGTGCGCATATATAAGTCTTGCATCTATCAGGGTCAAGGGGCTGCGACGGAACGACAGCGCTAAAACCAGCCATTTCCGGTTATCAGGCTCCGTGGACCCTGGCGGATTAAGGCTTCAGCATAAATCACACAACCAATTGATTTATAAGCTATTTTTTAATTAGGTTTTATTTCTAGTACTGCGGATGTAACCCGTTATAACGATCATGAGTAATTTTTTAGTGAATATCGTGTATTGATGATGATAGCGCTTCTTTTTATTCTCTCTGTGGTTATCCTCACCACGCTGGCTCTGGTCAGTGTCATCAACCAGATACAGCGTCGGGAGCGTGCTCGCCGCCTGCAACAGCGACAGCTGCGTCTGCAGGTGGAGCTTCTGGAAGAGGTATTGAGCTGTCTTATTCAAACCGTGCCTAACCGGCAGATCGCCAAGCACATCAATGATGAGATTCTGGATCTGCTCCAACAGATCCTGCAACTGGAACAGCGCAATACCACCCACATTGAAGCCAGCCTCAAGCACGCCCAGGAGCGTGAAAATGAACTGGTTAATGTGAAATCTCAGCCGCGTACGAGTTATCTCCAGGGAAGTGACGTTCAAGTCGCTCAGGCCCAAGCCCACTTAAGTAAGGCAGCGCAGGTGCTGCGCCATCAACAGACGATGGGACGGTTGAATGACGAAGAGCTGGATGTATACCTGAGCGAACTCACCTGGGCGCACCTGATGGTGAGTGTCGTATCATTTATAGGCCAAGGTTACAAAGCCAGCGCCCGTGGCGACATCTTTGCAGCTCAGGCTTACTATAAAAAGGCCCAGTATCTGTTGATCGAATCTACTCACCCAGACCCTAAGCGGATGCGCATGATTCGGGAATTGGGCGAAACTATTACCGGCACCCGGAAAACCTTGAGTGAAGACCTCGTACCCGAGGAAGCAGCGTTGTTCTAACCTCTGGCTCCCGCTTTGCCGGTTGCCTGCAGCTGATGCAGTAATGGCACCAAAGTTTCCAGCCGATTGACGCCTCCACTTTCTGACCAATAAAACCCATACCCTTCCACATTGGCCTCAACCGCCCGGACGGATGGCGGCAGGACTGCCACAATCTCGTTCAATGCGGCCAGCTCTGCGGCTGAAGCACGCCCATCACCATGCCATTGCCAGGTGCCATTGAAGTGGGCTTCATGGGCATAAGGCATTCGAATCAGCAACCATCCAGTTCGAGGCATTCTCTTACCAGATGCTTCGTCAGGCAGGTAATACACTGGAAGAGCTGCCGGTGTTTCAGCGTCCGTATTCAATTTCGGCAAAGAAACTATCTTTACCCGCAACCCCAGCTCCATCGCCCGTCGTCGCAGCTCCTCCTGTTTACGCTGCGTGGCATTGGGCTGCAACATCATTATCGGTCCCAGTACCATGGCCACAACGGCAACAATTATCACAATTATCCAGAGATTCATTCGTTATCCTGCAGGTCTTATATAAAGAAGTTCGTGGATCGGAGGTCTGGCCACACCTGATAAATGAGACTAGTATTAGGGCATCGCGTGCCTCAGGCTCCTGCCATTTCAACCATAGAATAAATAATCGACAGGTTTACACGGGACAGCAATTATGACTCCGCTCTATCGCCATATCATCGTTGGATTGGATCTTTCGGAAGAATCGCCGCAGGTTTTATCCAAAGCCGTCGCTCTGGCTAAGGCATGTGAGGCGAAGCTCAGCGTGGCCCATGTTATAGAGCCGATTACCTTCGCATACGGCGGCGACATGCCTGTAGACCTTTCAGAAGTCCAGGAACAGCTGCAGCTCAAGGCGGAGCAGGAATTACAGCGCCTGGCCAGCCAGGCTGACTTTCCTATTCAGCAGGAGCATGTTCTGGTCGGGCAACCCGCTACTGAGCTGCACTACCTAGCTACGCAGCAGGACGCAGATCTGATCATTGTAGGCAGCCATGGTCGCAAAGGCTTTGCCCTTCTGCTGGGTTCCACCTGCAACAGCGTGCTGCATGGTGCTGTGTGTGATGTCCTTGCGGTGCGGGTCAACCCTCCCGAAGAAAAGAAACCGGCAGCCTGACCTCGCAGCAGGGGTCAGGTCGCCTGCTGCATATCCTCAAGCTCCGCCCAACGTTCAAAGCACTGTTCAAGCTCAGCTTCGATGCGGGCCAGCTCTTGCATTTTAGCTTCGACGATCTCCGGCGCCTGAGCGAAAAACTCTGGCGTCGATACCTCTGTCTGCAACTCAGCCTGCTGTTGCTCCAGCTGCTCAATGCGCTGGGGCAGCTCATCAAACTCCCGCTGCAGTTTGTAACTCAGCTTTTTACTGCGTCCGACAACCTTTGGCTCCGCTTTCGGGGTATCACTGCCAACCGTCGGTTGCTTTGGTGCTGCAGCCTCGTCAGCCGGCATGTCCGGCTCAGTCCACTTTCCGCCCTGCCGAATCCAATCATCGTAACCACCCACGTATTCCAGCACATTCCCGCGTCCTTCAACGGCGATAACACTGGTTACAATGTTGTTCAGAAAAGCGCGATCGTGGCTTACCAGGAGTACAGTGCCATCATAGTCGTTGAGGATTTCCTCCAGAAGTTCGAGAGTTTCCACATCCAGGTCGTTTGTAGGTTCGTCGAGGACCAGGAGGTTAGCCGACTTGCTGAATAGCTTGGCCAGTAATACCCGGTTGCGCTCTCCGCCGGACAGAGCCCGCAGCGGGGTTCGAGCCCGCTCCCCGGTAAACAGGAAGTCACTCAAGTACGAGATGATGTGCAGGTTCTTTTTATTGCCTTTGCCATCATCCAGCTCAATGAACTCACGCCCCTCCGCGATGTTATCCACCGCATTCTTATCCAGATCCAGTTGATCGCGCAGCTGGTCAAAGTACGCGATGCTCAGGTTCGTCCCCATACGCACCTTGCCGCGCTGAGGCTCCAGCTCTCCGAGAATCAGCTTCAGCAGCGTACTTTTGCCGGCGCCATTGGCACCTACCAGTCCGATACGATCACCGCGGATGATAGTAGTACTGAAGTCCTGCACGATGACCTTATCACCCCAGGCGTAATGCACATTGGTCAGCTCAGCCACCAGCTTGCCTGAAGACTCTCCGCTGCCGAGCGTAAAGTTGGCCTTTCCTACGAGTTCGCGCCGCTGGGAGCGCTGATTACGGAGCTCCTTCAGTGCCCGTACCCGTCCCTCATTGCGTGTTCGACGTGCTTTAATTCCCTGGCGAATCCAGGCTTCCTCCTGGGCAAGTTTTTTATCAAACAGCGCATTGTGACGGGCCTCTTCAGCCAACGCCTGCTCGCGGTAAACCAGATAGCTGGGATAATCCCCAGACCAGTAACGCAGGTGGCCACGATCCAGCTCAGCAATATGCGTGGCGAGCGCCTGCAACAGGGAACGGTCATGGGTGATAAAGACGAGGGCGCCTTTGAAATTGAGCAACTGCTTTTCAAGCCAGTCTATGGCAGCAATGTCGAGGTGGTTGGTTGGCTCATCCAGCAGCAATACATCCGGCTCGCCCACCAGGGCTTTGGCGAGAGCCACGCGTCGGCGCCAGCCGCCCGACAGTTCTCGCATGTAACGTTCGGCCGGTAATTCCAGCCGCGACAGCACTGTTTCTACCTGTTGCTGCAGGTTCCAGCCATCGCGGGATTCGATCTGGTGCTGCAGCTCCGCCATCCGCGCCATCTGTTTTTCGGAAAATTCCGCCGCATGGGCCAGAGCACGATACTCTGCCAGCAACTCCCCCATGCCCTGAAACTGGGAAGCCACGACCTCAAAGACTTTGCGATCATCGGCTTCCGGCAAATCCTGCTCCAGCCGCGCGATGCGAATGCCACTTTGGCGAATGATCTCGCCTTTATCCAGATCCACCTCACCGGCGATAACCTTCAGCAGGCTCGACTTCCCTGCCCCATTGCGTCCGATCAGACACAGGCGCTGGCCCCGCTCAATAGTGAGATCAATCTGATCCAGCAGCACTTGCAGACCGTAGCTCAGATATGCTTTTTCTAACTTAATCAACGACATAAGACATCATCACTCACAGTTACGCCAATCAACTCTGCCTTTCCGGCGCGGGAGCGCATGATAGCGCTTTGGGCGAAACAACGCAGGTTTACTTCCTGCCTCAGGCCACTCAGCTGGTCAAGATTGAACCTAAACCCGCTTTCAATATCGAACTACCGGATTGCAAATTCTGGCCCTCACGCACCGGGTCCCAAGCATAAACGAGAAAATAGACGACAAAAGTTTTTTCTATATTTCAATAAGTTAGGATATTTTTCTCCATAGATTATTAAGTTTACCTGTAATAGTGGCGGATCTCACAATCGACTGATATTCTCAAAGCGTTGACTCTGTCACGGCTTTATAGTGAAGCCATCGGCCAAAGTTTTTCTGCATTAAGACGTACCCGAGGTTTTTTCCATGCGCGCAAGCTTTTTCTCTGCACTCCGCCCTGTTTACGCCGGTTTGCTCTGCAGCTTTCTTACCTTGAGCGCGTTCGCCACGGAGAAAGCTCCCGTTGTGGCGCCCTCGCCAGCCGCAAGTGAAGCGATGGTCGAAGCGCTGACAAAAGTTGACCGCAGTAAACAACGGCAGGATTACGCCGCAGCCAAGTCCGCGTTGAATCAAAAACAAATGCAAACCTACCGGAAGCTATTAACCGGGCTTGAGGGCTATCCATTACTGCCGTACCTTGAATATCAGGATATTGGCAATCGCATGAATGCTCTGCCCAAAGCGGATGTTGCAGCTTTCTTATCGAAATACCCCGATTCCTACCTCGCCGATCGACTTTCCCACCGGTGGTTAAGAACTCTGGCAAACCGCCAGCAGTGGCAGGACTACAACACGTTCTATAACGCAGAGCTGGGCGATGCCGAATTAGCCTGTTATAGCCTTCGCGCGCGATTGGAAACCGGCGATAAAACGGCGTTTGATGATGTTGCCCCCCTGTGGAATGTGCCTGAGTCCCAGCATAAAGCCTGTGACCCGGTATTTGCCCAATGGACAGCGGCAGGCAAACTGACTCCTGAGCTGTTGTGGGAAAGACACAGCAAAGCGCTCCAGGCCGGCAATACAGATCTGGCGGGGTATCTATCCCGTCAGATGACAGAACCACAAAAGAAACTGGCCCTGCTGTATCAGGATGTCCGTCGCAACCCGGGTGTACTTGCCCAAACGACCCGCTTCAGCAAACAGTCTCCGGAGATGCAGGAAATTATCCTGTATGGTCTGCAGCGTCTTGCCCTGCGGGATGCCCCTCAAGCACTGACCCTGTGGCAAGGTTACGACGCACAGCAACTGTTTGAAGACAGCCAACGGCTGGAAACCCAGTACCACATCGCCACCCGATTGCTTCGTCAGGATCGCCAGGAAGATGCCGAAGCCTTACTGGCCTCGATCTCCCACATCACCAGCACCAATCTGACTGAAGCATTGATTCGTGATTCTTTGCGGAAGATGGATTGGGAAAAAGCGTTCACCTGGTTAACCCGATTGCCGGTAGAGGCTCAGCAAACCGAACGCTGGTTATACTGGCGGGCCCGCATCATGGAAGAACTGGACATCAAAGAAATTGACGGGCAAAGCGTGCAGTCGCTCTATAACCGGGTAGCCGCCTCACGCAGTTTCTACGGATTTTTATCTGCGGATAAACTGGGTTATGAATATCGCCTGGTGGACAAGCCCATGGTGATTTCTCCTGCTTTACAGGCTCAGGTTGAACAGGCGCCGGGCATACAGCGCGCACGTGAGCTGTACATCCTGGGTGACATCTACGGCGCAAGCCGGGAATGGTTTCACACCACCCGCCGCATGCAAACCGAAGAAATCGTGGCGGCCGGACGCTTGGCTGATCGCTGGGGCTGGCACCGTCAAGGTATCCAGGCCATGATTGATGCAGAATATTGGGATGACCTCCAGGTTCGTTTTCCTCTCGCTTACCAGGAGCACGTCACCAATGCTGCAAAAGCAACCTCGGTGAACCCGCTGTTTCTGTTTGCGATAGCTCGTCAGGAAAGTGCTTTCAGCCCGGACGCACGGTCATCCGCGGGAGCCTTGGGCCTGATGCAGCTGATGCCGTCTACTGCGCTTCATACTGCTAAGAGCGCCGGCATTCCCTATAAAAGCAAGCAAGACCTGTTGAAGCCGGAAAAGAATATTGCTCTCGGCAGCCGCTACCTCAACCAATTACTGAACCAATTTAACGGTAACCGCATCCTGGCGGCAGCAGCCTATAACGCTGGCCCTACACGGGTACGGCAGTGGCTGAGCAAGGATGACGCAAAGCTGCCCTACGATGTGTGGATCGAAACCATCCCGTTCCACGAAACCCGCGGTTATGTACAAAACGTTTTATCCTTCTCCGTCATCTACGGTTATCGGACGGGCGAGAAGCAACCGTTCATCACGCCGCTGGAAGCAAATAATTCTCTGTAACTCTCCTCTACTGGCGAAATTCCCCACAGGAGTTTCGCCAGTGCTCCCCGCACCCGCCGCATGTCTGAGGCTTACAGGCGCAGGCAGCTGACAGCCGGTATGAGCCCTGAGTTTTCATTTGGCCATATAAGTCATACAATGTGCACAGTTTTCACCCCTGTATGATGCCGCCAGACTCCCGCAGTTTGATCAACGGTAAGGATTTCATAGCAGTTTATGGCCGAGTTACTACCTTTACTGGCGCGCCAGCCAATCTTCAATCGCAAGATGCAGGTAGTTGCCTATGAGCTGTTATGTCGCAGCTGCGATTTGAATGAGTACACCGCAGACAGTGGGGACATGGCCAGTTCGCAGGTTTTATTGCATACCTTTACCGAGCTCTCCATCCAAAGCGTTGTCGGTCACCACCAGGCATTTATCAACTTCACCCGCACCTTATTAATGACCCCGCCACCTTTTGATCGGCGACAGTTGGTCGTGGAAGTGCTTGAGGGCCAGCGAATTGATGCCCAGATGCTGCACAGCCTCCGCAGCCTGCGTGAGCAGGGTTACACCATTGCACTGGACGATTTCGAGCTGACCGATGAGACCCGCGATTTGATTCCTTATGCGGACATTATCAAGCTGGATGTTCTGCAGTTGTCACCAGAGCAGATCCGCGAGCATATTGATTACCTCAAACCCTTCGGCCTGACGCTTCTAGCGGAAAAGGTGGAAACCTACGAAATGCTGGAGTACTGCAAAGAGGTGGGTTTCGATTTATTCCAAGGTTACTTTCTGGCCCGCCCCAAGATCATCAAAGGTCGCAAGATCACCGAGAACAAACAAGCGGTTCTGCAACTGCTTTCGGTGCTGCATGACCCCGAGGTTTCACTGGATCGCGTGGAGAAGCTGGTAGCTCGCGACCCGATGCTGAGCTACAAGCTGCTGCGCCTGGTCAATTCTGCCGCTTTCGCCTTGCCACGCACCATCGAATCTCTACGCCAGGCCATCACTCTGCTGGGCCTGGATATCATCAAGAACTGGGTCAATCTGCTGGCCATGGCCAACCTCGGTGATAAACCGATTGAGCTTAGTATCGCGGCATTAACACGGGCACGCATGTGCGAAATCATTGCGGCAAAGATGACCGGCAGACCCCGTCAGGATACCTTTTTTACCGTTGGACTCTTATCCACACTCGACGCTTTCATGGACGCCCCGCTGGAAGTATTGCTCAGCAACATATCGCTGAGCCAGCAACTGAATGAGGCATTGTTAAAACATACCGGAGATGAAGGAACAGTGCTCGGCATTGTCGAGCATTATGAGCGGGCTGAATGGGACAAGATTGATTGGGATTATCTGGCTTCGCGTAACATCGCTCCAGACTCCCTTTCGCATATTTATCTTGATGCCTTGAGCTGGGTTACTACAACCATGGAAACCATGGGCTTCAATCCCCGCTAAATGAAGAGATGTTTTTTTCGATAAAATCCCGCGCCTGATCGGTCGTAAACGGCCACCCCAGATCTTCGACCTTGTCCTCAAAAGCAATAACGGGAATCCGGACTCCGTACTGATCAACCAATGCATCGGAATCGGCAATATCAACTTCCTTCAAGCGCAGACCGAATTCCGTCAGCAGTGGCCATAAGACAGTTTTGGCGGCTTCGCACAGATGACAGCCGGCAGTTGTGTAGAGGATAAGTGACGACATAATAGAATCCGTGAGAAGTCCGCCGGAATTCTAACAGGTTTTATGAAGCATCCGGATTGATTAAGTCTTCAAGGAATTTTTTCCTGAGGACATCAATCCCGTCCATCACCAGCTCATAGGTTTTACCGATATCCTGCTCAACTTCCGGAGATAACATACTCAGTGCTTCCAGTTTTTCACTGGCCTCTGCAAAACCTTTCTGAAACCCGGCCAAGCCGGCTTCAAGTCGCGACTGCAACTGTTCCAGGGTCGCCCCTTCAGCAGCATCCATACGTAGTCGGTGTTCGATAAAGCCGAGGATGTTTCCCGCTACCTTCTCTGCCGTCAGCGGTTCAAACGCCGTGTATTGAGCCACAACGCCCTGTTTAGCCTGCAACTTCTCGTACCCCATCGCCAGGGTCCGTTCGAACAATTCCAGAGCGGCCTGTCTGGACTGGCTGTTGGATACCTTTGCGTTGTAGGTAACAGCTGGGTTGGCGTTCGGTTGAGTGCGGACCTCCGCGACGGATCCATGTCCCTTCATATGAGATGGGAATTTTAAGAAAGGTGGAATATTCATGAGACCTCTGAGATAAGCTGTTAACAATACGCGTTACCCAGGGTATCGGCCAAAATTCACACAACTTTAGCCGCTTTTTTAACGACGGGTAAAATAAAGCGCAGCGACCACAACTACGGCAATCACAACCAGAAGCGCCAACCCCAGCCGGCCGTGCTGAGGGGCATCCTCTTCACGCGCCTGGGATGGGCGGGCATGAACGGAACGTTGGCTGACTGCCTGGCCTGAACCGGTTATGCCGGGGGTGCTGCGGGGCTTGGCTATAG
Organism: uncultured Cellvibrio sp.; assembly: GCA_937958105.1. Classification (GTDB taxonomy): domain Bacteria; phylum Pseudomonadota; class Gammaproteobacteria; order Pseudomonadales; family Cellvibrionaceae; genus Cellvibrio. The sequence continues at coordinate 149,830 of CALFXJ010000060.1, forward strand.
GTTTTGTTTTAGGAACTGGCGTTACATCCGAAACTCTCGTCGAACGCACCGTTGTCTTGGCAAGATCATCAGTGGCAGGACCTATTACACCAAAACTGAGTGTATCGAAACGCAGTTCATCACCACGTTTTACCCTCGCCTCTGTCACCTGTTTTCCATTGATAAAGGTACCGTTCGCAGAACCCAGGTCTTTGACGTACAACAGCCCGTCCAACACCTGCAGCTGCGCGTGGCGACGGGATAAATGTGCGGCAGCAAGACTGATGTCACACTCGGTTGCACGACCGACAGTCGTTATCTCTTTAACAGGAAATACGCGATTGGCAAGCGCCGAGTGATTGGCCTTCAAGGCCCAGCCTGTCACTTTCGGTGGCGACACTGGACGCAGATGAGTCACATTATTGGATTCAACAATCGCTTCTTTCGGCTCGCGCTTGGGATCGATTACCTGTAACTCCACGGCGCCAAGTGTAATGACATCATCCGGTCGGAGTGTGCATATGCTGGACACTTCCTCGTCATTGACCTTCACAGGCTTTTCGGGCACGAGATTTTTCAAAGTCAGTTGTTCATGCTCAACCAGAACTTCGATATGCGTGTCAGCAACTTCTGCATCATCGACCACCAGATCATTGGTCAGCAATCGTCCAATGGACACTCTTGGCTCAACCAGCCACACCGCATTATATTTATTGTTTTTGAAGCGGATTTTCAGCATATGAAGTTCCTTATTAGATTCCGGGGGCACCGCGGATAATGCTATAGCATGCGCCGCTTTTCAACCGTGAACGGCGTCAGGGCAACCAAAGCTGAAACACCCCGCCCCCCAAAATTCCGTCATTGGCAAGCCGAATATAACCGCGTTGCTCACGGGACCGATGCAGGCCCGCAACGCGGTGGGCAAACAGTAACCCAAGGCGTGTACTACCGGAAGAAAATGATACGCCGGCATTTACCTCATGCGGTGCAGCTAACATACTGGCCGGGTATCCTGCTCCATCGTCGTGAACCGCTATACAGAGTTGGTTATCAATAATATCTGCCGTTATTTGCAAAGTATTGCGACAGTAACGCGCACAGTTCACCAGAATATTATTTATCACACCACCTATCAGCTCACCGTCAAAGTACCAGCTTAAATCTTCGTCACAATTTACCCGCACCTGTATATTTCGCGTTCGAAACAGCATGTCGTTGCGAGCCAGCTGTTCTTCCAATACATCAATAACATGGTGTTCGTCTATCTGCACCAGCAGATGTTCGTGCTGCATCCGATAAAGTGACAACAGTTGAACCAGCTCACTATTAATGCGCGCCGCTTCATATTCCAGCACTGCATAAGTCTGTTCCTGCTCCGGGTTCTGCGGAGGCGATTGCTCCATCATCGTAGCCAGGGTAGTCAGCAGCATGCCCAGGGAATTCTTCATATCGTGAACACTGGAGGCCAGGACAAAAGCAAAATCCAGTGGCGCCTCTTCGGCATGGATTTGAGATTGATCATTCATCATAAAGTGCTCACATAAATAAGGATCAACGCCGGCGGCTGGCATCAAGATTACGCAGCGCATCCTGCAGCTGACGGAAACGACGAAACTGGTCATGGGTTGTTACGATTCTGCTCTCTACCTGAGCCAGTGTGCTGATGGCGAGATCCATGGCTCCGGCATCAAACTCAAGCTTCAATTTATCTACCAGCGCCTGTACGAGATTCAGTCGAATACCGATATGGTTGGGAAAGGTTATCAGTGCATCTTCGAAGCACCGAATTGCGCCGGCGTAATCCCCCGCCTCATAACAAGCAACACCTTGCTTATTAATGACAGCCACCAGGGAACGGTTTTTCTGGCTCGCAGGCTCTTCCAGCAATGCATCGAGTTTTTCCAGATCCTGTTCAGAGCCTTCGTAACGTTCCAGCAGTTCCTGGGTAAGTTCGTCCGCCGCTGTTTTTTGTCCGACAGTAGCGTAGGCGCGGACTAGCTCCACCTCTGCCGTAATGGGTAATTTTTCGATGTTCGCTGTCGCAATTAGTTGACGCGCACTTCGTAATACATCCTCCGCTTTGCGCATTTCACCGTTACAGGCAAACAGCTGCGATTCAATCAGCTGCGTTTCAATTTTCTGCTCCAGAGATTTACCGAATCGTTGTTCCAGCTCACTCATGGTCTTTATCGCTTCACGCAGCAATGACTTTGCCATAAGTGTGTTTTTGCGAAACAGCGCCAGCGTCGCCCGCGCAAAACCAGCGTGGTTTTCGATCCGGTCATAGAAGGAATTCTCACCGAGCCTGACGGTTTTCCGGTAAGCATTGGCTGCAGTCTCCGCATCGTTATTCATCATCGCAACATCACCCAGCTGCTGCTGGCGGAGAATGGATAACGGAGAAATTTCCACTGCCTGCTGCAACACATCCTGCAGGGGTTTGTGGAGATGCTGTTCGCGGTAAATTTCAGCCTGAAGGTCGTAGGCTTTCATGCACAGCGGATTGGTATTCATCACTTCTTCGAGCCATTGCTGCGCTCCCACCAGATCACCTTGCATTTTCTTCACCCGGGCCATCCCTACCTGGGCCCAGTCCAATTGACGCACCTCCAGCACGTCGCGGTAAACGGTCTCCGCTTTTTCGTAGGCTCCAAGCTGGATGTAAAGTTGCCCCAGGAGTTTCTGGCAAGGATTGGCATAACGGCCGCCGTTGATTTCCCGCAGGCAAAGGGCTTCGGCCACGTCCCAACGCTCGTTATCGATAGCCTGCATAATCGGCAACATACGCGCACGTTGCGCCAAGAGGCGGCTCAGACGCTGCTGCAGAGCCTTGGTGGTGACCGGCTTGGTGAGATAGGCATCCGGCTCATAGTCATAGGCGGCCATGATGATGCTTTTGCTGGACTCAGCGGAGATGAGCACAAACAGGCTGTAGCGATTAAGGTGGCCGTTCTCCCGCAGATCCTCCAGCACCTGCTGACCGGTTTTACCCCGTCCCAGATTGTGATCGCACAGAATCAGGTCATAAGACTTGCTTTTGCAGTGGCGTAACGCATCAGCACCGTTGACAGCACTGTCGATGTACTGGATTCCAAAGTCCTGCAGCATCTTGCTGACGGATACTCGAAAACTGTCAAAGTCATCTACTATCAAGGCGTGCAGCTTGTAGTATTCCGCCTCAGCCATAGAAACCGTCCCCCACGTCAAACCGTAGTCTGGAGCATAGCGCAATTTACTCTGGAGAGAAGGGGGTCAGGCGCTGGAATCGTCAGGAGCCCCTGGGTTTTCCCTGCTGTGAACTACTCTCTCTGCAGCTGTAGCGGTACAATGCGCGCCCACCTCTGTTATCAATGACGCCTATGTCCGAGCACAAGACTGACAACATTTACGCAAATCCTCTGGCGCAACCCGGACCCTTTGTCTTCGACAAGACGGTCGTGGACGTATTTCCGGACATGATCAAACGGTCGGTACCCGGTTATGCCACCATTATCAATATGATCGGCAACCTGGCGGAGCGGTATGTCCGGGCGGACAGCGTCTGTTATGACCTTGGCTGCTCCTTGGGTGCCGCCACCCTGGCAGTGCGCCATCGAATTCGTACGGCCAATGCCCGCATCATTGGTGTGGATAATTCGGCAGCCATGATCGAACGGTGTCGACAGGTTATTGCCGCTGACAGCGGCGAAGTCCCGGTAGAGCTGGTTTGCAGCGATCTTCAGGATGTCAGGCTGGAAAATGGATCCATGGCGGTGCTGAACTTCACGTTGCAGTTCATTCCGGTGGATCAACGGCCTGCTGTGTTGCGGACTATCTATGACGGCCTGCTGCCCGGTGGAGTATTAATTCTTTCCGAAAAGGTGGCTTTTGAAGATCAGCCGCATCATGAACTGATGATCGAACTGCACCACAACTTCAAACGCAGCAATGGTTACAGCGAGCTGGAGATCGCCCAGAAACGTTCAGCCATTGAAAATGTCCTGATTCCCGAGACCCTGGCCACCCACCGTCAGCGCCTGCGCGAGGCCGGCTTCGGCAGCGTGGATGTCTGGTTTCAATGCTTTAACTTCGCCTCGATGATTGCAATTAAACCATGATGGATTATCAATCCCTTCTTGCAGCCCTGCCCGAAACACCATTGGCCCCTTGGCTCTCTACCCTGCCCGGCCAGATCCAGGCAGGGCTGAGTGAACAGCGGTATGGCGATCTTCCCGGCTGGAAACAGGCGTTGATGCAAATGCCACTGATCAAGGCGTCACAGGTAGATCTACAGACCGGCGTATCCATTGGTGGTCCGGCGGATTGTGATGAGGCAACGCGCGCACAGCTGCGAACGACCCTGGAAGCGCTGATACCCTGGCGCAAGGGCCCCTACCATATCCATGGTATCCATATTGATACAGAGTGGCGCTCTGACTGGAAGTGGGACCGTGTGCTACCCCATCTGAGCCCATTGAAAGACCGTCTGATTCTGGATGTGGGATGCGGAAATGGTTATCACTGTTGGCGCATGCTGGGTCAGGGAGCCAGGCGGGTTATCGGTATTGATCCGTCACCGCGTTTCGTGGTGCAGTTCCACATGATCAAACAATTGATTAATAACGCAGCACCGGTGGACGTCTTGCCCGTGGGAATTGAAGACCTCCCACCTAAGCTGCAGGCCTTCGATACCGTATTTTCAATGGGGGTTTTTTATCATCGACGCTCCCCGATGGATCACCTGCGGGAGCTCAAGGAAGCGCTGCGCCCTGGAGGGCAACTGGTATTGGAGACATTAATCATTGAGGGTGAACTGGGAGATGTGCTGGTGCCCGAAGGACGGTATGCCATGATGAACAACGTCTGGTTCCTGCCCAGTACCGCCACACTGCTCTCCTGGATGCGCAAGATGGGATTTGCGAATCCCCGGGTGGTGGATGTCTGCCCCACAACACCGGAGGAACAGCGTTCCACTCACTGGATGCGTTTTCATTCCTTGCCGGAATTTCTCCACCCAGAAAACCCGGCGTTAACAGCCGAAGGGCATCCTGCACCCATACGTGCTGTCTTTGTGGCGGAAGCTCCCTGAGGCTTTAATCATCCAGCGACTGCAAGGGAGTGTCGAGACCGAACTCAGCGTGGATCTGGGCACACCAGCGGTTCAATCGATCCGCTGTCAGATGCTCCTGTTGATCCTCGTCCAGCGCCAGTCCGACAAACATACCCGCACCGGGAATCTCCGCTTTGGATGCATCAAATTCATAACCTTCTGTAGGCCAATGACCAATGATGGTGGGACCTGACTGAATGATGACGTCGTGCAGCATACCCATGGCATCCAGAAAGTAGTCACCATAGCCAAACTGATCACCCAGTCCGTAAAGTGCTACCGTCTTGCCGGAGAAATCTACTGCGGCGATATCATCCCAGAATTCCTCCCAGTCCGACTGAATCTGGCCGAAATCCCAGGTCGGAATTCCGAGAATGATACGGTCGTAATCGGCAAATTCCAGCTGGGTGACATCAGCAATATCCATCACATCTACGACATCTTTACCGAAGCGTTTCTGGATGCGATAAGCAACGCGCTCGGTATTTCCCTCGTCACTGCCGAAAAACAAACCTATCTTGCCCACATTCACCTCGGGATTTGCCGAATTAAAAGTCGAATTAACAGACCGCATGGAGCCTGAAAAGAGTGCGGATTTTCCCAACATTGCCCCTCAGGCGCAAGGCCCTCGCCTTCTGTTGCATTACCTCCCGCACAAAAACAAAAGGCCCTGAAACCTCAGGGCCTTGTTAAGAGGGGAGCCGTTTCGGAAGATTTACGCTCTGGTGCGCTCGGCTTTTCCACGCCAGTGATGCTTATGGCCCGATTTCACCTGCTCCAGCTTTTCTTTCTGCTCCGGTGTCAGGATGCTCAGCAGAAACTGTTTTTCTTTAGCTCGTGCCACAATCTGTTGTGTATTCAGATCACCCAGCCTGTCTGCCAGCACCTTGATTTCTGTCTCATCGGCATTATTGGCGATGGCCTGTTGCAGCTCGCGCTGAGCCTCTCTCACCTGTTGGCGTTGCTCGCGATAGTCCGCGCGCTGCTCATCTTTATGAGCCGCTAATGCCTGTTTCTGTTCATCAGTCAGCTCCAGGAAGCGAGCCAGATGTTTAGATGAACGGTCTTTTTTCATATGATGGTGAAAGCCGTGTTTTCCCTTGCAGTCTTTACCTGAGTCTCCTCCTTCCTGTGCGAGGGCATGCCCTCCCAGAGAAACCACAGCCAATGCCGTGAAACCAGTGATGAAGTGACGCAGATTTTTGATGGTATTCATAATTGAATCTCCAGTGTTAGTCGGTCAGACTTGCTCTCCTGACAACGCGACCTATCATTCAAACAACATTAATCAGGTCAGCTGCCAACAGATTTCTTACGACCGGAGCCTTACTGAATGCCCCTGTTGTCGTTGGAGCCAGTATCTCTGATGCAATGTTAAGAAGGGTTAAACAATTCACAACAACCATGACACTTTGCATGGCGCTATAGCACACTAACTCCCACAGTATCTTCATTAATACGGACAACTCATGAATAAACTGCTTTTAATTGATGACGATAAAGAACTTTGCCAGTTACTTAATGAGTATCTTTCTACCGAAGGTTTCGTCGTTGACATGGTGCACGATGGACAACAGGCCGTAGATCTTCCCAACCACAGTCAATACGCCGCTATCGTGCTTGATGTGATGTTGCCGGTCCGTAACGGTTTTGACGTGCTGAAACAGCTGCGCCAGAAATGCCAGACACCCGTGTTAATGCTGACCGCCAAAGGCGATACGATCGACCGTGTCATTGGTCTGGAAATTGGTGCGGATGATTACCTGCCGAAGCCCTGTGATCCCCGGGAACTGGTCGCACGTATCCGCGCTGTCCTGCGCCGAGCTGCGCCAAACCAGGCGGCCCAGGCCGTCGAACGACTGACTTCCGACAAGCTTACCTTACACTTGGGGAGTCGTAGCGTGACCTGGGAGGAAACCGATGTTCCCTTGACCGGCACCGAATTCAGCGTGCTGGAGCTGCTGGTCCGCAGTGCCGGGCAGGTTATCAGCAAGGATGAAATGACTGAGCAGGCACTGAACCGTAAGCTCACGCCTTACGACCGCAGCATTGATGTCCACGTCAGCAACATCCGCAAGAAACTGACCGCTGTTGGGGCTCACAAAGACCTGATTATCAATGTCCGCGGTGCGGGTTACATGCTTACACTCAACGACTCTGAATAGGCTTCATGACCCGTCTTTATCTTAAGATTTTTATCACCTTCTGGCTGATTACAGCGCTCATCATTGTCGCGACTAATGTGGTGGTCCACTGGTTTGACATGGCGCCAGACCGGATGCAGCGCTCAGTGGATCGTGATGAAGAGCCGGCAAAGCGATTGCTGTTCCAGATGACCGGAGCAGCTATCAACCGTAATACTGAACAGGTGATCCAGGACATGCGAAACATGCCTGCCTGGTCCACCCGTTTCTTTTACGTGGTCGACAGGAGCAATAACGACCTGCTGGGCCGCCCTTTACCTCCAGGGGTTTCGGTATTGCTGCCGAAACTTACCAGTCGCCACCCCTACGATAAAGTGCAGGATCGCAACCGCAAGTTATTTGGACGTTACATCACGCTTAATGATGGCAACAGCGTCAAACTCATCACCATTTCACCCGGGCGAGACGATGGCTCGGACCGCGATATCCTGTGGGAAATGTTCATCGAAAACATCTGGCCGTTGCTGCTGGTCTCCATTCTGATCAGCGGCAGCGCCTGCTTTCTGCTGGCCCGTCACTTCACGCGCAGTTTGAACACCCTGCAGAAAGCTACCCAGCAGATTGCCCGAGGCGATTTGAGCGTAAGGGTCGGCAAACAGTTTTCCGGGAGAAACGACGAAATCGGAGCGCTGGGGCGCGATTTTGACCGCATGACGGAGCGTCTTGAGAAAGCCATGCAGGAGCAGAAGCGCTTGATTAAGGATGTTTCTCACGAACTGCGCTCGCCTCTGGCCCGGCTGCAGATTGCTTTAGGTCTGGCTCAGCAGCGCAGTAATGGCAGTGTGGATAAAGAGCTTGCCCGTATCAAACAGGCGGCTGATTATTTGAATAACGTCATCTCCGACATCCTCGCCCTGCCCGTTCTGGACAACGGAGAGTGGGAGCTGGATGATGCATTGGATATCCGTGCCTTGCTGGAAACCCTGCTGGAAAACTATCGTCAGGAGGCGGAGGATAAGAACATCCGCCTGCAGTTGAACTCAACCGTCGACGAAGCCTTGGTAAAAACCCATGGGAATATGCTGATCGGCGTGTTCGAAAACATCCTGCGCAACGCCCTGCACTACACACCGCAGGGCGGCGCCATTACCCTTGATCTGCACCATTTGAATAATGAACAGCATTTCATCGTGCATCTCTGCGACAGCGGCCCTGGTGTGCCCGAAGAGGCACTGGAAGACATCTTCCAGCCTTTCTTCCGTACTGATCAGGCCAGAGATCGGGAAAGTGGCGGCTACGGTCTGGGATTGGCGATTGCTCAGCGGACCGTTGCCCTGCACAAAGGCAAGATCAGCGCCCGCAATCTGATCGATGGGGGATTGTGTGTCAGCGTCCAGATTCCAGCCCAGAAAAAATCCTGATCTTCGCCATCTGCCGACGAACACATTTAATTTAAGTAGCAATCAGCCGGGGTTTATTCCGGCTGTTTTTTACGCGGGGGAACTACTGGTCGGCGCGGTGCCGATGCAGCCCGCAGACGCTTCTCGTGGCGCTGGAGCTTGATGGCTTCGTCACGGGTCAAGGGTGCGGCCTTCGGCAGACTGCCTTTATCGAAACCGGCCGTCAGGCACAGATCGTGGATTTCCTTCTCGCTCAGCTCCATCCACTGACCCACGCGCACGTGGGAGGGAATAAAGATATTGCCATAACGAACACGCTTAAGCCGGCTGACCTTGACGCCTTGTGATTCCCACAGGCGCCGCACCTCGCGGTTTCGACCTTCCATCACCACGCAGTAGAACCAGCGATTGCGTGACTCACCAGCGCCCTCAACAATATCTGTAAAACGGGCAACGCCATCTTCCAGCAGCACCCCGTCCAACAGGCGCTCCTTCATATCGTCATCCACAGTTCCCTGAATCCGCACCAGGTATTCCCGGTCGATCACGGACGATGGGTGCATCAGCTTGTTAGCAAGTTCGCCATTGTTGGTAAACAGCAGCAGGCCGCTGGTATTGAAGTCGAGTCGGCCCACTGAAATCCAGCGTTCGCCCTTGATCGGAGGCAGACTGTCATAAACGGTGCGGCGGCCTTCCGGGTCGGAACGGGAGCAGATCTCGCCCTCTGGCTTGTTGTACAGGATGACTCGCAGTCGGGAGGCTTCGGGGCGGGAGACGACTCTTTGTCCGTTAAAGAAAATCTTATCCGAAGGGGTCACGCGGTCGCCAAGACTAGCAATACGATCATTAACTTTTACTGCACCGCTCTCGATAGCCCGCTCCATCTCGCGACGGGAACCGAGGCCAGCCCGAGCGAGCACCTTCTGAAGCTTTTCGTCGTCAGCGCCCGCTGTCTCGGCTGTCAGCTCTCGGCTGGTTGGTACTGATTTATCAGTTGCGCGGGGCTTACCCTTTCCACCAATGGGGGGTTGAGGACGCGTGGTTTTATCATCGCGTGAACGACCAGCAGCCGGTTTGCCGGCCTTACGGGGTTTGTCAGATAACTCTGGGTGGGATTTTTTTACCATAGATTAGTGCAACAAGATTAATCGTTGCGAGGCTCCTCGTCCTCGTTCGCGGCCTCGGCCGCAGGGTTAGCATCTGTTTCACCGGTTACCTTGTCGCTGTCCGCGACATCTGTCGGTGAATCTTCAATATCTTCAAAGGCATCTTCGCCTTCAACAAACTCTTCAAGCGCATCGTCACCCGCGCTGTCGATAATAACAGTGTCTGTGTTGTCCGGTATGGGCGCATCCGTATCCGGCTCCCCCAGACCTTCTTCATCGCCGCCGAGATTCAATACGGGATTCAGCTCATCCAGGTCGCGGATTTCACTTAGCGACGGCAGGTCTTCCAGACTCTTCAAATTGAAGTAGTCGAGGAACTGACGTGTTGTAGCGTACAGCGAAGGACGCCCGGGCACATCGCGATGCCCCACCACCTTGACCCACTCACGCTCCATCAGCGTCTTCATGATGTGAGAGCTCACCGCGACACCACGAATCTCTTCAATGTCGCCACGGGTGATCGGCTGGCGATAAGCAATAAGTGCCAGCGTTTCGAGCAGGGCCCGGGAATACTTCTGCGGTTTTTCTTCCCACAGGCGGTTTACCCAGGGAGCCAGTCCTTCACGCACCTGCAGGCGCCAGCCGGAAGCCACCTCTTTGAGTTCAAAACCGCGGTCAGCACAGGCAACATCTATTGCCTGCAGTGCAGCCAGGATCTCGTCTTTAGTGGGAGCAACCTTCTCATCAAAGAGCTCCAGCATCCGGGCTACGGTCAAAGGTTGGCCGGCAGCCAGAAGCACCCCTTCAATAATCCGGCGCAACTGTTCCTGGTCCACTGCCAGTGAGTGCGGGTTAACGCTGGGGCTTTCGTCGCCAACTTCAGACTCCGCCTCTTCTTCTCGAGTCTCGACGTCAAGTTCGTCGACTTCGGAGGTAATTTCGTCAGTATTTTCTATGGTCATGACATACGAGCTTTTACATGTATGGGGCCAAAAGGTTCGCTCTGTACAATTTCTACCAGCGACTCCTTGATTAATTCCATTACCGCCAGAAAGGTCACCACAACACCCAGGCGACCTTCTTCGACTCGGAACAGACTTACAAACGGCACAAAATGGTTGTGGGCCAGTTTGTCGAGAACCTGAGCCATACGTTCGCGGGTAGAGAGTTTTTCCCGTGACACATGGTGACTTTCAAACATATCGGCACGGCGGAGAACTTCAGACAGCGCCAGCAGCAGCTCCTGCAGTTCAACGTCCGGGTCCGGCCGGGTCAGGTTACGATCCGGCGCCTGCGCCGAGGCCTGATAAATATCACGACCAATTCTCGGCAGCTTGTCGACGTCTTCGGCAGCCTGCTTGAAGCGTTCATACTCCTGCAACCGGCGAATCAGCGACGCGCGCGGATCTTCGCCCTCTTCTTCCTCTTCAGCGGAGCGCGGCAGCAGCATCCGGGACTTAATCTCAGCGAGCATGGCCGCCATCACCAGATACTCAGCAGCCAGTTCAAACTGATGAGACTCCATCAGGTCCACATAAGCCATGTATTGACTGGTGATCTCTGAGACATTGATATCAAGGATATCGATATTCTGGCGACGAATAAGGTAAAGCAGAAGATCCAGTGGCCCTTCGAATGCTTCAAGGAATACTTCGAGAGCATCCGGCGGAATATAAAGATCCTGAGGCAGCTGGGTGTAGGCCTTGCCGTGGACAATGGCAAAGGGCATTTCAGCCTGGCTGGGGCGCTGGCTGGCTCCCTGGGATTCTTCCTGTGACGCTTCAGGCGCAGGAGATGCTGACGAATCGATAGTCGTTTCGCCGGTATCGTCGAGGGTTTCGCTGACAGGGTTGCTCACAAAGAAAAATCCGAATAAACCACAGGAACACCCGGCTGCCATAGGGCCGGGCGGATTGAGCGGGCATTATAGCTATTAATACGCAGTGGTGACAGCGCCGCAGAAATTATCTGATAACCATTTAAAATCAATCAATTAGCCGCGAAATCTGAGAAATCACCTTTACCCTGGCGAATCAGCTGCGGTACCTCGCCCGTCAGGTCAATGACCGTGGTAGGCTCTATTCCACAGTAGCCACCGTCGATTACCAGCTCCACATGGTGCTCCAAGGTATCGCGGATATCGTAGGGATCACTCAAGGGGAATTCGTCGCCCGGCAATAGCAGGCTGCTGGTCATCAGCGGCTCCCCCAGCTCCTCCATCAATGCCAAGGCGATGTTATTTGCCGGTACCCGCAGGCCTATGGTTTTGCGTTTGGGGTGCATCAATCGCCGCGGAACTTCTGCAGTTCCTTCCAAGATGAAGGTATAGGGGCCGGGTGTATGATTCTTCAGCAGCCGGAATACCCTGTTATCTACCCGGGCATAGGTTGCCAGCTCCGAAAGGTCGCGACACATCAGAGTGAAGTTGTGGTGTTTGTCGAGCTGGCGCATGGCGCGGATGCGGTCCAAAGCCATCTTGTCACCAAGGTGGCACCCGATGGCGTAGGCTGAATCCGTCGGATAGGCCACCAGCCCGCCTTTACGAATAATATCCACGGCCTGTGTAATCAGCCGTGACTGAGGATTGTCTGGATGAATCTGAAAAAACTGCGCCACAGGTTACTCCTTACATTTCTTGTTATATCGCTGACCTCACGGGCAGCCTTACCTTAATATCCCAACAACTGCCAGACCGGGCGACACTGCTCAGGCAAGGTGCCGAAATTGCCCAACTCCTGCCACGGCTGGTCCGGAACATGAAAATCGCTGCCGCATGATGCATAAAGACGATTAGCTTCGGCGATACGCGCCAGGTCGTCCGCTACGCCCGATGCCTGTTGACCGCTGATAACCTCCAGTGCGTCTCCTCCCTGGGCGGCAAAGTCGCCGATCAAAGCACACATTTTCGTCCGCGTCAGGTCGTATTTAAACGGATGCGCCAGAACCGCCACGCCCTCCGCCTCGTGAATCCACTCTATTATCTTGGACATCTCCGGCCATTGATATTTCACATCAGCCGGTTTTCCGGCCCCCAGATACTTTTTAAAAGCAGCGCCAGCATTGGCCACCGCGCCGACCTCTACCAGCCATTGAGCAAAATGAGGGCGTCCCACCAGAGCGTCTCCCGCCAGCGACCGGGCTCCTTCCAAGGCTCCGGGAAAGCCGGACTTCTGCAGGCGCTCTGCAATGGCAACCGCACGTTGTATCCGGGCTTCCTGCTGCGCCGCTATGGCTTCCTGCAGAGCGGAGCTTTGGATGTCGACGCCGAGTCCGACGATGTGCACGCCGTTTTTACCCCATTGGCTGGAGAATTCAATTCCATTGATAAGCTGCACACCTTCCCGATCGGCGGCTTGCCGGGCACTCGCCAAACCAGCTATCGTATCGTGATCCGTCAATGCCAGTACATTAACTCCTTTCGCTTTAGCCCTCGACAACAGGTCATCAGGGCTTAAAATACCGTCCGACTGGTTACTGTGGCAGTGCAGATCAAAAATCAAACTGGCTTCCTTATACGCCCAGATGCGTATATATGGATGGATTCAGGGGCGGATGAGGTCAAACCGGAACCGAGGTCCTGTTTGGCAAAAACCTATTATGACATCGGTAATGACAATGACTGAAACCGTTTCTGAAAGCAAAGTGGAAAATCCTGTGAATTCCGACAATCACTCCCCTGACGCTGCGGAATCAGCGCAAAAGCCAAACGCTAAAAAACCCCGGAAGGAAAACCTGCTGTTCAATATCCTGTTGAACATAGCTATCCCCACGTTGATCCTGATGAAACTCAGTGGCGAACAGCACCTGGGAACCCAGTGGGCTGTCGTCGTCGCCCTTGCCTTCCCCATTACCTATGGCTTGCGCGACTTCATCATCAACCGCAAATTCAACATCTTCTCGGCCCTGGGATTTATCAGCATTCTCTTAACCGGCGGTATCAGCCTGCTACAACTGGACCCGCAATATATTGCCATCAAGGAAGCGGCTATTCCCGGCCTCATTGGGCTTGTGACACTGGTGTCGATCAAGACGCGCTACCCGCTGGTGAAAACCTTCCTGTATAACGACACGGTGCTCAAGGTTGACAAGATTGCTGCCGCACTGAAGCAGCACGGCACCGAAGCGGCTTTTGAAAAAACGCTCAAAAACGCTTCACTGCTGGTCGCCGCCTCATTCTTTTTATCGTCTGCGTTGAACTATATTCTGGCCAAAATACTGGTTGTCAGTGCGCCGGGCACCGAGGCCTTCAATGCCGAGCTGGGCAAGATGACAGCGCTGAGCTTTCCCGTTATTGCCCTTCCCGTCACCATTGTGATGATGGGCGCAATGTTTTACCTTTTCCGTAATATTCATCGATTGACCCACCTGACGCTCGAAGAAATCATCAACGATGGCAGCGCCAACTAACCAGTTAAGGAAACCTCATGCTCTACGCCATCATTAGTGAAGATGTCGCTAACAGTCTGGAACTGCGCAAAGGCGCCCGCCCGGATCACCTCGCACGTTTGCAGACACTTAAGGAGGAAGGACGCCTGGTACTGGCCGGCCCACATCCTCTGATTGATTCAGATAACCCCGGTGATGCCGGCTTCAGCGGCAGCCTCGTGGTGGCTGAGTTCTCTTCCCTGCAGGCCGCAGAAGCCTGGGCCGCAGCAGATCCCTATGTGGCAGCCGGGGTATATCAAAAGGTTGTCGTAAAGCCTTTCAAGAAAGTGTTGCCGTAACACTCGGTCCACACCCGAATCAGATTTATTCTCTTGCATCTAAAACCACTAACCTCACCTCGCTGACAACAGGAACTGAACTGCCGTGAAAAAGAAACCGCTTAACCTGCCATCTATAATGCTGGCTTTGATCTGTTCACTGACTTCGGTGATGGTTTCGTTGAATAGCTTTGCACAAGCCAACGTTCGTTATATTACCGATGTCTTGTATGTGCCTCTTCGGGCGGGAATGAGCAACAACAGTGAGGTTGTAAAAGCGGCGCTGACCAGCGGCACACGTCTGCGCCTGATCAGAGAGGCCCAGGACAGCAGCAATGATACCTGGGCCCTGGTAGAAACAACTGACGGTGTACAGGGCTGGATTCGGACGCAACATCTCATCAACGAACCTACTGCGTCCATCAAACTCGAACGGGTAAATGCTCAACTGGCTAAAGCGTCTTCTTCGGCGAAGGAAGCCCTTGAGCGACAGAAAGCCCATGACCAGCTGCAGGTTGAGCACGAAGATCTGCAGCAACAATATCAAGCACTGCTGGATAATACTGAGAGCCTGCGCCAAAGCTCTGCAGCGGCACTCGACCTGGAGCGGGAGAACCAGCGCATCCATGAAAACAATCAGCTTCTGCAGACGCGGGTGGATGTGCTACAGGCCGAGAATGAGCAGCTGCGTAACGCAGAGCGATACAACCAGTGGGTGTACGGTGCAGGACTGATGATTTGCGGTGTGATCCTGTCTTTCCTTCTGCAGGCGTTGGGAAAACGTAAACGGCAGTCGGAATGGCGTTGATGTAACAGGTGGAGATAACGATGACTGGCAAGATAACTGTGAAAGGTCTGATAACTACATTGCTGCTGGCCCTGCTGGCTTCCGGGGCAGTGGCCCAGAAAAATCCACAGGTGGCATTGAAGACCGACCTCGGTACTATTGTCGTAGAGCTGTATCCCAAAGAGGCGCCGATCACCGTGGCGAATTTTTTGGAGTACGTCGACAGCAAATTTTATGACGGCACGATTTTTCATCGTGTGATTCCGGGCTTCGTTGTCCAGGGCGGCGGAATGACCTTTGAATTTGCCGGCAAGCCTACGCGCGACCCCATAAAGAATGAATCCAGCAATGGCCTGAAGAACGAATACAAGACCCTTTCCATGGCCCGCACTAACGATCCGGACAGTGCGACCTCGCAGTTTTTTATCAATCTGCGCGCAAATCCTTCGCTGGATGCCAAAGAAGGTAAGCCCGGTTATGCCGTGTTCGGTATCGTGGTAGAAGGCATGGATGTAGTCGAAAAGATTGTGGCCGAGCCGCGCGGGATGTATCGTTCATTTCCCGATGCCCCCAACTACGCCGTCCGCATCCTCAGCGCTACCCGTGTTGATCCCGATGCGAAGAAATCCGCTGAGAACAACGATTCCTTGAAGAATACAAATGTGAGCAATGCACTGGTGCCGCGATCATGAGCCGAACAGCGCTGAGCGTTAATCTCAATAAGATCGCCTTGATCCGGAACTCTCGTCCAGGAAATTACCCGGACTTGATCAGTCATGCCCAGGTCTGCATTGCAGCCGGTGCAGACGGTTTAACCGTGCATCCGCGGCCGGATCAACGCCACATCCGTCCCGACGATGTTTACGCCTTGTCGGAGCTGGTGCGCGACAACAACTCCATCGAATTCAACATTGAAGGAAATCCTTACGCCGAATCGCTCGGCAGTTTTCCCGGCTTCATGAAGCTGGTGCGCGATACCCGTCCTCATCAATGCACTCTGGTGCCCGACAGCAATGATCAGCTTACCTCCGACCATGGTTTTGATCTGGTTAAATCAGGCCCCCAGCTCCGCCCGCTGATCCGGGAACTGCAGGACCTGGGCATACGGGTCAGCCTGTTTATGGATCCGGATATTGACCAGATCAGTCTGGCCAAGGATATCGGCGCCGATCGCATAGAGCTCTACACAGGCCCCTACGCTGAAGCCTTCAAACACCAAGGCGCCGAATTTGATGCTTTATTTAAGCGCTATTTTGATGCTGCCGTACATGCACAGAAAATCGGCATCGGATTGAACGCCGGGCACGACCTGAACCTGGAAAATCTGCCAATGTTTCGCATGGTTCCAGATTTGCTTGAAGTCTCCATCGGCCATGCCCTCACAGTTGATGCGCTTGCCATGGGACTGGCTAAAGCCGTGCGTGCCTACAAGGCGTTATGTGAGGACGATTAAGCATTCGCCTGCCTGAAAAAGATGGTGTTGTGGTCTAAGCTTTCATTGAGTCATCAATGGAGGATCTCGCAATGCCATCTTCTATCCTTGTTAAAGATTATATGCAGCATAATGCGCACGCGATTCCCGTTTCCGCCAATGTTGAGCAAGTCGTTGATCATCTACTCGCCAATCATTTGACCGGCGCTCCGGTTATTGATCAAAGCCGGCAAGTCGTAGGATTTGTTTCAGAACAGGACTGCATAAAAGAAATGCTTAATAGTGCATTTTTCTGCGCAGAGCCACCACCGGTCAGCAGCATCATGCGCACAGATGTTCTGACGGTCACTCCAGATACCTCCATTCTTGAAATAGCAGAGACCATGCTGCTGAACAAACCGAAGAACTACCCTGTTGTAGTGAATGGCAAACTAGTGGGTCTTATTAATCGGCGGATGATCCTGCATGCGCTGATGCATAATGACGAAGCGCGCTATGTTCGGTACTGATTGATATTTCGCGTATTCCTTCGTCCTTGCTCCTGATCGGGATATAATCCACGTCCCGATCACCATCCCGTATATATCCATGAATAAAACCGACAGCGAAGCCTACCGCGAAAAAAAACGTTTCTTTGAAAACCTGCTTACAGTGTACGGCCGCAAACCTGTGCTTGAAGCTCTGCAGGACCCCGCCGTTGGTATTTATCGCCTGCATCTGGCGGAAAGCAACAAATCAGCAGACATTCTCGATGAGATTATGGCGATTGCGCGCGAGAAAGGCGCGGAGATTGTTTATCACAACCGCCAAGCGCTGTCCCGCATCTCAAAAAATGCCAAACAGGATCAGGGCGTTGCTGCCGACCTGACGCTGCGTGGCTATAAAACCTACACGACTTTTCTCGACAAGCCACCCTCTGATCCCTTCACGTTACTGGCGTTGGACGGTATCAACAATCCGCAAAATCTGGGGATGATTATTCGGTCTGCCTGTGCGGGTAATATTGACGGCATCCTGTTGCCACAAAAGGGCAATGCACAAATTGATCCTCTGGTTATTAAGGCAAGTGCAGGCACTTTATTTCGCGCGCCGATACTTCGCTGCGAAAGTCTGCTTAAGGCGCTGAAGGAGTTTCAACAGCAAGGTGTCGATATCTGTTCTCTTTCATCACATGCGCCGAAGACGTTAAAGGAATTCCAACCTAAAGGCGCTTGTATTTATGTCCTGGGAAATGAAACAGACGGGGTGTCGGCAGAGGTAGAAAAACTGTGTAACCAGCGTGTGCGAATTCCAATGAATAATGGTGTGGAATCATTGAATGTTGCTGTCACCGCTGCACTGATTGCTTTTCGCTGACCATGCTGAAGGTGATCAGCCATCAGGATGTCAGCTCGCTTCGGACAGCGAAATTGATCACAGCCCGCTTCAGATCGCCAAGTGCAGCGTTGTTACCTGCATAGCTCGCCAATTCATATAACTCAGTTACGCGATTTACCGGTGATACCAGATCCGGGCGCTGCTGTATTACCCGCCGCGCGTAATCCCGTGGACCCTCGCCAGCTCGTCGGGGAATACCGAATCGCGCAAGCTTTTTACAGAAACGCAGATAGTAACGATCCGCAGGATAACGGTATTTTCGACGCTGACCCCACACAACTGCCAGAACCAGCGTCCCAATAATCACCACGCCACTCACCAGCACGAAGAGCGCCAGCCGCCATACGTCCGCGCCGCCCAGCCAGCGATCAAGAAAGGCGCTCTGCGTATTGGTGTCATAGCCCAATACCCAGCGACTCCAGAGATAGTTGAAGCCTTCCCACCGCAGACGCAGGGTGTTGAGAAATGAAATTCCAGCAACGAAAGAGTTATCGAGCAGCTGGATATCCTCTTCATCCAATGAAAAATCCACGCCTTGCTCTATCCGCTCCGGCGCCACGGCTGCTGTGGGATCAATGCGAAGCCAGCCCTGCCCCGGCAACCAGATCTCGCTCCAGGCATGGGCCTCTCTTTGACGCACGGCATAGTAGTTTTCCAGGGGGTTGTATTCACCCCCCTGATAACCCACCACCACGCGCGCCGGTATACCGGCAGCCCGCATAAAGAACACGAAACTGCTGGCAAAGTGTTCGCAGAAGCCTTCCTGAGTCTCCCAGAGAAACTCGTCGACACTCTCCTTACCAAGGGTTGCCGGCTGAAGCGTGTAGCGAAAGCTGGTGTTGTAATGGCGCAGCAGACGCTGAATCAGCGCTTCCGCCGAACCTGCTTCACTCAGCCATTGTTCGGCAATTGCCCGCGTGCGTGGATTACTTCTAGCAGGTAACTGCAACATCTGACGACGCTGCCCCTCTTCCAGCTGCTGCGCCTGATACCGGTAATCAAGCCAGGAGGTAACCTGATATTGCATCCGCTGCGTAATAGGTCGTTTGCGCAGCAGATTCAGCTCCTGACTCAAACCTGTATCCTCGTCCCAGTGCTCAGGCGCCGTCAATGAAAACAGCCAGACCTGCTTCGTAGGTTCGATGATGACCTGATAACGCACTGCATCGCCTTGGTAATTGAGGTCGTCGCGCCAATCCGCCCGCTTCTGCTCCGACCAGTTGATATTGGCCCGCGATAACTGTGCGTTGGATTGCGACCAGCGGCGGCCATCAAAATAGGAAAATACCAGCCCACGCCAATACAGCTCGAACTGTGGTGGTGCCATCCCCTCGAAACTCGCGCGAAAAACCAATTCAGTGGAACGGCTGAGTTCGCTGATGTCGCCGGGCGACATGGAATCGCTCATACCGGTTTTTGCACCGGCAGAATTCATGGGGACCGCCCATAACGGGCCGACCCGGGGCGCCACCACGAACAGCAGAAGCATCAATGGCACAGCTTGCAGCACCAGAACACTGGTCAGGCGCAGAGTTCGCCAGAAGCGGTGCTGATCCAGAGACTGATGTGAGGCAAGCAAAGTGGCAGACACCACAATGAGAGAGAGCAACCCGTAGAGCGCAGCAAAAACATTCGAGAAGAACAGGAACTGAGTGGCAACGATAAAGTATCCCAGATGGCACAGGAGCAGCAGATCGCCGCGTTTGCGCATCTCGATAAGCTTGAGGACAAAGCCCACGATGAGCAGCCCCACCATAGTTTCCACGCCGAAGCTGCCGCGGTATGCGAGATACAGACCGGCACAGCTGCTGGCCACCAGCACCAGCTTGATCGGCCAGCCGGGGAATCCCCAGGCGCCACGGAATATCTGCCAGCGCCACAATACGGCAATCAGCCAGATACCCCAGATCCAGACAGGAATGTGGATCACATGAGGTGCAAGAATGACAGCCTGGGCCAGCAATAACCAGGCAAGGCTGTTGCGTGGGATCTGATCTGCTTCACGCATCGTGACCAGGCCCCCCCGCTTCATCAATTCCAAACAGCGCCAGTGCGCGCAGCACCCTGAGCTGATGGGAATGGCCCGAGCCCAGCTCAATAACGCAACCCGGCAGACGCAGGCCAAACTCTGTGTGCGTCCTGGCCAGCTCCAACGTCCAGTAACATAACTGCGACAGCCGCGTTTCCGTGTCCAGCCCGGGCAGTCCGTCCCAATCAAGCCACACCTGCTGATTTTGGTAACCGACATAGTCCTTCAAGTGCAGCCCTGCTCCTCGAGCAAACTGTTTCCAGGCAACATGAGCCAGCGGCGCCCCCGCCTGGTAGCGCTGAAATCCCTGGAAGTCTTCACTGTTCTCACGGGAAAGATAATCCCCGTGATGGGAATTGGCAGGCAGCATCGGCGGCGCTGCCGAAGGTAGTGGCACGGGATAGACCAGGGCTCTGGCGTCCAGCTGAACCCATGACCATGCGCGGATCAAGCCCAATGGATAATGGCTTTTGATGGATAGCCGCCCCGGCTGAAACCATCCGCGCTGATGTGTTTTGGCGGACAGCGTGAGGCGGTGTTCGCCGGTTCGGGGAATATCCACCGCGACAGAGACATTTTCAGCAAAACTCAGCTGGATATTCTCATGATCGGTACGCGGTGCGGCCTCCAACAGCACATCAAATTGCACATACTCACCGGCAAATACCGGCTGACTGCCAAGCGCCGTAATGCGTAGACCGGAAAGATTACGAAATGCATGAATCATGGAAACCACCATCATGCTCAGCAGCAGAAACGCCGCCGCGAGGATGAGGTTGTTTTCATAATTGGTTCCCAACAGCCACATCAACCCCAGCACAAGGATAAACAGGAGCCCCTGCCGCCCAGGAAATATATAAATGGATTTGTGCTGCAAGGTCACAGTGGGAGCTTTAGGCGCACGACGGACGACCCATTGCCAGAATCGATTGCGCAGCGAATTAACCAAACGAAATCTGGTGTTCATGACGCCTCGTCAAGAAGAGCGCAGATTAACTGCCAACAACATCAATGGTATTCAGTAATTGAATCACCAGTGTATGTTCACCCTGCTCGCGCGCTGACGAAGAGGGAGCAATTCTGTGGGTGAGAACCGCCGGCAGCAATGCCTGAATATCCTCGGGAATAACATATGCGCGGCCGTGCATGAATGCCCAGGTTTTGGCTGCACGCAGCAATGCCATGGCGCCGCGCGGTGACAGGCCCGAGGAAAAATCCGGAGATACCCGGGTGTGATGAATCAAACGTTGGAGGTAATCAAGCAGATTATCTGAGGTTTTTATCTTCTGTGTAGCCTGTTTGATGTCCTGCAACTGCATGGGCGTCAGACAGGTTTTCAGATCCTTAAGATACTGCCGGGGATCTCCACCCAGGAACAACTGTTTTTCTGCCGCCGCATCTGGATAACCCAGACTGATGCGCATTAAAAACCGATCCAGTTGAGATTCAGGCAGTGGATAGGTGCCCATCTGCGTTTGCGGATTCTGCGTAGCAATGACAAAGAAAGGCTTAGGCAACACACGGGTTTCACCTTCTATGGTGACCTGCCCTTCTTCCATCGCTTCGAGTAAAGCGCTTTGGGTTTTTGGTGTTGTACGATTGATCTCATCCGCCAACAGCACTTGGGTAAACACCGGTCCGGGATGAAACTTGAACTGACCTTCTTTGGGATCAAATACTGATACACCAAGAATATCGGCGGGCAGCATATCGCTGGTGAACTGTATACGCTGGTGTGAAAGTCCGAGGACCTTGGCAAGCGCCTGGGACAGGCTGGTCTTGCCCATCCCCGGCAGATCTTCAATCAGCAGGTGACCATCTGATAACAGACAGGCCAATGCGAGTTTGATTTTGTCTTCCTTGCCAAGCAGTACACGGCCAACTTCAGAGATAACAGCTTCAATATAATCCCGCATAACACCTGGATGCCTTTGTTGTTATTTAACTACAAGGAAGTGAGCCCTCGCGCAAGATCTGCCTGCAGATCAGCAATATCTTCAAGGCCCACAGCAACACGAATCAAATTTTCGGTGATGCCCGCTTCCGCTTTCTGTTCTGGACTCAGACGTCCATGAGTGGTGGTTGCCGGATGCACGATTGTCGTTTTTGTATCCCCAAGATTGGCAGTTAATGACATGATGCGTGTTGCATCAATCACCTCCCAGGCTTCTTCTCGTCCCCCTTTCACACGGAACGACAACACCCCACCATATGCTGACTGCTGTTTGGTTGCCAATTCATGACCGGCATGTGAAGGCAGTCCTGCATAAAAAACTTTTTCTACCTGTGGCTGCGCATCCAGCCACTGGGCCAGAATCAGCGCATTCCGCGAATGGGCTTCCATCCGCAGCCGCAGCGTTTCCAGCCCCTTTAAAAAGACCCATGCATTAAATGGGCTCAAGGTCGGCCCGGCGCTGCGAATAAAACCAAGCACTTCATCAACTAATTTTTTCGGTCCGGCAACAACACCACCGAGACACCGCCCCTGTCCGTCAATGTACTTGGTAGCCGAATGTACAACCAGATCCGCTCCAAACTCCAGAGGACGCTGCAAAGCCGGCGTGCAGAAACAATTATCAACCACCAGTAACGCACCATGCTGATGAGTAATGTCAGCGAGTCGCTCAATGTCGATGACATCACATAGCGGATTGGACGGTGTTTCAACAAAAACCAATCGCGTTTTTGGTGTAAAAGCAGCTTGCCATGCAGTGTAGTCAACAGGGTTTACAAAGGTGGCGGTGACGCCGAACTTTTGCAAATATTTACTCAATAATACGGTCGTCGTACCAAAAACACTGCGGGAGCAGACAATATGATCGCCGGATTGGAGCAATGCTATGCAAGTACTCATAATCGCAGCCATACCTGATGATGTAGCAACGGCCGCTTCTGCGCCTTCCAATGCAGCAATTCGCCGCTCGAAATTTCTCACAGTGGGATTCGTGTAACGCGAATAGACGTTACCCGGTTGCTCTCCGGAAAAACGCTCCGCCGCGTCCCGGGCGCTGGAAAAAACATAGCTTGATGTCAGGAACAACGCTTCACTGTGTTCACCTTCCTGAGTGCGAACCTGTCCGGCCCGAATCGCTCGTGTATCAAGCCCTGAATCAAGCAAATAATCATCATAATCGTCCATCGTTTTCTCCCTGCTGTTGACTGCTAACTGTTAGCCGCACCGTTGTGTAAACCAATAACCGTATCTTCCGACTTGAAAGTCTTTTTACCGGTTTTTGATTTGGCGTTGTCACTGCGCACTTCGGCCAGCATATCGAGATATTCCTGCGTAACTTTTCCGGTGATGTACTGCCCGGTAAATACGGAGCAATCGAAGCTGGTCACGCGTTTGTTACCCTCAGAAGATGCAGCGATCAAATCTTCCAGATCCTGATAAATTAACCAGTCAGCGCCGATCTCCTGGCACACTTCTTCATGGGTGCGACCATGTGCAATCAGCTCAGACGTAGTGGGCATATCAATACCGTAAACATTCGGATAAATCACAGCTGGTGAAGCAGAAGCGAAATAAACTTTTTTTGCACCCGCATCGCGGGCCATCTGAATAATCTGCTGACAGGTTGTACCGCGAACGATGGAATCATCCACCAGCAATACGTTCTTACCTTTGAATTCCAGATCGATAGGGTTCAACTTCTGACGAACCGACTTTTTCCGCTGCTGCTGACCCGGCATGATAAAGGTGCGCCCGATGTAGCGGTTTTTTACCAGACCTTCGCGGAATTTTACACCCAGCTTCTGTGCCAGAGCCTGACCCGCTACACGGCTGCTGTCAGGAATTGGAATGACTACATCGATATCGTGATTCGAACGCTCGCGTAAAATCTTTTCCGCCAGTTTTTCCCCCTGACGCAGGCGCGCTTTATAAACCGAAATGCCATCCATGATGGAGTCCGGCCGCGCAAAATAAACGTGCTCAAAGATACAGGGATTCAGACTTGGGTTTTCAGCGCACTGGCGACGATGCAGCTCACCACCTTCGGTAATGTAGATAGCTTCTCCGGGAGCAACGTCATCTATCACGTCAAAGCCTAGAACATTGAGCGCTACGCTTTCGGACGCGACCATGTATTCCACGCCCTCTTCTGTTTCACGTTTGCCGTACACCAGCGGACGGATGCCAAAGGGATCGCGGAAGGCAACCAGGCCATAACGGGCAATCAATGAAACTATCGCATAACCGCCACTGACTCGACGGTGGACACCGGCCACCGCTTCAAAAATATCATCGGCACTTGGTGTCAGTTTGCCCTGCATTTGCAGTTCATGGGCAAAGACGTTCAACAGCACTTCCGAGTCGGAATCTGTATTCACATGACGCAAATCGGTTTTGAATAACTCCTCACCCAACTGTGCGGCATTGGTGAGATTGCCGTTGTGCGCCAGCGCGATACCGTAAGGTGAGTTCACATAGAAAGGCTGCGCCAGTGCCGGACCAGAACTACCGGCTGTTGGGTAACGAACATGGCCAATGCCCATGCTGCCCACCAGTCGTTGCATGTGCCGGGTTCTGAACACGTCCTGCACCAGACCATTCGCTTTCTGTTGCGCCATTCTGCCATCCTGGCAAGTTACGATTCCCGCAGCATCCTGCCCTCTGTGTTGCAATATGGTCAACGCGTCATAGAGCTGCAAATTCACATCGCGTTTACCCACAATACCAACAATGCCGCACATAATTGCCTCACCTTTAAGAAATTGTATCGCTACTTGCCGAACAAACCTGAAAACATTTGCGAGACCTCGGCGGCCGATGACCTGGCCCAGTCTTCAAATGATAAGAAATAAGGAATCAGCCGTGATTCATGCCACCAGATATCTTCTTCAACAGGGATCAATGACGGTAACAGAATCAGCAGAGCCATCACGATAATAAAACCACGAGCCAGACCGAATACCATCCCCAACATGCGGTCCGTACCGGACAAACCGGTAATGCGAACCAACTCGCCAATCAAATAATTCACCATTGCGCCAACCAACAGGGTCGCAATGAACAAAATGGCAAACGCAACAACCTCGCGGACAGATGGGGTGGTAATTGAATCAGCTAACAGGACAGCCAGGCGCTCACTGAACAACAGCGCAATGATGACTGCCAGAATCCAGGTGGCGAGAGAAAGGGCTTCCTTGACGAAACCCCGCTTGATACTGATCAAACTGGATAGAACCAAGATAAAGACAATGGTCCAATCTGCCCAATTCATGCGCCAGGAATCTCCGGTTGATCAAGGAGGCGCATTTTAGCAGACCGGTCCTGCATCAGATAGTCCGAAAACGAGGGAATAATAGCAGCCACCTGCCCCTATCATGGCTGAAAACGACGCACCATTGCGTTTACTTTCAAGCGTTTATCGACATCGGCTTTGACTTTATCCGCTTCTGCCTTACTTAATTTCGGACCGATAAAAACCCGGGTGACCGATCCATTCGACGTAGAAACACGGCGGATATACGCTTTATGCCCCTCGGCCTGGAGTTCATCACGCAATCTGGCCGCAGCCTCCTGATTGCTGAGACTGGCGACCTGCACAACCCAGGCTTCCGGGATTCCATCGGGACCTAAAGGCAATTCCGGAACTTCATCCGCGGTGTCTGCAGTCTGATTGGGAGCGGGAGCAGAAGCAGAAGAAGCTGATGCAACAGCCTCAGGGCTGGACACTTCCGTCACGGGCTCCGGTTCGGGAGGTATAAACATGGTTTCCGGTTCAGGCGCTGGCTGGATATCCGGGTTTTGTCGGGGGGATTCGAAAGATACTTGGGGGAGAGACGGTTCCGCCGGAATCTGTGTCCGCGTATCAACCTGATGTCCCTGTTGCTCCTTGAAAAAGCCAGGCAGGAATATCACGCCAATCGCAGCCAACACAATGGCGCCAACCAATCGTTGTTTCAACGCATCTTTCACTGGGGACCCCCTGATGCCGAAGGCTGAATAACAGCCAACGCAGCAGCCACTGTATAAAAAGATCCAAAAATAACAATGCAATCTTCAGCCTGCGCATCTTTCACAGCCTGTTCGATGCAATCTTCCATAGCACCACCGCCAGCAATCGGGACAGTTAACTGCTGCAGATCCCGCTCAAGCTGCACCCTTGTCGCCGCTCTGGGTATCCCTGACAGATCCGCGAGATACCAGGCATTAATCAGATGAGTAAGATTTCCCAGGCTGTTAGAGCGATCCTTATCAGCCATCATGGCCACAATGCCAATAAAGCGGCCGGAGACATTCTGTGATTGCAGCCGCTGCGCAAGATACTGGGTTGCGGCAGGATTATGTGCGACATCCAGAATAAAACGGCGATCTTTGTAATACAGCTGCTGAAAGCGGCCGGGCAACTGCAGACCAGCCAACAGCGGACCGCAGGCCATTGAGCGAAGATCAATACCCAGGATGTTGACCGTCTGCAACGCAGCCGCAAGGCTTGGCAAAGGCAGCACCGGTAAAGGCATATGCGTCAGCTCAACCCGCTGACCTGCCTGATTCAATCCCCACCAGTTCCAGTGATCCGGCTCACTAGAGAAGCCAAAAGCTTCATTCACACCGTTCCATTGGGCTTCCAGATGCTGGGCTGTAGTCAATACCGTACCTGGAGGCACTGGATCAGCACATACCACCGGCTTGTGGGGACGCATGATTCCGGCCTTCTCCTGTCCGATACTTTCTCGGTCATTGCCCAGCCAATCCTGGTGATCCAGGTCAACGCTGGTAATAACAGCGACATCGGGATCAATGATATTCACGGCATCAAGACGGCCACCCAGGCCTACTTCAAGGATAATGACATCCACCTGCCGCTGGCGAAATACCTCCAAAGCAGCAAGCGTGCCGAATTCAAAATAAGTCAGGCTGATGGATTCGCAGGCGAGAAAAATCTTTTCAAATGCTGCACAAACTTCCGCCTCTGTCGCGAAGTGATCGTTAATGGCGATACGTTCGCAGTAGTGAAGCAAATGGGGAGATGTATAAACACCAACGCTCAGGCCGCTGCCTCGCAACAAGGCGGCAGTAGCTGCGACGCAAGAGCCTTTGCCATTAGTGCCGCCGACGATAACGACCCGCGCTGGGAAACTCAGCAGTTGCAGTCGCTGAGCCACGCTGCGAATCCGCTCCAATCCCAGGTCGATTTCCTGGGGATGGCAGGTTTCCAGCCACCCCAGCCATTCATTCAGCGATGAAAATTGCATTGGAAATCCAGTGCGAGAGAAAGTTATACCGCTGCGCGACGAGTAAACTTCGCCAGTAATGCTGCCACCTTGTCGCGCATCTCTCGACGATGAATGATCATGTCGATAGCACCATGCTCCAGCAAAAATTCACTGCGCTGGAAGCCCTTGGGCAGCTTCTGACGGATAGTCTGTTCAATAATATTAGGACCCGCAAACCCTGCTCGCGCGCCTGGTTCCGCCGCATTGATATCACCCAGCAGTGCAAGGCTTGCAGAAACACCACCGTAAACCGGATCAGTCATAATGGAGATATAAGGCGTACCCTGCATCTTCAAGCGCTCGATGACAGCACTGGTTTTAGCCATCTGCATCAAGGAGATCAGCGCCTCCTGCATCCGCGCACCACCGGTTGCAGAAAAACAGATCAGCGGAATATTTTCTTCAAGTGCCACTTTAGCTGCACGAGTAAAACGCTCACCTACCACATATCCCATGGAGCCACCGTGAAATGCAAACTCAAAAGCAACCGCTACAACCGGCATACCTTTAAGCTCGCCTTTCATAGCGATCAGCGCATCTTTTTCACCTGTAGTCTTTTGCGCTGCGGTTAAACGTTCCTTATATTTTTTAATATCTTTAAATTTGAGACGATCGATTGGCTCAACCTCGGTAGCCAGTTCCTTACGGTTATCTTCATCAAGGAAGATATTCAATCGCGTACGTGCACCGATACGTTTGTGGTGGTCACATTTGGGACAGACGTTAAGATTTTTTTCCAGCTCAGGCTTGTAAAGAACCGCATCGCACTTTACACATTTTTCCCATAACCCTTCCGGAACTTTAGTGCTGCGCTTACCTTCGGAACGCACCACATTAGGAATAATTTTGTCTAACCAACTCATCGGTTGCTTTCTCTCGCTACAGTTTTCGATAAATAAAAAATTTGAGGTTTAGCAGTCGTCAAGTGCACGGCGAATACCGCCGACAATATCACCAACCGCCTGGGCAATTTTTTCCTGGCTTTGATCAGCCATACTTCCCATCTTTTCCACCAGCACGCTGCCGACCACCACTCCGTCCGCCAAGGCAGCGATGGCTTTTGCTGTTGCGGGATCTTTGATACCAAATCCCACACAGACCGGCAGATCAGTTAGTTGACCGAATTCGTCCAGTTTGGCTTTTACCGCAGTTACATCCAGGTGACCCGCACCGGTAACACCTTTGAGCGAGACGTAGTACAGAAAACCGCTGGCGTGACTTGCGATCTTACGGGCCCGTTCCACAGTCGTTGTCGGCGCAAGCAGGAAGATGTTGTCCAACCCGGAGGCATCCAGCGCCTCCTTCAATACAGCCACTTCTTCCGGGGGCAGGTCGACGGTAAGCAGTCCGTCTATGCCTGCCTCCGCAGCAGCTTTGGCAAAAGCCTCATACCCAAAGCGCTCTACCGGATTCGCATAGCCCATCAACACCAGCGGCGTGTGATTATTGGTCTTACGGAACTCACGGGCCACCTCAAGAGTAGATTTCAAACTGACATGATGAGCAAGTGCGCGCTCGTGGCCTTGCTGGATCACCGGCCCTTCGGCCATAGGATCAGAGAAAGGAACACCCAGCTCAATGATATCAACGCCCTGCTCCACCAGTTTGTGCATAGTGGGTAAGGTCGCTGCCGGGTATGGGTCACCATTGACGATATAAGTTACCAGCGCCTTGCGGCCCTGGGACTTAGCGTGATTCAAGACTTGGGAAATACGACTCATTAATAGTTATTCCTGACGGCTGCGCCCGATGGTGATTAAACGGTGATTCCATCGATTCCAGCAACGGTAAGAATATCCTTGTCACCGCGGCCGGAAAGATTGGCAATGATAATTTGGTCTTTGCTCATGGTTGGAGCAAGTTTTTCCACATAGGCCAAAGCGTGGCTGGACTCCAGCGCCGGCATAATACCTTCTGTCCGGGTTACTTTACGGAAGGCAGCCAGCGCTTCATCGTCATTGATTGGCACGTATTTTACCCGGCCGATATCTTTTAGCCAGGAGTGTTCAGGACCTACACCAGGGTAATCAAGGCCAGCAGAGACAGAATGAGTCTCAATGATCTGGCCATTTTCATCTTCCATCAGATAAGTACGGTTGCCATGCAGAACACCCGGAACCCCTTTATTAAGAGGTGCCGCATGCTTGCCGGTCTCGATACCCAGCCCTCCGGCCTCAACACCATACATGGACACTGATTCGTCAGTCAGGAAGGGGTGGAACAAACCAATGGCATTCGATCCGCCTCCGACACAGGCTACCAACGCGTCGGGCAGTTTACCGGCCTGAGCCAGACATTGCGCGCGCGCTTCCCGTCCGATAACAGCCTGGAAGTCCCGCACCAGCTGCGGATAGGGATGAGGACCAGCTACTGTGCCAATGATGTAGAAGGTATCGTCTACGTTAGTGGCCCAGTCGCGCATAGCCTCATTCATAGCGTCTTTCAGCGTGCGCGAGCCAGATGTTACGGGGAAAACCTCCGCACCCAACAGCTTCATCCGGTATACGTTCAGAGACTGCCGCTTTACATCATCCGCGCCCATGTATACACGACATTTCAGACCCAGTCGGGCCGCTACGGTAGCAGTAGCCACGCCGTGCTGTCCGGCACCAGTTTCCGCAATTACCCGGCCTTTGCCGGTGAATTTGGCCAGAAGCGCCTGACCAATAGTGTTATTTACCTTATGCGCTCCTGTGTGATTCAAGTCTTCGCGTTTCAGGTATATCTGCGCACCCCCGAGCTCACGGGTCCAGCGTTCAGCAAAATACAAAGGAGACGGACGCCCGACATAATGGGCCAGATCTTTATCAAACTCCGCTTGGAAATCCGGATCATCTTTCAGTCGGGAGTAAATAGCATTCAACTCATCCAATGCGTAGATAAGGGTTTCAGAAACAAAACGGCCACCGTACGGACCAAAGTGACCTTCCGCATTGGGAAATGCGCTGTAATCAATTGTGGAAGACTGCTTGTTTTCACTCACCGTTTCTTCACCTGTTTGAGCCATGACTGGCGTTGATAATAAATTCTTTTACTTTGGCAGCATCTTTTTTTCCGGGAGCGGACTCTACTCCGCCACTCACGTCAACACCGTAGACACCAGTAAGTTGAATTGCTTCCGCCACGTTGGCGGGAGTCAATCCTCCTGCGAGAACAATGGGTTGGCTCCCGCCTTGCGGCACTCTGTGCCAGTCAAAGCTTTCACCGGTGCCACCTGGCACACCAGGGCAGTATGCATCAAGCAATATTGCCGATGCCGAAGGATAATCTGCTATGGCCGACGCGGCTTCCAACTGCGGCCGCATGCGAATAGCTTTCAGATAAGGTCGATGAAAGGATTCGCAGTAAATACGCGTTTCGTTGCCATGAAACTGCAGGAGATGCAGTGGAACCTGCTCCAACACCCTGTTCACCTCGTGGGGTTCAGCGTCAACAAACAAACCCGTTACGGTGACGAAGGGACCGACCGCCAGCGCGATTTCGCGGGCGCGCTCCACGTCAACAGCTCGCGGACTTGGAGCATAGAACACCAGACCAATGGCGTCGGCGCCCGCTTCTTGCGCAGCGAGGGCGTCCGATACTGAAGTAATGCCACAAATTTTGACCCTAGTTCGTGCCACAATCCAAACCGCCAAGAAAATAAAGCGCCGATACTATCAGAAAACTACCGTAAAAACTTTAACTTGCCTGATTTTGGTGCCGTCCGTCAAAAATCCTGCAAGCCCGAAAAACCTCCAACAGGCTCTGCTAAAAACAAGGGCCCAGGGGCGGATTGAGGCAAGCTGAAATGCGCGGGATAGTCCACAGAAACCAGATAAAGACCAAACGGCCTTGCAGTAACGCCGCCAGCACTGCGGTCTCGGGCGGCAAGAACCTCCGCCACCCAGGATGGCGGAACATCACCAGCGCCTACGGCCATCAGCACTCCCACAATATTACGCACCATATGGTGTAGAAATGCATTGGCCTGAACTTCCACTATGATCAAATCACCGCGACGGACAATGTGCAGATGATGAATTCTCCGCACAGGGCTGCGCGCCTGGCATTGTGAAGCGCGAAATGAGGTAAAGTCATGCTCTCCTACCAGATGGACTGCACCTTCCCGCATCAGCTCCACATCCAGCTGACGATTTGACCAAGTGACCCGATCATGCATCAGACTTGAATAATGCGCCTGATCTGACAACAGGTAACGGTAGGTCCGGGATAAAGCACTGAAGCGAGCATGAAACTGGGGAACAACATCTTTTGCCCAGCGTACTGCGACACTGGGAGGCAAGTGAGCTCGAGTCCCGAGCGCCCAGGCGCGCTCCGGTCGTTTCGCCAAGGTGTCGAAGTGGACAATCTGGGTTGTAGCGTGAACCCCGGCATCAGTACGTCCGGCACATACCAAGGTGATAGGCTCCGCAGCAATCCTGGACAGTGCAGACTCCAACGCCTGCTGTACGGTGCTGACGCCGCTGGGCTGAGTTTGAAATCCGTGGAAGTCTGCCCCGTTGTACTCAACCGCCATAGCCACGCGCTGCATTCCCTCCGGCCAGATTGTATCTCCAACCACCTCGCCGTTACGGGTATATACCTTGCTGAGAGGGACGTAGTTTTCACTCATGGGCAGTGTCAGTCCACATAAAATTAACAGCCATAAAAACAACAAAGCCTCGTGTACCTGGGTACACAAGGCTTTGTCAGAGCATCAAAACATCAAGCGTCTAAACTGGAGAGCAGCCCTTGAGCCTCTTCACGCTGCTGGGCATTACCTTCCTGGACCACTTCGGACAGAATATCCCGAGCACCATCAGTATCACCCATATCAATATAAGCGCGGGCCAGATCAAGCTTGGTTGCTGCCTCATCCGTATCTGCCAGGAAGTCCAGTTCAGCATCCATATCCGCATCAGACATCGCAGGTTCACCTGCCGGCGCTTCTTCTGGCTCCTCATTGGCAACACTCGCCAGCGCCTGCTCAAACGCTTCGTCATCCTCGATGTCGAACTCAGCGGATGCCGGTGGAGTCAGCTCATCACCTAATGCAGCATCGAGATCTGCAAATGCCTGGTCATCGGATTCGCCAAACTCGGCGTCCAGACTCTCCATTTCATGATCCAGCGCTTCCAGATCCAGGCCGCTCACATCCATATCTGGATTGAAATCGTCAGCATTATCTTCAGCTACTGACGGTGCACTGGGTGCCGCTTCTTGAGCAGGTTCAATGTCATCAAAAGCGAACGTGTCTTCTTCGGCAGACTCTGCAGCGGTTTCTTCAAAATCAAAACTGAAGTCATCTTCCTCTACAGCTGGGGCAGCGGACGCCGGAGCCTCAGTTGCAGAAGGCTCATCCTCAAGCTCGAATGACAATTCTCCGAGGTCATCCTCAAATGACGCAGAGGAAATTTCCGGCGCCGCTTTTACCTCGTCAGAGTCTGATAAGAAATCGTCCTCAAGATCCAGAGCGAACTCATCTTCTTCCGCAGCTTCAGGCGATTCATCAAACGACAAGTCGTAACGGGTAGTGGAACTGCCAATGTCAGCCTCTCGCAAGAGAGCTTCATCAGCCGCGAGCGGTGCGGGCGGCTCGTCCTCCAGGTCCAGATCAAAGCTGAAATCGTCGTCAGTGCTGGTTTCTACCGTCTCGGATGACTCACCGAATGAGGCATCATCCAGGCCAAAGTCGAGCGTGTTTTCATCGGCCTGCTCAGGGGCAGCCTCAAAATCCTGCGATGAGATAGTTAATCCTGCATCGAACTCTCCTGCACCCGGAATGCTTTCACGCCACTCTGCAGCACGCTGCAGTTCCGCATGGTTTGCATCACCTAACAGGCTGGCGTAGTGCTGATCAAACTTGTCAATATCCTGAGTCTGAGAATAAACCTCCAGCAGTTTCATCCGGATGGGCACAGAGGATGGCTCTTTGGAGAGAGCATTAAGCAGCATCTCTTCAGCCTGATCAAACTTGCCATAAGCAATGTAGATATCAGCTTCCCCAACTGCATCGCCTGTTTCAGCTTCGGCAGGAACATCATCTTCATCAAGCAGCGCCATCTCGGCTTCCGCTTCCTCAAAATGATCTTCCGAGTATTCATCGTTGATGCTGTATTCGTCTTCAACGGCAGGCATGCTGTAGTCGGAGTTGTATTCCTCCACCACCTCTTCCTCCGCTGCCTGTTCGTTACGGCGGCGAACTAATGCATAAGCTGCAAGCAACAACACCAGCAGACCCGCACCTATCCAGATAGCATTATCAACAATATGATCCACTATCGTCTTGGGCTTAGGTGCTGACTGAACAACACGGTTTACATTAGGAGCAGGTTTTGCCTTCTCAGGCTCGGCTGCCGGAGCTGGTGTGGTCTGCGGGGCTGGCTCTTCCGGAGCGGTTTCTACAGGCTCTGGTGCCACATCTTCAGCGATTGATTCATCAGCCGGATCTTCCTGTGGCACAACATCATTATATGTATCGACTTCCGGTTGGGACTCGGCTTCAGCAGCAGTCTGCTGCTGATTGGCTGCCAACTGCATGGCGCGCAGCTGCTCATTGCTGACATTGACCAGACGCTCCATCGTGTTGATCTGATCTTCGAGATCCCGAATACGGGAATTTAATTCGGCATTCTCCAGACGCGCTTTATCCAGCTCTTCCAAGGTAGCAGCGAGCTCGTTTTCCAGACCGCGACTGTTACCGGCATTGCTGCCACTGCCCTGCCCGCTGCCATCGGAATTGCTTCCAGGTGATGCCAGACGCACCTGTCCGCTCACTTCCTGCGCTTCGCGACGCGTGGCCACTTCACGGCGGGACGCATTAAGCTGGGCGCCCATGGTGTTTTCTGACCATGCACGATTTTGTGCCGCCACTTCAGCAACGGCCTCACTACGTGACAATGAGCGAATTTCATCTGCTGAAGGCAAACGCAACACCTGCCCTTTGCGAAGCAGATTGATGTTGCCATTGATAAATGCATCAGGATTCAAACGCTGGATAGCCAGCATTGTCTGGTGGACAGATAAGCCTCGGTCCGGGCGAACTTCCAGAGCAATTTTCCATAAAGTCTCATTGCTGCCCACGGGTCCATACGAGTCAGCTCCAGAGCGCCGGCCGCCGGATGCTGGAACTTCGGAGCGGGATTCTGTCTGAGCAACTGACGAACTGGTCCGTGCCGGTGTCTGTGCGGCGGTACTGGTACGGGGCTGAGCAATGGTTTGTGGATAGGATGTAGCAGACTCAACTGGCGTTGATGGGGTATCTGCGAAGGTCGGCAGATCCATCAACAAGGTATATTCCCGCAGGAGACGACCACTCGGCCAACGGGCTTCAACGAGAAAGTTCAGAAAGGGTTCGCGGACAGGATTGCGCGAAGAAAGACGAACGACGGCACCACCAGGTTCATTCAGCAGAACCTCAAACTCCAGCTCCGTATAGAAGTAGAGGCGCTCAACACCGTTACGCTCAAAATCAGCGGGTGAGCCAAGACCGACAATAATCTGTTCAGGACTAAGGTCCCGGATATCGAGCAATCTGATCTCAGCCTCCAACGGCTGATTCAGTGCGGAATTTAATTTGATTTCTCCTAACCCCAAGGCACTGGCGTAATTTGCCAAAGCTACAACGGCAAATCCACAGACCCCTACCAGTTTTCGAAGATGCATAGGACTATCCTTTTATTATCTCCCCTGGTTTAAGCACCGGACAGGGATGGCAATATTTTTCGATCAGAAATTAACCGGTTACTTAAACCTGGATTTTGTATGCAGAGGTTATAAAACCTCGAATATATCTTCACTATCTTTCGTAAGTATTCATTATAAATAGCTTTTTATCAACAGTTCCGCGCCTTTCAAGCGGTTCCGCTGGCATATTTTTAGTCTTTTTTTGCCATATTCCACAAAAATAATCGGTAGATTTCACCGCCCTCTTAATAAGAAAAAACCTCTTTATAAAAAAAAGCCCCGATTCTACATGAGAATCGGGGCGCCGTTTTGATAAAGATTTCTCTTATCAGGCTTCCTTCAGTATCCGCAACATACGACGCAACGGCTCTGCAGCACCCCATAATAACTGGTCGCCAACGGTGAAAGCTGAGAGGTATTGCGGCCCCATGTTCATCTTGCGGAGACGCCCTACCGGGATAGATAAGGTACCTGTCACAGCTGTCGGCGTTAAATCGCGCAGACTAGCGTCGCGCTCATTTGGTACAACTTTAGCCCATTGGTTGGCTTCTGCCAGCATAGATTCGATATCTGCAATGGGAACATCCTTATTTAACTTGATGGTGAGTGCCTGGCTATGGCAACGCATGGAGCCAATACGGACACAGAGACCATCAACAGGGATAGGATTATTGCTCCGCCCGAGGATCTTGTTGGTCTCAACCTGACCTTTCCATTCCTCTTTGCTCTGCCGGCTTTCCAGCTGCTTATCGATGTAGGGCAGTAGACTGCCAGCCAGAGGATGACCGAAATTGTCACGAGGGAATGCCGAATCACGCATGGTTTCAGCAACCTGGCGGTCAATCTCAAGGATGGCCGAAGCCGGATCGGCCAGTTTTTCAGCTACAGACGCATGAATGGCTCCCATCTGGCTGATCAGCTCACGCATATTCTGAGCACCAGCACCAGATGCTGCCTGGTATGTCATTGACGAAACCCACTCCACCAGTCCAGCACGGAATAAACCACCCAGTCCCATCAGCATAAGGCTGACAGTACAATTACCACCGATGTAATTTTTGACACCTGCAGCAATGCCATTTTTGATTACATCAAGGTTAACGGGATCAAGAATAATAAGAGAGTCTTTGTCCATCCGAAGACTGGAGGCTGCATCAATCCAATACCCTTGCCAGCCTTCGTTACGCAGTTTGGGGAATACCTCATTGGTGTAATCTCCACCCTGACAGGTAACGATGGCATCCAGTTGCTTCAACTCATTAATCGAGAACGCATCCTTGAGTGCAGGCAGGCCGGAAGCCACAGCCGGAGCAGCACCGCCAACGTTTGATGTGGTGAAAAACACCGGCTCGATATCAGCGAAATCATTCTCCGCCTGCATGCGGTCCATCAATACAGACCCAACCATGCCACGCCAACCTACAAAACCTACTCTCATGTCTGTTCTCTCTGAATTACTAATTAGCAGTTGATATATCTGTGTATCGTTCCATTACCTACTTAATGCGGCAACGACGGCATCACCCATCTGGGCGGTAGACACGCGGGTCTTGCCTTCGGTGTAGATGTCAGCAGTGCGCAAACCTGCGTCCAATACCTGCCCCACGGCATCTTCAATCGCGTTGGCAACCTCCGGCAGGGACAGGGAATAGCGAAGCATCATGGACACCGACAAGATTGTTGCCAGCGGATTAGCGATACCTTTCCCGGCGATATCCGGTGCTGAACCGTGACAGGGTTCGTACATCCCCCGGCCGTCTTTGTCCAGTGAGGCCGATGGTAACATACCTATGGACCCAGTGAGCATTGCCGCCGCATCGGACAGAATATCGCCAAACATGTTCCCGGTAACAATGACGTCAAATTGCTTGGGCGCACGCACCAGCTGCATCGCCGCATTATCCACATACATGTGCGACAACTCGACATCCGGATATTCCGGGGCCAGCGAATCCATCACTTCGCGCCACAGCATCGTGGCTTCCAATACGTTGGCTTTGTCGACCGAACATACTTTCCGGTTGCGCTTACGGGCCATCTCAAAGGCGGTACGACCGATGCGGATAATCTCGCTTTCTGAGTACTTGTAAGTGTTGAAGCCTTCGCGCTCGCCGTTGTCCAGTACACGAATACCACGGGGTTCGCCGAAATAGATCCCCCCTGCCAGCTCCCGCACAATCAGGATATCCAGACCGGACACCACTTCCGGCTTTAATGACGAAGCATCGACCAGCTGTGGGTACAGCAGGGCCGGACGGAGGTTGGCATACAGCCCCAGCTGCGAGCGTATTTTGAGCAGGCCTTTTTCCGGGCGAATGGCGCGATCAAGCTTATCCCATTTAGGACCGCCCACAGCGCCCAGCAGAATCGCATCTGCCTGACGGGCTCGCTCCAGGGTTGAATCAGCCAGCGGAACACCGTGGACGTCAATGGCGCAGCCACCCATCAATTCATTTTCAAAGGTCAGCCCAAGGTTGTATTTGGCATTGACACAATCCAGCACCTTGCGCGCTTCAGCAACGATCTCAGGACCGATGCCATCACCTTCCAGAATTAAAATATGCTTACCCAAAGCCCTACTCTCCTAAACTCCTGTGCCGGTTGCACATGGCACAGCCTGTTATTTATTAAACAGGCACGGACACCCAACGGGCGACCGCGCCTCATGAAAATTACTTGACTGCGTCAAACAGCCAGGGCGCTTCTTCACGCCGCTTCGCTTCATAGGCGCGAATAAGATCGGCGTGTTCCAGCGTCAGGCCGATATCATCCAGGCCATTCAGCAGACAATGCTTGCGAAAAGCATCAACTTCAAAACTGAATGCCTCGCCCGATGGGGTTTGCACCGTTTGAGTGTGCAGATCAATGGTGAGCTGATAACCCTCAGTGGCGTACATCTCTTGAAACAGCTTCTCGACAACTTCATCACTTAAAACAATGGGTAACAAGCCGTTCTTAAAGCAGTTGTTGTAAAAAATGTCCGCAAAGCTCGGCGCAATAACGCTGCGAAATCCGTAATCATCCAAAGCCCAGGGCGCGTGCTCGCGACTGGAACCGCAGCCAAAGTTTTCACGCGCCAGCAGGATCGTTGCGCCTTTATAGCGGGGAAAGTTCAAAGGGAATTCCGGGTTCAAAGGACGCCCGGTGCAATCCTGATCCGGTTTTCCCTCGTCCATGTAGCGCAATTCATCGAATAAATTTTTACCAAAACCTGTGCGCTTGATCGACTTCAGGAATTGCTTCGGAATAATCATATCCGTATCAACGTTGGCGCGATCCATGGGCGCCGCGATGCCGGTAACCACCGTAAAACTTTTCATTATGCGTTCCCCCATTCGCGCACATCGACAAAATGACCCGCAATGGCTGCCGCAGCCGCCATGGCCGGGCTGACAAGATGAGTGCGTCCGCCGTAACCCTGCCGCCCTTCGAAGTTGCGGTTCGAGGTAGAGGCGCAATGTTCACCAGCGCCCAATTTATCCGCATTCATTGCCAGACACATGGAGCAGCCCGGCTCGCGCCACTCAAGGCCTGCCTCGATAAAGATCTTGTCCAGCCCCTCAGCCTCAGCCTGGGCTTTCACGGTGCCCGAGCCGGGCACAACGATCGCTTCTTTCACGTTCGCCGCCTTGCTGCGGCCTTTCACTACGGCGGCAGCGGCACGAATATCTTCAATACGGGAGTTGGTACAGGAGCCGATAAACACACGATCCACATGGATAGACGTCATAGGCTGGCCAGCCTGCAATCCCATATATTGCAAAGCGCGGATCATGCCTTCGCGCTTGACCGGGTCAGATTCGCTGGCAGGATCTGGAACCGTCTCATCCACGGCGACGACCATCTCTGGCGAAGTACCCCAGCTGACCTGAGGCTTGATATCTTCCGCACGGAGTTCAACCACCGTGTCAAAATGTGCGCCTTCGTCACTTTTCAGATCGCGCCAGGCTGCAACAGCCTTCTCCCACAATTCTCCTTTCGGTGCATAGGGCCGACCTTTTACGTAGTCGATGGTGGTTTGATCCACGGCCACCATGCCGGCGCGGGCACCTGCCTCGATAGCCATATTACAGACCGTCATGCGCCCCTCCATGCTCATGTCGCGAAATACATCGCCCGCAAATTCAACGGCATGACCATTACCGCCGGCCGTTCCGATCTTGGCGATGATTGCCAGCACCACATCTTTAGGCGTTACGCCTTTGCCCAGCTTTCCATCAACTTTGATCAACATGTTCTTCATTTTTTTGGCGACAAGACACTGAGTCGCCATCACATGCTCAACTTCACTGGTGCCGATACCGTGAGCCAATGCACCCAGAGCACCGTTCGTTGCTGTGTGCGAGTCTCCGCAGACAATCGTCATTCCAGGCAAGCACGCACCGGTTTCAGGGCCGATAACATGCACGATGCCCTGACGACTGTCATTAATCTTGAACTCCACAATTCCAAATTCATCGCAGTTGTCGTCCAGCGTCTGTACCTGGATAAGCGACACCGGGTCCTGAATGCCCTGCACACCGGAGGCGCGCTCTTTCTGCGTGGTCGGCACGTTGTGATCAGGGGTGGCAAGGATAGAATCCACCCGCCACGGTTTGCGCCCTGCGATGCGCAGCCCCTCAAATGCCTGGGGCGAAGTCACTTCATGGACTATATGGCGATCGATGTAAATCAACGCTGAACCATCGTCGCGCTGCTGGACAAGGTGCGCTTCCCAGAGCTTGTCATAAAGAGTTTTGGGGGCCATTGCTAACCTCTTGAATCACGATTGCTTGATCAGGCAGAGCCTGTTTCTGGTTAATTGAGAGCCATTTTACGAGCCGTCAACTCATAAAACAAATTTATAATTTTTATGGATTGCATTCCAAAAAAGAATGAATATAGTAGGCGGCATGGATACTCAACACCTTCAAGCCTTCCTTGCCATTGCTGAGACAGGATCATTTTCCCTGGCTGCCCAACGCCTGCACCTGACGCAGCCTGCGGTAAGTAAACGTATCGCCATCCTTGAAGAGCAATTGAACACAAGCCTGTTCGACCGCATTGGCCGTCAGGTCTCGCTCACTCAGGCAGGCCTGCTGCTGCTGCCAACAGCGCGGACGATTCTGCAGGAAGTTGCTGCTGCCCAGCGTGCTATAGCTGACTTGAATGGCGATGTCAGGGGACAGCTGAGCATTGCGACCAGCCACCATATCGGCTTGCATCGCCTGCCCCCCTACCTGCGTGATTTTTCACGCAGTTTCCCTGAGGCCAAACTGGACCTGCACTTTCTGGATTCGGAACAGGCTTTCCACAACATTCTTCAGGGCCGCTTCGATCTTGCGGTGGTCACTCTCACAGAAGAAGTGGATTCACGTATTACAGCGGACATCATCTGGCGGGATCAATTGCGTTTTGTAGCCGCGCCTACGCATCCATTGGCCAAGGCTGAAACATTATCGCTTGCGGATCTGACGCCTTATCAGGCCATCATGCCCGACATTAACACCTATACCACGCGTCTGATCAGAGCATTATTTGACGGCCAGCAACAGGCGCTGGATATCACGATGGTGACCAACCATCTGGATACCATAAAGATGATGGTCATCGTCGGTCTGGGCTGGGGGGTATTACCGGAAACCATGATTGATGACGAGCTGTGTGTACTCCCGGTGCAACATCCTCCTCTGACACGCCCCCTCGGTTGCATTTACCACCGACAGCGCAGTTTGAACAACGCTGCACGGGCATTTCTGGAGCTGCTTAAGCGCGATGCCTTACATAATGTTTAAGGTCGATCTCCTGTTGGACAATTAAGGACTATTCTTTTTCAAACAGCTACACTGACGACCACTTGCCAGGTAACAAATTTAAGCAATCATTTCATTTTCATTTACACTTTGCAGCAGCGATTTATTTGCACGAATTTAATCAATGCCGTTTTACTATCGTCATCGAGGGACACATACCATGAAAAAACTGACTCTGGCCACCACTCTGGCACTTCTCTCTCCCATTGCAGCAGCTGATACCATTCTTGGTGTTTACGCCGGTGCGGGACAGTGGCGAGGAGAATACAGCGGTAATGCCGGCGATCCCAGCATCGATGTGAAGTCGCTCGGCATGAGTGAAGAAGACAATAACTATTTCTACATCGCTCTGGAGCATCCAGTACCGATACTTCCGAATATCAAGCTGCAGAAGATGGATATCACCAGTCAGCAAACCGCAACCGTTGATCAAAGCTTCACCATTGATGGCACCACCTTTACCGCTGGCACCCAGGTGGCTTCCGACTTCGACCTCAGTCATACAGATATCGTGCTGTACTACGAGCTGCTCGATAACTGGGTCAATCTGGACCTCGGCCTGAATATCCGCAAATTCGATGGTTATGTCACTGCCGTCAACGAATTCACCCGCGAGTCAGTTGATCTGGATGAAGCCATTCCAATGATCTACGCAAAGGCTCAGTTTGACTTGCCGCTGACAGGATTTTCCTTCGGTCTCGAAGGCAGCGCCATCAGCTATGATGACAACCGCCTGACAGATTACAGTGCCAAGGTGCAATACATGTTTGACTCGGTATTGGATATTGGATTGGAGATCGGTTACCGCGAGATGTCACTGGAGATTGAAGAAGACGTAACGGCGGATGTGCAGATCAAAGGCCCTTACGCCGCTCTGTTGTTCCATTTTTAAGAAACATTCAGAAGCTGATTGCCTGACAACAATAACCCCGGTTGAGACTGGGGTTATTGTGTGGTACTCAGCGGTCGTCTAATGTGAAATTATCTGCATCCAAATGTGCCGGAAAAGCTGTGCGGTATTCCTGCAGCCGCTGTGAGCTCAGCTCCGCGATAAAACATCCACTGGCTGCTTTGGCCTGCAGCAACTCAACACCATCCGGTCCGTATATGGAAGAATCACCCGCGTAATGCTGCTGTTTTTCATCGACACCGATACGATTGACTCCCGCCACGTAACTTAGATTTTCAATTGCCCTCGCCTGCAACAAACGATTCCAATGCAGTTCCCGCGCACTGGGCCAATTCGCCACATAGATAGCCAAGTCGTAATCCTGTCTGTTGCGGGACCACACTGGGAAACGCAGGTCGTAGCATATCAGGGGGAGAACGCGCCAACCCTCAAGGTCCACCAGCACCCGCTCAGTTCCACTGGCATAACGGGTATGTTCACCGGCCATACGAAACAGATGGCGCTTATCGTAATGGACATAACTGGAATCCGGACGCATCCATACCAGGCGATTGAAATAATCCTCACCGACTTTCACCACGAGGCTACCGGTAACTACTGCGTCAGAGGCCGCAGCTTGTTGAGCCATCCATTCGTATGCCCGTCCGTCAACGGACTCAGCATAGTTGCGCGCACCCGCACAAAAGCCAGTCGTAAATACTTCCGGCAGAATGATCAGATCGCAACCGCGCGCACGTTTCATCTCTTGCGCAAACACATCCAGATTATGTTGCGGATTGTTGGGCAGGATCTCATGTTGAATCAGTGCAACACGTAAGTCTTTCACAGCGATACACCTCAAGAGTCAGATGATTCGTTAACCTTTTGCTGGGGGAAAATACCCCAGTAAGCAATGAAAAAGGCCAGCAAGGCACACAGGCCGCAGAAATAAAATGTCAGTGCAGCACTCTGGTCCCAGAAGATTCCACCTAATAATGCACCCAAAGCGCCCCCGGCACCAAAACTTAATGAACTGTAGAGCGCCTGCCCCTGGCTTTGGTGTGCGGTGCCGAAATAGCGCCGCACCATCTCCATGGATACTGCATGGGCTACACCAAAACTGCCTGCATGAAGAAGCTGAGCGAACAACAGGAGCATCCAGTGTTCAGCAAAAGCTGCGATTATCCACCAGCGAACCGTCGTTAATGCCAGTACGGTAAGTAATAAATTGCGCAGAGAGAAGCGCCGCAGCAGGCGGTGCATGACAATGAATATCGCTACTTCCGCCAACACACCCAGTGCCCAGAGCAAGCCTGTTACCGTGCTGCTATACCCGTGATTATCAATCAAGTAGAGGCTGTAGAAGGTGTAGTAAGGCCCATGGCTGAGCTGCAGCAGGAAGCTCATCAGCAAAAAGCACAGCATGGTCGGTTGTGTAATGATCTGACGAAAACCTCTGGCTGCACCGCTATGATCCAGCGGCGCTATCGGTTTCAAACTGATACTGGACAATCCGATCAGCAATAGAAAAGTCAGGATAAAGACCGGCAGGTAGTGAATCGATATGATGTCAAACAGCCAGCCCAAAGCCAGCACCGCCACAATAAATCCGATCGACCCCCACAGGCGAATCTGCCCGTAGCGGTGATGCTCCCTGGCCAGATATGTCAGAGTGATCACCTCGAACTGCGGCAATACGGCATGCCAGAAAAATGTATAGGTGCTCACCGCTAACACCAGCCATGCAAACGTCTGATCAACAAACACACCGGCAAAACACACGCATGCTGCAAAGCTGCCGATGCGGATAATCTGCAGGCGCTTCTGCGTTCTATCGGCCAGCCATCCCCAGAAATTCGGCGCGATGATCCGTGTGGCCAGAATGATCGCTCCGATAATTCCCACATCCTGCGAACTGTAACCCAGCGATTTCAGGTATACCCCCCAGTAGGGAACCATCGCACCCACAACGCAAAAGTAGAAAAAGTAAAAGCTGGATAATCGCCAATATGGCAAGGGAGATGAAACAAACTGTGACGAAGAGTCAGACATAACAACGGGAGGGATAGGAAGAGAAGAAATTATCGAGGGCGCAGAAAGTTCCTCGCCCCCGATTCATCGCTGTTGTCAGCTGACGCCGGCAGGAATCACTGGCACATTGTGCTGGACTGCACCGTTCTGTCCGCGATGGCGCAACAGGTGATCCATCAATACCAGTGCCAGCATGGCCTCGGCGATGGGTGTTGCCCGGATACCGACACAGGGATCATGACGCCCTTTGGTGATGACTTCCACTGGATTACCGTAAACATCGACACTGCGGCCAGGTATGTGCAGACTGCTGGTAGGCTTGAGGGCAATATTCGCTACGATATCCTGCCCCGAAGAGATACCGCCGAGGATGCCGCCGGCGTGGTTGGAGAGAAAACCTTCCGGCGTGATCTCGTCACGATGCTTGCTGCCGCGCTGTTCCACCACCGCGAAACCTTCGCCAATCTCCACGCCTTTAACCGCATTGATACTCATCAGTGCATGAGCAATTTCCGCATCGAGACGATCAAAGATAGGCTCTCCCAACCCTGGGGGAACACCGCGGGCCACTACCGTAATCCTGGCGCCGATTGAGTCGCCTTCTTTATTCAGCGCCTTCATGAACTCTTCCATCTCCGGCACCTTGCTGGCATCAGGACAGAAAAAAGGATTTTGCTCTATCTGATCCCAATCCACCGTTTCGATCTTGATGGGGCCCAGCTGGGAAAGATAACCGCGTATTTCAATACCGTGCAGATCTTTCAGATATTTTTTGGCAATTGCTCCGGCCGCCACCCGCATCGCTGTTTCACGGGCGGAAGAACGCCCGCCACCGCGATAATCGCGCACACCGTACTTCTGCATGTACGTGTAATCGGCGTGGGCAGGCCGGAATTGATCTTTGATGTTGGAGTAATCCTTGGAGCGCTGGTCCGTGTTCTCAATGATCAAGCCAATGGGTGTACCCGTCGTCTTGCCTTCGAATACCCCGGAGAGAATCTTAACCGCATCGGCTTCACGACGCTGGGTGGTATAACGGGACTGGCCTGGCTTACGACGATCGAGATCAATTTGAATGTCAGCTTCGCTGAGTTCGAGTCCGGGCGGGCACCCATCTACGATACAGCCCAGCGCCAGGCCGTGGCTTTCGCCGAAGGTGG
Organism: uncultured Cellvibrio sp.; assembly: GCA_937958105.1. Taxonomy (GTDB): domain Bacteria; phylum Pseudomonadota; class Gammaproteobacteria; order Pseudomonadales; family Cellvibrionaceae; genus Cellvibrio. The sequence continues at coordinate 194,637 of CALFXJ010000060.1, forward strand.
TAACCGTAAATAACTTGCCATATGTATTGCCGGACATAATCTTCTCTTGCGTCGAATGCAGGTAAGGGTTCAGAAAGACGGCGATTATACGTGACTGGCCAGGAAGCGGCACCCTTTACCGGGATCTAAAGCTGCTGGCGGGCGACTGCGTCCTGTAATTGCGCAGCCGTCAGCAGAAACACACCATGGCCGCCCCGCTCAAACTCCAGCCAGGTAAATGGAATCTCCGGATAAGCTTCTTCCAGCGCTACACAGCTGTTGCCTACCTCCACGATAAGGATTCCCTCATCCGTCAGATGGTCGAGCGCCTCGCGCAACAGGCGACGGGTGAAGTCCAGCCCATCTGTACCTGAAGCCAGCCCCAGTTCCGGCTCAGCGCGGTATTCCGCGGGCATGTCTGCCAGATCTTCCGCGTCTACATAAGGTGGATTGCTGACAATCAGATCGTAGCGCAGCTCCGTCAACGCTTCGAACAGGTCCGACTCGATAGTACGGACGCGATGCTGCAGCTCGTGTTTCTCGACGTTTTGCTGCGCCACAGCCAGCGCATCAGCCGAAATATCACTCAGGTCGACAGCTGCCTCTGGAAAAGCGTAAGCGCAGGCAATGCCGATACATCCGCTGCCGGTGCATAAATCGAGGATGTATTCAGGCGCGTGTGTCAGCCAGGGGGAGAAGTGTTTTTCAATCAGCTCTGCAATAGGCGAGCGCGGTACCAGAACCCGTGAATCCACTTGAAATGGAAGACCGGCAAACCAGGCTGTACCAGTGAGATAAGCCGCGGGGATGCGTTCCTCTATGCGACGGCGCAGCAGAGCTACCACATCCCGGCGCTCAGTCAGCGTCAGACGGGCGTCCAGGGCATCAGGGTGGATAGGCAGCGGCAGATGCACAGCATGCGCGACCAGCTGGACCGCCTCATCCCAGGCGTTATCTGTCCCATGACCGAAATACACCTCTGCCGCAGTAAACTGACTGGCGCCCCAGCGAATGTAATCCCGAACGCTGACCAGATCACTGCAGACATCATGCTTTTGTCCAATACTCACTCTATCACCCTGCCGTTTTTTAATATGGAGTGGCATTTTACCGGGATAGCGGAAACTTTAAATGAAAAAGCAGTGCCTTAAATTGATTCACCCCAGCCCGCTGGCGTAAAAAGTACTTTACGATTTTGCCGGCTTCACGTAGGGTGAGCGCCCTCAGCGCGGCCGGATGAACAGCTTCCGTTGTTAGTCAAAGGCCCGTGCGGCAGCTGAAGAGCGTTACCCTGTTGTCCGGTATGCTCCTGAATATGATGAGGACGGTTATGAAAGAACATTTTGCCCAAATCATTGCCGGTATTGGTGAAGACCTGAACCGGCCGGGCCTGGTGGATACTCCGGAGCGTGCAGCCAAGGCATTCAAGTTTCTGACACGGGGTTACGATCAGACTCTCGAAGAAGTGGTTAACGGCGCCCTCTTCCCCTCGGAATCCAGTGAGATGATCATGGTAAAAGACATCGAGCTGTATTCCTTATGTGAACACCACCTGCTGCCGTTCATCGGCAAAGCTCACGTTGCCTATATCCCCACTGGCGTGGTGCTCGGACTGTCGAAAGTGGCCCGTATCGTAGACATGTATGCGCGCCGTCTGCAGATCCAGGAACAGCTGACGGTGCAGATCGCCGAGTCGGTGCAGAAGATTACTGGTGCGTCGGGTGTTGGCGTCATTATTGAAGCCAAGCATATGTGCATGATGATGCGCGGTGTGGAAAAGCAGAATTCTTCCATGAAAACCTCTGCGATGCTGGGATCATTCCGCAGCAATCAGGCCACCCGCACCGAATTCCTTTCGCTTCTCCGTTAATCGCTGACCAATGCCCACGCCAGTGGGCGTTGGTCAGAATCAGTTACTCAGTTTCACCACTTCGACCCGGGCACTTTGATTGCCTCGCCCTGCCGGAGCAAGGCTGCCCAGGCCGTGAGTGACAAGACGCGCCTCCGCAATGCCCGCCTTAACCAACGCCTGCTTGAGTGATTCGGCATAGCGGAGCGAATCCCGCTGCTGATCCGCGAGTGCACTTGCCCGATACTCATGCCCTACCAGCGCCAGCTTCCACTGGCTCTGCCGTTTCAACACCTGAACCAGCGTCTGAACATGTTCGGGCCGGATCAGCAACTGAGACTGCCCGGCATCATCATCGGTTACCGCTCCGGGAAAAACATAGAAGCCTTGCGTTTGAAACAAACGCAGGAGTGAATCGGGATCAGTGGCGATACCTTCCACCGGTGCCTTGTCACTGCGAAGGATATCAAGCTGCACCAGTACGCGTTTGTTGCCGCGCAACACAGTGTAGAGCGAAATGTAATAGGGTGGCTTCTGTTCCTGAATAACTTCATAAGCCGCGTAATGTTGATGTTGATCCAAGCCGTAGAGCTGAATAACTTTAAAATGGTTGTTGGCCCAGCTGTTACTCGGCCCGCACTCCCGCCCATCACAACGATATAACTCACGCGCACTCAGTTTCTTTAATTGACGCAGGTAAAACTGAAAGCCGTCTTCAACACTGTGGGTGGAAGGCAGTTCCAATGTCTTGCGTGTGAGCCGGCCACTGAGCCGTTGGTGGTTGTCGACCGACCACATCCCTTCAACCTTTTTAAAGCTGCCCAGCGCAAGAATGTAATCGTCATCCTCCAGTTGACTGCGGAAGACAATTCGCGCATGGGGATAATCTTCGAGCCCCAGATCTGTCTCTGGGGTTTGCGCCCGGACCCATCCGGCACTGCACAACAGGAAGAAAAGCAGGAACGCAGAGCATTGGCGAAAGGAGCTTGAAACGGATTCAAACAAAGGAAATTTCCTCACTCTCTCTGATGGGAAGCAGCGTCAAGAAAACGATTCAATGAAGCGGCCACAGCATCAACCTCGGCCTCCATATGAAGATGGTGTCCGCCGGGCATAATCTCAACATCCACCTTGGGAAACACTGACACTTCCCGCTGATAGCCGGAAAACCGCTGCGGAATGCCGCCTTCGGCCAGAATCAATTTTATCGGTGCCGTGATCCGTGCAATAAATGACTGAACGTGCTCGCGGGTCAGCTTGAAAGCCGAAGGTGCCAGCAGACGCTGATCGGTACTCCATTGATAGCCGCCAGGCACGCCTTTAACTCCTCGCTCAGTCAAGGCGGCGGCAGCCTCATAGCTCAGGGGGAACATGCCCCGTTCACGCGCTTTGATCGCTGAGGGCAGATCTTTATAGATGGAGAGCGGTTTTTTTGCCCGCGCGCGCAGATCAAGGATGGAACGGGCCAGTTGCGCCGGAGCTTCTTCCATCTTTGCCGGCTCAGGTAACAGCCCTTCTATCAACGCGAGCCGCTCAATGCGATCAGGAAAGGTACCTGCCGCGAGCATACTGATGATGGCCCCGCGAGAATGTCCAAGGAGCGTAAATCGCTCCCAGCCCAGCTGGGCTGCAATGGTAAAAATTTCTGCGACGTCTTCCCAGATGTTGTAGGGCGCTCCACCCGGGCGATGCGCACTTTTGCCATGACCCGCCATATCCAAAGCGATGAGATGGACATCGTTGAGACGAGGCGCAAGCGCATAAAAACTTGCACTGTTATCCAGCCAGCCATGCAATGCCAGCACCGGCTGTCTGCCCGGTTCACCCCATTCCTGCGCGGCGAATGTCAGGCCATCAATTTCAAATACCATTTCTCTTGGCACATTTACCTCCCAATCCCCAATGGCGGGACTGCCAGCCTTACAACCAGGTCGCGATCCACGCAGCAAGATATCGGCGGAGACAGAAAGACTGCCCGCACAAAGCGGCAGCTAATAAAATAAATGTCGCAGCTCCACCACAATTCACGAAAGTCAATTCACGAATAGAGAGTCGACATCAGGTGGATGAATGACGCAGCCAGCGCAGCTTGCCCATATCACGTGCAACAATATCGATGTCTACGCAAGCCATAGAACTCGTAGCCATGTCATGGTAGCCCTTTGCTGTACCACACAAGGTATCGAGCATCCTGCTGACCAGCGGCTGATGGCTGACAAGCAACAGTCCCTCACACTCGCTGAGCTGCAATTGATTGAAGAGTAACTGAGGATCGGCATCAGGACTCAGTAACTCGGTCGTATAAGGCTCCATATCGCCGATCAAGGCACCCGCAATCGCTGCGGTCTGTTGCGCTCGCACCAGAGGACTGACCCAGATGTGGGTTAACTTACCCAGATCGTCCAGCGAAGATTTAATCATGCGGGCCACATCAGCACGCCCTTTGTCTGTCAGCTGGCGTTCCTCATCGGTGGTAACGCGAGGCTCCGCTTCACCATGTCGCAGAATAAACAATTCCATTTCTACCTCCGGGCCAATGGCATCAAGAATTATCAGGTTGGTTATTAATATCGTTGTCCTTTTGAGCGGCCCGAGCAGAGGTGCGAGGCTTCTCCGTCACAACCACTTCCACTGCCGCTGGCTCTTCAATAACGCTTGGCCAGTCTGCAAAGGGAAAGGGTTTTTCTTCGCTGTTATAGGTGAGAAATTGCAGGGCTTGATAGATATAAGTGGAAAGCGAATGCCCAAAGCGGCGCAGGTTGAGGTTGTCCTGCCCGGTGATCAGGGAAAAGATAAACTGCAGCCCCACCACGATCCACATGATGATGCCTGCAACCTGCAGCAATCCGGCGAACAGCAGCATAAAAAGGAGGCGCAGCCAATGTCTGGAAGACAAAAGATTTGATTTTAATGTCTCATTGCTCATCATCGTTTCCCTGCATACTCAACATCGTAGTTTTGCTCGCCCAGCATCAGACCGCGAGCAACATCGGCAATTTTTTTCTGTTCAAACAAAATTCCATGCAATCCGGAAACGAGCGGCATGTATACCCCCAGCTCATCGGCTTTATGCTTCACCTGCCGCAGCGTATTAACCCCCTCCGCGACCTGCCCCAGACCCGAGACAACCTCATCGAGCGGCTTTCCCTGCCCCAGCGCATACCCCACCCGGTAATTGCGGCTTAAATCGGAGGTACAGGTCAGGATAAGATCGCCTACCCCGGCCAACCCCAGGAATGTCATCGGATTGGCGCCCATCAGACTGGCAAATCGGCCCATCTCCGCCAGGCTCCGTGTTAACAGCATTGCCTGAGTATTATTGCCCGCGCCGAGCGCAGCAGCCATGCCGCAGATAATGGCATAGATATTCTTTAAGGCACCGCCCAGCTCAACACCGTATCGATCATTGTTGGCGTACACACGAAAGGTTGCAGAGCTGAGGGTGGACTGAACGCAACTGATAACAGACTGATGTTCGCTGGCGATAACACTGCCGGTCTGTTGTTGCTGAACGATTTCCTTGGCGAAATTGGGGCCACTGAGGACGCCGATGCGATGGGAAGGCAACTCCTGCTCAAGGATCTGGCTCATCAGAGTAAAGCCTTCCGGCTCAATGCCCTTGGCAGTACTGACAATGATGGCATCCGGTTTGAGATAAGGCCGCATCAGCCGGGTAATGTCCCGGAATGAGTGGCTGGGTATGGATACGAAGACAAGATCACTGACGGACACGGCTGCTTCAAGATCAGCCGTAATAACCAGATTATCGTTCAGGCGATATCCGGGCAGATAACGGGTGTTTTCCCGCGCACTCTCATATTCCGCAGCCTGTTCGGCAGAGCGCATCCATAAGCTTGTAGGATGCTGATTACAGGCAATGATATTGGCAATAGCTGTGCCAAAACTCCCGCCCCCAAGGACTGCAACCCTTAATTTTTCATTCATAATGTTTAAATCCAGACAACGGTGTCATTAACGACAAAAAATGTAGCAATTTTGGGTAGAGAAAAGTGATACGAAACGGTAACTGTAACTTTTTTGCACAATAAGATTCACATTAAATTTGTCCACATTTTTTGTGGATAAGTTGGTGGATACATTTTGGGAAACCATCGCCAAGCCGCAAAATATCTGGCCCACCTACAAATTGTTCATTTTTTAACCTTATTTGTTTTTTTCCTTATAAATCAATAAATTACAAACCTTGATTAGAGAAAAAAGCGGTTTTTGTGCAGTCTTCAAACAAGTTGGTCAAATCCGCGCCCGAGGTGTGCATAAAAGGTTAGTGAATATTAACCGTGAACGGGCCGTAGCCACAAAAGTTTCATAATACAAGAGCATTACCGCGTAATTTTTGCTGGTGATTTTCGCTCTTCAGGGAGCCTCCACCAACACACATTTACTCGTCCATCACTGGCGCAGCTTATTCCTTCGACCGAGCCAGATAACCGTAACCACCATCAACGTATAACAGGGGGTTGACATCATCCTCACCCACCAGGACCTGATGAATCTTCCCTACCACAATATGGTGGGTGCCGTACTCCATGACCTTGTCAGCCTCACAGAAAAATACGGCCTGGGCGTCAGTCAGATAAGGCACGCTGTATTCATCCTGCTGCCAGGACCCCAGGCTGAAGCGATCACGCCCCTGCTCCCGGCCAGCACACAGGTTCGAAAGATCCTGCTGGTTCGAGTTCAATGCATTGATGGCAAAGCGCGTACCTGGCGTGGATAAGTAACTGTGCTGCGATACCAGCTTATTGATGCACACCAATAAAGAGGCAGGATTATCAGAGACAGACGTAACGGAAGACACTGTCATGGCGAACATTTCGCCCTCTGCAGTCTGTGCGGACAAGATACATACACCGGAGGCAAGGCGGCGCATCCCCAATTTCATTGCCACACCTAAATTATTGTTTTGCATACAAACTCCTATCGGTTGACGCGCTATTCTGACCACAGACCCGGATCGAAACAAGAGCACGCCCCCTTGGTTGATCATTAAGTCAACGATACGGAGATATTCTGTGCTGTTAACCTGGATAATTTCAGTTTCTTGCTTCTTTCCGTTGACGCCCACGAAACGCATGGGTATTATGCGCACCTCTCGAAATCAGGTACATCTGGTTTCACTCGGAGTGTAGCGCAGCCCGGTAGCGCGTCTGCTTTGGGAGCAGAATGTCGGGGGTTCGAATCCCTCCACTCCGACCATTTTTTGCCTAGCTATTAGGGGAACCTGCCAGGGTTCGACTTCCAGTATGCGCCCGTAGCTCAGCTGGATAGAGCATCCGCCTTCTAAGCGGATGGTCGCAGGTTCGAGTCCTGCCGGGCGCGCCATTTGTAAGTAGAACTGGTGCAATGACCGAATAGCTGGTAAATGCGGTAAAGTTTGTCTGCAATGCTACGGTGGCTGTAGCTCAGTTGGTAGAGCCCTGGATTGTGATTCCAGTGGTCGTGGGTTCGAGCCCCATCAGCCACCCCACTCCCCCCCTCTCTTTTTTTTCCTGAAAGCTCCCCATTTAGCAATGCCTGTGGGACAATGCGACCCTGTTTTTCCTTATAAGATCAACTGTCTAAGGTAGCTTTATCTCATGTCTGCAATGGTCCTCGATGGCAAGGCGCTTGCCGAAAAAACCGAACAAGAACTCTCCCAGCGCGTTGCTGCACTCAAAGCCAGCAGCAATGGCCAAACCCCCATTCTTGCCACCATCCTCGTTGGTGATGATCCCGCTTCAGCTACCTATGTGAAGATGAAAGGTAATGCCTGCAAGCGCATCGGCATGGATTCTCTGAAAGTTGAGATGTCCAGCCAAACGACTACTGAAGAGCTTCTGGCCAAGATCCACGAACTCAATGAAAACCCGAATGTTCACGGTATCCTGCTGCAGCACCCCGTACCGGAGCAGATCGATGAGCGCCTGTGCTTCGACGCCATCGCCGCCGAGAAAGACGTTGATGGTGTGACCTGTCTCGGTTTCGGCCGGATGAGCATGGGTGAGGAGGCTTACGGATGTGCCACACCGAAAGGCATTATGCGCTTGCTGGAGGCCTACAATATCCCGCTGGCCGGTAAACACGCAGTCGTCGTTGGTCGCAGCCCAATTCTGGGCAAACCTATGGCGATGATGCTGTTGAACGCCAATGCCACAGTAACCATCTGCCACTCCCGCACCCAGGATTTACCCTCCCTGATCAAGCAGGCTGACATTATCGTTGGTGCTGTAGGCAAACCTGAGTTCATCAAAGCAGAGTGGATTAAAGATGGCGCCGTTGTGGTGGATGCCGGTTATCATCCGGGCGGTGTCGGTGACATCGAATTGAAGCCTCTGGTGGATCGTGTCGCAGCCTATACTCCGGTTCCTGGTGGCGTAGGCCCAATGACAATCAATACCTTGATCTATCAAACCGTTGACTCCGGTGAGAAGAAGATTCGCACAACCAGATAACGGTCACACAGGTTGATGTTGTCACACAACCTTCCTGATGTGATGATTGTGGCGTCTCGACTCATACAAGGAGCAAACAATGCGCAAGACACTTTTCCCGCTGACCGCATTTTTTTTCAGCGTTAATATAATGGCTGCCGACAACATTCAGTACAGCTGCACCCTCAATGGTGCTGAGCGGGTCATTGAAGTCGTCTACCCGACTGCGGGCAAAAAGCTGCCGTGTGAGGTGCATTACACCAAAGATGGGCAGACAGAGGTGTTGTGGACTTATCAAAACGAACTTGACAAATGTGAAGCCCAGGCTGCCTCATTTGCCGAAAAACAGGCAACCTGGGGCTGGCAATGCAGTACCACCTCTGCAGCCGCTGATTCATCCGCGGAATAAGTTCTGCTGTCAGGCATCGGGTGTTCATTCGCCCGATGTCTTACCCACACCTCTCCACTTGTCATTCCATGTCCGAAGCCCTTCCTGTCCTTTATCGCGATGAGCATCTGATTGCGGTTAATAAACCCAGCGGTCTGCTGGTTCATAGAAGCGCAATCGATCGACACGAAACGCGGTTTGCCCTGCAAATAGTGCGCGATCAGATCGGCCAGATGGTCTACCCGGTTCATCGATTGGATAAGCCCACTTCAGGTGTTCTGGTGTTCGCCTTATCCAGCGGCTGCGCGAAACAATTGGGAGAGATGATTGCCGCCCGGCAAATGCAGAAGCATTATCTGGCGGTGGTGAGGGGCTATGCACCGGAACACGGAAGCATCGATCATCCGTTGACAGAAGAGCAGGATTCCTGCACCGATAAAAAAGCGCGTAAAGGCAAGCCCGCACAGGAGGCATTGACTCACTTTAAACGCCTGGCCTGCGTTGAACTGCCCTATCAAGTGGACCGCTATCCGCAAACTCGTTATTCACTGGTGTCCTGTCAGCCGGTCACCGGCCGAAAGCATCAGATCCGTCGGCATCTGAAACATATCAACCACCCGATCATTGGCGATGCGAAACATGGCAAGGGCAACCACAACCGCTTCTTCCAAACTCAGTTTCAGGCGCACCGCCTGCTGCTGGCGGCCACTGATATCCATCTGCCCCACCCTGTTACAGCGCAGCCGCTGCATATCTGCGCCCCCTTGGACCACACCTTTCGGCAGCTTCTGGAGCGTTTTTCCTGGTGTTCGGCCGTGCCGGCTGCCTGGCTGGAGCAGCGCTTATGAGACTGGATAAATATATTGCCCATGCGACGGACCTGACTCGTTCCCAGATTCATCAGCTGGTTCGTCAGGGAGCTATCTCTGTTAACGCTGAAACCGTGCGCAAAGCTGCTCAACAGCTTCAACCTGACGATGTGGTGCGCCTGCATGGTGAAGTCATTACCCTGGCCACGCATCGCTATCTCATGCTTAACAAACCGGTCGGGTATGTCTGCGCCAACCATGACAGCGAACATCCCACGGTGCTGGATTTGTTGGACGAGCCGAATAAGCACCTGTTACAGATCGCCGGCAGGTTGGACCTTGATACCACCGGTCTGGTGTTGCTGACTGATGACGGCCAATGGAATCATCAGGTCACTTCCCCACGCCGTGAATGCAACAAAACGTATCGAGTGACAACGGCAGAAGCTATCGATCCTAGTACGATCGACCTCTTCCAGGCAGGTGTTCTATTACATGGAGAAAAAAAGCCAACCCAGCCGGCGCAGTTGAGTCTGCTCGGCAGTCACACCGCATTGCTGACCATCCATGAAGGGAAATACCACCAGGTAAAACGTATGTTTGCAGCGGCGGGAAATCGTGTGGTGGAGTTACATCGGGAAAGCATTGGAGATATTACACTGGATACCAACCTGCTCCCCGGTCAATACCGTTCGTTAACCCCGCGGGAAATTGCGAGTATTTAATATGAAAGATACTGCGTTAGCCTGGCTCGCCCAGATAATGACTGAAGACACCGCCGAAGGCTCGTTATGGTGCAGTGATGAAAATGTATTGACCTCTTTACCGGCAACCAGCCAGTGGGCGCATAAGCCGTCATTGATGACCAACCGTTGGGACGTCGCGCAACAGGCCCGACAATCCGGCTTCGAGAGTCAGTTCAGCGATTTCGATTTCAGTGAAATTCGTGATGCCTCATTAACTCGGGTTTTCTATCGCATATCCAAAGAAAAACCAGTGACCCATCACATCATCAATCAAGCCCATCGCATCCTGCGAACCGAGGGCAAGCTGTTTCTGTGTGGTCAGAAAAATGAAGGAATAAAAACCTACATCGATAAGGCTGGCAAGCTGTTTGGCTGTCAGGCAACTGCGCAAAAAATTGGAACCATATATAGCGCTGTACTGGAAAAAAAGACCGCATCCAGCGATCAACAGCTTGATGATAATACCTACCGGCAGCTGCGTCCTATCGCTGCGCCCGAAGGACTCACCATCCACAGCAAACCCGGCCTGTTTGGCTGGAACAAGATTGATCAAGGCAGTGAATTTCTGATTCAGTCTCTGCCGGCCATGCTCGGCACCATGCCGCGTCCACCCGCCAGTCTGCTGGACCTGGGTTGCGGTTATGGTTACCTGACGCTGATGACAAAGGATCTTCCCCTGCAGGGGCGCGTGCTTACCGATAACAATGCCGCTGCGCTTTTCACCGCCCGCCACAACTGTGAATTGAACAACATCCACGCTGAGATAGTTCCTGCCGACGCAGGGGACCAGATTCAGCAGACATTCGACCTTATCCTCTGCAACCCTCCCTTCCATCAGGGTTTCAGTATTGATGGCGATCTGACGAACAAGTTTATCCGCAGCGCCAAGCGGCTCCTGGCCCGGCATGGCCGCGCCCTTTTTGTGGTGAACCAGTTCATTCCGCTGGAGAAAAAGGCGCGGGAACATTTTGGACAGGTCTCTACGCTGGACCAGAACGGTAGTTTCAAGGTGGTTACCCTGGCTCATTGAGGTGATTTTTCGGTAAAAACACATAAAAACCGTCTGGATTGCGCGAGGTTTTCCAGGCGGGTTTGAACAGTCTTAATACAGCTTGTGGAATATTTGAGCGGAGCGGTGCAAAAGCCACCAGAGACACCGCTAGACCTATGATTTTTTTGAAGAAAGGGGTTGACCAAGGGGGTCTTCGACTATAGGATACGCACCACTTCCGGACAGGAAGCAACAAATCCGCCTTAGCTCAGTCGGTAGAGCAAATGACTGTTAATCATTGGGTCGCTGGTTCGAGTCCAGCAGGCGGAGCCAGATTAAGACGAAAAAGGCCGCATTATTGCGGCCTTTTTTGTGCCCGCCTGGTGGAGATTCTGAATCAGCCACTGTGAAAGCTGTCTGCCAGCGGTTCGCGTCCATCGCTAACTGCCCTTTCCGGGCCCAACTGCTACTGGGAGATCAGGTCATGTTTAAAGTTAATGAATATTTCAACGGTTCTGTAAAGTCCATTGCCTTCCAAACCGAAACCCTGCCGGCTACTGTTGGCGTAATGGCTGCGGGTGAATATGAATTCGGCACCAGTCAGAAAGAATATATGACCGTCACCAGCGGCCGCCTGACCGTTGTTCTGCCCGGCAGCGACACGGCACAAACCTTTAAAGCAGGTGAAACGTTCGAAGTGGAAGCCAACCAGCGTTTCAAAGTGACTGCCGAGGTTGAATCATCCTATCTGTGCCTCTACGAATAACTCCGCATTCCGCACGGCATTTCCGCTGTGCGGCCAGCGACAGTAAGGGCGCGGGTTATAGCCGCGCCCTGCTCGATTCCTCGTCATCCCTTCAGCTTTGCGCTCCTACTCCCCACACAAACTTACCGGCCGGCTTGGCTCATCGATAAACGAGCGCAGCGACTGGTATACGCAATCATCAGTATTGATCACCGCATGCCCCGTATCCGGCAATACATGCAGCTGGCTTTCTGGCCACTGCTGATGCAGATTTTCCGCCCAGGCGGCCGGTGTGATAGGGTCCAGTTCACCCGCCAGAAGCAGCCCAGGCACCGGCGGCAATGCGGAGGGCGCCACCTGCACTGCCGGTTCCGCAGAGATGAAATGACAGGCCTGGTAGTGCCAAAGATCGCGGGTGTAATCCTGCCAGCGCGGATATTTTTCCAGCTCCTGCTGATATGCCTCCTGTGAAGAAATCCCGTGATCCCGGCAATCGACTGCCATGAACACCAGGCTGAAAAAATCCTCGCTTAAGGCCATGTGAACAAAAGGCTCCATGATCGGCATTAATGCGGAAGGGTTATTGTCCAGCACAGCGTCGATAGCCTCTGGAATACGGCTCCATCGATGTTTGCTGTAGAGCGCGGCGAAGACAGCAGAAACGAAGCGATGATCGTTGATCACCAGATCCACCGGCGCTTCGCCGTCACGGCGCGGGACAGTCAAAGTCATGGGGGCATCTCGCAGCTGGCGTAATGCAAGCTCCAACGACCGCTCAATGGAGCGTTGTGTACTGCACTGCTCTTCACACCACTGAAAAAAATTTCTGAAAGCCTGATCAAGTACGGCCGGAAAACCCAGCATGCCTCCCTGATCAAGGGGATAGACGGAATCCAGAACAAGGCTGCGCACTTGATCTTCCCTCTGGCGGGCCACCTCCAGCGCAACCCGGGTACCGTAGGACACGCCCAGCAGGTTCCACTGGTCGTAGGGCAACAAGTCCAGCAACGCACCAACATCCTGCGCATGTCGCAGGGTTCCGTAGTGGTCTGGATCAAACGGTTGCGCCGCCTGGCGCAGCTGCGCAAAACATTGCTCGAGTACCGCGTAGCCCTCGCGCAATTCTTCCAGCACGCTGACGTTGCGCTTCAAGATAGAAAGACTCAGTTCATCATAGGCCTGACATTGCAATACCGGCGTGCTGCGCCCTGTACCACGGGGATCAAGCAATACCAGATCGCGCCCCAGAGCCATGGTATCGCGCCAGCGCAGCCAATAAGCGATGCCGTCCTGATCAAGGTCAGCGCTGCTGCCTGGGCCACCCTGCAGGTAAAACACGGCCTCACGGGGCTTCCCGGCACCCCTGTCTTCAATAATGACGACGGGCAAGATAAAGCTGCCGGTGGAGGCAGGGGTATGCAGATCCGCGCAGCGGATAGTTTCCTGCCACGGTGCTTCAAACCAGCAATGGCGAAAAACCAGCCGATAGCGCTCCGGATCAGGAGGAACCTGCTCAGGCTGAGACGTGGACGTCGCTCTAAAATCCACAGCCATCAATATCGCGCTCAGCACTGCCACGGCGCCAACAATAATTAACGCAGGCCTCATAAGCTGGGCCAGCGCAGAGATTCAGGTTGCATAAATATTTTTATAGCCACTTGAGTGCGTTCCTGCAAAAACACCTCTCCTTCGCGCGGCATCGCTTGATAGCGATGGATTTCGCCGTTTAAAGGAAACGTTAATTGGAACGCATGCAAGTAGGTACGATCCGCTACGGTGTCCCGTCCACCATAAAGCTCATCCCCCAGAATCGGAGCTCCGATACTTTTTAAGGCCACGCGAATCTGATGTGTTTGTCCGGTGTGCGGCTTCACCAGAAACAGGCGCTCGCCCTCACCCGTCAAGGTGCTGAAAAATTGCGTAACCGCCGGGTTGTTCTGCCCGAGCGTTAATTTCCAGGCGCCGCGCCGCATGCGTTCCATATCACCTTTGATCAACCCCTGTTTCTTACGGGGTTTTCGTTTACTGATCGCCAGATAATATTTTTCCACCTGCCTGTGAGAAAACGCGTCCACCAGACTGCGATTTGCCTCTGCGGTCTTGGCCATGACCAGAAGGCCCGAGGTAACCTTATCCAGGCGATGTACCGGATAAAGTTCAGAAAGTGCCTGCTGTTGCTTTACCGTTTCAAACAAACCCGGCTGCTCGCCCTCACGATGAAAGCTTGCGCCTGGATATTTATAAATCACCAGAAATTCTGTTGTGTCGTCAATCAGTTCATACATAAATGCAATGCCGAAAAGCACTTCGATAAATTTGGCGAAGCATATCATCATCCTGCCGTGGGCATATAAACCCTTAGTATATAAAGCCCGTTACGTTGCTCCGCATTAAACTATCCAGGACGTAGCGCCGGGCTGTTGAAAGCTTATACTAAGCACAGGTGTCCGCGATCGGCTGTATGAACGGGACAATATCTCACCCTATGAGCGCCTATGTCGGCGCCCCTGATGGCGTTAGATCTGCTCAATCAAGGAATGGTGTAACGCGACGATTTATGGATGCATGAGGCCGGAACAGATCAACGGATCACGATGATTACCCACAGCCGCGCGGACATCCTCTTTCTTCCCTTCACTCGCGTATAATCCCACGCATCTTCATTACCCGTAGCCGTTGCCCTTCGCATGACTTTTGAAAAACATTCCGAGCCAAAAGCCAATGCTGATCTGGAAAAATATCGTCAGCAGCATAAATTGCGTTTGAGTTACATGCCCTGGCTGTACGCACGACTTAAACCTCATCACCGCACCTGGGCACAAGCCTGGCAAGAAGAGTGGCAGGAATACCTGCAGGAGATGGAAAGCATTGTGATTGGCAACAATTGCTTTATCGCCCCTGAAGCCCGGCTCTTTGCAGAACCCGGGCGCACGATTGTGATCGGGGACAACAGTTTTATTGCTGCAGACGCGGTGCTTCACGGCCCTATCAGCATCGGTGCTAACGTCTCCATCAACCATCACGTAACTCTGGACGGCGGCAGTAAAGGGATCGTTATCGGCGATAATTCTCGGCTGGCTGCTTACTGTCACCTGTACGCCTTTAATCACGGTATGTCACCGACGCGGACAATCAGCGAGCAACCAGTAACATCGCAGGGCATCACAATCGGTCGCGACGTCTGGCTGGGAGCCAACGTGGGAGTCGTTGACGGGGTCAGTATCGCAGACCATGCTGTGGTCGGTATGGGCTCCGTCGTTACCCGCGATGTTGATTCCTTTGCAATCGTCGCCGGGAACCCGGCGCGCGCGATAGGCGACAGGCGAGATAAGCCATAAAAAAAACCCGCAGGGTCATCTGCGGGTCAATTAACAGAAGATTGCAGAAATCCCCGCTCGTACCTGAAGGATTTCAAAAAAAGTATAGCGGCTCAATGTCATTTGCGTATGCGACTAATTGTCGCAAGCCAGTGTTCCTGGCTTATTTATCCAGCCAGCTTTTCAGCTTGTCCAGCTTCTGCTTGTCCCGATCCGAGATATTTTCTTCCAGGCTTTCGTTCAGTTTCTCCCGGGCTTCGTTACGCAACGCATTGTTTGCCTGTCTGCGCGCCTTATCGACAATGGGTGTCAGGAGCGCGTTCGCCAGTTCTTCGGCGGTTAAACCGGTACGGCGGTCCCCCAGGTTAGTCATGTGGATGTCTTCCATACTCAGCTGCTTTTCACCAAACTGGGCAGACTGAACATCCATTGAGATATTGGTAAAGCTGACTTTTTCCAGCATAAAGCGCAGACTCGGCCGTGCTGTGCTCGGGGCTGGCTGCTTCCGCGTTTCCCCGCCAGCAGTTGAAATATTGTTGTAAATTTGTTGCAGATTGATGTCCGCCAGCCCTTTGTGCTCTGCTGTGAGCTTTGTACCATCAATAGTCAGTTCTTTGATCACCACCACATCCTGGTGTAAGGATTGCGGCTCAATCTGCAGGTTAATCTGCCCAAACTGGATAGCGTTCTCCGTGGTATAGCCGGGCGGGTTTTTAACAGTCAGCCCATAAAGCTCCCCCCGTGCGTCAGACAGTGTGATCTTTACGCTCCCGACATCAACCGGCACCCTGGTTACATCTGCCCCCACGTCCTCAATGACTTTCTCAGCAATTGAGTCCAGATTTTTAACCGCGATAAAGACCGCGATGGCGATAACAACGACCAGCGCAATCACGATACCGGCAATAACTTTTACAGCTTTCATAAGGCTTTCCTTTGTGGTGGCTCAGGAGACAACTACACTGCATCCATCAGATGATATGGACAGGAAAAAATGTGTCATAGGAAATAAAGGGTAAAAAGCATATCATAGCCAGCGAAACGATAGTTCCCAGGAGCTTTTCGCCCGATGTTTACCGATACCTTTGCCTTTAAGATTTTCAACTTTCTCGCGCTCGGCTTTCTCATCTTTGCAATTCTGGTGATCGTCGCTGTTCTGGTGATGTACATCATTGATGTTACCCAGCGTACTCATACTCTGCGGCGCAACTACCCGGTCATTGGCCGATTCCGCTATCTTTTTGAGCATCTCGGCGAGTTTTTCCGGCAGTACTTTTTTGCTATGGACCGGGAGGAAATGCCTTTCAACCGGGCCGAACGCGCCTGGGTTTATCGAGCGGCAAAGAATGTGGATACCAGTATCGGCTTTGGCTCCACACGTGATTTGTCCCCGACCGGCACCGTGTTGTTCCTGAATGCCGCGTTCCCCGTACTTGAAAAAGATGCTTCTCTGCCCTCCCCGGTAACTATCGGTCCTTTCTGCCGTACCCCCTATACCACCAGTTCGCTGTTCAATATTTCCGGTATGAGTTATGGAGCCCTTTCCCGACCAGCCGTTGTGGCGCTGTCACGCGGTGCAGCGAAAGCGGGCTGCTGGCTGAATACCGGCGAAGGCGGATTATCGCCCTATCACCTGGAGGGCGGTTGCGACCTGGTCTTCCAGATAGGCACCGCCAAATACGGGGTGCGTGACCTTGAAGGAAACTTGAGCGACAAGCGGTTGAAGGAGCTGGCTGCGATAAACCAGGTCCGGATGTTCGAGATCAAGCTCAGCCAGGGCGCCAAACCCGGAAAAGGCGGTATTCTCCCTGGTGAGAAGGTATCGGCGGAGATCGCTGCGATTCGTGGCATACCGGCGGGACATCCTTCAATCAGCCCCAACGGTCACCCCGACATCCGCTCAGTGGATGATCTGCTGGACCGTATTGAGCATATCCGCTCAGTTACCGGTAAGCCCGTGGGCTTCAAAGCAGTTATCGGGGAAAAGACCTGGTTGATCGACTTAATCAAAGCGATCCGGGTACGAGGCATTGAGCAGGCTCCGGATTTTATTACCCTCGACAGTGCCGACGGCGGTACCGGCGCTTCGCCACAGCCGCTGATGGACTATGTGGGGCTGCCCCTGAAAGAAACCCTGCCCTGGGTGGTAGACCTGCTGCGCGAGGCCGGGCTTAAAGATCGCATCAAGCTGATCGTTGCCGGTAAGCTGATCACCCCCTCTGCGGTGGCCTGGGCCCTGGCGACAGGTGCGGACTTTATCAACAGTGCCCGCGGTTTCATGCTTGCGCTGGGCTGTATCCAGGCGATGCAGTGCCACAAGAATACCTGCCCCACCGGTATTACGACCCATAATCCCAAGCTGCAGAAAGGCCTTGACCCCACCGATAAAGCCGAGCGGGTGGCCTTCTATCATAAGAATCTCACCTACGGGGTGGGGATGATCGCCCATGCCTGCGGCGTCAATGAGCCGCGCCAGCTACGGCGCCACCATGTCCACATTGTCATGGCAAATGGGATATCGGCACCGCTCAGTGAACTCTACCCTGAGCCCATAGTCATTCTCGGTGACGATGATGCCCGCCGCGTCACTGATCCAGACCTTTATTCTTCCGCTATTGAGGTAAGCCCTAATGATTAACATTCGCTTCCTGGCATTAAGCCTGTTCCTGTTGATGTGCTCGCTCAATGTCGGCGCCAATACTGCCAGTAATAACCGGGACCAGGAGGTAAGCATTGAAGATCTCAGCTGGGCTGATCGGAATTATCTCGAAAAGCAGGTGGCGACAATTGATGAAATTGCCCGCATCCAGCTGGGCACCCAGGTACGGCAAAAGCTGAGCGACCTTGAGCTTCTGCAGCGAATTGTTGATCGCAGTCTGATTCCTCAAACTCAGGTTCAGGACCTGCAGGCAATGGGGGTTGTTCTGGGCAATGTTATGGCTGCGGACATCCCTGCATTGGAGTGGAAAGTTTACCTGGACTCCCTCGGCCGCAGTCGTGCCCTCTGCGTCAAAGGTACTCAGGAATGTCTTTTCCCTATTACCATGCTGTCGCGTCGTATGGAAAAAGGCGTGAAGCCCGATGTAAAAAAAGTCTATGAAGATGCTATCGAGCTGATGGCTGACTACCTGCCACAATACCCCTATGGCGGCGGCATCATGCGTAAACTGCGGGATTGATAAGACCTGAGGTACTGCTGCTGACCAGGCGGGACAGTGGCGGTGCCTCTGGCTTGCAAATCCCGCTGGAATCTTTCATGGAAGCCTTTCTCAGTTCTACGCTTGCGGTCGCCATTGCCGAAATCGGTGACAAAACCCAACTGCTGGCCCTGTTTCTCGTATCCCGGTACGGGCGGCCCTATGTCATCAGTCTGGGCGTGTTTGTCTCCACTATTCTGAACCATGCGTTATCAGCCTGGCTGGGCGCCTGGCTGGCCAACATTATTCCCGAAGCCTGGGTATCCTGGATCGTCAGCGGTAGCTTTATCCTGGTAGCGCTCTGGCTGCTGATACCGGACAAAGAGGACGATGATCTCGGTCACTTCGCCAAATACGGACCTTTCCTCGCCACCTGCGTGCTGTTTTTCCTCGCGGAGATAGGTGATAAGACCCAGATTGCTACGGTGATCCTGGCCGCCAAGTTCAGCGAAACCCTGTGGATGACGATGGGCGTTATTGCCGGCACTACTCTGGGAATGCTGCTGGCAAACGTACCGGTGATCTTTGCAGGACGCTGGCTGCTGGAACGGTTGCCGCTGGATTATGCCCGCAAAGGAGCGTTTGTCCTGTTCATCGCGTTTGCCGTGATTACGCTGATTCGCGCTTAATCGGAGATTTTCGAAGGGATTTGAACAGGGGCAGACATTGTCCGCCCCAGCGACTGTTAAGCCTGCCCTAATGCCTCCCGGATCGCCGTCGCTGCCTGTGCAAGACTTTCAGCGTCCGCATTCTTGGCAAAAGCAAAGTTCAGATCATCCATCGAATCCATCGGAATCAGATGCAGGTGAGTATGTGGAACCTCCAGCCCTGCAATCATGAGCCCCACGCGCTGCGTCGGATAAACCCGTTTGAGGGCATTGCTGATGGTATGGCTGACCTGCATGAGGTGTTGGGCCAGCTCCACCGGTAAATCAGTCCACTGATCAATTTCTTCTTTGGGAATTACCAGCACATGCCCGGTACGAATCGGCTGAATGGTCATAATTGCCACGCAGAGTTCATCGCGCCAGACAAAATGTCCCGGTAATTCGCCCTGAATGATTCGGGTAAAAACGCTTGCCATCATATGTCTCCTTTATCAATACACGGCGATGCCGTAGCGCAGAAGTGCGCGCGCCAGCATCTCGTCCAGATGAGGTAAATCCTCGTCTTTCAACTCTACAAACGGCACCTGATATTTTTTATAGAGCGCCTGTTTTTCCAACTGTTCAGCCAGTACCGAAGCTCGCGCACTCGTTGGCCAATAGTCAATGCATAGTCGAGCTGCCGGAATGTAAAAATGGCATTTCAGTTCGGCCTCGCCCAGTGACAGCGGGTACTGACAGGCGTGTACTACCCCTGCAACGTACAGCCAGTTGTTGATCATCCGCTCAGCCTGGCTGCTTACCTGCCGCCCGTCCAGGGTCGGTATTTCATCGGCCACTTCGCCGCGCAACTGCGCTACTGCGTTCAGCAACGCGGCATTGTCCAGCAATGTTTCCGGCCAGGTAACAAACGGGATGCCCAACTGTTCGCTTTCATGCTGCTGACCACCCAGTTGTTTGCCCTGGGGCGTCACCAGCCAGCCTCGAATATGGCGGGAAATCCAGCCACGCTCTGCCAGCACCAGGTTGACCAGCCGCGCCGGAAGATTGAGCTTGTTACCCAGGTTGGTAGCTGTCAGCGGCGCTTCCGGCAGCAGCATAAACAGAGGATGCTGGTGGATAGACTCCGGCCAGGCAATGTATTCACCGTACTTGGGATGATTGACGTAGATTCCGCCCTCAAATTTGCCTTTTTCCGTAAGCTGCCAGTGATTATCCACTTTGACGATCCAGCCACCGCTGGTCAGCAGGATAAACAACTCCTTGCTTTCTTTTCCCAACAACCGGGCCAGCGCGGTGGTTGAGATATGTTTATTGGTACGCGATGCCATGCCGTTTCCTGTAGATTCTTCCGGTCTTGCAGTCGTGATTGATGTATCGCTCAAAGCGGGACGGTGGCGAGCAGTCTAACCCAGGGTTTGCCGGCTGTGTATAATGGCCGCCCTTTTCTGCGGAATCTCACCATGCATATCTGGGTCGACGCGGACGCCTGTCCCAAACCCGTCAAGGAAATACTCTTTCGCGCCGCCGTACGCACTCAAGTGCAGGTTACACTGGTGGCAAATCAGTTTCTCGCCGTCCCACCTTCTCCTCTTATACGCAGTGTTCAGGTCAGCAGTGGCTTTGATGTGGCGGACAATCACATTGTGCAGTCGGCGCAGCCAGGTGATCTCATCGTGACCGCAGATATTCCTCTGGCGGCAGAAGCCATTGCCAAAGGCGTGGCGGTCATCAATCCGCGCGGCGAACGCTACACCACCGACAACGTGCGACAGCGCCTGAATATGCGTGACTTTATGGAGACCCTGCGCAGCAGCGGCATTCAATCAGGTGGACCGGCGCCATACAGCCAACAGGATAAACAGGCTTTTGCCAACGCCCTGGACCGTTTCCTGGCAGCGGGGCGGTAAATTTTTACCCCGAACTGCGCATTCCGCTGGCTTAAAGTGGTCGAAGCCCCTATACTTCGCGCACTTTCAGTAAAGCCTCCTTATTGCGAAGACGTCGTTACGGGGTGATGCTGAACAGACTGGATGTCTGAGGGCTGCCCGTGATCTATCGCAGATTCATTCCATCGCCGACATGACTGTCGCGGTGTCCCAGCCTGCCAAAGTGCTGCAACTACAACAAGCAAATCGGATTGCTCACTGGTTGTAAGGTGCAATTACTGACTTCATAGTTTTGATCAGAGCACCAGGGAATCGTTGATTCAAATCGCCGTCATTGCGCATATCGCGCCGGTTTTATTTGCTCGGGCTCCACGCCGACACAACCACCAGCGATCAAATCATCGCTCCCACCTGAACGCATCGGCTTCGCCGACGCACATACATTTATCGAGAAAAATAAAACAATGCGACTGCTGACCTCTGGCCGGGCTTTGCATTGTTGAATTTTTATATTGCTTCCATTGCAAGGTTTACGCATGTCAAACATTTTATTTACCGATCTCGACCTCTCTGAAAATATCCAGAAAGCCATTCAGAAAGTAGGCTATGAACAGCCTTCCCCGATTCAGCTGGCCGCCATCCCGATTCTGCTGGGCGGCGATGACATCATCGGTATGGCGCAGACAGGTACCGGTAAAACCGCAGCGTTTGCGCTGCCTCTTTTGTCCCGTATTGATATCAAACAGGCCGAGCCGCAGATTCTGGTGCTTGCACCAACCCGCGAGCTGGCCATCCAGGTGGCAGAAGCCTTTCAGAAATACGCCAGTGAAATTCCCGGCTTCCATGTACTGCCGATCTATGGCGGCCAGGACATGACCAGCCAGTTACGCCAGCTTAAACGCGGAGCCCACGTCGTCGTTGGAACACCTGGACGCGTCATGGACCACCTGCGTCGCGGCAGCCTGAATTTAAATAACCTCAAGAGTCTGGTGCTCGACGAAGCTGATGAGATGCTGCGCATGGGCTTTATCGATGACGTCGAGTGGATTCTTGAACACACACCTAAAACCCGCCAGACCGCGCTCTTCTCGGCCACCATGCCGCGTGAGATTCGCCGGGTCGCGAACAGCTACCTCAACAACGCTAAAGAAATCAGCATCCAGAGTAATACTTCAACCGGCGACAACATTGAGCAGGTTTACTGGATGGTAAGCGGCACCAACAAACTGGATGCCTTGACCCGCATTCTGGAAGTTGAACCCTTCGATGGCATGATCATCTTCGTGCGCACTAAAACAGCCACCGTCGAACTCGCTGAAAAGCTGGAAGCGCGGGGTTATTCCGCGGCTGCACTGAACGGCGATATGAACCAGCAGCTGCGCGAGCGCACCATTGACCGCCTGAAGACCGGTAAGCTGGATATCGTTATCGCGACCGACGTAGCTGCCCGTGGTATCGACGTGGAGCGGGTAAGTCACGTTGTGAACTACGATATCCCTTACGATAGCGAAGCCTACGTTCACCGTATCGGCCGGACCGGCCGTGCCGGTCGCACCGGTAAGGCCATTCTGTTTGTTGCGCCGCGCGAAAAACGCCTGCTGTACACCATCGAAAAAGCAACGCGCAAACCGATCACGCTGATGGAACTGCCCAGCGGCGCCACCGTAACACGTCACCGTATTGATCAGTTCACGCAACAGATTACTACTACCCTGGCTGAGCAGACTGACTTGTCATTCTTCAATGACCTTCTGGCTGAGTACAGTCACAAACACGACGTTTCGCCTGAGGATATTGCTTCTGCCCTCGCCTTCCTGCTGCAGAGAGAGCGTCCACTGCAGGTGAAGTTTGCCGATGTAAAACCAGAGCGCAACGCGCGCGACCGCGATGATCGTCCAGCGCGTGGTGAGCGCGGCGGCCGCGAGCGGCGTGAGCACGCTAATGACGAAAACATGCAGCGTTACCGCATTGAAGTCGGTCGTGCACACGAAGCGCGTCCCGGCGATATCGTCGGCGCTATCGCGAATGAAGCCGGCATACCCAGCAGCAACATCGGCCACATCAAACTGTTTGATGAATTTTCGACGGTAGATTTACCGAAAGGCCTGCCCCAGGATCTCCTCAACCAGTTGAAGAAAGTCCGCGTTCGTAACCGACCGCTGGACATCAGTCTGGACCAGGGCTTTCAGGGCAAGCGTGACTTTGGCGAGAAACGCAGCTTTTCCGATCGCGCCAGACGCGATGGTGATGCACCGCGCGGCAAGCTGAGCCTCGGAGCCAAACCCAAAGTGCGCGACCGGGATCAGAAAAACAAAGGCTATCGCGGAAAAAAACAGGATTAATTGATGTCCGGTAGATCGGATCACGGCGCACTCAGCCGGATCCGATCCACACCGGGACTGCTCGTTGCCGCAGGTCGGATTAGCAAAGCGTAGTCCGACACAGCTCCCTCAAAAGAACCTCGCAGTATCAGCGCCGGCTCTTCATTTGCTGATTAACCCTTTCCATCATTAACTCCCCCTCCGTCTTATCATCGTCGCAACCGGTAAAGTACCAGTCGCTTGCACGCGTCAAGCTGTTACTGCGATTGTCACTCGTCATGCACCGTCCTTCAGACACAGTCACTACAGTTTCACCGTGCAGCCTGGTGAGCTCTGTTGCAGCAGATGTTATTCCTGTCCGTCGCTGTCGGGCATCCTGCAGTTTTTTACGTAAACGCGGATCAAATATTTCATCAGCATCGTCTGATCCCCTTTGAAAGCTTGCCTGGTAATCCTCCGATAAATGATAGTTGTCGGGCATGGCCGATGATTCACGAAGGACAGCTTGAAGCTCCTGGAGTGCCGGCGGAACTTGCTCTTCTGGTGGCGGCGTTGATTCCGCTGGCTCGTGTATGGGAGCTGCGGGCGGCACGTCTGTAGAAGTATCAGGAAGCACAGGTTCAGCCGGCTCAACCGCTTCAGGCTCCACGGGTTCAATGATCTTTGGAGGGGAACTCAGACTGATAAGAAGAGAGGCTTTATTCGGCTGGAACTGATGAGAGACTTTCGTCGGTTCAGGTTGATACCAGACAGCAAAGACCAGGTGCGCACTGGCCGAGATTAAAACGGCAAACAGCATCAGACGATGCGATGAAGGCGAGTGTTTTTGCTCCGCCCATAAAGCGGCTACATCCTCAGCACAAGATGTCCCTGTCATATCCCCGCAACCATTCAGCCAGTATCAATAGCCAGGATAGACACGGGTTGCTGAAAGTAGTTCAGGGATTGCTGTTCCCGGCGGAGACTATTCGTCAAACATCTGAATCATGTAACCAGACTTGATAGCTTCCGCCATGGCTTTATCAGCGGTGACAACGCGCTCATCTTTGATCAGGTGACTGGGGACCAGTTTACGTTTTTCGATTTCAATGTCCGTGAAGCCCGCGCGCATCAAATAGATTTTGCACAACTGCTCTGCACCAAACAGATCAATAAAGTGAATATAGACAATGAAAGGAACCCGTTGCCCTTCCTGCAGATGATCGCGAGCTTTCTTGGTTGTAGCGTTTACGGAAAATATATACATGGGTAATTCTCGTGAGGTGGTTGTCGGAGTACGCCGCAGCACAGCTAATCCGACCAACATTTACCAATTCATTAAACGATCATAATTACGCGCAGGGCATCCAGCCGTAATTGCGCCTGAGATAAATAATGCTGACTCGCCGCCAGGCGTTCCTGCAGATAATCAATCTCTGACTGACGTACGTTGGGGTTCACCTGCATGAGTGCCTTCATACGTTCCAGTTCATTGTTGAGCTGCTCACTCACCTGCGCCTGGGCCGCGGCGATCAGCTCGGCCTGCTTGGGCTGGGCTTTCTGCTCCGCCTGGTCCAGCATCGAACTCAATAACGGGCGCGCCTGACGGACCACCTCCTGTGCATTGTTGCGCGGCACTTTCTGAAGCAGTTTGGCCAGCTGATCGATGCCCAGCACTGCGCTCAGGTCTTTGCCGGTATTGTCAAGCAGAACCCTTATCAAGGAGTGTGGCATATAGCGGAACAACTGCAACTCCGCCGGCGCCGGGCAATGCATCACATACAGGGCTTCCAGCATAACGCTACCCGGCTTGAGGGGCGGCAGCTTCAAGGTGCAGAAAGCCGTATTGCCAAATTCATTCAACGCAATCAATTCCTGGGCACCGCGAACCAGCGGATGTTCCCAGGTTAAAAACTGCATGTCCTCCCGGGACAGTGCCTGCTGACGTTGAAACGTAACCGTGACTCCATCTTCCGGCAGACCGGGGAAATGCGGTACGCGCATATGGTCGCTGGGATGCAACACAAGACTATGTTCGCTGTGACGTTCGGAATCCACACCGAAGGCTTCGAACACGTCTTCGAGATAATCAATCAATTGTGGATCATCATCTCGCTCAGCCAACAGGTTCACCAAGCGTGCAGCATCTGCCGGTTTGCAGGAGTTCAACTCCAGCAGTCGATCACGACCCTGCTGAAGCTGCAGGCGCAGCTCTTCAGCAAACTGGCTGGCTTCCTTCAATAGCTGAGTAAAATCTGCAGCATCCCGTTCCACCAGCGCAGGCAGCAGCTGCTCTTCAAAACGGCCCATGACCGCTTGGCCGATTGCGCAGGTTTTTTCAAAGGCATTCAAGCCCTGGTGATACCACTGCAGCAAACGCTGCTGGGCTGTAGATTCATAATAAGGCACATGAATATTAACCACCTGGGTCTGGCCGATACGATCCAGACGGCCAATCCGTTGCTCAAGCAGGTCCGGATTCAACGGCAGATCAAACATGACGAGATGATGCGCGAATTGAAAGTTACGCCCCTCACTGCCGATCTCTGAACATACCAGCAGTTGCGCACCTTCTTCCAGATCCGCGAAGTAGGCCGCCGCCCGATCCCGTTCGATCAGACTTAACCCTTCATGAAATACCGCCGACAACACACCTTTACGTAACCGCAGGAATTCTTCCAGGTTCTGCGCTGTCTCGGCATCCGCACAGATCACCAGAACTTTATGACGACGATGCTGCTTGAGCCACTCCACCAGCCACTCAACGCGCGGATCTTCCAGCCACCAGTTTTCACCTACCTGTTGCTGCCAGAACTGCTCAGCAAGAACCTGCTGCGCCAGCGGCATCTGCGTCAATTTCTGGCTCAGATCTTCTGGCAGTGTTAAAGGATGTTCATGCAGCTTACGATCGGGGAATCCACTGACAGATGCGCGGGTATTGCGGAATAACACGCGTCCTGTTCCGTGACGGTCGAGGAGATCATTGATCGCATGATCAATCGCTGCCTGGATGTCTTCGGTTGTTCCCTGCCCCAGCGCGGCCACTCGCTCTGCCGGCAACAGTTTTCTCAGCTCATCATGCAGCGTTTCCGGAATGCGGCTGCCATGCTCGCGAGCCTCAAGTAATGCCTGAACCAGCGCGTTTAAAGGTTGATACGCCTGCTGCTCTGCTTTGAATTTTTCCAGATCGTAATAGCGATCCGGGTCCAGTAATCTAAGGCGTGCGAAATGGCTTTCCAGCCCCAGCTGTTCTGGTGTGGCGGTCAGCAGCAGTAATCCTTTAGCCACACGCGCCAGTCCTTCGATACAGAGGTACTCCTGACTCGGACTGACTTCGCTCCATTGCAAATGGTGTGCTTCATCAACCAGCAATAAATCCCACTGGCACGCCAGAGCCTGTTCATAACGCTGCGGGTGCTGAGTCAGAAAATCCAACGAACAGAGAATCAGTTGCGCAGATTCAAAAGGGTTATCAGCGTTAACGGTAGATGCATCATCCTCATCGCGAAAATCATCGACATAATCAACCGAAACTTCATCGCTGTCCAAACCGGTCAGCGCGCGACAACGGGCTTCATCAAGCAACGTAAAGGCGAGATTAAAACGGCGCAGCATCTCCACGAGCCACTGATGCTGTAAGCTCGTCGGTACGACGATCAGCGCACGCTGGACACGGCCGCTGATCAACTGCTGGTGCAGAATCAGACCCGCTTCGATGGTTTTTCCCAGACCTACTTCATCGGCCAGCAGTACGCGAGGAGCGTGGCGTGCAGCGACCTCACTGGCAATGTACAGCTGGTGCGGCAGCAGCTGGACGCGCGGCCCCGCCAAACCATAGATGGGTGATTGCCGGTGTTTGTGCAACGAATTGAGCGTGTGATAACGCAAGGCAAAATGCGAATGTTTGTCCAGCTGACCAGCAAACAAACGGTCGCGCGGCGTGCTGAATTGAACAAAACTGTCGAGTTCAAACTCCGGGATGGCCAGCTCCGACTTGTCGGCAGTTATGCCGTAGTAAAGCAGACAGCCTTGCTGCTCTACAACGCGAGTGATGGTGATGCCAACGCCGTCATGCCGACGGACTTTTTCCCCAACTTGATAGACCACGCGACTGACCGGCGCGTTGTCCATCGCATAAGTACGCCGTTCACCGGCGGCGGGAAAACTTAATGTTAAGCGCCGATTGGCAATATCGAGGACAATGCCTAATCCCAATTCGGCTTCTGACTCACTGATCCAACGTTGACCTATAACATACTGCACTTTACTCACACGCGCCTCTGACTCTGCTCATCCAGGATTCGGTTCGATTTTGAAGGAGGCGCATGATACTGGTTTCCTGTCCATAAACCAAAGCCACGAGCCGCCCACCGGCTGTGTTACACCGCAATATTCGTTAGAATCGCAGTTCTTCCGCAGTTTAATCCCTGACATTGATTAAGGATGCCCCATGCCGACCTCAGCCACCCAACTACAGACCTTGCTCGCTCCACATCCTCACCTGGAATTTGCCTCCAGCAAGACATATTTTCCTGATTCGATCGGTGAAGGACTGCCGCTGATCATATTGAAGACGGATCTGTGCGAAGCGGTGATCTCATTACAAGGCGCGCAATTGCTTGAATTTAAGCCTGCCGGTGGCTCACCTCTGCTATGGCTCAGCCCCAACTGCAACTTTACCCCCGGCGTCGCCCTGCGCGGCGGTATTCCGGTCTGCCTGCCATGGTTCGGCCCTAATGAGCAGGACCCGAAAAAACCCAAACATGGATTTGCACGCAATCGGGACTGGACAATGCAAGCCGCTGAGCGGCACCCCGATGGCACTTATGAACTGGTATTTGGTTTTACCAGCGCAACGAATGAACTCTTTGCTTTTAATTTTTCAGCTCAACTGCGCATGACCCTCGGCAAGACAGCCAGACTGGAGCTGCAGGTCAGCAATGATGATCAACAACCCTTCGATTGCAGCTGGGCCCTGCACTCGTATCACCCGGTCAGTTCACTGGCAGATGTTGAGGTACTTGGTGTAGCAGATCGGACTTATCTGGATAATCTGGAAGCCCATGCGGCTAAACACCAGCCGGGTAATCTGCGCTTCGCTGGCGAGGTGGATCGCGTGTTTCCCGCTGTGGAAAATCCACTGACCATCAACGGAACACCAAACATCCATATCACCCACGCCAACTGCCCCAGTGTCATTACCTGGAATCCGGGAGCAGAGAACGCCGCCAAGATTGCAGACATTGGTGCGGGGCAGGAGCAACACTACATCTGCGTAGAACGTGGCGCGGTGCTCGGAGAGAAATGGCGACTGGAATCCGGACAACAGCAAACCGCGTGGCTGGAGATTCAAGAACTCACCAAATAACAGCCCCAGCCAAACCTTAAAGGCACCTCCGCATGCGGAAGACACCATTCGCACCCGGAATGCACATCAAATCCGAAGGTGCCTCCGCATGTCGGATTAATCGCATGTCGGATTAACCGTAGGTCGGATTAACCGTAGGTCGGATTAACCGTAGGTCGGATTAACCGTAGGTCGGAT
>CALFXJ010000061.1 GCA_937958105.1 uncultured Cellvibrio sp.
GTTCCGTTTCGGTGAGTGAAAGCCTCACCAGGGTTTGCTCCTCGGCAGAAGCCATATATTGGTCCCAAGCGCTTAACCGTGGCGCTATATAAGAGCGCCACCAGGGAGGAATCAGCGCGAGGGATATCGCGTACATATATCCGTGGGGATGTACGGGGGCGGTACCGTGATATTCGAGATCCCAGAAGGGGTCATTGCCATTTACGTGGTGGCCGCCATGGCGGGTAGCGTTATAAAGGCCGAGGGTGGATGCCAGCCCCTGTGACTCCCAGCTGTGGCGGGTTTCAATAGCGCTGCCTGGAACTCTTACCAGCCCGTAATGCTGAACATAGTTGATTGCTTCGAGTAACCATTTGGCAATCAGCATGATTACCAGCCAGCTCACCAACGCCACCAGACCAACCAGTGTGCCCACCAGCAGTAATGGGATAATGCTCAGCAAAACACCATTGATGACCTGGTTGCCCATGGCGCGGCGAAGCGCGCCTGCTTTCGCCAGTCGGTTGCGCTCAAAAGCCAGGGAGTCGCGATACTGACCACACACAGCGCGCAGGAAATGCCAGTAGATGGAATCGCCGCGCCGAGCGGAAGTCGGGTCTTCGGCGGTCGCCACTTTGGTGTGATGGCTGTGAATGTGGGAGATCACTACCTGGGCATCCCCGCACAATGCAAACAATAAACGCGAAGCTTCAAACAGCCAGCGGCTTCGACGATGCATCAGCTCGTGAGCCACAGCAGTGTTATGGCCAAAGACAAAACCAACCGCGATGACTAATCCCCAATATTCGAGAGAGCTGGTAACAGGTGTTGGTGTTGGCAGAAAGGGAGCCAGTTCGTGCAGGCGGCTGGCGAAATTGAATAATTCCTCGTGATTAACGGCGGACTGCCAGAACAGTAATAGCAGAGCCACGCAAGAAAAAGGGATGTGCAGGAGCAGGACAGTGTTGTAATAGATCCCGCTTTGAAATGTTACGGTGGAAGGCGCTTCTGCGACGTTATCAACCAGCAGGTAAGCAAAGATCAGCCCTAGTGTATACCACCAGCCAGCATATCCTCCGTGGAGCAACGCCGCGTAGAGCAGTGGAAACACCAGCAGAGGAAATAAGCTGAAGCGCAAACAGGTCAACATGCTTGTGAAGCTCCTTCGGGGTGTGCGGTGTCGCGAAGGAATCCAGCGATTTCACGGGTGATTGCAGGCTCCTGCATCAGCCGGTTATGTCCCAGTCCACGGCTGAGGACAACCTGCGTGCAAACCTGTGGTTGTGAACGTTGCTGGGCGACGCGGAATAATCGTTCGCCTTCGTGAACCGGGACGACCTTGTCATGAATGTCCTGAACGACCAGAACGTGTTGTGGGAGATCCGCGAGGTTGCGGACGGTCGAGAAGTCTTGCCAGACATCGGGATAAAAGGCTTTGAAGCGCGCCTTTATTCGCTGCTTCACGGCCATTGCCCGGCGTGGTGAGAGCGATAACAGATGAGTAAATTTGTCAAAAACGCCCCGGAAGGTTGCAGGGGTATTAATCAGAACGAGGCTGCCGCATTGGCAGCCATCTGCAAGCAGGCGAACAGCACAAACGCCTCCGAATGAATGTGCAACTATGCCTGCACAGCGTAGTTTATGGCGTTCCTGATGCTCCCTTGCGCTGTCAGCTATTTCTTTATTCTGCAGCAGCGCACTGATTACCGCGTTGATCTCGAGCAAATCAGTATGTGTCCCTTCAGAGACACCATGCGCGGGAAGATCAAAAGTCATGACTTGAAAATTTTGATCCAGTAAATCCTTAACCAGATATTCCAGCGCGTTGACGTTGGACTCCCATCCATGCAACAGCACCACTACGGGATTCTGTTCATCGCCCAGGCTGTAACACTGCACGCGCTTGGACCGCGTCCCGTCGTGACCCAGCACCTGCACTTGATGAAGACGAGCACCCATATCAATGAGCCCGTTGCCTGATGCTGTGCGCGCCTGATTGCCGATGCGAAAGAACCAGCGATAGGCCACCCGGTCGGCAAGTATCGGAATCAGTCCGAGCACACGCAGACTGCGGCCCGCCCATTGAAAAGCTCGCGGTATACGCAGCCGGGACATAGGTGTAAATGAAGTTTCCGGCCAGCCATCCCGACGAGCAAAAAAAGTAGATGGTGCATGCGGAGCGGGTGTCGGATCAAATGAACTCGTCATAACTCACCCTGTCCCTGCTGATACCCAGTTGGGAGAATGCTTCTGCGGTTGTACTGATCAATCGTGGAGAACCACAGATCAATCCCACCGGCATTGAATCTGCGCACCTCGCTTTTTTGCTGAGCTCACCGACAAATGGAGCCAGAATTTGTGCGGGATTGGAGAAGTAAGCGTCCCGACAGGGTTGAGCCACATGGACTCGATTTTCTAGCGTGTCAAAGTGTTGCTGGCGCAACCAGTTCAGATAGGACTGTTCATTCGGCTTGGTCAAAGCAATCAAGGTCGCTGTCTGATCGGCATGCTCGGCAAGATGCCTCGCTACCAGTGCGGCGGTTACACCCAGTCCGGAACTGGATGCGATAGCCACGATGTCCTGTTTGTAGCGCGGTGCATAACAGCCCTGTGCCGGATTCACCGTTATTGTCGTGGGGGTGATCGATGACTGGGCCACCTCACGCCACCATTGCGACATACGGCCGTCCGGTTTAAGTGCAATATGGATTTCCAGTTCAGTGTGTGCGGGCAGACTGGTAATGCGAACGATGGAGTAAGATCGCTGAACACCCTCAGCATTGGTAATAGCAATATATTGACCGACCTTGGCGGCAAACTGTCCTGCAATATGAATCTGAGCCACCATGAGCTCATCGCCATAAAAGGCGACGTCGGTAATGCTTGCCGGTTGTTGTTCCGACAACCCGACTCCGACCCGCAGCGTAATGGGTGAGCGCGCATAGGTTTGACAAGCCAGGGTATAACCTTTCTGCAGCTGTTCCGGCTCAAGCATGTAACTCAGATCTTTAAGGCGAGCGATATCTCCCGCTGTAATCTGGCAGAGACATTCACCGCAGGAACCTACTTGGCAGCTGTATGGTATAGGCGCGCTCTGCTGCAGCGCCGACTCAAGCAACGTTTTGTTCTCTGGTGTACAGAAATCAGTTACTCCGCCACTGTGTTCCACTCGCACGGTATAGGTTTGTACGGGCTTTCTTTTGAACAATCTGGATAACATGGTGGTGCTCACTCATCACAGTAGGCCGATTCGCTCCAGGCGTTTATCGCACTCTTCATTAACATCATGCATCAGGGTTTCTACCTGTTCACGCTCCGTGACATCCCGCATTTTTTTTCCGGGGAAGATGCGAATATCACCAATCTCATCCATGTAAGCGTCGGCAGCGAGCTGGTAAATACCGATGTAGTGTTCGATGGTTGACTCAAAAACTTCTGTCATTAACTGACGGAACTCGCGCGCCAGTCTCTGCATGGTGTTGCGAGTCTTATCGCCTTTAGCGGTGTAATTGCGCATAATGGCTTCACCATAAGCGACGTGGTGAACTTCGTCAGCGAAAGCGCCCTTGATCATGGCCGTCAGCTGCGGATCGAATACCGACCAGTAAGCTGCTTCGTAGCGATAAACCGGATAAGCCATGCCTTCCAGGATAACGTTGTGTGCAAGCATGGCTTCAGCAAATTGCTTTTTATCAACCTGCTCTGCAATCAAATCATAGAATTTACGCATGGCCGGAGTGGTGACGCGATCCATCATCTGATTACGCTGCTCAGGACTCACTCCAAAATCCGCCATCCGCTGACTGAATATTTCAAAATGGCGGGCTTCATCTGCAGCTTGCGTTGCGAGAAATACTGAGCTGGCCTCATCGGGAGCACAGGACACCAGGCGGGAAATACCCAGCATCGAAATTCGTTCGGCGGTTAGGAAAGTAGCCAGATCTATCTTGTAGATCTCCGATATAAGTTTGTCTTCCCACAGTGCGCGATGAGGCATCGGCGCGTTGTTGGCAACACCGTATTCAGTATCTTTGATAACCCGCCAAGGTGAACGCTCCAGCCAGGATTGAACATCGAATTTATCGACTTCCCAACCTTCGTCGATAAACTTCCGTACATTCCGTTGTGGCAAGTTCGGTGTAGTGTCCATGAGCTTCCTCTGATTTAATTAGATTGATTATTTATTGCGGGTTGCAGATCGGCCCGTGATGTACTGAAACAGGTGAGTGAGATCAATCCGATTACTATAGTCGCCACTAGAATAGAGCCTGCGGTGTCGCGCATCAGCTGAAAGACTGAGACGCCGCCGAGCATTAAAAACAGTGCGGCCAACAACCAGCGTAACGAGAGGGGGACCGACGAATTGAAAAACTCTGGAACGAGCTGCTTGCGTTGGATATTGCGGCAGGAGGCAATCAGCAATGCAGCGTATACAACGCAGATAATGGCGGCGGCCAGCTCGGACAATAAACGGGTCAAATCCAATGTGATGGTAGCCAGGCTGGAAAGCAGGGCGAGCAGGCCAACGGCTGCAACCGCATTTACAGGTGTTATCCCATCGGATCCCAGACGGGTCATGCGGCGGCTGAGCCGCCCTTCGCGCCCGAGCATGTAAACCATGCGTGAAGCACCTCTGAGCCCTGCATTGAATGATGTCAGTAAGGCGAGAATCAACAGAAACAATGCGATGAAGGTCCAGTGATGAGAAGCCAGCGCAGAGGAAAACCACAACAACGCATTGTCAGAGGTTTGCTGCGGTTGCGCGATGACAGGTAAGACAAATGCCATGCTGGTGTACAGCACGGCAATGAGCGTAACCGCTGCCAAGGTAGCGCGAGGCAGGATCCGATGCAGATCAGAAGGTTGCCGTACTGTGGTAGCAGCGAGTTCAATACCAATAAACAGAAAGATACCCAGAGCGACGTTGTGCAGCGAGAGTTGTTGAAGCCAGACGACAAATACAGAAGAAGTCTCAGGCTCAGATGGCACAGGCAGCACGTTGCTGATGGATTGTACCGGCGAATAAAGATAGGCCAGCCAGCACAGGGCCATACTGCCGAACCACAGCAGCGCGGTTGCGGCACGTTGGAATCTCTCAGATGACTGTATGCCCAGGAGGTTGATGACGATAACGGAGACGAGCGTTAGTGCCAGAAGTGTCAGTGCTGTCGGGGCAGGAATAAACGAGGTAAGAATGCTGAGCAGCAGGCTGCTCTCAATCCCGGCAATCAGTAATAGAATTCCCAGATAACTGAACGTCACAAGCATAGAGGGCATCTCGCCCAGGCTTTTTTTGGTGTAGGTACGAACCCCCGGCGAACCGGGATAGAGTGATGCAAGTTCAAGGAACGGGCTGATGACCACGATCATCAGCCCGGTAGCCAGCAGTATCTCCAGTGGAGCAGCCAGAAGCGAACGCACATGCAGTTCCCCTTGATTAAACCCAAGCATGTTTAATAAAACGTAGTTGCAGCTGATCGCTACCGCGATGCCAACGGCAGTGGCGGTGTAGTTGATTCCGCGAAAAAGTGCAGCAGCATGGATCATCAATGGAATCCCCACAGGATCAATGCGATCGCATCCAGGCGGGTGCTGTGGCGTTCGTCGCCGTAGACCAGAAGGTCTCCATCAATATTGGCCAGGGCTGGATTTCGCTTTCCAGAAAAGATCGCCGACAAGCAGGCTTCATCGCTGCGCAAGGTTATGCTCTGATCATCCCCAAGAGATACTCCGGGATTTTTATCGCAGACTTTCTGAATAGTTCCATCGACAACCTGAAGGTGATATCGGTCAGGTTTGTCGATACACTCGATGGCGATGTCAACAGTCCAGTTTCTGGTTATCCGATGAACCTGTTGGTTCCCATTAACGTCGAGAGCGAATTTTTCCAAAATTCCACTAAGCGTTGTTGGCATGACTCAGGCTCCTGTTGTTACTGGCGGTACCGAGCCACAGCTCGGATTCTTCGGGCGTTCCGTCACTTTGGCTGCTGTAATACTGCCGGGCGAAAAGGACTCGGGGATCGGTAGGCTCAAGTGTGCCGTTACGAGGGTTTTTGGACGATGTGGCGCGGTCAACTGAACCACCTGTCCCCATAAGATCATCAATAAGTGATCCCAAGGGTGTGACCGTGAACCAGCGATTTTCATTTTTATAGTGGTGAGCCAGGTGCCGTTGCTGAATGAACCGCAGCCAACTGTTACGTAATGGATAAGGCGTGTGTACCAGCAGGTGAAACCATTCGAACATGAGATAGCCGGAAAGCAGGCCCAGCAATAACAGACAGGCAATCCAGGCTGTAGGTGCAAGCATCACCATCAAGGCTGCATTGAGCAGCAGAATGGGAAAAGTGAACCACATGGGTGTTGCCAGTATGTCCAGTCGCTTAGGTCTGTCGTGGTGGCCCATGTGCAGGCGATAAAGCAGCCGGTATCCATTAAGCGACTTGGGCGGCGACATGTGGAAAATCCAGACGTGCGAGATGTACTCCTGAACGAGATAGAGAAACCAGCCGAAAGCGCACCACATTATTGCAGCGGAAACATCGGGCATTGATGTAGAAGAAAAAACTTCCGGGGCGACATTGAGAGCACCGACCATATAAATAGAGAGGGTGATAGCCAACAGCAGGCTGTAAACCTGCGTGGATCTGTCAGAAAAAAATTGCTTCGCAACAGCAGCTAAGGTAACGGATGCCATGGCATTAACCTGCTTGAAGTGATGCGGCAGCATCACAGTCCTGAACTGAGACAAGTTGAGCATCAAGTAGATTATCGGGAAGCCCAAAGCCAAACTGCTGAGCGATGGCATACATTTCCCGAGCCTGTTCAATGCACAAGGATTTTCCAATACTGTAGTCACCATCGCGCTGTGCCATCGTCAGGATGATGGTCTCTGAGAGGCAGGCGAGGTTGACCTCTGGGGAAAAGCCGAGAATATTGGATTTCCCAAATTGAATCGGATGGGGAAGTTTTACCAGTCCACCTTCAAAAGCGAATACATCGGGGCGCTCGGTGGCCAGTGAGGCAACAAAATCTGGCGGCCTGGCCGCATCACAGATAACGGCGCCTGGTGCCAGCCAGCTGCTTTCGACGAAACTGTGGCCATTGGAGGTTGCACTGATGACTGCCTGCGAATGAGGCAGATCCCGAGAGATATCAATGGAGAGGCGGATACATTGATCGAGTATTCCGGGAAACCGCTCCTCAATCTGATTCACCAGCAGCGCGAAATTGCTTTCCTCTGCTTCAGCCATGCATTGAGACAGAGTTGGGTCTGTCACACTCAACTGGTTGCCCGTCAGTTGGCGAAGCTGATGATAAAGTGCGTTAGGTATATCAGCTTTGGCATCGTAGAAAGCTCGCCAGATAATCTCTGCTCGCACTTCTTCCAGACCATTGAGTGCTGAAGGATTCGCCGGGTTGCCGAACAGGATCATGGCGCTGAAGGAGCGGGAGGCTTCGATGGCCGCTATTCGACCAACCGCACCCGCCGCACCAATAACAGAAAGTGTTAAAGAAGCTGTGTGACCAAAGCGAGCAGTGACGGCTTTTATCAGGCCTTCAGAGCTGATCATGCCGGTATAGCTGTTGCCGGTAGTAACAGCGGTTGAGCGAGCCGGTAAGCGACTGCCACCGCGAGAGATGATAGAAGTAAATGCACCGAGGCCGATTCTATCTACCTCAAGAGCTTCACAAATTTCAAAATACTGCGTGAGCAACTCGTCCCGTTTATTCTTTTTCAGTCGCATCATCTGCTCTGGCGTTAATGGGCAGGAGACCAGCCAGCCTTCTACATAATCACCATTTTTATTGACCACCGCGGGCACATGCAGCACAGGCGCGGGCTCGTATCGCTGGCTGAACCATGAGTCCATCCATTCGCGCCATTTGGATCGCGATTCCGGTGCTAACTTATATACGGATTCGGGCATGATTCGCATGAGATCTTCATCCATCGTGGGATGGATCAGGAATGCAAAACTGCCCAGCTTTCTGCCGCTGGGATGTGGCAGGGGAAGAACTGGATCAGCGCTCAGTTGTACCTCGGACTGGCGGGATTCTTCTACATCAAGACCCGCAATGTAAGATAAAAGCGAGCTGAATCGGCGTTCGGTAATCAACTGACCTATGTCATCAAGAGCCAGAATGAGGCGATCAATATCTTCCCGTTGGACAGTGAGGTTAGGTTCAATCCGCACAACACTGGTGTGATTGAAAACCGGGGCGGTGAGAATACCGTGGCGATTCAACAGGTATCCGCAAACCAGCGGCGCTGCCAGTCCATGGAAGCTGGCGTGTGCCAGAAAATAACTGTGCACCTGCGGCCAGGGTGCCAACTCTACTCCCAGCATCAGGCCTCGGCCATTAACCGCACGGTAGGCTGCCGGGTAGGCTTCTACAATTCGCTCTAATTCTTGCTTTAAGTAAAAGCTCTGCGTGCGGACATTCGCGAGGATACCTGCGTCTGGATCGAGCAGACGGTCGAGGACGGCGTTGCCTATTGCACAGGTGAAATTATTGTTAGCGAAGGTTGAACTGTGATAAAGCCCGAAACTTTCAGTCCAGGCAGAGCGGGAACACAGCATCGCGCCAAGTGGAACCAGACCGCCTCCCAGAGCTTTGGCCAGACAGATGATGTCGGGTTTGACATCGGGATATTCCGATATGCCCAGGACCGATCCAAGTCTCCCTACACCAGTCTGCACTTCATCGATAATCAATAGAGTACCGTGGCGCTGGCAAAGTTTTGCAATCGCTGTCATGACTTCCTGGTCAAAGCCGCCCATGCCTCCTTCACCTTGAACCAGCTCCACCAGAACGGCGGCAATTGTCCCGCGACTTAGCATATGCTCCAGAGTGGCAAGGTCGGCTAAGTTGGTATGAATAAAATATTGCGTATCAACTAAAAAGGGTTGGCTGTAATTTGGATTTGAAGTCGCGGACGCAGCGCCAAGGGTTTTTCCATGAAAACCTTTATGGCTTGACACAATGGTCTGGCGTCCGGTTTTAGAGCGAGCCAGTTTGATGGCAGCTTCTACTGATTCGGCGCCGCTGTTACAAAAGGTGCAATAGCCATCAGGAAATGGTGATAGGGCGAGCAACCGTTGTGAAAGACGAATAGGTTCCGGAGCGCGCAGCGGTTGAACAAAGGTTGGCTCCTCATCAGTGAAGAAGCGCTGACAGCGATCTTCCAGAAAACGTGCACTTTGTCCGAAGGGCAATGCACCATACTGTGAAATAAAATCCAGATACTGATTGCCTTGATCATCAGTCAAGACGCCGCCTCGTCCTTTGACGATAATCTTGTCAAACTGAATATGGCGCAGCAGAAATTCCCGTGTAGGATTCAGGCTGCAGTCTTGGCGCAAAGATTCGTCTACTGAAGGCTCCTCCTGTAAATTATCGGAGAGTTCAGTAACTCCTTGATCGGTCGCGAGCATGGTGTTCATTCTAATGTCCTGATTGCAATGTCCAGTAATAACTCAATGCGATTAAAAAACTTCCTGCAGTTGCGCTCACGAGCATGCTCAACTTGTAAGCATTGAGTGGCGCTCGGGCTTCTTGCCCCAGAGCAAACATGATCTTTGGCCAGATAATCCAGGAACCCACCAAGTGACAGGCCAGCATCAATACCAGCAAACCAAGCTTGACCAGATAGATCGGCGTTGCGAGTGCGGCTGCACCATACTGGTAAACTACCAGCAGCACGCCGGACAGCGCGGTAATGGCTATAAATGCATATAACCAGTAGCCGGCGCGAGTGCCCTGCACCTGATATAACCGCTTCTCTTCATCAATGTTGCTGGAGGCACGACGGTATCCAGGAAAGATCAAAACAAGGTTAAAGTACATCGCACCAAGCCAGCTGATCAGTGCAAACACGTGGCACAGGTACAGTGCCAGCAAGACGACATCCATACATCGTTCTCTTCACGCCCAGGGCGCAATTATTGTTTTAAACAGGATTAGAAACAGGCGCTCAGGATGGCCTTACATTAAACGGCGCACTGCTGGGAGTAGTGTTGATACTGAATATCTTTCACAGCGTCTCCACACACTGAACACTCTGAATTGCGCCGGGTATCCAGTTCGGTAAACTCAGCAGCCAAAGCGTCATACCTGAGAATACGATGCGTAAGCGGTTCGCCGAGGCGTAAAGCGACCTTGATCGTTTCTACTGCCTGCAATACGCCGATAATTCCAGGAAGGACGCCGAGCACACCGGCTTCCATACAGGATGGCGCCAACTCTGGTGGTGGGGGTTCGGGATATAAACAGCGATAACACGGGCCTGCCTGGCGGCTGTCAAAAACCGTAACGTAGCCGTCAAATCGGTAGACCGCACCGTGAACATTCGGGATGCGATGTTTGACGCAGGCGTCGTTGATTAAATAGCGGGTTTGGAAATTATCACAACCATCAACCACGATGTCGTAGTTAGAAAACAACTCATTGATGTTGTTCTCGGTCAACGACTCATTGTAAGTAGTAATTCTGATATCGGAATTGATCTCCGCCAGCCTCGCACGGGCAGAATCCACTTTATTCATGCCAAGACTGCTTTCACCATGAACAATCTGGCGTTGGAGGTTGCTCAACTCCACCACGTCATTATCAATTATGCCAAGCGTGCCAATGCCAGCTGCGGCGAGATAAAGTGCTGCCGGTGAGCCAAGCCCGCCTGCGCCGACAAGAAGCACGCGAGTTTCAAGCAGTTTCAATTGACCTTTTTCACCAACTTCCGGGATGAGCAGGTGACGTCCATAGCGTTGCTCATCTTTATTGGACAGCATGCGCGGTGTGATGGTTGGAAGCCCTTGATCCTTCCATTGCTGCATCCCGCCGCTGACTGATGTAAGGTTTTGATAGCCAAGCTTCATCAAACTCTCGGCGGCGAGCAGAGAACGAACGCCGGATCCGCAGATTAAAAGAATGTCTGCTGTTTTGTCGGGCAGCGCCTGCTCAACTTTCAGCTCAATAACACTTTTAGGCAGGTGAACAGAGCCGGCAATAATTCCCGATGTCAGTTCCGAGCGTTCACGGACATCTACCAGGTGGCAGCTGCCGGTGTGCATACGCCTGTTGGCTTCAGCGGGAGATATCTCAGAAAAGTGGTGTTTCAGCTCAGCGAGCCTTGCATCAAATGTGAACATATCAGCCTCCTGCAAAAGCAGGCATGATCGAAACGACGTCGCCACTGGCAACCGGTGTGGCCAGGCCATCCCGGTGTTTTATATCGCTCTTGTTGACGTAAACACGGATGAATTCGCGGACCGAGCCCTCGGTGGTTATCAGGTGATCAAACAGGGCTTGGCTTTCAGATTTGATATGGTCGAAGACTTCGGTAACAGAACTCGCCTGACACTCAAGAGTTTTTGTATTATTAACGTACTTCCTGAGTGGTGCCGGAATGATAACGGTGACAGACATAATGGATTTCCCTGGTGATCCTTTATGATTTTGCTAACTCGATATCCGCCTGAGCTCGGTATCTGCACCAGTTCATTGCGTCGGATAACCGAGCTGGATACTATGACGTTAGATGTTTATTAACACCGTACGGGAGAGCTGCGAAGCTACCCCGGTTCGATGGGTATTAACGATACCTCTAAGCCCCGTTCCAATGGACTGAAAGCTTAAGGCGGAGCTCTTGAGCGGAGTAGGGTCAAAGGTGACAAAAAAAAGGAATAAATGGACAATGACGAAGCGAATAATAATTCTTGCGACAGATAACGCGATCGCGGGCGGGATCATTACGTTGAAGGAAACGTTTGATCACTGCAATACTTACTGGCGAAGAGTCAATGCGGAACCGGTAGATCCTCTTTTTGAATGTGCAATTGTTTCGCCTGATGGAAAAACTCTGCAAACGAGTAATGGCTATCCGTTACCTTCCTCCCCGCTTCGGGACTGGGGCAATTTTGAAAACGCCGACGCTGTCGTAGTTGCTTCGGCGCTGGCACATGATCTTGAATCCATCCGGGATTATATTGTCCGCTTCAAACCATTTGTCGGGCCTTTAAAAACGTTTTCCCAGTCAGGTCGATATGTCGGAAGTTACTGTTCGGGGACATTGGTGCTCGCGTCAACCGGGTTATTGGATAACCGGGCAGCAACCTGTTCCTGGTGGGCGGCTGGTATGTGCCGCCAGATGTTTCCCGCTGTAAAACTCAATTCCAATGAAGTCATCGTGCGCGACGATACATTCATTACCGCTGGTGCAGCCTCGGCGAACCTGAATCTTGGATTGACCCTGATCCGTCACCTGACCACTGAGCGGATTGCCAATCATATGGCCAAACTGCTGCTGATCACTCCGAACCGTCTTTCCCAGAATCTGTTCTCTGACACCAGCGTGCTTATGGAGCATCAGGATGAACTTATTCAAAACATTCAGCGCTGGATCCGGGCCAATCTGAAACAGACGATTACACTGGACGCTGTCGCAGATAAATTTGCGCTCGGCAAGCGTACCTTGATGCGGCGCTTCAAGAGCAGCACCAGTGAAACTCTGGCTCACTATATTCAGCGACTGAAGGTTGATGAGGCAAAAGTCCTGCTTGAGACGAGCAGACGATCGGTGCAGAGTATTGCCCAGGCGGTGGGGTATGAAGACGTCGGTGCATTTCGAAAATGCTTTATCAAATATACCTCGGTCTCACCCAATGTTTACCGTAAGACATTTCGTGTGTCCTGACCTGCCTGCTGACCTGTCGAGGGAGTCCCGCTGCGCTGATTACGCGCTGCGGGATACACTGTCGTAACTGCGTTTTTCCTCCTGATCCGTACCACGCCAGCGTTTCTGCTCATAGTGCGCCTGCACCTGAAAATGGCGTTTTCATTGCTCACTTCATTATTGGCACAAAAATCCACAGTGCGTTATCCAACAGTCGGTGGTGGCGCGCAGTTTTATTATGACGCCCAGGTCTTGCTTCCGTGGATTGTAGGGCCATTGGTCTGAGCCACCGCCATAGCGGCAGTACGACCGGGATGTTCCCCGATCATCCTCTTCCCAGAAGAAACCCCCGTAAAAAAATCGTGAGTGCTCAAGCTTTTTATTCTGACATTGCGGATGAGCCGGCGTGATTTATGCAGCATCAACGGTGCTCGGAAGATTGTTCGCTAACCCGCACAGGAAAAACTGGCAGCAAACCAATTGTTATCACCGGAGTCTTTTGATTCCACAACGAAGCTAAAACATCGGCAACAGCAAAATCCAGGAGATGAAGTGGATGATGGATAAGGTCAAGGTGCGTCGCCAAGCAGGTGGGGCTTGTTCAGCAATAAAGAACTGGTTTTTGATCCTGATATTCACCGGTTTTGTTCCAATCACCCTGGCGCAACAGAATACCTCGCCTTCAAGCGCGGCTTCATCGACAGCGGAGGGATCGGCGCCGATGGTCTCCGATGAGGAGCCCAACGCGCTCTTCAATGCCATTGAAGCGCGGGCGAAAGCCTTGGCGGAAAGCAGCTATAAACCCGTGCAGGTTCAGATGCCTCCTGAGCTGGCCGATATGAGTTACGACCAGTACCGCTCCATTATCTTTCGCCCGGAGGCTTCACTCTGGCGTGGCGAGTCTCTGTTTGAGATCCAGTTGTTTCATCCGGGGTTTTTATACCGGGAGCCGGTCGTATTGCATATGGCCAGCAGCGAAGGTGATCCATCGCTGAAGTTCAAACAGGAATTTTTTAATTATGTCGGGCTGGCGGAAGGACTGGCAGGCAAGGTACCGGAAAATATCGGCTTCGCTGGGTTTCGAGTCCACTATCCGCTCAATACCAATGAGTTTAAAGATGAATTTCTGGTTTTTCAGGGGGCTTCTTACTTTCGACTCGTAGGTCCGGGGCAGGTATATGGACTCTCTGCCAGAGGGCTGGCCATCGATACCGCAGAGTCCAGCGGAGAAGAATTTCCTGTATTCCGTGAATTCTGGCTGATCAAGCCAGAGCCGGACCAGACCCGCCTCGTGATCTATGCCCTCCTCGACAGCCCTTCAGTTACTGGTGCGTATCGTTTTGAAATCACGCCCGGCGCACCGACAGAGATGGGTGTCGAGGCTCGCCTGTTTGCGCGGCGCGATATCAAGAAGCTGGGTGTCGCTCCGCTGACCAGTATGTTCCACCACGGTGAGAACACGACGCGCTTCATTGATGACTTCCGTCCAGAAGTTCACGACTCCGACGGTCTTTTGGTAGCAGCGGCCAACGGTGAGTGGATCTGGCGCCCATTGAGCAACCATCGCGCCTTGCGTGTTTCCTCTCTCGCTGATGAAAATCCCCGCGGCTTCGGTTTGCTGCAGCGCGATCGCGATTTTAATCATTACCTTGATATGGAAGCCGATTATGAATTGCGTCCCAGTCTGTGGGTGATCCCTCAAGGCGAGTGGGGCAAAGGTCGCGTAGAGCTTGTGGAAATTCCGACCGACACCGAGGTCAATGACAACATAGTGGCTTACTGGGTGCCGGATCAACCATTCAAAGCCGGTGAAAGTCGTCATTACTCCTATCGGCTGCGCACCTTTGATCAGCACCTTGCAGAGCAGGGCGGTGCCCGTGTATTACGGACCCGTATCGGTTGGGGAGCTGTGCCCGGCCAGAGCAATCCGCCGCCGCGCAGTAAGCGTCAGTTCATTGTGGATTTTAATGGTGGTGAACTGGAGAACCTCTCTGCAGATGTGCCACTGGAAGCGGAGCTGCAGAAAAATTCCGGAACGATTACGGACTTGATGGTGATGCGTCTGCCTGATCAGAAAACCTGGCGAGTCTCGTTCAAGCTGGAACCTGAAGGAAATAACCTTGTGGATATGCGTATGTTTATCAAACTGCGCGATCAACGCCTGACAGAGGTATGGAGTTATGTCTGGTATCCCGATGCAATTCAGTAAACTGCAGCGCCGCGCATTGCCGGTTGATGCGCGCCTGCAACCCGATAACAGTATTCGCCTGCCGGGAGAATCCATTCGACGGCCAATCTTTTATACGCTGGTACTGGCAACGACGGCCGCCGGCGTAGGTATCATGTTCAACATTCTTGCCGCCAACAACCTGATGCCGCTTGAAGCGGTATTGTTGTTTTTATTTTCCATCACCTTTGGCTGGATCACCATTTCCTTCTGGAGCGCGGTGTGCGGATTTGTTCTGCAGATTACGCAGCGAGACCCTCTCTCGTT
The DNA here is from genome assembly GCA_937958105.1 of uncultured Cellvibrio sp. Taxonomy (GTDB): domain Bacteria; phylum Pseudomonadota; class Gammaproteobacteria; order Pseudomonadales; family Cellvibrionaceae; genus Cellvibrio. Next base: position 15,152 of record CALFXJ010000061.1, read on the forward strand.
AAAAAAGCTTGATTTGGATCGCTATCGACGGCAGCCCATTGTCACACGCACGGCGGTAGTGATGCCGGTTTACAATGAAGAGACCCACCGGGTGATCGCTGGCTTTGAAGCCACGCTGCGCTCTCTGGCTGCCACCGGCGAGGTAGAACATTTTGATTTTTATCTGCTGAGCGATACCACGAACCCTGACGTCGCTCAGGCAGAACTGGATGCCTGGCAAGGGTTATGTGAACGGCTGGGAGAACTGTCGAGTCGGGTTTTCTATCGCCGCCGTGAAAAAAATATTGCACGTAAAGTTGGCAACCTTGCTGATTTCTGTCGCCGCTGGGGCAGCAACTATGAACACATGATCGTGCTAGATGCCGACAGTGTCATGACGGGCGACTGTCTGTTGCAGATGACTCGTGCCATGCAGGCTAACCCCCGCGCCGGCCTTATTCAGACTGTGCCCATTCCTGTACGGCAGGCGACCTTCTTTGGTCGCTTTGTTCAGTTTGCAGCGGTACTCTACAGCCCCATGCTGGCAACCGGACTGGCGTTCTGGCAAACCAACGCTGCGAATTACTGGGGACACAATGCGATCATCCGCGTGCGACCCTTCATTGATTATTGCGGCCTGCCCACGCTGCCCGGCAAGGCGCCGTTCGGCGGTGAAATTCTGAGTCACGATTTTGTGGAAGCGGCGATGCTGCGCCGTGCCGGGTGGGATGTTTTTCTGCTGGCGGATCTGGAAGGCAGCTACGAAGAAGTGCCGTGCAATATCATCGACTACGCCAAGCGCGACCGTCGCTGGGTGCAGGGTAATATCCAGCATCTGGGGCTACTGAATATCGCCGGTCTTCATCCTGTGAGCCGGCTGCATTTTCTGCTGGGTGCAGTAGCTTATATATCGTCACTGATCTGGCTCGCCATGCTTGCACTGAGCACTACGGATGCTGTGATCCGTGCTATCAACAGCAATGTGTACTTCACCGAAACCTACCAGTTATTTCCCGACTGGCCTATCGCCAAGACCGGCCTGATCATTGCGTTGATCAGTCTGACAGTCACGCTGCTGCTCCTGCCAAAGATCATGGGTGTGATCGTTGCGATTGTTCACCGCAACGCCGCCTTCGGCGGTACCTGGGCTATTATCAAGGGAGCCTTCATCGAGACGTTGTTTGCCATTCTCATCGCGCCCATCATGATGGCGTTCCACGCGTATTTTGTGGTGTCTGTAATCCTTGGTTTCAAAGTCAACTGGGACGCGCAGGAGCGCGAAGGCCGACTGCTGCCCTGGAGTGAAGCTGTTGCGCGGACCTGGCGTACCACAATGGTAGCCATTGCCTGGGGAGCAGTGACATATATCTATGCACCGATTTTTTTCTGGTGGCTGATGCCGATCCTGACCGGGCTGGTGCTTTCAGCTCCGATCGTACGCTACTCCAGCAGTCCGTCGATGGGTAAGTGGCTGCGTCGTCAGCATGTGTTCCTTTGCCCGAGCGAAACGGAAGATGATCCGGTATTGCAGGATATGGAGCGACTGCTGGAACAAAAAACATCTCCTTTACCCAAGCCTGCCATAGCCCCTGTATTGCCGCCGGATAACTGGACTGACATGCGTGAGCAGAACCTGGCGCAGTTGCCGTAAAGCAGCTGCAATAAAAAAGCCGGGCAGCAGATGCCCGGCTTTGTTGTGTAGCCTGTTCATCCGCTATCGGGCCGCTTCAATTTCCTCACTGACCATCAACCAGTTTTCTTCGCACTCCAGCAGCTGCGGCTGGAGTTGAGCCTGCTCCGCCAATAATTCCTGCAGGCGGACTTTGTTAGCTTCTTCGTAGATGCTGGTATCGCTCAGCTGGGCTTCAATGTCACTGAGGCGCCGCTGTAGCTTTTCCATCTGGCTTTCCAGATTCTTCAGTTTATTGGTCAGCGGTTTGAGTTGTTGTCGCTGAGCCGCTGACTGCTGACGAAGGTTTTTCTTATCAACCTTTGGCGGACTGTCAGTCGCTTTCTCTTCCGTCGCCACGGCCTGCTTCTGTTCGCCGAGCCAGCGATAATAATCCTCCAGGTCGCCATCAAACTCGCTCACGCGCCCATCCGCCACCAGCAGGAACTGGTCCACCGTGTTGCGTAACAGATGTCGATCGTGAGAGACGACGATAACCGCACCTTCAAATTCCTGAAGCGCCATGGTCAGTGCTTGACGCATCTCCAGATCAAGGTGGTTGGTCGGTTCGTCCAGCAGCAGCACGTTGGGTTTCTGCCAGGCAATGATGGCCAGCGCAAGACGGGCTTTTTCTCCGCCGGAGAAATGAGTAATAGGTTCGAAGGCTCGCTCGCCGTGAAAATCAAAACTGCCGAGAAAGTCGCGCACCTCCTGCTCCCGGGCCTGGGGAGACAGGCGCTGAATGTGCAGGGCAGCAGATGCGGTTACGTCCAGCGCTTCCAGTTGATGCTGTGCAAAATATCCCAGCTTGAAGTGTTCGCCGTTGGTTCGCTCGCCGCTCAACAGCGGCAGGCTGCCTGCCAGGGTTTTGATCAGGCTGGACTTACCTGCGCCGTTGGGTCCGAGCAGGCCAATACGTGTTTCCGGCACGATACTCAGTTCGACTTTTTGCAGAACCGTCTTGTCGCCATAGCCGATCTCGCCGCAGGCAATATGGATCAATGGCGTTGACATCTTGTCAGCGCAGCTGAACTTGAAGGTAAAGGGTGAATCAATATGCGCCGGAGCAATTTTCTCCATGCGCTCCAGTTCCTTAATCCTGCTCTGGGCCTGCCGCGCTTTAGAGGCCTTGGCGCGGAACCGGCGGATGAAGTCTTCGATGTGTGCGATGCGCTCCTGCTGCTTCTCAAAGCTCACTTGCTGTTGCGCAAGCTTTTCAGCCCGTTGCCGCTCAAAGGCGGAATAGTTGCCAGCGTAATTATCGAGTTTGTTGCGCTCGATACAGACAGTGCGATCAATGATGTTGTCGAGGAAATCCCGGTCGTGGGAGATGATGATCAAGGTTCCGGGATAACGCTGCAGCCATTGTTCCAGCCACAGGGTCGCATCCAGATCCAGGTGGTTGGTCGGTTCGTCGAGCAGCAGCAGATCCGACGGGCACATCAGCGCCTGGGCAAGATTAAGGCGGATGCGCCAGCCACCCGAGAAATCGCTGACCGGCCGGGTATCATCCCCCGGTACAAATCCCAAGCCGTTGAGCAGCTGCTGGGCTCGGGCGGGGGCAGAGTAAGCAAAGATCTGCTCCATCTCACTATAGAGGTGCGCGAGTTTGTCGCCATCCTCTGGGCTCGTCGCTGCGATTTCCTGTTCCAGACGCCGCAGCTCGGTATCGCCATCTAGCACGTAATCCAGAGCGGACCGCTGAGTATGGCCAACCTCCTGCGCCATATGGGCGATGCGCCACTGCTTGGGTATGTCCACGCTGCCCGTGTCGCTGGCAATTTTGCCCAGCAACATTTGGAATAGCGTGGATTTACCGCTGCCATTGGCGCCGATCAGGCCAACCTTCTGGCCCGGGAAAATAGTGAGGTCGGCGGATTCCAGCAAAAATTTGCTGCCGCGCTGGAGCGAGATATTCTGTAATTGAATCATGGCGCGCATTCTAGCAGACTGCTTTGCGGCCACTAGGCATGGTCGATGAAAATCAGGACATTTTTTCTTATCTCTGAGCAACATCTATGACTGCTTCTTCCGGTTCCTTGTGGGATTTTTCACTTTCACTCTATACAGCATCTGGGGTGGAGTCAGTCTGCCTGCGGATGCAGGACGACTTTCAGGCCAGGGTGACGATTTTACTGTGGTGCTGCTGGCTCGAAGTGCGTAATGTGCATCTGACTCCTGCGAGACTGGCGCAGGCTCAACAGCGACTGGCTCCGTGGGACGATACGGTCATCAAACCGCTGCGTCAGCTGCGCCGGGAAATCCGGCAGCAGTACGGTGTGGATGAGGAGGCAATAGAGGCCTGTCGACAGAAGATCAAAAGTGCAGAACTTGCTGCTGAGCAGGTGGCATTAAGCTGGCTGGAGTCGTTATCCTGCGAGTGGGAAGCGGCGCCCGCACCTGTGCGACGGGGAGAAAATGCGGAATGCTATCTCAGAATACTCAAGGTGCCTGACAGAATGATTGGCGAGACTGTGGCCACTCTTTCCTGCATATCGGGCATCGGATAAAAAAACGGACGCCGAAGCGTCCGTTTTTATTGAGCAGCTGTTAAAACTTGTCATCGTCTCCGAAGAGGCTGCCGCTGACTGGCGTAGCGATCGGAGTGGTCGGTGTATCCGGTACCGGTGATGGCTTGGGCAGCGGATTATCCCGTGGCTCAATCATGCCGATGGTGGTGTGACTGGGAATGGGTTTTTCATGCGTATCGGGCACAACAGCATCAACTGGCTCGGCAGGCGCAGGAGCGGTTTCTTTAGGCTCAACTTTTTTCTCAGGTTTAGGTTCTGCTTTCTTCTCGACCTTTGGCTCAGTCTTCTTCTCAACCGTTGATTCGGCTTTCTTATCAGCCGCAGAATCGGATTTCTCCGCCTTCTTCACGGGTTTGTTTACCGCTTTCTTTTCCACAGGTTTTTTCTCTGCGGCTTTCTTTTTCTCCACGGCAGGCTTTTCAGCCGCTGGCTGGGCCGCTGCGCTTTCGCTGGCTGGCTTGGCAGTAGTTTTACGAGCAGAAGGCTTGGCTGCAGTTTTGCCTGCCGAGGTTGCTTTGGATTTGGCTTTTTTGCCGGTCTTGGTCTTAGCCGATGCTGCCTCTGCAAGGGCTTCAACAGCCGGTGCGGCAGTTTTGCGGGTGGCTTTAGCTGGCTTCGCTGCGGATTTTGCTGCAGGCTTTTTCTTCGCGGCTTTGGCTGGTTTTGCTGCGGAGGATTTAACAGCCTTGGCTACGGCTTTGCTGATTTCAGCTGCATTTTTCTGTTCGGTCCGCAGCGCAGTGACAACCTCATGAGCGGTGACTAACGCCTTGTTTTGCTCTGCGGCATCTGCCTTTAACTTTTGCAGGCGGGCCTTGGCTGCTGCGGTCGTTGCGCCTTTGCTGCGCAGGTCGGCCAGCTTCTTGGCTGATGCCGCAGCGGATTTTTGTGCGGCAGCAAGCGCTTTTTCTGCAGCGTTAAGTCGTTTTGTCCGCGCTTTTTCGAGCTCGGCACTTACTTTGGCAATCTGCTTTTCAATGTCAGCAATCGAGACTTGGGTTGTCTTTTTGGCGGCCATGAGGGTGTCCTATCGTTTAAGGGTGGTAACAGTGAATGGTGCAATATCGTTGTACAAATCCAAACACAAACTCATCACAAACAACTGGCCGAAGCGGCGATTATCTTTGCATCAGGATGAGCTTCTGAACCGGCCTCATTGTAATCGTGGTTTTTAAAAAAGTGTATGTCTGCTATCAAACAATGTGTTGATTTTTTGTCCTGCTCCTTATTCGACAAACCTGCTGGCTCAGCTTCTGCGAGCAAAGGAAAACTGAATCCAAATATGAATTCTGGCCGGGTATGCATTGACTGCTATTCGAACCGGGTGGATGAAGTCATAGTTATCTGAGCAGCCGTTAACACTGGGTATGACCACGGGAATCCGGATAGTGCCCGAGGATTGCATCTCAGAATCGACAGTTAACCAGCGGGATCCGGCAAAAAAACCGCAAAAAAGGCTCACAATCAGCCCCAGTTGGTATACCATTGACGCCTTCTCTGGCCCCTGAAGTTGCGGATTTGCCGGGTTGGATTTAATCGGTCGACCGGCCCTTATGTCCTGGCTGGATAGATTAGGAAGCACATACATCAATAAAATTTAAGGTGTCATATGATTAACAAAAAACTACTTGTGGGCTTGGTCTCTTCTGTTGTTCTGGTGGCAGGTTGTCAAAAAGAGGCTGAGGAGCCTAAGGCTGTAGAGCTGAAGACGCTCGAGCAGAAAGTGAACTACACCATTGCCCGTAACCTGGCAAACAACTTCAAGCAAAACGGTTTAGTCGTTGAACCAGAAAGTTTTATGTTAGCGCTCAATGACGTGCGTGACGGTGTTGAATCCCGTCTGACTGATGAAGAAATGCAGACTGTGATGCAGACCTTCCAGGAACAGGCAATGACCAAGCGCGAAGAAGAGCAGAAGAAGATCGCTGCTGAAAATGCCGAGAAAGGTAAAGCTTTCCTCGAAGAGAACAAGAACAAAGAAGGTGTGACCACTACTGAAAGTGGTCTGCAGTACCGTGTTATCACCGAAGGTTCCGGTGTTAAGCCCAAGGCGACCGATACTGTCACTGTACACTACAGCGGTAAATTGCTGGATGGTACCGAGTTTGACAGCTCCTACCTGCGTAACGAGCCGGCAACCTTTGATCTGAACAGCGTCATCCCCGGCTGGACCGAAGGTCTGCAGTTGATGCCTCAGGGTTCCAAGTGGGAACTGGTTATCCCGTCAGAGCTGGCTTATGGTCCAGGCGCAAACGGCCCGATTCCACCAAACTCTGTTCTGGTATTTGAAGTGGAGTTGCTGGAAGTGAAGGCAGCTGAGTAATCGCTGAGTTACTGAACGCCATAAAAAAACCCGCTGAGAAGCGGGTTTTTTTATGGGTATCGACTGCGATGAGCAATGATCAATTCACAAGATCTTTATGCGATGTGTGCAGCACGGCAATCATGCGGTCTTCAGCTGTAAAGCGTACTTCCAGTGACTCACCGAGCGCAGACAGATCGTCGGCGAGCGAGGTAAGATCGTCGGTTTCCAGATATTTGTCGTTGAAGTCGAGAATGCTTTCAGTGGTCTTGTCGACAAGGGCAAACAGCTGGCCGGCTTCCTTCAGTGCTTCAGTATCTTCGAACTGCTGGCCTTCCTTAATCAGCTTGTCATAAATTTCAAAGTGGCCTGCCGAGACATAATCCACCAGAATCTGGCAGAGTGTACGCAACTTCGCTCCGCGCAGGGCTTCATTTTCGGCGTTGGCTTCAAGACTGCTCAGTGCACAGTACTGCACGAGCATGTCCTGCCGCTCCTGCAGCCAGCGATCAATGATTTCGCTGACGCCGCCCCAGAGCTCTTTGGCGTTTTTACAATTGTCTAGCATGCGATATTCCTTGAATAACCGTTTTTTTAAGTCAGGCGGCTCAAGATAGGCTATCCCGCTGCAGACGGCAAGCTTCAGGCTTTGCGCCAGGTCTGGAACAGGTTGATGGCTGCCAGTCCAATGAAGGCCACCAATGTCCAGCCGGCGATGCTGATGCCAAACAGTGACCAGTCCACCTTCGCACAGTTGCCATCGCCGCGCAGCAAGACTTCCAGTGCTTCCAGAAAAGGATAAACATCGAACATGTAAGACAGTCCTGGACCGCAGGCCGGCACCTGATCTTCAGGCAGGCTCTGCAGCCACAGCTGGCGGCTGGAAAAGCTGCCGCCGATGACGGCTGCGAGTATTCCCAGGATGCCGTAAACCCGCTGGCCGATACGGGCGGGGTTGTGCAGAAACGCAATGAGGGCAATAAGCCCGACCAGGATGACAAAGGCACGCTGGGTAATACACAGAGGACAGGGCTCAAGGCCCATGACATGCTCCATATAGGCGGCAATCAACATCAGGCCAACGCAACCGAGGAAGATAATGAGATTTGTCTGGCGAATACTGGGCAACATGGTGAATCCTTCGTTAAGGTTATAGCCGCAATAGTACGCAAAAAGTCTCGATAAGTGCCAGCCAAATACCGGGAGTGGGATGACTGCACGGCTGGATCACATGATATGTTAAATCGGATGCCACGGTCGGTGGTTGACCGATGGGTTAAGCCAAGGGTTCAATAGTCGTCGAACCCAGAGAAAGAGATTCAGGAAGTGCTTATGAAGCGTGTTATCACCCGCAGTAAAAGCTGGTTAGTGATCTTAGTGGGGCTGTGCCTGATGACGGCCAGCGTATCTTTTGCCAGCAGCAGCGGGGCCGTTGCCGGGCCTTACATTGAACTCAAACCGGCCTTTGTGGTGAATTACGGCGGCGTGGGTAAGATCAAATACTTGAAAGCCGATATATCACTGCGGGTCGATGACCGCAGGGCTGCGGCGGCCGTTGATCACCATGCGCCGCTGATTCGCAATGCACTGGTGCTGCTGTTCAGCCGTCAGACCGATGAAACCATAGGCAGCGTTGAAGGAAAAGAAGCCATGCGGCAGGAGGCTTTGACGGAGATCAACCGTCTCCTGGCAGAAGAGGCTGGGCCGCAGGTGATGGTGAAAGATGTATTGTTCAATAATCTGGTGATGCAGAAGTAGCCACGTAACTGCCAGGTAAGCCCGGCAGTTAGGTAGAACGGCAGGTTCTCTAGGTGTTCGCGCAGCAACGGTATTGCGCGTAGTAATTCTCGAGATAGGTTTCAAACGGAAGCTGTTCCGCTGCTTCGAGTTCGCGTTGCTCTGCCAGAGAAAGTTGCGCGAGTTGCTGGTGATAAGCCTCTTTCTCGGCATCGAGCGGATGACGGGCAAAGTGCTGTCGATGCTGCTCTGCCAGACCCATGGTGTGCCCAAAAAAAGTTTTGCCCGTAGTGCGCATATCCTGCAGCACCCGCGCTGAGGGAGTAAGTTCCGGCTGGGCCAGCTTCACGCGCTGGGCCGCAACCGCCTGTTGATAATGATCAGCCCCGTTGGTCTGATCCAGCAGGGCGGCGCAGTCAGCTGTCCCGGCGAGAATCTCTTCGGCCCACTGCCGCATGCTGATCTCTTCCCCGTTGCGTATTAATTGCAGTTCGGGGTTGCGCCCTTCGTAAACCACACGCTTCTGATTTTCCTGACCTTCACGATATTCTTCGGCACCCGTATGGGGGCTGTCATGCAGCAGACAAAATAACAGGAATGCATCCATCAAGCGCATCTGTTCCGCCGTAATGCCGAGAGGTTCGTAGGGATTGAGATCAATGCAGCGCACTTCCACGTACTCCACTCCGCGCAGGCGCAAGGCCTGCAATGCAGTTTCGCCGGACTGAGTGGGATTTTTAGGGCGGATACTGCTGTAAAACTCGTTTTCTATCTGCAGCAGGCTGGTGTTGAGCTGCTGGTAATTCCCTTCGGCATCTTTAAGGCCGATGGCTTCGTAAGCAGGGTGTTGAGTGGCGATGGCCCCATAAAGCGTCTTCAGATAGCTGGGGAGATTGTTGTAGCACACGATCAGCGATTGTTGAGCATCGCTCTGGTAACCCAGGTCGCCCATGCGCAGTGAGGTGGCATAAGGCATATACAGTGACCGGCTCTGTTCATCAAACGCCTGCAGCTTATGCTGACGGCCTTTCACAAAGGAACTGCACACTGCAGGAGATGCGCCGAATAAGTAGATCAACAACCAGAAGTAACGGCGGAAATTGCGAATCAGGGCGAAGTAGCGCTGGGTTTTATAATCCTGCAGCGACAACGAATTCTCTTCTTCCTGCTGCAGGGCTAGCCAGAACTCGTTGGGCAGAGAAAAATTGTAGTGAATCCCGGCGATGGTCTGCATCGACCGACCATAGCGATGTCCCAGGCCAACACGGTAGATGGTCTTCATGGTACCGCTGTTGGAAGTGCCGTAACGGGCAACGGGGATCTGATCGTCGGAGCCCAGCGCACAGGGCATGCTGGCAGGCCAGAGGCGCTCGCCTTGCTGGTCCAGTTGTTGATAAGTGAAGCGATGTACGTCTTCCAGCTGTTGCAGCAGGTCATCGACCTTGCGAAAGGGTTCGGTAATAAATTCCAGTAACGCTTCACTGTAATCGGTCGTGATATGAGGATGTTTGAGCGCTGAGCCCAGCCCGCTTGGGTGATCAGTCTGTGCAAGGGTGCCGTCTGGCAGCACACGCAGGCTCTCTTTCTCCAGCCCGCGCAGGATACCGGCAAAAGTGGCGTTGTTGTGCGGCTGTGAAAACGCCCGCAACAACTGTTGGAATGACGAGGCTTGCCCGGGCGGAGTTGATGATGGTGATGGTTGCGACAAGCTGGTGTCCTCATAAAGCGCTGCAGCAGAGTGACAGCGAAGGCTTAAATAACGCAGAGAAATCAGGAAGCCTCACGCGGGATTCACGGGCCTGAAATCCGGATCAAATATTCCCGTTTAAAGCAGTGAAGGCTGATTACCTTCGGCTTCTGCCTCGTCGGATTCATGGAGCTGGTCCTCCTCGGCGGAGTCCTCAGCACCAGAGACAATATCTCCGACCAGATCGTCAGCGTCAGAGGCGGCATCCTCGCGCAAGGCAGATTCATCAGCTTCACTGGCCTCTTCTGGAGCCTCACTGGCAAACAGCGGAGCGGAAGCCGGCTGGGCATCCCCCAGCAGTTCGGCATCAATAATCGGCAAACCTTTCTCGTTCACCTTGCAGCTCACCACCTTGATGCGCTGGGTGTAATCCTTGGAACTGATTTCAAATACCTGATTGACGGCTTCGTCCTTGTGGGGTGTCTTGAACAGGCTGGCGGGATCGCGTCCGTCCAGCCACTCTTTCTGGCGTCCAAGAAACAGCTTGTCATGATTCTGCAGGATAAAAAGCTCGCTCATATTACTCGTGTTCTATTGTATTGCGGATGTGGAGTGGGCGACCGGGCGCGGCCGGTTCCGAATCTGGCGGGATTGTTCAGTTTTCCGGGGGTTCGTGCAAGTCCTATTTAATCGGGATAAATCAGATGCAGCCGGTCTGGCAGGTGGCTGGCAGCACCATCAGCACCGATGTCGGCTGATTGCCCCGCAGGACTTGCGTCTCAGGGGTATCATCAAGGCGGATGGGTGGCTGGCCTCAGTGGCCAGCCGGGTCCAGAGCCTCCAGCTCACCGCGCTCCCGGGCACTTCTGCCGTAGACGGCTTCAAACAGCGGTGAGGCCATGAGCGTGGTCACGATGGCCATCATCACCAGCATGGAGAAAAGAGCTGGGCCGATAACCCCGGCCTGCAGGCCGATATTAATGATGATCAGCTCCATCAGCCCGCGGGAATTCATGAGCGCCCCTACGCCCAGTGCCGTGCGGTTGTCGTGACCCGAGAGTCGGGCGGCAGCCCAGCAGGCGCCGAACTTGGCGAGGATCGAGCTGGCGAGCACGGCGGCGGCAATGACCAGAAGCTCCAGGTTGTTAACCATCGTCAGCTGGGTATTCAGGCCGGAGTAGGTGAAGAACATGGGCAGCAACAGGATAACCACGATAGGTTCCAGCTTCTGTTTTACCTGCGTACTGAGGGAACCGCGCGGCATGACGGTTCCCAGGAGGAAGCCTCCGAACACAGCGTGCAGGCCAATGGCATCAGCCGTGAATGCACACAGCATAAACAGCATCAGGACCACGGCCAGCAGGGAGGGGCTGATTTCCTGGCTCCGCGCCAGATCGCGGTCAGCCATCCGGCCCAGAGGGGCGAGCAGGCGAGGGCCGAGAAAGATCAGCAGGCTGGCAAAGACAATGCCGCCACCGATGGCCGTCACTGCGACACCTGAGCCGGCACCGAAACTGGCGAGGACGATGGCCAGGACGCACCAGGCAGCGGCGTCATCAATAGCGCCGGCGGACAGCGACAGAGTGCCGAGCTGGGTGTGACTCAAGCCGCGCTCGTGGATAATCCGGGCCAGCATGGGGAAGGCCGTAATCGCAATGGCGGCTCCCATGAATAAAGTTGCATCAAAGCGGCTGGCACTTTCGGAGAAGAGTCCCGGCACAGTCATAAGCCAAGGGGTAATCAGGATGGCAACAACAAAAGGCGCTGCCATGCCGGAGATGGAGACAGAAGCCGCGCTGCCGATATTGCTTTTGAAGTGGTCCCCGCGGAAGCCCAGTCCGACCAGGAACATATACAGCCCCACGCCAAGCTGGGCCCCGACATAGAGGATGCCCTTGGTTTCAGCCGGAAAGACCAACTGCTGCAGCTCGGGGGTAAGCAGACCGAACAGTGATGGTCCGAGAATCACGCCAGCGATCATCTCGCAGACGACCTGGGGCTGTTTGAGGTATTTCTGTCCCAGCCAGCCGGCCAGGCGACAACAGGCCAGGATAATGAACATTTGCAGGAAAAAAACGACAGAAAGTTGGGCTACTGACATACCATCACCGCTGAAAACGCCTTGTTATTGTATGAATCCGGGTAAAAACAGCCGAACCTGCTGAAGGTCGGGCGAATGAGAGGCTGATTTGTAATCGAATCACCTTGGAGTAACAATTAAAATGCCATAAATTTTGACTATGCCTGCGGCGACCACCGGGCGTACCGGTGCTGCCGCCCTTGGTCGGGGAGCCGGAATGGAAACTGGGGAGAACGATCATAAAGGCGTATGATGTGTCTAAACCCGCTCCCGGCCTCCTGTTGGCCGGTATCATCCGAAGGTAAGAAATCAGGCTGGCAGATCCGGTTGAACGCCTGCCGGCCTTTCGGAACAGCAACAATCGTTACGGAAACCTGACTCATGACTCTTACAGAACTGCGTTATATCGTCACTCTCGCGCAGGAGCAGCACTTCGGCCGCGCTGCTGATCGCTGTCATGTCAGCCAGCCGACGCTGAGTATTGCGGTTAAAAAGCTGGAAGATGAGCTGGGGGTGGCGCTATTTGAAAGAACCAAGACCCGCGTGCAGCCCACCCCCCTGGGAGAACAGATCGTAGCCCAGGCGCACCGGGTGCTTGAGCAGACGGCTGCCATCAAAGACATCGCCGATGCCGGCAAGGATCAGTTGAGCAGCCCACTGGCGGTGGGCGCAATCTTTACCATTGGACCATATCTCCTGCCGCAGTTTATTCCCCACCTGCAGAAGCTCGCCAGTCGTATGCCGCTATACGTTGAGGAAGGTTACACCGCGACCCTGGGTAAAAAACTGCGTAACGGCGAGCTGGATGTGATCATTGTGGCCCTACCGTTTACCGAGCCGGACGTAGTCACCCAGCCGCTATTTGATGAATCCTTCGTGGTCCTGATGCCTCACGACCACCCGCTGGCCAATAAAGAAGCCATTGATCCGAGCGACCTGGATGATCAGGACGTACTGCTGCTGGGAGAAGGGCATTGCTTCCGGGATCAGGTACTCGCCACCTGTCCGCATCTGCAGTCCAGCGAGGAACGCACGTCCCAGCGGATTCACACTGCCGCCGAAGGCAGTACCCTGGAAACCCTGCGTCACATGGTGGCTTCGGGGCTGGGTATCACCATCCTGCCACTGTCCGCTGCCCAGACATCGCTTTATGCACCTAACCTGCTGGTGACCCGGCCGTTTACCGAACCGGCTCCCAAGCGCACCCTGGCACTGGCCTGGCGTGCGAGTTTCCCGCGTCATAAAGCCATCGATGTCCTGCGCAAGGCGATCCAGGTATCCAGCGCTGCCTACTGGAACTACAGCACGCAGCGCGAGCCTGGGGCATCCGGGGTGATGGTGGAAAATAATCAGTGGTAGCTCTATCGACTAAGTAAACAGAATTCAGGTTATGAAGCCCATTAAAAAAATTGTCATCATCGGCGGCGGCTCGTCAGGTTGGATCGCAGCGTCCATGCTGTCTTTTCACCTGAAGAATGACCTCTGTCAGGTTGAACTCGTGGAATCGTCCGAGATAGGGACCATTGGCATTGGTGAATCAACCGTACCGCCCTTTGTCGGCCTGATCCGGCGTCTGGGTATTGATGAGCAGGATTTTGTGCGTGAGACCCAGGCCACCTACAAACTGGGGATCAAATTTGTTGACTGGCACCAGCGCAATGAAAAATATTTCCATCCATTCGGCGTGATCGGCAACAAGATCGGCAATCATGATTTTTACCAGTGCTGGCTCAAAGCCCGGATGCAGGGTGAAGCATCATCCCTGCTGGATTTCTCCCCCTGCAGTGTTATGGCCGAGAATGGCCGCTTTTTCCCACCGACCAAAGCACAGAACACACCTATCGGAGGCGCCAACTACGCGCTGCATGTGGATGCTCATCTGGTGGCCCGCTATCTCCGCAGGTATTCCGAAGCGCGCGGCGTGAAGCGTACGGAGGGTATTGTTCAGCAGGTTATCCAGCGGGATAACGGCTTTATCGATAAGGTGGTATTAGCCGATGGCCGCGAAATTGAAGCCGACTTCTTTATCGATTGCACCGGTTTCAAGGCGCTCCTGATCGAGAAAACACTGGGGGTGGATGTCGAGGACTGGTCAGAATTTCTACCCTGCGACCGGGCCATCGCCGTCAAGACCGAACACACCGAACCGACCCAGCCCTACACCCTGGCGACCGCCCGCAAGGCCGGCTGGACCTGGCGTATCCCCCTGCAACACCGAATTGGTCACGGGTATGTGTATTCCAGCCGCTTCTGCAGTGACGCTGAGGCTAAATCCACTCTGTTACGGGCGATCGACAGCCCTCGCGTGGAAGAACCCAGAGTGATTCCCTTCGTCACCGGCCGGCGGCGGCAGATGTGGAAACACAACTGCCTGTCTCTGGGACTCGCCGCAGGTTTTGTGGAACCGCTGGAATCCACGGCTATTCACCTGATTGCCCGTGGTGTGGATTTTTTCCTGCGTTACTTCCCTGATCAGGATTGCGACCCCAGTCTGGTCCGCGAATACAACCGGCGCATGGCCGGCGACTATGAAGAAGTGCGGGATTTCATCGTCCTGCATTATTGTGCAACCCAGCGGCAGGACACCCCATTCTGGCGCTGGTGCCAGCAGATGACACTGCCGGATTCCCTGCAGGAGCGCATTGATTTATTTCGTGGGCACGGAGCCTTGCGCGAGGGCGTAGATGAATTATTCCGCGGCTCCAGCTGGCAGTCTGTGTTTGAAGGGATGGGGATTCGTCCGCGCAAACATTGTCCACGCGTAGATAACGTGGATTATGACCAGATTGGCGAAACCTTGAAGATGGCGAAAGCGGCGATCCACGGCATGGTCAGGACCCTGCCCACCCATGACGAATACCTGCAGCAGCTGAGCAAGCCCCGGTCATAAGCTGCTCCCTGATTTATCAGGGAGCGACGGCCAGGTACTGACCCGAGAGCAGGTACTCGCTGCTGACCACGGCCACACTGTGAGAAGGGTACACCTCCCGCAGCTCGATCACTGCCTGCCGGTCCACCAGTCGGGTATCGTAAAGCTGATATTCACCCTGCACGGGCTGCACCACCAGTTGATACAGGGTCATGCGGTCGCCCGCCCGCAAGCCGTTGTTGGCCCCGCTGTGCAACAGAATCTGTTGTTCGCTCGGACGGCTCTCCACGCGCGTAATATAGGGCTGGCATTGAATGGCTGCGGCCAGTTCGTTGCCGGCCTTACCCACCAGTCCACTGATCTGCTCACCGTAATCGGTCTTCCAGAATAAGGCCGACCCAAAATCCACATCGCGGCGATTGCGTAAATTCCAGGTGCCATAGGTGGCATAGCGCTTCTGAAACAGTACCTGACCAGTAAAGCCATCGCGCAGGCTCAGCTGAAAGGCGAAGTGGCGGTCGCGTTTATCAAAGCGCGTCTTCACGCCCAGAGTGTCGTGGACGCCGTTGACAAAACGGGTATACAGGCTGGGGGCATAGGTGGCTCCCGGATACGCCATTGACATGTCCAGGATCTCGCCGGTGATCACAAACTGGGTGCGGTGGGTGCGGGCAAGCTGCTGGACCTGATTCGAGACCCGCAGATCACTGGCGGAAGCGAGGCTCTGGGGCAGATGAACAGGCGTCAGGATCGCGTGCCGGTTCTGCAGATGCTGGCTCAGCAGCGACGGCAGTTCCTCCTCCACCTGATGCAGCCCGCCGGCTTTGGCGGAGTCTGCTTCGGTTCGGGTAAAACGAGTGATGGCCAGCGCCTTGTGATAGGGATTCGTGGCGGCATGGCCGCACTGGTTGCGGCGTCCGGGATGATCAAGATCGACTGTGTGGCGGGTTGAGGAATTAGACACCACAAACGGTGTCGGATGAGGACGGTTGCCCAGGGACTCTTCATCCGGCTTAACGGCGATATTTTTTGGCAGCGGGAAGTCACCGGCGGGTACGGGCTCTTCGATGACCGGCAATTCTTCGGCGGTGATACCGCCACTCACCAGCAGACAGCCGGCGACCAATCCAACGAGGCGGTAGCGGATAAGACGTGAATACATGAAAATTCCTCGCCCTGCGCGGTTGGCGCTGTAAGCAAAATGTTTTAGGGTGACGCGGACAGCCGGAGGTTGCCCTTGCAGAACTTGTCGGCCACAGGCGTCATATCTTTAAGCAACGGAGAATAATTAAATGTCCCGCCAGTTCCTTCGATCAGCCGCTGTGGCTGCTCTGATCCTCGGCCTGTCAGCTCTGTCTGTGGGATGCGGTACCGCAGGACGCAGTTACGCCAATGAGGGTATGCAGGAGACGCTGGAGATCGACATCCTGTCCAATAACAGCAAAATGTTCATTTATCGGCTGAAGTGGCCGGATGACGCCATTCCTAACCACATCCGCGTCGTGCATCACAGCGGACCCAGACAACAGTCGAATAACCGGGGTGGGATTGATATCAATCGCAAGACCTATGAGCGCCTCCAACAAAATGCCGCTTACGTGGTTAAACAGATGGACTATTGCCGGGAGGGCTACATCGAGCTTGACCGCAGCCTCTCCCGTTATCACCTCTGGTTGAAGGGGGAATGTAAAGAAAGTGCCACCTCGGCGGACCGGGAACGCTTTGAGGGACAGAAGGTTCTGGCGGTGGAGCTGGACAGCTGATGTGCAGGCCGGCTGTCTGTCTGCTCGCGAGCGCGGGGTCTTTATCGCTATAATCGCGCGCTTTCCGCCAGCCCCTTTTCCTACTTACTGGATTTTCCCATGTCCCTGCCTGTCCTGACTCTCAAATCCCAAGCCGACCGCCGCCTGAAACTGGGCCATCTCTGGATCTATAGCAATGAGGTGGATGTTGAACGCACTCCCTTAAAAAATTTTGCGGCGGGCGAACAGGCGCTGGTCACCAGTCACAACGGCAAGCCTCTCGGCATTGCCTTGATGAACCCTAATGCGCTCATCTGCGGACGGCTGATCAGCCGCAGTGAAAAATATCCGCTCAACAAATCCCTGCTGGTTCACCGCATCAAGCAGTCGCTGGCTCTGCGGGAACTGACCTTTGATCAGCCCTACTACCGCCTGATCTTCGGCGATGCTGATCTGCTGCCGGGTCTGGTGGTGGATCGTTTCGGTGCCTTCCTGGTCGTGCAGATTGCCAGTGCCGGCATGGAGCAGGTGAAAGACGAGATTGTTGAAGCGCTGGTCCAGGTCCTTAAACCGCAGGGCATATTGCTGAGCAATGACCATAGTGCGCGCTCCTTGGAAGACCTGCCGGAATACGTCGAGGTTGCTTACGGTGAGGTGCCGGAACGGGTTGAACTGGTGGAAAACAACACCCGCTTCCTGGCACCGGTGCACGGGGGGCAGAAGACTGGCTGGTTCTACGATCACCGGATGAACCGCGCCCAGCTGCAGGCTTATGTGAAAGATAAGCGAGTGCTGGATGTCTTTTCATACATCGGTGGCTGGGGTGTGCAGGCTGCCCAGGCTGGTGCCCGCGAAGTCGTCTGCGTGGATGCCTCGGAGGCGGCCCTTGATGGAGTGGAGCGTAACGCCGAATTAAATGGTGTAACTGACCGAGTCAGCGCCATTCACGGCAAGGCTATCGACGTCTTGAAGCATTTGATTGCAGAGGGCGAGCAGTTTGATGTGGTGGTGCTTGATCCGCCCGCCTTCATCAAGCGGCGCAAAGACCAGAAATCCGGGGAGGCGGCGTATCGCCACCTCAACGAATTGGGTATGCGCCTGCTGGGTCGGGATGGGTTGCTGGTTTCTGCCTCCTGCTCCATGCACCTGCAGCACGATACATTATTGGACATTGTCCGGGGTGCGGGTCGCCATCTGGATCGTCATGTGCAGATTATCGGGCAGGGCGGGCAGGGGCCAGATCACCCGGTCCATCCGGCAATCCCCGAAACCGATTATCTTAAAGCCGTCTTTGCCCGCGTCTATCTACCGTGACTATTAAGGCCGTTCGGCTGTAGTGTCTGCCGGCTCACCGGCCAGCGCTACAGCCAGCAGTGGCAGTTGTTCCCGCAGGCTGGCCAGCTTGCTGGTGCCGCCTTCTTCCTTCTCCTGCATCGCCTCGTTCAAACCGGCAATCAGGTTCTGCAACTGCCGCTGCCAGTCCGGGGCGGTTTCTGGTGTGAGCAGCTGATTCAATAGAGGCGACTCGCCCTGCGTCAGCAGCGTTTCCACTCCCGTCAGTACCGCCAGATAGTGTTGCTGGGTATCACCGGCAAACTGATTGTGATGTGCGCTCTGATCGCTGCCTGCAAACTGGAGCAGCTGATCCGGCAGTTCCAGCGCCAGCAGTTCGCGCAGCGTGTGACGCAGAATCTCCAGTCGCCTTGGTGGTGGGAGCTGCAGGTAACTCCGACTGGTGGCGCTGAGTGGGTTCTGCCAATCCTGGCGCAGGCGCTGCAGGTCATCGGCCAACAGCTGCGTGGTCAGTCGCAGCAGTGTCCGGCGCCGGTTGTTAGGCAGGTCGCTGGTGGTAAGGCCGGCAGCGTTCTGCTCGGCGCTGATATCGGTTATCGCGGTAAAGTCATTAAAAGGCCGCTCGCCTTGCTCACCCCACAGCAGAAACTCCAGCGCATGGAATCCCAGGCTGACTTCACGGTGGTCCGTCAATCCGTGTTGTTGCCGCAGATTATCTGCCGTCAGCACGATAGAGATGTCATTGACGATGCCGGTGAAGGGGTAACCCTGCACGGCATCCAGATATCCGGGCTGGAGATCACTGGCGTCAATGGAAAAATAATGGCGGTTCAAGGTGGCGAAATGCCGAGGCTGACTCCGGGCCAGCGCCATCCACGGAGCATGGTGTTGCCACTGCTGATGGCAGTTGCGCCATTCCTGACGCAGCTGCGTCAGCCCCGTCGCGGTGGGTTCTGCCAGAAACAGGTCGAGTTGTGCGGAAAGGTTGCGGCTGGACTGCTCCGTCTGGATCAATGACTGAAGGCCCAGCTCCCAGACAGAGCGGGTAGCTTTTTCCAGATCATCGGTGGAGGGATCATTAGCAATAGCTGAGGTGCAGCACAGGAGTGTGATCAGCAGGGCGAAAGCCGTAGCAAAGGTGTGGTTCACGATATTTGGTAAAGAGATCCCTGAACAGGTTGGTAAGGGTTGCCTGTTAATCGCGCAGGCTGATGACCGGCCAGTTGCGCCCTTCGGCGATCTGGCGCAGGCGTTCGTCCGGGTCGACAGCCACCGGATGGGTAACCAGCTCCAGAAGGGGAAGGTCGTTAATCGAATCACTGTAAAAGTAACTGCCATCAAGGGAATGACCGGTTGTGGCCAGCCATTCATTCAGACGAATCACCTTGCCTTCCTGAAAGCAGG
This sequence comes from uncultured Cellvibrio sp., assembly GCA_937958105.1. GTDB lineage: Bacteria > Pseudomonadota > Gammaproteobacteria > Pseudomonadales > Cellvibrionaceae > Cellvibrio. Next base: position 34,445 of record CALFXJ010000061.1, read on the forward strand.
GCGTGCCCAGGATCTCACCGGTGTAGCAGCCATCCACAACCTCCGGGTCGGTGGCCAGGATATGATCCACTCCCAGGTGCTTGGCTATAGGATGGGTAATAAAGCTGTTAGTCGCGGTGATGATCAACAGATAGTCACCATTGTTGCGGTGCTGCTGCAGCAACGTCTGTGCCTTGACCAACATCAACGGCTCAATGCAGGTGGCCATGAACTCCTGGTGCAGCTCGGCCAGCTCGGTGGCGGTGAAGCGAGCCAGGGGGGAGAGGGCAAAGCGCTGATAGGCATGGATGTCCAGGGTGCTATCTTTGTACGCCTGATAAAAGAGGTCGTTCTGCCGGCGATACTCAACGGCATCAACCAGCTTTTTGTTAACCAGAAATTCACCCCAACTGTGATCGCTGTCGCCGGCGATCAGGGTATTGTCGAGGTCAAAGATTGCGAGAGCCACAGCACACCTGAAGGGGTTTGTTCGAAGTGGCGGCTAGCATAGCGATTGTAAGCACCCCACTCAACAACTATGTGTGGATTCCCGGATTTGCGGGGCGACTACGCCCGGTTTAGTGAATTGCTGTATACGGCAGATTTGTGGAACAATAGCCCGCATGTGCTATGTAGAATCATAACCGAACAAGATGACTGAGCAGTCCTGAAGACTGCTTGCCAGCCAGGATATTCACTCCCGTGATAGACAATGATGGATTTCGCCCCAATGTGGGCATCATGCTTACCAACGACCGGGGCCAATTGCTCTGGGCGCGGCGCGTGGGCGGGCAGGATGCCTGGCAGTTCCCGCAAGGCGGCATCAATGCCAATGAAACCCCGGAGCAGGCGCTCTACCGTGAACTTCATGAAGAAATAGGTCTCCACCCGGAAGACGTGGAGATTCTGGCCTGTACCCGTGGCTGGCTCCGCTATCGTCTGCCGAGCCGTCTGGTGCGGCACAACTCCCAGCCACTCTGCGTCGGCCAGAAACAGAAATGGTTTCTGCTGCGGCTGCGGACGGATGAAAGCCGGATCTGCCTGGAAAATGGCGGGCGTGCTGAGTTTGATGACTGGCGCTGGGTCAGCTACTGGTATCCGTTAAGTAAGGTGGTGGCCTTCAAACGTGATGTCTATCGGCGGGCATTAAAAGAGCTGTCGCTGGACCACAGCCAGCTGGAAGATGGAGTACACAGCGGGCGTGCGTCGGTTTCCGGCGGCGTGCATGCTACCTTACTGGGAGCCAGATAAGCTTCTCAAGGACATACGTTACCTGGTATCCGTGAGAAGTCCCTGAATCCGAGTGACCTGCCAGACCTGCAACCTCCGGTTGTTGTGCAAGCAGGTCGCCGACAGACAACAACCAGGCAGTCCACTCGATGTTAAATTCACTTCGCAGTATTGTTCAGGAAGTCAATGCCGCCCGCGACATGAAGACAGCGCTGGCGATCATTGTCTCACGCGTTAAACAGGCCATGGGTACCCAGGTCTGTTCTGTCTACCTTAGAAATCACTCCGGCGATTACGTATTGATGGCTACCGATGGTTTGAACACCAACGCGGTGGGCAAGGTGCGCCTGCGTCCCGGTGAAGGGCTGGTAGGCCGTGTCGTCATGCGTGAGGAGCCGGTGAACCTGGAACATGCCGAGACCCACCCGAGTTATCAATATTTTCCTGAAACCGGTGAAGAGCGTTTCAGTTCTTTCCTCGGGGTCCCGATTATTCACCATCGCAAGGTGCTGGGTGTGCTGGTTGTTCAGCAGGCCGAGCAACGGCGTTTTGATGAAGGGGATGAAGCCTTTCTGGTGACCATGTCAGCCCAGCTCGCCGGCGTTATCGCCCATGCTGAGGCGACGGGTGCCATGGATACCGTGGGTACCAAGGCTGCGCAGGCCAAGTTTGTCGGAGTTTCGGGCGCGCCTGGTATCGCCATCGGCGAGGCTGTGGTCATCACTCCACCGGCCGACCTTCGCTCCGTTCCTTATAAAGCATGTACTGACGTAGAGGCTGAGCTGGCCTTTTTCCAGCGTTGCCTGATGTCGGTACGCGAAGATATTAAAGCCTTAGGTGAGCAATTACGCAGTCGCATCAATCGTGAGGAGCAGGCCCTGTTTGATGCCTATCTGGCCATGCTGGACGACGCGTCTCTGGCCCGCGAGGTGACTGAGCGCATCCGCAGCGGTACCAACGCCTCCTACGCCTGGGCTGAGGTTATCCTGGAGCACGAGAATACCTTTAACAGCATGAATGACCCCTATCTGCGTGAGCGGGCTACTGACTTGCGCGATCTGGGGCGGCGGGTGCTGGCCTACCTGCAGGAATCCAATCAGAAATGCCGGGTATACCCTGATAAAACCATTCTTATCGGCGAAGAGCTGACCGCATCCATGCTGGGTGAGATTCCCAAGGAAAAGCTGGCGGGCCTGGTATCAGTACTCGGTTCCGGTAACTCGCACGTCGCTATTCTTGCCCGCGCCATGGATATTCCTACAGTCATGGGGGCAGTAGATCTCCCTTATACCCAGATGGATCAGCGCGCGGTCATCGTAGATGGATATAAAGGAACAGTTTACAGCGATCCCGGCCCGCAGCTGCGCAAACACTATAAAGCCATCTTCCTTGAGGAGCAGGAGCTGGTTAAAGGATTGGAAGCGCTCAAGGACCTGCCCTGTGAAACCCTTGACCATTATCGTCTGCCATTGTGGGTTAATACCGGGCTGATGACCGACGTGGTGCGTTCGCTTGAGCGGGGAGCGGAAGGGGTAGGACTCTACCGGACAGAAGTGCCCTTTCTATTGCGGGATCGTTTCCCCAGCGAGGAGGAGCAGCGCGCCATCTATCGTGAGCAGCTGGAAGCCTTCGCCCCCCATACAGTGACCATGCGGACCTTGGATATTGGCGGTGATAAGGCGCTGCCTTATTTCCCAATCGAAGAAGACAACCCTTTCCTTGGGTGGCGTGGCATCCGCGTAACCCTGGATCATCCTGAGATCTTTCTCGCCCAGCTGCGCGCCATGATCAAGGCCAGCGAAGGGCTGGATAATTTACGCATCCTGCTGCCGATGATCACCAATGTGGCGGAACTGGATGCATCAAAACTGCTTATCCATCGCGTCTTTAATGAGCTGCTGGAAGAGGGCTTCAAGGTCAAGATGCCCCATATCGGGGTGATGATTGAAGTACCGGCTGCGGTTTATCAGGTTCGGGAAATCTCAACGCGGGTGGATTTTCTGTCCGTGGGCAGCAATGACCTGACGCAATACCTTCTTGCGGTAGATCGCAATAACGCGCGGGTGGCAGATCTTTACCAGGCCTTTCATCCGGCAGTTCTGAGGGCGCTGCAGCATATTGTCACTGAGGCCCATGCAGAACATGTCAGTGTGAGCATCTGTGGCGAACTGGCGGGAGATCCTGGCGCCGCTATTCTGTTAATGGCCATGGGATACGATGTGCTGTCTATGAATGCCACCAACCTTCCCAAGGTGAAGTCGGTTATTCGCAGCATCAGCCTCGAAGACGCGAAGAAGCTGTTACAGGAAGTCATGTTGATGATCAATGCCGAACAGATCCGCCAGCGAGTGGATCAGGCGCTCCGGGATGCGGGCGTCACGCGCTTGATACGGCCCTCAGCGCAGGATTGATCGCTGGTAAATACCGGCGTTTGCATGACTTAACTTCTGCGGTGGCGTGATCAGGCGACCATTCGTGTATCATTGGCCGCGTTCTGGATTCCACAAGGCAATTTTTTACCTATGTTGACCTACCCCGAGATTGATCCTGTTGCACTGGCTATTGGTCCCCTGAAGATTCACTGGTATGGCATCATGTACCTGCTGGCTTTCGCCAGTGCTTGGCTGATTGCCATGCAGCGGACCAAAGCGCCCCACGCACTGATCAACAAAACACAGGTGGAAAATCTGATTACTTATGGCGCTTTCGGTGTCATTATCGGTGGTCGGGTGGGTTATGTGGTGCTCTATCAATTTGACGCCTGGATGAACGATCCGCTGTGGCTGTTCCGGGTATGGGAAGGTGGGATGTCTTTTCATGGCGGATTGATCGGTGTGATTGTGGCAATGCTGATATACGCTCATCGCATCCGCAAACCTTACATTGCCTTGATGGATTTTATTGCCCCTGCGGTACCGCTCGGACTTGGTTTTGGTCGCCTTGGAAACTTTATCGGGCAGGAACTCTGGGGAAGGATAACCGACAGTCGTTGGGGGATGATCTTCCCGCGGGACCCTTCAGGCCTACCCCGCCATCCTTCGCAGCTTTATCAGGCTGCGCTCGAAGGCCTGGTGTTATTTATCATCATCTTCTGGTTTTCCCGTAAACCGCGGCCTCGTGGCGCAGTGTGTGGGCTCTTCCTGGTGTTCTACGCCAGCTTCCGATTCCTCGTTGAATTTGTGCGTGAACCTGACAGTCACATCGGCTTCGATTTGATGGGCTGGATGACCCGTGGCCAACTCTTGTCCATACCTCTTTTTATTCTGGGGCTCGGTTTGATTATCTACGCCTACTGGCCTTCCAGAACCTCGGATTCCATTGCCGCCAGTAAATAAGCGGACGCATGAGAGAGTCATATAAATGAAACAATATCTGGACCTGATGCGCGATGTCGTGGAGAACGGCATCCAGCGCGGCGACCGTACCGGGACCGGAACCCGCTCCGTCTTTGGTCGCCAGCTTCGATTTGATCTGGCGGAAGGCTTTCCGCTGATTACTACCAAGACCGTACATCTGAAAAGCGTCATCATAGAGTTATTGTGGTTCCTTCAGGGGCGTACAGATGTCAACTGGTTACAGGAAAGGGGTTGCAGTATCTGGAATGAATGGGCGACTGCCGATGGTGAGCTGGGGCCGGTCTATGGCAAACAATGGCGGAGCTGGGCCTGTCCGGACGGCAGCACCATTGACCAGATCTCCCAGGTCATTGAACAGATTAAGACTCGCCCCACGTCCCGCCGCTTGATTGTCAGCGCCTGGAACCCCGCTGATCTGCCTGATGAGTCCATAAGCCCTCAGGAAAATGTGGCTCAGGGCCGCATGGCTCTGGCTGCCTGCCATACGCTGTTTCAGTTCTATGTGGCTGAAGGTAAGCTGTCCTGCCAGTTGTACCAGCGCAGCGCTGACCTGTTTCTGGGTGTGCCATTCAATATTGCCAGCTATGCATTACTAACCCATATGGTGGCGCAGCAGTGTGATCTGGGAGTAGGTGACTTTGTCCATACCTTTGGTGACTGCCATTTGTACAACAACCACATCACTGATGAAATTGTTTTCGAACAATTGAACCGTGCGCCAAAAAAATTGCCCAACCTGATCATTAAACGTCGTCCGAAAGACATTTTTGATTATCAGCTTGAGGATTTTGAGTTTAAAGGTTACGAACCCCATCCGCGTATTATTGCGCCAATAGCCATATAACTAAGCGCAAGGCAAGGAGTACAACCCAGGTGAAACTAGCTCTTATTGTTGCTGCTGCAGCCAACAATGTAATTGGCTGCGAAAATCGGCTGCCCTGGCATCTGTCGGAGGACCTGAAGTACTTCAAGACGGTAACGATGGGAAAACCGATCATCATGGGGCGCAAGACTTATGAGTCCATCGGTCGGCCTTTACCGGGGCGCACCAATATTGTGGTGACGCGCCAGCTGGATTGGCAGGGTCCAGAGGGTGTGTTGGTGGCGCATGATCTCGAAGGCGCCAAAAAACTGGCCGAACAAGTTGTCGCTGGAGGTGGGAATGCTGAGATCATGGTGATCGGTGGAGCCGAAGTTTATCGCGCCAGCATAAATCATGCCCAGAAGATCTATTTGACGAAGATTAAGAAAATTTTTTCCGGAGATGCTTATTTCCCGGAATTATCTCCCAAGGAATGGTTAAAAGTTTCGGAAGTAGAAGGTGATGCCTCCTCATCCGAACCTCATGTTTTTATGGTGTATGAAAGAATCGCCTAAGGAAAAATCTTTAAGAACCATTAATTATGACAAATTGAGCATAATTTGCTCATTAGGGCTGGTTTTTAATCAATTGTTACTTATGGTTTGCTTTGAAATATGTCACTGTTACTCCGGTGATACCTAAATACACACGTAGGAAACCTTTTGGATAAAACATTGAATGTGAGCGAAAGCTCTTATTACAATGCGGCGTTCTTAATTGCCTCGCTTCCGAGGCTACGTGGATAACGCGTCTGTGGCACTTCCGTTACTGTCGCAAACTCACTTGATGAAGCACCCGAGTTGGGGGGAATATGAAAAAACAGCGATTGAAAGCCGTGGTTTTATCCACAGTGCTTTCTGCCGGCGCGCTAATGGGTAGCGTTGCTCAGGCAGATCAAACCCTGGACAACATTCTCCAGGTAGGTCAGACCAAAACGACCTTGGCACAAGAATCACAAAAACGTATTGATCGACTGGCTCAGGAAACTGATGACCTTACCCAGGAGTTCAAAGCGGTCAGTAAAGAAATTGAAGGTCTGCGTGTTTATAACGCCCAGTTAGAAAAACAAGTTGCTGCCCAGCTTCAAGTTATCAAGGATCTCGATGCATCTATCGAGCAGGTGACCGTCGTTGAACGCCAGATCCAGCCGTTGATCATGCGTATGCTGGATGGTCTTGAGCAATTTATTGCCCTGGACAAACCATTCCTCCTGGAAGAGCGCACTGCCCGTATTCAGATGTTGCGTGACAATCAGGACCGCGCTGATATCTCCGTATCCGAGAAATTCCGTCAGGTGCTTGAAGCCTACAAAATTGAATCCGATTACGGCCGTTTCGTTAACGAATACAAGGCGACTCTGAATGTCGGTGGCCAGGACCGCGAAGTCAATATTCTTCAGGTTGGCCGTGTGTCACTGATGTACCAGACTACCGATACCAGATTGTCAGGTGCTTGGGATGCAAGCCAGAACGCGTGGGTAGAGCTGGATGATTCTTACCGTGGCCTGATCCTCAAAGGTCTGCGTATCGCACGTAAACAAGCCTCAGCAGATGTTATTACCGTACCTGTTCAAGCTCCGGAGGCAGCACAATGAAGATGAAGTTTGTAAAAAGCTGCATGGCTCTCGTAGCCGCAGGTTTGCTGAGCAGCAGCTTCGCTTTGGCTCAGTCTGATAAAGCCGCGTCGCTCGATCAGCTGCTGGATATGGTTAAAAAATCCCAGATTGCCGAGTCAGCCGAGCACCGTCAACGCGAAGCCGAATTTGCACGCAACAAGGCTAACCAGGCCAACCTTTTGGCCCAGGCAAAATCGACCCGTCAGGCTGAAGAAGCTCGCTCTGAACGTCTGGAAAAAGTTCATTCTGATCAAGAGTTGCAGGTTACAGCTAAAAGAGCTCAGTTCAATGAGCGTCTGGGCTCAATGCGCGAACTCTTTGGCCACCTGACATCAACTGCAGGTGACTTGCGTGTAGCCACCGAGAGCTCATTGGTGAGTGCCCAGTACCCCAATCGTGGCGACTTCCTTGAAGACCTGATCGACAAGATGAACAGCAATACTAAACTGCCGACAATCGCTGAGATTGAGCGTCTGTGGTATGAAGTTCAGCGCGAAATGATCGAGGGTGGCCGTGTTACCAAATTCAACGGTGTGGTTATCAAGCCAAACGGTGAAAGAGGTGAACAGGAAATTGTTCGTATCGGTGTTTGGAACCTGGTTTCTGATGGCCAGTACCTGAGCTTTGACGGCAGCAAGATCGAAGAGCTGCCTCGTCAGCCCGACGGCTTCTCTTCTGGCGCAAAGGCTCTGCAGAATGCCACTTCAGGCCTGGTTGGTGTAGGTATTGACCCAACTGGCCCTACCGGCGGTTCACTGCTGGCGGCCCTGATTAATAAAGAAACTCTGGAAGAGCAATTCCACCACGGCGGCTTGGTTGGTTACGTTATTACCGCTATCGGTATCTTCGGTGTACTGCTTGGCTTGTGGCGCATTCTGTACCTGTTTGGCGTGAACGCCAAAGTGAATGCTCAGCTGAAGTCATCCAAGCCTAACCTCAACAACCCATTGGGTCGTGTCTTGAAGGTGGCTGAGGATAATCCGAAGGCTGACAACGAAACACTTGAGCTGAAGCTTGAAGAGGCTGTTCTGAAAGAGCGTCCCGCTATTGAGAGTGGTCTGGCGATTCTGAAGATCATTGCTGCTGTTGCACCGCTGTTGGGTCTGCTTGGTACCGTAACTGGTATGATCGAGACCTTCCAGGCGATCACAATCTTTGGCGCTGGCGATCCTAAGAACATGGCAGGCGGTATCTCCGCAGCGCTGGTTACTACAGTACAAGGTCTGGTTGTTGCAATTCCTGTTGTATTGATGCACACCCTGGTTAACGGTCGCGCCAAGCGTATCGTTCACATTCTGGATGAGCAGACCACAGGTATCATCGCCGAAAACGCTGAACGTAAGTAGGAGATAGCTCATGCAGGCATTAATGGACGCGTTTGCAGCCATTGGAGCCTTTATGGATCAGGGCGGCCCGGTAATGTATTGGATTGCCGCCCTTACCTTTGTAATGTGGACGCTGTCGTTTGAGCGCGTCTGGTATTTCAAGGGGAATCTGAAAGGTGACGTACAACGGTCTCTGGATGTGTGGGAGGCGCGCACTGAGCGTAAATCCTGGAACGCACGCCAGATTCGCGAGGCTATGATTTCGCGCATGTCCGACAGGATCCAGCAGAACATGGATATGATTGCAACACTGATTGCAATGTGTCCGCTGATGGGTTTGCTCGGAACGGTAACAGGTATGATTGAGGTATTCGGTGTGCTCGCTACCACAGGTGGTGGGGATGCCAAGCAAATGGCCGGGGGAGTTTCTCGTGCGACTATTCCAACAATGGCAGGAATGGTCTCCGCAATCTCCGGTCTATTTATCAACACTTATCTGACCCGAATAGCAGAACGCGAAAGTCAATTATTTGCCGATCACCTGACGATGGATCACTAAGGTTCATGTGCTGAAGAATTAACCGAAGAGATTTCTCATGGCCAGAAATAGTGCAAAACCGGATGAAGAACCCCAGGCGATTGACCTGACGCCCATGCTCGACGTGGTCTTTATCATGTTGATCTTCTTCATTGTTACAGCGACATTTATCAAAGAAGCTGGCGTTGAAGTGAATCGTCCTGAGGCGACCACCTGGGATGAAAAGAAACGCGCCAGCATTCTGATTGCTGTTAACAGTAATAATGAAATCTGGATCGATAAGAACCGTGTTGATCCTCGCGGTGTTCGTCAGGCTATTGAACGCCTATTGACTGAAAATCCCAATGGAACTGTGGTTATTCAGTCTGATAGTGAAGCCAGTATCGAGCTGTTAGTTGATATCACTAACGCCGCACGTGAAGCGGGTGTTCTTGATGTCGCTGTCTCAACTGAAAAGAAATAGGCCGCTATGAACATTGCAAGAGTAGGTATAGCTGGAGGCTTGGGGGTGGTTGCCACCTTCTTGCTCCTGTTTTTGATGCATTCACTGATTAACAAAGATCTTGGTGAGGCTCCGGATGTTAAAGAGACCAAGATCGCTGATATTCAGATGCCAAAAACTGAGATCGAAACTCGCTACGAAGAGGTAAAGCCGGAGAAGCCGGAGGAGCCTCAGACTCCACCACCAAGTATTCCTGAACCGGAATTTGATGCGCCAGATGCAAATCTGGATGGTATCAATATGGAAGCGCCGAAATTCGAATCCAATATTGCTATGAATATCGGTGGTTTTAGCGGTGACGGTGAATATCTGCCAATCGTGAAGGTTGCACCGGAATATCCTAGTAATGCTGCTTCGCGTGGTATTGAAGGCTTCTGTACTGTGGAATTTACCGTAACGGTCAATGGTTCGACCAAAGATGTGGTAGCAATTGACTGCACCACTAAAGACGGTAAACCGACCACTGTATTCAATCGTGCCTCGATTCGTGCTGCGGAAAGATTTAAGTATCGCCCGAAAGTTGTTGATGGTGTGCCCATAGAAGTTCCGGGCGTCCGCAACAGATTCGTGTACGAGTTGGCGAAGTAAGAGAGGTATGAATATGAAATCGTTTACGTCGATCGTTTCAACTGCTCTCAACAGAACATTGCTGGCAAGTGTATTGGCGATAACGCCCGGTGTAGTTACCCTTGTAGCTACCTCGGTTGCTCCAAACCAGACATTAATTAAATTTGATGTTGCTGAAGCGCAGGTAAAAGCCAAAAACAAAACTTTTGAACCGCGCCGTTTGCCTGGTGTGAGCCAGGATTTTGCAAAAGGTTTGACTGAGGTAGGTAACCAGTTGCAGCCGCCTGAGCCTGAGAAAGGTGGTAAGGCACCGGACCCTAATCCACGTAGAGCGCTGGAGATTCTGAATGGTTTGGCTCGTAATAAGGATAAGTTGAACCCTTATGAGCAGGCGCAGCTTTATCAATTCTATGCCTATGCTTATTACGGTTTAGAGGACTTTAAAAAGGCGCGCGAGAATTTTGAATTAGTGTTGCGTCAGTCTCCTAATATTCCGGTAAGCCTTGAAGCATCCACCACGCTGACGATTGCTCAGCTCTACGGTAATGAAGAAAATTACCGTAAGGCACTGGATATGATGTTGAAGTGGACTGATTACGTCAGCGAGATCAAGCCGGAGCAGTATTATCTGTTCGGTACACTCTACTACCAGCTCGAAGATACTCAGAACGCAATGTTGAACATCAACGAAGCCGTGCGTATCAGCGAAGCTGAAGGTAAAGTTCCTGCCGAGTCGTGGTATGGTCTGCAGCGCGGTTTGTATTTCGAACGTGAAGATTATAAGAATGGTGTGGTGGTACTGGAGAAACTGGTGCGTCACTATCCCAAGGCTTCGTACTGGCGTCAGCTGGCACAGGTCTACGGCATTCTTGAGCGGGACAAGCAGAAGCTGGCTGCGTTGGAGACTGCTTATCTGATGGGAGGTGTGACCTCAGAGAAAGATCTGATTATCCTCGCGTCATACTTCCTGGAAGCAGAAGTGCCCTACAAGGCCGCCAAGGTGCTGGATAAAGGTATTAACAAGGACAAGTCCATAGAGCCTACGGCAAAAAACCTTGAGCTTCTTGCTAACTCCTGGCGTGCTGCAGCCGAGTACAACAAATCTCTTGTTGAGATGGAGAAGGCTGCAAGAAAGTCTGATGACGGCAACTTGCTGCACACACTGGCAACGCTTTACAGCCTCAATGATCGTTATGAGGATGCTATCGAAGCGGGTAATGCTGCGCTGAAGAAAGGCAAATTAAAGCGTAGAGATCAGGCATTACTTGCTATTGGTAATGCTGAGTTGAGCCTGGGCAAATTTGATGCGGCTATTAAGTCCTTTAAGGAAGCAGCAAAAGATGAGCGCAGTGCTAATCTCGCCAAGCAATACATTACCTTTGCTGAAAGGGAAAAAGCACGGGTGGAGTCTTTGAAGCAGAGTTAATACTGCTTCAGCATCGGGGAACAATAAAAAAGCCAGCAGAAATGCTGGCTTTTTTATTGTTAGTGTTTCCCACACCGGTCGGCTCCTATTCATTTAAAAAATAGGAGCCGGTATAAGGGATCCGGTTAGTTATCCAATAACTTCAAATCTCTAACAGCACCTTTGTCGGCACTGGTAGCGAGCATGGCGTAGGCTTTAAGGGAGGCGCTGACTTTCCGTGGCCGGCTCTCTGCCGGTTTCCAGGCTTGAGACCCTTTGGCTTCCATCTCCTGACGGCGTTGGTTCAGCTCTTCGTCGCTCAGAGCAACGTTGATACTGCGATTGGGGATATCAATACGGATGATGTCACCGTTTCGAATCAGAGCAATATTGCCCCCACCTGCGGCTTCCGGAGAGACGTGGCCGATAGAGAGGCCGGATGTGCCGCCCGAAAAGCGTCCGTCAGTTAACAATGCACAGGATTGGCCGAGGCCCTTGGATTTTAAGTAGCTGGTGGGATAAAGCATTTCCTGCATACCAGGACCACCCCTTGGACCTTCATAGCGGATCACTACTACCTCCCCTGCTTTTACTTTTCCGCTGAGGATATGTTCGACAGCCTGATCCTGACTCTCAATGACGTGCGCCGGCCCTTCGAAAACCCAGCAGCTCTCATCAACCCCGGAAGTCTTCACTACGCAACCGTCGATAGCAATGTTGCCATGCAGAACAGCGAGACCGCCTTCTTTGGTATAAGCGTTGTCCATAGAGCGAATACAACCGGCCTGCCTGTCGATATCAAGGGTTGGCCAGCGGGTTGACTGACTGAAGGCTACCTGGGTCGGGATACCCGCAGGGCCAGCCTTGTAGAAGTTTCTCACCTCGTCCGAATCTGTGGTGATGATATCCCAATGATTCAGCGCGTCCTGCAGCGTCTTGCTGTGGACTGTCGGCACCTGATTGTGCAGTAAGCCAGCGCGGTTGAGTTCTCCGAGGATGCCAAAAACCCCACCCGCACGATGTACATCTTCCATATGGTATTTGGGTGTATTAGGCGCAACTTTGCAGAGCTGGGGAATCTTGCGCGACAAGCGGTCGATGTCCGTCATTGTGAAGGGGACATCACCTTCCTGGGCCGCTGCCAGGAGGTGCAGGATGGTATTGGTGGAACCACCCATGGCGATGTCCAGGGCCATGGCGTTTTCAAAGGCCGCAAAGGTAGCGATGGAGCGCGGCAGGACGCTTTCATCGTCCTGCTCATAGTAACGCTTGGTGATCTCGACAATCAGTCGACCAGCTTCCAGGAAGAGCCTCTCGCGATCTGCGTGAGTAGCCAGCGTTGAGCCGTTGCCGGGTAAAGATAAGCCCAGAGCTTCGGTGAGGCAGTTCATTGAATTGGCGGTAAACATACCGGAGCAGGAGCCACAGGTCGGGCAGGCGGAGCGTTCATAGGCCTCGACTGTTTCGTCCGTTGCCTTGTCATCTGTACCGATGATGATGGCGTCAACCAGATCCAGTTTATGTTCGGACAGCTTGGTCTTGCCTGCTTCCATCGGCCCGCCGGAGACGAATACCACCGGGATGTTCAGACGCATGGCTGCCATCAGCATGCCGGGAGTGATCTTGTCACAGTTGGAGATGCAGACCAGTGCATCAGCGCAGTGAGCATTAACCATGTACTCCACCGAATCCGCGATGATGTCGCGGGACGGCAGGCTGTACAGCATGCCGTCGTGGCCCATGGCGATACCGTCGTCCACCGCAATGGTGTTGAACTCTTTGGCGACGCCGCCCGCTTTCTCGATTTCCCTTGCTACCAGCTGGCCGAGGTCTTTCAGATGCACATGGCCTGGCACGAACTGGGTAAAGGAGTTGGCAATGGCGATGATGGGTTTATCAAAGTCGCCGTCTTTCATGCCGGTTGCACGCCACAGCGCGCGTGCACCCGCCATGTTGCGGCCGGCGGTGGTAGTTTTGGAGCGGTAAACAGGCATAGCCAACCTCGGTAGAAGCAGTTGTTCTGAGTGATAAAAAGTGGTCAATCATAGCAGAAAAGCCCGGTGGTAACCCACCGGACTCAGGTCAAAAAAGCGCCGTGTCGGCCCTGCTGGCCATAGATCCGGCTGGTTTAGAAGAGATTCTTAACAAATATTTTAGAGTTGCGCTGATAGTTGTACAGATTCTGGCGGGCGACCGGCAGGTCGCTGAGATTGCCTGGTGCGAAGCCATGTTCAATGAACCAGTGCGCCGTCTGCGTCGTGAGCAGAAAAAGTTGCTTGATCTGTTGCTTGCGCGCCTGCTTTTCCATGTGGGCCATAAGGCTGGTGGCGCGTCCACCCTTACGATAATCAGGGTGAGTGGCCACGCACGCGAGTTCGGCCATATCGCCATAAGGATAAAGTGCGGCGCAGGCGATAATGGTGCCGTCTTTTTCCATGACGCTGAATTTGTTGATCTCCGTTTCCAGCACTTCCCGTGAGCGGCGCACCAGGATACCGTCATTTTCCAATGGTGTGATCAGCTCAATGATTCCGCCCACGTCGTCGATGGTTGCCGTACGAAGCTGCTCATACTGGCCTGAATAGACCATGGTGCCTTGGCCATCGCGGGTAAACAGTTCGGTCAGCATGGCTCCGTCGGTGGCATAGCTTACTAATTGCGCGCGCGCCACACCTTGCAGGCAGGCCAGATAGCAGGCGCTCAGTGCCTGACGCAGATCGGGATGGATAGTGTGCCCCTCTGCTTCCAGAAACGCATTGCACTCCTGCAGCGACAGCTCCCGCAACATTTCACCGGCGTTGTTGATCACGCCGTCACCATCGATAAAGGCGATAAGTTTGTCGGCCTTGATCGCGGTGGCAACGTGAGTAGCCACATCGCTGAACGACAGATTGAACACTTCGCCGGTGGGCGAGTAGCCCAGAGGTGAAAGCAGTGCAACTGCGCCGGAATCGAGAGCAGTCTGCAGCGGCTTGGTATTAACCTTGCGCACCTTGCCGGTGTGTTGCAGATCGACGCCGTCTATAACGCCGTGGGGCATGGCAACCGCAAAGTTACCGCTCAGCACCTGCATGTGGGCACCGTGCATCGGGGAATTCGGCAGGCCTGTGGAAAGCATCGCTTCCATGGTTATCCGCGCTTCGCCCACCGCCTGGACGATACAATTCAAGCTGGCGCTGTCGGTGATCCGCAGGTTGTTGTGGAATTGGCTTTGTATCCCGGCCAGCTCCAGCCGGGTATCAATCTGCGGTCGAGCGCCGTGAACCACCACAAGGCGTACGCCCAGACTGTTCAGGAGAGCGATATCGTGAATGATATTGCTGAAGTTCTCATGCTTGAGCGCTTCGCCGGGAAGCATCAGGACAAAAGTTTTTCCCCGATGTTTATTGATGTAAGGCGAAGAGTGGCGAAACCACTTTACGTAATCCTGGGTGTTGGTCGGCACGATCTGTTCTCTTCCCGATAGCAAAATAAAACAAGCTTAGCGTTAATTGCCGGTAAACAGAAGCCGGCCATTAACGCTCTTACTGCGCAACGCAAAATTTCTGAATCAAGCCTCGAATAATGTTGACGGCCGGCTCAATTTGCCGGGTATCGATAAACTCGTCGGGTTGGTGGGCCTGATCGATTGAGCCGGGACCCAGCACGACAGTCTGCATGCCCAGTTGCTGCATAAACGGTGCTTCGGTAGCAAAGGCGACGCTTTCGCTGCGATTACCGGTGAGCTCCTCACAGGCTTTGATCAGTTCTGACTGTTCATCCTCGGCAAAGGGATCTACGCCTTCAAACAGCGAGGACAGGACGATATCTGTCCCTGTTGCCTGAGCGATAGGGTCCAGGCGTTGCTGAATAAGATGACGTATCTCTTCGGTGTCCATGCCTGGCAGCAGGCGCAGGTCAAAATGGAGCTCACATTCGCCGCAAATACGATTTGCTCCATCGCCGCCGTGAATGCAGCCTAAGTTCATGGTAGGAACAGCGACGGCAAACCCGGGGTTACGATAACGAGACTGCAATTCTGTACGCAGTGAGATCAACGCCGTCATCACCTGATTCATACTTTCCAGTGCACTCTTGCCCAGTGCCGGGTTGGATGAGTGACCGCTGCTGCCCTCTACGCGGATAGCTTCCATCATGATGCCTTTATGCATGCGAACCGGTATCAGCCCGGTGGGTTCGCCTATGACGGCATAGCGTCCCTTGGGCGTTCCACTCGCGGCCAGTGCGCGGGCGCCGCTCATGCTGCTTTCTTCATCTGCTGTGGCGAGGATGATTATCGGGTGCTTCAGTGGGGTTTGCAGAAAAGGTTTTATCGCTTCGATCACCACTGGAAAAAAACCTTTCATGTCCGTTGCGCCCAGGCCAAAAAGTTTTCCGTCCCGTTCGGTGAGCTTGAAGGGATCGCTTTGCCAGCGATGAGCATCGTAGGGAACCGTATCGCTGTGGCCCGCCAGCACCAGGCCGCCATCACCTTCACCGAGCGTGGCGATAAGGTTGGCTTTACCTTTCTGGGCCAGCGGGATGATCTGGGTGCGCAGCCCCATGTCATCCAGCCATCCCGCCAGCAGTTCTATGACGGGCAGGTTCGGCATATCCCACTCAGGAACCGCACAGCTGACTGAGGGAATTGCAACGAGTTGCTGCAATTGTTGTTGGTATTGTTTGGCATTGAAAGTCATAACTAACCGGAGTCATTGTGGGTGAGCGCCTATCATACTCACATGGGCAAATGTATGGCCAGCTTATATCCAGAAAGGCAAGGATGAGTGCTATATCTGCCCTTAAGGATATGCTTTAATTCTCGCGTCAAACCTGCTGGAGAATAATTCGTGGATGATAAGCTGATAAATAATATTGTCATTGTCGGCGGGGGTACTGCCGGCTGGATGGCGGCGGCAAGTCTGGCCCGTTTCTTCGAGAAAAAAGCATCCACAATTACCTTGATTGAGTCGGAGCAGATTGGCACTGTGGGTGTTGGTGAGGCGACCATTCCCGGCATCCGCGCGTTTAACTTCTCGCTGGGTATCGACGAAGTTGACTTCATCAAAAAAACCAGCGCCACGTTTAAGCTGGGTATTGAATTTAAAAACTGGTATCAGAAAAACACTACATTCTTCCATCCGTTTGCTGCCTACGGATTGCCTTTAAACGGCGTAGAGTTTCATCACTACATCGCGCGGCTGCGTGCAGCGGGAGAAACTGTTGATATAGCGGATTACAGTTTTTCCATTCAGCTTGCGCGCAGGGGACGTTTTGCTCAGCCTCACGAGAAGCCGCCAACACCGCTGGCTGATTATGGTTATGCCTACCATTTTGACGCTGCGCGTTATGCAGCGTACCTGCGCGACTATGCCGAAATGCGTGGCGTTGTGCGAAAGGAAGGTAAAATTGTTGCTGTCAATCTGCGCGAAGCAGATGGTTTCATCGAATCAGTGACCCTGGATAATGGTGCTAAAGTGGTCGGACAATTATTTATCGATTGCTCCGGCTTTCGCGGTTTGCTGATTGAAGAAGCATTGCATACCGGTTACGAGGATTGGCGGTGCTGGTTGCCCTGTGATCGTGCTGTTGCAATACAAAGTGAATTGGTCGACGAGCCTGCACCTTATACCCGTACAATGGCTCATGACGCCGGGTGGCAGTGGCGAATTCCACTGCAGCACCGCACAGGTAACGGTTATGTATACGCGAGTCGCTTTACCTCTGACGAGGCGGCCCGGCAAACATTGTTAGATAATCTGGATGGTGCGCCTATCCGGCAGCCGAGGCAATTCGATTTCGTAACCGGGTGCCGTAAGAAGATCTGGAACAAGAACTGCTTTGCGCTGGGTCTTGCCTCAGGGTTTCTGGAGCCGCTGGAGTCCACCAGCATCTCCTTGATCCAGACCGGCATCAGCAAACTGCTGCAGTTTTTTCCTGATGCCAGTTTCAATGAGCACGATATGGCTGAAGTCAATCGCATGCATCGCCATGAGTTTGAGCGCATACGGGATTTCCTGATTCTGCATTACAAAGCCACATCCCGGTGCGATACGGAATTCTGGCGCTTCTGCCAGGAAATGCCGGTACCGGATTCTCTCGCGCACAAGATGAATGTTTTTGAAAGTCGGGGGCATGTGGTGATGTACGAGCCCGAAGCTTTCGAAAAGGAAAGCTGGGTTACCATGTATATGGGATTTCGTCGCGATGCCCGACGTTACGACGAGCGGGCTGACCATATTGACTTGAATGAATTGAAGACCCAGCTGGCTCGCATGCGTCAGATGATTCAGGTTGCTGCAGATCAGGCGATGACCCATGGGTCATTCATCGCACGCCACTGTGCCGCAGAGGCGCTTACTGACTGACAGCGCAATGGGTTTTAATAAACTCCTGATGTGTCATTACGGAATCCACGGCATGGCGGATGGATTTGCGCATCTCTGCCAGACTTTGCTTGAGATAATCTTCATTCAGTTGTTCAACCCGTAGATCATAAGTTTGCGGTAAGACACCAAAGCCGTGATAAATAGCCAGCCAGCTGGGTGCGCCGAAGATTTCGATGGGATAACGGATCAAATCACCCTTGCTCGTAAAAGCTTCCACCTTTTTCTGCAATGTCTGCGGTATAACTACAGCGCGGCACTCATCCCAGAATGGCTCACCGATACGCTGGTTGAGTGCGTAGTGCAGGATAATAAAATCTCTGACCCGGTCGTATTCCTGGGCAGTGAGTTCGTTGAACTGATCAACATCGGCCTGTGTGAAATAAGGTCGTAGAAAGCTGTGGCGGATTTTTTCGATGGCGGTTTCCACCAAAGCGATACTGGTGGACTCCAGTGGCTCGAGAAAACCACTGGCTAAACCGACGGCAATACAGTTTTTGTTCCAGGCTTGCCGGCGTCTGCCGGGGGTGAAATTGAACTTACGTGGCTCGTGCAGGAGCTGCCCGTCAATATTCTTCTTAAGTATTGCAATGGCTTCATCCTCACTGACGTAGCGACTGCAATACACATGGCCGTTGCCCTGACGATGCTGCAGTGGAATTCGCCACTGCCATCCGGCGCCGTGCGCCTGACTGATGGTGTAGGGCGGCGGATCTCCCACCAGCTCACTTTGCACAGCAACGGCACTGTCGCACAACAACCATTCGCTCCAGTCTTCGTAACCCGTGTGCAGCGTCTGCTCGATCAGCAATGCGCGGAAGCCGGAACAATCAATAAACAGATCGCCGCTGATTTCGCGCCCGTTGTCGAGATGGAGTGACGCAATGGAATCATCGGCGTTCTGTCGTACCGAGGTTATCCGTGCATCAATCCGTGTAACGCCGTGTTTTTCAGCATGGCTGCGCATGAGTTTGGCAAATTTTGCTGCATCAAAATGCAAAGCCCAATCAAATACCGAGAGCTCCGAAGGAGGGTTGGGCGAAGGCTCCACGAATTTATGATGTTCAGCCAGCTGCACGCCGAGGGAATACTCTGGCAGTTCGCCGGCATCTGCGCCTTGGTGACGCAGCTTCATCCAGTAGTGATGAAACGGAATGCCATTAGCGCTTTGCCCGAAAAGTCCAAAGGGGTGGATAAACCGGCTGCCGGCGTGGCGCCAGTCTCGAAACTGAATGCCCAGCTTGCAGGTGGCACGGGTAGCGCGCATGACCTCCAGGTCGTTCATGCCCAGCTCGCCGTAGAAACGGCGCAGGGTTGGGATAGTGGCTTCGCCGACACCGACGGTGCCGATCTCGGAGGATTCAATCAAGGTGATGGCGATGGAGGTTCTGCGGAAATGTTTGCTGAGACTGGCAGCAGTCATCCAGCCCGCAGTGCCGCCACCGACGATGATGATGTGGTTGACAGGTTTTTTCTCCACGGGAAAACCCTTCTGAAAAATGGAGTATTTATTGTTATTGATTGCATAAAAAACGCCGCTGATTGTCGCGCGACATCAGCGGCGTTTCCGTTGTATCAAAGAGCGCCGAGCTTGAAAAGCACTCTTTTTTAACATCCCGTTAGAAGGTTACGCGGGCTCCCAGGGCCCAGCGTGCTTCATAGATGTTTTGGAAGGCCTTCTGTTCCTTATAGGCCAGGTAGGTTTGCTGATACTCTTCGTTGATGTTCGATCCATTGATATAAAGATCGAGGTTATCCGTCACTGTCCAGGTCACGTTTAAATCCAGCTGGCCATAGTCATCCTGATAGAGCGGTTGAGCAGCTACCGCCGACGTTCCCTCGGTTATCAGACGGGCTGAACGGAAGTTATAAGCGAGGCGGGCTGACACTACCCCATTCTCAAACCAGCCCACGATGTTGTAGGTATCCCGTGAGTTATTGGGAAACGGCAATTCCTTACCCAGGTGATCCGTTTTATCTTGTGAGCTGTCAGAGAAGGTGTAGTTAACATCAAATCCGAAGTTAGAGATAAATCCATCAGTGAAATCTGCAAACGCCACTTTTGCCGCAAGCTCTACGCCTTTTACC
Organism: uncultured Cellvibrio sp.; assembly: GCA_937958105.1. Lineage (GTDB taxonomy): Bacteria > Pseudomonadota > Gammaproteobacteria > Pseudomonadales > Cellvibrionaceae > Cellvibrio. The sequence continues at coordinate 54,277 of CALFXJ010000061.1, forward strand.
TTACCGCCTGTTCCCTGGACTGGTGCAGTGAATTCGTAGGGGCCGCGGAAGATACCGTCGGCATCAGCCTCGTTAACCCAGACTGAGCCGCCAGTGACGAAGCTGTCAATCTCGATGTGAAACAGGGCGGCGCTGAGTGAGGAAGCCTCGCCGAGGTACCATTCCGCTGACAAATCGATATTCTCACCGCGTGTGGGATCAAGCTGCGGGTTACCTGACAGGGAGCCGCTGCTGATCCGCATGCAATTGCATTCTTCGTTGAAGACACGGCCTACGGATTTTGCTCCTCCCCAATTCAGCAGATCGAGTGGTTGCATGGTTTTACCATAACCAAAGCGGAGCTTCACATCATCTGTGAGATCGTAAGCCAGGTTGAGGCTGGGAAGGACATCGGTGTAACTGCGCTGAGTTACTTCATCGCCAGCGTCGTAGTTGACACCCGAATGCGGCACAGCGTCACCAGTGACGTTCTGAATAATGGTGAGATCAGTTTCGACCACTTTTACGCCCAGATTACCGGTGAGGTTTCCTGCTGCAAAGTGGATCTGCGTGAAGTAACTGAACTCGTCCAGCGTTACCCCGTAGCTCTGACCTGGTTGATTAAATTTGGTCTGGGGACCGAAGACTTTTTCCTGGTAGGCAAGGGTGTTATCAAGCTCGCGCGGGTCGACGGCCCAAACGCCGGGGAGACCTTTAACCGGGCCAAAATCATCTACCCAGATGACCTTGTTCCACTGGTCTATCCGGGTCGGTGGCAGCAAGGTATAGCCCATGAAATTTTCTCGCTGACCTACAACGACACCATCTTCAATAACGTCATACAGAACGCGATCACCGTTTTCATCAACCTCGTATTCCCCCTGCACTAAATCGGGGTCACATTCCGGTGTTCCGGCAAACTGGTCCACGGCTTTCCATTGGGCCGAGCAACCCGTTTCGGGGAAGTGGCCGAAGTAAGAAAACACATCGTGTCTGATGCTTCTTTCGCTTTGCCGTAAACCAACATCAACAGCGGTGATGAAGGGCGTTTCTTCGAAGGTGTATTTCCACTTGGTGCTGAAGGTATTCAAGGTGGCGTCGTCATCAGTATTGTTTTCTGATGACATGGCGCCGATGTGGTAGGAATCCTTGCTGGCCATGTAGTCAGCCACGGTCATCATGCCCTGGCCGCCGTTAACCATCTGATCAAAACCACCGAATACCGGATGCTTGCCTGAAGCGTCATAGGTAATACGGAACTGGTCATCTTCAATGCCGCCGGGGGAGAAGTCCGCCGCACAGCCTCCCAGTTCACCAATGACAGCCTGGTCTGGACCGCAATAGATCGAGTCGGCCGGCATCAATCCGCCGGGCCCTGTTACCAGGGTTCCCCGGTCGATGCTCAGCATGTCTCCCTCGACATAACCGTGACGCATACTCGCTTTAGCGTCAGCGCGAGTGATGCGCACCTGACCGATCAGCGGGCCACCGTTGTCAAAGTTCAGCTCGACGCTGCCATTGTTGGATTTTTCTTCGTTGTAGTTGACCTGAGTAAATGACTGCAGGCGGTAAGGGCGGGCGCTGAATGAATTGACGGTTCCCCAGGTGGCGCCGTCCTGATCAACAAAGTTTGGGCCGATAAAATCCTGGGCATAGGCGTAATCAGCAAAGGTCTGCCAGCGGTTGTTATGCGAAAAACCTGCGCGACGGTTATAGCGCTCCTGCTTGCTGTAGAAGTAATCCGCGATCAGCTCAATGCTGTCGGTCAGATTAGCCTGGAAGGACAGGTTGAGCCCGTCGCGATGCCGCTCTTCTTCTTTGTGAAAGGCGGAAAAGCCCTGAGGCACAACGTGATGGATATCCGCATCAATGGCTGGAGTGCTCCAGGTGTGGTTATTGTTGGTTGCGCCTATGCCGCCATCCTCGGAGGTATCGAAGTAACCGTTGTAGTCGGTCGCGAGATTTTTCTCGGTAGTAACCGCACTGACCAGAAAACCTACTTTGTCATTTTGCCAACCAATTAAACCACTGATGGTCGGATCAACTTCCTTGCTGACGGAACCGTAATCTCCTTCCGCCGAACCAGAAAAAGTCCACCCTTCATCCAGATCAAAAGGCCGACGTGTCTTCAAGTCCACCGTTCCCGAAATGCCCAGGGTGGTGAGCGAGGCGAGTGGAGATTTGTATACATCTGCCCCAGAGAAGAGTTGGGAGGGCAGGTCCCCGAAGTCGGCGCCAGCGGTGTCGATGGTCGTCGCGCTGAGAAATGTTTCGCCATTGAGAGAGGTGGCGACATTGGCTAAACCGCGTATCTGGACCGGCCCGCCCTCACCGGCTGTGCGTTCTACCTGGATACCGGGAATCCGCTGGAGTGAGTCGGCGATGGTGACGTCAGGCAGCTTGCCGATGTCTTCCGCAGAAATGGCGTCAACGACGGAGGCTGCGGATCGCTTGGTGTTGACGGCATTTTTCTGTGATGCATAAACCCCGGTGATCACTACTTCTTCCACCGGTCCTTCCTGCGCCTGCACATAAACCGATGCCAGCAGGCAGGAAGAAATACTGGATGCCAGTAATGTCTTCCGGAACGCCTTTCTTTGAGCCTTCATAGGTGTCTCCTCATTTATATGATTGTTGTAAGTCGAGTGAGAGTGCGAGTTGTGTGTTGAGCCTCTCCTGCGCGTCCAGGCATTACCGTTACACCCCTCCGACCGGCCAACTACATTGGTTCGGATCGGCTATAAAAATGCCTGGACACGGCACCCCCGCACCATTTTTAATCCTTCTTGGACAACGTTGTCAATTGCAGTGAAGAAGTTTGGCAGCTATCTCAGCATCAAAAAATCTGGGGTTTTGGGTCGGTATAGGTGCAGGTTATTGATTTACCTGCATTTATGCGGATCGGTGGAATGCCAAAAAATTGTAGGATGGCGACAACGTTGTTTATGTGCCGCAAGGTGAAGAGCGGCAGCCATGGGTTTCGCGGAGGTGAGGCGGGTTAGTTAAGCTTTCGGTACGTGGCAGTGCAACACGGGGAGGGAAGCGCTGGCCTACGGCCAGCGCCATCGGGGCTTAAGAGAATAAGCCCTTGAAGAAGAAGAAAAACAGGATGGACAAGCCGGCACCAGCGGGCAGGGTGATGATCCAGGACATGAAGATGCTGCCGATCACGCCAAGATTAAGCGCGCCAATACCACGGGCCAGACCAACACCTAAGACAGCGCCGACCAGGGTGTGGGTGGTGGAGATCGGCAGTCCAGTCCCTGACGCTACCACCACAGTGGCAGCCGCTGCCATCTCTGCTGCAAAACCACGGCTAGGGGTGAGTTCGGTGATTTTCTTGCCGATGGTCATAATCACTTTCCAGCCATAGGTCGCCAGGCCGACCACGATGCCGACGCCGCCCAGCAGGAGTACCCAGGGAGCAACAGGTGTGTTGGCGCTGACAGAACTGGATTTAATGACATTGATCACAGCGGCCATGGGGCCTACGGCATTGGCGACATCATTGGAGCCATGGGCAAAGGCCATGCAACAGGCGGTAAAGATCATGAGGATGGCGAAGACGCGTTCTACGCTGGAAAAGCGATTCTTGGAGTCGGCAGCCGTATCCTGGGTAACACGGCGGAGGCACAGAACTCCGAGAATGGTGACTACCACTGCAACACCCAGAGCGATCAGGGTGCTTTCACCGAAGCTGAAAGAAACTCCCGAATCCTTGAATACATGGGTCAGCCCTTTAAGGATAGTTACCATGGAAATCAGGAAACCCACGGCAAACATATAGAAAGGGATGTAACGCTTGGCGTTGGTAAAAGGGTCGTCAGTATCGAGAATCAAATGTTGTACGGAGCGGAAAATCCAGAAGGAAATAAAGCCGGCGATGACGGGGGAAACAACCCAGCTGGACACGATGAAAGACACTGAGTTCCAGTCCACCGCGTCTACCGAGATGCCTACAGCGGCAAAGCCGATGATCGCGCCGACGATGGAGTGGGTGGTGGACACCGGCCATCCTAATACACTGGCTATCAGCAGCCAGACACCTGCTGCCAGAAGCGCAGACAGCATCCCGTAGACGAGTAGTTCGGGGGTTTCGCTCATTGTTGCGGGGTCGACAATCCCGCTGCGGATGGTGGCGGTTACCTCGCCGCCAGCCAGATAAGCTCCCAGAAACTCGAAAACCATGGCAATTACAATTGCCTGCTTCATGGTTAAGGCGCGGGAGCCGACGGAGGTGCCCATGGCATTGGCGACGTCATTAGCTCCGATACCCCAGGCCATGAAGACGCCAAAGACACAGGCGAGAATAAGCAAGATGTGGCCGTATTCAGCAATCACGGTCATGATGTGTATTCCTCAAAAATGAAAAATCGACGGCTAGCGCGCCAGCAGTAATTGCAATCGTCCACCCACATCGTGGGCGCGGTTGGAAAGGTCACCAATCCAGTCGATCACGCTGTAAAGAAACATCACGTCGATGGGCGGCAATTCTGCTTCGAGACGGAAGAGCGATGAACGCATGGAAATTTCCAGGTCGTCCGCTTTTCGTTCAAGTACATCCAGCTCTTGAATCATCTTTTCGGTGACCGCCAGTTCACGGCCACTGAAGCCTGTTTCCAGCAGGCTATCCAGTGCATTGATCGCGGTCAGAGCCTGCTGTGCAGTGCGCACGCCGGATTGCACAAACTCGAGGGTTTGAGCATGCATGCTGGGCGGGATGGTCATCCGGCGGCCGAGCATGATCCCCGCAATATCTTTGGCGCGGTTGGCGATGCGGTCTTGCATGGTGAGCAATTCGAGCAGGTCGGTGCGGGGAACAGGAAGGAAAAGACTTTTGGGGAGGTGCAGACGCAGTTGCTGTTTTATGTCATCGGCCTCATTTTCAAATTCGGTGATGCGTTTCTGCACCTCTTCGGCTTTGTTCCAGTCGTTGGCAATCACGGCCTCGAAGAAGGGAATCAGCTCTGCGGCGGCCTTGACGGCTACAGCCATGTGTTCCTGCATGGGTTTGATCGGGGAGCGACCAAACAGATTGGAGAAAGGATTGGTAATGGGCATGTCGATAATCCCCTTCAAATAAGCGCCTTCAGGCAGGTGCCCGGAAAAAAGTGTGCGCAGTATAAAAACATCAGCAGGCCAGGTCACGCGGGATTTTTACAAATTTATGGCTAGTGTTGGCTGTTTTTTGTGCTGAGAAGGGCTAAAGCCGGCGTGGTTAGTGTCTCGTCAGGGTAAGAGCGACTACAATCCACACAACAGAAACCTGATACTGAGGCTGCCGGCGTTGCCCAGGCTCCAACAGAGGAATGACCTTTTCATGAACCATCCTGCGGTGTTTGAAGGTGTGCTCGACCTGCGTCGCCTGGTCACTGACCTGGTGGCGGATGGCCGCCTGAAGCAGACCGATGCCAATGTGTTGCTGGGTACTACCCGCTCCCGTGAGCAGGCCATGATGCACCCGCTCGCCTATATCGCCAGCCAGAGCCTGGAAGATCTCAAGCGGCACGGCAAAACCCTCGACGGCGATGCCCTTACCACCTGGCTGGCTGAGAAGGCACGGATGCCGGTAGTGCACATTGATCCGCTCAAGATCGACGTGCCCAAGGTGACCGAGGTGATGTCCTACGCCTTTGCCAAACGCCACGGCATCCTCTGTGTTGAAGTAACTCAGGATCACGTCATCATCGCCTGCACTCAGCCTTTTATTACCGGCTGGGAACCACAGATCGAGCATGTTGCCCGCAAAACCGTCAGGCGGGTCATGGCCAACCCTATTGATATAGAACGGCATACGGTGGAGTTCTATACCCTGGCCCGCTCCGTCAGCCGGGCCAGTGGCGGGCCGGCAGCTTCGGCGGTGACCAACTTTGAGCAGCTGGTCGATCTCGGCACGGCCACTGATCCGGATGCCAATGATCAGCACATCGTGAAGATCGTGGACTGGCTGCTGCAGTACGCCTATGACCAGCGGGCCAGTGACATCCACATTGAGCCGCGCCGCGAGGTGGGGCGCATCCGGTTCCGTATCGATGGCGTGCTCCACAATGTCTATGAGCTGCCGGCCAACGTGGCCACGGCAGTGACCAGCCGTTTCAAAGTGCTGGCGCGAATGAACATTGCGGAAAAGCGTAAGCCTCAGGACGGCCGGATCAAAACCCGGCGGTCGGACGAGAGTGAAGTTGAGCTGCGGATCTCCACCCTGCCTACCGCCTTCGGTGAAAAACTGGTGATGCGGATCTTTGACCCGGATGTGCTGCTGCGCAGCTTTACCGACCTGGGACTGGTGGGTGACGACTACAGCCGCTGGCGTGCCATGCTCGACCGCCCCAACGGCATCGTGCTGGTCACTGGCCCTACCGGTTCGGGTAAAACCACCACGCTTTATTCATCGCTGCGTCAGATTGCCACGCCGGAGGTGAATGTCAGCACCATCGAAGACCCGATCGAGATGGTGGAGGAATCTTTCAACCAGACCCAGGTGCACCACAAGATCGGTCTGGATTTCGCGGCAGGTATCCGCAGCCTGATGCGGCAGGACCCGGACATCATCATGGTGGGCGAGATACGCGACCTGGAAACTGCGCAGATGGCGGTGCAGGCGGCACTCACCGGTCACCTGGTGCTGTCCACCGTACATACCAACGATGCGCCATCTACCGTGGCGCGCCTGCTGGACCTGGGAATCCCTTCTTATTTAATCAATGCCACGCTGCTGGGCGTCATGGCCCAGCGTCTGGTGCGAACCCTGTGCCCTCACTGTAAGGAAGAGAGCCAGATTTCGGCGGATGACTGGCAGCAACTGGTGGCACCGTGGAAAGTGAATGTGCCGAATAAGGTTTTCCGCCCGGTAGGCTGCCTGGAATGCCGGGATACAGGGTATCTGGGACGGCAGGGGCTGTATGAGATCCTGCCGCTGTCTGAGTCCATCAAAGAGAAAATCACCAGTCAGTGTAATCTGCAGGAACTGCGGCGCCAGGCGATGAAAGAAGGCATGCGCACTTTGCGTCTGTCCGGTGCGCAGAAGGTTGCCGCAGGGCTGACAACTGTAGAAGAAGTCATGAGGGTCGCACCACCGCCGGAAAAGGCGTGATGCGAGTCGGTTAGACGATCACCAGTTTAACGCCCACAAGCAGCAGCATCAGCGCCAGCGCAGGGCGGAGGAAATGATCGGCTACGCGATTGGCCAGGTGGCTGCCGATGTAGATGCCGGGCAGGGAACCGATCAGCAGGTTCATCAGCAGAGGCCAGTCCACATTGCCGAGTCCGGCGTGACCCAGGCCGGCCACCAGCGTCAGCGGCACGGCGTGGGCAATCTCGGTACCTACCAGCCGGACGGTCGGCAGCATGGGGTAGAGCAGGAACAGCGCAACTGTGCCCAGGGCGCCGGCGCCGATAGACGTGATGGTCACTACCGCACCCAGGATCAGGCCGGTAACCACCGTGGCGATGATCTGCTGGCGAGGATCCAGGCGGGTCAGCCACACATCATTACGCTGGCTGTAACTCAGCAGCTTCTGCTTGAAGACAATGGCCAGTGCCGTCAGCACCAGAGCATAACCCAGCGCATGTTTGATAAAGGTATCGACGCTGCTGGTATCAAAACCGCCATAGCGCAGGACACCCAGGGTAATCAGCGCTGCCGGCAGACTCCCGAGAGCCAGCCAACCCGTCAATGGCCAGTTGATATTGCCTTTCTTGTGATGAACATGGATGCCGCCGGCCTTGGTGATGGCGGCATACAGCAGGTCGGTCCCCACCGCGCTGGTTGGTGTGACACCGAAGTGGAGCAGGATTGGCGTCATCAGCGAGCCACCACCCACACCGGTCATCCCAACAACAAAACCAACAACCAAACCGGCGATTACAAAAGCGTACTGGAAATCCATAAAAACCTTGCGGGACCTGGGGCGAACGAAGGCGGCAAGGCTATCAGCAGGGCGCCCATAATCAAAATAGCCAAAAGTTTGTACCCTATAAGGAAAAGGAATAATTACCTGACGGCAGGAAGCGATTCCTGTTATTTATAGGCCGCCTTGCGCTTTCGCTAATCGTCGCTATAGTCAGGGATTAATGGTGCCGGTGAAATGCGGGGGTAGGTACATGATAGATCCACAACCCGCATAACCTGTATCAGGCGTGCCGGCGTTATTTGCAAATAACCCGGAATACTCAATAAAAAACGGTAACGCGTTACCACTTCTTAAAAAACCATCAAGAGGAATTACCATGGAATATTTTCTGGGGGCCTACAAAAAATATGCTGACTTCACCGGCCGCGCCCGGCGCCAGGAATACTGGATGTTCATACTCTTCTACTTCATTGTCAGTATCATCCTCGGCATAGTGGATGGCGTGCTCGGTATCCAGATCCTCGGTCTGCTGTTCTCACTGGCCTCGCTGGTACCCTCGCTGGCCATTGGTGCACGTCGCCTGCATGACACCGGGCGCAGCGGCTGGTGGCAGTTGCTCTACCTGATTCCGCTGATCGGCCTGATCATCATGATCATCTTCCTGGTTCAGGACAGCCACCCGGACAACGAATACGGTCCTAATCCTAAGGCTGCTTAATGTGCCCTGTGCAGCCGGCGATTCCGCCGGCTGTTCTGCTGTTTATATCTCATCACATCCCGCCTATTCGCGCCTCCCGCGCGATATCCTGCTGATTTCTGCGCCTCAGTGCATCAACGTTAGAACACTTTCGCGCCAAATCGCTGTTTTTGTTAAATATATCTTATAAATATTAATTTAGGGGTGTAGGCTTTTGGGAGCAGTCGCTGGCGTTAAGCCGGTGTGAGGTCTTCTTTTATCCCAATAACAATAACGGTGACCAATCATGAAATTATCTCGTCTGCTGGCGGCGGCCGGCTTGTGTTTTTCCAGTCAATTTTCCACGGGTGACACCATCATCAAAGGCGCTGATATCAGCTGGCTGTCAGAGATGGAAAACAGCGGTTATCGCTTTTATAGCGACGCCGGTGTGCAACAGGATGTTCTGCAGATCCTTAAGCAACACGATATGAGTGCGGTGCGTTTGCGGGTGTGGGTGAATCCGCCGGGTGGTTACTACAACGGCCTGGATGATGTGATCGCCAAAGCCAATCGGGCTAAGGCCGCTGGCATGAAGATCATGATCGACTTTCACTACAGCGATAATTGGGCTGACCCCGGCCAACAAAATAAACCGGCGGCGTGGGCTAATCTGAGTTTCCAGTCATTGATGGATACGCTGTGGGCATACACGCGCAACAGTTTGATGACGCTGCGTGACGCGGGCATCACGCCGGACTGGGTGCAGGTGGGTAACGAAACCAATAACGGCATGCTGTGGCCCGACGGGCAGGCATCGGCCAACATGCGCAATTACGCCTGGCTGACGGCGACAGGTTACAACGCGGTGAAGGATGTATTTCCCCATACGCCGGTCATCGTGCATCTGGCCAATTGTCATGACAACGCCAACTTCCGCTGGATCTTCGATGGGTTGAGTAACAACGGCGGCAAGTTCGACATCATCGGTGCTTCTTCTTATCCGCTTCATGCCACCAACCACAGCTGGCAGTCCGCCAATGCGGCCTGCCTGAACAACCTCAACGACATGGTGTCGCGTTACGGTGCACCGGTGATGATTACTGAGGTGGGGGTGCCCTGGGATCACCCCGAGGCAAAAACCATCGTAGGGGATGTGATCAGCAAGGTGCGCGCCGTGAATAACAGTATGGGCCTGGGTATCTTTTACTGGGAGCCGCAGGCCTATGGTGGCTGGAAGGGTTACACGCTTGGTGCTTTCGATAATAGCGGCCGACCCACCGCTGCACTGGATGCATTTCTTGATCCAGGCAGCAGCGCAGGGGGAAGTGCGCGACTGCAGTCCCGCCGCAGTGGCAAATGCATTGACGTTCCCGGTGCGAATCAGGCAAGTGGTACAGGGCTGATTCAGTACACCTGCCATTCCAACGCGAACCAGCAGTGGGCCGCTGAAAATCTCTCGGGCGGCTACCTGCGTTTGAAGGTCGCTCACAGTGGTAAATGTATGGACATTGCCAGTGCCAGTACTGCCGACAGCGTGCGGGTTGTGCAGGCTGACTGCAGCAACAGCAATCGTCAGCAATGGCTGAAAGAAGATATGGGAAGTGGTTACTACCGATTGAAGAATCGCCACAGTGGTAAATGTGCCGATGTGAATGGCGCGAGCACGGCGAATGAAGCCATATTGATTCAGTACACCTGTGGTTCGGGTACTAATCAACAATGGATCAATCACTGATGCATTTCACGATCAACCTGAACCCTCTGCATCGCGTGAGGTTCAGGTCAGTGGGTTCCTGCTGAACCGGCCGGAACATTCCTTCCCGGAGTGTTCCGGCATCAGTCAGCAGAAGCAGAGGAAAAATTTCTCAGCGGATGCTGAGCTCGGCAGCAGTATTCAATGCGTTTGCTGTGATGCGCGCCGCTGTCAAATCGGTGCCAATCTCAATCAGTGCAGTAGCCACGCCCGCCTCAGTTGTGATGCGTGCTGGGCTGACCAACTGAATATCTCCCTCAACCTCAAAGCTCACCTCCACACCATTGTCATAGGTGGGATTGCCCTGGGCATCCTGCAGTTGAGCGTGCACGAACAGCAGGTCTTTTACTCCGGTCTGTGGTGCTTTGCCGCTGGTATCTAACTGCAGTGCAACCTGCGTGGCTTTGCCGGGCGTAACCACTTTATGTTCGGCCGCAAGGGTGCCGTTGATATAGGCTTTGGCGTGCAGCTTGCCGGCTTGGAATTTTTCCATATGGAAGGTAAACGGCGGATGCTTCAGATTGTTGGTATTCGTATTGCTGTCGGGCTTATGCCTGCCGAGGCTCCTGCCGTTGAGCAGCAGTTCGACTTCTTCGGCATTGCTGAAGACACGCACGTCCAGTGCTGAATCCGACTGCCAGCGGCTGGCGATGTGCACCATGGGGCCTGACGTAAATTGATTGGATACATCCTCAGGGCTGCGCTGGCTTTGAAAAAAGTAATAACTGTATTTGGGACGGCGATGGATGCTCATGATACCGGAGGCTTCCAGGTCGTCAGCGTAACCACGGTTGTAATCAAACATCACCCAGTAGCCGTCGGCGAAGGCGGGGGTGTTGTAATTATCGTTATGGGCTTCCTGCACATTGGTGGCCTGCTGCAGCAAGCGCTTCTCACCGTCGCCCAGCAATTGACGGCTGGAGCGATCCGCCTGCAGCAGGTCAGCCCAGGTATCCTGATGCAGTCCGGCATTCATCGCGTAATATTCCCAGTCGCCATACTCGGACACAACGTAAGGTTTGGCGGGCTCCTGATAATGCTCCAGACGATGCTGGCGCGCCTGCAGATAAATGTCGAATCCGTATGCCTGCCAGCCGGCTGAGTAAGTCTCTGCGCCCGGATATTCCTCGTGTACGATCCCGTGCAGGGAGTCAATGAAAGCTTCACTCATCCAGGATTCGTTGAGCGAACACTCCCAGGCGAGCACGGAGGGATGATTGCGATCGCGACGAATCATGTCGCGGCAGGTCTGTTGTACCTGTGCTTGAAAGGCCGGGTCCTCCGAAAAATATTGCCAGCCGAGGATGGCATTGATGAGTACCAGCCCCAGTTCATCTGCAGCGGCCATGAATGCCGGTGAGTGGGGGTAGTGAGACAGACGGACGTAATCGAAGCCGGCGGATTTGATTCTCACCGCATCGCGATAATCTGCCGCCGCTGAGGTGGCGTAGCCAACATAAGGGTGTTCCTGATGGCGATTTACGCCGCGCAGAAAGGTCTTCTCGCCGTTGATTAACAGACTGCCATCGTCAGTAAACCGGAATTCACGAATGCCGATGCGGGTCTTCTGCTCATCCACCAGGCGCGGGCCGTCAAACACCTGAGTCACCAAGGTGTACAGGTGTGGCTGGCGCGGCGACCAGAGGCGGGGATTGCGCAGGGTAAGCAGCAGGCGCGATTCCAGGTCGGTATTGGTGGTGATGAGTGTGCTTGGACTTTCTCTTCGGGCTACCTCTTTATCACCGTCCATCAGACGCTGTTTGATCTGCAATGTTTTTTCTGTTTTGCCGGCATTGAATACATGGGTTTGCACAGCAATCTGTGCCTCATCACGGGCAACTTTCGGGTAGGTAACGAAGATGCCGCCACTTGCCGGTTTTTCTGCTGCAATCGGGTCGGTGATGTAGAGCTCGTCTTTAGTCACCAGATACACGTCGCGATAGAGCCCGCCGTAGGTGTTGAAGTCCAGTGTGGCCAGCGGCTTCGGTCCGGTGATGGGATTGTCGCGATTGTCGAGGCGAACAAGCAGCTCATTGTGGTCGCGGGTTAACCTGCCGGTAAGATCGACGGTAAAGGGCAGGTAACCACCGAGATGGGTTGTGAGTTTTTCGCCATTGAGCCACACCTCTGCTACGTTCATTGCCGCTTCAAAACGCAGCCAGACCGGCTTGCTGTCATCAATGGCCGAGCCGGCGATCATCTTGCGATACCAGGCATCGCCCTGAAACTGGTCGTTCACGATCAGGGGTTCGATCTTTGGAGTGTGGGGCAAGGTCACGCGCTGCCAGTCGGTGCGTGCCCGGGCCTGATCCGGCGCCGATAAATCATCGCTGCGCAGAAATTCCCAGCCGTCGTTGTAGGTCTGTTCCTGTGCGATAACCCGCGCATCGGCGGCATCTTTTCCAGTAGGTGCGCAGGCGGCAAGCAGCCAGCTGCCGCCCAGTAATGTGGCGATGAGAAATAATTTTACAGGCATGGGTTAATCGCTCTTGCTTGCAGGTTTATTGTTGTCTGCTTGCTGGTAATCAGCAGAGAAAAATGAAAAGGCCGGCAAGGTGTTGTTCTTCCGTGCGGCATTAAAAAAACTGGCGTTCTCCCAGTGTGAACCCTTGCCCCAGAGTGTGGGGCATTTGGTGCTGACCCACGCAGGCTCCCAATAAATGACACCCAGGCCACCGGCAGATTTTACGGTTTGTGTGAGGCTCAGCAGGTAGTTGAGCTGACCTTGCGGTGTGGGTTCAAACTCAGGCAGAACAGCTTCTTTGCCCAGGACATTGTCGGCCCGATCAAAATTTCTGAGGGTCCATGGGTAGGCAGTCTCGACAATCATGACTTCTTTGCCGAAGCTCTGCTTCAGTGACTGAATCGCCTCAGGCAGTTGTGGAATGGTGTAGCTGGACCATTGCGGATAATAGGAAAGGCCGATGATGTCGTAATCGCTCACACCATGCTGGTGTGCCTGAGGAAACCAGCGCAGTGCATTCTCCGGCTGCGCAATGTGAAGCACAATGCGAATGGTTTTATCTTTCTGCGCGGAAAAATTCCGTACGGCTTTGATGCCCTGATTCAGCAGGTAGGCGTTGCGTTGCCAGTTGATGCTGGAGTGGTCGGTCGCTCCGGCTGGTTGCAGAATTTCTGCATTGGTTTCATTGCCTACCTGCACCATCTCCGGCAGAAGATTGTCTTCGGCCAGCGCGGCGAGTGTGGCGAAGGTGTAGTCATACAGCGCCTGGCCCAGTGCTTCGGTGCTTTCAATATGGCTCCAGGCATTGGGTATTTCCTGACGCTCCGGGTCGGCCCAGGTATCGGAGTAATGAAAATCCAGCAATACCGGCATGCCCTGCTCTTTGGCGCGGCGAATAGTTTTGCGGGCATCGCTGAGTGTTGAATATTGAGTCCATTCCGGGTTGTGCCACAGCCGTACGCGAACCAGATTCGCACCTTTGCGCGCGAAGAGTTTGAAGGGGTCCTGTGGTTTTCCCCGATCGCGATATACCGCTCCACAATCCTCCATCTCGTTGACATACGATAAATCGGCGCCGACATAAAAATCGTCTGCGCTGGTTGTGGCAGCGCTGGTAGCGAGCATAAAAGCCAGCAGGCATTTCATGTGTGACAGGGGGTTCCTGGTCTTCACATTATTTCTCCGGGATAACGCTGGGAGCGTAAGACGCAAATCAATAAAGAGGTGTTTCTAAAGAGACTGAATATTCAAACTACATCCCTGTAATTTACGAAGTCACATTCATATGACGGTCGGGAAGACTCTATAACTTCCAGCTGACGCCCACCAGGTAACGACGACCGAACTCTTCATACTTGTTAACATGGTTCGGGTTGTTGGATTCCAATCCATACACGCGATAAGGCTCATCAGTCAGGTTCTGTACCTGGAAGTAAAACTTGTAGTTTTCGTTCAACTCGTAGGACAGACTCAGGTCAATGTAGCCTTCGCTATCGTTGATCCCTTCTTCACCTTGCACGGCGTTCACATCCCGCTGGAACTCACTGCGGTAGCTGTAAGACGTGCGTGCCTCAAAGCCGTTCTTGTAGTACCACAGCGTCAGGCTGCCGACGTGTTCGGATAAACCGGTCAGGCCAGCGCGGGTGGAATACAAGGGGACGAATTGCTCTACATTGGATTCGGTAAACGCGTAGTTGGCGTAGATACCCAAGCCATTGAACGGCTCCGGCAGGGAACTGAAGGCCTGTTGATACAGGACTTCGTAACCGCGGATGTACCCACCTTCACCGTTGATGGGACGCGAAACATTGTAGGTGGTGCCGTTATACACAATCTGTTCTGCATCGGCCGCGCGGGCGATGAAGGTTTCCAGATCCTTGTAATACACTGTGGCAGCGACGGACGACTCATCGTTGAAATACCATTCGTAGCCCAGGTCTACCTGCGTCGCGCGGAAGGGGTCGAGTTTCGGATTGCCCGAGGATGATTCGCCGGGGTTTGCTCCCCACATGTCGTCATTCAGGTTCAGACTCGGGCTCATCAGATCCACAGGTGCGCGGGCAATCGTTTTAGCGACGCCAAAACGCAGCTGCTGATCATCGGTGACGGCCAGGGTCATGTTGAGGCTGGGCAGCACTTCATCGTAGTCATGATCAATGGCAACCTCTTCTATAGGACCGGCAACTTCTTCCCATACATCGGGTGAGGTCTCCTGCCATTCATTGGGGCCTTGCTGATAACCGCGGGAGGTGGTTTCAGTCTGGACCGCACGCACACCGATATTACCGCTCAGCGGCAGGCCGAAGACCTCGGTGGAGAAGTCCAGCTGTAGGTACTGCGCGGTCACATCCTCGCTGACATCCCAGCTCGACAACAGATCATCGGCATCGCCGACGTCCGGATTGGCCAGTCCACCAAAGTAATAATCGATGACGGCATTGCGATCAAAGGTCAAGTAGTCCGGCAGATCACCCCAATAGCTGCTGCTCTTGGCATCAATGATGAATTCTTCAGGGATGGGGGTGCCGCCATTGGCGGTGACGTACTGGATCCAGTTCTGCGCATTAAGGAATTTGTCACGCTGTGACGCCGAGACGCCGAAGCGCGCAGCCGTGATGAAGCCGCTATCGAACTCGCGGGTGACATCCAGCTTGAGGGTGCTGATCTCATCGCCGCCGTCAGACTGGGGACGCACTTCGATTTCGCTGATCGAGTTCTGGCTCAGGTCGGTCAGATCGGCGGTGGCGAGGCTGAACCACATGCGCTTGTCGCCCGTCGCTCCGAAGGTGGCATAACCAGGTGCTGCATGGCTGGTGCGAATGCTGGCCCAGCGGCGATCACGTTCTGTTTTGGAGTAAGACAGGTCTCCTTCAAAAATCCAGGCGCCCTGACGCCATTCCATATTGAGGCCGTGGCTGATCAGAGTATCTTCCTGGGTAAATTCTTCATTGAGACTGCGCAGTGAACTCAGGGGTACAGTGCCTGACAGAAGATCCAGAGCTCCCTCACCCAGCTCCGGATTGGTATAGCCGGTAGGCACGGTACTGATCAGCTCCCACTGATCGTCGTAGGCATTGGCAATCTGGAAGTCGAAACCTCTCTGGGTTTCATCAATGTCAAAGACTGACCAGAAGCCGTCGTACGCAATCTGTAAGTTTTCGTTGGGTTGCCATTGAATGGCGCCCATCACGCCGTGGCGACGGTCTTCTCCGCCGCGTACCAGAGCCGAGCCACCCCAGGGCGCATTCACGTTGGCGCCGACCGCATCGTTCCACTGGGTGTTGTGCCAGGTATCGCCGTAGTTCCACAGTTCTGAGCGCTGAGTAGCGATGGGTTGAGAGCGGCCTGCATAGCCCAGTGCGACCCCTAGGGTGTTATCCAGGAATTGATCGATGTAGGAGACGCTGAATCTGTGGCCCCAGCCATCGTTGGCCGCGTCGTCGATGTCGCTGCCGAGGTCGTAGAAGGAGCCGCGCACATCCACCGACATCCGCCGCGCGTCAAAGTCCAGCGGTTTGATGGTCTGCAGGTTCACGGTACCTGACACGCCGCCTTCCGACAGGTGTGCCTGGGGCGTTTTATAAACCTGGGCGGCATTGATCAGCTCCGAGGGAAACTGGTCGTAACGAATATTGCGGTCTTCCTCTACAGTAGCGACTTCACGTCCGTTGAGGGTGGTGAGCCCGAGCAGCCCGCCCATACCGCGAATGGATATCTGACTGCCGTTGCCGCGGTCACGATCCTGCGCCAGACCGGGCAGGCGGTTAAGCGAATCGGAGATAGAGACATCGGGCAGCTGACCAATATCTTCCGCTGCGATCGCCTCAATCATGCTGGAGGCGTTGCGTTTCTGCTCCATGGCAGATTGCAGACTGCGCAGAAATTTACCGGTAATAACGATCTCTTCAATCTGGTCATTGTTGGTCTGGGCCAGGCTCAGACTGCTGGATGTGCCCAAAGCTAACAGCAGAGCCGCATAGGTCAAGCGATGCAATGTGTGGGTCGGTTTCATGCTGAGGTTCTCTTTTTATTGGATTATTTATAATATAAATTATATTTTTAACCTGCGCGCCAGGTGTTGTCAATTGGTGTTCTCTTAAAATGTAGATAAATATGCCAGCAGGAGGAAATTATTTAGTGAGCGCCCCGGTACCTGATGTTGCCGGCAATCAATGCAATATAGTCCAGGTGCTGGCGCAGGGGCGGCATCGTCAGATGGGGCACGAGAAGTGTCAGAGGGATATGTGTGGCGTAGGTTGAAATCTGATGCAGGGAGGTATTGAGACTGTCCAGTGGGAAGCGGGGGATCAAATGAGAGCAGGTTGATATTGTACATTGGTAATCATCCTTTTATCTTCATCAACAACGTCGACTTTCCGCAGAAAAAGCGAGACCTATACCCTCGACGACACTACCGAGACCTAAAGGGATACTAACTTATGCTAGATCTTTCGCGCTTGCCTGCACCCTTGCAAGAAGCCGGTACACGTTTGTGGCAGCAGTTTGAGCAGGCCGTTGCGCAACAGCAGCTGACGCCCCCCATGGAGTTGTCGGGGGATCAGATTTCTTCTGAAGAACTTTCCCACCAATTGACCCGCGCCTTTGTCGGCAGCGAGTACCTCGCCAAAACCTGTATCCAGCAACCGCAGTTGTTGCTGGACCAGATCAGTTCAGGAGAGCTGTTCCAACCGCTGCCGGACAGCGGATACGCGGCATTGGTTGAGGCAGCGGGTGCCTGCGAGACGGACGCGGAACTGGATAAGACGCTGCGCCGTCATCGTCACCGCGCCATGGTGCGGATCATCTGGCGCGATCTGAACCGGCTGGCTGGCATGACCGAAACCACCGCCGATCTGTCCCGCTTTGCTGACACGGCGATCCAGCAGGCCGCCGCGTTTCATTATCATCAGCTGGCCGGTCAGTACGGTATGCCGGTGGGTAAATCATCCGGACTTGCCCAGCCGTTTGTCGTCTTGGGGATGGGCAAACTGGGGGCCTGCGAGCTGAATCTTTCCTCGGATATCGACCTTATCTTTACCTACCCGGAGCATGGTCAGACGACGGGCGAGCAGCGCCAGATCAGCAACCAGGAATTCTTTATCAAGCTGGGCCAGCGGGTGATCAAAAGCCTGGACCAGCAGACCGCCGACGGCTTCGTGTTCCGCGTCGACATGCGTCTGCGCCCTCACGGCCAGAGTGGGGCACTGGCACTGAACTACGATGCGCTGGAAGATTATTACCAGACCCAGGGGCGCGACTGGGAGCGCTACGCCATGGTGAAGGCGCGCGCGGTGGCGGCAGAGGGCGGTGAACAGCCGGAGCGGGCGGTGGCGGCGCTGATGGAGCTGCTGCTGCCGTTTACCTACCGCCAGTACATTGACTTCAGTGTTATTGAAGCCCTGCGTGACATGAAGGGGCTGATTCGTCGGCAGGTGCAGCGCAAGGGGATGCATCTTGACGTCAAGCTGGGAGAGGGTGGTATCCGTGAAGTGGAGTTCGTGGTTCAGGCGTTTCAGCTGATCCGCGGCGGCCGCGACGCGCGCCTGCGTGAGCGTCAGGTGTGCAAGATGCTGCCGTTCCTGGAACGGGAAAATTATCTGCCTCCCGGTGCGGGCGCCGCACTCCTTGCGGCCTATGAATTCCTGCGCAATACCGAGCATGCTATCCAGGCGTTCCAGGATCGCCAGACCCAGTCACTGCCCAGCGATCCCCTCGGCAGGTTGCGGCTAGCGTGGGTGATGGGGTTTGATTCCTGGGAGGCGTTTACAGTGGCGCTGGATGCTCACCGTGGCCGGGTCAATGAAGAGTTCCGGGCGGTGATCGCAGCGCCTGATGAAGAAGATAAGACGTCTGCCAGTGGTCTGGAGTCGTGGCTGGGTATCTGGGACGGTACGTTGGCTGGTGAGGAGGCATTGCGATTTCTGGCAGCCCATCACTGTGAGGCGCCAGAGCAGTTGCTGCAGCAGCTGCAGCAGTCCCGTGAAAGCCGGGCGGTGCTCAACATGCAGGCCAGCAGCCGCAAACGGCTCGACAGCTTCATGCCGCGTCTGCTTTCAACATTAAGCCGGCAGTCCGGCAGCGGCGAAGCACCGGTGGGCATGAGCCAGACCCTGAGCCGCATCCTGCCGCTGGTGGAATCCATCGCCCGTCGCAGCGCTTACCTGGTGCTGCTGGTGGAGAATCCTACCGCCCTCCATCAGCTGGTCCGGCTCTGCTCGGCCAGCCCCTGGATCGCCGATGAGCTCAGCCGCCATCCGGCATTGTTGGATGAACTGCTGACCCCGGAAAGCCTCTACGCCCCGCCGGACAAGGACGCCCTGCGTGATGACCTGCGCCGCGAGGTGCTGCGTCTGGGGTGGGACGATCTGGAGGGGCACATGGAGACCCTGCGTTACTTCCGTTCAGCCCACGCCCTGCGGGTGGCGGCCAGCGAGGTGACTGGCGCGCTGCCGCTGATGAAGGTCAGTGATTATCTGACCTATATTGCCGAGGTGATCCTGGAGCACGTCCTGGAGCTGGCCTGGCAGCAGATGATCGCCCGCCATGGCCACCCCCTGCGCGAGGATGGCCAGCCTGCCGGGGAGCCGGATTTTATTATCGTGGGTTATGGCAAGCTGGGGGGTATCGAACTGAGTCATGGCTCGGATCTGGACCTGGTGTTCATCCATAACGCCGCGGCCCATCTCGCCACCGACGGCGAGAAGTCCCTCGACAACCTCACCTTCTATACCCGCCTCGGGCAAAAGATTATCCACATCCTCAACACCTCAACCATCTCCGGAAAGCTGTATGAAGTGGATATGCGCCTGCGGCCGTCCGGTAATTCCGGGATGCTGGTGACGTCGCTGGCGGCCTTCGAAAAATACCAGCTCAACGAAGCCTGGACCTGGGAACATCAGGCACTGGTGCGCGCGCGGGTTGCTGCCGGAGATCCCGGGCTGGCTGAGGCGTTTGAGGCAGTGCGGCAGAAGGTGCTCTGCCAGGAACGGGATCTGGATGTGCTGCGCGAAGAGGTGCGCAACATGCGGCTGAAAATGCGCGATCAGCTGGGCAGCGGCAAAAACAATTCGGATGAAGAGGTTTTTAACCTCAAGCAGGACGCCGGAGGTATCGTCGATATTGAATTTATGGTTCAATACGCCGTTTTAGCCTGGGCGTGGAAACAGCCCTCGCTCGCCAAGTACACGGATAACATTCGCATACTCGGAGCACTGGAGGAGGCTGGACTACTGGACGCCGAATCCGTCGCCCACTTGATCGACGCCTACAAGGCTTACCGATCCACCGGGCACCGCCTCGCGCTACAACGTCAGGAGGTGGTACTGCACAGCAAACAGGGTGAAGGTGAACCCATGTTTGTTACCGAGCGTCAGTTGGTGGGTCGATTGTGGCAGCAGCTGCTTGACGACTCTTCCGGCCAATAAATCGCAAGGTTCACTGAATTTGAAATCATCGCCGGCGGCTGCGCAGCGGTCGTTGGCGATGGTGTTTCTCTCTAATTGGTTTATTAATTTTTAGGAGTTGGCTATGTCATTTGCCGATCGCGACGGCGTTATTTGGCTGGACGGCGAGCTGGTCCCCTGGCGCGATGCCAAGGTTCACGTACTCACCCATACCCTGCACTACGGCATGGGCGTCTTTGAAGGAGTGCGTGCCTACAAAAGCGATAGTCACGGCACCTGCATCTTCCGCTTGAAAGAGCACACCGACCGTCTCTTCCGGTCAGCACACATCATGCGGATGAAGATGCCGTTCGCTAAAGAACAGATCAACGAAGCCCACAAGCTGGTGGTGCGCGAGAATAACCTCAGCGAAGCCTACCTGCGCCCCATGGCCTTTTACGGTTCAGAGGGTATGGGCTTACGGGCGGATAACCTCAAGGTTCACGTTATCGTTGCCGCCTGGCACTGGCCTTCCTACATGGCGCCGGAAGCGCGGGACATCGGCATCAAGGTCCGCACCTCAAGCTACACCCGTCATCACGTCAATATTTCCATGTGTAAGGCAAAAGCCAACGGTCACTACATCAACTCCCTGCTGGCTTTGCAGGAAGCCCTGGACAGCGGCTGTGAAGAAGCCCTGCTGCTCGACAACGAAGGCTATGTAGCAGAAGGCAGTGGCGAGAACTTCTTCCTGGTTCGCGATGGTGTGATCTACACCCCTGAGTTGACCTCCTGCCTTGACGGCATCACCCGCAATACCATCTTCCAGTTGGCGGCTGACTGCGGTTATACGATCCGTGAAAAACGCATCACCCGCGACGAAGTCTACGTGGCTGATGAAGCCTTCTTCACCGGTACAGCGGCAGAAGTGCTGCCGATCCGTGAACTCGACGGACGCCAGATCGGCGAAGGTCGTCGCGGTCCGGTCACTACCCGTCTGCAGGATCTGTACTTCAAGGCAGTTCGCGGCGAACTGGCTGACCACGGTAACTGGCTGGCGCCGGTTGCCGGTTAACTGTCGGGCTGCGGAGGCGTAAGGCTTCCGCAGCAGCGCTAGACTCTCATCCGTACCTAGAGTCCGTTATGTCTCCATCGCCCAGCAAGATATTGATCATCGGCCCCGCCTGGATCGGCGATATGATGATGGCCCAGTCGCTGTTCAAGCTAATCAAACAGCGCAAACCCGCCACTCAGCTTGACGTTCTCGCCTCGCCCTGGACCTTGCCGTTGCTGGCCCGCATGCCGGAGGTGGATAACACCATCGAGATGCCGCTGGGGCATGGCAAGCTTGAGCTGGGGGTGCGTTACCGGCTGGGAAAATTTCTGGCGGGTGAGCAGTATCAGCAGGCGATTATCCTTCCGAATTCCTTTAAGTCTGCCCTGATCCCCGCCTTTGCCGGCATTCCGCTGCGCACCGGCTGGCGGGGTGAGATGCGCTACGGCCTGCTGAACGATATCCGCCTGCTCGACAAGCGCCGTTATCCGTTGATGGTGCAGCGCTACGCCGCGCTGGGTTTTCCGGCGCAGACCGCGCTGCCCGAACAGCTTCCTTATCCGGCGCTGACTATTTACCCCGCACGTCAGCCACAATTACTTACAAAGTTTGGATTGCAGGGTAATCGCCCGGTGCTGATACTTTGTCCTGGTGCGGAATACGGTCCGTCCAAGCGCTGGCCGGAAGCCTATTACGCCCATGTGGCCGACCATAAAATCCGCAAAGGCTGGCAGGTGTGGCTGATGGGTTCCGGCAAAGACAATGCGGTTGCCGAAGCCATCCGGGATCAGCTGGATGATCCGCAACAGGTGCATTGCCACAACCTGGCCGGTACCACTCAGCTGGATGAGGCCATAGACCTGATGGCCCTGGCCGATGCTGTGGTGAGTAATGATTCCGGCTTGATGCATATCGCCGCTGCTCTGCAGCGTCCTCTGGTGGTGATCTACGGTTCTACGTCGCCAGCGTTTACACCGCCCTTGACGGAACGGGTGCGCATTGTCTCCACGGCAATTGAGTGCTCCCCCTGTTTTGAACGGGAATGTCCGAAGCAGCACCATCGCTGCCTTAAAGACCTGCCGCCGTCCATGGTGCTCGATGCCTTACAGGATGTGGCGCCGGTGACGGTGACCTTACCCTGACTTCTTTACCTGACCTCAATAATAGGACTGCGATGCCAGGCAACCCCCACCAACAGCTGATTCTGCGTGATGAACTGCAAACGCTGTGGCGCGGCATCGATGTCTTCACCGAGGTGCAGCAGCTGCGTGGTGAGGTAGCGCGCGCAGCACCCGGGCGAGAAACGCTGCGCTTTGATCTGGCCGGCCGGGTGTACTACCGCAAACTGCACACCGGCGTCGGCTGGGGTGAAATCTTCAAAAATCTGATTCGTCTCCGTCTGCCGGTCATCGGCGCCCGCAACGAATGGCTCGCCCTCAATAAACTGGCGGAGCTGAAAGTGCCCAGTCTCACGCCGGTGGCTTACGGAGAGCGGGGCGCTAATCCCGCCCGGCGCTTATCCTTCATCGTTACCCGCGAACTGAGCGGTACCCGGCAGCTCGACCATTACCTTATAGAACGTCAGCAAACCGGTACGCTGGGCTTTAAGGAGAAACTGGTGCTGTTGCAACAGACTGCCCGGATTGCGCGGGTGCTTCATGCCAACGGCATCAACCACCGGGATCTATACCTTTGCCACTTTCTGCTGGACCTGAGCACTGTGGAAGACTGGCGGGCGGGCCAGGGGGAGCCGGTGCTCTATCTGGTGGATCTGCATCGGGCGCAGCTGCGCTCACAGGTACCGCGTCGCTGGCTGGTCAAAGACGTGGGCAGCTTATATTTCTCGGCCATGGATCTTGGTGCCACTCGCCGGGATGTGTGGCGTTTTCTGCAGCAGTATTTCAACAAACCCCTGCGCCGCATCCTGGAGCAGGATCATCAGTTGCTGCGGGACATTGATCATCGTGCGCGGCGTCTGTATGCGCGGGAGCAACGTCTCAAGCAGCGCCGGGGAGAGCAGTAATGCGGATAGCTTTCACTCTGTTCCACTACTTTCCTTACGGCGGATTGGAGCGCGACATGCTCACCATGGCACGGACCTGCGCGGCGCGTGGCCATGAGGTGATTATCTATACCCAAAGCTGGGCAGGAGATCGGCCGGCTGATATTCCTGTTGTGATCCTTGCCACCCGCGGGGTAACCAACCATGGTCGGGCGCGCGCCTTCGTGCAGCAGTTTCTGGCCATCCGCGAGCAAGAAACGCTGGACCTGGTGGTTGGTTTCAATAAAATGCCCGGTCTTGATGTTTATTACGCCGCCGATGTGTGCTTTGCGCAAAAGGCCTATGAAGA
This sequence comes from uncultured Cellvibrio sp., assembly GCA_937958105.1. Lineage (GTDB taxonomy): Bacteria > Pseudomonadota > Gammaproteobacteria > Pseudomonadales > Cellvibrionaceae > Cellvibrio. Next base: position 77,792 of record CALFXJ010000061.1, read on the forward strand.
GCGCGGCTGGTGGTATCGGCTCAGTGGTCGCAGTCGACAATACCTCGCTTTGGAAGAAGCGGTATTCGGTCCCGCAAGTCAGTGCCAGATTCTGATGATTTCGCAAGCGCAGATTCCGGTATTTCAGCGTTACTATGCAACCTCGCCCTCACGGTTTCATTTGCTGCCTCCGGGCATTAATCGAAACAGGATAATGCCCGGGGATTACGCAACGAGGCGTAAAGCACTACGTGAAAGCTATGGTCTTCGCGAGGAAGATCTGTTGTTGCTTATGGTGGGCTCGGACTTCCAGCGCAAAGGTGTTGCACGGGCAATCCAGGCAGCGGCAGCTCTGCCGGAACCACTGAAATCGCGTACGCGGCTGTGGGTCGCCGGAACCGGGAAAACCCGAGCCTTTACTGAACTGGCCCGCAAGCTGGGAGTCGGGCAACAGCTGGCGATGCTCGGCGCCCGTGATGATGTGTCGGAGCTCATGTGGTCTGCTGATATTTTTCTGCATCCCGCCTACAGCGAAAATACCGGTACCGTATTGCTCGAAGCGATGGTCGCAGGGCTGCCTGTGATTGCAACGGATGTGTGTGGCTACGCCCCGTATATTGTCGGAAATCAGCAGGGGCTGGTCCTGTCACCGGCGGAGGCCGATACCCAGTTGGGCAAAGCCATTGCAGAGGTTGCTGCACAAGAGCCGCACTATTGGCGTGAACGGGCCACGCTTTTTGCAGGCCGAACAGATATTTTTTCAATGATGGAACAGGCCGTGGATATTATTGAAGACGTGGGGTCGGGCAAGTCAGCATCGATGCCGGCGGGATGATTCAGAGAATTACTATGCGATTTAACGCGTTGACACAAGCTCGCAGGGAAGCCTTATGTTTAAGTTGGGCCGGTCTTGGTATTTACCTGTTTATCTCTGCATTCTTCTGGGCCTCGGGTCCGGCGCCGCTGCGCACGGTGTTTTACCTGTTTCTGCTGATCCCGTTTCTGCTGGTTCTGCCGTGGCGCAAATGGCGCCTGGAGGAATACGGTGGTTCCTTCACCCTGGCAGCGCTGATTTTCGGCGGCTACTGTGTGCTGGCGTCGCTCTGGGGGCGGGCCTCGGATTTTGATTTTTTCCTCAAGCAGTGGCTTTTTCTTGCCTTCTGGCTGTGCGGCGTGGCCTGGCTGTTCTACCATCGGCCGATTAACCTTCAGCGGCTTTATCTGGTCATTATCGGTATCGGTGTAGTGTGCTCACTGGTTACCGTCTACTTCTTTTACGCCTATAAAAATTATTCCATTGCGGCGCGCCTCTCAGGTTTTGGTCTCGCGGAAAACTCCACCATCGTGGCGCAGATCTTTGGTGTGGCGGCCTTGCTGGCCTATCTGAAATCGCTTCAGGGAGAGAGCTGGAAACGTTCGCCTCTGTTTTTTATTGCCGCCGGGATCTGTGCGCTGGTCATTATGATGTCGCAAAGTCGCGGGGCGGCCATTGCGCTGGTGCTGGTATGCCTTGCCGGTCTGCTGATAATTCGCCCGCGTCCGCTCATCTGGGTTCCACAGGTGGCGTTGGTGGTAATTGGAGCACTGGCGTTATTTCTCCTGACGCCCATGGCCGAGGTGCTGCAGAAGCGGGGTGTCTCCTTTTCTCTGCGTGATGCTATCTGGGTGGAGCTCCTGGATCGCTCCCTGGAGCGCCCGCTCTTTGGTCTGGGATTGGAACGGGATTCACGGATCATTATTCCAGATGTGGATGTGTTCCATCACGCACATAATTCCTGGCTCGACATCCTTTACTATACCGGCGCCATCGGTCTGTTACTGGCTCTATGGCATTGGGTGCTCTTAGCGCGCAGCTTCAGTCGTGACAGGGATATCCTGCCGCTGTATCTCTGGCTGGCATACGGCAGCCTGTGTCTGTTCACCAACGGTTCCGGCCTGTTGACGCGCCCTGACGCCCAATGGCTGATGTACTGGGTTCCTGCCGGATTGCTGGCCGCTATTGTCATGAGTCCTCATCGATGCCTGACAAGATAAAAATCATGATCTTGCAAAACCGGCACACGGAGAGTATTTCCTATCTCACCGCCGAATTGGTCAACGCCTTTCCATCGCCACACTATCAAGTCACGTTGGTTTATCTTGAGGCCGGTGAACCTACCGCGACTGACGCTCTGGCTCATGAATGTCTCTTTCTGGGGTTGGAGAAGACGGATTACAAAGGCCTGCGCCTGAAGGCGATGAAAAAAGTGCGTCCGTTTCTCGAGAGCCACCACTTCGATGTCATCATTGCCAATATGTACAAGCCGGTGCATTTACTGATGCAGTTGCGTCGTTCTGTGTCGGCAAAGCTGTGTATTGGTATCATTCACGCATTTGGGGAGTTCGACCGGCCCGGGCGCCGGTGGATGATGCGCCTGCTGCTGGACCAGCGCTGGCACATGGTTGGTGTGTCCGAGCCTGTACGCCAATACCTGATTAATGCCCGTTGCGGTCTGAAGGAACATAACACTGCCGCTATCAATAATGCCATTGATGTCCAGGGAACCGCCGCGCAGGCACTTAGCGCGGAAGCCGCACGCGCTGCGCTGCAGGTGCCGGAACAAGGTATTCTGTTTGGCACCGTCGGGCGCTGCGTCAAAGGCAAGCGCCACCTGGAGATGATCAAAGCATTCCACCGCGCCTGTGGCGACCGGCAGGATGTCTTTCTAGTCATTATCGGTGATGGCGAACTTCGTCCCGCACTGGATGACTATATCGCCACACATAATTTGCAGGACAAAGTTTTCTTAACTGGTTATGTGCCCCAGGCCATGCGTTATCTTCGCGCATTAGACGTCTTTGTGTTTCCCTCTGAGACGGAAGGCTTCGGGATTGCGCTGCTGGAAGCCATGGCACTGGGAGTGCCGGTGCTGGTCAATCAGGTTGAACCCCTGACCAGCATTGTAGCCGGCTGCGGTGTGGCCGTTGATACAGCGGATGAGGCGGCATTTGGTCAGGCTATGGTGTCATACTGCCAAATGACTCCGGAGGCGCGTCAGGCCAAAGGGCAGCAACATTATCAACGTGTACTGAAGGAATATGACATCGCCCAGTTCCGCTCGGCCTACCGCGCACTGGTCGAACAGAAACTGACAGAACTGGATCGTTAAGTGCTGGAACCGGCTGATGGCGGGACTGTGGATCTACAATTTCTTACACACAACACAACGATGGGCGAGTAAAGTTTTCTCATCGAAATAGGCGATTTATGGTAGACAAAAATAAAACCGTACAACCGGTTGTGGAAACCTCGGCACTCAAGATTTATCTGCGGCTGCTGTCATACCTGAAATCTTATCGCTTTATGTTTGTGATCAGCATTATAGGTTTTGCCCTTTATGCTTCGTCCACAACATTGTTTATCAAGATTCTCGAGAACCTGATCAACATTATTGAAAGTAATGATCCGCAGGATCGGTTGCTGGTGCCTGTTCAGGTCATAGGATTAACAGTACTGCGCGGCATCGGCGCATTTGCCGGCGTGTATTTTCTATCGCGTGTGGCTTTCAGTGTGATCCACAGTATGCGTGTTCAGGTTTTCAATCATATGACGCGGTTGCCCAGCGCGGCCTTTGATGAGCAGAGTTCGGGTCATCTGGTCTCAGTCATTACCTACAACATCAATGGGGTAACTGCAGCGGCCACCGACGCGATAAAAATCCTGCTGCGCGAGGGACTCACAGTTGTCGCTCTGTTGTCCTACCTGTTTTACACAGACTGGAAACTCACGCTGGTGTTTATTCTCATCGCGCCGCTGATTGGTTCACTGGTAACTACCGTGGGCAAGCGGTTGCGCCGGTTAAGCACCAAAGTACAAACCACTGTGGGTGACATTACCCAGGTGACGAGTGAGATGATTACCGGCTATCGCGTCATGCGCAGTTTCGGTGGCGAAGAATATGAAAAGCAACGCTTTGAGGCGGCGAGTAAGAAGAATTATCAGCAGAACATGAAGATTGTGGTCACTGCTGCGGCAAACACGCCTTTGATCCAGCTGATCGTAGCCTTTGCCATTGCCGGACTGATATATCTTGCGTTGAATGTAATGGAGCTGGGCAATCCTGCTGAGTTTGTTGCCTACATGACGGCTGTCGGAGCCATGTTGCAACCCATGCGCCGTTTGGGTGAGGTGGCGCCTATCATCCTCAAGGGCGTTGCCGCCGCGGACAGTGTGTTCAGCCTGCTCGATCAAGCGCCGGAGCGTGACGAGGGAACGCGGGAAGTTCCGCGTGTTCAGGGTCAGGTCAGCTTCAAAGAGGTACAGTTTCACTACACCAACAGTGATCGCCCGGCGCTGAAAGATATTAATCTGGAGGTTCAGCCGGGCGAGGTGATTGCACTGGTGGGGCGCTCTGGCAGTGGAAAATCAACGCTGGTGAATTTACTGGGTCGTTTTTATGACTGCAGTGAAGGTGAAATCCGCATCGACGGAATTCCGCTGAAGGAGTTTCGCTTGGCGAATCTGCGCCAACAGATCGCGCTGGTAAATCAACATGTCACCCTGTTTAACGACACGGTTGCCGGCAACATCGCTTATGGCAGTCTGGTTGACCGGGATATGGCAGCGATACGGCGCGCTGCGGATCTAGCCCACGCCACGGAATTTATTGAGCAGTTGCCCCAGGGGTTTGACACGCTGATCGGCGAAAGTGGAGCGCGTTTGTCTGGTGGACAACGCCAGCGACTCGCCATTGCAAGAGCCATCTTGAAGGACGCTCCCATCCTGATACTGGACGAGGCAACCTCGGCACTGGACAACGAATCAGAGCGTTATATTCAGGCTGCTCTGGAAAGTGTTATGCAAAACCGTACCACGTTTGTGGTGGCCCACCGCCTGTCGACGATTGAACGAGCTGATCGCATTGTGGTGATGGATGCAGGCGAGATTGTCGAGCAGGGTACCCATACTGAACTGCTGGCGAAGGGCGCACATTATGCGCATCTGTATTCAATGCAGTTCCGTGATGAACAGCAGGATGTTGAGCACCAGGCTGATTAGGTCTGTATTGATAAAGACAACGCAGGAATTTAATTAATGGGTTTTACAGGATAAAACTCCAAAGGAAACATCATGAAGCTGACAATGCCATTTTTTGACCGCGCGCGCGTACTTGTTGTGGGTGATGTAATGCTGGACCGATACTGGCATGGCAATACCTCGAGAATCTCTCCCGAAGCGCCGGTCCCGGTTATAAAAGTCAGTCAGTCAGAGGAGCGTCCCGGCGGCGCTGCAAACGTAGCGCTCAATATCGCTGCCCTGGGCTCCAAGGCCAGCCTGATTGGCACCATCGGCAATGATGATGCCGGCATTGTGTTACAACATCGTTTAAAAGCAGCTTCCATTCACACAGACTTTCAAATTTCCCGCAATAAGCCCACCGTCACCAAGCTGCGTGTCATCAGCCGGCATCAGCAAATTCTGCGCATGGATTTTGAAGAGTCTTTTGATGAGCGGGACAGCAACGAATTTACCAGAAAGGCTGCAGAAGTTATTCCGCAGGTGGATGCGTTAGTCCTTTCCGACTACGCAAAAGGCAGTCTGCAGGATTGTCAGGCGTTGATTGCAATGGCGAGGATGCATCGCATCCCGGTGCTGGTGGACCCGAAAGGAAAAAATTATTCCCGCTATCGCGGTGCAACATTGCTTACACCCAACATGCTGGAGTTTGAACAGATTGTGGGTGGGTGTGAAAGCGAACAGCAGATGGTTGCCAAAGGCAGCGAGCTGATGCGGGAACTCGAGCTGCAGGCATTGCTGGTCACCCGGGGCGAACAGGGTTTAACTTTGCTGCGGCCCAATCAGCCGGAGCTTCACTTGCCGGCGCGTGCGCGGGAAGTCTTTGATGTGACGGGTGCCGGTGACACTGTGATAGCGGTTGTGGCAGCGGTGCTTGCATCTGGCCAGTCGCTGACGGAGGCCGTTGCTCTGGCGAATCTTGCCGCCGGCATTGCTGTAGCTAAACTGGGCACTGCTTCGGTCAGCGCGCCGGAGTTGCGTTTTGCCCTGCAGGGCGAGCAAGGCTCTGAGCGCGGTGTTGTAACGGAAGAACAACTCCTGCAGGCTGTCGAAGACGCGCGCGCGCGCGGTGAGAAAATTGTTTTCACTAATGGCTGCTTCGATATCATTCATGCGGGCCATGTGGCCTATTTGGAAGAAGCGCGCAAACTGGGGCATCGTCTGGTGGTTGCTATTAACAGTGATGCGTCGGTAAAGCGTCTGAAGGGCGCGGGGCGTCCAATCAACCCTGTGGATCGTCGTATGGCTGTGCTCGCCGGTCTTGAATCAGTTGATTGGGTGCTGGCGTTTGAGGATGATACGCCAGAGCGCCTGCTGCGGAACCTGAAGCCGGATGTATTGGTAAAAGGTGGCGATTATCAGGAGCATCAGGTGGTCGGCGGAGAGATCGTCAAATCCTATGGTGGCAGTGTAAAGGTATTAAGTTTTATCGACAGTTGTTCAACGACGGCTATCGTCAATAAGATCCGGCAGCAGTGAGAATATCTCGTCAGAAGAATTAATACCGGCGGCATCGCGGGCCACTGCAATAGGCTCACGACATCCCGATCAATCTCAGCAGGAATGAAAATCAGCGAAGCGGCAATTGCGCTTCGCTATTGGCTAATGTTCGGCACTGCATCATTGGGGTGGATACTGGCTGAGAAGCTTACTGACTACTGCGGCAAGTTTTTCTTCGTTACTCAAGGAAAAATACTTAACCGGAACGGCTTCAGCACTGCCCCGCCATATCAGATTATTGGTGGATGCATCAGTAACATCCACAATGATGATACCTTCCTGTTTGTCATTGGGTACGCTTCGACCTCCCCCCACACCGATGCTGCCGTGCCGACCTACGGGTAAGCCGATGGAAAGACCCAGTCCGGTAGAAGAGCCCGTGCTGACTCGTGTAACGATGGTCATATCAAGCAAGATATCTGGATTGCTTTCCGTACGAGTCAGTCCGCGTCCTGCCAGTTGAGCATCGGCGAGACGCTGAATCTGCTGAGGATTCAGCCCTGGAATTTCCGAAGAGGTGTTGCGCCAGTTATAGGTTTGATGTCCGCTGAAGTCTGTGCCCGGTTTGAAATCCTGATGATACTTGGTGCTGCTGCATCCACATAGGATGCCTACCAATACGATGAGAAAAACATGCAAAGGTGAACAGATCCTTGCCGCACTTGTCTGTTGTGGGTTCATAAAAGTGTCCTCGGAGTAAAATATGATGCCCGGGTTGCTCCCAATGATTCGACCATCTTTGTCAAGAATCATTGCTCTTTTTTTAATCCTTAGAGTGGCGGTTTGCAAATCCTGGCGTTTTATTTCAGACTTGCTCCGCTTTCAGTAACCAATGACGAGTAGTCTTTATGGATTTGATTCAGGCAGTTGTTCTGGCATTGGTGCAAGGGTTGACCGAGTTTTTACCGGTTTCCAGCTCAGCGCATTTGTTATTAGTTCCTATCTTTGCTGACTGGCCGGACCAGGGGCTGGCATTTGATGTGGCATTGCATGTTGGCAGTCTGGCTGCTGTGGTTATCTACTTTCGTCACGACATCAAGCGGATGGTTGTTGCCTGGATTAATTCGATCACCCGGCGTGAGCATACCGAAGACAGCCGACTGGCGTGGGCTGTTTTTTTTGGCACTATCCCGGTGTGTATTGCCGGCTTCTTCCTGAAGGATCTGGTGGCAACCGCTATCCGATCACCACTGGTATCCGCGTTCGGTTTGATTGTATTCGGTCTGCTGCTGGCCTGGGCCGACTGGCGTCACCGAGGGCAGCGTAACGAAGCTCAGATGAATAAATGGGATGTAGTCTGGATAGGCTGCGCGCAGGCGCTGGCACTTATCCCCGGCACGTCTCGCTCCGGTATTACGATCACTGCAGCATTGATGTTAGGGTTTACCCGGGAGGCTGCCGCGCGCTTTTCATTTCTGCTGTCAATCCCGGTTATTGTGATAGCCGGCGCAGTGGAGACTAACGAATTGATCCATGCCCGTGTTGCGGTGGATTGGACGGCGATGGCGGTGGGGACACTGGTCTCTGGAATCAGCGCCTATCTCTGTATTTATTATTTCCTGGCATTTATCAACCGGATCGGCATGCAACCCTTTGTGGTCTATCGTATAGCCTTAGGTATCCTGCTGATTGCTCTTTATTGGAACCCTTCGGTATAACCTCAGACAAACTTGACGACACTGGTGTCTTTTTCGCGGGTTTTGCCCGCAGCCGCCAGTGCGTCAAGATATCTTTGCCAGATCTGCTCCTGCTCTGAAGCTAACTGATACAAGTAGCTCCAGCTGTAGATGCCGGAATCGTGGCCATCATCAAAAACAATCTTCAGTGCGTAATTTCCCACCGGTGCGACATTATTGATGCCTACGTCTTTCTTGCCAAACTGCAATACGGCCTGGTTCGGCCTATGGCCTTTCACTTCGGCGCTGGGCGAATGTACCCGCAGGTATTCGGCGCTCAATTGAAAGGACTGAGCGCCGAACTGTAGCTCCAGCATCCTGGATTGTTTGTGCAGCTGCACCTTGGTAGGGATCATAACTGTCGTCACATCAGTTGCTTAGAGAATATAACGGCTGAGGTCTTCGTTCTTCGCAAGCTCACCCAGGTGCTCATCGACATAGGCAGCGTTGATTTCCAGGTTATTTTTTTCGTCACCTGCATCAAATGAAATATCTTCCAGCAAGCGCTCAAGGATGGTGTGCAAACGGCGGGCGCCAATATTCTCGGTGCGCTCGTTCACTTCCCAGGCGGTCTCTGCAATTCGACGAATACCGTCTTTAGTGAACTGAATCTTCACGCCTTCAGTTGCCAGCAAGGCCTGTTGCTGCTCCGTAAGCGATGCGCGTGGCTCCGTAAGAATTCGTTCAAAGTCATCGGGTGTCAGTGCGTTCAGTTCAACGCGAATTGGCAGCCGCCCCTGCAGTTCCGGAATCAGGTCGGAAGGCTTGCTTAAGTGGAATGCGCCGGAAGTAATAAACAAAATATGATCGGTCTTGATGATGCCGTGCTTAGTGGTGACGGTACAGCCTTCGATCAGTGGCAGTAAATCACGCTGCACACCTTCGCGTGACACATCAGCGCCCGAGGTTTGTCCCCGTCTCGCGACCTTATCAATCTCATCAATAAAGACAATCCCGTTCTGCTCGGCCGCCTCAATTGCTTGCGCTTTGATATCTTCGTTGTTGACGAGTTTGCCGGCTTCTTCTTCCTGCAGTTGTTTGAAGGCCTGTTTGACGGTCAACTTGGTTTTCTTGGTCTTGCCGCTCGACAGTGAAGAGAACATGTTCTGCAGCTGGCTGGTCATATCCTCCATGCCGGGCGGTGCCATGATTTCAACCCCGACGGGCGCAGCCGCCAGATCGATTTCAATCTCTTTATCATCAAGTTCGCCTTCACGTAGTTTTTTACGGAAAACCTGACGTGTACCCGATTCGCTGCTCAGGCTCGGATCGCTGCCCCGCGCAGGTGGCAGCAGTGCATCGAGGATGCGTTCTTCTGCCGCTTCTGCTGCGCGATGTTGCACAGTCTTTAACGCCTGCTCGCGGTGCATCTTGATGGAAACGTCAACCAGATCGCGGATGATGGATTCCACATCGCGCCCAACGTAACCGACTTCAGTAAATTTGGTGGCTTCCACTTTGATAAACGGCGCGTTCGACAGTTTGGCCAGACGTCGTGCGATTTCGGTTTTACCCACGCCGGTTGGACCGATCATCAAAATATTCTTGGGTGTAATTTCATTGCGCATGTCTGCCGGCACCTGCATGCGACGCCAGCGGTTTCGCAAAGCAATAGCTACAGCGCGTTTGGCTTCCTGTTGGCCAACAATGTGTTTATCCAGTTCGTGGACAATCTCACGGGGAGTCATGGTGGACATAATCAGTATCCGAAAAATTAATATTCCAGTGTTTCGATGGTGTGGTTCTGGTTGGTGAACACACAGATGTCGCCGGCGATGTGCAGGCCTTTTTCTACGATGGTGCGCGCATCCAGTTGTGTATTTTCCAGTAGCGCGCGTGCGGCAGCCTGTGCGAAAGGCCCACCGGAGCCGATGGCGATGAGATCATCTTCCGGCTGAATGACATCACCGTTACCGGTGATGATCAACGAGGCTTCTTTATCTGCTACCGCCAGCAGGGCTTCGAGGCGCCGCAGGGCACGATCGGTACGCCAGTCCTTAGCCAGTTCCACCGCTGCACGCACCAGTTGGCCGCCATGGGCTTCGAGCTTCGCTTCGAATCGTTCAAACAAGGTAAAGGCGTCAGCAGTGCCTCCGGCGAAACCGGCGATGACCTGATTTTTATAAAGACGGCGTACTTTGCGGGCGTTGCCCTTCATTACCGTATTGCCGAGTGAAACCTGGCCGTCGCCGCCAAGTACTACCTGGCCTTCACGGCGCACAGAAAGAATTGTGGTCACAGGGGAAATCCTTTGTTGAGCTAGCGAACTGCGGCGGCTAGCCGCAGGGATTCCCTGAAAAGTGGGGGCGGTGCAGGTAATTTCAAGCGGGCGGGCGAACCCGCTACGGGGGCAGGCTTAGGGAGTCGCGTTTTTATCGCGCTTCAGCATGAGCGCGTTATATTGGTTGGCCACCAGGGTGGAACGTGCACTGGCCAGTCGTGACTGGTCCTGAAAGGGACCGACGATCACGCGGTGCCATAACTCACCGTTACGTATCGTTACTTTTTCAATGCGTGCATCAAGATTGAGCAGAATAAGCTGCGCGCGCAGTTTATCGGCATCCGCATTATTTCTGAATGAGCCCACCTGCAGGATGTACTCCATCGAATCCGTTTTCGGCGATGCAATCTTTTCAACCGTCTGGGCCGGTTCTGTGGCGGGCACGATCACTTCGCTTTCCTGCAGCAGCTTGTAGAAATCGAAACGCGGCTTCGGAACTTTTTCTTCATTGGCCTGTGGACGTGTTGCAGCCTTAGGCGTTTCACGCACTGGTGCTTCCTGTTTTTTTACCGGCTGGGGTACTACGTCGGCCAGATAAATCAGAAACATGATGAAGGCGCCGAGAATGCCGCCGATCAACAGCCATACCCAGCCCGGTACGGACGGCTTGGCCGGCGCGCGTCGACGGTTGGAGGAGCGGTTTTTCTTGGCGTAATCTCGAGGCATGGCTACTTCATCAAACTCAGGGTGGGCGCATTGTACTTGCGCTGCGCGGGGGAGTCACTATAAGGCGTGGCTTCTAATTCATTTCCTGTGGATCGACATCAATAGACCAGCGTACCCGCTTGCCCAGTGCGTGACTTTCCAGCTGTATGGCAAGTTGGGCCAGGAGCTGCTGTAAAGGCTTGCGCTGGGCGCTGTTGAATTGCAGCTGATAGCGAAAGCGGTCGCCGCGTCTTTCCATCATCGCCGGCAGTGGACCGAGATAAGTGAAATGGGGTACAGCAGGCTGTATTTCCTCAGCCAAGGTCCGTGCGAGACGCAAAAACTCCACGGCCAGGTCGGGATGTTTGCTTTCCGCGCGCAACAGGGCGAGGTGCCGGTAGGGCGGCAGCTGTGTAACCTGCCGTTCGTGCAGGAGCAGCTCAGCCAGTGCGTGGTAGCCCTGCAGCATTAACGTCTGCACCAGCGGATGGTCGGTGTGGTGGCTCTGCAGAATCACGGTCCCCGGCTTTTCTGCCCGCCCGGCCCGTCCAGCCACCTGCAGCAGCAGTTGCCCCATCCGTTCCGGGCCGCGAAAGTCGGTGCTGAACAGACCGGCATCCGCATCAATAATGACCACCAGAGTAACTAGCGGAAAGTGATGTCCTTTAGCCAGCATCTGGGTGCCAACCAGGATACAGGGTTCTCCTGACTGCACCTCGTCGAGCAGGCGATGCATGGCATGTTTGCCGCGAGTCGAATCCCGATCTACCCGCAGAATCCGCGTCTGGGGGAACAGCTGGCGCAGGGCTTCCTCGCTGCGCTCCGTACCCTGTCCCAGTGACTGCAGCTGATGGCTGTGGCAGTGGGGGCAGCGCAGCGGCAGCGGTCGCTGGTGATCACAGTGATGGCAATGCAGGTGGCGCGGCTGTTGGTGGACGGTCATCCTCGCATCGCAATGGTTACAGTTGGCCAGCCAGCCACAGTCATGACACTGAAGAGTGGGTGCGTAGCCCCGCCGGTTGATAAAAACCAGCACCTGGTGGCGTGCCTGAACCTCTTCAGCAATGGCTTTCAGGGTTTCCTGGGCAAATCCTTCGTGTAGCGACTGGGCGCGGATGTCGAGCAGCCGGATACTGGGAGGAGATGCGGCGCCCGCCCGGCGCGTGAGCCGCAGATGCTGATAGCGACCCAGCTGCGCATTGTTCAGGCTCTCCAGTGAAGGTGTAGCGGAGCCCAGCAGCAGGGGAATATCGAGTTGGCTGGCCCGTTTTACGGCCAGGTCCCGTGCTGAGTAGCGAAAGCCGTCCTGCTGCTTGAATGAGTTGTCATGTTCCTCGTCTACGATGATGATGCCCGGCGCCTTAAGTGGCGTAAAAATCGCCGAACGTGTGCCAATGATCACTTTTGCGATGCCGTCACGAGCTTGGAGCCAGGCATCCAGTCGTTCCCGGTCGTTGAGGCCTGAATGGAGTGTCACTACCGGCACGGCAAATCTCTGCTGGAAGCGGCGGAGCGTCTGGGGCGTAAGACCAATTTCAGGGATTAGAACCAGCGCCTGCTTGCCTTCGGCCAAGGTGCGTGCAATGGCCTGCAGATAGATCTCTGTTTTGCCGCTGCCGGTAGCACCATCCAACAGGCTCACCTGGAATTTCCCCAGCGCAACGGCCTCCAGCGCCTTGGTCTGCTCGGAGTTCAATGGTAACGCCTGCTCGCGCAATATTACTGGGTCTGGGGTGGGTGTAAGCACTCGCTCACTGCACGCGATCAGCCTTTTAGACAGGAGGGGTTTAGTGGCAGACAGGGGAATCTCAAGGGCTTGGAGATCACTCCGGCTCAAATAAGGACGCTCCTGCAAGGCAGACAAAAGGGCTGCCTGACGAGGGGCCCGCTTGAGGCTGCCACTTGGCAAACCTTTACCCTCTGTCGTGAGATGAAAAACGGCTTCCGTGCGCAGTCTGGCCGCTTCGCCCTGGCGCAAAAGTGCGGGAAGAGCAGTATGTAAGGCCTCACCAACCGGACATTGATAGTACTCTGATGCCCAAAGGCATAGCTCCAGCAGATCGGGTGTGAAGGCTGGAACATCATCTATTCGGGCCAAAGCGTGACGCAACTGTGCAGGTGCGACGGAAGCCTCATTGTGTACGGCCAGCAGTACCCCAATGACCTCCTGTCGCCCGAAGGGCAGGCGCAGCAGGGTTCCCGGTTGCCAGCGTGCCGCCTGCTCCGGCGGAACATCTACCGGTGGCAGGTAATCAAAACGCCGACGAAGAGGCGTGGGGATGGCAACCTGAAAAAGCACAATGGACATCGGTAAAGTTCTTGGAAATTGATCGGAAACGGCAGGCAGGATAACGCATAACTATCTCCAAGGGCGCGCGGTTTCACTGCCTCCAGAGGCATCATTTTTTTCTTGCGTTATGAAAGGATTCTGATAGTATCCCCGCTCTTTAAATTCGTCCTACCACCAACCGTTGTGCGGTGCTCGACGAATGCTCGGGTGGCGGCACAAAAAACGACAGGCAAACACCATGAAACCAGAAATTCATCCCGAATACACTGAAGTAGCTGTTAACTGCAGCTGCGGCAACACCTTTAAAACCCGCTCTACCCTGGGTAAAGACTTCCACGTGGACGTGTGCAACGAATGCCACCCTTTCTACACTGGTAAGCAGAAAATGGTAGATACTGGTGGTCGTATCGATCGCTTCACCAAGCGCTTCAGCAGCCGCATCGGTGGCAAGAAGTAAGATAGCCAAGGGATGCTTTCTCGCTTATTGCCGGGAAAAAACCTTCCAGAAACGCCGAAAGCATTTGCTTTCGGCGTTTTTGTTTGGGTGGCGCTCTGGGGGAGTTTTGTTCAGGCAGGTTGTCTTGCGACGCGCGTGGATGAAACCGTACGTCTGGGGCACATAATAGACGGGGATACGCTGCGTCTGCAGGACGGACGGCGCATTCGGGTGCTGGGTATCAATACTCCGGAGGTGGCGCGCAAAGGTCTTCCCGGTCAGGCGCTTGGGGCAGAAGCAACTACTGCCAGTCGCCAGTTTCTGCCCAAGGAGCAGGTGCTCCATCTCGTCTATGATCGCGAACGCAAAGACCGTTATGGTCGGGAGCTTGCGCATGTGTACAACGCGCAGCGGCAGAACCTGGCAGCTCACCTGCTCGAACAAGGGCTGGCTTTGCAGGTGGTGGTCCCGCCCAACATCAGTGGCATGGACTGTCTGGTGCAGCAGGAGGCGGTGGCGCGTCAGAAGAAACGAGGCGTATGGCGGGAAGCTGAATGGCAGCTGCGGTCCGCAGCGGATCTCGATCTGACTCACACCGGCTTCAGTCGTATCAAAGGAAAAGTGACGAAGGTCAGTGTGAAGCGTGACGTCTGGCTCGAGCTGGATGGCCCGGTGGTCATCAGGATTGCCCAAGGCGATCTGACATATTTTGATGATCAGCAGTGGCAGTCGTGGCTGGGGAAATCGGTGGAGGTGCGCGGCTGGTTGATTAACCGCGCCAGCGAGCTTCAGCGCAAGCGCGGGTTCAAGCCACTGCAATTGCAGGTTCGTCATCCCTTAATGTTTGAAAAATCTCCGCGCAAACAATAGTGTGTTTAGAACAACTCCTCCGGCAGCACTTCATCTGCAGCCTGTTCGGTGCCTGACGATGAACTGTCACCCGCCTGCGGTACATCTTCTGCGCGGAAGATCTCGAAGATCGCATCCGGATCGCCGGGTTGTGCCCGTGCGCCAGTGTCGCGGTTAATGCGTACCGTCACTATGCCATTAGGTTGCGGAGCTATTTTTTCTTCAACGCCATCAAGAGCGGTACGCATAAAATCTATCCAGATCGGCAATGCGGCTGACCCGCCATACTCCGTCCTGCCCAGCAGCGTATTCTGATCGAAGCCGACCCAGGTAATGGCGACCACATCAGGGTTATACCCCGCGAACCAGGTATCCCGCGGGCCATTGGTTGTACCTGTCTTGCCACCAATATCACTGCGATCCAGTTTGCGGGCCAGACGGCCTGTTCCCAGGGTAATGACATCTTTGAGCATGGAGTCAATGATGTAGGCCACTCGCTCTTCAATAATGCGCGGGGCGTAGCGGGTGGTATCGATGGGCTGGGGCGTGATGTCGTTCGTCAGGGATTGCTCAAACGGGATATAACCCGGCTCTTCATCCGGCAACATTTCCAGCAAGGCCGCTGCCTGACGGGCTGCCTCCGCCTGTTCGCATTCTTTGCATACGATCAAAGGCTGAGCTTCATAAACAACCTCTCCGGATGCATCTTCAATGCGGGTCACCAGGTGTGGCTCAATCTTAAAGCCGCCGTTGGCAAAGGTGGCGTACCCAGTGGCCATTTGCAGCGGTGTCAGGGCGTGGGTGCCCAGTGCCAGGGTCAGGTCGCGGGGAAACTGCGTTTTATCAAAGCCAAAACGCTCCAGGCTGTCGAGGGCTTTTTCCAGTCCCAGGCTGCGCAGCAGGCGAATTGATACGAGGTTGCGGGAGCGGTACAAGCCCTGGCGCAGACGAATGGGACCGGAGAATTTACCGTCGTCATTTTCGGGGCGCCAGGAAACGCCGGTAGCTGTATCCTCAATGACGATAGGGGCATCATTGATGATGGAAGCTGGGGTGAAACCATTTTCAAGAGCAGCCGTGTAGAAAAACGGCTTAAAGGCAGAGCCCGGCTGCCGGGCACCCTGCACCGCACGATTAAAGTGGCTCTGACGGAAGTCAAAACCGCCTACCAGCGCGAGTATGGCTCCATTCTGGGGATTGAGCGCGACCAGCGTGCCTTGCACGGCAGGAACCTGGGTTAGGCGCCAGGAGCCTTCCAGATCCCGGGCGATACGGACGACGTCACCATAATGGAGAAAGTCTCCCGCTGTTGTGGGGGCAGGCCCACGGCGATCCTCGCTGATATACGGGCGTGCAGTAGAGAGTCCCTGCTCCCAGCCCAGTTCGATAAGCTCTCCGGACCCTGTAATAGCTTTAACCGACTGCTCGCCAACTTCAGTGATGGCTGCGGCTTCCAAGCCACCGAAATTCGGAATATCCCGCAGCTTTTCCCGCCAATCGCTGAAATCATCCGTTGTTGAGGCTTCCAGTCGCTGTTCCGGTCCGCGGTAGCCATGCCGCTGATCATAGCTGAGCAGACCGCTGATCACGGAAGCCTGGGCGCTTGCCTGCATCTTGCTGTCGACGCTGGTGTAAACCCGGTAGCCATCATTGTAGGCATTCTCGCCAAAACGGTCGAAAACCTCTTTCCTGGCCAGCTCGGCTACATATGGGGCGTAGAGATCCAGTGTGAGGCCGTGGTAGGTCGTGTGAATAGGTTCGCTGCGGGCGGCATCATGAGTGGCCTTGTCGATATAACCCAGCTTCAGCATCCGCCCGATAATCCAGTTGCGGCGTACCAAGGCCCGTTGGGGGTTGGCCAGCGGGTTATAGGCAGATGGTGCCTTCAGGCTCCCGACGATAGTTGCATGTTGCGCTAAAGAGAGTTCGCTGGCGTCTTTTCCATAATAAATCTGCGCAGCGGCTTGCAGCCCATAGGCCCTATTGCCGAAAAACATCTTATTGCTGAAGAGCTCAAGAATCTCTTCTTTTGTGAGCTGCCGCTCAATTTGAAAAGAAAGTAGGATTTCATTGAACTTTCTCGAGAATACTTGTTTGCGGGTCAGGAAGAAGTCGCGCGCCAGCTGCATGGTGATGGTGCTGCCGCCAGATTGGATTTGGCCTGTTTGCAATAATTGTGAACCGGCTCGCAACAGCCCTCTTAGCGAAACGCCATGATGGTCGTAGAATTCGGCGTCTTCTGCTGCCAGTAAGGCTTTGATATATAAGGGAGGAAGCTCTTCGAAGGACAATGGGGTGCGACGTTGTTCGCCAAATTCACCAATTAATTGATTGTCCCTTGAATAAACGCGTAAAGGGGTCTGTAATTTAACTTGCTTTAACGTTTCGACCGACGGCAGATTTGGGCTCAAGTAGAGATACATGCCAGCCAGTGTCACCAAAGTAACGCTGAAGCCGGAAAGTAACAACCAGAAAAAGGCTTTCAACCAGGTTTTTTTAATAGGCATTTTTTCTAACGGAATTAATAAGTTAGGAGTTTTGCGACAATTGGCGGGCATTATACGGGCTTTTTCCCTGTTTACATATCAGCTGGTTTGTTGCAGGCTTAAGTTAAAGTGCTATAACATAAACAGCGTCTAAGTTACGGATATAGATAGAAAAATGGGCATCTTAGGCTTCCTCGAGAAAAAAGCTAAACCAGTGTTGGGGCTGGATATCAGTTCAACGTCGGTCAAATTGCTTGAATTAAGCCGCCACGGTGATCGCTATCGTGTCGAGACTTATGCTGTCAGAGCTCTCCCGCCAAACGCGGTGGTGGAGAAAAACATTAATGATCAGGAGGCTGTCGCCGAGGTCATCAAAGCAGTCGTCAAACAATCCAAGACCAAGCTTAAGCATGTAGCTGTGGCCGTGGCAGGTTCAGCAGTCATTACCAAGGTAATCGACATGCCCGCTGGATTGAGTGACGATGCGATGGAAACTCAGATCTCCCTCGAAGCTGATCAATATATTCCCTTCCCTCTTGAAGAAGTAGCCATCGATTTTGAAGTTCAGGGTGAGTCTCCTCGTAACCCTGATCAGGTTGAGGTGCTGCTGGCTGCCTGTCGTCGTGAGAACGTTGAAATGCGGGCAAACGTTCTTGAGCTGGCCGATCTGACACCAGAAAAGGTTGATGTGGAAGCCTACAGTATGGAGCGTGCCTACGAGCTGATTGCTGATCAACTGGAGGATCAGGACGGACAGGTCGTGGCTATCATTGATATTGGCGCCACCATGACTACGCTCAGTGTATTGGTGGACGGCAAGACGGTTTACACCCGGGAACAGCTTTTCGGAGGCAAACAGCTGACGGAAGAGATTCAGCGCCGTTATGGACTCTCCATGGAGGAGGCCGGCCTGGCGAAAAAACAGGGCGGTTTGCCGGATGACTACGAGACTGAGGTGCTGGGTCCATTTAAAGAGGCCGTGGTGCAGCAGGTGACTCGTTCGTTGCAGTTCTTCTTCTCTGCCAGCCAATACAACGATGTGGATTACATCGTTCTGGCCGGCGGCGTTGCCTCAATGGACGGCCTGGTCGGGTTGATTGAGGAAAAACTGGGTACCCAGACGGTAGTGGCCAATCCCTTTGCCGGAATGTCGGTGTCTTCACGAGTCAACGCAGTAGCGCTGGCCAATGATGCTCCTTCGTTGATGATAGCCACTGGCTTGGCAATGAGGAGTTTTGACTGATGGCAAAGATTAACTTATTACCCTGGCGTGAAGCCTATCGTAAGGAAAAGAAAGAGCAGTTTATCGCGATACTGGTTGGGGTCTTTGTTCTGTCAGCGGTATTGGCCTATGCCTGGATTTCCAGTGTCGAGTCAGCGATAGAAAATCAGAAATCACGTAACCGCCTGCTGGAGACTGAGATTGCTGCCCTGGAGAAACAGGTGCAGGAAATTGCGGAATTGAAAAAAGTTCGTGATGATCTGCTGACGCGTATCAAGGTCATCCAGGATCTCGAAGGAACGCGCCCCGTCATTGTCCGTTACTTTGATGATCTCGTGCGGGCTGTACCGGATGGGGTGCACTTGAATTCTGTGGTGCGTAAGGGGGATGTTATCAGCCTTGAAGGCATAGCCGAATCGACGAACCGGGTATCAAGCTTTATGCGAAATCTCGATCAGTCCGATTGGTTCACTGCTCCCAACCTTACGTCAGTAACCGCTGCGCCTGCAGAAGGGGAGCAAGCCAATTCATTCAGAATGACTGTACGCACGTCCGCTCCGCAGGAGCAAGCCGATGCGACTGCAAATGAGGAGGGTAAATAACATGTCATTTGCAGAATTCCGAGAGCAGCTCCAAAACTTCGATGTAAACGACATTGATTTTGAAAAAATGGGTATATGGCCAGCACCTGCGAAGGTTTTTGTAGCGGTGCTGCTGATTGCGGTTGTATTTGCGGCGACTTATTACGTATGGATTAAAGATCTGAACGTGCAGCTTGAATCCATTGTTAAAAAAGAGACTACATTAAAAGAGACTTACAAGAAAAAAAGCTTTGAAGCGGCCAATCTTGAGGCCTATCGGGCCCAGATGGTCGAAATGAAAACTACCTTCGAGTCATTGTTATCACGCCTACCTACAGATACAGAAGTTCCTGGATTGCTGGAAGACATCGATACTCGTGGTTCTGAAAGCGGCTTGACGATCAACAGTATCAAACTGGAGGCAGAGCGAGCTGCAGAATACTACATTGAACTTCCTATCAGTATTGACGTTGAGGGGGGGTATCATGACCTGGGTGGCTTTGTCAGCGGTGTAGCAGGAATGCCCCGTATTGTTACATTGCATGATTATTCAATTACGCGAAAGCAAAACAGTGCGGAACTGGCCATGAAAATATCCGCGAAAACCTATCGTTATAAATCGCAGGAGCAATAGAAATGAAGAAAATTTCTTATGCTCTGGTATCTGGATTTTGTGTGCTTTGTCTGACGGCTTGTGATTCATCATCTCAGCATCAAGACCTGCATGATTTCATGGCGGAAACCAAGCGTCGGCCACAAGGACAGATCGAGCCGCTTCCGGCCTTTCGTCCTTATCGTCCATTTGCTTACAGCGCGATGACGTTGCGCAGCCCTTTTGATCGCCCTGTACGGGAAGAAGACAAGGCATCAATAAAGGGAGGTCGTACTGTTGAGCCGGATATGAATCGTGAACGTGAATATCTTGAGAGCTTCAATATTGCCGGTTTAAGGATGGTGGGAACGCTTACCAAGTCAGGGCGTCTCTGGGCGTTGATTGATGACGGGCAGGGTGGGGTTCACTCCGTGACGGTGGGCAATTACATGGGCAAAAGCCACGGCAAGATTATTAATACGGATCGTGCCCAGATTGAAGTGCTCGAAATTATCTCTGATGGCGCTAACGGTTGGGTTGAGCGCCCCAGAATTATCAAATTAGAAGAAAAGGAATAAACCATCATGGGTGTTTTGTTCTCATTGGGGTTAAAAATGCGAAAAATAACCTTATTACTCGTCTGTCTGTTAGCCCCTGTAGCATGGGCAAATACGCTTGATGATATTCGTTTTGCAGAGCTCCCTGGCGAGCGATTTGAAGTCAGGATGACGTTCTCAGGGCCGCCACCTGAGCCTGCAGGCTATACCATTGAGCGACCTGCAAGGATTGTTCTGGACTTCCCGCAAGTAGTCAGCGCACTGAAAGAGCGTCGCTATCCATTGTCATTTGATAACGGTCAAAGTGCTATGGTACTGACAACGGAAGGGCGAACCCGTTTGATCTTGAATCTGGACGATCTCACTTCCTACACAAGCCGCGCCGAAGGCAATACCTACATTGTGGAAGTTGGGGCGAGTGACGGTGGTTCCACGAACAACGTTGTTACTCCCAGTGTCACTGTTCCGTCTGCCTCAACGGCTCAGGCAGTTTCCCATCAGGGGCCAGCTATCACCAATATTGACTTCCGTCGTGGTACCACGGGTGAAGGCCGCATCATCATTGCTTTGTCTGACCCTAATATCAGCGCTCAGATGTCTGGTACCGGAGCCGGTGTACGCCTGACTTTCAAAAATACCTGGTTGCCGCCGGAGCTGCGTCGTCGGCTGGATGTGGTGGATTTTGCAACGCCCGTCTCTTTAGTTGCAGCGACCCACAGTGGCAACGACACGACTCTGAATATTTCTGCAACGGGTGACTACGATTACTTGGCATATCAAGCGGATAAAGAATACGTTGTCAGTATCAAGCCGTTAACTGCACAGGAAATTAAGGAGAAGAAAGCGGAATTTGAGTTTACCGGGGAAAAGCTTTCGCTCAATTTTCAGGATATTGAAGTTCGTGCTGTACTGCAGATTATCGCTGATTTCACAGAACTGAACCTGGTGGCAAGTGATACGGTTCAAGGACGCATTACGCTGCGCCTGGATAATGTACCCTGGGATCAGGCGCTTAGTCTGGTATTGAAGACCAAGGGACTGGACAAGCGTCAGGTAGGCAATGTGCTGATGGTGGCCCCTGCTGCTGAAATTGCTGAGCGCGAACGCCAGGAGCTGACCACCAAGAAGCAGCTGGAAGAATTGGCACCGCTGCGTACTGAATATATCCGTGTGCGTTACGCTAATGCCAAGGAAATGTTTGAATTGTTCCGTGGAGAGCCGGGACAGCGTTCGGGGGGAAGTGGTTCCGGCCGAGGTGGCAGTCAATCTACCGGCAGTGTTCTCTCTGAGCGTGGCCAGGCCATTGTTGATGAGCGGACCAACTCCATTATTATCACCGATACTGCTGATCGTATCGAAGCCTTCAAGCGTCTTGTGGATCAGATCGATATTCCAATTCGTCAGGTGATGATTGAGGCTAGAATTGTTATTGCTAACACGGATTTCCGTAGGGAATTGGGAGTGCGTTGGGGTGCGGGTGGTTCCGACCAGTCTTCTGATACCTATACGGAAGCCGAGGGAAGCGTAAACCTGGCTACAACTAGTAATCCGGCAGGAACACTTTCTCTCGGCATTATTACCGATAATGAGTTTCTGGATCTGGAGTTGTCGGCGTTAGAAAATACAGGTTTTGCTGAGATAGTTTCCCAGCCAAAAGTTATCACTGGTGACAAACAGCGTGCGACCATTTCTTCGGGAACTGAAATTCCTTATCAGGAAGCATCAGCCAGTGGTGCTACAGCCGTGTCGTTTAAGGAGGCGGTATTAAAACTGGATGTCACCCCGCAGATCACGCCTGATAATCGCATCATTATGGACCTGGTTATTAATCAGGACTCGGTAGGGCAAATTATTTCCGATTTCGGTATTCCAACCCTTGATGTGACTGAGCTGACTACAAAAGTTTTAGTGGCAAATGGACAAACCGTCGTGTTGGGTGGTGTGTTTACGGTGGAAACTATCAGAGCTCAAAACAAGGTACCGCTGTTGGGAGATATTCCTTACCTTGGTCGTCTGTTCAAGCGTGATGTTAACGAAAACAACAAAACAGAATTGCTGTTGTTCATTACCCCCAAAATCATGGCCGACAGCCTGACCAATTAATGATGTCCCGCACCACTATCTTCCTTGTCGGCCCCATGGGGGCCGGCAAATCCACCATAGGGCGTCTTCTTGCCTCAGAGCTGAATCTATCTTTTCGGGACAGCGACCGGGTTATCGAGGAGCGTACCGGGGCTGATATTCCCTGGATTTTCGATATGGAGGGGGAGGAAGGATTTCGTGAGCGGGAGACGGCGGTACTGACCGAGTTGGCGGCTGAGACAAATGTTGTTATAGCGACCGGCGGTGGGATCATCCTGCGGGAGGAGAACCGCTCTATCATGAAGTCAGCCGGCCACGTCTGCTATCTTACAGCCTCAATCGATCAGCTGGTTGAACGGACGTCCCGTGACAAGAAACGCCCTCTGCTACAAGTTGACAATCCTCGCCAGAAAATTATCGATCTGCTGGCGCTTCGTGATCCTCTCTATCGCGCAGCGGCTGATTTCATCATCAATACCGATCGCCGATCTCCCAAAGCTGTAGCTCAGGAAATAGCAGGATTAGTAACTGCTGCTCAGTGAGCGCACCCGCAGCTTATGATAAAGTGCGTCCTGCACATTTCCTATTCTCTATCTCAGGCAAATCTCGATATGCGCCAGTTAAATGTCGATCTGGGTGATCGAAGCTATCCCATATACATAGGTGAAAATCTTCTGGTCGATGGCCAATACATTCTGCCTCACATCCGGGGGCGGCAGGTATGTATCGTAACCAACGAAACCATTGCGCCATTATATTTACCATCACTGCAGAATTTACTGCACGCTTACCAGGTTGATTCGGTTGTGCTTCCCGATGGAGAGAGCTTCAAGAATCTTGAGACTCTTAATCTGATTTTCGATGGATTGCTCAGTGCTCGCCATAATCGAACGACCACGCTGATCGCTTTGGGCGGCGGCGTTGTGGGTGACATGACCGGGTTTGCGGCAGCCTGCTATCAACGGGGTGTGGACTTTATCCAGATACCGACGACGCTGCTATCGATGGTGGATTCTTCGGTAGGTGGTAAGACCGGCGTTAACCACGCCCTGGGCAAGAACATGATTGGTGCTTTTTATCAGCCCCGCTGTGTTATTGCGGATACCGGTTTGCTTGAGACACTGCCGGCCCGCGAGCTGTCAGCAGGTATTGCGGAAATCGTCAAATACGGACTGATCGCAGATTTTGCCTTTTTCGAGTGGCTTGAGAAGAACATGCCGGCACTGATGGCGCGCGACAAAAGCGCTCTGGCTTATGCTGTGGAGCGCTCCTGCCAGATCAAGGCGGAGGTGGTGGCGCAGGACGAGCGTGAAGGTGGCGTGCGGGCCATTCTTAACCTGGGGCATACTTTTGGTCACGCTATTGAAACTGCACAAGGGTATGGCAACTGGCTTCACGGGGAAGCAGTTGCTGCGGGGATGGTTATGGCTGCTGATCTGTCCTGGCGCCGCGGGGGTATCAGCCAGGCTGAGCTGGATCGCACTGTGGCACTGTTGCAGCAAGCCAGGCTACCGGTGAAGGCCCCTGCCGATATGACAGACGAAACCTTCCTGTCCCTGATGGGGGTTGATAAGAAAGTACTTGATGGCCGCCTGCGCCTGGTGTTGCTGGAGGGCATGGGTAAAGCGATTGTCACCAGTGATGTGGACGGCGCGGTGCTGGCTCAGACATTCGCGGCTTGTCGTTAGCCGAAAATTTTCTCATTGTAACTGGCTGTAGTGGAGGTGAATATGGTTCCGGAATCCCCCATCAATGCTGATCCGGATGGCCGGATTGGTGGGCGTGCATCAGCCAGCAAGAGTGAGGGATATTCCGATGAGGGGCGCCTGGCTGACTATCGGCAGCGCTATGGTCTGGCAATGGACCCATTTACGGACGATCCGGATTTTCCCCTGTTTACTGGTGCGCAGCGGCGTGAGCTGCTGGATCAGCTGTTGCACCTTTGTCAGTTCGGTAAAAGCCTGCTGGTCGTATCGGGTGAGAGAGGGACGGGCAAGACCCGCCTGGCTCATGCACTGCTGGATTCCATGGCGGAATCAGATGAACTTTGTCTTATTACCGCGCGGCCGAACGAGGGTTTGGATCAGATCCTGATTCAAATTGCTCATGCATTTTCCCTTCGTCGTGAAGGTGTGGAGACGGCGGGACAACTACTCGCTGCCTTGAGAAGCTTCAGCCAGCCGATCATGGGTGGCGGAGATATTGCTCTGGTGGTAATTGATGATGCGCACCATCTTGCGGATCAAGCGCTGGCTGCCTTGTTAAGTCTCCTGCAGGGGCGCGACGAAGATCATCGCCGCTTGCACATTGCGTTCTTCGCAGAACCAAATTTAATCCACCGCCTGGATGAGCTGGACATGCAGGATGTCATGATCAATGACTTCCAGCTATCACCGCTCACGCTACATGAAACCGTTGATTACCTGAACTTTCGGATGGAGATGGCTGATTACCTGGGGCCGGAGATTTTTCATGAGTCGCTGGTGGAGCCCTGGTGGCGTGAAGCGCAGGGAAACTTGCAGCTTATTCACGAATATGCCCGTGATTGCCTGCTTGAATCAGTGCTGCCTCAGGAGCAGGCCGGCAGGAAATCATTTCCATTGCTTCACATCATTGCAGCCGCCGTTCTGGGGGCGGTGTTTTTGATGACGTTCTTTTACAGCGGCGATGATGAAGAAGTCGTGGGAGACCAGATATTTACACAGCCTTTGCCGATTACACCGATCAAGCCAGTCGCCGCCTCATCTCATGCGGCAGTATCCTCTTCCTCTGTTGCAGGTAAAGCTGCAGCCAATGTGGTGCCGGCTCCGTCGACGGAAAGCCTGTCCCTGCCTGAAGATGTACCTGTACAGACCGGCGAATCGCTGAAACCACTGACGCCTGAGCAGCTGCCCGCCGTTCGCTCTTCTGTTACGTCGAATGATCAATCAGCGTCAGCCAGTCCGGTCTCCTCTCGCGCCAGTGCGTCATCTGTGACGGCAATGCCGGAGGCCAAGCCGCAATCACCGGCTGTCAAGCTGTCAGAAGATGAGCAAATACTGCTGTCCTGGCGTGCCTCAGAATATACGTTGCAGTTGCTGGGAGTGAGCACCGAGAAGGCTGCCCGTGATTACATCGCAGCGCAATCTAATCGCGCCGACCTGTTGATGTTCAAGACGTTGCGTCAGAACAAGGATTGGTTCGTGGTGGTGACGGGGCGTTATGCGACAGCTGCGGCGGCTCGTCAAGCCGTTGCCAGCCTGCCTTCAGAACAGCGAAAGGCTGGCCCTTGGCCCCGTGAATTGAAGGTCATTCAGCAGGAAATCAGCGCTCGCGACAGATAGAGGAAGCAAAAAATTTCTGTTCGGGAGTCCCCGGAAACTGGCGGTCTCGCGGCATTAGAAGCATCTTTTTTCCCGTTAAATTGGCTTAATATATTGCCAAGCCCATCTTCAGCAGGTAATATCCTGCGCCCATTTTGTTTCAGCCCCTACTCAGGGGCTTTTTTGTCTGGAGTGCGATTATTTAACCCGGCAGCTTTCGTGGTGCTGGCAGAGTTGTGGGTGTCGCACTCAGTAACAATGATCAGCACTCAACGAGAAGCAGCCTATGACCACTGGCCTCTACCGGTTGGACGAATTCAAAGACAATTGTGGCTTTGGCTTGATTGCTCACCTTAAGGGCAAAACCAGTCATCGCTTGTTGAGAACGGCTATTGAAGCATTGACCTGTATGACCCACCGCGGCGGTATCGCGGCGGATGGCAAGACAGGTGACGGATGCGGTCTGTTGCTCCAGAAGCCGGACACATTCCTGCGCACTGTGGCTAAAGAAGCCTGTGGAGCCGAGCTGACCCCCATCTACGGTGTGGGTTCTATCATGTTAAGTCGTGATGCCGCCCAAGCTGATGCGGCGCGCGCGATCCTATCTGAAGAGCTGGCAGCCCAGGACCTGGTGGTTGCCGGTTGGCGGGAGGTGCCGGTAGACAGCAGCTGTCTGGGCCCCATCGCGCTCAAATCTCTGCCTGTTTTTAATCACGTCTTCGTAAACAATGCGGATTTTTCGCTGGAACAGGTAAACGCGCGTTTGTTTATGGCGCGTCGTAAAGCGGAACAACGACTGGCTCATGACAAGGCATTTTACGTTGCCAGCCTGAGCACTGGAATCCTCTCCTATAAAGGCTTGATGATGCCGGTGGATCTGCCGCAATTCTTCGCGGATCTCGCTGATCCTCGCATGGAAACGGCTATCTGCGTATTCCACCAGCGCTTTTCTACCAACACCATGCCTCAGTGGCCTCTGGCGCAGCCATTCCGGATGCTGGCCCACAACGGCGAGATCAATACCGTTGTCGGTAACCGCAACTGGTCTGTAGCGCGCACTCCCAAGTTCTCTACACCATTGTTGCCGGATCTGCAGAGCGTGACCCCTCTGGTAAACCGCACAGGTTCTGATTCATCCAGCCTGGATAACATGCTGGAGATCCTGACGCTGGGTGGGATGGAGCTGCACCGTGCGATTCGTATGCTGGTGCCGCCGGCGTGGCAGAACGTCGATCATATGGATCCGGACCTGCGCGCCTTCTACGAATATAACTCCATGCACATCGAGCCCTGGGATGGTCCCGCCGGGCTGGTGATTACGGATGGTCGTTACGCTGTATGTACCCTCGACCGCAACGGGCTGCGTCCCTCGCGCTGGGTGATTACTAAAGATGACATCATCACGGTGGCATCTGAGGTCGGGGTTTACTCCTATAAGCCAGAAGATGTGGTGGCCAAAGGCCGTCTCGGCCCGGGCCAGATCATGTCGATCGATACTCAGACCGGTACTTTGCATCACACCGCTGATATTGATCAGCAACTCAAGTCCAGCCGTCCGTACAAGCAGTGGATGAAAGAGCGTGCTCTGCGCGTTGAGTCCACCCTGGTGGCGGACGATAAGGAAAACGGTATCGACCGTATCCAGCTCAAGTCCTACATGAAGATGTTCCAGGTCTCCTTCGAGGAGCGCGATCAGTTGTTGCGTCCTTTGGCGGAAGGTGGCCAGGAAGCCGTGGGCTCCATGGGTGATGACACTCCTATGGCAGTGCTGTCCCGTCAGCAGCGGTCAATCTACGATTATTTCCGTCAGCAGTTTGCTCAGGTAACCAACCCACCTATTGATCCGCTGCGTGAAGCGATCGTTATGTCGCTGGAGACGTGTCTCGGGCGTGAGTTGTCTGTCTACGAAGAAACACCGGAACATGCGGATCGGGTGATTCTGACCTCGCCCGTCCTGTCGCCCGCTAAATTCCGCGCGCTGCTCAACATGAATCGTCCGGGTTATGAGGTGGCCAGGTTCCCGTTGCATTATGATCCGACCCGGATGAACCTTCAGCAGGCCATTGCGCTGCTGTGCAAAGAAGTAGAAGCCGCGGTCAAGTCAGGCAAGGTGCTAATGGTTTTGAGCGACAATGATCTGCAAAAAGGTCTGTTGCCCATCCAGGCGCTGCTGGCCGTTGGCGCGGTGCATCAGCATCTGACCAACGTCGGCCTGCGTTGTGACTCCAACATCATCGTTGAAACTGGCAGTGCCCGTGATCCACATCAGGTAGCGGCATTGATCGGCTATGGTGCTACGGCAGTTTATCCCTATCTCAGCTACCACGTCTTGAATGACCTGGTGGAGACGGGTGAGCTGCTGACCGGCATTGATGATGCCTACAAAAATTATCGCAAGGGCATCAATAAAGGCCTGATGAAGATCCTGTCCAAGATGGGTATCTCCACCATTACGTCTTATCGCGGTGCTCAGTTATTCGAAGCGATCGGTCTGTCCGACGAAGTTATTGAGACCTGTTTCGCCAGCACGCCCTCTCGTATCAAAGGTGCCCGTTTTGAAGATCTTGAGGCGGACCAGAAAGTCCTGGCTCAGAACGCCTGGGTGGATCGCAAACCGATTGTTCAGGGCGGTCTGCTCAAGTACGTGCACGGATCTGAATACCACGCGTTTAATCCTGACGTTGTGCAAACCCTTCAGAAGGCAGTGCAAAGCGGCAACTATGCGCTGTGGCGTAACTATGCCGACCTGGTCAATCAACGGCCGGTTTCCATGCTGCGCGACCTGTTGGCACTGCGCGAAGACGTCTGCACACCGATTCCTCTGAGTGAGGTTGAGCCGGTTGAAGCTATCATCAAACGCTTCGACTCGGCTGGTATGTCCCTTGGCGCCCTGTCACCGGAGGCCCATGAAGCGCTGGCTGAAGCCATGAACCGCCTGGGCGGACGCTCCAACAGTGGCGAGGGTGGTGAAGACCCTGCGCGCTACGGCACCTTGAAGAGCTCCAAAATCAAGCAGGTGGCTTCGGGTCGTTTTGGTGTGACTCCAGCTTATCTGGTGAATGCTGAAGTGCTGCAGATCAAGGTCGCCCAGGGGGCGAAGCCCGGCGAAGGCGGGCAGCTGCCTGGCGGTAAGGTCAATAGCCTGATCGCACGTCTGCGTTATTCGGTACCGGGCGTTACCCTGATTTCGCCACCGCCGCATCATGATATCTACTCCATTGAAGACCTGGCGCAGCTGATCTTCGACCTCAAGCAGGTGAACCCGGATGCCCTGGTTTCGGTGAAGCTGGTATCGCGTCCTGGTGTGGGCACTATTGCCGCTGGTGTGGCCAAGGCTTACGCTGACCTGATCACTATCTCCGGCTACGACGGTGGTACGGCGGCAAGTCCGTTATCGTCTATTCGTTATGCGGGTTCACCCTGGGAGCTGGGCCTGTCCGAGACGCATCAGACGCTCCGTGCGAATGATCTGCGCGATAAGGTACGTGTGCAGACAGACGGTGGTCTTAAGACCGGTCTGGATGTCGTCAAGGCAGCTATGCTGGGGGCTGAGAGCTTCGGCTTTGGTACTGGTCCAATGGTTGCACTGGGCTGTAAGTACCTGCGTATCTGCCATCTCAACAACTGCGCTACCGGCGTGGCAACCCAGCAGGACAAGCTGCGGAGAGACCACTATATCGGCACAGTGGAGATGGCCATGAACTTCTTTAAGTTCATGGCCGAAGAAACCCGGGAATGGATGGCACGCCTGGGGGTTCGTACACTAGGAGAGTTAGTAGGACGCGTAGATTTACTACAGCTTTTGGAAGGACAAACCACAAAACAGCAACAACTCGATTTATCCCCCATCGTCTATACAGACGATTACCTCGCAACAAAACCCCAATTCTGTCAAGTCGACAAAAACCATCCATTTGATAAAGGTGAATTAGCCGAAGCCATGGTGCGTACGGTATTGCCTGCTATTGAAGGTAAAACGGGTGGTGAATTTGAATTCCGTATCACCAACTGCGACCGCTCAATCGGTGCCCGTATCAGTGGTGAGATCGCCAAGCGTTACGGCAACCAGGGCATGGCTGATACGCCGATCACCCTGAAGTTACACGGTGTGGCCGGTCAGAGTTTCGGTGTGTGGAATGCCGGCGGCTTGAATATGTACCTGGAGGGTGATGCTAATGATTACGTCGGTAAGGGTATGGCCGGCGGTAAGCTGGTGATTCGTCCTCCACGTAATTCGGAGTTCAAATCCAACGTCACTAGCATCATGGGTAATACCTGTCTGTATGGTGCGACGGGCGGAAAATTATTTGCGGCCGGTACCGCGGGCGAGCGCTGCGGGGTGCGTAACTCCGGAGCTTATGCGGTCGTTGAAGGCGCTGGCGACCACTGCTGTGAATATATGACCGGTGGTGTCGTGACGGTACTCGGTCCAACCGGCGTTAACTTCGGGGCGGGTATGACCGGTGGTTTCGCCTATGTGCTGGATGAGGCCAATGACTTCGTGGATCGCTACAACCACGAACTGGTAGACATTCATCGCATCAACTCCGAAGCACTGGAAGCGCATCGCAACCATCTGCGTGGGGTAATCGAAGAATTCACTCGCGAAACAGAGAGTGAGTGGGGCAAGCATCTGCTGACGAATTTTGATGATTACGTCGGTAAATTCTGGTTAGTAAAACCCAAGGCTGCGAGCCTGGCCGGGCTTCTGGTCAGTTTCAAGCAACGCGGCGAATAATCACCTTGGGCTAAAGAGGGGCATGTACCATGGCCGAACGTTTAAGTAACACTTTCCAGTTTCTCGATGTCGGGCGTCAAGACCCGGCAAAGAAGGATATTGCCACCCGTAAACATCAGTTTGTCGAGATTTATCAACCCTATACCCAAGACCAGGTTTCCAGCCAGGCACATCGCTGTCTGGAATGTGGCAATCCCTACTGTGAATGGAAGTGCCCGGTGCACAACTTCATCCCTAACTGGCTGAAGTTGATTTCCGAAGGCAATATCTTCGAAGCAGCTGAGCTGAGCCACCAGACCAACTCCCTGCCGGAAGTCTGTGGCCGGGTCTGTCCCCAGGACCGTCTGTGTGAAGGGGCTTGTACCCTGAATGATGGCTTTGGGGCTGTCACTATCGGCAATGCTGAGAAATACATTACGGATACAGCCTTTGCCATGGGCTGGCGACCGGATATGTCCAAGGTGGTCTGGACTGACAAGAAAGTAGCGATCATCGGAGCGGGTCCAGCGGGTATTGGTTGTGCTGATATCCTGGTGCGCAACGGCGTCAAGCCAGTGGTCTTTGACAGATATCCGGAGATCGGAGGACTGCTGACCTTTGGTATCCCAGAGTTCAAGCTGGAAAAGTCGGTAATGTCCCGTCGCCGTGAAATCTTCACCGAGATGGGCGTGGAGTTCCGCCTGAATACAGAAGTGGGTAAAGACATCACCATGGATGAGCTGCTGCGCGACTACGACGCGGTCTTCATGGGCATGGGAACCTATACCTACATGAAAGGCGGCTTCCCTGGAGAAGACCTGCCCGGGGTATACGATGCTCTGCCATTCCTGATCTCCAACGTTAACCGTAACCTGGGTTTTGAAAAGGACCCTGCGGACTTCATCAGTGTGAAGGGCAAGCGGGTGGTGGTACTGGGTGGTGGTGACACTGCTATGGACTGTAACCGCACGTCCATTCGTCAGGGCGCTAGCAGCGTCACCTGTGCGTACCGCCGCGACGAAGAAAATATGCCAGGCTCCAAGCGGGAAGTAGCCAATGCCCGGGAAGAGGGTGTGCAGTTCCTGTTTAACCGTCAGCCGGTCGCGGTAGTCGGCGAAGGTAAGGTAGAAGGCGTGAAGGTTGTTACAACCCAGCTGGGTGAACCGGACGAGAAAGGTCGTCGCCGTCCAGAGGTTGTACCGGGCAGCGAGGAGATTCTGCCGGCTGACGTGGTATTGATCGCCTTCGGTTTCCGGCCCAATCCACCAGCCTGGCTCGCCGATCACAACATTTCCACCAATGACTGGGGCGGTGTCGTTGCTCCAGAGCATCAACAGTTTAAATTTCAGACCAGTAATCCCAAAGTCTTCGCTGGTGGTGATATGGTACGCGGTTCTGATTTGGTCGTAACGGCTATCTGGGAAGGTCGCGAAGCGGCAGCCGGTATCCTCGACTATCTCGGTGTGTAAGAAGATACAAGTCGCTGAGGCCATCTTGTAATCTTTTGACTGGTTTTAAGCGACTTTTGAAGCTGAGCAGCCCCGTTTCTACGTAAGCGGGGCTGTCCGCATTCCATCGCTCCGTCAGCTGATTATTGAGATGGCGTCTAATAACTACCACACGTCACTCACGATTAGAGACTGATTTCATGGCTGAGCTTAAAAACGATCGTTTTCTCCGTGCTTTGTTAAAGCAACCTGTTGATGTAACTCCGGTATGGATGATGCGTCAGGCCGGACGCTATCTGCCAGAGTACCGCGCTACCCGCGAAAGAGCTGGCGATTTTATGGGCTTATGCACAAACCCGGAGCTGGCTTGTGAAGTCACGCTGCAGCCCCTGGAGCGCTATCCGCTGGATGCTGCCATCCTGTTTTCCGACATCCTTACCATCCCGGACGCTATGGGGCTGGGTCTGTACTTTGAAACCGGTGAGGGCCCCAAATTCAAAAAGCCTGTTCGCACTGAGGCGGACATCAAGGCACTGCAGGTTATTGATCCGGCCGCCGACCTGCCTTACGTGCTTGACGCCGTTAAGACAATCCGCCGGGAGCTGAACGGTCGAGTCCCATTGATTGGCTTCTCCGGGAGTCCCTGGACGCTGGCGACTTACATGATTGAAGGTGGCTCCAGCCGCGATTTCCGCCGCGCCAAAGAGATGCTCTACAACCAGCCTGAACTCATGCATCGTCTGCTGGATGTGCTCGCTCAATCCGTTATTACCTACCTCAATGCTCAGATTCTTGCCGGTGCACAAGCGGTGCAGATCTTTGATACCTGGGGTGGAGCGCTTTCTCATCAGGCGTATCAGGAATTTTCTTTGCGCTACATGCAACAGATTGTCGCGGCTCTGATTCGTGAGCATGAGGGACGTCAGGTGCCCGTCATCCTGTTCACCAAGGGCGGCGGACAATGGCTGGAATTGATGGCGGCTACCGGCGCGAACTGCCTTGGTCTCGACTGGACGACAGACATCGGTGCAGCGCGGGCAAGGGTAGGTGATCAGGTCGCGCTGCAGGGCAATATGGATCCAACCATTCTTTACGCATCCCCCGACCGTATTCGTGCGGAAGTCGCAAGTATTCTGCAAAGTTACGGCAACGGCTCCGGTCATGTATTTAATCTGGGCCATGGGATCACCCCTGAAGTTGATCCGGAGCATGCCGGTGCTTTCATTCGCGCTGTACATGAACTGTCGGCACCCTATCATTCATAATTTTTTTCACAAGAACCTACGGACGGAGCGGCGCCTCTGGTGTGTTGATCATTTCTTAACTAAACTGGGCGTCATCTGTGGATGAAGTTTTGCCCGGGAACAGTTGGTGATGAGGATTCACTGTGGGAATTAAACAGGTCAAACTGAACGTTAATGAGCTGACCATTGGCATGTATGTGTCTGGCCTGGACCGTCCATGGTCGCAAACGCCGTTCCCTCTGCAAGGTTTTTTTGTTCGTGATCTGGGTGAGATTACCCAGCTCAAAACACTCTGCAATCACGTCTACATCGATGTCGAAAAAGGGCGCGGTCCGGTATCGGCAAATCTCAAGACCCTGACCCCCCAAGGGCGCCTGAAGGGCGCCGGACGGGACTCCCTGAAAAACAGTTTTCTGACGGAGCCTGTTGCCCCGCTCAAGATTCAGCGCAACCTGTACCGCGATGTGCAGCCGCTGCAAAAAGAGGTCAAGAAAGCCCGCCAGTTGCATCAGAAAGTTTATGGTGCAGTGGGCGAAGTGCTTGATCAGCTGGAGCGCAACCAGCTGCAGACTGCGTCCATAGGTGAAACCAAGCGTGTCGCCAGTGAGATGGTCGACAGCGTGCTGCGTAACCCCGACGCCTTTACCTGGCTGTCCCGGGTGCAGGAAAAAGACGAATACACTTATAGCCACGCTGTCAGGTCGTCTGTATGGTCCATCCTGTTCGGGCGACACATCGGTCTGCCCAAACGAGATCTGGATATACTCGCGCTAGGTGTGCTTTTGAAGGATGTGGGTAAGGTTATGCTCGACAGCGCTTTGCTCACTAAAGCCGAGCTTAGCCCTGACGAAGAAAAAGCCTACGAAAAGTTTGTCGAGCTGGGGGCGGAGATTCTGCGTAATACGCCCGGCGTTGAGCCACGGGTGATCAGTGTGGTGAAAACTCACTGCGAGCGACTGAACGGAAGTGGTTTTCCGCAGGGCTTGCGTGGCGACAAGATTCCACTGTTAGGCAAGATCGCCGGTATTGTTACCTACTACGATCATGTTACCAATCCTCGCGGTTCGCGCCATCCGATTGCCCCCTCCAAAGCGGTGGCCAAGCTGTATGAGCTGCGTAATATTCAGTTCCAGGAAGAGCTGGTAGTGGAATTTATCCGTGCGATTGGGCTTTATCCCACTGGTACTCTAGTGGAACTGAGTACGGGCGAGGTGGGTGTGGTGGTAGAGCAGAATTTCGAACGCCGGCTTAAACCTAAAGTCATGCTGGTGCTGGATGCCTGCAAACAGCCGCTGGCCGAATGCAGCCTGCTGGATCTTTCTGAAGACGACAAACGCAAGCAGGCGCTGCTCGACTCAGGTAAGAAAACCCGTTATGAAATCGAGAAGGTAGAGATTGCCCGCGATCTGGAGCCAGGCAGCTACGATGTAGATATCGCGACCATCCGTGATCAGTACCTGATGAAAACCGAGAAGCGCGGGCTGATGGCGCTGCTGCGTCGCTTCCGAGTCTGATCTGACACATAAATTTCAGGCATAAAAAAACCACCCGCAGGTGGTTTTTTTATGCTCCTTACCCACGAATGGGTAAGTGCTTTTACTTAGACGGCTTGTACGTCAGAAGCTTGCGGGCCTTTAGGGCCTTTTTCCACGTTAAACTTAACGCGTTGACCTTCTGTCAGGGTTTTGAAGCCTGAACCAGCGATAGCGCTGAAATGTACGAATACATCCGGACCATTGTCTTGTTCAAGAAAACCAAAACCTTTAGCTTCGTTGAACCATTTAACCGAACCAGTTGCGGCTGCCATAAAAATCTCCAGAGCAATAATTGCTAAGTTGTAAAAGAAATAACCCGAATAGGGCGGTGTACTGACCTAAGAAGAATTGATGACTAAAACAAAATGAAGTGCTACGGAGTATTCAGCGGCCTTTCGAGCAACAGGTTGCGGGAGAGGGGCGGTGGTACGGTGTATTCATCGAAATTGTAGTAACAAGTATCAGCTGTATTCTTCACCAGCCGACGCAGTATGGGCTGGTATTAGTATCTTGTAAAGGGAAATTAGTGGGGCGGGGTAATAATGTGGGGAGGACCGCATAACCCGCGTTACGCTGACCTGCAAAAACAAATGTAATCGAACCGTGGAAACTGGCGAGGAGCGATCAGTCTTCAGGATGAGCACTGATCGCTCCGGACCGAGCTTATTGTTTGATGCGGCCCATTCTCTGGCCCATGACGGTGGGAGAGCCGGCGCGGAACTGCTCATCCCACTCAATGCGATCTTTGGCAAACAGCAGGATTGCTGTCGATCCCAGCTTGAAGCGTCCCATCTCCGCCCCCTTGGTCAGTTCAACGGGCGTTCCAGGGGTTGCTACATAATCCGTGGTCTGGATCTGGCGCTTGATCGGGGCGACTTCTCCAGCCCAGACTGTCTCAATGCCGGCCACGATCATCGCACCCACCATCACCACGGCCATGGGGCCTATGTCAGTGTCGAAGATAGCGGCCACGCGCTCGTTACGTGAGAAAAGACGGGGAACTCCCTTGGCGGTGGCGTCATTGACTGAAAAGAGGTCGCCGGGAATTGCCACCATCCGGCGCAGTTTACCGTTGTAAGGCATATGGACCCGATGGTAATCACGCGGGGAAAGATAGACGGTGGCAAATTTCCCTCCAGCGAACTCTCCAGCCAGGGTTAAATCTCCACCGAGTAATTCCTGGGTGGTGTAACCCTGTCCTTTTGCCTGGAAGATCCTGCCGTCGATGATGTCTCCCAGCTGGCTGATGGCACCGTCTGCGGGAAAAACAATACTGTCTGCATCTGCATCAATTGGACGTGCGTCGTCTTTCAGTGCCCGGGTGAAAAAATCATTAAAGCAGGCATAGGCTAGTGGATCTTCTTCCTGAGCCAGTGACATATCCACGTTATAGCGCTTGACGAACCATCCGATAAATGTGTTTTTGATCCAGGGGGTCCGGGAGCGGGCTATCCATCCGACGAGGCGGGACAGCGCGTGCTGAGGGATCAGATATTGCATGAGGACAAACAGTTTTTCATTCATAACGGCATCTTAGGCCCTAGATTGTTAACAGATGGTGCAGGCAAGGACCATTCAGGTAGGAATTGGTCCCGATGGAAACGCGGCCATGGTAGCAAAAACTATCGGATGCTAACGAAATATGTGCAATAAGCTCCGGTAAAACGGTGGCTGGATGCTATGCTAAGGCACATTAAACTTGGTTATATAAGCGCCAGGTGGTACTCCTCCACATTAATCGGTAGTTCCTCGGGATTCGTGCATGCCTTTTTCTCCCGTTGTCCTCAACAAAAGTGATCTTCATTGTTTTCCCGGCACCTATGCGCTGGCACAAAGTCGCTGGCTGGAAGGCCTGGCGGCGAATATTGACCTGGTAAAACAGCACCTGAAATTTCCGGTGCAAGGGTTCCAGGGACCACAGCTGGAAGCATTAATGACCCGGGTTGCCTGGCTGGGCAATGAGGACGCAGGCAAGGTGCTGGTGTTGATCACTGGCACCCACGGCGTGGAAGGCCATGCGGGAAGTGCGGTGCAGATCGACCTCTGGGGATTGATCGAACAGCGCAAGGTGACTCTGCCGGAAGACATCGCTATCCTGATGGTCCACCCGCTCAACCCCTTTGGTTACGCCTGGGGGCGGCGGTGTGATGAGCAGGGCATCGACCTTAACCGTAACTTCATCGACTTCACCCAACCGCTGCCCCACAGCGACGGTTACGCTCTCCTGCAGCCGGAACTTAAGCTGGCCCGCACTCCCGCCCAGCGCCACAAGCTGTTTCAGCAGTTCGCCCGGGATCACGGCCAGCGCGCCTTCGAGCGAGCACTCAGCGGTGGTCAGTATATCGATCCACAGGGGCCATTTTTTGGTGGCTACGAACCAGCCCATGGGCGGCAGGTGATCACCAATATCATTGAGCGTTTTCAGCTTGATAAACGTCTTCTTGCAGTGGTCGATGTGCATACTGGTCTTGGCCCCTATGGTCACGGTGAGCTGATCTGTGATCACCCCCTGGACAGTCGCGGCAGTGCTCAGGCGCAGGCCTGGTACGGAGCCAGCGTTACTATGCCTGCTCGCGGTGATTCCAGCTCGGTACCCAAGCTGGGGCTGATGGATTATGTCTGGCATGCACTGATGGAGCAGCGCGGTTGCTTCGTCACCCTGGAGTTTGGCACTTACGGCACGGACTCATTGTTTGATGTGCTGCTCCAGGAGCACCATGATTGGGCCAATGAAGGCCTGCTGACCATTGATCATCCGAGTACCGTGGCGATGCGTGAACATTTCTGCCCAAGCGATGCCTATTGGCGAGAGCTAGTGCTGGTTAAAGCGCGTCAGGTCATCCAGCAGGCGCTGGCGGGGCTGGCGGCGCACTGATCCAGCCAATCCGGCAACTTCGTTAATTGACAGGCTTCTATGCACAACCTCACGCAGAGCTCCAAAACCCCGCCAATGCTCTCGGCACCGGCCGGCTTGCATTATGCCGAGGCAACACTGGCTGATCTGGACGCTCTGGTTGAGCTGGAGCAGCGGTGCTTTACGGGTGATCGGCTCAGTCGACGGAGTTTCCGCCGCTGGCTGACGACGCCTCAGGATATCCTGCTGCTGGCCTGGAAAGAACAACTGCTGGCGGGCTACATCCTGGTCCTGTGTCACCGCGGTACGCGCCTGGCTCGGGTTTATTCACTGGCGGTAGATCCGGACTTTCGCGGGATGGGTATAGCGGCCTGGTTGATGCAGCTGGCTGAGCAGCGGGCGCGGGACAGTGGCCGTCTCTACATGAGACTGGAGGTCAGCAGCGAAAACAAAGGCGCTATCCGTCTTTACGAATCTCTGGGCTACAAGCAGTTTGGTCTTTATCACGACTACTATGAAGACCACAGTGACGCCCTGCGTTACCAGAAGCGCATCCGGGTTTTTCAGGGTGACACCCAGCACAGTGCTATCCCCTGGCTGTGCCAGAACACCCTTTTCACCTGCGGTCCGGCTTCCCTCATGATGGCCCTGACCTCGCTGGATGCGGACTATCAGCCATCCCTGCAGGAAGAGCTGCGCCTGTGGCGTGAGGCAACGACGATCTTTATGACATCGGGCCATGGTGGCTGCCATCCCATGGGGCTGGCACTGGCGGCGCAGGCGCGTGGGTTCTCCACCTCGGTGTGGGTGAATCAGACCGGCCCGCTGTTTCTGGATGGTGTACGCGATGAAACCAAGAAGCCCATCATGACCGCCGTACACAATGACTTCTGTGCGCAGCTGCAGGCGCTGGAGGTGCCGGTTCATTACCGTGATATCCGTCAGCAGGATCTGATCGAGGCTTTCCGTGATGGGGCTGTGCCGATCATCCTTATCAGTACCTATCGCATGGACAGCAAGAAAGCGCCCCACTGGGTGGTGATGAGTGGCTTTGATGATGAGTGCATCTACGTCCACGACCCGGACCCGGAGACCTATGGCCAGAGCGCCATTGACTGCCAGTTTATCCCGCTGGCGCGCAGTGATTTTGAGTTGATGACCAGTTTTGGACGTAACCGCCTGCGGACCGCAGTGATAGTCCATGCTAAAACTGGAGCTGGTTGAGAGTAAAAGCAGGAATATCTGATGTTGAAGACGCGCACAACCTGTGTAGCGGAAACCCGCGTAATCCCGTTCCCCTTTGAGTTCAGTATCCTGCGCTCACGCCGCCGGAGTATCAGCATTGAAGTGCAGGCTGCGCAGGTCCGGGTCCGTGCGCCACAGCAGGTTGCCGAAAGCGTGCTGCACGACTTCCTGCGAGAAAAAACTCCCTGGGTGTTGCAAAAGATTGATGAACAGCGCCAGGCATTGGCGGCTATTCCGCAGCACACCTACATAGCGGGCAGCAGCCTGCCATACCTGGGGCGTGACATCAGTCTGGTGATCGGCAGTGGATCGGCGGGACGGGTGGTGCTGCACGACCAGCAACTGCATGTTCTTTTGTCCCATCGACGTCGGATGAGCGCCCCGGAACAGACCCGGCGGCTGGTGCAAGGCTGGTATCAGCAACAGGCTCTGAAGCTTCTGACCGCTAAGACTGATCAACTGTGTCAGGCCATGGGGCTGCAGCACACCGGCGTCAGTATCCGGGCGACGCGGACTAAATGGGGGCACTGCACCAGTCGTGGCGCCATCCAGTACAATTGGCAAATTATTCTGGCACCTGAGCCTATTGTGGATTATCTTGTCGCCCACGAAGTAAGCCATTTGCGCCATCACAACCACAGTCGTGCTTTCTGGCAATTAGTGGAGAGCGTCTGTCCCGATTATGCGCGCTGCCGCGCCTGGTTAAAGGCTAACGGCCAGCAACTGGTGCTGTAGCACAGGCGGGCCTGAACGATAGCAGCGAAGCCCGAAGCCTTTGGGTAAGCATTTTTCTGAACCCTGAACCAACAAAGTGTCTGCCATCATGACTGAACTCAGCGATGACTTTAGTGAAAACATCGACCGCTTTATCGTCGAAGCCATGGAAAACGGTTGTGTCTGGGGCCTGCAAAGTGAAGAGGGCTGGGCCTTGTGTGCGTCGGAAGATTACGATGATGTAGACGTAATGCCGCTCTGGTCCCAGGAAACATTTGCCCGGCATCATTGTCGCGA
The DNA here is from genome assembly GCA_937958105.1 of uncultured Cellvibrio sp. Taxonomy (GTDB): domain Bacteria; phylum Pseudomonadota; class Gammaproteobacteria; order Pseudomonadales; family Cellvibrionaceae; genus Cellvibrio. Next base: position 117,380 of record CALFXJ010000061.1, read on the forward strand.
TGAATGGGCAGACTACACACCGGTTGCCATTGAGCTGGAAGAGTTCCTCGAAGACTGGCTGCCGGGCATGCACGAAGATGTCCTGCTGGTTGGTGTCAACTGGAATGATGAGCTTGAGGGAGACGAGATGGAGCCCCTGGATTTGCTGGAAGAGTTTGAGCAGGAGCTCCAGGATTAATCCGCCTCACCTAAGTACATCTGCCGGCGCCAGCCGCTGTTCCTGTCCTGCACCCTGCGCGGCTGTTCATTCTTTTGCCCCTGCTGTTTTTGCTTGCTGACCCGACTCAGCCGAAAAAAGAAAATTCCTCGTCGGTCACACCGAATAAGTAATCGTGCAGGATGTCCACCTGGTGACGGGTGACGTAATCTTCCAGGCTGTTCAGTGTTTCGCAGATCGGCGTGATAGCCGGGGTGGGGTTGGTGCGATAATCGTGGGTGGTCAGGACAAAGGCCTGAGCGTCAGCCGGGTTGGCGTCATTGAGTCGATGCTGCAATTGCAGTACACAAAAATCAAAATCCATGCACATCCGCATGAGATTGGGATAATTGGATTCCTTGCGGTCGATAAAACGAATTTCCCTGCTGCCAAGCAATTCTGCAGTCTTGAGTGGTTGATTGGGCATAATGTAAGGGAGAACCTTCCTGACTAATGCGTTTGATCAGACGTGGTGCCTATACCGCGGAGCGAATAACGATACGACCTGCCAAACAAGTCGAATAACGGATGGGTTTTGTTGTCCCTGAAGATGCGAAACGAGGTCGCAAATGGGGTAAAACCTAATATCTACCCTAGCTTGTATACGAGTGTTTGCAAGCATAGCTCCGGCCGTTTGCGCGCAGCATGTGAAGTTGATCACACAATTACAAAAGTATATGGGCAGCTGTCTGATAAAGCCTCGCGAATACACATTAAGGAGATGTTCGAATGCCAAATCCCCGTGCGTTATTAGTCCTGATTATCCTGTCGTTTCCGGTGTTACTGGGTGGTTGCGCCGCGCTCCAGCCAGGGCTGGAAAAGCCGACTGTTAAAGTCACCGGGCTGAGGCTGCTGCCTTCACAGGGCGGCCTGAGTCAGCGTATCGGTGTGGACCTGGCCATACTCAATCCCAATGATCGGGATTTGTCGCTGCGGGGAATCTCTTATACGATTGGCATCGAAAATTTCTCCGTGCTCAGCGGGGTAACTGACGATGTTCCCGTGCTGAGGGGCTATCAGGAGACGCCGGTAAGTCTGGAAGTCTCCGCCAATATGCTGCAGGTGGTTCGCCTGATCGAGCATCTCAGTCGGGCCGGCGTAAAAGACAGCGTCAATTATAATTTCGATGCAAAACTGGATTTCAGTGCACTGCTGCCGGCCATGCGCGTCAAAGAGACCGGGGCTATCCCTCTCGTACAAGGCAAATAAATTGTAAATTTGATTCAGGATATTTCATGACAGAAGTAATTGCTCCGCCCGAAGCGGATGAACGCATTTCCCTGAAAGACTACACGGAAAAAGCGTATCTGGATTATTCCATGTACGTGATTCTCGACCGAGCCTTGCCTCACATCGGCGATGGTTTAAAACCGGTTCAGCGTCGCATCGTTTATGCGATGAGTGAGCTGGGCTTAAAAGCCAGCGCGAAATATAAAAAATCGGCACGCACTGTGGGTGATGTCATCGGTAAATTTCATCCCCACGGTGATTCGGCTGCCTATGAAGCCATGGTGCTGATGGCGCAGCCCTTCTCTTACCGCTATCCCTTGGTGGATGGACAGGGGAACTGGGGTTCGCCGGATGATCCGAAATCATTTGCGGCGATGCGTTACACCGAATCGCGCCTCACGAAATACAGTGAAGTCCTCCTGGAGGAACTGGGGCAGGGCACGGTGGAGTGGCAGCCCAACTTTGACGGTACGCTGGAAGAGCCTGTGGTATTGCCATCGCGGGTACCCAATGTCCTGCTTAACGGCACCACTGGAATCGCCGTGGGTATGGCCACAGATATTCCACCCCATAACCTGCGCGAGGTAGTCAATGCCTGCGTACACCTGCTCGACAATCCCAAGGCGACAGTAACGGAGTTATGCGAGCACCTGCTTGGTCCTGACATGCCAACGGATGCAGAGATCATTACGCCGCGTGCCGAATTGATCAAACTGTACGAAACCGGACGCGGCAGTGTACGTATGCGTGCGGTGTGGAATAAAGATGCTGACACCGGAGATATCATCGTAACGGCGCTGCCGCATCAGGTTTCCGGCGCGAAGGTTCTGGAACAGATTGCTGCACAGATGCAGGCCAAGAAACTACCCATGGTGGCTGATCTGCGCGATGAGTCAGATCATGAAAACCCCACCCGGCTGGTCATTACACCGCGATCCAATCGCGTTGATCTTGAGCAGGTCATGCAGCACCTGTTTGCAACCACTGAGCTGGAACGGACCTATCGCGTCAACATGAACATGATTGGCATTGATGGCCGCCCTGCCGTCAAGTCACTGGATAAAATTCTGACCGAATGGCTGAGCTTTCGCACAGTTACCACGCGTCGCCGTCTGCAATACCGTCTCGAGCGTGTCGAAGAACGCCTGTTGCGTTTGGCCGCATTGATGATTGTGTTTCTCAATGTAGACGAAGTGATCCGCATCATCCGCGAGGAAGACAATCCCAAGCCGGTGTTGATGGAGCGTTTCAATCTGATTGAGATGCAGGCCGAATATATTCTCGAAACCAAGTTGCGCCAGTTGGCGCGTCTGGAAGAGATGAAGATTCGTCAGGAACAGGAAGACCTGGAAAAAGAGCGGGACAATCTGAAAAAAATCCTCGACTCTGCAGTAAAACTGAAGAATCTGGTGCGCAAGGAATTAATCGAGGTTGCACAGCAGTACGGCGATGATCGCCGCTCACCGATTGTTGAGCGTGCAGAAGCGCAGGCGTTCAGTGAAACGGAATTGATGAGCGTTGACCCGATCACCGTAGTCATCTCTGATAAAGGCTGGATTCGTGCAGCCAAAGGCCATGACATTGATCCGGCAGGCCTCAGCTATAAAGCCGGCGACAGCTTCAAATTTGCGATCCATGGGCGGAGCAATCAGAACGTCATCCTGCTTGATTCAACTGGACGCAGTTATTCGTTGCCCGCACATAACCTGCCTTCAGCGCGGGGGCAGGGCGAGCCGCTCAGTGGCCGCATCAACCCGCCCAGCGGAGCCACCTTTGAAGGTGCCTTGATGGGTGGTGATGAACAGCCAGTGCTGCTGGCTTCAGATGCGGGATACGGTTTTGTGGCGACACTGGGTGATCTGCTCAGTAAAAACAAAGCCGGTAAAGCCCTGCTGAGTTTGCCGGAAGGTGCAAAAGTTCTTCCCCCACAACTACTGTCTGGCGATCCTGCCCAGACTCTGCTGGCGGCAGTAAGTAATGATGGTCGGCTGCTGGTATTCCCGGTCACCGAACTGCCGCAACTGGCGCGCGGCAAGGGTAACAAAATCATGAATATTCCCTCGGCGCGGGTAAAAAGCCGGGAGGAATTTGTCGTTGCAGTGGCAGTGATCAATCCGGGTCAAGCGCTTACGCTATACTCAGGTAAACGCCATATTACCTTGAAGGCAGCAGACCTCGATCACTATCGCGGTGAGCGCGGTCGACGCGGGAACAAATTACCGCGCGGCTTCCAGAAGGTCGATCAGGTTGAAGTGACGGGCAATAAATAATCACCTGGCTTGCAGATAATTGCGAGCGCGCTCAACCGCTGATGGCTCTGAAAAATTGTGGGTAAATTTTTCAGAGCCTTTTTGTACCAGCGCCGCTATTCGATAAACCTCGGGGGTGCTGCCGAAGTAATAGGCGAGTTTCAAACAATAACAAAGGATTTCTTCATGAGTGACCTGCGCCGTCATGTCCGTACTCCCTTCTCCTGCCAGATTAAGATCAAGCATGAAGCTATTGGCGAGCTGCTGGTCAAAACCCGGGATATTTCCGATGGGGGTGTGTTTGTCATCCTTGATCCACATCAGGTACCGGCTATTGGCACTGTTGTAACCGGGCAGGTGCAAGGATTGATGGAGGACGCCCCCGAACTCAAGATGGAGGTGGTGCGGGTAGAATCTACCGGTGTCGGCCTGCGCTTTCTTATTGACGATGAGGCCAGTTGAAACCACTGGTCCATTAGGAGGATTTGTGTTGATTATCTCGGGTGTTCGTCGTTGCTGCGGCATTGAGACATTCTGGGGAGCGATATTACGCTCAGGTGGAAACTATCTGCTCGCTACCATTTTACTTTGTACAATGGCCGCTTATGCCCAGGCCGCTGTTGTTCTGCAATATCATCACGTCAGTGAATCCACGCCTGCATCCACCAGTATTACCCCAGCATTATTTAAGCAGCATATGGATTACCTGGCAGAGCAAGAATTTAAGGTAGTGCCGCTGCCGGAACTGGTAAGCCTGCTCAAAGACGGCACCACTCTTCCGGATAAAACAGTAGCCATTACGTTTGATGACGCTTATGAATCGGTATACAGCGAAGCTTATCCTCTCCTGAAAAAACGCGGCTGGCCCTTTACTGTCTTTATCAACACTGATCCTCACGATCAGAACAAGCGATCCTTTGCAACCTGGGATCAGATCAAGGAAATGGGTGAATACGGTGCGACCATTGCCAACCACACCACCAGGCACAGTCATTTATTGCGGCTGCGCGATGGGGAATCCAGAGCACAATGGCGTAAGCGCATCAAGCAGGAAGTCATGGATGCAGAGCAGCGAATCAAGGAAAAGACAGGACAGCAGCATCGGTTGCTGGCATATCCTTATGGCGAATACGACAACCACGTAAAGAAATTATTGAAGGACCTGGATTTTGTAGCCTTCGGACAGCAGTCCGGCCCTTTGTTTGCGCTCAACGATTTGCTCGCACTGCCGCGTTTTCCGTTTGGCGGCAGCTATGGCGACTTACAGGACTTCGTCACCAAAGTGAATACGCGCCCGTTCGCCGTCGCGTCCGTTGAACTTTACGAAGACGCATCATTGAAAACGCCGCTGAAAGATCTCGTGTTGCCCCACGGACAAACACCGGTACTGGTTCTGACACTGGAAGACAAACATTTGTTGTCTCGAATAAATTGTTTTGCTTCAGGCCAGGGTGCAATCAAAACGGAGGTGCAGAATGAAAAATTGATTGTACAGGCAAACAAACCTCTACCCGCAGGGCGCACACGCTATAACTGCACAGCACCCACGGGAGAGAAAGGACGTTTTTTCTGGTTCTCTCAGCAGTGGCTGACCAAGGGTAGCGATGGCCGTTGGGCGCATGAGGATTGAGCGCACTTCAGTTTGAACAAAAAAATTTATCGTGTTATCGATACATCTTCATTCGCGACTGAATCAGCCTTCAACGCACTCAGTCGCAGTACGTAGGTCGGATTAGCCGCAGGCGTAATCCGACAGTTTACGGGCGGAAATAAAATCGATGTCTAGCCATATTGATGTCGGATTACGCCTGCGGCTAATCCGACCTACGTAAGGTATTTTTGGAGATTCCAATAGCTATTACTGCACGGTAGGGGCGTCTTCAATGGCTGCCGGATCAGCCTCCAGCGCACTCAGCCGCAGGTTTTCAAAATCATTTACGCGGATAACGGTACGCAGCTCCTTAATGTATATATCGCCGCGACCGGAATATCTGCCTAAGCCTTTTATCAGCTCGGTTCCTGTCAATGCTCCGTCCTGTGCACGGAGGGCGGCGCGTAGCTGACGGAATTCGCGGTAGGCGTTGTGGGTATTGATATTGCGGTAGTAAGCATCCACTGATGCTTCCACGCTTTCGAATTTGCGTACTTCATGAGTGGCGTTAGGTGGGCGGCGTTCCGGCACGAGACCGCAGCCGGGGGTGTAGCACCATTGGCCGAAAAGATTGTGCGCTTCTATGGCAAAACGGGATGTGCCCCAGCCTGATTCTATAGCGGCCTGGGCGAGTACCATGGAGCTTGGAATAATATCCGCGCGCAGCAACAGAATTTCGATGGCTCGTGCTGTTTCCGGATAGGTTTCGTGCCGCACGTGATAGCGCTCGCGCAGTTGTTCCAGGTGGTCCAGCTGTTCTTCTGTGAGTGGCTCCCCCCGCGCCAGTTGCTCTTTCATGACAGAGAGCAGGTCGCGATTCTTCAGGATAAAATTATTTTTCTGTTCGATCATCGGCAGCAACAAATCCACGAAAGCTTTCTTGCGCTCCGGTGTCTGTTCAATGCTGACAAAGTCCGGGAGAGGAGTGCTGCTGATAAGGTCTGTGATCTCAGGTTCTTCTGGTGGTGTGGGAATTTCCTGCTGCGGTGGTGCACAGTGGGCGAGAACAAGGATCAGCACCAGGGTGCCTATGGCGTAGCCAAGCAGGGCAAGGCCCAGCAGCCAGGAGGATGTTTTCTGCATGGTTGGCGAACTCAAAAAACCGGCAACGTTAAAAGAATATTAGTTCAAAATCAGTGTCACGCCTCGCAGACCTATAGATCCATTTGTTTGCGTAAGGCTTCAAGACGTTGTTGGTTTTCTTCGCGCGAAAGAGGGGTCTCGATAGTTTCTGGCAATGCCGGTGCATCCGGTAAAGGCAGCTCGACTCCGTTCATCACTTTTTCACACAGCCGCAGGTAATGACGCTCGAACACGGGGAATGCGATTTTCTCGCTGTTGTTGGCCAGGAAAAACCAGTCACTGGCTAGGCCGGCGTGGTACACGGCGGGATGGCTCCAGCGCCAGGCAGATTTGGGGCTGGATGCACGGCAGGCTTCCACATAGGCAGTATGCGCATCGGGTAATCCGAAGCTTTCAGGATCGCCCTGACAAGCGCGAATCATGCGATTAAGCGTAGGAAGGTATTCTGACTCTTCGATCACTTTGCGCGCGCCGCGCAATATGGTCTGGGGTTCGAATTGCACCAGACTTTCCAGCCACAGTTTTTTAATCTGCGACAGCACGCCCTCATCGTTGTAGGCCTTGTAGTACTGATTGTGATAATTGATGCGGAACAAGGCAAAAACTTCGTTCAGAGCATCAATATGTGCATCGGTGGGCCGTGGACGCTGCGCCTCAGTTGGCCCAGCTTCTGTCGGTGAGGTCTTCGACAAGGCTGCGATCTCTTGTGCTGCGCGTTGAAGTAGCGTGTTGCTGTCCTGCATGGGTGATAACCTGTTGCGAATTAACGGTGTTCAGGGCGTGTTGTCTGGCCCAGTGATACTTAACGTGTTGTAGGAATTTGGTGTTCCACGAGCTGTGGACCTGATTGCTCTCGCGCCAGAACAATAGAAATTCCGGCACCTGACGTCTGGCAAATTCCAGATCGATATTGGCCAGACGCAATACATCATAAACATCCGCCCCCGGCTGCCAGTTCTCCGGAATACGGCGAGGCTCGCTGTCGTGCTCAAGGGCAGAGTTATAGCGCACCCACTGGCGTTTGACGTGCTGGATAAACTTACTGTTCCAGGTGCGGCTTACTTCGCCTCGCTCCTGCCAGTAGAGCACAAATTCCGGGATGGCATCCTCGACAAATGCACGACTGATATTGGCGTGTTTGACCAGGACTTCAAGGGCATCCCGGCTTGGGCGCCACTGGCTGTGCATGGCCACCTCGAGATCCCGGCGGAGGAAATCGGCTTCGCTGTCACGTTGCTGACGAGCCAGGCCGGTCTGGTATTCACGCCATTGGTGCAGCACGTGTTTCAGAAATTTGGCGCCCCAGGAATGACTGATCTCGCCCCGCTCACGCCAGTAAGTAATAAATTCCGGAATCTGCTGACGGGTAAATGACTCGGGGATGTTGTGTTCGGCTACCCGTCGCAGGAGTTCCTGATCCGGCTGCCAATTGGGTGCGATACGGTTGGCGCTGGCGATAGGGGGCGTGGCCGGGGCGGCTTGCACGACGGCGGTGTCCATCTCCCCGTCGTTAAAAGCCAGTCGCAGACAGCGGCTGCTGGTAAAGGGCGGCGAATCCAGCAGGATAATGCCTTTATCTTTGAGGTTCTTGCTGATGCGCTGGATGTCGTACTCATTCCAGAACGGCATCAACCGGCCGACCAGTGCCTCATCCAGTTCCAGCCAGCCTCCAGGAGCCTTAAGGTAAGTGGCCACTTCGCTCAGCAGTGAGAGCATGCATGCTTCTTCAAGGCCAATGGTAGCGGCCAGAGAGGGAGAAATCAGCAGCGGTTTTTCGGGGATCAGGGATGACATAGCGGCACTTTAGCACTGATGGCCTGTGGACTGAACAGGAGCGGGATTGTAGTCGATTCTCCCTTGGACCGCTTTGCATCGCGACAGTCAATATTCCGTCAATTTCTGGGTGGACACTCTGGAAAACAGCAGGCCGTCAGGATTTGTGACGCTGAAAATGTGACTTTTTGCACCTTCCATATCCCGACCCAGCGCATTTTCCGTTATATTCACCGACTTTATTCAACAACACGGACCTGCCTGCTGGCAGAGTGTTGTCCGGGACTGACCACACTTGGGGATCTTCACCACATGATAACTACACGTTTGCCATCTCGTTTCCGTCTTCATCCACTGTGCTGCCTGCTCGGTATACTGCCGTCTCTTGCCCTGGCTGACACAGCTGCGCCACGACTGGAGGAGGTCATCGTTACCGCCTCCAAGCGCGAACAAACCCTCAATGAATTTTCCGGCGCCGCCACGGTGGTCGGCGCTGATGCATTGGCTTTTTCCTCGGATATCAATGATGTTGCACGGCTGGTGCCGGGATTTACGGTGCTGGATGCAGGACCGCGCAACCCTGATTCCCTGATCATCCGCGGCCTGCGCATGGGCGATGTAGATGCCAATGACCTCGGCGGTGACGGCGGCAGCGTGGCCAGCTATCTCGACAATATTCCTCTGCAGGGTTACTTCGTGCCGCCGAGCCTCAGCTTGAAGGACCTGCAACGGGTGGAAGTGCTGCGTGGCCCTCAGGGAACCCTCTACGGCAATGCTTCTATCGGTGGTCTGGTTCGCTATATCACCGCCCGGCCGGACCTCGCGGATGCGTCCCTTAATCTCGGCGTCAAGGTATCTCAGACCGCGGAGAGTGATGACCTGAATTACGATACAGACCTCGTGATCAATACGCCCCTGATCAGCGATACCCTGGGTGTGCGCCTGATGCTCGGCAAGACTGAGAATCAAGGGTTTATCGACAACCCCTACCTGCTCAGCGGCCCACAGAAAGATATCAATGATGACGAAACCCGCCAGGCTCGCCTGAGTGTTCTGTGGCAGGCAACAGAAGCGTTTTCACTGGCCGGAAGCTACCACTATCAAAAAACCGACGTAGGCGATCGGCAGGCCACGAACCAACACTTTACCGGCGACAAATACACAGCCGCCAGCCGTTACCGTCAGCCCATGGAGGGCGAGCTGCATCTGTTCGGCCTGGATGCCACCTATGACTTCAGCTGGGCGAGCCTGTCAGCCAGTGTAAACCGCTACGAATACGACACCTCGCTGACCACCGACCAGACAGATTACCTGCTGCGCATCGACGACATTTACGGTGCCTGGTATTCCCCTTATGAAGATTTCTCGGCCTTCACTGCCAACAGCGTCACGGCCGACAAAGACAGTGTGGAGGTGCGTCTGGTATCACCGGATGAGCAGTCGCTGCGCTGGGTGGTGGGTACGTTTTACAGTACCGATGATGCAGCGCTGACCGGCGTTGATTACGTACCCGGGTTTCCGGAGTTCATAGGGTTTAATCGCCCGGACAATATCGATCTCTACTACACACAGGCAGAAGATCTGCGCGAGCGGTCGATCTATGCTGAAGTTGCCTATGACGTAACCTCTAAATGGGAAGTGCTGGTGGGTGCCCGCAGCTTTCATTATGACGATGAATTTTCTTCCTGCTCAGTGGCCCCGATACTGCAACTCGTAGAGGGAACGGATTTGCCACTTGGCTGTATCGATGGCACAGACAAGCACAAAGGCAGCCTCGGCAAATTCAGTACAAAGTATCAATTTACGCCTGATCAGAACATTTATTTCACTATCGCTGAGGGTTACCGCCGCGGCGGCGCAAATGCTCTGCCCGTTACCATTGAAGACCATCGCACCTATTCACCGGATACTTCCGTCAACTACGAGCTGGGAACTCACAGTTACTTCTTTGATAAGCGTCTGCGTGTCAGTGCATCGGCCTTCTACATCGACTGGAAAAACATTCAGGTACTGGGCGTTGTTGCAGCGGCTTATTCTGCAACACTGAACGCTGAGGATGCGCGTTCCAAAGGTGTGGAGCTGGAGGTGGCTGCCGATCTTTCCGAGCACTGGACAATCTGGTCCGGCTTCTCATATACCGATGCGGAATTGGCTGAAGATGTACTTGACTACAACGGTCAGGGTGAAAATATCTACGCCGGTGACCGCCTGCCTGGCTCGCCGGAGCAGCAATGGAATCTGGGCGTTGACTATACTCAGTCGGTACGCTTTGGCCAGCTGGACGCCAGCTTCAATGTGACGCGTTCCGATGAGATCTACACAGCGTTAAATGATGAATCGGTTAACTACGCCCGCCTGAGTGGTTTTACCACCGCCAATGCACGGGCCTCGCTCAGCTTCGATCAATGGCGCCTCGGTATCTTCATTAATAATATCGGGAACACCCGTGGGATTACCGGTAAACGCACCGCCTATATGTATGGTGAACGCGGGCAATTTGAATACATTACGCGCCCGCGCACCGTTGGTCTGTCGCTGCGTTACCAGTATTGATGCAAACGTAAGTCTTTGTAATTCAATAATCTGATGTAGCTTTGCAAAATGTTCCAAGGATAGTCGTGGCCGGCCCATCCGCAGCCCGGATGGGTCATCATCAAACCTGCAAGTAGGAAAAGACTATGGCAGCTGACAAAAAAAAGGCGAGCGGCGGTAAAAACAGCAGTAAAGCAAGCAGCAAAAGCAGCACAAAAAGCAAAAAGATCAGTATCAATGCTGACGCTGGGAAATCGGTGCCTTGTCCGCCGATTGATCCGGAAAATATTGTGGTGCCCAAAGGCGGGCAGGTCATACAGTTTTATGAGCTTTCGCCTGTATTTCCCAAGAAGGTAAAAGGAAAACTTCAGGCCCAGCCGTGGAAGCTGGTACCGCGAGGATGCAAGAAACCCTTGATTGAAAATATCAGCGTCGGTTTCCACGAGAACGCCAGCAAACTTGAGCGGGTATATGAGCGGGCGATTCTGGTGATAAACATTCAGCAGACGGAAAAAACCGGCACCTGGCGGTTTGCACTGGGAGGCATTGCAACGGACCTGGCAGACAGCGATCCGGACAACGATATCAAGGTTGAGTTAATCGACAACGGATTGACGATGCTGGTCTTCGTTCATGTTATTCCCGAAGCGTCCAGAGCTGAGATTGGTTTTCGTTTTGTGGCTTCTTTTACTCACTCTGATTCGGGCGTGGTAGACATTTACGCCTCTCCAGATCCTGGTTTTATCCCGGTAAGACCGGTCGCTTAAGTTATTGAAGCGGGGAGCACCGTTGGTTCTCCCCGCTGTTGTTCATAAGATCTACAAAAGCTGTTTCGGTGCATAACCGGTCAAACCAGGGAAAGCTGAACCATATTGGATTCATGCCATTTTTAATGGTGTTTTCAATATTGAATAGGGCGGCTGCGTTGTTCTTCGCAAGGGTGTGTACCAGCGCTGCAGTAAAGGTGGTTTCAATATTCTGCGGGTCCAGTTGCTGGAGTCGCTGCAGATTATCCAGAGCTGCGGTTATTTCTCCCAGATGCGCATGAGCCTGGGCTTTGTTGCGCAGACTCTCCGCACTGTTACTCGTCTCTGATTTTTCTATCACTTCCCGGTAAGTCCGGTAAGACGCTTCAGTGCGTCCCCCAAGGTTTTCGGCATCGCCGATATTCAGGAGCAGTGTGATCTGGTTCGGCGCTGACTGTGCGGCTCGCCGGAACACCTCTTCCGCTTCGGAATAATTTCTCGACAACAGATATGTCAGCCCCAGGTTGATCATATTGATGATGTCATCCTGTCGCTGTGCCAGTGTTTTCTCGAAGGCCGATTTGGCGAGATCCAGGTCGCCCTCAAGCAGCGCTATCTGTCCGTGAAGAGTAAGGGCCTTATAAAAATTGGGCGCAAGATCCAGGGCATGAGTGAGATATTCTTTGGCAAGTGTGGTGTTACCGGAATACCAATAGGCATTGGCTGCATTAAAATAATTATTGGCAGTCGGCTTGGTACTGATGGCGGCGCGATAAAGCTGAGCTGCTGTGCTGTAGTCATGCTGCTTCAGCATCGTGAGCGCGTTCAGTTCATTCAGGGTAGAGCTGCTGATGTTAATGCTCTTCAGTTTGTCGGCTATCTCGGCAGCTTCGTTCGTCTCATTACTAGCCACCTTGAGATGATGCAGGTTGCTCAGGTAAGTGAAGTCATCCTGTTGCTGATAGGAGGACAGGAATCGGCTGAGGCGGCCCAGATAACTGTTGTCTCTGGTTACGTGGAAAAGATCCAAAGCAATTTCCCGATACAGCGTCTGCGTGGCTGACAGATGACGGGTGCTGCTGCCCAGCTCGTCCAGTACTTTAAGCTGATCGGCGGAGGCCCCGTTGCTGCGGTAATCGCGGTTGACGGTGAGGAACTTCTGATACTCAGCCTCGCTGATTTTGTAAGTTTCACTGGAGAGTTTCTGGGAGTACAGGCTACCTACGTTGCGCTGAATAATCGCCGCCGCCGACAGATATTTATCGGCCAGCAGGTCTACCATTTTAACGTTTGCAACACGTAACCGGTCTTCAGTCTCATCCTGGATGAGGCGTGAAATCCGGGCGGAGCAGGCTTCGCTGTTGCACTGCAGATCGAGTGTAATCAGCTCATCCGCCGCCGTGGCCCGGAAGATGGTCTCCATATCGTCATCGACATCAGCTACTTCACTCTGCGGAACCAGGTAGTAACCTTTCAGCTGAATCACGCTTTGCTGCATCGCATCGTAGGCTGCCGCCTTGATCAGTTCCTGCTGCGATTCGTGCATGCCCGTTGCCACCAGCCGGGGTGGAATAACAGCGATATACTCCGGCGGCCTGGGTTGCAGCAGCCAGAAACTGAGGCCGATCAGCGCGAACATCACAACTGCACCAATGATGATACTGGTCTTCTGCTGGCTGAAGAAGCTGGCCGAATCATCCGGCTGTGGAGCTGCGCGGGTGGTATAACGGGCATCAAAGGTGGCGAAGCCGGAGTCAGAAGCCGTGGTTGCCGTCGGTATGTCAGTGTGCAGTTTGCGCAGGCTTGCCTGCTGCGGCGTTAGCTCCGTATCGTTGGACCATTCCGGCGTAGTGCTGACGAGCAGGCTCAGTTTTTCAAACTGATTGGCGACCCAATGGGTATTGTCCGGGCGATTGTCGACATTTTTGGAGAGCAGTTGCCCAAGCAGGTTGCAGATTTCCGGTGGCAGGTTCGGATTGTGTTTTGTCGGCGGGACCGGTGGGTGAGAAATAATCCGCTGCATCAGCTGCAGTTTATTATTCGTATCACCGAACGGGTGAGCGCCGCACAGCATCTGATAGGCGAGGATGCCAAATGAAAAAAGATCACTTTTGAAGTCCAGTGCTTCACCCATTGCCTGTTCCGGGGACATTGAAGCATAGCTGCCGGCCACATGGTCGGTGATGGTCGCACTGAAGTCCTGGGACTTGGCGATGCCAAGATCAGAAATCTTTGCCAGGTTGCGCTGGTTGATCAGGATATTCTCGGCTTTCAAGTCGCGATGGATGATGCCGGAATCGTGAGCTACGGCCAGCCCCTGCGCGATCTGAGTCAGCCAGACCATACGCTGCGCCATGGGTACCAGCTGTTCGCGCAGGCGTGTCTGCAGGTTCTGTCCGTCTACGTATTCCATCACCAGTGCCAGCTGATCCGGCGTTTCGATGAAGTCGTAAATCTGAACGATGTTGGGATGATTCAGCTTGGCGAGCAGCAAGGCTTCGCGTTTGAAGCGCTCCCGGTAATGGGGCTCGAATAGTTCGGTGCGCAGACATTTGATCGCAACCTGACGATCCAGCCGTGTATCCCGGGCAAGGTAAACCAGGCCCATCCCGCCCCGCCCGATGCAGTCGAGGATGTCGTAATGTCCTATACGCGTCATCTCCTTGATATTGTGCGGGGAGATGCTCATGCCGTTGAGGTCGTAACCAGCAAAGGCAGTTCAGTGGTCAGCTGCTCACCTTTGTAAATTTTGAAGCGCTCACAGCCAAACCGGATCTTGCCGCCGCGCCGCTCGAGCAGGCAGTGGTGATCGGAGGAGTTTGGCAGGCAATCTGCCAGCTGTTTGCGCGCACGAAAAATATGAATATTCATATGAGTCAAATCCAGCCCCAGCTCGGTAGCGAGCTGATCGGCATATACCCAGCCCTGACTTTTGGTATCCAATCCCTGTGCGGCATCTGCGGCGCGATGGCGGGCGAGCTGCAGCATCAGATAATGGTGACTGCGAACACCAAGATCGATGGACTGCTGGGGTCCGTGTAATTCCAATTGGGTGGTTTCTTCATCAAGGCTGAGGTTGAACACGAATTCAAAGTCACTGAGCTTCTGGGTGTTATGCGCGCGCGCTTCGGTGGGTCCGTAGACCTGCGCACGGATAAACTGCCAGCGCAGATTATCGAACTGCAGTATATCGCCGGGGTGGATGGTTTCGCGACGCTGATCCTGGGTGGCGCTGCTCATCAGCTCGGCGTACCACGTCTGATCCTGATGGTCGAAATACAGCGCCAGTTCGGGGGTATGAGTATCGGGCAGCAAGTGATAGCGCTCCAGCATGACAGGTTGTATCCGCGCCGGCATCTCCCCGGCGGACATATCCAGAGGCCAGAGCATATCTGACGGCGGCGCAAGGTCAATCACTTTAAAACCCGGCTCATCCTGTTCCGCCAGATGAATATGGTCATTTACCTTGAGCTCCGCCACGTCTCCCTGGCCCAGTTGCAGATCATTTACCCAGGTACCGTTCAGCCCGATATTTTTTATGCGCCAGCAGCGGCCGTTCCACTCGATAGCGGAATGAAGCTTGGAGATGTAGGGCTTATCCAGTTGGGTATCCACACTGGCGAGTCTGCCGAAGGTGTGATGCGGAGCCAGAGGAAAAAAGATTTCCGCCGCGACATCAAATAAATAAGCCATAGGGTGTGCTCGTGTCTTACAGCATGTTGAAACGGGTTGCGTCCTAGCGGGTTAAGCGAATCCTTATGAAAAACCGAGGGAATAACATGACCTCCAGACTACGGCCCCTGTAATTCCCTGTAATGGGCAAAAAAATGCGCAGGCCATAGATTGCCACAGGATCGACCGGGTTTCATCCGTTAACAGCGTTACTCACGTTTCTGATGCTGTTTTGTAGCTGTCCTGATGAGAATAATGACATGATCTATCAGCCTAAACCGTCTATAGATTCCACACCGACAGACGCCTTCCTATCTATCCCGAGGCTGATTCCGCAAAAGCCGGTAGCCAAGGCGATTCATCCGCTCAATCAGTCGGCCAATGCCAAATGGGTCCCCGTCAATAAAAGTTTTATTACCCTGACCCGCATCATCCTCAGTTCTTCGCTGGAGCGTTTCGGGTTGATTAACCTCGCCATTACGCTGCGCTGCGTAACCCAGCAGGGTTACCGTCACCTGATTCTGGTCAATGATGACCGGGATATCCAGATTGCTGCTGTAGGTCGTGTAGAGGAATTCATCATTTCTACCGAAATGCCCATGACTCCGCCGGCCGAACGATTGAACGCATCCGAAGCGGTGACATTTCCGGTAGATTTTCAGGGGCAGCGGCTGGGGTATCTGGTAGCGCTGGTGCGTAATTCCCGGGTAGATCCGGGAGAGACAAGCCCATCGGCCGAGGAAATCAAGCGCAACCTTTCTCTGGTAGCCGAAGAGATGATCGGGGTGATCAAGCGTTACCAGACCCGGTATCGCGCGATCTATGTCTATGGTGATCAGTGTTTCTGGATCGGCAATAGCGCGGCCCTGCGCCAGCTGGATCAGCAGATCAACACGCTTGCGGCTTCTTCGCGGCCGGTGCTGATTCGCGGGGACAAGGGAACCGGCAAGATCATCGCTGCCCGCGCCCTGCATTGCGAGCGCCATACCGAGATAGTGCCGTTTATTGAATCGTCCTGTCATGAGTGGCAGGAAGATTCGGCTATCAGCATCCTGCAGGCGCTTTACGTTTACGCTAAAGGCGGCACATTGTTTCTGCGCAGCATCGACAAGCTGTCTCCGGCAAATCTGCAGGTTTTACTGGAATTCTGCACCCTGCATGCTCAGGAACGGGCGACGAGAGGTACCTGCGAGTCGGTGGATGTTATCTTCAGCCTCAGCCGGCGCAACGCAGCATTGTCCGAGCCTTTGCGGCGCTGGTTGGGAAACAATGCCGTGGAGTTGTGCCTGCCGGACCTGCACGAGCGGCAAACAGATATCCGTGACCTTACGCGCTTTTTTATCCGCGAGTGCGCACTGGGCAAGGAGTTTGACCTGACCGAACCGGCCTGGCAGCGGCTGGAAGCCTTGCCTTGGGCAGATAATGTCGAAGGACTGAAGCGATTGATTGTGCACCTTTCGGTACGCGTGGAGCAGCCTTTGATTGAGCTTCCCTTGCTGGAAGCCCTGCTAACGCACTTCGAACCTTTTCCTGTCTAAGCCTCACGTGTTAATGGCTGGCGCCTGCCAGCCAGTGTGATAACTCAGCGGTTTTCCAGACGGTTATAATCCAGAATGCCTGCATCGTCCGGCTGAGTTGCCCGATAGTACGCGTGAATTTCATCGCTGATGTGCCAGAAATCCGGATCGGTACGGCGAATCCCATACATGTTCCGTAATGCCTGATAATCCTCTTCACTGCTCAACCCCTGGACCCGCTCAACAAAATCCGCCAGTTGTCGTTCATCAACCAGCATAAATGCATTGGGGTATGCGCCGATAATTCCACGTGCGAGCGTGATGCTGTCTTCCTCCGCCACACGGCGCTGCTCCTCTCTGAACAAGGAGGACAGGTTGGTATAAGCATTGTTGTGCAGCAGCGTAAATACGCCTGCCTGGGGCACGCGGATGAGGGTTGTCTGAGGCAGAAAACTGATCGGCTTGCCGGTAGTCTGGTGCAGGCGATTCAGCGCCTCTTTTGCTGTCGGCGACAGAGGTGCGCTGGCCACGTCGTGCTGGTGATTCAGTACAGCCTGCAGGCGCTGCTTCAACAGACGGAACAATTCGGCTTTGTGCTCATCGGTCTGGTACGGAATGGCATTCTCTACATGAAGATTTTTCTGATAGAGATCAAGGTATTCGTGCACTTCCTTTTCCGCATCGCGGTACCAGAATGCCAGTTCCGCCTGACGCGTTTCCGGTGGCAGCAGATCAAGAAAGGTGATCTCTCCTTCCATGCGCAGAAAATCCATGTACAGCCGGCTGAGCAGCTGGTGCGACAGATTGCCGTACACATCAAAACCCGCCACCAGTAAATAATGAATACGTTCCAGCAGCGGATATCCGATTATCCAGGCAGTTTTTGGGTCTTGACCAATGAGTCCGCGGTTAACGCTTGCGCTGTCGCTGTGACGAAACACGGTCAGTGCTGCATTTTGGTTGTGACCATCACCATCCCACAGCAGATCCAGAGTAACTGCCCCCTGACGCTCCATCTTTGCCTGCAGATAATTGGCTTTGGCTACCAGATAATCTTTCTGCAGGCTGGAGTAATGCGACCAGTTGCTTAGCGGCCGCAGTGTGCTGCCGACTGACGCCGGGAGCTGGAGATGGCTGCTGTTCTGGGCAAGAAACAAGGCATCCAGTTCAGATGACATCATCTCCGGATCAACAAAAAAGACCCAGAAATGATCCTGAATAACGTTAAGCGCTACCTGACCGCGACACACTGGCCCCTTAATAAAATTCATGATGGTGAATTGCGCTTCATCCAGCAGGAAACGATAGCGCGAGCCCACCGGTAATTCCAGAAAGGTGGCAAAGGGATTAGCTGCGGTGTCCGGATGATAGGAAGGCAGCTTGCTTACCTGATAATCCGTATCGTAAAACCATTCCTGCCATCTCTCCCGCCGCGCTTTATTCAGCGCATAAGGCAGGAAGTTTTTGGCCACGATAGTGGATGGGTCGTGCCATAAACGGTAATAAACCCGTTTTACTCCAGGATCATCGAAAGGCCGGCGCGTGCTGATGCGCTGAATTGGTTCGCCCGGCGGAGTGCTGGACCGCACCAGACGAAAGTGATGTTGCGGTGCTTCATCAAAGAACAGATGCGCCAGGAACAAATGTTCGAAGAGGTAGCGATTGACCAGTTGAGACCTGATGTCATCACCATTTAAGAAGTTTTCCCAGTCTGCAATAGTAGCTTTGAGCAGCGATGGTATTTTTTCCTCGGCACCCGGTTGTGCCCCCTCGGCCAACCAGCGCATCAACAGGTCGTATTCAGCCTGTTCAAGGCCGGGCAAACCGTAAGGCATGCCCCAGAGCGGGTAATTCTGTTCGTAGGCATCCAGGGTCTCCAGCTTGGGACACTGCTGACTGCGATTGAGATCAAAGGTAAAACTGTCGGGCAGGATAGCTGTTGTTGGCAGCGGGTGCTGTTGTTTCAGCATCAGCATACGGGCCATGACGCTGCCGCGGATGTTGGCTTCCGGAATATTGGCGCGCTCATTGAGCACTGGAAAAAATCCTTTGCCACGCCATTCCTGTGTGGTGGTGGCATCTTCAAACAGACGGGTGAGATTGGCTGCAAGCAGGCGTCCGCCATCGTAAACTTTTTCGGTGCTGGCGCCGCGCAACAAGCCGTTGTAGGACTCCAGCTTCAGTTGGCAGGGTGCATCGTAGCAGGCATGACAGACAATGCAGCGCTGTTCCAGAATTTTTTGTACATCATCGTGGTAGTCAAGACCGGTAGCAGACGGCTGAGGAATATATTCGCGGGGTTGTGGTTTGCCGTATTGCTGATCCCACAGCGAGCTGCCAATGACTGTGCAGCCGAAGATTAATAAGGAGAACAGCAGAAAGCTGCTGCGGGACAGGTGCCTGATAACGCGCATGAAAAAATCCTGTTGAGGAGGGCGGGCAGCATTAAAAATAAAACCGCCATTGTGTCATAAAAACACATTGATGAGTATGAAGTGAGTCGGAGTATGTATCACCGCACACTGACAGGCATCGCTGGTTATTGAACTGGGGCAGCTACAGAAATCGGGAAACTGATAACAAATCGTGCGCCTGCTTCGGTACCTGCTTCCATGTTGATCCTGCCGCGCAGCTTTTGCGTGACCAGATTGTAAACGATGGATAGCCCCAGTCCGGAACCGCCAGTTTTGCGGGCCGTGGTAAAAAAAGGTTCGAAGACTTTATCCTGAATATCTGCCGCAATACCTGCACCGTCATCGCTGTAACTCAGATGCACCTGCTCCTGCTGAACAGCGACATGAATATCAATGTGCCCTTGTTCTTTGTTGGCAAATCCGTGATGGATACTGTTGGTAACCAGATTGGTAATGATCTGCGCGAGCGCGCCCGGGTAGCTGCAGAGATGAACTGGCTCGTGTGTGCGGTGGTAAATCAGTTTGTGCTGTTTCAACAGCGGCTGCAGACTCTTGATGATGATGTCCAGGCAATTATTAAGCTCAAATTCCTCTTCCTCTGAAGCCGTCTGGATGGAGCCCGTCAATTTGAAGTTCTGTACCAGATTGGCAGCGCGAGTCAGATTATGTGACACCAGGGTGATGCCTTCGGTAAGCGATAACAGAAATCTTTTAAAATCCTCTTCCTCCAGCTCGCCCTGTAGATACAAATTCTGCATTTTTTTAACTTCGCTCTCGCAATGACTTGCCGAGGTGACGGCTATGCCCAACGGTGTATTGATCTCATGGGCGAGGCCGGACACCATCCGACCTACGGAGGCGAGTTTCTCGCTTTCAATCAGCTTGGCCTGGGTGTGGGTGAGGTTGCGCAGCGCATCTTCCAGCCATTGCGTTCGTTCCTTTACTTTCTGTTCAAGTTGTTCATTGCTCAGTTGCAGCTGACGTTCGTAGTTGTTGCGCTGTTCAGCGCTCAAGGCGCGGCCATAAAGATCAGCCAGTGCACTGACAAACGCTACATCATTGTCCGTCCAGATCCGTGGCGATCCCTGATGTTCACAGGAAACAATGCCAGTCATTTCACCACGGTGATGAATAGGTGCATCCAGCAGAGCAGTGATGCCCAGTGGTATCAAATAATCATCGCGCAGCTCACACATGCTCTCATCATTCTGCGCGTCGTGAGCCATGATGGCGCGGTCCTGATCAAGAGCCGCAAAGTAGATGGGATAATCCTGGCGATGGAGATGTGGTGTCTCCGGCTGTGCATTGGTTCCGTCAATCAGTAACTGGCATTGCATTATCTGGCGATTATCTGTGAGCAACCAGATGCTGGCCCGCTGTATGTTCAGTCCCTCCTTCACTGCATTGAGGATCAGCGAATTTGCTGCGTGCAGATCACCGTTGTCGATCACATCGGATTTCGACACCCGGTGGAGGATGTTGTAATAAGTGCGCGGCATGGCAGTTACGTTCAGTCAGGATATTTGCGGCGAATAATCTTAAATGAGTCGAACAGCTCAAGGGCTGTATCTACCAGTTGTGGATCAAACTGGAGGCCGCGTCGTTCGCGAATATAGGTGCGAATATCTGCCTCGTTCCACGGTCTTTTGTACGAGCGGGCAGAACCCAGTGCGTCGATCACATCGATGATGGCAACAATGCGGCCTTCCAACGGAATAGCTTCACCGGCCAGACCCTGCGGATAGCCCTTGCCGTCCCAGTGCTCATGATGGGTATGTGCTATGCGCGCTCCCATCTTCGCAATGATTTGATTGGAGTTCTTTAATAATTCGTAACCAATGGTGGTGTGTGTTTTCATGACCTCCCACTCGTCCGGGTCGAGTCGTCCAGGTTTGTGCAGGATACTTTCAGGAATACCAATCTTGCCCACATCGTGCAGCGGGGATGCGTAACGCAGGGTTTCCGCATATTCATGAGACATGCCGATTCTTAATGCCATCATCTCGCACATGAGTGCGACCCGCCTTACGTGCGCCCCCGTTTCTTTGGAGCGCTGCTCAATGGCATCACCCAGGATCAGCAGCAGTTCTTTTTGGGTTTCCTGTATATTTTCCCGCGCGGCCAGGTTCTGGAAGATCAGCGTAATATTTGCGGCAAACAATTTCAGGATATCTTCCTGAACGGCGGATTCAGGATTGCGGTTGGTGTAGAGCACGCTTTCGGTGCGGGGATCCGTATTGTAGTAACCGATAAATACGCCATCCCCATGGTAAGACGTCTTGGTTTCCAGCACGCGCAGAATCTGCCGCTGGACCTGTTGTGGAACGATCGAGGTATCCCAGTCATTATGGAGTTGTACTGTTGCGCCGGTTGCGGCCAGCAGCTTCATCTCCATATCACCGTAGAGATCCTGGTGGCGGCTGATCAGGTACATTTCGGTGGTGTCCAGGCCCAGCAGCTGAATCATGTGCTCCAGCACGGCATTACCAAACTGATGCAGCGTCTGGCTGAGCAACACGGAATCAGAGGCATCAATGACTTTGCGCATGCCGCGCTGGCTTGCTTCGATGGTGACGATATCGCGATAAGAGCGGATGCAGGAATAGGCACAGGTTTTCAGTTTTGTATCGGTGAGTTCAGTTTTGCTTTTGTAATCATTGATGTCATAAGTTCGAATGACGGTCTCTTCCGGTGATGACCCAGGTTGCCCAGTGCGCAGTACGATGCGTGTAGTGTGGTTATCCAGTTCATTGCGTACCTGATGAATCAGACGGAGGCCGGCGTCATCCTGTTCCATCACCACATCAACAAATGCCAGTGCAATATCCGGATGATCCTGAAACAGGCGTAAGCCTTCAGCGGCCGAGTAGGCGCTGAGAAACTCCAGCGGAATATCATCGATGCGTGTATTCCCCAACACCAGCTTGGTAACGGCATGAACCTGTCGTTCATCATCGATAATCGCCACTTTCCAGCTGCGCAGATTTTGTGGCAGGGTGTTATTGGTGGTGCTTGTGACAGTTTTTGAGGCTTTTTTTAGAAACTCCATTTTTTCTACTCTCACTGCAAATCATCATCAATGGAAGTATAGAAGACATCAACCTCATTGCCGGACAATGCCTTATAACTTTTACTGGCGTGCGAAATCGGGTAGCCAAGGGTTTTGATCTTCCGGCAGCTGAATCATTCGCTGCAGTTTTATTCCCGGTTATAGCAATAGGACATAACAGTGGACGTTAATAATCGTGAAATTATTAACGCGTCTCCGCTCAATCTTTTGGGCGAAGGAAAGAAAGAGCGGGCGCGAGATGGGGTAACGACAGGAAAGAATTAAAAAGGTCAGGTAACGCTTTAAAGAACAAACGAAGCGGCTATTTTGAAAAATATCGTCAGGTCGGACAGTTGAATCTATCCGACCATGCAAATAACTCCCGGTCTTAAACCTCTACCGGCGTCTTGGAGTCTGATCCCCACTCTGCCCAAGAGCCATGATATGCACGGATGTTAAATCCCAGAGCTTTGCCGACCAGATAGGTGAACCCGGAGCGGTGGTGACTCTGACAGTGAGTAATGATGCGCTTGTTTTCGGTAATACCTTGTTCCGCGAGATATTCCCGGGCGTCATCGCGGATGCGCAAACCCATGTCTGGATTCATCAGGTTGGTCCATTCGCAGTTAATGGCACCAGGGATATGGCCGAGCTTCGGCGTGCTGCCGCGCCGGCCATGGTATTCCGCCGGGCTGCGTGCATCCCAGACAAGAAAGTCTGCCTTGTCCAGCTCGCACAGGATATCCGGTATCTCAATGACTACCGCAGGATCAAGCGTCACAGAGACCTGGCTCGGTTTTACTGCCGGGATTTCAGTGGTGAGTGGGAGCTTGGATGCTTTCCAGGCGTGAAGACCACCGTTGAGGTAGGAGTAGCGCTTGTGGCCGATAGCATCCAGGGTCCAGATAAAACGGCCGGCCCAGCCGCCGCCTTCATCGTCATACACAACGACGTGGGTATCAGGCGTCAGGCCGAGGAAAGAGAACAGTCGGTTGAGTTGCGCGACGCTGGCAATTTTGCCCGGCACCGGCGGCTGATTGACCAGCAGCAATTGCGGCGGCACATGCACCGCACCATCAATGTGTCCCTGCTGATAATTGGCATCGCTGCTCAGATCCACCAGCAACAATTGATTGGGTTGGGCCAGCAGCGCTGCCAGCTGGGTGGGTTCCAGCACAATAGGTAGTGAGGACATCGAGAAGCTCCTTAATTATGAGAAATCCAAAGAGATATCTGGTCAATCCTGATCCAGCGTATTCAATATGTAGCGGTAGCTGTCCATGCGCGTCTGACTGATCTTGCCGTCGGTAATGGCCTGGAGGATTGCGCAGCCCGGTTCATGGCGATGACTGCAGTCGCGAAACTTGCAGTGGCCGATGAACGGCTGGAATTCTATAAACCCCTCCAGCACTTCATCCGGCTCCATATGCCAGAGCCCGAATTCACGAATCCCGGGAGAGTCAATCAGGTGACCGCCGCCGGGAAAATGAAACAGCTGGGCATTGGTGGTGGTGTGGTTGCCCTGTTGTCTGTCGGACAACTCGCCCACACGCAGGTTGCAATCCGGCAGCAGCGCGTTGATCAGCGAGGACTTGCCAACCCCCGACTGGCCGACAAAGACGCTGGTAAAGTCAGCCAGGTAGCGTTTCAGTTCTTCCAGGCCGAGGCCGGTTCTGGTAGAGACTTTGAGGACCTGATAACCCAGCGTGCGGTAGGTGTGTTCGAGGTGGGTGATCTTTTCCCGACTGGCGTCATCAATGCGGTCTTCCTTGTTGATCAGCAGCACTGGCTCGATCCCAATGCCGGTGGCGGCGACCAGGTAGCGGTCGATGAGATTGGCGTGGGGCTCGGGGTAGGGGGCTATGACGATGATGATACGGTCGATATTGGCCGCGATGGTCTTCATGTCCCCATGAGGGTCCGGGCGACACAGGGCTGTCTCCCGAGGTAATACCGCCACCACCACGCCATAAGGGTTGCCGTCGCGCCACACCACCCGATCACCCGTGACGAGGGAACCCAGGTTGCTGCGGAAGTGGCAGCGCCGGTGCTCTCCGGCGTGGGCACCTTCGGTAGCTTCTACCACCACCTGGGTACCGTAGTGGGTAATCACCAACCCGTGCTGTTCCGGTCCAAGTTCTCCTTCTGATAAATGCTCATCTGCCTTGCTGTCGCGCTTAGCCGCACGCGCACTGCGCTCGGCCTGGATCTTTTCAATGCGCCAGGACTGGCGTCGGGTGAGTCTGCGTTTGCTCATCAGTGAGTTAGTTACCCTTGGGACGAGGTTAATCTGGTCGGCAATTGTGCACTATCTGCGACGAAAAAAACCATGCAGTCGCGTAAAAACTCGCGCGGGCAAGCAGGACGCATTAAATAGAGTTTCTGAAAACCGGCCGGCACGTTGTAAACTCCGCGCCTTTGATCCTGTGAACTTTTGCCTTGCCAGCCCTTCTTTGCCACTGTTTCAAGAGGTTTTATAAATGCAGAACGAAAACAACCTGATCTGGATTGATCTGGAAATGACCGGCCTTGATCCGGATAAAGATGTGATTATTGAAATCGCTACCCTGGTCACCGATGCCGATCTGAATATCCTTGCGGAAGGTCCCACCTATGCAGTCCACCAGCCGGACAGCATCCTCGATACCATGGATGAGTGGAACACCAACCAGCACGGGAAATCCGGCCTGACCCAGCGCGTACGTGAAAGCAAGATCAGCCCCGCCCAGGCGGAGGCGGATACTATTGCCTTCCTCGAGCAGTGGGTGCCAAAAGGTAAGTCGCCCATCTGTGGCAACTCCATCTGCCAGGACCGCCGGTTCCTCGTGCGCGGCATGCCCAAGCTGGAAGCCTATTTCCACTATCGCAATCTGGATGTGTCCACCATCAAAGAGCTTGCTCGTCGCTGGCGCCCGGATGTGCTGGCCGGAGTGAAAAAATCCAGTGCGCATTTAGCGCTTGATGACATCAAGGATTCCATTGCCGAACTGCAGCACTATCGCGCCACCTTCTTCAATCTTTAAGTCATATTCACGCGGCGAAACGCCGCGCTCATCGCTTCTACCGTAGGTCGGATTAGCGCAACGCGCGTAATCCGACATCCCCTCAAAAAAGATCCACCAAAAAAACCATCTGCCTTCACTACAAAATCCCAAATCTCCACCACACAAATACCCAAAAAAATGCGCAACCCTTGTCTATACTGCCTGTAATATTTAATAACCTTGAGATAAATCCGACGTGCCTCATACCTCACCACATCCACAGGGACTGCAGCAAAAACCGCACGACGCGAAGTCGCGCCTGCAGCAGGTTGATAATCTGCACACTCTGTTGCTGCAGCACATGGTTCAGGGTGTGTTCTGTGTAGAAGCTGACGGCCGCGTCAGATTTATCAATCCTGCAGCAGAAAATATTATTGGCTATGCCAGCGACTCAGTAGCCGGAACAAAATTGCATCCACTGATTCATCACCACTACCGCAACGGCAATGAATATCCGGAGTGTGAATGCCCTCTGTATCTCACCTTGAAAGATGGCAAGACCCGGCATATTAATGATGAGCTTTTCTGTGCCGATGGAACGCCGATTGATGTGGATTACGTGGTGGCGGCCATTAAAGCGGATGACAAAATTACCGGGGCAATAGTTCTGTTTAACGACACCGCCCTGGCCCGCAAACAACAGGCCCTGCTGGAGCAGCGCGAATTAAGTCTTGCCCAGGCTCAATCTCTCGCGCAGTTAGGCAGCTGGCGCTTTGATGTGGAGCAGCAGAGTCTGGAATATTCCGATGAATGCTATCGCATCCTCGGCTGGCCCTCCGGCACTTGACGCCGGATTTTATCCGCGGTGTTATCAACCTGCGTGGTGCAGTGGTTCCGGTGATAGATTTATCCACGCGTTTCTGGAACAAGCCAAGCCAGCTTAACCCACGCAGCTGCATTGTGATTCTGGAGCTGCAGTATCGCGACCTTTCGCTGGTCGTCGGGGTGATTGTGGACGCTGTCATTGCTGTGCTCGATATTGCTGCTGACAATATCGAGCCGCCGCCCGCGTTTGGTACCGGCATTACACCCGAGTGTATTGCCGGCATGGGCAAGCTGGACGATGAATTTATTATCATCCTCAACGTCGATAAAGTGCTGTCGATGGATGATATCTCTCTGTTGCAGGGTGCCGGCACCGAGAGTAAGGAGACCGAACAGCACGAATCACAGGATGTAAAAGCCGATGACCGGCGCAATTAACCCGCAACAGATCAGCGCCGGACTGGTAAATGTGCCGCTTAATCAACCGGAGTTTCTCAAACTCCAGCAGCTCATTCATGCCATCGCCGGCATTCATATGACCGAGGCAAAAAAGCCGTTGATATCGGGGCGCCTCTACCGGCGCCTGCGGCATCATCGGCTGAATTCCTACGCGGATTACTTATCGCTGCTGGCCCGGGACCAGAACGAGCTGAAGATTGCCGTCGACTTACTCACTACCAACGAAACCCATTTTTTTCGCGAACCAAAGCACTTTGCCTGGCTGCAACAGCAGGTGTTGCCGGCTGTTTCCCGCCACCAGAAATTCCGCTCGCCCGCCTGCTGGAAAAATTAAAGCCCGGCGGCTATCTGGTGATCGGTCATTCGGAAACCCTCTACGGTATGTTTTCCGAATTAAAGCCACTGGGGCCTTCGATTTATCAGAAGATGGGTTA
This sequence comes from uncultured Cellvibrio sp., assembly GCA_937958105.1. Lineage (GTDB taxonomy): Bacteria > Pseudomonadota > Gammaproteobacteria > Pseudomonadales > Cellvibrionaceae > Cellvibrio. Next base: position 144,194 of record CALFXJ010000061.1, read on the forward strand.
AGTAAACAGCCGGTCGATGACCGGCTGTTCAGTGGTGAGAGTATTGCAGTAATCTCGTGCAGTTGCGCTAAGGATTGCGCACTACTCGCCAGATCGTATTCGAAAGATCATCCGCTACGATCAGTGCACCGCGCGGGTCCACGGTTACCCCGACCGGGCGGCCCCGGGTTTTTCCATCTTCTCCGCGAAAGCCGGAAACGAAATCAACCGGTTGGCCTGTGGGGCGGCCGTTGCTGAAGCGAACGAAGCTCACCCGGTAGCCCACTGGGTCTGCGCGATTCCAGCTGCCGTGCTCGCCGACAAATACACCTTCAGCAAATTCGGGTCCCATCACCTCGCTGGAGAATGCCAGCCCCAGGGCCGCTACGTGTGAGCCGAGGCTGTAATCCGGCGTGATGGTTTGGGCCACCTTATCCGGGTTTTCCGGTTTTACCCGAGGGTCAACATTCTTGCCCCAGTAAGCCCAGGGCCAGCCATAGAAGCCACCTTCCTGCACGGACGTCAGGTAGTCCGGCACCAGATTAGGCCCGAGTTCATCCCGCTCATTGACCACAGCCCATAAGGTGCCGGTGCCCGGTTGAATCGCCAGTGCAGTAGGATTGCGTAAGCCCGTGGCGTAGGGTTTATAGGCTCCCGTCTGAGCGTCGATCTGCCACACCATGGCCCGATCTACTTCTGCAACCATGCCGCGTTCGGTGATGTTGCTGTTGGAGCCAATACCAACGTAAAGAAATCGTCCGTCTTCACTGGCAGTGAGTGCCTTGGTCCAGTGGTGGTTAATCGCCGAGGGCAGGTCCACCAGTTTTTGCGGCGCACCGCTGGCGCGGATCTGACCTTCTTCATAATCAAAGCGGACCAGCGCATCCTGATTGGCGACGTAGAGATTGTTGCCTATCAGGGCGAGGCCATAGGGTGCGTTGAGATTTTCGGCAAATATGCCTTGTTGTTCATACACACCATCGCCATCAGCGTCGCGCAGCAGCGTCAGCCGGTTGCCACTGGGTACTGATGTGGTGCCTTTGGATTTAATAAAGCCGGCGATTACATCCTTGGGTTTGAGCGCCGGTGCGTTACCGCCGCGGCCTTCCGCCACGAGGATATCGCCGTTGGGCAGCACCAGTGTCTGGCGGGGAATCAGCAGGTCCGTGGCAATGGCGGTGATGGTATATCCCTCCGGCACCACGGGCATCCGGTCGCCCCATTCAGCGGGCTCGGCAATTGTCATGTTTGGCAGCAGGCCCCGCTGCGGTTCAGGCAGATTGATGTTCGAGCCGTATTGAACGGGATCAGTGTCTTTACTGCCGCAGCCGCTCAGCATCACCAATGCCGCTGTCCATAAAATTGCGCATACATTCAGTCTGTTCATCTGGCACCTCCTGTGTGGCAACCGGTGAGGCCGATCCAGGCTGTGACCAGGATGAGAAGTGTAACGATGACGGAGAGTATAAGGCTTTCCGGCATGGTGGCCCAGGCATCTTTCGCATGCACCAGTGCATTGATAAAACCCACAATCCAGGTGATCAGCAAAAGCAGCGGATAAATAAAGGCGTATCTGTGACGGCCCGGCACACGAAACCATTCGATAATCGCGCAGAGCAGCGTCAGGCCGGTGAACACCAGCGCGCCGGCAATCAACCAGGAGGCAAAGTTATTCCATTGAATCTGATAGCTGGATGAGTACGCGAGATCACTGAGTAATGCGCCAAGAAAAAGCGGCACAGCGCTGGAGAGAAACAGGGAATGAAGCGGATGAAGCGTCGCTGGGTAGGTTCGATCAACGGTAGCTGTCACGATAGTTCCTCCTGATAAATGGTCCTCAATGTATTCGCCCGGAGAGAAAAATGATTCCCGCAGGATGAAAACCTGTGCCAACAGGCGCAGGTTTTTTGGCCACCTGTTTTGACGAGCTTGGTCACGATATTTTTCGACAAGCGCTGCAGGTAAAAATTCGTCGTTTTGGTGGGGCTGGGTCTCCAACGCACATAAGGAAGCGCCGCGACGCGCAGGTGCGCGGGAGACAAGGGTTTAACGTGACGAGGTTACAGATACAGCAGATGAGAGAGTTTTGCCGTGTGAGCGTAACAAGATAAACCCGACGTTAGCCGGGCTTATCTGAAAAGACGGGATTAAAAACGCAGACTGATGCCCAAGGTGTAGATATCCACTGAATCGTCGGTTATGTATTCTGCATTGATACTGACGTTTTCGGTGAAAAACTTTCTTGTACGCAGCAGGAAGCTATCATCAACAGCACTGGTATCAACATAATTGTAGCCGGCTCCAATGCTGAAGCTGGAATCAAAATAGTAATCACTGATGATGCTGAAGCTATCGTAGTTAGCATTATTACGGTAGTCACCTTCAATATTGACTGCATTACCACTCCAGTCAAAAACATATTTGGCGTTCAGATTCCAGTGATCATCAAGATCTACATCTTCATAAAATGTAGACCAGACCAGTAATCCGTCGACCGGTGTAATTCCCAGGGATCCATGCCAGCTGCTGTCTCTATTACTTGCTTGCGAAGTGGGAAGTTCAATATCAGTGGTTCCGTCGGTGTTAAGCGATGAGACAGTAAAGCGAGATTCGACGTCATGGCGAGTCACACCCGCAGCGATATAGAAGATGCTGTTGGGGATGAAGATTTCGACATCAGCGTTAATGACTTCCTGAGTATAAGATGCCTCGTGTCGGTAGCTGCCGTAACTATAGCTTTGATCACCGTCCCGATGAGAGTAGCTGAGGCTGACGTTATTGGCTTTTTCCAGAAAAGCCGCTTCAGCCAAAGGATGATTTGCTGTCTTGACGGGTGAAAAATAGTAAGTTCCGCGGACAGCCCCCACATGATCCGGGGAGTCAATAATCTCCATACGGGTATATGCGAGGTCGATTTCGGAACGGTAGGTTTGGGCGAGGGAAAGGTCCGCAGCAAGTACAAGGGCAATGGCCGGACCTAACAGATAACTGCGCATGAAAATCTCCTTTAAAATTTTACTCCTGACATTATTGGCTCATTCGAGCGGTGCGCAGTCTATCCTCATACCAATCAATTGTCATGCAGTAAAAAAGGGCGCTTTATGCGCCCTTGAGAGTCCGTGTCAAATCACTTGTTCATTTCCGCAATAACTTTCTGCAAACCCTTCAGCGAAGCCTCAACGCTCTGCATCGGCGTCATACCTTCCGGGTAAACCTCCTGCTCAACCACCAGCCATAACGTGCCGCCGACAGTGCGGTTTGCGGTGATCAGTGATTTCCAGTCAGTGGTGTCCTGGCCGATGATGGGGTGTTCGGTGTTACCTTCCGCCGGTGCGGCAGCTTTATAGTGAGTGGTAATAGTGCGGCCAGGATAGGCTTTGATGAAATCGATCGGATCTTTTCCGGCAGCTTCAGTCCAGCCCACGTCCTGCTGCAGGATCACTTCGGTGGAGGTGCCTTTGCCGATCACATCCCAAGGAGTTGCCCCAAATTTGCCGAGCATCTCGCCTTCATGGTTGTGATAACCGGTGTGCATACCGTGGGGTTTTAATTTTGCCTGGACGCGCTCAAGGTCAGCGGCAACTTCTTTTGCTCCCTCAGTTGTAAAAGCGCGATGATCCATGGGGATAATCAGGTAATTACAGCCAATGGCTTTATAAAATGCGACAGTCTTATCAAAGTTTTCGTCGGAGAATTTGTCGAAGCCAACGTGAGCGCCTGAGGGCTTCAAGCCCAGTTTATCGAGAAATTTCTTCAGGCCTTTGGGATCATCAGCATAAGGACCGAAATTGCCCGCAAACTCCACGCCTTGAAAACCCATATCAGCGAGCTTTTTTAAGGTTCCTTCAAAGTCCGCCGCCACATCATCTTTGATGGACCAGAGTTGTACGCTCAGTTGTGGTGACGTAGGCGCGACATCGGCGGCGAAACTGGCAGCGCTGGTGCTGGTAATAGCGGCCATGGCAAACACCTTGAGATAGGTTGAGAGTTTCATTATTGGCTTCCTTTATTGTGTTGCGTTAGGTTTTAAATTTTGCCGAGCTTTAATTGTTCTACTGCGTAATTGCATGCACGTGCGGTGAGCGCCATAAATGTCAGAGAGGGATTCTGCCAGGCACAGGAGGCCATGCTGGCGCCGTCCGTCACAAACAGATTGGGCACATCATGCGTCTGATTATAGCCATTCAGGACCGAGGTTTTGGGATCTTTACCCATCCTTGCGGTTCCCATTTCATGGATGGACAGCCCTGGTGGCCACTCTTCAATAAAACGCTTCACGTTTTTCAAGCCTGCCGATTCAAGCATCTCGGCCGCCGTATCGGCAATATCATGCAGCATCTTGATGTCGTTATCCGAATAGCTGCACTCAATATGCAGCTGCGGCATTCCCCATTTGTCTTTTTTAGTGGGGTGCAGCGACACCTGGTTTTCATAACGGGGCAGCATCTCGCCGGAACCCCGCAGACCAAACCTCCACTCGCCCGCATTTCGTATGGCATTCTTGAACTCAACACCGAAACCATCTTTAGATGCAAACTGGTTCCATTGTTCCCGTGCGGCACCACCGGCAAACGAATAACCACGCAGGAAGTCGGCATCCTTGCGGGTGACGTTGCGAAAGCGCGGCACATAGATACCGGTGGGGCGACGGCCCGAATAATATTCATCCTCAAAGCCGGGCACAGTGCCATTGGCGCCGGCACCGTACAGGTGATCCATCAGGTAGTGGCCGAGCACACCGGAGGAGTTTGCAATACCGGAAGGGAACGCCTCACTGATGGAATTGAGCATCAGGTGCGTGGTGCCTAAGGTGGATGCGCAGAGAAAGATAACCCGCGCAAAATATTCACGGGTTTCCAGCGTTTCGCTGTCAATGACGCGCACGCCGGTGGCGCGGTTGGTTTTAGGATCGTAGATCACGCTGTGCACAATGCTGTTGGTAGCAATCGACAGGTTGTTGGTCTTCAAAGCCGCCGGCAGGGTAGAACTCTGCGTCGAAAAATAGGCGCCGAAGGTACAGCCTTTCTGACATTCATTGCGGGCCATACATTGATAACGTCCCTGCTCGATATGATGTGGAGCAGGTTTCGATAGATGCGCACAGCGCCCCATGATTAATTTTCGGTCGCTGTATTTTTTTTCGAACTTTGCTTTCAAATGTTTTTCTACCGCATTAAATTCAAAGGGCGGCAGAAACTTGCTGTCGGGCAATACGGGAATATTTTCTACCGAACCGCTGATGCCGACATGGTGTTCTACATAATCGTACCAGGGCTCGACATCTTTATAGCGAATGGGCCAGTCTACACCGTGACCGTCTTTGGCATTAGCCGTAAAATCCAGATCGCTCCAGCGGTACGACTGGCGATGCCACAACAGGGATTTACCGCCCAGTTGATTGCCGCGTATCCAGCTGAAAGGTTTGTCGCTGGGTGTGCTGTAAGGATGGTCGCGATCGTTGGCGAAAAAGTGTTTGGTTGCATCATTGAACGCATAATTTTGTTTTTGAATATAGTACTGCTCTTCAACTATCTGGTTTTCAATTTTTCCGCGGAACGGCATCTCCCAGGGTTTAACGCCTTCGCCGACATAATCCTTACGGTGTTCAACCGGGCGACCCCGTTCCACCATCAGCGTCTTTAAACCTTGTTCGCACAGTTCTTTGGCTGCCCATCCGCCAGTAACGCCGGAGCCGACTATGATCGCATCGAATTTTTCCGGCGCCTGTTTGATGTGGATAGTTTTACTCATAAATCTGCTCAGTCGATGTCTGCGTTATTAAAAATTAAACGCCCAGGCTTTACCGACGGTGGAAAATTTCACCGAACCTTTATAGCCGCCGGGAATTGCCAGATAAGCCAGCTCTTTGGATGCACCGATTTCGGAGGTGTAATAACCCAGCAGTACCAGCCCCTTGAATTGCTTGAAGTACGCCCGGTCCTGCGCCGTAAACTCACCCTGAGCCTGTTCCATCTGTGTCAGCAGTGCAACCTGCTGGGCCTGGGTGCAGGACAGAAATGCTTTGCCATAAAGTTTCTCTGCAGTGCTGTTGATTCTTTGCAGGCCCTTGATGAGGGACTCCTGTTCCTGAGCACTCAGACAGCAGGCGGCCTGATGATCAATAAAATGATGCACCTCGGCACCGATCGCGCCGGGGGTATCGGTAGCAGGAATGATCAACTCACCCAGCTCGCGCACCAGCGCCAGCTGTTCTGCATTGAATAACCGCTCTTTCCGCCGCGAGAAATCCCGCGGGCTGCTGAAACTGTCTGCCATGAGGGAAAGAGAGCTGGTTGACAATGCGAGGCCACAAAGCACGGCTATTTGTTTAATGACTGCCCGTCGCTCGAGTTGAAGGTCGGAAGCAGACAAACCTGGAGGGATGACGCTGGACATACACAGTACCCGGTTGCTGATTAAAACATTGCGGACAAACAGATAGCCGTTGATGGATCCTGGCTGCAGGGCAGGTTGCCGCGCATATTATTGTGGTTTAAATGTAATCGTTTACAGGGTGTGTGCAAGGATATTTACACAACCATACAAATCATTGAGGTTCTGTAACGGCGTGGTTAACTGGACGAAGGACAGGGAAGAGAAGAGAGGGGGCGATACAAGGAAAAACAATTCGGGCCAGCCGCAACGCAGCTGACCCGAGGAATGACTTAGACGTTGTAAGTCGTTGACGCTGTGTTACCACCGCGACCAGTCCAGTTGGTGTGGAAGAACTCACCGCGTGGTTTGTCGAGGCGCTCGTAGGTGTGCGCACCGAAGAAGTCGCGCTGGGCCTGCAGCAGGTTTGCCGGCAGACGTGCAGTGCGGAAACCATCGAAGTAAGTCAGGGCCGAGGTGATAGTCGGTGCGGGAATGCCGTTGGCAATCGCCGCTGCCGCTACACGGCGCCAGCCAGCCTGGGCTGCATCCACGGTAGAGCGGAAGTACTCGTCCAGCAGCAGGTTGGTCAGCTCAGGGTTCTTGTCGAAGGCTTCTTTAATGTTGCCCAGGAAAGATGAACGGATGATACAGCCACCGCGCCACATCAGAGCAATGCCGCCGTAATTGAGTTTCCAGCCGTATTCCTTCGCCGCTTCGCGCATCAGCAGGTAGCCTTGAGCGTAGGAAATAATCTTCGAGGCATAAAGAGCATTGCGCAGATCGTCGATAAACGCTTTCTTGTCGCCTTCGAATTTGATGGCTGGGCCGCTGATAACTTTAGACGCTTCTACGCGCTGATCTTTCTGCGCTGACAGGCAGCGGGCAAAAACAGCTTCGGAGATAAGGGTCAACGGGATACCGAGGTCCAACGCGATAACGCCCGTCCACTTACCGGTACCTTTCTGGCCGGCGGTATCGAGAATCTTGTCAACCAGCGGAGCGCCGTCTTCGTCTTTATAAGCGAGGATGTCGCGGGTGATTTCGATGAGGTAAGAATCCAGTTCGCCCTGGTTCCACTCTTTAAATACTTCGTGCATCTCATCAGCGGACATGCCCAGCATGTCTTTCATGATCTGGTAGGCTTCACAGATCAATTGCATATCGCCGTATTCGATACCGTTATGCACCATCTTCACGAAATGGCCGGCACCGTTCTCACCTACCCAGTCACAGCAGGGGCTGCCATCTTCGACCTTGGCGGCGATATCCTGGAAGATCGGTTTGACGTGGGGCCATGCAGCTGGTGAACCACCGGGCATGATTGATGGGCCAGTCAGTGCGCCTTCTTCACCACCGGACACACCGGTACCAATAAATAACAGGCCCTTGCTCTCCAGATAAGCGGTGCGGCGATCAGTATCGGGGTAATGGGTATTACCGCCGTCAATGATGATATCGCCCGGCTCAAGGTGGGGGATCAGTTGCTCGATGAAATCGTCTACAGCTTTACCGGCTTTAACCATCAGCATGATCTTGCGCGGTTTGGCCAGGGACTGCACCAGCTCTTCAATAGAGCGAGCGCCACGAATGGTCTTGCCCTTGGCGCGGCCTTCAATGAAGGCGTCAACTTTTTCAACGGAGCGGTTGTAAGCGGTGACGGTGTAGCCTTTGCTCGCCATGTTCAGGATGAGGTTTTCGCCCATCACGGCGAGACCAACGAGGCCTATGTCAGAAAGTGGTTTCATAGAGAGGATGCCTGTTATCAGTGGTTGATGTTCTCATGAGGGTTGTGGCGCTGAGCGCTCTTGTAGGGCCGCGTATTATTCAACTTTACGGAGCAAATGAACAGTCGCCGCAACAAAGTTCTGGCTGCTTAAACCACAGCTTCAGTTGCTGATTGACCCGGAAGATAAAGCATGCGTTCACACCAACAGGCAGGAAAACCCCGAAATCTGCGCCGAAATCGCCTTCATATTCCCTTAAAAACCCGCAGGCGCACAAAGTAACATCATCATTCGCCACCCACTATCAAACTTTCACCAATGAATCCCTGTAGGTCGGATTAGCCAAAGGTAATTCGACGCTCTCCTCCATTCCATCACCCCAGCCCCTAACACCGCAGGTCGGATTAGCCAAAGGCGTAATCCGATGCTCCCCCTCTCATTCCACCACTCCGGCTCTTAACACCGTAGGTCGGATTAGCCGCAGGCGTAATCCGACAATCCCCACCCGCTCCAGTCAAACCATCTACCCCTCCCGCCGAATCTTCCGTTTGCGGCGATGCTCCGGCCGCGCCTGCTGAGCCAGGGCCCAGTCAATATGCTCACGCACCATCTCCGACACCTGCGGGCGCCGGGCCTCCAGCGCCGCCACTATCGCCGGATCGGCGGGCGCATTGCCCAGCCCGACCGCCAGGTTGCGCAGCCAGCCCTCATAACCCGTACGCCGGATGGCGGAGCCTTCGGTGTAGCGTAGAAATTCCTCCTCAGTCCACTTGAACAGCGTCAGCAGGTCACTGTCCGCCAGCCCATGGCGCGGCAGAAAATCTGTCTCACAGGTGGACTGAGCATATTTGTTCCAAGGGCAGATCGCCTGGCAGTCATCGCAACCGAATACCCGGTTACCCATGGGCTCTCGAAACTCTTCGGGTATGGCTCCGGGGTTTTCGATCGTCAGATAGGAGATACAGCGGCGGGCATCAAGGACGTAAGGCTGGGGAAACGCGTCCGTGGGGCAGACTTTGAGGCAGGCGGTACAGTCGCCGCAGCGATTGGGCTGCCCGGAGCAGTCCACCGGCAGAGGGAGAAAGGTAAACAGCTCCCCGAGAAAAAACCAGCTGCCGGCCTCGCTGTTGAGGATCAGGGTGTGCTTTCCGGTCCAGCCCAGCCCGGCCTTTTCTGCCAGGGGGCGTTCCATGACCGGCGCGCTGTCGACAAAGGCGCGGTTCTGGACCTCGCCTTTACCGGGAAAGTCCGCCGGCAGCGCGGCATCGATGCGCTGGGCCAGCTGGCTGAGGCGTTTGCGGATTAACTTATGGTAATCGCGGCCGAGGGTGTAGCGGGAGATGTAAGCCTTGGTGGGATCTTTAAGAATTCTGATCTGTTGCGTATCGCCGGGCAGGTAATCCATGCGCACCGAGATCACTCGCACCGTGCCCGGCACCAGCTCCGCCGGCCGCGACCGCTTATTGCCGTGGGCAGCGAGCCACGCCATGGTGCCCTGATACCCCTGCTCAAGCCACTGGTGCAGGCGTGTTTCAGCGGTGCCGAGGTCGGTATCCGTAATACCTACCTGCTGAAATCCCAGCTCCCGGCCCCACACCTTGATGTCGGCCGCGAGCTGGGTAAAGTCAATGTTATCAATCATGTGTCGGAATGGTTTGATCGTGAGGGGCACATTGTGCCAGAGAATGGCCGGATTAAATGGGCGCTCTGTATTTAACATTACCGAGGCAGGCAAGTTGCGTATAATCCGCACACTTTTCTTATGTACATTGCCTTCGTTTATGTACTTCTTTTAATGGACTCAGCGGCAGGCCTTCGGCGCTGACCGCCCACGCACCGAGATTGCCATGACGCTACAAACCCTCGACAACCGTCCTTTTCCTGCTTCCCTGTATACCGCCGCTGAGGTCCGCGCGCTGGATACGGCAGCCATCGCTGCCGGTACCCCGGGCATCCTGCTGATGAAGCGTGCAGGGCGCGCTGTGTATGCAGCCGTGCGGCAGGCCTATCCGGGCGTTCAGCCGCTCACGGTATTCTGCGGTGCCGGCAATAATGCAGGGGATGGCTATGTAGTGGCTGGTCTTGCTGCTCAGCAAGGGGTGCCGGTGCGGGTTATCCAGGTGGGACCTCTTGAGAAACTTACCGGCGATGCGCGACTGGCCTACGACTTCGCCTGTCAGGAGAGGGTGGAGATCGTACCGTTTGAAACCGCGCGCCTACCCACCGACGGGGTTGTGATTGATGCCCTGCTGGGGATTGGTCTGAAGGGAACCGTCCGCGAACCCTTTGTGCAGGCTATTGAACAGATCAACCGTTGCGGCCTTCCGGTTGTAGCCGTGGACTTGCCCTCCGGGCTTGATGCGGACACAGGAGCTGTTCAAGGTTCTGCGGTGCAGGCAGCGTTGACAGTGACTTTCATCGGCACCAAGCGCGGCCTGCTGACTGGCCGGGGCCCTGCATTGTGCGGGGATGTGGTGTTGGCGGACCTCGGTGTAGCGGAAGATATCCTGAACAGGCAGGCCGCCTCAGCGGAGCATCTCGAACTGACGACCCTGTTACACCGGCTGGCTCCGCGCGCGACCGATGCTCACAAAGGTGACTTTGGCCATGTGATGGTGATTGGTGGCGATACCGGTTATGGGGGTGCCGCCCTGATGGCGGCGGAGGCGGCTGCACGCACTGGCGCCGGTCTGGTCAGCATTGCCACCCGCCCGGAACACGTCCCCGCCATTCTGGCACGCCGGCCGGAGGTCATGGCTTGTGGCGTGGTCTCCGGTCAGGAACTGGAACCCTGGCTGACGCGGCCGACGGTGCTCGTGGTCGGTCCGGGTCTGGGCCGTTCTCCCTGGTCTGAGCAGATGTTGCAGCAGGCGGTGAAGAGCGGCCTGCCGCTGGTATTGGATGCCGATGCGCTGAACATCATCGCTGCCGGCCGGGTAGTCCCCCCCAATACCCGTCGTGATGACTGGGTGCTGACGCCGCATCCGGGAGAGGCCGGGCGACTGCTGGCCGTAGAGACAGCACAGATACAGCAGGATCGTTTTGCCGCGATTACTGCTCTTCAGCAGCGTTACGGCGGAGCCGTGATCCTCAAAGGGGCGGGCAGTCTCGTGGCAGCTGAGGACGGTCGAATCGGTGTGGTGACAGCGGGTAATCCCGGCATGGCCACCGGCGGAATGGGCGATGTGCTCAGCGGTATCCTGGGTGGCCTGATTGCTCAGGGGCTGACGATCCGCGAGGCTGCCCGGTTGGGCGCCTGTCTGCATGCCACCGCTGCCGATCTCGCGGCGGATGAAGTCGGGCAGCGCAGCCTGCTGGCTACGGACCTGATTCCTTATCTGTGTCAGCTGCTCAGCGACCAATAGAAGATGCGGATGAGGCTGACTGACGCATGAGTAAATTGAGCAGTAAAACCTGGGAGATTGATAATGAAACAGACATGGTGGCCCTGGGGGAACAGTGGGGGCTGCATCTGACCCGGACACCCGAGGCGATTACCCTGTTTCTGGATGGTGATCTCGGTGCGGGAAAAACCACGCTGACGCGGGGCATCCTGCGCGCGTTCGGCCACACCGGGGCGGTAAAAAGCCCGACTTATACACTGGTGGAAGCCTACGAGTTTCCGGAACGTCGGGTGTATCACTTTGACCTTTATCGTCTGGGCGACCCGGAAGAGCTGGAATACATGGGCATCCGCGATTACTTTGATGAAGGCAGTATCTGCGTGATCGAATGGCCAACCCGCGGAGCAGGCGTACTGCCCACCCCGGACTGGCAGATAGAGGTCGAGACGGCGGGGCTTGGGCGGCGAATTTGCGTCCATGCGCTGACCGCTGCCGGTGAAGCGCTGCTGCAGGCGCTTTAATGATGTCCCTAGAACGCCCAGCCGAACTGTAAACTTCCCGCCTCATAGTCACTGCTGGCAGCATAGCCGAGCTCCAGCACCGCCCGCTTCCACTGATAACCAATGCCAGCCGAGGTGACGCTGGAGCGGAAATTGGTCTGGTCTTCCCGGTAGCCTGCACGCAGGGCCAGACGATCAAACGCAATATATTCAATCCCCAGGCTCAGGTCTTTCGAAGGCGCTTCATTAGCCAGCGGTGTGGATTCGCGCAGGTCAAAGTCCACGCCGATGGTCAACACATCCGTCACATAGGCGAATCCCAGACGCGCGCGGGGTTTAAGTTGTACGATCTGGGCCGGCAGAACCTCACCGGTATCTGGATCTATACGGGGCGCCGTGCTGAATTCTTTGGCGATGACATCCTTCACGGCGACGCTCAGGCGATAGTGGTCTTCGATTAACGCGGCGATGCCGACATCCGCATTCACCGTAATATGGGTTTTCTTGGAGTCGGAAAAGCGCCGTGTGCCATCGTCAGTGCTGGTGATTCCGCTGCTGATATCCAGTGTTTCGCGATAGGCGTCCACCCGTTGCAATTTGGGGGTGATACCAAAAGAAATATCGTGACCGTCTACCTCAAACTCCTTCGCCAGAGATACGCCCCACTCGGCGATGGTGAGGGCGCTCACATCACCACTTGAGGTCAATTCGTCCACCGGGTCGCGCAGGTTGCCCGTTTCATCCAGCAGCGCAGGATCAATACTGCCAATATCGCCACCGACGGCTACGGCCTCCATAGCTTGAATATATTGATCCAGCAGATTGCGGTCCGCCTCACTGATGTCCGCGCGCCCGCCACCCAGTGCCCGTACGCCGACATAAAATGCTCCGCCTTCGCGCTTGCTCGGCTCACTGACGGAGAAACCGACAAAGGCATCCACACTCAGGTCCTGATTACCAAGCTGATCCAGCAGGTCGCGCAGATCGCGGGAAACACCGGCCACTGCACCGGCATTTTCAGCCGTGCGCAGCCCATTGAAGTTGTTGACGGCCGTACGCAGCTGCTCATCGAGTTCGTCATCTGCCGCGTCCAGTGTCTGTTCAACCGTATCGGAAAGCTGCACCACAATATTGGGAAATGAGATACGCCCATCCCGGGAATCATCCTCATCTTTATCGTGGAACGACAGGAGCGCTGGATTATAAAACTGCGCCTGGGAGGTATTACCCGCGGCTACGGCGGTGCCGCCCATCGCTAATCCGCGCGCATCAAAAATGCCGTAGCTCACCGCGCTCGCCGGCACAGCGGAGAGAGCTAACAATCCACAGGAAAGAGAGGCCAGTTGTCGGGCAGAAAAAGGGCGGAAGACGTACATGGTGATAATCCCGTGGCAATAAATCGATAAAGTGAGTTATGAAACAGAATTTCAGCAGTATAGGTGCTTTTATGGGAATCCTGCTGACAAGGCATTCACACTTGTGCGAGTTAATTGGCTGGAAAGATTGCGTAATTTTTGCTGGAGCTGTGCATCTTGATTGGGTAGAGTGACCGCATTTGCGGCAGTGGATTAAGTTGGTCCACCCATGACCTATACTTATAGCGGTTGGCCGCAGTGGCTCGGGGCTGTAGCGCCCCTTCAGTGACCCTTTTGAAATCCATGTTGTCACAGGGGAAATTCGCTTCCCTATCATAATAGCCAGAGAGTAAAGCGTTGTTGCAGAGCACTACCAGAACCCTGTCCCTGCTATTCGGCCTGCTGTTATGCGCAGGTCTGGTATTCCTGTCTCCCGTCACCACTGCCGCGGTTATCGAAGGTATGCGTATCTGGCGCGCGCCGGATCACACCCGTATCGTGCTTGATCTCAGTGGTCCGGTGGAGCATGTGATCGCACCCCTTGCCAATCCCGAGCGTCTGGTACTGGATATTACTGGCGCAGCCCTGAAGGCTGATCCGAATCAATTGCCGCTGGCAGATACGCCCGTAGCCCAGATTCGTACGGCGGTACAAAATCAGACTGATGTGCGCATCGTCTTTGATCTTAAAACCAAAGTTCAGCCCCGCAGTTTTCTGCTCAAGCCTTTTGCCGGCAACAGCGATCGGCTGGTGCTGGATCTATATGACATAGTGCCGGAACAACAACCGGCAGCTACTGCATCGGTAAAAACACCCGCTGCGACAACCGCCACCGGAAATATTCCCGTGCCTGCGGTCTCTCCGCAGGCCGCCGTGAAGACTCAGGCAGCAGTGAATGGTGAACGTGACATTATCATTGCCATTGATGCCGGGCACGGTGGGGAAGACCCGGGTGCTATAGGTCCAAAACGTCTGCGCGAAAAAGATGTGACGCTCGCCATCAGTAAAGAATTGGTTGCTGCAATCAACGCAGAGCGGGGCTTTACGGCCAAACTGGTGCGCACCGGCGATTATTTTATTCCGCTCAAAAAGCGCCGCGATATTGCGCGGAATATGCAGGCTGATCTGTTTGTGTCTATCCATGCGGACGCATTCCATAAATCATCCGCCCGCGGCGCCTCGGTATTTGCATTATCGCGGCACGGTGCCACCAGTGAGACAGCCCGCTTTCTTGCGCAGCGTGAGAATGAAGCGGATCTGATCGGCGGCGTGGGCGGTATCAGTCTGGAAGACAAAGATGAAATGCTTGCGGGAGTGCTGGTGGATTTATCCATGACCGCAACACTGAACTCCAGTCTGCAGGTGGGTAATCATGTGTTGAATTCCATGGGCACCATTGCGAGGCTGCACAAGAATCATGTGGAGCAGGCGGGCTTCATGGTGTTGAAGTCACCGGATGTCCCTTCGATTCTGGTGGAAACCGGATTTATCTCGAACCCTGAAGAAGCCGCGAAACTTGCTTCTCCTGCTTATCGTAAACAAATGGCCCAGGCAGTATTCAAAGGTGTTCGCCAGTATTTTGTGCAACATCCTCCGGCCGGCACTTACATTGCCGCCCAGCAGGGCGCTGGCAGTAATAGTGTACGGGAGCATGTCATCGCACCCGGTGATACCCTTACCGCGATCGCTCAGCGGTACAATGTCAGTGTCAGCCAGCTGCTGTCGCATAACGGGATGAAGAGTCACGTCATCAAAGTCGGACAGACGCTGAAAATTCCTGCTTCCTGATTCAGGCAGCGGACCATCTCTGATATTTCACGCTCCCCGCCTGTGCGGGATTTTTTATTTTTCAGGCAACATAACCACCATGAACCGAATTAAATTACTCAGCACCCGCCTCGCCAACCAGATTGCAGCCGGTGAAGTGGTGGAGCGGCCATCCTCGGTGATTAAGGAACTGCTGGAAAACAGTCTGGACGCAGGGGCGACCCGCCTCGACATCGAGGTTGAAGACGGCGGTATCAAACTGATGCGGGTGCGTGACAATGGCTCGGGTATTGATAAAGAAGATCTTCCGCTCGCCTTGAGCCGTCATGCCACGAGCAAGATATACGAGCTGGATGACCTCGAGGCGGTAGCAACGCTCGGTTTTCGTGGAGAGGCGCTTGCCAGTATCAGCTCCGTTGCCCGGCTTGCCTTGATCACCAGCACGGCGGATGACGGACTCGGGTATCAGGTAGTGGCCGAAGGCCGCGACATGCAGGCTGAAGTATCGCCAGCACCGCATCCTCGTGGAACGACGGTGGAGGTGCGCGATTTATTCTTCAATACTCCCGCGCGCCGCAAATTCCTGCGCACTGAAAAAACCGAATACACCCATCTGGAAGATGTCGTAAAACGCCTGGCGCTCTCACGTTTTGATGTGGCGTTCAACCTTCGCCATAACGGTCGGGCAATTTATGCCTGGCGCGCGGGAGAAAACCAGCTTGAACAGGAACGGCGTATTGCCCAGGTCTGTGGCCCCGCCTTTATGGAAAACGCGGTACACATCGAGATGGAGCGCAATGGGCTGCGCCTGTGGGGGTGGGTTGCGTTGCCGACTTTTTCCCGCAGCCAGGCCGACCTGCAGCATTTTTACGTCAATGGCCGGGCTATCCGTGACAAGCTGGTCAGCCATGCCGTACGCCAGGCCTATCAGGATGTGTTGTACCACGGTCGTCACCCTGCATTTGTGTTGTATCTTGAACTGGATCCAGCCACGGTGGATGTGAATGTCCATCCCACAAAGCACGAGGTGCGCTTTCGCGATAACCGCAGTGTGCACGATTTTATCTTCAGTAGCCTGCATCGGGCACTGGCGCAGGTAAAACCCGCAGACTCGTTAAATAAAAACGGAGCGGAAACTTTCCTCACGCAACAAGCTCCCGCTGTGCAGGGGTTGGCAGCTGGCGAGTTTCAGGGGCAGGAGCGCATCAGCTTCGCCACGGCGCAAGGATCACGCCCGACAAGCATGGCCAGTCATTACGCACCCTCGCCCGCCGCCGCTTCCGTGGACTCAGTGCGGGAGCAGATGAAAGTCTACGGCGACCTGCATCAACCAGCGCCCTCTTTGCCTGAAGCCAGTGATGATGAAATTCCTCCCCTGGGCTATGCCATTGCGCAGCTCAAAGGTATTTATATCCTGGCGGAAAATGCTCAGGGGCTGATCGTGGTGGATATGCATGCAGCGCACGAGCGGATTACCTACGAGCGAATGAAAGCCTCATTTTCCTGCGGCGGCCTGCAGACCCAGCCTCTGCTGGTGCCGGAGAGCGTTGCTGTGAGCCAGCGAGAGGCAGACTGCGCCGAGCAGCATGCAGATACCTTTAAAAGCCTGGGGTTTGAGTTGCAGCGTGCGGGACCGGAAACCCTGCTGGTCCGGCAGGTTCCAGTGGTTCTGAATCGCGCCAAGGTGGAGCAGCTGGTGCGCGATGTGCTCGCGGATCTGATCGAGCACGGCACCAGTGAACGGATTCAGCATCATATCAATGAAATCCTGGGCACCATGGCGTGTCACGCTTCGGTCCGTGCTAATCGTCGTCTGACCATTCCCGAGATGAATGCTTTGCTGCGCGACATGGAGGCGACGGAGCGCAGCGGCCAATGCAACCACGGTCGTCCGACCTGGTTGCTGCAGTCGCTGGAGGATCTGGATAAAATGTTTATGCGCGGACAATAGCTGTGAGCGACATTGAGCAACCGTACGAGCAGCGCCCTCAGGTCATCTTTCTGATGGGGCCTACCGCATCGGGCAAGACAGACCTGGCAATAGCCCTGCGGCAGCATCTGCCGGTGGAGGTTATCAGTGTAGACTCCACGCTGGTTTATCGCGGTATGGACATCGGTACCGCCAAGCCAACTGCCGCCGAGCTGGCCATGACGCCGCATCGCCTGATAGATATCCGTGATCCTGCCGAACCATACTCCGCCGCCGACTTTTGCGCGGATGCGGAGCGGGAAATCTCGGCAATTATTGCGCAAGAAAAGATTCCACTGCTGGTCGGCGGTACGATGTTGTACTTCAAGGCGCTGCTGGATGGTCTCGCCGATATGCCTGCGGCAGATCCGGAGGTTCGGGCCGGCATCGAGCAAGAGGCCGCGCAGTACGGCTGGCCTCATATTCATGCGCAGCTGGCCCTGGTGGATCCGGAAACAGCTGCTGAGATTCACCCTAATCACTCCCAGCGGCTAAGTCGGGCGCTGGAGGTTTATCGTGTCAGTGGCAAGACCATGTCAATGTTGCGCCGCGAACAGAAACTCAGTGCCACTCTCCCTTTTACTGAGCGCTATCGCGTCTCTCAAATTGCAATCGCTCCCCGCGACCGCAAAATCCTCCATCAACGTATTGCGACGCGGTTCCATAAAATGCTGGAACAAGGGTTGGTTGAAGAGGTCACACATCTGCATCGGCGCGAGGACTTGCACCCGGATTTACCGGCTATCAGAGCGGTGGGGTATCGTCAGGTGTGGGAATATCTCGACGGGGATCTGACCAGGGATGAGATGATTGAGCGCGGTATCATCGCAACGCGTCAGTTGGCCAAGCGCCAATTCACCTGGCTGCGGGGCTGGCCTGACCTATACTGGCTTTATACCGAGCAGGAAAACGGTATTTCACTCTCACATGAAGAAATTGTGGGTTGTGCCTTGAATTTTATAACTGGCGCAGCCATATAATAGCTCCGTGAGAACCCTAGTCAGATTTTCATACTTTGTTCCACCCCCTTCCAATGAGGTATCGGAAGACTTAGGTGGGTAATCTTGTTATTTAAATAAATTGGAGAATAAACATGTCAAAAGGGCATAGTTTACAAGACCCTTACCTGAACGTCCTGAGAAAGGAGCGCGTACCTGTTTCCATTTACCTGGTAAATGGCATCAAGTTGCAAGGTCAGGTTGAGTCATTTGATCAGTTTGTTGTGCTGTTGAAAAACACTGTAAGCCAGATGGTTTACAAGCACGCCATCTCCACCGTTGTACCTTCTCGCGCTGTTCGTGTACCTCTGCTGAATGCAGCGGGAGAGCTGGAAGGCGAAGAAGAGCAAGTCGAGCAATAACCCCTCGAGGTAGCTAATTGTTTTTTGATCGCCCTGAGTCAGGTGAACTGGCTGTGCTGGTTCACCTGAACATGTCTTACGGCCAGGAGCCGGAAGACCCCCGTGAATTTGAAGAGCTCGTGCTCTCCGCTGGCGGTGATCCTGTCGCATTAATTACAGGAAACAGCCGTTCCCCCAATGCCAGATTCTTTATCGGTACCGGCAAACTGCAGGAATTGCAGCAGGCTGTGGCCGAACAGGAAGCCCAACTCGTCATCTTCAACCACACCCTCACGCCCAGCCAGGAGCGCAATCTGGAGAAAGAGCTGCAGTGTCGTGTCCTCGACCGCACTGGCCTGATTCTGGATATCTTTGCTCAGCGAGCACGTACCTTTGAGGGTAAATTACAGGTCGAACTGGCCCAGCTGCGTCATATGTCCACCCGCCTGGTTAGGGGGTGGACCCACCTTGAGCGCCAGAAAGGGGGGATCGGTCTGCGTGGTCCCGGTGAAACTCAGTTGGAAACGGACCGTCGTCTGCTGCGTAACCGCATCACCATGATTGAGCAGCGACTTGAAAAAGTACGCTCCCAGCGTGAGCAGGGGCGTCGCTCCCGTCAGCGTGCTGCGATCCCCACTGTATCGCTCGTGGGCTATACCAACGCCGGAAAATCTACATTGTTTAACCGGCTCACTGGCGCCGGCGTCTATGTGCAGGATCAGCTGTTCGCCACCCTGGATCCAACCATGCGCAGACTCGAACTGCCAGATATCGGAGCCGTGATCTTTGCGGATACCGTAGGTTTTATCAGCCATCTGCCTCACAAACTGGTTGAAGCTTTTCGGGCGACGTTGGAAGAGGCTGCTAACTCTACCCTGTTATTGCATGTTGTTGACGCAGTAGCGGAGGAACGTCTGCGGAACATTGAGCAGGTAGATCTGGTGCTGGAAGAAATCGGCGCAGCAGATCTCCCGCAGTTGCGCGTTTACAACAAGATTGACCTTATCGATATGGAGCCGCGCATTGATCGCGGCGACGACGGCGCTCCAGTGGCCGTCTGGCTGTCGGCCCAAACCGGGGCCGGCTGCGATCTGCTGTTTCAGGCTATTGCTGAGCTGCTGGGTGAAGAGATGGTTCTGGGGCGTCTGCTGCTGGCAGCTGACCAGGGGCGCCTGCGGGCCATGCTCTACCAGCAGCAGGCTGTCGCGGATGAAAGCTATCGCGATGATGGTTCATCGGAGCTGGAGCTGCGTATCCCTAAAAGCGATCTTTTACGGATATTGAGTGCAGAATCCTTGCCACTGGACAAGCTCACATGGGTGGCCGAAGGTAATCGCCCGTAAATAGCCTGTTGGTTTACGCACAGGCTTTGCTAGAATCCCGACACTTGATCAACCGCATATCCGGAAATGACCGGAAGTCGGAGTATCGACCGAATTTTTGATTAATAAGATTGGAGAGAATGTATGGCCTGGAACGAACCGGGAGGTAAGGATAAAGACCCATGGGGTGGCGGGGGAAGAAACAATGACGGTCCTCCGGATCTGGATGAGGCATTCAAGAAACTGCAGGAAAAGCTGAACGGTCTGTTTGGTGGCGGCTCCGGCGGCAAAGGCTCCGGTGGCGGCAGCAATGGCGGCTTCGGCAGTATCTTCGTGGTACTGGCAGTGGTTGCTGTGATTATTTACGCAGTGGCTGGTATTTATCAGGTAGACGCTAAAGAGCGGGCAGTTGTCCTGCAATTCGGTGCGTTTAAAGAGATCAAGGATTCCGGCTTGCGCTGGAATGCTCCGATCGTTACTCAGGTGTTTAAGGTCAATGTCACCACGGAAAATCAATATCCGTCCCGTGGCCTGATGCTGACCCAGGATGAAAGCATTGTAGAGCTGCCGCTGACGGTCCAGTACAACGTGGCCGACGTAAAAGCCTACGTGCTGAATGTAAAAGATCCCGAAATCAGTCTGCGCCATGCAACAGACAGTGCGATCCGCCACGTGATCGGCTCTACAGAGCTCAATCAGGTATTGTCTGAAGGCCGGCAGAAAATTGCTGCAGAGGTGAAGCAGCGTCTGCAGACCTACCTCGATAACTACGGCACCGGCATTCTCGTGCGGGATGTCAATATTCAGGAGGGGCGTCCGCCAGAGGAGGTCCGCGCTGCGTTTGACGATGTCATCAAGGCAAAAGAGGATGAAGAACGGCTGAAGAACGAAGCCCAGGCTTATGCCAATGCGGTTATTCCGGAAGCCCGTGGTCGTGCACAGCGGATGATTGAAGAGGCAGAAGCCTACCGTGCCGAAGTGGTTGCCCGTGCAGAGGGTGAATCTGATCGCTTTGAACGTCTGCTGACCGAGTACAAGCGTGCACCGGGTGTGACCCGTGAGCGTTTATATATCGAAACACTGGAGCGGGTTATGAGTAGCTCATCCAAGGTTATGGTGGATGTAGAAGGTGGCAACAATATGTTGTACCTGCCCCTCGACCGTATGATCCAGCAGAGCTCAACTGCGCCAGTCACTCATACACCTACTACGCTCCGTGAGATTCCTCGTCAGGAATCCATGCCGTCCAATATTCGCAGGGAGATCCGCTAAATGAGTAATCGTGGTTTTCTCTCGCTGCTGGTTGTGGTAATCGTTCTGATTGTCGGCTCAAGCAGCTTTTATATCGTTACAGAGTATGAGCGCGCGGTAGTGCTGCGGTTCGGACGCTTGGTCAATGTTGATGTTCCACCGGGCCTGCACTTCAAGATTCCGTTCGCTGACAAGGTACGGAAATTCGATGGCCGCCTGCTGACTGCTGACATGCGTCCAGAGAGCTTCTTTACCATTGAGAACAAGCGTCTGATCGTTGACTCCTACATCAAGTGGCGCGTCAAGAACGTAGAAACCTACTACAAGGCCACCGGTGGCGATGAAAACGTTGCAGCTGAACGTCTGGCGCAGCGGGTTGCGGATGGTCTGCGCAACCAGTTCGGTCGTCGCACTCTGCATGAAGTGGTATCGGGTAAGCGTGATGAGCTGATGAGCGAGCTGACCTTCAACCTGAATGCCGTGAGTGAAGGGTTGTTGGGGCTGGAAGTCATCGATATCCGTATCAAGCGTATTGACCTGCCCACCGACGTCAGTGATTCGGTATTTGCCCGGATGGCGGCGGATCGGGAGAAGGAAGCACGCGAATACCGTTCCAAAGGTAAAGAGCAGGCGGAAGTCATTCGGGCCGATGCAGATCGTCAACGTGCTGTACTGGAGGCTAATGCCTACCGTGACGCCGAGCGCCTGCGTGGTGATGGTGATGCCAAGGCTGCGGCGATATACGCTGAGGCCTACAACAAGGATGCCGAATTCTATGCCTTTGTGCGTAGCTTGAACGCATACGCAGCCACCTTCGACAGCAAAGAAGATCTGTTGGTGATTGATCCGGCGAGTGATTTCTTCCGCTTCCTGAAAGACCCGTCCGGGAAAAAATAGCTGGATTCAGCTCAACATTCCCGGACAAAGGGTGTAAAATCCCGCAACCGAGCCACTGGCTCGGTTTTTTATGCGCTGATCGAAGATGGCTGCACATCGCTCAGCGGTGGAGAATCTTGATTATGTGGGAAGAACTTGGCAGAGCTTTCTGCCTGATGCTGGTAATTGAGGGCATACTTCCCTTTCTATATCCGACCCGTTGGCGTCGCCTGGTTGCACGCATGGCTATAGTCTCTGACCGTCACCTGCGTATGGTGGGATTGGTCAGCATGATGATCGGGGTCGGTTTACTGTACGTATTGAAATGACATAGAGTCGCTATGACTTACGCCGACCGCTGGTTGCTGCCCGATGGGGTAGAAGAAATTCTACCTGCCGAAGCCAAATCAATAGATCACTTGCGCCGTCAGTTGCTCGATCTCTACAGCAACTGGGGGTATGACATGGTGATCCCGCCCCTGCTGGAATATACCGATTCCCTGCTTATCGGCCTCGGGCGCGATGTAGACCTGCTGACATTCAAGGTAACGGATCAGCTGACTGGACGAACCCTGGGGATTCGCGCTGACTTCACCCCGCAGACAGCACGAATGGATGCGCACAGCTTCAGCCGCACCGGCGCCAACCGTCTCTGTTATGCCGGACATGTGGTCCACACCAAGCCCAAGAACCCTCTGGCCACCCGAACGCCTATTCAGGCCGGGGTGGAGTTCTATGGTGAGGCGGGAGTTTCGGCGGACATTGAAGTGGTGTCCCTGCTGCTCGAATCCCTGATCCTGGCTGGTCTGCCTAAGCTTCATATCGATCTGGGACATGTGGGTATCTACCGTGCGCTTGCCAGTGCAGCGCGGCTCAGTGATACGCAGGAAGACGAGTTTTTTGACTTGTTGCAGCGTAAAGCCATGGCTGAGATTCATGCCTGGGTGGCTGCGAATATTGCCGATGTAGCTGTTGCCGAACTGTTTATTGCCTTACCGGGCTTTGCTGGAGACAAGTCAATACTGGCTACGGCCAGTGAAAGATTTATGCTGATTGCCCCTGCGGCGGCCGATGCCGTTGAGCAACTGGCTGCTGTGGCCCGGGTGATTGAACAGCGTTACCCGCAGGCCGAACTGTATTTCGATCTGGGTGAGCTGCGCGGCTACCATTATCTGACCGGGCTGGTCTTTGCGGCCTTTGCGCCCGGATATGGCAATCCCATCGCGAGTGGTGGTCGCTATGACCACATCGGTGAGGTGTTTGGTCGGGCCCGGCCGGCTACCGGATTCGCCGTGGATATCACAGCCTTGAGTAAACTGGGGTTGCTGGAACAATCCTATCGTCGCGGTATCCTGGCAGTAATGTCTGATGATCCGCAGCAATGGCAGGCTGTTCAGGCGTTGCGCGCCCAGGGCGAGCGGGTAATCTGTGCGGATGATGCAGCTGCTGCTGCAGAACTGCATTGTGACCGCCAGCTGGTTATGAGCAAAGGAATCTACGAAGTCGTTCCACTTTAAGGTCTATCGCTGGACTGGCAGCGCGCGGTAGCCCCAGAGGCTGCGCCGCCAGCGCCATTATTTTTATCAAGCTTACAGAGAGTTAAACCAAGTCATGGGCAAAAACGTTGTCGTATTGGGCACCCAGTGGGGTGATGAAGGTAAGGGCAAGATTGTTGATCTCCTGACAGATCAGGTCTCACTCGTCACCCGCTTCCAGGGCGGCCACAATGCGGGCCATACACTGGTGATCGACGGTAAAAAAACGGTTCTCCACCTGATCCCATCCGGCGTGCTGCGCGAAGGCGTGACCTGCCTGATTGGCAACGGCGTGGTGCTGTCTCCTCAGGCGCTGCTTAAAGAGATTGCCGAGCTGGAAGAAACCGGTGTGCCGGTACGGGAGAGACTCCGCTTGTCTCCCGCCTGTCCATTGATCCTTTCGTATCACGTAGCGCTGGACCAGGCTCGCGAAGCCGCGCGTGGCGATGCCAAGATCGGTACCACTGGTCGCGGTATTGGCCCGGCCTATGAAGACAAGGTCGCTCGCCGTGGCCTGCGTCTGGGTGATCTAATGGATATGGAGAGCTTCGCGATCAAACTGAAGGAAGTGCTGGCCTACCACAACTTTGTTCTGACCGAATATTTTAAGGTCGCTCCGGTAGACTATGACCAAACCCTGGCAGACTGTACCCGCTGGGCGGAAGAGCTTCTGCCAATGATTGCTGATGTCACAGATATCCTGCACGCAGCGCGCGAAAAGGGTGAAAGCATCCTGTTTGAAGGTGCCCAAGGGTCATTATTGGATATTGACCACGGGACCTATCCATTTGTGACTTCTTCCAACACCACCGCAGGTGGTACCGCGACAGGCTCCGGCTTCGGCCCCATGTATCTGGATTATGTACTGGGGATCACCAAAGCCTACACCACTCGCGTGGGTTCCGGCCCATTCCCAACAGAGCTGGATTGCGAGATCGGCGTCTACCTGGGTGAAAAAGGGCACGAATTTGGTGCAACCACCGGACGTAAGCGTCGCTGTGGCTGGTTTGATATCGTTGCTGTTCGTCATGCTAATCGTATCAACAGCGTTACCGGCGTTTGCCTGACCAAACTCGACGTTCTGGATGGTCTGGAAACCGTCAAGATCTGTATCGGATATCAGGATGCAGCGGGCAACCCCACCGGTATTCCATTTGATGCGGAAGGTTGGGCTGAGCTCCAACCCATATATGAAGAAATGCCCGGCTGGAAAGAATCTACGGTAGGAGCACGGACTCTTGAAGAACTACCGGCAAACGCCCGCGCTTATATCGCCCGTTTAGAGGAGTTGATGGCAACTCCCATCGACATTATCTCAACCGGCCCTGATCGGAACGAAACCATCGTCCTGCGTCACCCTTTCAATTGATTTTTCATTGATCAAAAGAAGCCTCCCTCGGTGGAGGCTTTTTTATAACTACTCGCTACGCTAAACCATCCCGCCTATTCATTTTCTGCCGTCCAGATTCTCGTAGAACAAACTTTGAACGCCCAAATTACGGTCTCTGCTGAATCTGGGCGCTTCAGATTTTACTTACAGGCTAGAATCCAGACGCCAATCCAAGCATTTGCATGCTCCTGGTACTGTGAAGTTTCCATGAGTCTCTTTGACTTTATGAGGAAAAAATCTATTCTAAAGTGACATAACCTACTTATAGTCACATTGACATGCTGAAGGAGGGGGATATACGATTGCCAAGCTAAAGAGGTTTTAAACGCCGTATAGCACATAAAATGCACAAAAACTCTATTTAATATAAGAAAGGGGTTGTTATGAATACCTATAAAAATCATGCGCCTTACCCAAGTTCCAAAGGCCCCGTGAGGTTTAGGAAGTCACTGTTAGCCATGTGTGTGATGGCCATGAGTGCTCCTTCACTAGCTCAGTCACCGGCGGCCGATGAAGGTTCAATCGAGGAGATCGTAGTCAGCGGCGTTCGTACCAACCTGCAAAATGCGCAGGATGTAAAACGCAACGCTGATACATTTGTGGATTCCATTTCTTCAGCCGATATTGGTTCTTTACCTGACCGTAGCGTGCTTGAGGCTATGCAGCGTATTCCCGGTATATCCATTGAGCGATTTGCAGGTGTGGATGACCCGGACCACTTCAGTGTGGAGGGTAGTGGTGCCGTTATCCGCGGTATGACTGCTACTCGTAGTGAATTTAATGGACGCGATTCATTTACCGCCAACTCAGGGCGGGGGTTGAGTTTCCAGGACGTGCCTCCAGAGCTGATGGGCGGCGTGGATGTTTATAAAAACCAATCTGCCGACATGATTGAGGGTGGTATTGGTGGTACCGTCAGCCTGCGTACCCGTAAACCATTTGACTCGCCCGATCGCATAATCGCCGTTACTGGTGACATTTCTTACGGTGATATGGCCGAAAAGGCGACCCCGACGATATCTGCTCTCTATAGCGATCGTTGGGAAACCGGTATTGGTGAGGTAGGCTTCCTGTTAAACGTCGCTCACTCAGAGCTGAAAGGTACTTCACACGGTATTCAGAGCGATGCCTATGTCCAATACGACGCAAGCGTATTGCCTGGTGCAGAGGCGTTTGTTGGTGATGGTACCGGCCAGGTGTGGATGCCCAACGGCTCCAACGCATCAATGAAATTTGATGATCGTGAACGTAACGGTTACGCAGCGGCCTTCCAGTGGGAAACCCCTGATCAAACTTTAGTTTCTACCTTCCAGTTTATGCGTTCTGATGCCACCCTGGCATGGACCGAGAACGCACTGAAATATCAGAACGGCTATTACAACCCTGATGATGACGTGGAAAAACGTTTTACCCGTCCGTTGGCAGGCACGGAGTTTATCTTCGATGACCAAGGTCTGTTCCTTGCCGGCGTCATGACTGACATTGAGGATTGGCGTGTTGCCGATGGGAACGTAAATCGCGTTCCGCGCACTTATGGGGATGGTGTTAATGGAGATGGCATTACAGTAGGCCAGTTCGGCCACAAATTCCAAACAGATACACGTTATAAAAGAACCAACACGGTTGTTGACGACTACGCATTGAATTTTAAATGGACCCCTAACGATAACTGGGAGTTTGAGCTTGATCTGCAATACATTGAAGCAGAGACAAAGGATGACGACCTGGTCATTCATCTGGGTATCCATGCCTTACAGGATTACGACACTCGTGGCAGTACTCCCCACCTTATCCTGAATGAACCGTGGAATGGTCTGCGTGATAACAACCCGGACGACTTTGCTACCGGTTATCCCGGCTTCTCTGGTGACCCTGCCGGTGACAGCAACTACTTCCAGGATCCGAACAGCTACTGGTGGCGTTCGGCAATGGATCACTACGAGCGTTCTGAAGGTGACTCGGTTGCCAGCCGTTTTGATGTGACCTATAACCTCGATGACAATGGCGGCATGTTAAAAGCTGTCAAAGCGGGCATCCGTTTCGCTGAGCGCGAGCAGGTTGTAAGAAATACCGCGTGGAACTGGGGTAGCCTGGGGCCGGAGTTCAGCGGTTCTGCTGATGCTCTGTGGCTGACTGAGCCTGCTGTGGCCAATCAGGAATATAACTTCGTTGATTGGAGTGATTTTCATCGCGGCGGCGTAATGGAAATTCCAGGAGGCGGTTTACTGCACGCATCGGAGAGTCTGGTAAAGCAGGTGCTGTTTGAAAACCGTGAGCTGGTCAAAACGTCTGCTGGCGAGTGGGTTCCATATCCATCGCGTTCAGATGTTGTGCCTGGAACCTACTTCGCACCGTCCGAAATCTACACCACGACTGAAACCAACGAGGCAGCTTATATCCGCCTTGATTTTGGCTCGGATGAAACGGCTCTTCGCTTCAGCGGTAACATTGGATTGCGTTACGTGAACTTTGAGCGTCAGGCGCTGGGTTCAGTTGAATACCCGGATCTTGTATCTGAGCGTCCGGTACCCGCCGGATTACCAAGTACGTTGACCCCTGAGATTGTGGCCGCCTATGCACAGCCTCTTATTGATAATGGTACTTATGCTGACCTCGAAGCGTTTTATAAGGACGAGGCCAATGGATGGGCTACTACTGCAGAGAATTACCTGAGCGCCGATGAGCAGGGCTTTGGTAACAACGCATTCACCTTGGAAACTGCAATTGATAAGTACAGTGCAACTCTGCCCAGCTTGAACCTGAAGGTGGAGCTGACTGACGACTTGATTGCGCGCTTTGCAGCATCCAAAGCAATTGCGTTGCCAGATATGGGGGATGTGCGGAACCAGGCGCGCCTGAGTGCCAGATCGGTAGAAGCAATTTATCCAACCATGGCTCCTATTGATCCTGATAATCCACCTGCCGAGGATGAGTTCCGGGCTATCCAGGGTGCATACGTCAGCGCATGGCAAGGCGACGGCGGCAACCCATACCTCAAGCCAATGGAGTCTACCCAGTTCGACATTTCTCTGGAGTGGTACTTTGCTGATGTTGGTTCATTAACTGGAACGCTGTTCTACAAAGACCTTTCCAACTTCTTTATATATGGTGCATATCCAGCATCCTTCACCAACCCGGTAACAGGTGTCACTAATACCGTAGAGGTAACCGGTACCCGTAACGGCGGTGAAGGTACGATGGAAGGTTTTGAGATTGCCTATCAGCAATTTTATGACATGCTGCCCGCGCCTTGGGATGGTTTAGGTTTGCAGGTTAACTATACCTACATCGAGGCGAGTGGTGTGCCCAACAATGAAGTTCCAGTGGATGACGCGGACTGGATTGGTGGAGATAACGACACGGGTGCACGTGTTTCGCTGGATAAAGTTCCGCTGCAGGGACAATCCAAAGAAACATTCAACATCGTCGGTATGTACGATAAGAATGACTGGTCAGTACGCCTGGCGTACAACTGGCGTTCGAAGTATCTGCTGACTACACGTGACGTTATCAGTAAGTATCCATTATGGAGTGATGATGCGGGCTACCTCGATGGTTCGGTGTTCTACAACATCAACGATAATGTGACTGTCGGCCTGCAGTTTACCAACCTTGCTAATACGCAGACCAAAACCATCATGATACTGGATGGGGAAGGTACTGAAGCTGGCCGTTCATGGTTCGTAAACGATCGTCGTGCAGCATTGATCGTGAAAGCTACATTCTAAGTTGTTTTTTGATAGCCTCTCCTTTAAGCGCGCCTAAGGCGCGCTTTTTTTTCGATAGAAAAAACTCATAGTTCCACGGATGATGGTGTACGGTTTTATGACTACAATGAAACCGTGATAACAATAGACGGGGAACTTATGTCAGCCCAAAGAATTCAACAGGTTGTTATTGTTGGTGGCGGTACAGCTGGTTGGATGACCGCCGCAGCATTAGCCCGCTTTCTGCCGCCCGCGCTGTGTAGAATTGTTCTGGTTGAGTCTGAACAAATTGGAACCGTCGGTGTGGGTGAAGCGACAATCCCCCACATTCGCCACTTTAACCAGCTGCTCGGTATTGATGAAAATGAATTCATCCGGGCCACCTATGCAACTTATAAGCTGGGTATTCAATTCACTGGATGGGGCGCTCCTGATTCTTCCTATATCCACCCGTTTGGACTTTTTGGTCACGATATTAGAGGTATCGATTTTCACCATTATTGGTTACATCTGCGATCGCTGGGGGATGAAACACCCCTGGATAATTTTTCCATTGCTGCTGTAGCGGCGACCGCAGGGAAATTTGCATATCCTGAAAAGAATCCTGATTCCCTACGTTCAGATTTCGGCTATGCCTTTCATCTGGATGCATCTCTTTACGCAAAATTCCTGCGCAACTACTCTGCCGAAAGAGGTGTGAGACGTATTGAGGGAAAAATAAACCAAGTTAAATTATGTTCCCTTACAGGATTTATAGAATCGCTGACATTGGAAAATGGCGAAAAGATAGATGGTCAGCTATTCATAGATTGCTCCGGATTCCGCGGACTATTAATTGAAGGAGCGCTTAAAACCGGTTATGAGGATTGGCGGCAATGGCTCCCATGTGACCGTGCGGTTGCCATGCCCAGTGAGCGTACTACAGATCCTGTCCCCTATACCCGATCCATTGCCCAGCGGGTTGGTTGGCAATGGCGAATCCCGCTGCAGCATCGCACTGGCAACGGACAGGTTTACTCCAGCGAGTATCTGAACGATGAAGACGCACTGTACCTGTTACGTAGCCAACTTAATGGCGAAGAAACGGGTGAGCCAAACTTCCTCCGTTTTGTTACGGGGCGGCGTAAAAAAAGCTGGAATAAGAACTGCGTAGCAATTGGTTTGGCGAGCGGCTTTTTGGAGCCGCTTGAATCCACCAGTATTTATCTCATTCAGGTTGCAATCCTGAAACTGCTGGAGAACTTTCCTGATGCGGATTTTGCCGAAATCGACCGGGCAGAATTCAATCGTCATATTGATCTCGAATACCGTCGCGTACGGGATTTTCTTATTCTCCACTACAAAGCTAATGGGCGAGTGGGTGACCCCTTTTGGGATGCATGTCGGGCCATGTCGATTCCCGCTGAACTTGAACGGAAAATAAATTTGTTCAGAGAATCCGCACAGGTTGAACATTATCAACAAGGATTGTTCATGACGCCCAGCTGGCTGGCTGTGTATATTGGTCAGGGCATTGTTCCTCAAGGTTATGATTCCCGAGTAATGCGTCATCCAAAGGACACTATGGCTGATTATCTAAAAAAAATAAGCGAGGCTATTGAAGCCGATGTCCACGGTATGGCAGATCATAAAACGGCTATTGACAACGCAATTAAAGGAATCTCCGGTATATATCCAGAGGCGAGCATGAATCTATACGGTTTACCAAAATGAATAGAGAACCGATAAAAAAAATTGCCATCCTTGGTGGAGGACTTGTGGGTTGGATGGCGGCTGCAATTTTAGCTCGAGGATTAAAAGCAGAGGGTGTAGAGCTGACTCTAATTGATATTCCTGACATGCCTGCTGACGATTTGGCGGAATCCAGTCTTCCGGCAATACGCCAGCTACATCAGATGCTGGGATTTGATGAACGACAGCTAATGAGTATTACCGGTGCCAGCTTTAAGCTTGGAACAGAATATCGATGGGGCCCGGCCACCTCTTTTGTTCATCCGATGGGAAAGCCGGCCACAATAGTTCCGGCTCTTGAACAAGAGGTGTCCAGGCTTCATCTTATAGGTGACGATTGCGCTTATGAGAATTATTTCCTCTCTGCAGTTGCTGCTCGACAGGGGAAATTTGCATTTCCTGACCCAGATGAAAAATCTATTCGCTCCACGCTATCCTGCGGGCTTCATCTTGACGTAAAAAACTATAAAGAATATTTGAAGGATTATGCCAGGTTTCTGAAAGTCGCCGTTCGTAAGGGAGCGCTACAGGCAATTAATATCTGTTCCAGCTCAGGTTTTATTAAAGCGCTTG
The DNA here is from genome assembly GCA_937958105.1 of uncultured Cellvibrio sp. Taxonomy (GTDB): domain Bacteria; phylum Pseudomonadota; class Gammaproteobacteria; order Pseudomonadales; family Cellvibrionaceae; genus Cellvibrio. The sequence goes on from CALFXJ010000061.1 coordinate 174,931, forward strand.
TGCTTGATGACAACAGCAGGGTTGAAGCGGATTTATATGTCGACTGCTCAGGTGAAAGTGCATTACTGATTGGCAGCGCCGAGCTGGCAGTTCCATACGCTTCCTGGCAAGTCGACCTGCCATTGGATCGGATGGTGAATTTTTCGGTTCTTCGTCCATCCTGTAAGACGAACACAATATGCCCACTAACCAAAGTTCGTGCAGCGCCCTGGGGATGGCAAAGAGAGATACCTCTACAACGTAAGGTTGTTCATCAGTTTATCTATCATTCTGGTCTGCTGGATGATGAGGGGTTGGCTAAAGAAGTGCATCGTATGGCGGGAGCTTCAGATGTGCGATATACCGAAATCAAGCCTGGATGTCGCGAGGTTTTATGGTCACGCAACTGCGTTGCTGTTGGTGCCGCTGCCGGTAACATAACTTCCCTGGCTGTCTCGGAGCTGCACTGGGCACAATCTGCTTTGGTCAGGTTGTTGGACTATTTTCCAAATAAATCCTGTGAACCTTTCAACGCGGCAGAATATAACCGTTTAACGATGCAGGAGTTTGAGCGGCTGCGGGATTTTCATATCGCCCATCAAGTCACCATGCACTCCGATTCTGCATTCGCTCGTCTGTGTTCGGAAGCTCCTATTCCAGCACCTTTGCAGCATCGAATTGATCTGTTCCTGCATCGCGGCAGAATCGCGGCTTATGAATATGAGGTGATGTCGGATCAGTTATGGGCTGCTTTTTTTCTTGGGGCAGGTCTGTGGCCAAAACGCTATGACATCATGACGGAAGCTCTGCCTGAACGAGAGTTATTACAAAATCATCAGCGCATCCGGGCGGCAATTAGCAAAGCGGCGAACGCCATGCCAAATCATCATGAATTGCTTGCAAGTTATTGCCCCACTCGCTAGAAACTGGAGACGTTATGTCCGATAACCGCATTGAAAAAATTGTTATTGTCGGTGGCGGAACCGCCGGCTGGATGGCAGCGGCTGCCATGGCAAAAGTGCTCACAAACAATTACTGCAAGATTCATGTGATTGAGTCAGAGGAGATTGGTACCGTGGGTGTTGGCGAAGCAACCATTCCTCAAATCCAGTTATACAACCGGCTGTTGGATTTTGACGAAGATGATTTTGTTCGACGCACTCAGGGAACGTTTAAACTAGGTATTGAGTTCGTTAACTGGAGTCACATCGGCAGCTCTTACATGCACGCATTTGGTCCGGTGGGTAAGGACATGAGCGCAATCCAGTTTTACCACTACTGGCTGAAACTGCATATGGCTGGCGAAGCGGAAGATCTTCGTGACTATACGATTACAGCGAAGGCTGCGCAGAAAGGAAAGTTCATGCGTTCCATTGAAGCGGGAAACTCACCTTTGTCAAATATCGCTTACGCGTTTCACTTTGACGCTGGCCTGTATGCGCGCTTTCTGCGGGACTACTCTGAGCAGCGCGGTGTGGTGCGGACTGAAGGCAAGATCACTCACGCCAAGCTCAATCCTGATAATGGATTTATAGAGTCCGTGGTGATGGAAAGTGGAGAAGTGATTGATGGTGATTTGTTTATTGACTGCTCCGGCTTTCGCGGTTTGTTGATTGAACAGACGCTCAAAACAGGTTATGAAGATTGGACACATTGGTTGCCGTGTGATCGCGCTTGGGCGGTGCCCTGCGAGAATGCTGGCGATCCGACGCCTTACACGCGCTCGACGGCCCACACCGCAGGCTGGCAGTGGCGGATTCCATTGCAGCACAGGATTGGTAATGGCCATGTTTTTAGCAGTCAGTATATGAGTGAGGATGAAGCAGTTAATATTCTGCTTAATAATCTCGATGGTAAACCGCTCGCCGAGCCCCGCTTGCTGAAATTTACGACAGGTAAGCGTAAAAAGTTCTGGAATAAAAACTGTGTAGCGATGGGCTTAGCCAGTGGCTTTATGGAACCACTGGAGTCCACCAGTATTCACCTGGTGCAGTCCGCTATCGCGCGGCTGCTGAGTTTCTTCCCCAATAAATATTTTGATCAGGAAGATATCGATGAATTCAACCGTCAAACGCACTTCGAGTTTGATCGTATTCGAGACTTTCTAATTCTGCATTATTATGCGACCAAACGAGATGATTCAGATTTCTGGAATTATTGCCGTACGATGAGTGTTCCTGAGGATCTGACGCAGAAGATTGAGCAATTCAAAAAGAATGGTCGGATCTATCGTTACAATGGAGAAATGTTTGGTGATTTGAGCTGGTTCGAGGTTATGCTCGGTCAAGGTATTCGGCCGCGCTCTTATCATCCTATCGTTGACGTGATGCCGAGAGATGAGTTGATGCGGCGAATGGATAATATAAAATCCGTTATCCAACGATCTGTGGATATTATGCCCTCCCATGCAGAATTTATCGCAGAATATTGCAGAGCTGAAAAGAAAATGATGTAAACAATAAAAAAGCCGGGCAATGCCCGGTTTTTTTATTGCCCTTTACTTCTTAAACGCACTGAGAGTTTGAATGCGTCCATCAGCATCGTGAGTCAGCTCAGCAACTTTGACATTGCGCAGGTGAGTCTTACCGCCGGACAGTTCGCTGTCGTGGTAGAACAGATACCACTTGCCCTCAAATTCAACGATGGAGTGGTGATTGGTCCAGCCCAGTACCGGCTCAAGGATGACTCCCTGATAGGTGAAGGGGCCGTAAGGGGTGTCGCCTGTGGCATAGGCAATGTTATGGGTGTCACCGGTTGAATAAGAAAAATAATATTTGCCGTTGTATTTGTGTATCCAGGCTGCCTCAAAGAAACGTCGGTCGTTGTCGCCAGCCAATAAAAGTTCGCCAGCCTCGTCCAGGATCTGCACATCCTTCATGTCTTCAGCCAGGCTGAGCATATCCTCATTCAGGCGGGCTACCTTGGCCATCAAGGCAGGCTTGTCGTCCGCTGGATAGCGATCTTCAGGCTGATAGCTGCCGTTGCTCCAGCGCTGCAGCTGGCCGCCCCAGATGCCGCCAACATACAGATAATAACTGCCGTCATCATCTTTGAAGACAGCGGGATCAATGCTGTAAGTGCCTTCGATAGGTGCTGGTTCGGCGGTAAAAGGTCCGCTGGGCGAATCACTTACAGCAACGCCGATGCGGAATATGCCTTCCTTATCTTTGGCTGGAAAATATAAATAGAACTTTCCGTCTTTTTCTGCAGCGTCCGGTGCCCAGAGTTGTCGGCTCGCCCAGGGAATGTCATCAAGTGCCAGTGCGACGCCATGATCTGTCACGTCTCCGCCAACCCTTTCCATGGAGAATACATGATAATCCTTCATATCAAAGCGATCGCCTTCGCCGCTGGTTGTAATATCAGTTTTGATATCGTGGGACGGATAAAGATAAAGTCGTCCGTTGAAGACGTGTGCTGACGGATCTGCCGTGTAGATGTGGCTGATCAGTGGTTGTGTTGCAAAGGACAATGCCGATGAAGCAGCTGCACTGCTGCCTGTATCGGCAGCAGCTGGTGGAGTTTCATCGACTGTTTTTTGCTGGCAGGCGCAGAGCAGACCGGCCATGGCAATCACACTGAAGGTTTGACGTAACATAATTATTTTCCTGAGTTACCAGTGCCACAAGGTGCCGTCTTCAAGACGGTTAACCGGCAGGCACGCGCGTTTGTAAGGGTATTGGGCAGCCAGCTTTTCATCGATATCGACACCGTGACCCGGTGCCTCGCCTGGTGTGAAGTAGCCATCGTCGAAGCGGTAGGCATGAGGGAAGACTTCATCCATTTGTTCGCTGTGGGGCATATGCTCCTGAATACCAAAATTAGGAACCCAGTAATCGAAATGAAGGGCTGCGCCCATACACACTGGCGACAGGTCTGTTGCACCGTGGCAGCCGGTGCGCACGTTGAACAGCGAAGCAAAATCGGCGATACGACGCAGGTGAGTGATACCTCCGGCGTGCACGATGGTTGCACGGATATAATCAATCAGCTGGTTCTGAATTAATTCACGGCAATCGTGAATGCTGTTGAAGACTTCACCAACCGCCAGCGGCGTGGTGGTGTGTTGGCGGATCAGTTTAAACGCTTCCTGGTTTTCCGCAGGCACCGCATCTTCCATCCAGAATAAATGGTAAGGCTCCAGCTCTTTCCCAAGCCGCGCTGCTTCAATCGGGGTCAGCCGGTGGTGAACGTCGTGCAGCAAATGCAGGTCGTTGCCAAACTCCTTGCGAACTTCAGCAAACAGTTCGGGAATGAAGTTCAGATATTTTTCGGTAGACCAGGTTTCCACCGACGGCAGATCGCTGTCAGCGGGTTCGTAGCTCTTGTTGTCTTTCGCTACACCATAGGTTTTCTCGATACCCGGAATGCCGCACTGAACGCGAATGGCTTTGTAGCCTTTGGCTTTGGCTTTGGCAACCGCTTCGAGGGTGGATTCCATATCCCGTCCGTTGGCGTGGGTATAGGTCATGATGCGGTCACGGCTGCGCCCGCCGAGCAGCTGATACAGCGGCATATTGGCTGCCTTGGCTTTGATATCCCACAGAGCGGTATCAATTGCTGCCAGTGCTGTCATACCGACCGGGCCGCGACGCCAGTAAGCACCGCGATAAAAGAATTGCCAGATGTCCTCAATCTGATGCGGATCGCGGCCGATAAGCGCCGGAATCAGGTAATCCTCCAGATAGGAAACCACAGATTTTTCGCGTCCGTTGAGTGTTCCGTCACCGATGCCATAAATTCCTTCATCCGTCATGATTTTCAGCGTGACAAAATTTCTGCCCGGTGAAGTAACAATGACTTTTGCTGCTGTAATTTTCATTCTCTGCTCTCGATTAAATGTATCGCCCAATTTTACGATTAGAACCGGGCACTTTGCTCTGGTCCGAGATAACTGGGTTTCAGTCCCCCGGTGTTGATCACAATTTTTTGCAGGGCTACTGCCGGGTCTACCATGTAGATCCGCAATTTATGTAAGCCAGGTGCAGCAATCTTGTGTTTGCTCACCGCTTTACGTGAGTCAGTCCGCACAGATTCTTCCCAGGTTGGCTGACTCATGTCTTTTACAATATCGATAATCTGCGGTGTTTCGTTGCCAAAACCGATGCCGTAACGTACCCCGCGCCCTGGGAAGATGGGCAGACTGGGTGCAAAGATAGATTCAACGGTGAATTCTCCAGTGGAGAAAAAATAAACTTCATACTCGAGGTAAGGTGCTTTTTTGGGGTTTGTAAAACTGAAATCTGTGACCGGAAACGGTGCCATGGATGACAGGGTGCGACCATGCTGGGGAATTTTTTCCCATGCAAACCCATGGGATTCAACAGCAGCACTGTAATTCTCTGCTTCTATGGAGATATAACCATCAGCTTCTACAAATCCGCGTAACCGTGCGGTTGCCTTGGTGTCGGGATTAAACGCGCTTACCTTGATTGTTGCCCCGCCGAAGCCAGTCCCGGCGATATGGATACGTCCGTTGGCCCTGCCCTTCGGCACTTTATCCCAATCCACGGAAACCTGAATCGGCTGGTTCAGCTTAACTTGTCCACTAGTATTGCTGAGTATAATCCAAGGCTCACTGACTGTGGCCGAAAAATTGAAAGGCTTTTTACCTTTGTTGAACACTTCGATGGTGCGCTGGCTCTTGCCGTAGGGGCTGAAGGTCGACAGCTGGTATTCAGCCGGTGTCGGCCAGGCTTCTTTCATGCCTTCCACCGCAACACCCATGTCAGGTTCACCATGTGGTTCATACTGATGCAACACCGGCAGCGTATTGGCTGGCGGATTGTTCCAGTGGGTATAGCCAATGCGGGGCTGCGACATGAAGTGATTCCATTTCCCTTTGCTCAGCTCGGTATGAAACTGCTTCTCCAGCGCGGCATCCTGTTTGAACAGCAGGCGGGCCCGTTCAGCATAATCATTGGCCGTCGCACGGCCCTGACTGGCATAGAGATGGTTCTTCGCTACCATGTCATACATCTCGGTGATGGTCGCACTGGCCTTGACGGGGTAGAGCACCAGCTGAAAGAAAGCATCCTTGTGCGAGGCCGGTAATTTTTCATAAAGTGCTTCAGCACGCGCTGTCAGGTCTTTGACCTCGGCGGTGATGCGATTGGCTTCGTCATAATGCAGTTGGCTGTAGATGAATGCTTCCTGCAGTTCTGGTTTACGGCGGCCATTGTGGCGGGTGTAGCCAGTCATCAGCGCAGCAATTTCTTCGGCATACTCTGCGCCGAACTCGCGCTTGGCCCACAACACACCAAATTCTTCGATGCGCTCTTTAGGCCAGGCTTCAGGATTCCAGGCCATCCGCAGGAAGAATTCAATCGGATATTCCATCGGCTTAAGATCGCCGACATTCACGATCCAGATCTGATTGGCATCGTAATGATAGGCAAGGTTCATCTGTTCCCAGATCTTGGCGATAGGCACTGTGTTGATCCAGCGATAGGAGCGGGGGCCGCCGACGTAGTCGAAATGATAATAGACACCGGCTCCGCCGCTGCGCTTGCGCTCTTCCGGTGTCGGCAGGCGACGGATGTTGCCCCAGTTGTCATCACACCACAGCAGGATGACATCATCAGGTACGCGCATGCCGCGCTCATAAAAGCCCTGAACTTCTTTGTAAAGTGCCCAGACCTGGGGCACTTCGGTGACAGGACGGTCATCAAACACCTGGGTGAGAATTTCCCGCTGATCACGTACGATTTTTTCCAGCAGTTCAACGTTTTCGCCTTCGCTCATGGGCTCGTCCTGCTGCCCGCGCATACCCAGGGTGTAAATACTTTCGTAAGGCTTGTTACGCTTGGCTCCCTCTACCCAGAAGTTGTAGAGGTTCTCAGCATTCTTTGAATATTCCCACGGGCCCTTGCCGTAGCGGTTCCACTCTTTGTCCGCACGCATCATCGGCTCGTGGTGTGAGGTGCTCATGACGATGCCGTATTCATCGGCAAGGATCATATTCTGCGGATCATCGTCGGCAAACGCGTTATTCCACATGGCCGGCCACAGAAAATTGGCCTTCAGCCGCAGCAAAAGCTCAAAGACATTTTCATAAAACTGGTGGTTGTAATTGCCGTAGTTTTCGATGGTCCAGCTGGTCAATGCCGGTGCTTCGTCATTGAGAAAGATGCCGCGGTACTTCACCTTCGGGGCGTCCTGAACCCGTGTGTTTTTCTTGATATAAATTCGGTCTTTCTTCTTCACCGGTACGTCGGCCCACCAGTACCAGGGCGAAACGCCGATTTTTTCTGAGACATCATAGGTGCCGTAAGTGGCACCACGCTTGTCACTGCCGACAATCACCAGTGCGCGAATCACGCCCGGAAACGGCTTATAGACGGTCTGGATATGGTAAGCATCCCATTGGCCAGCAACGTTCTCCGGGTTGATCTTGCCGCTCTCAATCAACTGGTCAATCAATTCACTTTTACCGATGGCGCCGACGATGATGGCGTAACGGCCGAGGTCCTCGGGTTTATTCACCAGAGCGGGCTTCTTGCCGGTAACCCGCTCAATGTCCAGCTGAAGATTTGCCACGGCGCGCTGAACGCCTTTGTAATCCTTGTCGTCCACATACAGACTCGCCATCTCCGTCTCACCCACGATAACGACGTGGCCTTTTTTATATTTGGTGCTGACATAATTGGCTTCGCCGAGAGCCTGCGCGAACGAGCAGGTGAGTAACGCCATCCAGGCAATAACAAGCATGAGCCATGGGTGCGAACGACGAGCGAAAAGCCTTGAGGTATTTAACATGGGATTACTTCACTTTAAACAAAGGTTATTTATTGCTGGAAAAACGAATGATGGATCGCTCAGTATCTCTCATCTAGATGTGTACGACAGCTAAGAGGACCGATTTGTTGAGGGCGACAGGGTTGGTTTGAATAATTTAGATATATGCGGAGATTTGGCTGCAGAGCTATCTAGTGTATAACCGAATAAGGCAAGAGTAGTGAACAGTAATCCGGATATGATACGCGAGCCAATCATGAATACTCCTAAAGCCGCTTGTTGATCGTGTAGATCAACAAGCGGTTGTTTCATTGCAGGTTACAGGCAGGGACGCTCAGTCAAGGCATCCGCTACGCCATCAAATGCAGGTTTGGGATTGAAGTTGTTGTCGAACAACAGCGGCCAGTCCGCATGTTGGCCATCGAAAAGATTGCTGATCAGCCAGCTGTCACTGTCGCGAATTCCCCAGACGGTCAGTCCACCACGCAACTCAGCCGGTACAACGTCAAGATAAGCGGCAACCACTTCACAGTAACGCTTTTTCTGGGCTGCTGCCAGTTCAGCGGTAAGGTTCGCGTGATAGTTATCGGGATATGTGTAAACGCCGTCGTAAGGGTTGTTGATAGGAATGTCCAGCTCTGTGATCTTCACCTTCAGGCCGCGGTCCACTACTGCCTGGAAGGATTTTTTAATATCGGCAATGCTGGGCCATTCCATAAAGATGTGCATCTGGAAGCCGATGCCATCGATGGGGATCTCGCGCTCGATAAAGTCATCAACCATGTCTATGACGGCGGCGATCTTGGGGCCGTCGTTGGACAGGTTGAAGTCGTTGTAATAGAGATCGGCCTCCGGGTCAGCACGGCGGGCACTTTTGAATGCTTCTTCAATGTAAGCCTTGCCCATCTTGCGATAGAACAGCGAGTCATCTTCGCGGTAGTCCCCGCCATCGGTGAAGGCTTCGTTGACTACGTCCCAGCTCGGTACCCGCCCGGCATAATGGCCAGCGATGTTGGTGACGTGCTCATCGAGCAGCTCCAGCCATTCGGCCTCATCACCTTCAAAGCTTTTCATCCAGCCGGGAACCTGATAGTCCGAATGCCATACTAGGGTATGGGCATGCAGGCTGATACCATTGTCGCTGGCGTAATTGAGCAGTTTGTCCGCCTCGGTAAAGTTGTAGGTCTCCCGGGTCGGGTGCAGGTAGCTCATCTTCATGATGTTACCGGCGGTCAATTGATTAAAGTGGGTTTCGATGATCTGCCGCTGTGCCGCCCCCGCAGCATCGTCTTTAAGGATGCTTGAGGGTTCGTCGGCTGCGCTTACCGCTACTCCGATGGGGAAATCAGCGAGGGTATGCAGGGCGACAACGCTGCTGGCGCTGCTGTTACTTGAATTACTAACGCTTGAAGTGGCAGGCGCGCTGGAGCTGGTATTTACCGAGCTCTGACTGCTGGGCGAACTGGATGAAGAGCCGCCGCAGGCGCCGAGTAACAAGGTGGAAACAAGGACTAAACCAGAAATAAAAGGTGTTTGCATGGTATTACCTGTCCGTCATTATTATTAGTTGGATGGGTGAGTAAACATTAGCTTGTATACTAGTGTACCAAATTGAAATTGGTGCGCCTAGCTTGTTGTCAATTAAACTACAAGCCCCTACAAGCTAACGAAAACGACGCCGAATAACAAGGATGGAGTGTAAGGATTTGCTATGGCCGCGGGGGCCTCCAGCTATTCACCCCATAAAAAAAGCCACCCTGAGGTGGCTTTTTCACTGTAAGGACTGTCAGCCCTCCATTTGTTCCAGCTCTTTTCCTTTAGTCTCCTTGACGTACAGCAGGACAAAGAACACTGACAACAGAGAGAACAGGGCATAAATACTGTAAGTGCCTGCCAGTCCAAGGAAAGATGCCAGCATGATCGGAAATGTCAGGGTAATCAGGAAGTTGGCAGTCCATTGGGCAAAGCCTGCAATGGCCAGCCCGGAGCCGCGGATCTGGTTGGGGAACATCTCACCCAGCATGATCCACATTACCGGACCCCAGGATACGTTGAAGAAGATCACGTAGACATTGGCCGCGACCAGCGCGAGTACGCCCATATTATCCGACAGCATCAGCTTGCCCTCTGCATCCAGCGGGGCGCCCGCAAAGGCAAAAGCCACCAGCGCAAGGGTGATGGTCATACCCACTGAGCCGACCCACAGCAGTGGTTTACGACCGATCTTGTCAACCAGGAAGAAGGTGATCAGGCAGGCACCGATGCTGACTGAGCCGGAGACTACGTTGATCAGTAACGAGTGGCTTTCAGAAAATCCGGCTGCCTGCCAAAGCACCGCACCATAATAAAAGACCACATTGATGCCCACCAGTTGTTGCAGGACAGCCAGCCCGATACCGACCCACATGATAGGACGGACTTTTTTAGTAGTTTTGTCGATCAGGTCGGACAGGCGGGGTTTGTGGTGGTCCGTAGCGAGTGAGGCATCAATCTCGCGCATTTTAATGTCGCCTTCAATGGTGCCGTACAATTTGTACAGTACTTCCTGAGCCTGTGCTTTCTGACCGGAGGCGACCAGGAAGCGGGGACTTTCAGGGATGCCTAATAACGCGATCAGGAAGATGACGGCCGGGATCAGTTCAACCCAGAACATCCACCGCCAGGTTTCATAGCCCCACCAGAAGATAGAGAGAGAGGAGCCGGCGATCTCTGCCAGAAAATAGTTGCTGACAAAGGCGGCTGTGAGACCGGTGATGATGGCAATCTGCTGAACTGAACTGAGCTTGCCCCGATAGCGGGCGAGGGCCACCTCACTGATATAGGCAGGACACATCACGCTCGCTGCACCTACTGCGAAGCCGCCCAGTACGCGGTAGATAATAAACTCAACGGATGAGGTGGCTATTCCGGAGCCCCAGGCCGAGACGATAAAAAGCACGGCGGCCACAATAAGAACAGCGCGGCGACCGTATCGGTCCGCCAGGGTACCGGCGAAGAATGCACCGACGGCGCAGCCCAGAAGCATTGAGGAGACGCTGAAGCCAGTTCCCATGGAATCGGAGTTGAAAGCAGTTTGCAGGCCGTCAACAGTACCGTTGATCACACCGCTGTCGAAACCAAAAAGGAAGCCGCCAATGGTGGCGATGCAACTGATCAGAATAATAAAGGAGCTGTTGGCCTGTGTGGGGGTAGAAGACTCGTTCATGGTGATACCTGGTTATTGAAATTATGCATTTGTCTCTGGTCTAGCATGGTATTGCCGGGGCCGCAGAATTGCGCAGGGCGTGACCTTAGCACAATGAAACCCGGGACGATATTGCCAGATGAGCCAGCGGAAGTGCCGTGAGTATGTAAGCTACCCGCGAGGCAGCCGTTATACCGTCAGAGCTGTCTCGGTCTGAGTAACTCTGCTGGCGTAAAAATTTATCTTAGCTCAATATGGTTTCTGAGACTATATGGGCCTTAATATGAGCAGGAATCAGCGGGCATCTACAAAAAAGCCCTCTAATGAGGGCTTAGTGCTGCAGTCAGCGCATCAGATCTCGAAGGCGAAGCCCATTTCCGAGAGCTTTCTGTAAGCCTCATCATCAAACCGGTACAGGTTCGCCGCGCGGTGAGGAACGCCCTGCTGCTTTTCGTTGCACGGCGTCAACAGGTTCATCTTCATGATTTTGCGGCGGAAATTGGGCTTGTCCAGCTTCACGTTCAGGATGGCTTCGTACAATGATTGTAATTGCAGCAGTGTGAACTTCTCGGGCAGCAGGTTGAAGCCGATGGGTTTGTGGCATACCTGATGGCGCAGGAACTTGATGCCATGGTTCACGATTTCCGCATGGTCATAGATCAGTGTCGGCAGATTATTAACGCTGAACCAGCGGGCGAAAGAGGTGCTCTGGCTTTCGATAAACGGATAATCTTCCGCACTGACCAGGGCGTAGTATGCAATAGTCACTACGCGGTCATTGGGAAAGCGGTCCACGCGACCGAAGGCTTTCAGCTGCTCAAGGTAAAGCTCTTTTACCCCGGTCAATTCTTCCAGCAGGCGGGATGCAGCATCCCGCAGGTTTTCGTCATAGCGGATCCAGCCACCGGGCAGTGCCCATTTGTCTTTATGGGTCGGGTCGTGGTGTTTGATCAGCAGGATCTTGAGCTGATCATGGTCCAGGCCAAAGATCAGGTTATCGATAGAAAGAGCCTGAATGACATTTTGGGGAGAGTTCAGCGGTTCGACGTGACTGTGTTTGGGAGCCGATGGAATGTGGCGGGTGGGCACGATGATAAATCCTCATTGATAGTATGGCGACGCCGGGCGCCGTATGTCTCACCGATTTCTGCTCTGGTATTGCAGCCCGTGCCGATACGAACTACCAGGTACGTAAATCTTGCCGCATTGTATAAGGCTGTCCTTGAATGGTCGAGCGCCAATATTGGTGAATACCGTTATCTGGTGCGGAGACGCGGGACCAAAAAAACTGTACTATATTAATCTTGTGGTCAGTAGGACAATAAGATATGATCCGCACCATCTTTGTGGTAAGGGGGCAGGGGGAAGATGTCGCTCTGCCTGCCCTGGCTGATTCTGCGGACAGACCTGTTGCCCGGATCCGTTGTCAACTGCAAAACTAACTCCTTAAAGCGTCTACTCAAGAGAATAAGCATGCTGTTTTTAGGTATTGATGTAGGTAGTTCCTCCGTTAAGTTGTCGGTACTTGACGGGCAGAGCGGCAAAAGCCTTGGATCGGTTACCCACCCCGAATCGGAACTGGCGATCCAGAGTCCGCGGGCGGGCTGGGCCGAACAGGATCCGGCTGTCTGGTGGGATTGCGTCAAACAGGGCTGTCGCCGTCTGTTTGCCAAAGACGGTATTGATCCCGCGCGCATCTCGGCCATTGGCATCTCCTATCAAATGCACGGTCTGGTCCTGGTTGATGCGCAGCAGCAGGTGCTGCGCCCGGCGATTATCTGGTGTGACAGCCGCGCTGTGCCCTATGGCAACCAGGCGTTGCAGGATCTGGGCTCGAATTACTGCTTCGATCATCTGTTGAATTCCCCTGGCAATTTCACTGCGGCCAAGCTGCGCTGGGTGCAGGAGAATGAACCTGAGATCTTCGCCCGGGTGCACAAGATGATGCTGCCTGGCGACTTCATCGCCATGAAGCTGACCGGTGAAATCACAACTACCGCCTCCGGCCTGTCGGAAGGCACGCTCTGGGATTTCCATAACAAATCCATCGCGACCGGTCTGCTGGAGCACTGGCAGATGTCTGCCGATGTTATCCCTCAGCTGGTGCCCAGCTTCGGTGAACAGGGCTCGGTCAACGCATCAGCGGCTGAAGAGCTCGGGATTCCGGCGGGAACACGCGTCAGCTATCGCAGTGGCGACCAGCCGAATAACGCTTTCAGTCTTAATGTCTTGCAACCCGGTGAGGTGGCCGCCACGGCGGGAACTTCCGGGGTAATTTATGGTGTAACAGACAAGCCTGCCGCGGATCTTGAATCACGGGTCAACACCTTTCTGCATGTGACCAACAGTGACGACAAGCCGCGCAACGGCGTTCTGGTCTGTGTAAACGGAACCGGCCGTTTGTACAGCTGGCTGCGGCAAACTCTGAGTGCCGCAGGTCAGAATGTTTCCTACGTGCAGTTGAATGCACTGGCGGCAGACATCCCGGTAGGCAGCGATGGCCTGATCTTCCATCCCTTCGGCAATGGCGCTGAGCGAATTTATCAAAACCGGAATCTTGGAGCGCAGCTGCGCAACCTGGATTTTAATCGCCACGGCTTGGGACACATGGTGCGTGCCGCGCAGGAAGGCATCGTCTTCTCGCTCAATCAGGGCTTTGATGTATTGAAGGCGCTGGGTGGAAGCTGTGAGGTGGTGCGTGCTGCGAAAGGCAATATGTTCCTGAGTGATATCTTCACTCGTGCATTTGCCAATACCACGCAGGCCGCTGTTGAACTGTTTGAAACCGATGGTGCTGAAGGCGCCGCCCGCGCGGCTGCATTAGGCAGCGGTTTCTACGCGACGCAGGCAGAAGCATTCAATGGTCTGCAACGCGTTGGTGTGGTTGAACCGGATAAAGCGCTGCTGGCGCAGTATCAGGATGCTTATCAACAATGGGCAGCTTTGTTACCCGTGTAAGCAACCGCAAGGCAGTTTTATCTTTTAATTTTTACCGATGATCATTGTCCCGTTGCAGGCGTGATCAACATTGACATCCATGAGGTTGGTTACTATGAGCATTGTGTTGGGTAGCAAAGAGTATTTCCCCGGAATCGGCAAGATCGGCTTTGAAGGCCCTGATTCCGATAATCCGCTCGCATACAAATACTACGACGAGAATCGCGTTGTAGCTGGCAAAACTATGAAGGATCACTTCAAGTTTGCTGTGGCTTACTGGCATACCTTTTGTGGCGCTGGTCACGATCCATTCGGCCCAGGCCCGTTCCAGTTCCCATGGGCAGGTACCGCTGACCCGATTGCACGTGCACGGGAAAAAATGGACGCTGCTTTTGAATTTATCACCAAGCTGGGCGTTCCTTACTACTGCTTCCACGATGTTGACCTGGTTGATGAAGGCAACACGCGTGCGGAAACTTCCAAGCGTCTGCAAACCATCGTTGAGTACGCGAAAGAAAAACAAAAAGCTTCCGGTGTAAAACTGTTGTGGGGTACGGCTAACCTGTTCTCCCACCCGCGTTACATGAACGGTGCTTCTACCAACCCGGATTTCAATATCGTTGCTTATGCCGGTGCGCAACTGAAAGATGCCATCGACGCAACCATCGCCCTGAACGGTGAAAACTACGTATTCTGGGGTGGTCGTGAAGGTTACATGAGCCTGATCAACACCGACATGAAACGCGAACAGGAGCACATGGCGCGCTTCCTGACCATGGCTCGTGATTATGCTCGCAGCCAGGGCTTTAAAGGTACTTTCTTCATCGAGCCTAAGCCGATGGAACCTTCCAAGCACCAGTATGACTTTGATGCGGCCACCGTTATTGGCTTCCTGCGTCATCACGGTCTGGACAAAGATTTCAAATTGAACCTGGAAACCAACCACGCAACATTGGCTGGTCACACCATGGATCACGACATGCAAGTAGCTGCTGATGCCGGCATGCTGGGCAGCATCGACGCTAACCGCGGCGACTATCAAAACGCCTGGGATACCGACCAGTTCCCGAACAACATCAACGAAACTGTCGACATGATGCTGGTGTTGTTGCGTAGCGGCGGCCTGCAAGGTGGCGGTGTGAACTTCGATGCGAAAGCCCGTCGTAACTCCACTGATTTTGTTGATCGTTTCTATGGCCACATTGGCGGCATGGATACTTTTGCTCGCGCGCTGTTGATTGCTGACGATCTGTTGCAGAAATCACCGCTCGAAAAAATGCGTAAAGATCGTTACGCCACCTTCGATTCAGGCAAGGGTTCCGCGTTTGAAAAAGGTGAGTTGACGCTGGAGCAATTGGCCTCTATCGGTAATGAAATCGGTGAGCCAGCTGCAATCAGTGGTCAGCAGGAGCTCTACGAAAACATTGTTAACCGCTATATCCGTTAATTGTTAACTGGCTAGCCTCTGACTGCCGGTCATCGAAGCGCACGCTTGGATGACCGGCTTTTTTTTGCCGCTTTACACCTCTGCCACAAGATGTTTGCCGCTGGGCTCCGCCCGTTCTCTGTCGCTAAATTGTCGTATTCCCACATTATCATGCTCCCAGTTACATAACGGCAGTCATGCCGTGCTGACGTTTATGACCGGGGTTGTACATCATGGTGTTCTGCAAGTCCTTCCGCATCTGGCTGTGGGTTCTGTTGGGGTTCTCCGGCGCAACCCAGGCCACCACCTTATTGAATGGTATTGCGCTGCATAGAGAGTTGGGTCGCGATCAGTTTTGGGGCGCGCTCTACACCGAACTGCCGAGCGATAATGCCGAGGTACTGATAACCAGTCCTGTTGCAAAACGAATGGAATTAAAGATCCTTGCCGCGGAAGGCATGACGTTGCGTCGTTTCAGTCGGATGTGGATTGAAGGTGCTGCTATCAATAACGCATCTGGAGTGTTGATGGCACAGGCAGACAATATGGTGACGTTCGATAGTTTTTTCGGCGGAAGGTTTGAAACTAATGATCATATTGTTTTGCGCTTTGTGCCGGGGGAAGGGGTCGATGTGGAGGTTAACAGCGTTCGATTAGGCAACATCCCCGACGATAATTTTTTCCCCCTGTTATTGCGCGCGTGGTTGGGCAGCGTTCCTTTATCATCCGGTTATCGCGAGGATCTGTTAAAAATGGGTGACGTTGAGTCAGGCTTGCGTCACGCCTATCTGCGCTTGGAGCCGCGCTTGACTCGTATCGCTGTGGTGAAGGGTTGGATTGAGCAGAATACATCCGAGGCGGAGAATGATTCTGAAATAACAGTGGCAGCAGCGACCATAGCACCTGCACCAAGTATTAAGTCACATCATCAACCAGATCAATCACGCGACGTAAAAGCCACCATCGTTCCTGTTCCTGCGCCGGTTAGCGTCGCTGGTGCAGTCACAGAAACGCGCACAAAAGCGCGGATGGCTTCCGTAGAGAGGGTCGTTGCTGAAGCGCGTGATGTGGAGGCAGAGGAACGTTATTCCGCCATCACGTCGCAGACATTATTGGCCCGCCAGTTATATATCTCTGAAGTGCTGGGCCGCATTTATGCCCGCGTGGATTACCCGCGCCGTGCGCAACAATTACAGCAGACGGGCGCAATTAAATTTAATCTGGTGATTGATGGCGAAGGCAAGATTAAATCCCTGAAACCTATCGAAACGTCCAGCTATATATTATTGAATAAGGCAGCGGAAGAAGCTGTTAAAGATGCTGCGCCGTTCGCGCCTTTGCCGGAGATTCTTGAAGACGGTGAGCTGGAGCTTTTTGTTCCGATCCGATTTTCATTGACGAGTTCGTCTTAATTATTTTTTATTACGCGCTGCTGATTTTTATGATCAAAAGGGAGGCCCATTTTCGGTCCGCGTAGAGCATCATATGTTGGTTGAATTCGATAAAAAACGCGGGCTGTAAATCCAACCCGCGTTGCCTTGATATGCAGTATATGCCTGCTCAATCAACCCCGAGCCAGATTACGCAGCACATAATGCAAGATCCCACCACTCTGGAAATAATTAAATTCATTGGGCGTATCAATGCGGACATGGGCAATAAACTGGATGGGTTCACTGCCATCTTTGCGTGCTGTCACAATCACTTCTCTGGTCTCTGGATTTACCACCGGAATATCAAAAAACTCATCACCCGTGAGGCCGAGCGATTCCGCCGACTCACCGGTTTTAAATTGCAAGGGCAATATACCCATGCCGACGAGGTTTGAACGGTGGATGCGTTCATAGCTTTGCGCGATGACGGCTTTTACCCCCAAAAGCGCCGGGCCTTTGGCCGCCCAGTCGCGCGATGAGCCAGAGCCATATTCTTTACCGGCCAGCACAATGAGCGGCGTCTTGTTCTGGCGGTACAGCTCTGCTGCATCGTAGATGCTCATGACTTCCTGATCTGGCAGATAAGTGGTCCAGCTGCCTTCAGTACCGGGAGCAATCTGGTTCTTCAGTCGCACGTTAGCAAAGGTGCCGCGCATCATGACTTCGTGGTTACCCCGGCGCGAGCCGTAGGAGTTGAAATCTTCCGGTTGCACGCCCTGCTGCTGCAGATATCGACCGGCGGGACTGTCCGGCATGATCGCACCGGCAGGGGAAATATGGTCGGTAGTGATGCTGTCTCCCACCATCACGAGGCAGCGTGCTTTCTCGATAGGTTTGACGGCATCGATGGTTCGGCTGATGCCTTCGAAGAATGGTGGCTTGCGTACGTAGTCGGATTCAGGCCACGCATACAGCTCGCTCTCGGTGACGGGGAGTGCATTCCAGTCTTCATCGCCGCGGTATACGTCAGCGTATTTGCTGGCAAACATGGAAGGATCGAGGTTGCTGGCAATGCAGGATTGAATCTCAGCATTGCTTGGCCAGATGTCCTTCAGGTACACAGACTGGCCATTGTTGCCGATGCCCAGAGGTTCCTGATACAGGTTGATATCCATCGTGCCTGCCAGTGCATAGGCGACTACCAGTGGTGGCGACGCCAGATAGTTGGTCCGGACCTCGGCGTGGATGCGGCCTTCGAAGTTGCGGTTGCCGGACAGCACTGAAGCTACCATGAGATCGCCGGCCTTAATCGCGGCGGAAATTTCCTGCGGCAGCGGCCCCGAATTGCCGATACAAGTCGTGCAGCCATAACCCACCAGATAAAAGCCCAGCGCTTCCAGGTCGTCCAGCAGCCCGGCTTTCTGCAGATAGTCGGTCACCACTTTAGAGCCGGGAGCCAGGCTGGTTTTAACCCAGGGTTTGCTGCGCAGGCCCAGCGCGCGCGCTTTACGTGCAACCAGTCCGGCGGCCATCAGTACTGCCGGGTTGGACGTGTTTGTACAGCTGGTGATGGCCGCGATCACAACTGAGCCATGCCTAAGGGTGAAGTCTTCCCCGCGATAGCTGACTGGCACTGTTCCGGTCGCAGGCTCAGTTTCGCCGGAGGAGCGCGTAGTCTGGATCAGTTGGGCGCGCTGGTTCTGGAATTCTTCCAGGGTTTTGCTGAAGCTGGCTTTGCTCTCGGTGAGTGAGATGCGGTCCTGCGGGCGCTTGGGTCCGGCGAGAGAAGGTACCACGCTGCCGAGGTCCAGCGTCAATACTTCGCTGTAGCTGGCTTCGGGGCTGTTTTCGTCGTGCCAGAGGCCCATGGCCTTCATATAAGCTTCGGTGAGGCGCAGCTGAGTTTCACTGCGGCCGGTAAAACGCAGGTAATCAAGGGTCTGCTGATCCACGGGGAAGATGCCACAGGTAGCGCCATACTCGGGGGCCATGTTGCCAATGGTGGCCCGGTCCGCCAGGGAGAGATGTTTCAGTCCCGGGCCAAAAAATTCCACGAATTTACCAACGACACCCAACTTGCGCAGCATCTGGGTGACGGTGAGCACCAGGTCGGTGGCGGTCGCGCCCTCCGGGAGCTGTCCGGTGAGTTTAAAGCCCACGACCTGGGGTATCAGCATGGAGATAGGCTGGCCGAGCATAGCCGCTTCAGCTTCAATACCACCAACCCCCCAACCCAGAACACCCAGGCCGTTAATCATGGTGGTGTGGGAGTCAGTACCTACCAGGGTGTCAGGGTAGGCTTCGAGGGCACCATCCTTCTCGTTGGCGAATACACAGCGCGCCAGATATTCCAGATTGACCTGGTGCACAATGCCCGTCCCCGGCGGCACCACCTTAAAATTTGAAAAGGCTTTCTGACCCCAGCGCAGAAACTGGTAGCGCTCGCGGTTGCGCTGGATTTCTACGGCGGTGTTTTTGGCAAAGGAATCGTCAGAACCAAAAAAATCCACCATGACTGAGTGGTCGATCACCAGCTCCACCGGTGAAAGAGGATTGATCTGCTGCGCATTACCGCCCAGCTCCGTCACTGCATCACGCATGGCCGCAAGATCCACAATAGCCGGCACGCCTGTAAAATCCTGTAGAACCACCCGTGCTGGAACAAATGCAATTTCCTGCGAAGGTTCCGCCTTAGGATCCCAGCCTGCCAACGCCTTGATATCGTCATCCGTCACAAAATTGGTATTCGCGTGGCGCAATAAATTCTCCAGCAAAATCTTCAGCGAAAAAGGCAGCTTGTCTACCGCGTAGCTTTGCTGAACTTTACTGAAGGGGTAGATACGATAGGATTTATCAGCAATCTGTAACGTGTCGGTTGCTTGAAAAGATGAAGTCATGACAGCCTCGTATTCTGTTGTATTGGCGATAAAGCAAGCTTAACAGTGAATGGAAAATCGGTAAGAGTATAGTGCAGTCAGCACGGATATAAGCTGTGTTGGTTAGAGTGTAATTGCGCCGTTTGTTTCAATAAACGCGAGGTTTGCAGCGCCGTTGATATTTATGGCGCAGTCAGCAGGCAGGTATAAACGGTCAAATTCGCCTATACTGATACGCGCGATAGTTATATTCCTTTTTCAAAAAATCGCATTTAATGCGTCACCCACGGAGACCATGATGGAAAAGACATCCAACGCTGACCAGGTCGAACAGCAACAGGCAGAACTTAAGGCGGAGCAGCGGGCTACCGCACGCGAGCTGGCTGAATTGATGCAGCGTGCGCAGCAAATGGGGCGGCGGCTGGCAAGTGAAACGCGTGGCGGTGTGAATGACGAGGTGCGTTTCCTTAACGAACTTCTGCAGCAGACATATATTAAAGCTGAAGCCATCAGAAAGCGATTGATGTATGACGGTCCGCGCTGACTTCTATCTGTGCGGTGAAAAATACCCCGCGCCAGCTGCAGCGACAGTTTACTGATTTTTTTGGTTTTCTCCTGTCCTGCATGCTTTAACTAGGGTTTCTTCCTCCATCAGCCGTTAATCTTCTTTTTACCGCTTAACGCTCAGTCTCCAGTTGCGGTGTTATCAATTGTTGTCACTCATGATAACCTCCGCCCTCTCAAACGATATCAACTCAACCTTTGGAGACTGACAATGGCGAAGAAAAAATTGTCTGCCGACAAAGCTGATCGTCACGATCTGTACCAGCGCAGTGTGCAAGCTCCGGATGTGGAAATTGCATTTATCGATAGAGTATTCAGGAAATGCCGTCAAAGAAAAGCCTATACGCTGCGTGAAGATTTCTGTGGAACTGCGTTGCTCAGCTGCACCTGGGCAGCCAGTCATAGAGAGCGTCTGGCGACAGGTGTGGATATTGATGCGGGTGTGTTGAACTGGGGGGTGCAGAATAATCTTACGCCCCTGGGTGAGGCCGCAAAGCGAGTTACGTTTCTTCAACAGGATGTGCGCCGGACCACACGCAAAAAATTTGATCTTATCAACGCATTTAATTTCAGTTACTGGGTTTTCAAAGAGCGCGCTGAGCTGCGGAAATATTTTTCCAGCGTGAGGCGGTCTCTAGTCAAAGACGGCATATTTATGCTGGATTTGTACGGCGGCTGGGAGGCGCACCAAGCGGTATGCACCAAGCGCGCTATCGGCGGTGGATGCAAATACGTGTGGGATCAGGGCGAAGTCGATCCTATTACGCATAATGTGGTTAATCGAATCCATTTTGAATTTAGAGATGGATCGCACCTGACTAACGCCTTTACTTATCACTGGCGTTTCTGGAGTCTCGCGGAAATTCGCGAGCTGCTGCAGGAGAGTGGATTTGCTGATGTCATTGTCTATTGGCAGGATGAGGGACGATACCGTATCCGCAAAACCAGCGAAAATCAGCCGCTGTGGTTGGTTTATCTGGTCGCATTGGCCTGATCGCCACTTTAATCAAGCCGCTGTTAAAGCTGGCGTTTGGGAAACTCGCGCAGCAGGCTCCTGACAGTATTGTGGATGGGCGCTTCCGGTTGAATCAGCGTATCTTCGGTGAGATGCCCTTCGGCGTCGCCTTGCCAGATCAATTCGCGTTTCCGGGCATCGATAATATCAATCCGCGCAGCGCCCTTACGCTCAATAAATAAATGCGTCCGCTCCTCTGCTGCAGGCATGCCCTGATAGATCTCCTGGGAATGTGTGTAGTAACCGCCCTCAGTAACACGAGCAGGCTCTGCGTTACCGGTTTCTTTCAAGAGGTTCTGAATATTAACCTGGTAGTTGATTAACAGGTCCGGTTGTTGCTCATCGTAGGTATAGCCGAGCGCGTTCATCTGCGAGCGAATACTGTTGACGAAGTGCTGCGCGATTTCATTATCCGGGGTGGCGGCGCGACTGCTCTTCAGCAGTGCATAGGTTTGATAACGGGAAAAATCAACGGCTTCGGCTTTGCGGGTTTCAATGCGCGGCCCAGTCTGCTGACAGCCGGTAAATAACAGCAGGTTGATGATGCAAAACACAACTGCAGGGAAGCGGGTAGCCATCATGATCATTCCTTTCAAATAAAAGCTACTGTGGCCTAAATCCATCGCCAGCTCTGTTGTGTCAATAACATATTGGTTGTTCATCTGCGCCGCCACTCGGGCGGCGCCACAAACTTAGCCGCGCAGACTCTGCATGAAGGTCATGAAAATCAACAGGGGGCATAGGATGCGCACATAGGTTGGCCAGATACGCCAGAAAAAGCCGCGCCGCTCTATGCCTTGTTCTGTAACTATTTCTTGGATTTTCTTATCACGGTGCCACACCCAGCCGGCAAATAAACATAATGCGAGTCCCAGCAGTGGCTGGCTGTATTTTGTTGTGAAGGCCACCACACCATCAAATAGTTGAGAAAAATTCAGGATGATGGTGCTGCTGATCAGAAAGATCACGACTCCCACAATCATCGTGATCCTGGTGCGCGGCAGACCGGTTTTCTCAGAGAAGACGGAGACGGGCGCTTCCAGCATAGAGATCGACGAGGTGAGCGCGGCGATGACCATCAATACAAAAAAGGCCATGGATACCCAGATACCCGCATCGCCCATATTGTCGAACAACGTTGGCAGAATCTGCAGGACCAGCCCCGGTCCCGCAAGCAGCTCGCCCGTCGCGCCATAAATGGCAATGCCTTGTGCCTGCGCCACATACATAGCGGGGACAATCAATAAACCGGCGACGAAAGCAAAGCTGGCGTCGAGCAAGGTGAGGGTTGCGCCTATGTGCGGTAATTTATCCTGCTGATCTTTCTCCGATAGAGCCCGGCCCAGATAAGAACCATAAACCAGCATGGTGCCTACCCCAAGGGACAATGAGAAAAAAGCCTGCCCCATAGCACTCAGCAGCAGGGCCGGATCCAGGACACGCGAAAATTCCGGCAACAGATAAACACGCAGCCCCTCTCCGGCACCGGGCTGGTTCAGAACATACACAATAAGCGCTATCAGCAGGATGGCCAGCGTTGGCATCAGCCGGGTAGACCAGGCTTCAATCCCCTGGCTGACGCCACGCGCAACAATCCAGATACTGATCATGGAAAACAGGAAGCAGGCGATCAGATCCCGGCTCAGGCTGCTCTCGGTCAGCCAGAATGCTGCATCGCTGAATCCCAGCAGCTCCAGAAAAGGGGCAATGGCTCTGGCAAGCATCCAGCCGGCGACGATGGAATAGAAACTGAGGATGAGGCTCACAACCAGCACCCCGTAATAACCCACAGCACCGCCGAGCCGCCGTAACAGTGGGCGCTCACTCAGGGTGGTCAATGCGGTAACGATATTGGCGTTGCTGTGACGGCCGATGATCAACTCCGCCATCAGGGCGGGATAAGCCAGTAAGAACGCAAGGATCAGATACGCCAGAACAAAAGCGCCGCCGCCGTTACTGGCAGCCTGGGTGGGGAAGCCCCAGATATTTCCCAGACCCACCGCTGAACCGGCAGCGGCCATCAGGAAACCAAAGCGGGAGGTGAAGTGTCCGCGAGCTTGTGCCATAAGGAGCCGTCCTTACCGGCAGCCAGAACCGACAGCTGCCTTGTGATTATTCTTTATTGCCAGCCTGGAAGATACGCTGTTTCTGACGTGCCCAGTCGCGCTCCTTCTCGGTCTCACGCTTGTCGTGCAGCTGCTTTCCTTTGGCGATAGCGACTTCACACTTCACCAGATGGGCTTTCCAGTACATAGCAGTTGCGACGATGGTGTACCCCTTCTGTTCCACCGCTTCCTGCAGACGGGTAAGCTCACGCCGTTTCAGCAGGAGTTTTCGGGTGCGGGTGGGGTCGGTCACGAAATGAGTTGATGCAGTTGCCAAGGGCATGATTTGTGACCCCAGCAACCAGGCTTCGCCATTTTTGAAGATTACGTAACTATCAGTGAGTTGGATTTTACCCGCGCGCAGGCTTTTGACTTCCCAGCCCAGAAGCGCAACGCCTGCTTCGAAACGCTCATGCAGTTCGTAATCGAATTTGGCTTTTTTGTTCAGGGCAATGGTATTGCCGCTGTTTTTGTTCTGTTTTTTTGCCATGGGATAAAACAGTCCTGATAACGCCAAAAGGGCGGCATTATATCGATAAAGAGTGCGGCCTGTCTCGACTGCGGGCTTATGCTGTCGTGCTAATACCGCTACAATCCGGCCCAGCACTCCTCGGGAGCCGTGCTTCATCATCTAGCAGCTACACGGAGCCACGTCAGTGAAGCGATTAAAACAACATGCGATTTGGGGCCGCCGGGGCACCTTTATCCTTGCTGCCACCGGGTCGGCAGTAGGACTGGGTAATATCTGGAAGTTTCCCTATGTCACCGGTGAAAACGGTGGCGGAGCCTTTGTCCTGATGTACCTTATCTGCGTGGCAATTATCGGCATTCCTATCATGATTGCCGAGGTTCTGCTGGGGCGGCGTGCTCGCGCCAACCCGATTGTCGCGGTGCAGAATATCTCCCGTGAGAGTGGCCTGTTACGCACCTGGAACGTGATCGGCTGGATGGGGGTGATCGCCGCCTTCCTGATCTTGTCCTATTACTCGGTAATTGCGGGCTGGACCCTGGAATACCTCAAGCTTGCTCTTAATAGCGGTTTTGGCGGGCTGGATGGCGAGACCTCGAGCAATATCTTTGATGAACTGCTGGCCAACAGCAGCCAGCTGGTCCAGTGGCAAACCGCGTTCATCTTCATGACGGCACTGATTCTGATGTTCGGGGTCAACAAGGGGCTCGAAACCGCCGTCCGGATTATGATGCCGATGCTGTTCCTGCTTCTGCTGTTGCTGTTGGCCTACGCGTTTTATGCCGGTGATTTTGCAGCGGGCGTAAAATTTCTGTTCAGCTTTCAGCCTCAGGACCTATCCCCACGCGGTGCGTTGATTGCGCTGGGTCACGCGTTCTTTACGTTAAGTCTTGGGATGGCGGCGATTATGGCTTACGGCTCCTATATGCCGAGTACCTCTGCCATTGGTAAAACAGTGGTCACTGTCGCGTTGCTGGATACCACGGTAGCCTTGGTGGCCGGTCTGGCTATATTTCCCCTGGTGTTCGCTACGCCAGGCATTACCCCGAGTGAAGGGCCGGGCCTGATGTTTGTCACCCTGCCTATAGCCTTTGGTGCAATGCCCTGGGGATCGGTGTTTGGCAGTGCATTCTTTGCGCTGGTAATGCTCGCAGCCTGGAGTTCGACTATTTCGCTCCTGGAGCCTTCAGTGGCCTATCTTACTGAACGGTTTCGTTTCCACCGCATCAGCGCGAGTCTCCTCGTTGCACTGGCTGCCTGGCTGCTGGGCTTAGGGACCGTCTTCTCGTTCAATATCTGGGTCGATAAAAAAATTCTGTGGGATATGAATTTCTTCGGCTTGATTGATTTTATAACCACCAATGTCATGCTGCCGCTGGGTGGTTTTTTGACGGCTGTTTACGTAGGCTGGCGCGTCAAGCGCGAGCTGGTTGACCATGAATTACATTTGGATTCCGCCCGTTTCGTGCGTATCTGGTATTGGCTGCTGCGGTATGTTTCACCCATAGCCGTGCTGGCGGTGCTACTTGGTGGTTTATATCCGGTATTAAAAAATTTTCTCGGGGAGTCATAATTTTTGTCCCATTCGGTAAAGCGTTCTGCGCTGGTACATTATTCCGCGCAGCAGATGTTTGATCTGGTCAATGATATTGAAGCTTATCCTCAATATATGGATGGTTGTGTTGGTGCAAAAATTCTGCGCCGCGAACCTGACTGGCTGGAAGCGCGGCTCGATCTGCATAAAGCCGGGGTAACGCAGAGTTTCATCACGCGCAATCAGTTGCTGCCTCCCACCACCATGACCATGACGCTGGTGGATGGTCCTTTTTCCAAGCTGCATGGTCGCTGGCATTTCGCTCCCTTGGGCGATACCGCATGCAAGGTAAGTTTTGAGCTGGACTTTGAACTAAAAAACCGCCTGCTGGGCATGGCAGTTGGAAAATTATTTGAGGCTGTCGCCAATCGTCAGGTAGATGCCCTGTGTGCACGGGCGCAGCAGGTTTACGGTCGTAATAAGTAGAGAAGATATATGGCAGATTTTGATTTAATCACGGTGGAAGTGGCCTATGCATTGCCCCACCAGCAGAAAATTATCGAGTTGCTGGTTGAGCCGGGTACCACGGCTCTGCAGGCTGTGGAGCGCTCAGGGATTACCAAATTTTTTCCGGAAATTGATATTGCCAGTGCCAAGATGGGAATCTTTGGACAGGCACTTGGCACCAAAGGATTAAATCCACCAGACACTTATGAGTTGCATCCCGGCGACCGGGTAGAGATCTATCGTCCGTTGAAATCCGATCCCAAAGAAGCGCGGCGCAAAAGGGCGGAGAAGAGTAAGGATGAAAACGCTGAGGGTTGAATCAAGGACCTAGTGTTAAGCTGATCACGTTTTTTCTGAAGTTATTTCATCGTAAAAAAATAAACCCCATTCTGACTGTAAAAAGCGAATGGGGTTTATTTTTTCTATTCAGTTTTCATTAAGATTCCGCCTGTATAAATGATCCTAAACAGGACGCTCTGAAAGCAATTTGCGCGGTAATCTATATTGATGACGCCATTTTTTCGAGATGCTCCGGTTTACTATTTCAGGTCAAAGGAGTACAGCGCTATGAATAAATCCATGATCCTCGGCACCGTATTAGGTATTGGTATTGCTACCGCTGGCGGCACTATTGCCAGCTATCAAATGTTGAAAGAACCCAGCTACGCTGAAGTAGTAAAGACGGAGGCGCTCACCAAGCAGATTCAGATTCCACATGAGGAATGCCATGACGAAACGGTGGTGCGGCAAAAGCCTGTAAAAGATGAGAATCGTATTGCTGGTAAGGCAATTGGGGCCGTGGTGGGCGGTGTGCTGGGCAATCAGGTAGGAGGTGGCAGCGGTAAAAAAGTTGCTACGGTAGCCGGTGCCGTTGCCGGCGGTTATGCCGGTGATCGCGTGCAGGACAATCTGCAGAAGAACAACACGTATACAACAACAGAAAGGGTATGTAACACGGTTTATGAAACCCGCGAAGAGATCACCGGTTATCAGGTAACCTATCGTTTAAAAGACGAAGAGGGCAAGGTTCGGATGAGTTATGACCCAGGCCAGCGTATCCCCGTTGAGAACGGCCAGTTGGTTCTAGCTCCCGCCTCGGAATCACTCCGCTAAAGTAGGTATTATTATGCGCAGCGCCGCGAAAAGTAGCGGCGCCTGTTGCTGATTTTCTGCGACCTGCCTTTAAAAAATCCCTCCATTATTTTTCTGTGGTATCTGCGGCCATTTTATTTCGAGTGGATTCCGCTCTTCGCATCCTGTACTTGCAGCTCGCGAGCTATAGCGAGAGTCTTATGCCCTGTCTTCTTTAGCTCGGCTGCATCTGCGCGAGTGAGTTTATGTTATTTGAATAACATATGCATTATAGAAGGGCATCTTAGTGGTATCTATCAGTGCGTGCTCAGGTGACAATAGCTATTACGGCTACAAAGCCGTGACTGTTATCTTTGTTCTTACTTTGTGGTGCGATTGCCTTGAATGGGATGGTCATTTATGAGTTCAGGATCGTCTTCCTCAGATACATCAGCGGCTGTTATTGAAGCCGAACGTTTCCAATACTTCATAGCCTGTGTTGCTGATTACGCCATTTGCCTCCTTTCACCGGCAGGCATTATCACGAGCTGGAACTCCGGTGCGGAGCGATTCCTGGGCTATACCGCCAGCGAGATTATCGGCCAGCATTGTTCCTGCTTTTATACCGATGAAGATCAGGCCAGTGGTGTGCCTGAAGCTGCATTGAGAACGGCGTTCGAATCTGAAAAATTTGAGGATGAAGGCTGGCGCATACGCAAAGGTGGCAGTCGATTCTGGGCTACGGTTGTTATTGATTCCATCCGGGACACCGAGGGCACCTTGATTGGTTTTGCCATGATTACGAGAGATATCACCGAGCGCAAGAAAGCCGCCGCTGAACTGTATCAACACGAGGAGCAGTTTCGTCTGCTGGTAGACAGTGTCACGGATTACGCAATTTATATGCTCTCGCCCTCAGGCGAAATCAGTAACTGGAATGCCGGAGCAAAACGCATCAAAGGTTATGAGCAGGATGAGGTGATCGGCACTCATTTTTCACGGTTTTACACTGAAGAGGATCGGGCGGCGGGCATCCCTGTGAAAGCGCTGGAAACCGCCGCGCTGGAAGGGCGATTTGTCAGCGAAGGATGGCGCATACGCAAGGATGGTTCGCGCTTCTGGGCTCATGCGTTAATTCATCCCATCTATAATGAAGCCGGCAAGCTGATTGGTTTTGCAAAGATTACGCGCGATATCACCGAGCGGCGTGAAGCCGAGCAAGCGCTGGAGAATGCGCAGCAGGCGTTGTTCCACGCACAGAAGATGGAAGCCATTGGTAAATTAACCGGTGGGGTTGCCCACGACTTTAATAACCTGTTGAGCGTGATTGTTAACGGTCTTGCAGTGCTGCGTATGATTGTGCGCGACGACCAGGCCGTGAAGATGCTGGACAGTATGGAGCGTGCTGCGAACCGCGGTTCAACGCTCACGCAGCAACTGCTGACGTTTGCACGCCGCCAGCCGTTTAAACAGGACAAACACAACCTCAACCGCATCATAAAATCCTTCGAAGCCGTATTGCGGCGGGCCAACAGAAGTTCCGCGCAATTCGATGTAAGCCTCGCAGCTTCCCTTCCTTCCGTCATGGTGGATTCCTCTCAATTTGAAGCAGCCTTATTGAATCTGGTGGTAAACGCTCGGGATGCAATCCCTGAGGGCGGCGCCATCGCCATAACCACGGAGGCAGTTGATCTTGGCCATCATCAGGTCAAACAATTGCCGGCGGGACGCTACGTTAAGGTTTCCATCATCGATAATGGTCACGGGATGGAGCCGGAGATTATTACCCATGTGATTGAGCCTTTTTACACTACTAAGCCGGTAGGCAAGGGGACGGGGCTCGGCCTCAGTCAGGTATACGGGCTGATCCAGGAGTCCGGCGGTGAGATGATGATCGAATCAACCCCGGGAGTAGGAACCTGCGTATCACTTTATTTTCCAGCACTAGTGGGCGATGCCAGCATGCCCGGCGTTGAAGCAGAGGGTCACGACAAGGCGCTGATTGTGGATGATCAGCCGGATGTACTGGATATGGCCGTCGAGTTATTTCGCAGTCTGGGCTACGAAGTATTTGCTGCAAACAGTGGTGAGGAAGCGCTGGAGATAATCAAGCGGACACCGGATATTCACCTGCTGTTCAGCGATGTAGTCATGCCCGGTATGAGTGGAATCGATCTGGGAGAGCGTGTGCGCTTCATTAATCCGGAGATCAAGGTGATCCTGGCTTCCGGTTATGCGGAGCCAGCATTGAAAACCGACAATGCAGCCCTTGGTGAATTTCAATTCATCGCCAAGCCCTACACTATCTCGGAAATCATCAAGAAGCTGCGGCTGGCTGGATAAGCCGCAGCCTTGGGAACTGCCGGATTCGACGAGATTGCTAGTCGTCCGATTCCGGTGGCGAGGGCTCATCAATATTGGTTGGCAATGGTGTATCGAGCTTCCTGTCTTCCAGATAATCTTCTGATTTTTCCTGCCCCATAGGCGTTGGGCCGCGAAGGTAATCCCCTTCCCAGCGAACCATCTTGTCATCTTCAAAGTAAACCGTCAGCAAATGCTCAATAAACTTACCATCTGCGCCCCGCCGTAAACTGTAGTAATAATCCCAGCGGTCATCATCAAATGTATTAGGCAACAGCGTGTTGCCCAGGACAAAGCGTACCTGGCGCTTGGTCATGCCTGGCTTGAGTTGCTGCACCATTTCTTCCGTGATGATATGGCCTTGTTGAATATTGATCTTGTGCACGCCAGGGAAACGGAAATTGGTACAACCGGCAATACTTGCAATTACAGCAGCGACCAGTATGAGGCGACTGGCTAATTTCATATTAGGGCTTCCACTTGGCAAAAGAATGGGGATAATACCCGATCAACGGGGATACTGCGAAGATTTCGGAGGAAAAATGGCAGACGAAAATCAGGAACTGCGCAAGGCCGGCCTTAAGGTTACCTTGCCACGTGTAAAGATTCTGCAAATGCTGGAATCTGCAGAGCAACACCATATGAGCGCCGAAGATGTGTACAAGGCGCTGATGGAAGCAGGTGACGATGTTGGCCTGGCCACGGTTTACCGCGTGTTGACCCAATTCGAAAGTGCAGGTTTGGTGGTGCGTCATAATTTTGATGGGGGCCATTCTGTTTTCGAAATTGCACGGGGTGACCATCATGATCATATGGTCCGTGTAGACACTGGCGAAGTGATTGAGTTTCACAACGAGGAAATCGAAGAACTCCAGAAACGTATTGCCGCCGAGCATGGTTTCCAGCTTACTGATCACAGTCTGGTGCTCTACGTTAAACCAATAAAAAAGTAACAATCATCGAAGAAACCTGGCAGGGAGCGGCGGGTTTTCAAAACCCTGCCTGTCAATGCCCCCTCAAGCTGTCCTTCTGTCGAACCACATCTTTCCTGATCTGAGCGGCACGCTGTTTAGCAATCCCCGGTAATATTGCATGAAAAAGACGGGGTTCGCTAACTGGCCAGAATTTCCCGCGCATGGGCCAGCGATTGTTCGGTGACCTTTGCCCCTCCCAGCATCCGCGCAATCTCCTCCACCTTGGCATCACCATTCAGCTCCACCAGTGTGGACTCTGCGCTGTTTTTGCGTGCGGTTTTCGTGACCTGCAGATGCTGATGGCCTTTACTGGCAACCTGAGCAAGGTGGGTAACGCAGATAACCTGACCTTTTTCACCCAGTTGTCGCAGCAGCTTGCCGACCACGTCGGCGGTAGCGCCGCCGATACCCACATCCACTTCGTCAAATACCAGGGTGGGGGTGGCAGAAGTCTGAGCTGTAATCACTTGGATAGCCAGGCTGATGCGGGACAGCTCTCCCCCGGAGGCAACCTTGTTCAGTGGGCGGGGCGGCTGACCGGGGTTGGTGCTGATCAAAAACTCCACTTCCTCCAGACCGTGCAGGCTGGGTTTTTCGCTGAGCGGAATCAGGCTGACTAAAAGATGGGCATTTTCCATCCCCAGCTTCTGCAGCTGGGCGTTAACCTGCTTCGCCAGCTTCAGGCCCGCTTTGTGGCGCTGTGCGGACAGAGTTTCTGCCAGCTGGCGATACTGTCGTTCTGCTTCATTAACCTGTTGCTCGAGCACATCCAGACGGGCATCGCCGCCCTGCAGCTCGGCCAGCTCGCTGCTGAGCTGGGCGATGAGCTCCGGCAGCTGCTCGGCGGTAATGCGATGTTTGCGCGCGATGTCGTAGATGGCGGACAGGCGCTCTTCCACAAAGGCGAGACGCTCCGGATCCAGGGAAAAGCTGTCGATATGATGTTCTATTTCGTGTTGGGCTTCCTGCACCTGAATCTGGGCACTGGCAAGTAATTGCTCCGCCTCCTGCAGGGCTGCTGTCTTCTCCGGCATGGCGCGCAGGATGTGAAGGGCGCGGTGCAGACTGATGGACAGCCCCAGTTCCTCATCGCCACAGATGGCCGCCAGCTGCTGGCTGCCGCGAAGGATATCTTCGGCATTGGCCAGTGTGCGCTGCTCTGCCTCCAGTGCCTCCAGCTCCCCTGCTTTCAGGCCCAGTTGATCCAGCTCCTGCACTTGATAGCTGAGTAGCTGAAAGCGAGCACTCACTTCCGCGGCGTTATCCCGCAGATGCAGGTAATGATCCAGCCGGCTCTGCCATTCACGGAATGCCTGGCGTACCTGACGGGCCAGTTCCGCCTGGTTGGCAAAGTCGTCCAGCAGGCGGCGGTGGGTGTCTTTCAGCAGCAGCGACTGATGCTCATGCTGGCTGTGGATATCGATCAGCATCTCACCCAGCGTGCGCAGTTGTTGCAGGGTTACCGGTTGACCGTTGATGTACGCCTTGGATTTGCCATCGCCATTGATGACGCGACGCAACAGGCATTCATGAGGTGTTTCTTCCAGTTGCAGGTCATGTTCCTTAAGCCATTTGCTGGCGAGGCGGATCTTGCTGATATCGAAGCTGGCACTGATATCGGCGCGCTGCGCGCCCTGGCGTACCCGCTGGCCGTCGGCCCTATCACCCAGTGTCTGGCCCAGAGCTTCCAGCATGATGGATTTCCCGGAGCCGGTTTCGCCGGTAATAACCGTCATTCCCGGT
This sequence comes from uncultured Cellvibrio sp., assembly GCA_937958105.1. GTDB lineage: Bacteria > Pseudomonadota > Gammaproteobacteria > Pseudomonadales > Cellvibrionaceae > Cellvibrio. The sequence goes on from CALFXJ010000061.1 coordinate 206,786, forward strand.
TTCAGGTCGAGATCAAGATGGTCTACCAGCGTGAAATTCTGAATGCTGAGATGAGTGAGCATAGGGTCCTCGGCATAAGGTCAAATTCTGGTTATTTATACAGTATTTAATTTCCGGCAGCCAGAGGCGCGGTTAAAGTCCCGGTCAAAATTGTGGATATTACCTTGAATCCCGCATCGCCAGCCCCATATACCCCCGCACAGCTTAACCGGCCACCGCGATGGTCAGCCGGTTGATAAAGCCCAAGTAGAGAATGTTATAGAAGATGGAGGCCAGCGTGGCTAACAACGAAGAGAATCAGCAAGAATCCACAACAGCCGAAGCCAGCACCGTTGAGACGCCGGCTGCTGATGTAGACGTTGAGGTGTCCGTAGAAGCCCTGCAGGCGCAGATAGCCAGCCTGACGGCGGACCTGGAAGCGGCGCGGGAGAGTGTGCTGCGCGCTCAGGCCGATGCCCAGAATGCTCGCCGCCGCGCGGAGCAGGATGTTGAAAAAGCCCATAAATTTGGTCTGGAGCGGATCGTCAATGATCTGTTGCCGGTGGTCGACAATCTGGAGCGCGCACTGGCTGCGGTCGATCCCGCTAATGAGGCCCTGGCGCCCATGGCGGAAGGTATCCAGCTGACCTTGAAGGCGTTCCTGGATTCGTTGGCCCGTCACCAGGTTGTGGTGGTCGATCCTCAAGGGGCTCCCTTCGACCCGCAGCTGCATGAGGCGGTTTCCGTGGTCCCTAATCCGGACGTCGAGCCCAATACCGTGATTAACGTATTCCAGAAAGGGTACACCCTGCACGGGCGGCTGGTGCGTCCGGCGATGGTGGTAGTAGCCAAGGCGGCTGGGTGATCAAGCCGCTGAAAAAAGTGGGCTGTTGTCGGGATTTGTTGCTTATTCAGCTTGAAATTTACCCGGGCAGGCCAATATAGATCACCAAGTGTCAACAACAGGCCGGGTGCCGGTGAGACGGCAAACATTTAACAGAGATTGACGTGCGTGAGCAGCGCTTACGCCGGGAAAAATTCAGGAGACATCACATGGGTAAGATTATCGGCATCGACTTGGGTACCACCAACTCTTGCGTTTCCATTATGGAAGGCGGCAAGCCCAAGGTTATTGAGAACTCTGAAGGCGATCGCACAACCCCATCCATCGTGGCATTTACCAGCGACGATGAAATTCTGGTGGGACAGAGTGCAAAACGTCAGTCAGTAACCAACCCGAGCAACACACTGTTTGCAGTGAAGCGTCTGATCGGCCGTAAGTTCAAAGACGATGTTGTGCAGAAAGATATCAAGATGGTGCCCTACAAAATTGTCGCGGCCGATAATGGGGATGCCTGGGTAGAAGTGAAGGGTGACAAAAAGGCACCGCCACAGATTTCTGCTGAAGTCCTGAAAAAGATGAAGAAAACCGCCGAGGAATATCTCGGTGAAAAAGTGACTGAAGCCGTTATTACCGTTCCGGCTTACTTCAACGATTCACAGCGTCAGGCAACCAAAGACGCCGGCCGCATCGCTGGTCTGGATGTAAAACGTATCATCAACGAGCCTACTGCCGCAGCGCTGGCCTATGGTCTGGATAAAGGCAAGGGCGACCGCACTATCGCAGTGTATGACCTCGGTGGTGGTACCTTCGATATTTCTATCATCGAAATTGCGGATGTGGATGGCGAGCACCAGTTCGAAGTACTTTCTACCAACGGTGATACCTTCCTCGGTGGTGAAGACTTTGACCTGCGTCTGATCGAATTCCTGGCCGATACTTTCAAGAAAGATACCGGCATTGACCTGCACAACGATCCGCTGGCCCTGCAGCGTCTGAAAGAAGCGGCTGAAAAGGCAAAAATTGAACTGTCTTCCAGCCAGCAGACTGAAGTGAATCTGCCGTACATCACCGCAGACGCAACCGGTCCGAAGCACCTGGTCGTGAAACTGACCCGTGCAAAACTGGAGTCGCTGGTAGAAGAGCTGGTTACCCGTTCGCTGGAGCCGGTAAAAGTGGCTATCAAAGACTCAGGCAAGTCCATCAGTGAAATCGATGATGTGATCCTGGTGGGTGGTCAGACCCGTATGCCTCTGGTGCAGAAAGCAGTAGCAGATTTCTTTGGCAAAGAACCGCGTAAAGATGTTAACCCTGATGAAGCTGTTGCTATCGGTGCGGCAATCCAGGGTGCGGTACTGGCCGGTGACGTAAAAGACGTACTTCTGCTCGACGTTACCCCGCTGACACTGGGTATCGAAACCATGGGTGGTGTGGCAACACCGCTGATTGAAAAGAACACCACGATTCCTACCAAGAAATCGCAGGTATTCTCGACTGCAGAAGACAATCAGACGGCGGTCACCATCCACGTGGTACAGGGTGAGCGCAAGCAGGCTTCACAGAACAAGTCCCTGGGTCGCTTCGACCTGAGCGATATTCCGCCTGCACCACGCGGTATGCCGCAGATTGAGGTAACCTTCGACATCGACGCCAACGGTATTCTGAACGTGAGCGCGAAAGACAAGGCTACCGGCAAGGAGCAATCCATTGTAATTAAAGCTTCTTCTGGTCTGTCCGACGAAGAAATCGAAAAAATGGTGAAAGACGCCGAAGCCAATGCCGAGGCAGATCGCAAGTTTGCTGAAGTTGTTGGTGCGCGTAACACCCTTGAAGGCTTGATCCACGCAACTCAGAAAACCCTGAAAGAAGCGGGGGATAAAGCCACTGCTGACGAGAAATCCGCGATTGAGGCGGCCATCAAGGAAGCGGAAGAAGTCGTGAAGGGTGATGATCTGGAGAAAATCCAGGCAGCAACGACTAAACTCACGGAAGCATCCGGGTCGCTCGCGCAGAAACTCTACGCTGAGCAGACTGCCCAGGCGCAAGGTGGAGCCGGTGCAGGAGCCTCGGACAGCAGCAAGCCGGACGACGACGGCGTAGTAGAGGCGGAGTTCGAAGAAGTGAAGGATGATAAAAAGTAATCATCATCCGCTTATGTAGATGAACCATGACAAATGCGGGCCGGTCCCGCATTTGTCACGTTAAGGCAAATCGTATTTTTAGAACGAAAGTCTGACATCCACGATTTTTTAGTATTGATTTATTTGGAAAGCTGCAAGCATGGCAAAACGCGACTACTACGAAGTGCTGGGCGTCTCTCGCGACGTGTCTGCCGCGGATTTGAAAAAAGCTTATCGCCGCGTGGCGATGAAGTTTCACCCGGATCGTAATCCGGATGACAAATCCGCTGAAGAAAAATTCAAAGAGGCCAACGAAGCCTACGAAGTACTCTCTGATGCGCAGAAGCGTGCAGCATACGATCAATACGGCCACGCCGGGGTTGATCCGCAGTCAGGCATGGGCGGTGCTGGTGCCGGCTTCAGTAATTTCAGTGATATTTTTGGCGATGTCTTCGGCGATATCTTCGGCGCCGCTGGTGGTGGGCGCGGTGGCCGCAGCGGAGTAAGTCGCGGCTCAGATTTACGCTACACCCTGGAACTGAGCCTCGAAGAAGCCGTAAAAGGCACCACGGTACAGATCAAGGTACCCACGCTGGTTTCCTGTAAAACCTGCGATGGCAGTGGTGCAAAATCCGGCAGCAAGCCAGTGACCTGCAGCACCTGTGGCGGACGCGGTCAGGTACGCATGCAGCAGGGCTTCTTTTCGGTTCAGCAAACCTGTCCCACCTGTCATGGTCGCGGTACGGTAATCGCGGATCCCTGTAAGGCATGTCATGGCCATGGCCGTGTGGAAGAGACCAAAACGCTGTCTGTTAAAGTGCCTGCGGGCGTGGACACCGGTGATCGCATTCGCCTGTCCGGTGAAGGTGAAGCCGGATTTGGCGGTGGTCCGAGCGGTGATCTGTACGTTCAGGTCAGCGTGCGTCGACACGATATCTTCGAGCGGGAAGGCAATGACCTGTACTGCGAAGTACCGATTGATTTCGTCGATGCCGCTCTGGGTGGCGAGCTGGAAGTGCCCACGCTCGATGGTCGTGTAAAACTGAAAGTGCCCGCTGAAACCCAGACCGGAAAAATGTTCAGGCTGCGCGGCAAGGGGGTAACCCCGGTGCGCGGTGGCCAGCCGGGCGACCTGCTTTGTCGGGTGGTAGTGGAAACACCGGTGGATCTCACCGCCAAGCAGAAAGAATTGCTGCGTGAGTTCCAGGCTACCATGCACGGTGGCAAAAACTCGCCAAGGCAGCGCAGCTGGTTTGACGGGATGAAAAACTTCTTTGGCGATATGAAAATCTGATTATGACTCGCCATCGGGTTGATTAATAAACGGGTTGGTTCGCATGGGCCAGCCCGTTTTTGTTTATCCGCACATGCATGACAACAACTAACAATAACGAGGGGAAACCATGAAGTTTACTTTTCTTAAAGCGTTCTTACTCCTGGGTGTCGCAGTGACAGTTCCATCCGGCTTTGCGGCAGAGAAAAAAACCTTCACCTGGCCCAATGGTGCCAAGGCTGCGGTAAATCTTGCTTATGATGACGCATTGAATTCGCAGCTGGATAACGCGATTCCTGCGCTGGACAAGTATCAGCTCAAAGGCAGTTTTTATCTGACGCTGGCCAGCGACACCATTGATAAGCGTCTCGAGGATTGGCGAGCTGCCGCCGCCAATGGTCACGAGCTGGCAAACCACACCATCTTCCACCAATGTTCCGGCGGTATTCCCGGTCGTGAAAGCTGGGTGGTTCCTCACCGCGATCTGGACAAGATGAGTGCTGCAGCATTGGCGGATCAAATTCGTTTTGCCAACACGGTGCTTTTTTCTATCGATGGTAAACGGGAACGTACTTACACAACGCCGTGCGGTGATCTGAAAGCCGGTGGTGAAGATTACCTGCCGCTTGTTAAGTCAGAATTTGTTGCCGTTAAATCTGCATTTGGTGGCGTCATTCCCGATATGACTACACTGGACCCTTATGCTGTGACAGTCGCTGTTCCAGAGAATGTGACCGGCAAGCAATTGATTGACATCGTCAAGGAAGCTGCGGATAAGGGCACCATGGCCAACTTCACCTTCCACGGTATTGGTGGCGATCATCTTTCTGTCTCGAAAGAGGCCCACGAAGAATTGTTGAAGTATCTGGCCGAGAATAAAAATATTTATTGGACAGATACCTTTCTTAATATCATGAAACATGTCAAAGCCGAGCAAGCGAAGCTTTAGCGCCAAAAAAAGCTTTGGCTGTTGAGGGACAAGCAGAGCCTAAGTCGGTCACAGGCTCTGCGTTCACAAAACCTTACTCGCCTCTTTTTCTTTTATCAGTAAAATAAGTTTGGCGCGTATTTTTTCTGGTTTTGCCTCTTCCTCGCGGGTATATAAAGCCTGCGGTTGAGGGAGATTTCGGGGCAGCGTTAAGTTGTGTAAATTACTGTTTGAGCTGTCGCACCCTTATACCAGTTCGAATAAAGTCTGACAGACCATTTGCCTGCCAGGGCACTGATTAGAATAAATTCACATCCTAGGATCACTTGGAGAACGACCATGAAAACCCTCAAAGGTCCCGCAATATTTCTCGCGCAATTCTGTAGTGACGAAGCGCCATTCAACTCCCTCGATACCATTGCTGCCTGGGCAAGCAGTCTGGGTTTTAAAGGTGTGCAGATTCCGACGTGGGACAGCCGTGTTTTTGATCTGGAACGTGCGGCAACCAGTCTGGAATATTGTGAAGAATTTAAAGCAACCCTCGCTAAACACAACCTCGTGGTCACCGAACTGTCCACGCATCTGCAGGGGCAGCTGGTTGCAGTGCATCCAGCCTATGATGAAATGTTTGATGGTTTTGCACCGGCCTCTGTACACGGCAATCCGGTTGAGCGGCAGAAGTGGGCGGTTAATCAGATGATGCTGGCAGCCAAGGCGAGTAAAAATCTTGGTCTGAATGCTCACGCAACCTTTTCCGGGGCTTTGTTGTGGCCCTATCTGTATCCCTGGCCACAACGTCCCGCCGGTCTGGTCGATACAGGTTTCCGCGAACTGGCGGCGCGCTGGCTGCCAATCCTCGACGCCTTCGATGAAGCTGGCGTTGATGTGTGTTACGAAATTCATCCCGGTGAAGATCTTCACGATGGTGCAACCTTCGAGCGCTTCCTGGCTGCGGTAGAAAACCATCCGCGCTGTAATATTCTGTTTGATCCCAGCCACTTCGTTTTACAGCAGCTCGACTACCTCGCATTTATCGATCGCTATCACGATCGCATCAAGATGTTCCATGTCAAAGATGCGGAATTTAATCCTACTGCGCAGCAGGGGGTTTATGGCGGTTATGAAAACTGGGTAGACCGCGCCGGACGCTTTCGTTCATTAGGCGACGGCCAGGTGGATTTCAAACAAATTTTTTCCAAATTTGCGGCTTATGATTTCGATGGCTGGGCGGTGCTGGAGTGGGAATGCTGCCTGAAGCATCCGGAAGATGGTGCGAAAGAGGGTGCGAAGTTTATTCAGGACCACATTATTCGCGTGACTGAAAAAGCCTTTGATGATTTTGCCAAAGGCGGCACCGACGAAGTGGCCAATCGCCGTGTTCTCGGTTTGAAAGTGTAATGTGTCCATGTCCTGCATGACGTTGTTCATGCAGGCTTCATCCACCCAGACAGAAGAAGATTCACGATGACAACTCCCAAGATTCGATATGCAATGGTTGGCGGCGGTCGCGGTGCTTTTATCGGTGCGGTGCATCGTATCGCCGCACGTATGGATGATCGTTTTGAACTGGTAGCCGGTGCCTTGTCTTCCAAACCGGATGTTGCGCAGGCTTCGGCAGCAGATCTGCACATTGCGAGTGATCGCGCTTACACCTCCTATGAAGACATGATCCGGGCGGAAAAAAATCGTCCCGATGGTGCACAGGTCGTCGTCATTGTTACGCCAAACCATATGCACTTCCCAGTGGCCAAAGCCTGTCTTGAAGCCGGTATGGACGTGATCTGTGACAAGCCGGTGACCCGCACACTGGAAGAAGCCCTGGAACTGGAAAAACTGGTGCAGTCCTCCCGTTGTTTCTTTGGCCTTACCCACAACTACAGCGGCTATCCGCTGGTGCGTTATGCCCGCGAGCTGGTGGCTCAGGGCAAATTGGGGAAACTGCGCGTTGTACAGGTGGAGTACCCGCAGGAATGGCTGACGGAAGCTGCAGATGAGAGCAACAAGCAGGCATCCTGGCGCACTGACCCGGCGCGCTCCGGGCTGGCCGGTTGCCTTGGTGATATCGGCACCCACGCTTTTCAGCTGGCCCGTTTCATTACCCAGCAAAAAGTGGAGGCCGTCTGCGCCGACCTGGCCAGCTTTGTTGATGGCCGGGCCGTGGACGATAACGTGCATGTCATGTTGCGATTTGCTGAGGGGGCCAAGGGGATGCTGTGGAGCAGTCAGGTTGCGCCCGGGTGTGAAAACGGCCTGCGTATCCGTGTCTATGGCGAAAAAGCCGGTATTGAATGGGCCCAGGAAAATCCAAATGAATTATGGTTTGCTGAGTTGAATAAACCGCGTCAGCGTATTACTCGCCGCGGTGATATCGGCAGTGATGTGGCTGCGCGGGGTATGCGCACACCGGGCGGACACCCTGAGGGTTACCTCGAAGGTTTTGCCAACCTGTACCAGGATTTTGCGGACATTCTGCTGGCACGCCAGGAGGGCAGGACTCACGAGATGCAGGAATGGGTACCGGGGATTGAAACCGGCGTAGAGGGTATGCGTTTTATCCAGGCCGTATTACACTCATCCAGTGCCAACGGTACCTGGACGGCACTGTAACCGGGCCGCCGAGGCGAAGCTGCCACGAGGCACTTCGCCACAGCGCGGGCCGTGATCAATAACACAATAAATTCTCACAACAATAATCAGGTAAACGCTATGGGTAATACCGTTAATCCATCCAGAATCTTTAATGCAAGCTGTATCGCACTGATTGTTACGGCTATGACTTTCGCGATTCGCGCCGGCATCCTCAATGATCTCTCCCGCAGTTTTGATCTGTCCAACCAGCAGCTTGGCTGGATCAACGGGATGGCATTCTTTGGTTTTCCGGTAGCGATGATGTTTGGTGGTTTGATCTATAACTACCTGGGTGCAAAAAAACTCATGTACCTGGCGTTTATCTGCCATCTGCTGGGACTTGTGCTGACCATGAGTGCCAGTGGCTTCTGGACGCTGCTGCTGTCCAGCTTCTTCATCGGCTTTGCCAATGGTTCTGTTGAAGCGGCCTGTAACCCCCTGATTGCTGATATCTACCACACCAAGAAAACCACCATGCTGAATAAATTCCACGTGTGGTTCCCCGGCGGTATTGTGATAGGTGCGCTGGTATCGGCAGCCATGTCCAAGATGGGCCTGGGCTGGCAGCTGCAGATTGCGGTGATGATTATCCCCACCATCATCTATGGCGTGATGATCTTCGGTCAGCCGTTCCCGGCCAGTGCCAATATTGAAACCTCAACCAGCACTAATATCCGTGCGCTCTTTTCACCGCTGTTTATCTTTATGTTCTTCTGCATGACGCTCACCGCAGCGTCTGAATTCGGCACCAACCAGTGGGCCGAATTGATCTTCGGCGCTTCAGGCGCACACCCCATGCTGTTCCTTGCACTGGTAACTGGCGTGATGGCGCTGGGCCGTTACTTTGCCGGGCCGATTGTTGAAGCCTTCAACGCAGCGGGTGTGTTGTGGATGTCTGCCATCGTCACCACCATCGGCATTCTTTTACTGAGCCAGGCATCAGGCATGATGGTGTACGTATCGGCGGTGGTGTTTGCGCTGGGCGTAACCTATTTCTGGCCGACCATGATCGGGTTTATCAGCGAGTACCAGCCCAAGACCGGTGCCCTGGGGATGTCATTGCTGGGTGGGGCAGGAATGTTCTCCATGTCGATCTGGAACCCGGTTATTGGTGGCTGGCTGGATGATGCCAAGGCAGAAGCGATTGCCAGTGGCATCACTGCTGAAGCGGTTGAAGTCGCAGCAGGACAGGCAACCTTGCAGAATCTGGCGTTGTTCCCGGCGTTTCTGATCATCGCTTTTGGTCTGCTGTTTTTCATGCGCCACAAACTTAAACGCCACGTCCACACGGCGGAGTAAATTCAATGCGCTGAGTTAAGCGCGCTTAATGACAGAAGAAGAGCGATAGCATTTGATATGCTATCGCTCTTTTTTTATGGATGTGTGAACGCCGGGCGTGGCTCTAAAGCTGGTACAGATTATTCAAATGTAAACTGGTTCTAAATTCTGGATAAAGGCTTGGTGCCATCGACACATTTCTGCCAGACGTACGAACTATTTCAGGCGCGGGAGCGTCAACCGAAAGCTGACGTCTATTCTGAATATGTAACCGCTCCGCTTAATGTATTCAGATCTTTCTCCTCAACAAGTGGAGTGATGATGGGAATCACTGACCGGAATAACTTTTACCATTGATGATGCAAGGGTTCATACCTAAGGCAACCGCCGTCGCGAAAAAATGGGTGTTATGGGGCATCGCACTGATTACCCGGTACCCCTGGGCTGTTGCTATCTTTGGTTTTGTATCGGGCGTGGCGAGTTTTTTTCTGGTGGAGCGCGAACAGGAAAAATTCGCGCAGCTGGTATCAGCCCTGATGCTGGTGAGCTGGGTATGGCTTGCGCTGGAGAATCTGTTACAGCGTAGCGTATCTTCCTGGTTCGGCTTTAAGCTTCCGCCACCGTTATTAAGTTTTGCTACGCAGTTGGTGCATCAGGAAAGTCTGTTCTTCGTGGTGCCCTTTTTCGTCATCACTACCGTCTGGAATGGTGGCCAGGTGGTGTTTACCACACTGCTGATCATCGCTGCGTTTGTCTCCATCGTCGACCCCATCTACTACCCCTGGCTGGCGGCAAAACGCTGGTTGTATTTTATCTTTCATGGCGTCACGCTGTTCGCTGTTCTGTTGACGGCCCTGCCGATCATCTTCCATCTGCCTACACCAAAAACGTATGTGTTATCCCTGGGTATCGCCATCCTGCTTTCGTTGCCGGGGGTGGTGCGCGCGCTGCCGTTTAACTGGTGGAAGCGCAGCGTGCTTACACTTGTCGGTATCCTGGTGGTGGTGGCAATCGGCTTGTTTGTGCGGGGATGGATACCACCGGCAACGCTGCGTCTGACGGAAGTAGCAGTGACAGATCAAATGAATGACCGGAGCCGTTCGCCGGAAAATTCCTTGAAAGTGCTGACAGTGGATCAGCTGCGCTCCGGTCTTTATGCATATACAGCGATCCGGGCACCGCGCGGATTGAACGAGCGTATTTACCATGTCTGGCGCCGCAACGGACGCACCGTCGATAAGATTGCACTCGACATCAGTGGTGGTCGCGAAGCGGGTTACCGGGCGTGGACGCATAAGATGAACTTTCCGCTGTACCCCAGTGGACGCTGGCAGATTCATGTCGTTACCGAAGCCAATCAGGTTATCGGTATCCTGCGCTTCCGCGTTGTGGAATCGCCGGGTGAAGCTACGCCTGAGGATGAAGAGGATGTGGTGGATCTTATGCGTCAGTTCTTACCGGCCAAGCTTTTTCCACGTGAGCATCCGGGCAGTCGGGAAGGTGCAGCGGAAATTGCTCCGCAAGAGGAAGCCGAAGCACCAGCGGATACGGAACCAGTACCCACTGAGGAGCGTGAGGAATAAACCCTGTGTAGTTTACGCGTTTCTGAAGGAGCACAAGCATCCCTCAGAAACGACAAAAACTTCTGACTAGCGACCTCGGCTCAGTACTCGCTGCATAGCGATAAAACAGAACAGCAGAATGCCGATGACAATCTTGGTCCACCAGCTGCTCAAAGTGCCGTCAAAAGAGATGTAGGTTTGTACTACCCCCATGATCAGCACGCCCACCAATGTTCCAATCACGTAACCGTAACCGCCAGTCAACAGTGTGCCACCGATCACGACCGCCGCAATCGCATCCAGCTCTACGCCCACCGCAGCGAGTGAATAGCCGGAGAAGGTATAGAACGAATACACAATTCCGGAAAGCGTGGCGAGAAAAGAGCTGGTGGCATAGATAGAGATGGTAGTGCTGGCGAGAGGAACGCCCATCAGGGCAGCGGAGTTATTATCGCCACCCAATGCATAAACGCGACCGCCGAAACGGGTATAGTGAGCCACGACGATAGCGGCAATCAGCACCAGCAGGCAAATGATTGTTGAGGTTCCTATCCAGGCTCCACCGGGCAGTTCAAAACCGAACATGGAGACTGCATCGTAAAACTCATGGGTGATAGGAATGGATTCTTCACTGATGACACTCGCCAGTCCCCGCGCAAGAAACATCCCTGCAAGAGTGACGATAAACGGCTGCAGTTTATAGAAATAAATCAGCGCACCCATGGCCGCACCGAACCCGGTACCGAGCAGCAGGACAAACGGAAAAACTGCCAGGGGATGCCAGTTGTATTGTGAAATCAGAACGCTGCTGATAACGCCGGTCAGTGCAATGACGGCACCGACCGACAAATCAATACCGCCGGACAAAATCACGAAGGTCATGCCCACGGCAGCGATGATCAAAAAGGCATTGTCGGTGAGTAAATTAAAAAATACGCGCGATGTACCAAAGGATTCAAATTGAATCGAGCCGATGCCGAATAACAGGAAAAACAGGCAGCAGGTAACGATTAATGGAATAAACTTGCGATTAACCATGACGCTTTCTCCACAGCATAAGGCTGGACAACTGTTGCTGGAACCGCGGAGATTGCATCAGCAACACCAGGATGATGGCGGAAGCCTTGATCAGGAGATTAAACTTCGGTGGAATGCCACTCATGATGATGGTGACGGTAAGCGTCTGGATGATCAGCGCACCGATGATCGACAGCACGAGAGAAAAACGTCCGCCCATCAGTGACGCACCGCCAATGACCACTGCCAGAATGGCATCAAGCTCCAGCCACAGCCCCGCGTTATTTGCATCAGAACCTTTAATGTCGGCGGCAGCAATCATGCCGGCGAGTGCGGCACAGAGGCCGGCGAGACAGTACACACTTAATTTAATAGCGCGGGCATTGATGCCGAGATAACGGCTCGCAGAGGCATTCGCACCCACTGCTTCTACATATAAACCCAGGGCCGTACGACGCATCAGCAACTGGACAAGCACGAAAGTGATGATGACCAGGATGATCGGAAACGGCAGCCCCAGAAAATAACCGGTGCCGAGAAAACTGAACGCCTCATGTTGGAAGGTGACGATCTGTCCTTCATTGATCAGCTGCGCTACACCGCGACCGGCCACCATCAGAATCAAGGTGGCAACGATAGGCTGGATATTCATGTAGCCAACCAATAGTCCGTTGATCATCCCGCCGACCAGACCGGCCGCGAGACCGCCGGCAATAATTACCGTAAGGCTGTCGACGCCGGAGACAATGAGATAAGCACTCACCGCACCGGCGATAGCCATGACCGAACCAACAGACAGGTCGACACCGCCGGTGGCGATCACCAGTGTCATACCGATAGCCAGCAGCGCAATGGGTGCAGCACGATTCAGTACGTCAATCAGGCTGCCGTAGAAGCGGCCGTCCTTAAAGGTGAGGTTGAAAAACTCCGGTGAGATAATCAGGTTGATTAGCAACAGAAGCAGCAGTCCGGCTACCGGCCAAAGATAGCGGCGCAGCTGCGGGTTGGATAAAAATGCATTCATATCGGGGCTCGTTTACGTCTCGGCTGAAAGTTATGCAGATGCAATTGCGCGCATGATGGTGTCAGGCTGGATATCGCTGCCGGTCAGCTCTGCGACTTTTCTGCGGTCCCGCAGCACCACGACTTTATCGCTGAAGGCAACCAGCTCTTCCAGTTCGGAGGAAGCGACAATCAGAGACAGTCCCTGCTCACACAATTGGCGAATCAGTTTGATAATCTCGGCGTGTGCACCTATGTCGATGCCGCGCGTAGGTTCATCGAGGAGCAGCAGGCTCGGGTTGGATGCGAGCCAGCGGGCGAGGATAACCTTTTGCTGGTTTCCACCGCTGAGCTGTTCAATGGGTTTTTCAATATCCGAGGTGGCGATATTGATATCTTTTACATATTTTTCTGCGATGGCATTTTGTTGTTTGCGCGGAATAAATCGCCACCAGCCCTGCTTGATCTGCTGTGCCAGGATAATATTTTCGCGGATCGACAGCGGTCCAAGGATGCCATCGTGTTTGCGATCTTCCGGGCACAGACCCATGCCGAGGTCGATGGCCTCTTTTGTGGATGACAAATGAATGGTCTTGCCTTGAAACACCATGGTGCCGCTCTGCTTTTTATCGACACCAAAGATCAGGCGGCATAGCTCCGTACGGCCGGAGCCCAGCAGACCGGCCAGGCCTACCACTTCACCCTGTGCAACCTGCAGGTCAACAGGTTCAAGTGTGCCGGGTCTGCCAACCTGGGTGAGGGTCAAAGCCGGCGCTGCCGCCGATTCGCTGGTGGTCTGATGCAGCCGATCTTCCAGCGCTGCCAGTTCTTTGCCCAGCATGTGTCCTACCAGTTCGGGGCGGGTCAGGGTTGCGGCCTCAAATTCGCCGACCAGCTCCGCATTGCGCAGTATGGTAATGCGATCGCACACCGCGTAAACCTGATCGAGAAAGTGCGTTACAAAGACAATGCCGATGCCGCGCTCTTTCAGGCTGCGCATGATGCGGAACAGCGACTGCACTTCATCGGCGTCAAGGCTGGCGGTGGGTTCGTCGAGGATCAGCACCTTGGCTGACATATCAACGCCTCGTGCAATCGCAATCAGTTGTTGTACGGCGATGGAATAACTGGACAAAGGCTGCGTGACATCAATATCCAGGTCGTAATTCTTCAACAGTTCACGCGACCGTTGATTGATCGTCTTCCAGTCAATCAGGCCCCAGCGTTTAGGTTCACGGCCGAGGTAGATATTGTGCGCAACGGTGAGATTCGGCAGCAGATTGACTTCCTGATACACGGTGCTGATACCCAGTGCCTGCGCATCGCCGGTGCTGGCGGGAAATATAGGCTGGCCGTCCAGCAATATATCGCCGCCATCGCGGGTGTATACACCGGTCATCACCTTGATCAGCGTGGATTTACCCGCGCCGTTTTCACCCAGCAGTGCATGGATTTCACCCGGGCGCAGCGTAAAGTCAACGCCCTTCAATGCATGGACGCCGGGAAATTTTTTATGGATTCCCCGCAGTTGGAGAACAGCAGTAGCGTTAGACATAAATCGATCTTCGCCTTCAGATCGGATTATCTGCGCAGCGGCGCATTCCGACAATGTGTTAAAGAAGAATCGGCCCGGACATTGTTGATTGTTGTTGGAGCTATCCGGCGCCGTCAGATTTCTGTAATGGTTGAAAGTCGGATCGCCGCTCTGCGGCTGATCCGACCTGCAGCCCGTCGCAGGGCTGGTAGTTATTATTTACGCTGTGCCAGTTCCTCGGCGGCATTCTCGGCGGTAAATACTTTTCCGCCCATGCGAATCCATTTTTCGAAATCTTTTTTGCCGTTACGGTATTGCTCGATAACATCGAACGCCGGACCACCAAGGTGTGGACTGAGTTCGACGGAAACGTTGATGGTGCCGTCTACAATGGCTTTGAGTGCGTCATCAACCGCGTCCACGGAGACAACAAGGATATCTTTGCCCGGCTGCAGGCCGGCTTCTTTGATGGCTTGAATCGCACCCAGCGCCATCTCGTCATTGTGAGCCCAGAGTGCACAGATATTTTTGCCACCACCTTCAGCTTTCAGCAGACTTTCCATGACTTCTTTTCCTTTGGCTCGAGTAAATTCGGCAGTCTGGCTGCGCACAATCTTCGCATCCGGATATTGAGCCAGTACTTTATTGAAGCCCTTCATGCGTCCGATTGCTGCGCTTGAACCTACGGTGCCTTGGAGTTCAAGGATGTTGCATTTGCCCTCGGTCTTTTCCATCAACCAGCTTGCGGCCTTTTCGCCTTCCAGCTCAAAGTCAGGGGCAATACGGGTGAGGTAAAGCGTGTCGTTGTTGACAGCCACATTGCGATCAACAATGACCACTGGAATGCGCGCCCGTTTGGCTTCCATCAGGATCGGCTGCCAACCGGTTTCCACGACGGGAGCGATGATGATGGCATCAACACCTTGAGCGATAAAACTGCGCACAGCTTTAATCTGATTTTCCTGCTTTTGTTGGGCATCAGAAAATTTCAGATTGATGTCCCGTTTTGCGGCTTCCGCTTTAACGGATTCTGAGAAGCTGGTGCGCCAGCCGCTTTCTGAACCCACTTGAGAAAAGCCAACAGTTAAGGCAGATGCCGAGCTGGCGACCACCAGGGTAGAGGCAAGGGCCGTGGTGTAAAGCGAGCGTAAAAATCGTTTCATGGTTTTCTTCCTCGTGAAAATGACATTATTAGGTGTTCACGTAATCAATTATTCTTCCGGTTATTTACTGCCTGGTTATCTTTATACTTGGTTATCTTTACGTACGGCACAGAACATCATTGATCCGCAATCCGCAATCCGCAATCCGCAATCCGCAATCCGCAATCCGCAATCCGCAATCCCTATTCTCTAATCTGTAACTGTAGGTCGGATTAGCGCAGCGTAATCCGACAACTTTCCCCACCGTTAAATCCATCCCCCATCCACAATGAAATGCTGTGCCGTACAAAGCCGACTGTCGTCCGACGCAAGAAACAAAGCCATTGCACTGATATCTTCCGGCATGACATTTTTTTTCAGGCACTGATTATCAAGGATCACCGGTGCCGTTTTCTCGCTCTTCAACATAGCCAGCTGCCGTTCGGTCATTACCCATCCGGGCACCAGCGTATTCACCCGGATATTGTCACCGCCCATATCGCGGGCGAGACCACGGGTCAGGCCTTCTATGGCCGCTTTAGAACTGGTGTAACCGGGCATGCCGCCCTGGGTGGCGTACCAGCTCATGGAGCCGAGATTGATAATGGAACCACCGCCCAACTCCTTCATATGCCAGTAAACTGCCTGAGCCGCAAAAAAATGGTGACGCAGGTTAACGGCCAGACGCTCATCCCAGTAAGCCACGGTAACCTTGCGGAAATCGTGACGGGTATCGTTGGCGGCATTGTTGATCAGCACACTGATCAGGCCCAAATCTTTCCGCACTCGGGCAATGGTTTCCTGCACGCGCGGAATATTTAACAGGTTACAGTGGTAATACACCGGTGCCGTGCAATCCGGAATATTACTGAGTGATGCCACAAGTTTTTCGGCATCCTCATTTCGAATATCAATAAACGCCACACGCGCGTGTTGCCGACAAAAAGCTTCCACCAGGTTGGCGCCAATGCCGGAGGCGCCGCCGGTAATCAATACAATCTTCCCGCGCAGACTCGGGTATTGGTTGCTGAGGTTCATCGACGGCTCTTATGTTGTTATTTGCACGTTGCTAATTGTTAATGACATCAGTGAGAGTGTGCCGGTACATCCGCACCGCGACAACCCACCAGGAAATCAAAATCGCAGCCCTCGTCGGCCTGCATCACATGGTCAATATACAACTGTAAGTAGCCGCCGGGTTGTACCGGCTTGCGTGTAACACGCAGCTGAGCAATCCGTGCCTGCATTTCCTCATCACTGATGTCGAGCTCAAGCAGGCCGTTCTGAGCATCCAGGTGAATAATGTCGCCGTCCTGTACGGCGGCCAGAGGGCCGAGCTCCATGGCTTCCGGTGCAACGTGCAACACGACGGTTCCGAATGCGGTACCGCTCATGCGTGCATCAGATATGCGCACCATATCTGTGACACCCTGTTTCAACAGCTTGGGGGGCAGCCCCATATTGCCGACCTCTGCCATGCCCGGATATCCCTTGGGGCCGCAGTTTTTCAGCACCAGTACCGAGGCGGCATCCACCTCCAGGTCCGGGTCCATGATCCGTTCCTTGTAATGCTCAAAATTTTCAAACACCACGGCGCGACCGCGATGCTTCATCAAGGCGGGCGTCGCCGCCGAAGGTTTTAATACGGCTCCACGCGGAGCCAGGTTGCCCCGCAGGATGCAGATGCCGCCGTTTTTGCAGAGCGGGTTGTTCAGTGGACGAATGACCTCGTTGTTGTAACAGGGCGCATCGCGGTTGTTATCCCACAAACTTTTACCGTTGGCGGTCAGCGCATCGCCATCCAGTAGGCCGGCCTCGCCGAGCCGGCGCAACACGGCCGGCAGGCCGCCAGCGTAGTAGAACTCTTCCATCAGGTAGCGGCCCGAAGGCTGCAGGTCCACCAGGGTGGGCACGTCCTGTCCGTAGGTCTGCCAGTCGTCCAGCGTCAGCTCCACGCCGACCCGTTGCGCAATGGCTTTGAGGTGGATGACTGCGTTGGTGGAACCGCCGATAGCAGCGTTGGCCCGTATGGCGTTAATAAAAGCCGACCGCGTCAGCAGTTGTGACAGTTTCAGGTCTTCGGCCACCATCTCCACAATGCGCATGCCCGACGCAAAGGCGAGGGCGCTGCGGCGGGCATCAACGGCGGGGATCGCTGCATTCTGCGGCAGAGAGACGCCCATGGCCTCTACCATGCAGGCCATGGTAGAGGCGGTGCCCATGGTGTTGCAGGTACCGGCGGAGCGCGACATGTCCGCTTCCGCATCCATGAATTCCTGCAGGGAGATCAGGCCGGCCTTGTAGTCTTCGCTCATGCGCCAGACGTGGGTGCCGGACCCGACATCCATCCCTTTGTGTTTACCGTTGAGCATAGGGCCGCCGGTGACCACGATGGTGGGCAGATCGCAACTGGCGGCGCCCATCAACAGGGCGGGGGTTGTCTTGTCACAGCCCACCAGTAAAACCACCCCATCGATGGGATTGCCGCGAATCGATTCCTCGACATCCATGGAGGCCAGGTTGCGGGTGAGCATGGCGGTGGGGCGGAGGTTGGATTCGCCATTGGAAAAGACGGGAAACTCTACCGGGACGCCGCCTGCTTCAAGCACTCCCCGTCTTACCCGGTCGGCCAGCTCTCGAAAATGGGCATTACAGGGTGTCAGTTCCGACCAGGTGTTGCAGATGCCAATGATGGGACGCCCTTGAAAATGATGCTCGGGGATGCCCTGATTGCGCATCCAGCTGCGGTACATGAAACCGTTTTTATCCCTCTCGCCAAACCATTGTGCTGAGCGAAGCGGTTTTTTGATCTTGTTATTGTCAGACATCAATTCACACTCGCGCGAGCTGATATTCATCAGCGCCAGCCGGGGCGCTACTACTATCTGCAGCCATCCAGGGTCAGGCTTAAGGGGACCGAAAACTGAGATTTTGCCAATTAATCATATAATATAATCTATTGCCAAAAAGGTTACCTGAAAGCGCCGTGCCGGGCAAGGTTTGCATGGAGACGGGGGATGAAAAACGGCGTAAAGAGAGGTAAAGACGGGGAGGACAGCCTTGGCTCTCCAGAGATATGGCGGCGTCCCTGCCAGCTCCATTAAGCGTTCTTAAGGTGCTCTGCGTGGTAGCGCAGATGCTCTTCTATAAAGGTCGCGATAAAGAAATAACTGTGATCGTAACCCGGCTGGTAACGCAGGGTCAGCGGATGATCATGGGTGCGGCAGGCCTGCTCAAGCAGCTCCGGCTTGAGTTGCTCTTTAAGAAAGTTGTCGCTGTCACCCTGGTCGATCAGCAGCGGTTGGCTCGAGGCTCCGCTGGCGATAAGGGCGCAGGCATCATACTGCGCCCACAGATCCTGGTTATCTCCAAGATAGCCAGTAAACGCCTTCTGCCCCCAGGGGCAGTTACTGGGATTGACGATGGGCGCAAAGGCTGACACCGAGGTGTAGCGCTGTGGGTTGCGCAGGGCCAGTACCAGCGCACCATGTCCGCCCATGGAGTGGCCGCTGATAGCCTCCCGACCATTAACTGGAAAGTTTGCCTTAACGAGTGCGGGCAGTTCCTCAGCAATGTAGTCGTACATCTGGTAGTGCTGATTCCAGGGAGCCTGTGTGGCGTTGACGTAAAAACCGGCCCCGGAGCCGAAGTCATAGCTGTCATCCTCCCCCGGCAGGTTCACGCCCCGAGGGCTGGTATCGGGGCAGATGATCGCTATGCCCAGTTCGGCGGCAACCCGTTGTGCCCCCGCTTTCTGCATGAAGTTTTCATCAGTACAGGTAAGCCCGGACAGCCACCAGAGCAGCGGCACCGCGCCGCTTTCCGCCTGCGGCGGCAGGTAGATGGCAAAGATCATCTCGCAGTTCAGGACGTTGGACGTGTGCTTATAACGCTTGATCCAACCGCCAAAACTGCGGGTGGACGACAGCAGGGAAAGAGAAGATGCTTGAGACATGATCACTCCGTTGTGAAGTAAGTGAATCGAAAATGCAAATGCAACGGCGGTGCATGAGCTGCGGCTCACTGCCGGTGTCGGATTACGCTGCGCTAATCCGACCTACAGGTGTTGCATGCGGGTGCGGGATGACTCCCCCCGTAGGTCGGATTAGCCAAAGGCATAATCCGACAAGTGCCACAGGCAACGGCGGTGTATGAGCTGCAGCTCGCTGTTGATGTCGGATTACGCTGCGCTAATCCGACCTACAGGTGTTGCATGTGGTGCAGGATGACTCCCCCGTAGGTCGGATTAGCCAAAGGCGTAATCCGACAACTGCCACAGACAACGGCGGTGCATGAGCTGCGGCTCGCTGTTGATGTCGGATTACGCTGTGCTAATCCGACCTACAGGTGTTGCATATCGGTGCGGGTTGATGATTCCACGGATCTTGCGCGCCTCCGTACGCCACCGAAAGCTAACCTC
The DNA here is from genome assembly GCA_937958105.1 of uncultured Cellvibrio sp. GTDB lineage: Bacteria > Pseudomonadota > Gammaproteobacteria > Pseudomonadales > Cellvibrionaceae > Cellvibrio. The sequence goes on from CALFXJ010000061.1 coordinate 226,510, forward strand.
AGTAATGCAACACGGTACGAATGCTTTTGCCCTCGTGGAGCAGGTCGAAGGCTTCGTTGATTTTTTCGAACGCCATGTCGTGGGTGATGAACTCATCGATCTTGATCTCACCGCGCATGTATTGTTCCACGTAACCCGGAAGCTGGCTGCGACCTTTCACGCCGCCGAACGCCGAGCCCTTCCAGACCCTGCCGGTAACCAGCTGGAACGGACGGGTGGAGATTTCCTGGCCGGCGCCCGCCACACCGATGATGATGGATTCGCCCCAGCCTTTGTGGCAGCACTCCAGCGCAGAGCGCATGACGTTCACGTTGCCAATACATTCGAAGGAGTAATCCACACCACCGTCGGTCATGTCGACGATCACCTGCTGGATCGGGTCCGCATAATCCTTGGGATTGACGAAGTCGGTCGCACCGAACTGGCGGGCCAGCTCGAATTTATCGGGATTGATATCAATGGCGATGATGCGTGCGGCGTTCACCATCTTCGCACCCTGAATCACAGCCAGCCCGATGGCGCCCAGACCGAACACCGCCACGGTTGAGCCCGGCTGCACCTTGGCCGTATTGATGACCGCGCCGATACCGGTCGTCACGCCGCAGCCCAGCAGACAGATCTTGTCCAGCGGCGCTTCGGCAGACACCTTGGCCAGGGAGACTTCCGGAAGCACGGTGTATTCAGAAAAGGTAGAGGTGCCCATATAGTGAAACAGTGGCTTTCCTTCAAAGGAGAAACGGGAAGTGCCATCCGGCATCAAGCCCTTGCCCTGGGTAGCGCGCACGGCACCACAGAGGTTGGTCTTGCCGGAGAGGCAGAACTTACACTTGCCACACTCTGCGGTGTAGAGCGGAATCACATGGTCGCCCGGCTTAAGACTGGTGACGCCGGGACCGACTTCTTCCACGATCCCGGCACCTTCGTGCCCCAGGATAGCGGGAAATACACCTTCCGGGTCTGCGCCGGACAGGGTGTAGGCATCGGTGTGGCAGACACTGGTGGCTACAATCCGCACCAGCACTTCGCCCTGCTTGGGCCCTTGAACATCAATTTCAGCCAGTTCCAGCGGTTTTCCAGCAGCAAAGGCAATGGCAGCACGGGATTTCATGAGGAGTCCTCCAAGGTGAGTAAGAGCAGCTTTAATGCGTAGGGTTAAGTTTAGAGATTCTTTGGACAAGATAATCAGTGTAGACTATCCCCTCCTGAAACATAAACAGCCATTTTTACACATAATTATTGCAGAGAGACAATAATGCAGCGTTGGGAGAGAATTGAGGCGTTTGTTGAAGTGGTGCGGCTGGGCAATTTTTCAGCAGCAGCCCGCCAATTACAAGTATCAAGTTCGCATATCAGCCGGCTGGTCAGTCAGCTGGAGCAGCAGTTGGGGACCCAGCTGCTGTATCGTACTACGCGCCAGATTCGCCTGACCGACAGCGGTGCCCTCTATTACGAGAGCTGCAGGCAGCTGTTTGAGGGGTTCAAGGACGCCGAGCTTGCGCTGCACCACCATCAGACCAATCCTACCGGCACCCTCAAGATCACCGCAGCCACTACCTTTGGGGAGCGCTACATAGCGCCGCTGGTTAATGAATTCCACACCTTGTATCCACAGCTGAAGATCAGTATGCACCTGAGCAACCGGCAGCTGGAATTGATTGAGGAAGGCTACGACATCGCGATCCGCATGGGGGTGCTTCGCGAATCCACCTTGATTGCCCGTCGCCTGTGTGATCGGCGCGAGTATGTGGTGGGGTCGCCAGCCTATTTCTCCCAGCACCCGCGCCCAACACGGCTGGCGGATCTGGAGCAGCACAACTGTCTGATCGGCTCCCGGGATCACTGGCTGTTCCTGGATAAGGGCGCCCGCAAGGATCTGGTGGTCAAGGGTAACTGGCAGGCTAACTCCGGGCCGGCACTGGTGGATGCGGCGCTGCGCGGCATAGGACTGGCACAGCTGCCCGATTACTACGTGGGCGAATATCTGGCGAGTGGGCAGTTGGTGTCCGTGCTGGATGAGTATCAATTTACCGATACCGGTGTGTGGGTGCTTTATCCCCAACAACGGTATCTGGCAGCCAAGGTGCGGCTGTTCATCGATTTTCTGGTGGATAAATTTGCCGCAGGGGCGCCCTGGACCCAAGGCTGAAGTTACATCCCGAACTCATTTTCCGGGGCGCAGCTGACAGCGTCGAACATGGCTACCCTGCTCCATAAATGAGCATGATCGGCGATGAACTGCTCATGCAGTGGATGAGTCTGGTAGGTGTTCTGTTCTTCAATGCTGTCAAAGAACAGCAGAACGGAGGCGCTGCAGTCGCTGTCAATCGCGGACGGCTGTTGTGTGGCAACGGGGACGCCCACATGAAGGCCGCGCACTGTCTCGATGGTGGACAGGCTGCGGATACCGGTGAGGAGTTGTTCGAGATCTTCGGCAGAGTCCGGGTTCTTCAGCCAGAAAAATACCTGATGGGATACTTTCGCAATGTGGCCGCTCATGATCTGCTCCTGAAGGACTCAGTTAACCCGCAACAATCTTTTTCCCCGCCAGTAACGCCAGCCGTGCAGTAATCGCCTGTTCAATGCCCGCAGCATCCAGCCCCTGGTCAACCAGCTGCTGTTTCTGGCTGTCCTGTTCTACAAAGTGATCGCCAAAGCCGAGGTGAAGTACCGGCATTACGACGCCGATGCTGGCGAGGTGCTCGCTGACAGCAGCTCCCGCACCCCCGGCGATGACGTTTTCTTCCAGTGTTACCAACAGGCTATGCTCGGCCGCCATACGTTCAATCAACTCGGTATCCAGCGGTTTGACAAAGCGCATGTCGCAGACGCTGGCATTCAGCTTTTCCGCCACCTGCAGCGCACTGGTCAATGAGGTGCCGAAACTGAGGATGGCGACCTGCTTGCCTTCGCGCTTCAACAGGCCTTTACCGATGGGCAGTTCCGTCATCGCCTGACTGATGGCAACACCTGTACCGGCTCCGCGTGGATAACGTACAGCGGCAGGTCCCGGGTGCTGGTAGGCAGTGTAGAGCAGCTGACGGCACTCATTTTCATCACTGGGCGCGGCGATGACCATGTTGGGAATGCAGCGCAGGAAGCTGATATCGAATGCACCCGCGTGCGTTGCGCCGTCTTCGCCGACCATGCCGGCGCGGTCGATGGCAAAGGTGACATCAAGGTTCTGCAGCGCAACATCGTGGATGACCTGGTCATACGCGCGCTGGAGGAAGGTGGAGTAAATAGCTACCACGGGTTTCTGGCCCTCACAGGCGATACCTGCAGCAAGGGTCACTGCGTGCTGCTCGGCGATAGCCACATCATAAAACCGCTCGGGGAACCGGTCGGCAAATTCCACCATACCTGAACCCTCGCGCATGGCTGGGGTAATACCTACCAGACGCTCGTCCCGGGCGGCCATATCGCACAGCCAGTCCCCGAATACCTGCTGGTATCTGGGCTTCACTGTGATGTTGGCGTTCTTGATGACGGTTTTCTTAGGCTCGATCTTATTGAGTGCGTGATACCCGACCGGGTCATCCTCGGCGGGACCAAAGCCCTTGCCTTTGCGGGTGATCACGTGCAGCAGCTTGGGGCCTTTAACCTCGCGCAGATTGCGCAGGTAGCGCACCAGGCTGATCAGGTCGTGGCCATCAATCGGGCCGATATAGTTGAAGCCCATCTCCTCGAACAGGGTGCCGGGAGAGACGAAGCCTTTGAAGTGTTCTTCGGTACGACGCGCAAACTCCCAGGCCTGGGGAATCTTGGTCAGCACCTGTTTGGAGCCTTCCCGCAGCGAGTTGTAAAACTTGCTACCCCAGATCTTGGACAGGTAAGTCGCGAGGCCGCCCACATTGGGCGAGATGGACATATTGTTGTCGTTGAGGATGACCAGCATATCGCTGTCGAGATGCGCTGCATGGTTCAGCGCCTCAAAGGCCATACCGGCAGTCATGGCGCCATCGCCGATTACGGCCACACATTTACGCTCGCTTGCCGCCATCTGGCTGCCGATAGCCATGCCCAGGGCCGCACTGATGGAAGTGCTGGAGTGGCCTACACCAAAGGTGTCGTAGTCACTTTCGTCTCGCTTGGGAAAGCCGGACAGGCCGCCGCCCTGGCGCATGCTGTGCATCCGCTCGCGGCGGTTGGTGAGGATCTTATGGGGATAGGTTTGATGACCCACGTCCCAGACCAGACGGTCATCAGGAGTCTGGTAAACATAGTGCAGCGCAATGGTCAGCTCGACCACGCCCAGCCCAGCGCCAAAGTGACCACCGGTCTGGCCGACGGTATAAAGCAGGAATGCACGCAACTCTTCAGCCAGCTCCGGCAGTTGCTTTTCGCTGAGTGCACGCAGCTCGGCCGGAGAGTCAATGCTGTCCAGAAGCGGCGTAGACGGGCGGCTGGTGGGTATTTCGTTAAACATTCACGGCCATCGGTTGGTCAAATTGATCTTTATTTACACGGTGAAGGGGCGACATTGTAGGCGGGCAGCAGGCTATTGCCTAGCGCCGGTTTACATGGGCTTCTTCAGATTAAGGCAACGGCTCAGTGACTGCGTTCGATGATGTATGCCGAAAGTGCACGCAGTAGCTGCGCTCGTTCATCAAAACCAGCCAGGGCCAGCAATGCCTGCTGGTGCAGTTCCTGTGCCTTGGTCCGCGCCTGCTCCAGTCCCAGCAGGGACACATAAGTAGGTTTATTCCGCGCTATATCCGCACCCTGTTGTTTGCCCAGGGTGGCCGTATCTGTAGTGACATCAAGGATGTCATCCTGCACTTGAAAGGCGAGGCCTATTGCTGCCGCGTAAGTATTCAGCGCGGCCAGCTGTGTTTCATCGGCACCACAGGCAATGGCCCCCATCGCCACGCTGGCACTGATCAGGGCGCCGGTCTTGTGGCGGTGCATGGTTTCCAGTTGCGCCAGGTCCAGCTGATGATTGACTGCCGCCAGGTCGATAGCCTGACCGAGCACCATACCATGGACGCCGGATGCCCGGGTCAGTTGCTGTAACAGCGCGACCTTGCAGGCATCATCCATATAAGGGGCAGTGCTGAGCAGTTCAAAGGCAAGGGTCTGGAGCGCGTCACCGGCGAGAATAGCTGTTGCCTCATCAAAGGCGATATGGCAGGTGGGCTTGCCGCGGCGCAGATCATCGTCATCCATGGCTGGCAGGTCGTCGTGGACCAGACTGTAGGCATGGATGCATTCAAGGGCACAGGCGATGGTATCCAGGGAATCCTGCTGCGCTTGGGTCAGTGAATTGCTGACTGCCCGCCCGCTGGCATACACCAGAATCGGACGAACCCGTTTGCCGCCGTTAAACAGGCTGTAGCGCATGGCCTCGCGCAGGCGCTCACCATTACCTGAAACCGGCGGCAGCAGGTTCTGCAGTGCAGAATCCACGCGCTGACGGCACTCAGCTATAAACCGGTTGAAGTCTTCACTCATTCGTCATTGCCCTGGGGATCAAAGGGCTCAAGGGATACAACACCCTGGTTTTCTACCAGCTTCTGTACCTGCTGCTCGGCCGCTGCCAATCGTGCCTGGCATTCCCGCGTCAGCTGAATGCCGGTTTCAAAAGCCTTGAGTGACTCTTCCAGTGTCATATCACCCTGTTCCATCTTGTTCACAAGGGTTTCCAGCGCGTTAAGGGATTGCTCAAAATCCGCGCCTTTCTTTTTTACTGCCATAGTCTGCTCCAGGTTTTGGGGCCCAGGGATAGCACTGCAGGTGAGGTGTTGCAGCGCCTGCAAGGGGCGCGATTATAAACCCCCTCCGGCCAAAGGTGGCAGGAGTTTTACAGAAGGGGGCAGTAAGGGTGAAAAATCCGCTGCCGTGTGAGACATATCCTACAAAACTCTCCGCCAATGCCCACTGGTGACTGACGTTCCGTTCAACAATAATGGCACCTGTTACGGACGCATACACACGGATCTGTGTGGCAAGGATCAACAGGAGTTGTGCCATATCAGCCTAAGGTAGGGCTCCCATCCTGTAAGACACCGACCCCCGTTGCCCCCCGCAGCGGGGGTTTTGTTTTTTCTGGTTTGCCTGTGATGGCCTTTCGGCTATTATCGACGGGCGCTGTCATTAAGTTGTGTAGATACTTTGCGCATAAAATTATTTTCACGACACCAGTGATACGTTTTGTGATCCACAGAAAGTTTTTCTTCCATTATCCCGCCCGTTGTCATTGTTCTTTCGCCAACTCAGGATTAGGCTGCGGCAGTTTGTCTGTTTAAAGCTCGGTCTTGGACAATGCAAAGGGGGTTGCTATGTACAGCAAGCTGGAATCGTTGCGCGGGGTTGCGGCGTGCCTTGTCTTACTTTTCCATTCACACTTTATCGTGGGCAACAAAAGCCTCGATTTCGTTAAAAACAGCTATTTGTTTGTTGATTTCTTTTTCATCCTCTCGGGCTTTGTTTTAACGCTGGCCTATGCGGACAAAATCCGTGGGGGGCTGGCCTTTCGCGAATACATCGCCCTGCGACTGGGGCGCATTTATCCTTTGCATCTGTTTATGTTGCTGGTGTGGGTGCCTTATATCCTCGGCAAGCAATATTTCATCAGCGCCGGTTATGGTGGCGTGGACCAGTTTGAACATAACAACCTGTACTCCTTTGTCAGCAACCTGTTTCTGATCCAGGGCATGGGGGTGCATGATTATCTGTCATGGAATCATCCCAGCTGGAGCATCAGTGTTGAGTTCTTTACCTACATCGCATTCTTTGTGCTGCTGATCACTCTGGATCGCAAGGGAGGAAAGATATTTCCCTGGCTGGTCATCATCCCCGGTTACGCGTTTATCTTCAGCGTAAATACCTCCGGTCAGATGGATGGGACCTATGACTATGGATTTATCCGCTGCATCGCCGCGTTTTATTGTGGTGTCCTGTTATTTCGCTGGAAAGGTGAGATTGAGCGCTTGCTGGCGCGTTTCAATATTCATGCGCTGGAGATTGTGGCGGTTGCCTTTACCGCTGCGGCGGTGTCCTTATCGCACCGGGGCGATGGTTACCTGGTGCTGACGCTGGTGTCTTTCTGTGTGCTGTTGATGGTCTTTGCCAGTCATTCTCACGGGGTGGTAGGCCGGTTACTGGATACAACACCGCTGCGCAGTATCGGACTCTGGTCTTATTCCATTTATCTGACGCACAACATCATCCTCTCGTTCTTTTCCAACCTGTGGGAGGTGGTGTTTAAGACCTTGCCGCGCAATCTCGGAATCTGGGCCATCCTGATCAATATTTTCCTGTTATTGCTGACAATATTGATTTCGCGTTTTACCTATATCTATATCGAAAAATATTTCCGGGACAAGACCAAGCGTCTGGTCAGCCGTCAGAAGGAAGAACCATCAGTGGTGGTGCCGGCGGTTGATGAAGCCATTGTGCCGTCGTCCAAGTCGATCACCGGCTGAATTACTGCAAAAAATTTTCTCCGCATGTTAACTGGAGAGAGCTTTTTTTAGTTTTCTCCAGTATTCTTTTATGAAGGCCGGCGCGCCACATATTTCAATTATAGTTAAAAGATAATAAAAGCTCTGGCCTGACAATCATCTTTGTCATAAAAGCGTAGTCTAAGTAGCGTATCGATGTTCAAGTGGTAGTTTCTGGGTTTTGTCCGGTTCTCTACGTTGGAGGTGTCGATGGAAGCACGAATATTGCGGCTTAACACAGCGGGCCAACCCATTGAGTGGCTGCATTGGCAAGAAGCGGTTTGTCTTTATGCTCGTGATCTGGTTGCCTGGAGTCTGGGCGGCTTTGTGCGTCGGGTTCATGGTGGGCACTCCCGGGTAACGGGGCTGCAGACCTACATGGATCTGCCGGCGATCATCGCCTGTGGTGGAAATCGGCTGGCGCGGATGCGCCTGGTTCCGCCGCTGACCAATGCCGCACTCTTTGCGCGGGATAATTATCAATGCCTATATTGCGGGCGCTCTTTCAATTATGGGCAGCTGTCCCGTGATCATGTGCATCCGCTCAGTCGCGGAGGCAAGGACAACTGGAATAATGTTGTGGCGGCGTGCAAACGCTGTAACCAGCACAAAGGCAATCGCCTCCTGACTGAAGTCAATATGGAGTTGCTGGCTCTGCCTTTCTGCCCGAATACAGCAGAGTATCTGGCACTGATTAACAGCGACAGGATTCGTGGCGATCAGATGGAATTCTTACGCCCGCAGTTCAGCGCACGGCGCAACTGGCAATAATCAGGCTGGTTCGTCAGCTTCGGAGTGATGGCTTGCACATCACCTCTCTCCACTGCTCCCCTAAAAATTGCTCAACCACTGCCACGTTTGTTGCTGAGGCTAAAACTGCACTTCAGTGACAGCAGCCGTCTTTCTTCTGCACACCTTCATATTCATCGTGCAGGCGCATCCAGTCCATGATTTCATCTTCATTGCGACCTTTGGGTGTAAGGTCGAGAAAGTTATAGGTGTTTATCAGAATGTCTCCGCCTCGCGCGTAGGCTGAATAGGTGTGGAAGATATTTCCTTGCGGGTCTTTGTAAAAGATGCTCACGCCCGGTCGCTCACCCGGGTCGCCTTCCTGTTCTTCATAGTTGTAGTACATCTTTCCGGCCGCGATTTCCGTATCAGTAGCGCTGACATGAAAGTCATAATTGAAGTCGCTGCCAAAGGAAGACACCCATTTGAACTGCCAGCCATTCTTCACGGGGTACAACCTTGGGTTGCTTGACGGTATCGGTCATGATCATTCTCCTGTTGCCAGTGATTGGAGGTCATCCCCACTCGCTGGAATGCATGGCTGGTTCCCTGAACTGATCGCGAGGATTATTCAGGGTGCAGCTCACGAATAGGGCGGATCTCTATGCTTCCTAAACGAGCCGGCGGAATTTTGCCAGCCATCTCAATAACGTGGTCCAGATCGCGCGCTTCGAGCAGGTAAAATCCAGCCAGCTGCTCTTTGGTTTCAGCGAAGGGGCCGTCGGTTACATACGGCTTGCCATCACGCACCCTTACGGTGGTGGCGGTATTGACTGGTTGCAGTGCGTTGCCTCCCAGAAAGTTGCCGGTGCTGCGCAGGTTGTCTCCGCAATCAATGCATTCCTTGTTAAGCGACTCCCATTCCTGCTGTGGCATGGCGTTGATGATCTGCTCGTCGTAATAAACCAGACAAAGATATTTCATAAACTAGTTCCGTATTTTCAGATGAAGATTACATGCAGTCTTTAAGGCCGGCGCTGATCATCCAGGGCGTGCCAAAACGGTCGATAAACATGGCGTAACGTTCGGCCCAGAAAGTTTCCTCAAATGGCATCTGGATGGTGGCAGCTTCGGAAAGGGCGTTGTAGATCCGCTCTGCCTCGCTGACGTCATCCACGGTGATGGCAACATAAACGCCCTGAGGTTTTGCGTAGTACTCTGCGGGTGCATCAGAAGCCATCAGTTCGAGATTGCCAATGGAGAGATGGGCATGAAGAATCTGGTCCCGCCATTCCGGTTGAGTTTCTTCTTCGGGAGATTCTTCATAAGGAATCATGGCGTTGATGGTGCCGTTAAAGACCTTGGCATAGAGTTCGAAGGCTTCGCGACATTGGCCTTTGAAATGGAGATAGGGAGTCATCTTCATGATTGCAGTTCCTCTTCGTTGAGATGGGAGTTTTCGTTGGGATGGGAATTAACCGATTTATGGTTGAAGCTCAAAGAGCGCATTGCCATTTTCCATGTCGATGACAAAAGAAAAATGTTCGTGGATGACCTGCCATTGACCGTTCCGCTTTAGATAGCCGCGGGTAACGCGGGTCCATGAACTTTGCGCCTTACCTTCAGCGTCATAGCAGCCACAGCGGGTCAGGCAATAGCTGAAGGCGACCTTATCATCAGCATGGATCACCGGTTCCTGGCTTTCATAGATCATGCCGTGCGGCGCGTAAGACAGGCAGGTAACCCAGTGGTCGGTGTAACTTTTTTTGCCGTCAAACTGCAATTGTATGACGGCATCATATGCCAGGATGTCATCGGCATAGTTCTTTGTGATCGTTTCAATATTTCCCTTGCGTATGCCTTCTTCCCACTCGTTGATGAGTGTTCTGATTTCACTGACGCCGTTGGCGTTTTGCTGGCTCATGGTAGTCTCCTTGGGCAGTGTGATTCGATTGTCGACGTGTTAACGGTAGGCCGAACGGTCATATAAATCTTCGCGGACAGGACGCACTTCCACAGAGCCGTAACGGATCGGCGGTAGTTTGCTGGCCAGTTGGATGGCCTCATTCAAATCCCGCGCATCAAGCAGACAGTAACCGGCGAGCTGCTCTTTGGTTTCCGCAAAGGGGCCATCGGTGGTAAAGACTTTGTTCTGCCTTACCTTGATGGTGGTGGCGGTGTGGACTGAAGCCAGGGCGTTGCCATCCAGAAAATGCTGGTCCCGTATCAGGGACTCCGTATGGCTGTCGCACTCCTTTATCAGCTCGCGCCATTCGCCGGGCGGCAGTGAATTCACGGCATCTTCATCCTGATAGATAAGGCACAGATATTTCATGATGGTCGATCCTGACTGGGCTGTTTTCTTCTAGTCGTTTGAGAAGAAGCCGGATCGACATCAACAGGAAAATTTTTTTAATTATTTAAGATAAGACGAAACTGTGCCCAATATTGTCAGGAGTGTCGGACGAATCCGGTTTATTCGGCCGTTAACCTGATGACAATGTTCAAGGTGTTGGTACTGGGTTTAGCAACGAGGCCATCCAGCCCGGCCCAGAAGGGCACCTGTTTATCGCCGGAGTAGGAATAGTTCAGCGTCAGCTGATCTTTTGATGCCTGGCTTTCCAAACCGATACGCATGGTGGACAGCGCTGGAGCCTCATTCAGTTGCTGGAGCATCGCCAGGGTGTCCAGGTGCGCGCTGGTGATGCTCTCGTTGACGCTGGCTGGCATGTTGGGATCGAGATAGGGATAGTCATTCAGGCCATGGGTGTTGGGCGTAGGAAATAACAGAAAGGGATAATGTTCACTTTTCTCGAAAGTTTCATTGATAGTTACCGGCTCTCCGTTGTTGGGTGGGATGCTGGTGAAGTTGGATGTGCGGTTGGTTTCTGTAGTAACGCTGAGCATCGCTTCCCAGCCCGGACCATAAAGCGACGGGTTGAGCTTTTCTACAATCAGATCGGTGACAATGCCCTGTTCTGTGGCCTGGCGGGTACCTTCTATCATTTGATTGGATTCCGGCTCCAGGTGATGCCACGACAGTGTGTGGGAGACGTCGCTTTGATGGTGTGGGCTGCCTAATGAGTCGCTGACGTAAAACGGTTTTGATTCAAGGACGTGGAGCGCTTCGTCGGGATCGCTGGGTACAGGAAGGCTGAGGTCGGGCTGGATCAGCACACGCTGTTCCCGGGTGGCCGTAATCCGGGTATGCCATTTTATGTGGGTCGTGCTGGGTCCCTGCAAGTTGGTGGCGGGCTGTTCTACGGTATTCTCGCCCTGCTGGTGCAGTTCGAATTCAACCCGCAAGGTGCCGTAGCGCCAACCCTCGTTCAGTTTATCCTGCAGATAAGGATCGCCTTCTGCCAGCTCCTCATCCTCCCACTGCTCCTCTGCATAATCGGCTTCATTTTCTTCCGAGGGCGAGCAGGCGCTCAGCAGGCCCCCTGCGCAGACAAAGTAAAAAGCAACCACCAGGTAACGTGTAAAGAGAGCATCCATAACCGACATCCTGTAAAAATTATTAGATAGAAATTTTCTCGCTACAATCTCGCTACAGTGCCGCAATGCGCCGCTCCAGGAAGCGCCGTTCCGGCTCCTGACGGGTGAGCTTGAGAGCCTGCTCATAAGCGGCCTTTGCTTCGGCCTGTCGCCCAAGCCGGCGGCACAGGTCGGCGCGGGCGGAGTGCAGCAGATGATAATCCTTAAGGACACCGCGACTGGCCATGTCGTCAATCAGATGCAAGCCGACTTCAGGACCATCGCGCATGGCTACAGCGACAGCACGATTGAGTTCGACGACCGGTGATGGCGCTACACGCAGCAAGAGGTCGTAAAGTCCGACAATTTCATTCCAATCTGTATCCGCAGGTGTGGCCGCTTCGGCATGAACCCCGACGATGGCGGCCTGAATGGTGTAGGGACCAAAGCGCCGGGAGTTGAGGGAGCGGGTAATCAGCTCACTGCCTTCCGCAATAAGCTGACGGTCCCAGAGGGAACGGTCCTGTTCGTCCAGCAGGATCAGATCGCCATCGGCAGACATGCGCGCGTGGCGGCGGGAGTCGTGTAACAGCATCAGCGCCAGCAGCCCCATGGCTTCCGACTCGGGGAGCAGTTCCACCAGCAGACGACCCAGGCGAATGGCTTCAGCGGAAAGATCATGGCGGGTTACGGCATCGCCGGTAGAGGCGGAGTAGCCTTCGTTGAATACGAGGTAGATAACATGGAGCACCGATTCCAGCCGTTCGGGCAGCTGATGGGGAGCGGGCACTTCGTAGGGGATGCGGGCATCGCGGATCTTGGCTTTGGCCCGTACGATGCGCTGGGCTACGGTGGGCGCCGAGGTCAGGAATGCGCGGGCTATCTCTTCCGTGGTCAGGTCGCAGATCTCCCGCAGCGTCAGGGCTACCTGGGCCTCCGGCGACAGACTGGGGTGGCAACAGGTGAAGATCAGCCGCAGACGATCGTCCTCGATATTCTCGTCATCCATCTCCTCCGCTTCTTCATCCAGGCGATCCGCCACGTCCTCCAGGGAGGTATCAAACCGCGCCCGACGACGCAGCTGGTCGATGGCTTTGAAGCGCCCGGCGGAGACCAGCCAGGCACGGGGGTTATCTGGCAGGCCGTCCCGGGGCCATTGCTCAATAGCGGCGCGAAAAGCATCGTGAAGTGCTTCCTCCGCCAGATCGAAATCACCCAGCAGACGGATAAGCGTTGCCAGTACCCGGCGGGATTCGGTGCGGTAGATGGTTTCCAGCGTCTGCTGTATCGGCGGGTTGGTATCAGTCACGGCGTCCTCGCACGGCTGTTTCTTATGTAAACGGAACGAGTTTAACACCCGCTCGTCGGCTGACTTGTATGAAGATGTAACCTTTCGTCGAAAACGTTATCCGCGCACGGTTTCGGGGATAATCGGCTGTGATAGCATGATTCTTCTTTTTTAGTCGGGTTGCAGGATACCGCGCAACCTGTTGTATTGTTGCCCGCATCGCGGAATGTCTATGTAGCAGCAGGGATGTATGAAGATACTGTTTAAGAACACCACTGGCGCTGAATTTCAGCTTTCTCCCGTTACCAATGCCTCCACCACCGGTGGCGCTCCCGTCAACGACTCCCGGCAAGTCCTGCAGTCCGCCCGGCTGGTTCAGCCCGCGACCTGGGCGGAAGTCTGGAAGCTGCTGTTCCCCCGGCAGCCGGTGCCGCCATCGCAAAGCAAGATTCAGCAGGAAGTCGGCAACGCGCTCAGCAGTAAAAAACTGCAGCTGGTGCCGGTAGCTGCCCAGCCGGAGGCTACCGCCGGAACCGAGTTTCGCGGTCATCGCACGGCGAAAGGCGGCAAGGGTGGGGGCAAAAGCAGTTCATCTGACTCGCTGCCGCCGCCCAAGGAAGACGTCAAAGCCCATGCTGTCACGGCTGAATCCAGCGAATCCTGTTCTGACCAGAATGCCGTCACCAGCGTTCAGCCCGGTAAGGTTTCCGCTTCTGCCCGGGAGGGCGCTGCGGCCGTCGCCAACACCTGCACCAATGGCTGCCCGATCAGCATGGTGTCCGGCGAGGAGTTGCTGAGCCTCACCGACTTCACCTTGCCCGGCCCTTTACCGTTCACCTGGACACGGACTTACCGCACCGGCCACAGCCGCGATATCGGTCTGGGTCATGGTTGGACCCATTCAGGCTGTGAGCGCCTGTATGAAGGCCATCACACGGTGGAGTTGAGTGATTCGGAAGGGCGTGTCCTGACCTTCAAGCGCCCCCGGCCATACCAGCGCAGCAAACTGCTCAATGAGCAGATGGATCTGGACGCAATTTCCTACGATGCCTATGTGCTCCGCAAACAAGGGCAACCACACAAAGTCTTTACCCGTCTGGGCCAGACCGGCGCATTCCGTCTCACCCAGATCCAGCATCCCGCCTATCAGCCGCGCCAGTCAGCCGGTGAAGCAGAGCAGGGCTTTGTACTTAATCTGCATTACGACGCGCACAATGCCTTGATTCGTGTGGCAGGTAACTGGGGAAAATCCCTGCAGCTCAATCGCGATGCTCATGGCCGGGTTACCCGTATTACCCTGCAGGATGCGGCTTCTCAGCAAAGCCGTGTGATGGCCGAGTATGACTACAGTGATGAAGGCGATCTCATCGCCCACCGCGATGCTGCCGGCCGCGGCGAACGCTATGCCTATACCAATCACCTGTTCAGTCAGCGCACCCTGGCCACGGGTTTCAGTTATTACTATGAATGGGATGGTGAGGATACTCAGGCCCGTTGTCTGCGCGCCTGGGGCGATAAAGGCATCTACGATTATCGTTTCCAGTGGGACCCGGATAACAACCGCAGTCAGGCTACCGACAGTCGTGGCTACACATCGCATTACACCTACAATGAGTTCGGTCTGATTACCGAAGAGGTCGACAATGAAGGTGGTGTGCATCGCTACACTTACGACAATGGCCTGCTTGCGAGTTATACCGATCCGGAAGGTAATGTCACCCGTTATGCCTACGACGGTGCATCCAATCTCATTGGGGTTATTGACGCACTTGACCAGCGCCAGACCCGTTATTTTTTCCAAGGCAAATTACTCACCTCAACCGACAAAGACGGCGCGCTCTGGCGGCGCAGCTATAACGCGCGCGGTTTGCTCGATACGCTTACGGCTCCGGACGGACAGGTCACGCGCTACAGCTATAACGTACAGGGTCTGCTCAGCCAACAGATTGACTCGCTGGGAAAGAAGACGCGCTACGAGTGGAATGCTGCAGGCGAATTAACCGCTGTGATCAACCCAGCGGGGCACAAGCAAAGTTTCAAATACAACCCGCTGGGTCAGATTGTGCAGATGGATGTGTGGCTTGCTGGCCGTCAGCACGGCGGCACCACACGCTACTTTTATAACGACAGCGGTGAGCTGGAGCGCGTAACCTATCCCGGCGGTGAAAAGGTTGATATCCAGTACAACGCCAATGGTCAGATCGAACGCATCAGCGACCGGCGCGGGCGGGTCACAAAATATGAATACGATGGTTTAAGCCAGGTTGTCCGCCGCATCGACCCGGAAGGCAACAGTCTCGCCTATGAATACGACAACGAACGCAACCTGATTCGGCTCATTAATGAAAACGGCGATGACTACCAATTCTTTTACGATGGCAATGAACGTCTCATAAAAGAAATTGGTTTCGACGGCCGAATCCAGCATTACAAATACAACAAAGCCGGCCATTTGGTTAAGCACCTGGACGCCGGTGAAGTCGTCACGGAATTCGAACGTGACCCGCTCGGGCGCATGCTATCCAAAACCAGTCGCGCGTTAAAAGATCCCGATGCGACAGCGGAATACAGCCGCTATATGTACGATCCGGTAGGGCGCTTAACCGAAACCTACAACAGTCACCAATACCTCGCCTTCCAATACGACCGTTTGGGTTTTCTGGTTAAAGAACACCACAGTGACCTCAATGAAAAACGTCAGCGCATCGCTGACAGCATGGTGGATATCCACTATCAACGTTCCACCCGAGGGCAGCTGAAAAAGCTCCAGCTGCCGGGGCGCGAAGCCATTGACTATGCTTACGACGACTTTGAACGCTTACAGCAGGTATTATTTAACGGCGCAGCCATTACGCACATACAGCGGGACGAGTTCGGGCGAGAACTGCAGCGGATTCAGGGTAATGTCGTCACCCACACTGACTACGATCCGATGGGGCGATTGGCCAGACAACATGCTATCCATCGCCAGCAGAAGAATGAGCTGATCAACCGTGAATACCAATATGATCCGTTCGGTAACCTGAGCAGCTTTAAGGATGGCAGCTGGGAAGTGCGTTACGTCTACGACATGGTGGACAAACTCAAACGCACCGAAGGTGATTTAAATGAATACTTTGTCTTCGACCCCGCCGGAAACCTGCTCGGTCAACAAAAAGACGAAGCCGGAAAGCCCGCGCGTGGTAACCGCCTGCAGATGCAGGGCGACCGCAAATTTGGTTACGACGCACGCGGCAATTTAATCCGCGAAGCGCGCGGCAAAGGCGGCAAACTCGAAACGGTTTATGAATACAACTTCAATAACCAATTAGTGAAAGTGGTTAAAGAAGGTCAGACCACCGAATACACCTACGACCCCATCGGCCGCCGCATTCGCAAGCAAGACCGCTTCGGTGCCACCCACTATCTCTGGGCCGGCGATCAACTCGCACAGGAACAACGCAACAACCTCAAGAAAACCTACGTCTACGAACCGGAAAGCTTCAAGCCACTGGCCATGGTGCAAGACGGTGAAATCTACCACTACCACCTCGACCACCTCGGCACGCCCCGCGAACTCACCAGTGAAACCGGCAAGCTCGTCTGGAAAGCTCGCTACAAAACCTACGGTAATGTGGCGGAAAAAGAAGTCGAAGAAGTTGAAAACAATTTACGGTTTCAAGGTCAGTATTTTGATGAAGAAACCGGCTTGCACTACAACCGCCACCGGTACTACGACCCAAGCGTAGGGCAATTTACGACGCAAGACCCGATTGGGTTATTGGGTGGGGTGAATAATTATCAGTATGCGCCTAATCCGATTTCTTGGACGGACCCATTAGGGCTAACATGTAAAGAAAACTTACCTGTCGTTGATCCGATTATTCAAAAACATCTAGATACTCTTCCTGCTGGTTCTTATGAGCTAATAGAAATGGTTGATAGACCTAATCAAGGTTTTACAAACGACAGAGCTGCAAAAATCAGACTATTGCAAACAATAGAGGGGCATCGTTTTTCTGGTGGCGGATCTAATCCTGCTGGGCCATACGTTGCGCTCGGTGACATGTCAAGTTCAAGGTATGAGGTTCGGCAAAAACTGGCATTAAAAAACTTTGGAAATGGAGCCTATAACGCAATGACCCACCATACCCGTGTGAACATGGATAAAGGCACTGTCCTATTTATAGGGGATGTGGCTCCGCAAACATCTAAAGCGGGTAAGCAATACTCAGGTGGTGGTACCCAAGTGTTTGTAGAGTTTTGGCAGCCCGAAAATAGAGGAAAAGTAGATTTTTCGGAACCAACGAAAATGCCACGTCATAAAATAGACACCGCAGGCGGTAGAAAAGCATGAAAGAAGTGAAGTTTGTAGCTGTGAATTCACTTGATGGATCGGATTATATTTTTTCAGATGATAGTGGAAAAAACTATCATTTGTATAATGACTCTAGGGGGAGGGAAGTAAAAAATATGACCCCGGACTTTTGGGATAAATTTTATTTTTGCAATAACATTAAAATTGAATACGTGCAAATAGACGGTATTAATGTAATTAATAAAATTATCTCATATAAATAATTTTATTGAGCGTAGTGTATTCAAAGAAAATGAAAATCTCTGAATTTACAGGAAATACAAATAAGAAGACATGAAAACTATAAAAACAGGTAAAAAAATAACATGAAAATAGTTGCAAAAAAATTGGGTTTATCGTGTGTGTGAGGCTGAGCTTGGTTTTATTATTTCGGTCCCTTTCGATAGTGGTGCGGTAGACTTTTCGCTAGCATTCAAAATTGACTTGGATAGTTTAGATGATGAGTACCTGACAGAAAAGTCAAAAGATATAACGGAAAATTACGAATTCTACAAAAATTATGAAGTGCCTCACCCTTAGATGTTTGAATGCTTAGTTTTCTGAAATATCTGCTGAAATTTTAAGGGGTTTTCAAGGAAAAGATAAAACCACTTGATCATAAATTTATTAGATATAGAGCAATATAGATGAAGAGCAAAGAACGCCTTCGGCAAATAGTTAAAGAATATACGTTCTATGAAAAACCGATCCTGTTGCTTGCGTTTTTTATTGGATTCATTTATTTGAATGGGTACCTAAGGGAATTCGAAATACCTTTTCCCCTTGAAATTGGAATACTTCCCACTTTGCTTATTGTTATTGGCGCCCTATCTATTTTCTTGGTGCTGTGTAGTGGCCAAGTAAATTTGGCCACAATTTAAGAGTTACTTGCATACTCTCGC
>CALFXJ010000062.1 GCA_937958105.1 uncultured Cellvibrio sp.
GGATTAGCGCAGCGTAATCCGACAAACCTTAAAACATCATTCCCAAACCCGAGGTCGGATTATCTTAAGCGTAATCCGACTGTTTGATTTAACTGCGGCAATGTCGGATTACGCTGCGCTAATCCGACCTACAGCTGCGGTTAAATCGAACTGCCGCACAGGGAATCACCTGTGAGCGTGGCGCTTGCGAAGGTCGAGGGCGAGCGCAATCACCACATACAGCAGCACGATGGGCAACAGGCCGTAGAGGATGCCGTCCTGCAGGCTGTTCAGGTATGGCAGCGATAACGCCAGGGCAATCAGGAACCAGACGTAAGCCACATACAGCGCCAGGAACAACAAACCTTCGATGCGATGCAGCATCGCCCCGATAAAAAACAGCGGCACACACAAAACTGCGACACCGACCATTACCGGAATATCAATATTTGCCATCTGTTCGCCAGCCAGTAGCGGCGTGGGAGAAACCAGGCCGGACACGCCCAGCACACACAGAATATTAAAAATATTACTACCCACAACGTTGCCGACGGCAATATCGCGCTGACCTTTGATGGTGGCAACGACCGAGGTCACTACCTCAGGCAGTGACGTACCCGCCGCCACAATGGTCAAACCAATCACCGCTTCGTTAACACCCCAGGCAGTGGCAATCTCCACGGCGCTTTGGACCAGCCAACGCGCACCCCAGACGAGCAAAGCGAGCCCGCCGATGACCATCAGGATATTTTTCCATGCAGGCACCGGCTCTTTGAGCATTTCTTCCACTTCTTCGTCGGTCACGTCAGCACCTTGTTTCTTGCCCTGGTAGAACAGAAAAGCGGTGTAACTGAGCAATCCCAAAGCCAGAACAGCGGCTTCGATTTTATTGATACTGCCGTTGAGGGTCATGATCATGGCCAGCACTGAAACGGCCACCATGATAGGTACATCCTGCCGGATCAGCTGTTTGGAGATAATCAAGGGAGACACTACCGCAGCTACACCCAGGATGAACAGGATGTTAAAGATATTACTGCCCACCACGTTGGCGATGGCCAGCTCGGCCTGACCGGCGTAAGCCGCCTTGACGCTTACCGCCAGCTCAGGAGCGCTGGTGCCAAAGGCAACAACCGTCAAACCAATAACCAGACTCGGTACACCAAAGTTAGCCGCCAGGCGCGCCGCGCCTTTTACCAGCAGATCCGCTCCGATAACCAACAATACCAAACCGGCAACCAGCAATAACCATGTCATGTTTCAACTCCAGACAAAAAAGATGGGCGCTAATGTAGCGGATTTGGCAGCGGGAATATAGCGGGGAGGGGTTTTGTGTGGAAAAGAGTGAAGGGGATTCCCGTCGTGGGATGCGGTGAGTTGTGAGGTATGGCGTGAGGGTATTTTATTCGTAGGATTTAGATGGGTTTATTGTCGGATTACGCCTTTGGCTAATCCGACCTACTTATTGCTGGAACAACCTGCCAGTCACTCCGCCTCCTCGTCATCCTCGTCATCATCAGCAAAACTATCTTCATCATCTGCTTCGGCAAGCGGTGTGAGCGGTTCATCAGCATCACCGTCCCAGGGCTTTTTATCCAGTGGATCAAGACGCGCCAGTTCCGCTTCGTCGAGGCCGTGACCGCCGCCCACATCAAATTTTTCTGTCAATTCCCATTCCGCTGCAGCTTGTCCACCCGGCTCGCGCGGTGAACGCGAACCGTCTTCAGGGAGCAGGGTTTCCGGTGTCAGTTCATCCCGACTGGCATCGCCACCCGGCGCTGCTGCACCGCTTAATCCGGCTTCCTGCGCGCCGTCTTCGGCCCGAAAATGTTCTACATCGGTGGACTCTGCCGGCTCACCCGCCCGTGCGTGGTAATCGTCGTCTTCAAAATTCAGTTCATCCAGTTCAGCGGGGCGGTCATCTTTAGGATGCGGTGAAGCGGGTTGCCCTTGGAACCGTGAATTGTCATTGGTGCTGGGCTTCATAATGAGTCTCCTGCGGTTCAACATCTGTTATACAGTGGACGAGCTCCGCTTAAAATAATTCCCTCACACTTCGCGCTGAAAACTTTCAGCGTAAATTAACGCGGCCATTCAAATGCTTTCCATCGCATTGCTTGTTGGACAGAGTGTGATGTCGCACAGAGGAGACATGGCATTGCCGTCATCATTAAAAACCACTGCCATCATGCGCTCGTTTTGTTTATCAGAGCGAGGCATTCCTCAGGGAGCCTGCGATGCCAGAACATTTTTTCCGCCAGCACAAATTTCTCACAGCACTCGCCATCCTGGCGGGCCTGCTCCTGCTCGCGCTCATCCTGATCATTATTTTTTCTGACCCCTTGCTACGTTCACTGACGGAAAGTCAGGGCAGCAAGCGACTCGGTCGCGAGCTGGCGATTGAGGGAGACCTGCGCGTGGATTGGCATTTCACTCACACCAAAGTCCATGCGGAACAGCTGCGACTGGCCAATGCGCCGGGTTATGACGAAGCGGATATGGTGCGCATTGAAACTCTCGATTTCAGTTTCAAGCCGCTGAAACTTCTGCTGGGTAAGTTGGAATTCGGTGATATCACCTTGGTTAAACCCCATGTGATTCTTGAAAAAAAATCGGATGACGACAACAACTGGCAGTTTCCTGCATTAACCACCGCTAACGCGGCCAAGGAAGCTATCGAACCGGATGACCGCCACGATTTTCCATTGATCGGCATGCTGGAGTTACGCGAGGGCAAGGTTATCTACCGCGACGCCATCAAGGGTCTGTCGCTGGACCTTGATCTGGATACGGTTATTGGAGAAGGCGGTGAAGGCGATAATGGAAAATCGCAGCGCAATTTTACGGTTGCCGGCACCGGCAGCATTCAGGATCAGAAATTTGAACTGGAAGCTTCCGGCGAATCTTTGGAAACCCTGCGCGATTCTACTCGCGATTATCCGCTCAGGCTGCGGCTGGTCATGGGCGAGACCGAAGTGGTTGTCGACGGAAATTTTCGTGATCCCATTAAGCTCACCGGTGTTGACGCTTCCTTGAATATCACCGGCGACAACATGGCCAATTTGTTTTACCTCACCGCCATTCCCCTGCCGCCGACACCGCGTTACAGCCTTTCGGGCCAGCTCGGTAAAAAAGACGGCGTATGGGGATACGAAGGATTCGAAGGTAAAGTTGGTGGCAGCGATCTTTCCGGCGATCTGACTTATGACACGCGCGGCGAGCGCGGTTTTTTAAAAGCTAATCTGACCTCCGAATTGCTGGACAGCGAAGACCTCGGTGGCTTTATCGGCCTGCCGCCTGCCGGTGAAGCAGCCACCCCGGAACAGAAACAGGCGGCGGCAGAAAAAGAAGCCAGTCCCAATCTGATTCCCGATGTACCACTGACTGTCGAGCGACTGCGCGCAACCAATCTGGATGTCACGCTGCACGCTGCGCGTATCGAGGCACCTAACCTGCCGTTTAAAGGCATGGATGTTCGGTTTGATCTGCAGGATGGTCTATTAAAGCTGGACCCGCTCAAGGTGGTGCTGGCGGATGGCACCATCGACGGCACCATCGCCGTGGATGCGCAGCAGGACAACCCGCCGATGAAGATGGATCTCAATCTGCGCAATCTGAGCCTCGGCCAGTTTTTTGCCGGCACCCGATTTGCGGACACCACTGAAGGTTTATTTGGCGGACGGATAACCCTTGCGGGCCAGGGCGCTTCACTGGCTGAGGTCCTGGCCACCAGCGACGGCGAGCTCGCGATTGTGATGACCCAAGGCCGTATCAGCCTGTTGCTGATGGAAGCCTCCGACCTGGATATCGGCCAGGCGTTACCTTTGTTTCTCGGACAGGATAAATCCACGCGCATCCGCTGCGGTCTGGCTGATTTTGTGGTGGAGGATGGTCTGCTGACGTCGGATGTGGTGGTGCTGGATACGGATGATTCGGTGTTGGTGGGCAAGATGACCATCGACATGAAAGATGAAGTCATCAGCGCGAAGCTGGATGCAAAACCCAAGGACAACAGTCTGTTTGCGCTGCGCATTCCATTGGTAGTGTCGGGCCGCCTGAAGGAGCCGGAGGTAGGCCTTGATGGTGAACGAACCCTCAGCCGAGGTGCCGCCGCCGTTGCGCTTGGAGCCCTGCTCACCCCCTTCGCCGCTATCCTGCCGTTCGTAGAAAGCGGCGATGCAGAAAACACCGACTGCCGCGAACTCCTCAGCCGGGCGGAGGGGGTGGAATAGGTGATGGTTGGGTTGATCACCCCAAAGTGCCGGCTCAACTGGACGTATTCAGCTCGAACCGGATGACGGATGCAGATATCGCGTCGGATTAGCGCAGCGTAATCCGACAATACCCAAGCACCAAATAAGTTCACCATGCCTTGCTTTAGGGCGACCCGCCCGTGAAAAACGCGTGGCCGGCTGCCAGTTTTTTTGCTGAAGCGGCAGAAATGCTTGTTTTTCCGCGTATTCCCGCGCTGGCATAACCATTGCTAAATCGAAAGTGCCACACGCTTGCGCACGCTCTGTCCCCATGCCTTTGATGTGCTCAGAAAGTGGCGATCGTAATGACCCACAATTGAACACGCCGGCTCTGTACGCCGCATAGCCCAATGGATGATGTTTCATGAGTTCCGCCAAATTAAATCTGCTCGACCTGTCGCAACCGTCCATCCGCATCCTGCATTTGTCCTGGTTTGCTTTTTTTCTCACCTTCATGATCTGGTTCAACCTCGCGCCGCTTAAACCACTGATCATGGAAGCCTTCGCCATGACCGAGGCGCAATGGAAAGCGCTGTTGATCATGAACATTGCCCTGACCATTCCGGCGCGGATTGTCATCGGCATCCTGGTCGACAAATTCGGGCCACGCGCGATCTACAGCGGCCTGTTGATAACCTCCGGTTTATTGTGTCTCGCATTTGCCAGTGCGCAGTCTTATGAGCAGCTGGCACTGTTTCGTTTTCTGCTGGGTTTTGTCGGCGCCGGTTTTGTTATCGGCATTCGTCTGGTGGGCGAATGGTTTCCTGCACGGCAGGTCGGTCTGGCAGAAGGTGTGTACGGCGGCTGGGGCAACTTTGGTGCGGCGGCCGCAGCTTTTCTCGTGCCTCTGCTTGCACTGACAGTCTTCGGCGGCGAACTAGGCTGGCGTTATGCCATCGGCACCACCGGTGTACTGGCCATTGTCTTCGGTGGCTTTTTTTATTACGCCGCGCGCAACACCCCCAAAGGTTCCACTTATTTCAAACCAAAAAAATCCGGCGGCCTTGAAGTAACCAGCAAAAAAGATTTCTGGTTTTACGTGGGGATGAACCTGCCCATGTATATCGTGCTGGCCATTCTCGCGTGGAAATTATCGCCCCATGAGCTGGGCCTCTTGAGTCACGTCACTACCTATATGCTTTATCTGGTGCTGCTGGTTTTATTTTTGTTTCAGTTTTCACAGATCTATCGCGTCAACAAAGAAATGCTGAAACACGGTGCACCGGAGCACGACAAATACGATTTTAAACAGGTGGCCATTCTCAACTGGGCTTATTTTGTCACCTTTGGTTCTGAGCTGGCGGTGGTGTCAGTCCTGCCGGCATTTTTTCTGGAAGCTTTTACGGACCTTTCTCTGGCACAGGCGAGTATGCTCGGCGGTTCATTTGCGTTTATGAATCTGGTGGCGCGTCCCGGCGGCGGCTGGTTCAGTGATCGTTTTGGTCGCCGCCGCTCCATGTCGATCATCTTTATCGGTCTTGCGGTGGGGTATTTATTGATGTCGCAGATCAATGCTGCCTGGCCGCTGATCATGGCGTTTGCCGCAGTGATTGTCTGTTCGCTGTTCGTGCAGGCCGGCTGCGGCGCGGTGTTTGCCATGGTGCCGCTGGTGAAACGGCGCATGACCGGCCAGATCGCGGGCATGACCGGTGCCTACGGCAATGTCGGCGGGGTTGCCTTTCTGACGGTGTACAGCTTTGTCGATATCAGCACATTCTTTTTGATCATCACCGCTACCGCTGTCACCGTGCTGGGCTTTCTGCAGTTTTTAAAAGAACCGCAGGGCCACATGACTGAAGTCATGGCCGACGGCAGTGTGCAGCAGATTGAACTGACTTAACTATTTCCGTGCGCGTTTTAACGCGTTTTGTCCCCGGACTCGCGAAGTATCCGGGGACTTTTTTATTCTGGGTGCCGGATTATGCTTTGCTGATCCGGCCGGCAGAGAGAGGGTTATGGAACATTTGCAATCGGCGTTACAGATTCGTTTTGCGCAGCGCAGCGAAGCGGGCAACAAACCGGAAAATCAGGATACGGTGGGCGCACGGCTGCCCGAAGGATCTGCATTGACCAGCAAGGGAATCGCCATTGCGATTGCCGACGGCGTCAGCAGCAGCGAGGCAGCACGGGAAGCGAGTCAGACTGCCATCTCGGGTTTTCTTACCGATTACTACGCAACACCGGATACCTGGCGCACGCAGCAGTCGGCGGTGCGGGTCATCCAATCCCTCAACAGCAGTCTGTGGGGCCGCAGCCAGAACAGCGTCTATGGCGAAGGTTATCTCACCACGTTTTCGGCGCTGATCCTGAAAGGCGACAGCGGCTTTATCTTTCATGTGGGAGATACGCGAGTGTACCGCCTGCGGGATGGGTCGCTGGAACCGCTCACGCGGGATCATACGCAACGGCTTGATCGCAATACCCATTATCTGAGCCGCGCGCTGGGCGCTGATCCCGCGCTGGAGATCGATATGCACACCATCGAGCTGCAGGTGGGCGATATTTTTATCCTCACCAGCGATGGCATCCACGAAGCGATTCCGCCGGCAGAATTCTCGACCTTGATTGAGCAGCATCGCGATGATCTCGACCAGCTGTGCAGCGCGGCTGTAGCGGCGGCCTTGCAGCACAACAGTGAGGATAATCTCAGTATTCAGGTCGCGTGTATTGAACAACTGGGCAGCGCCAGCCAGACGGACGCCATGCAGGTTCTGTCGCGCCTGCCCTTTCCGCCGCTGCTGTCCGTCGGCCAGCAGCTCGACGGATTGACCGTGAAAAAAATCCTGCATGAATCCAATCGCAGCCAGGTCTATCTGGTGAGCGATGAAAATCACCAACAGCTGGTGATGAAGACGCCTTCGGTGATCTTTCAGGACGATCCGGCTTACATTGAACGTTTTGCGCTGGAGTCCTGGATCGGTGCGCGCATTCAGAGTCCCCATGTGGCCCGCGTGGTGACACCGCCCACGGCGCGCTCCTGTCTGTATTACCTCACCGAATATATTCCGGGGCCGACACTGACGCAGCTGTTGAAGGAACGCGGCACCCTGTCCATCAGTGATGCGGTGGAGCTGACTGAACATCTGGCGCGCGGTATCCGCGCATTCCACCGCAAGGAGACCCTGCATCAGGATCTGAAACCGGACAACATCGTGCTCAGCAGCAAGGGGGCGGTGATTGTGGATTTCGGGTCCTGCTGGGTGGCTGGTATTGAAGAGATGGGGGCTCCGTTTCTGCGCGACCGTATCCTCGGCACTCTCGATTACTCCGCTCCCGAATACCGTTACGGCGGCAAGGTCGGACCGCGCTCCGACCAGTTTTCGCTGGCAGTGCTCCTGTATGAAATGCTGACCGGTAAACAGCCTTATGGCAGTCAGTACAGTAAAGCCACTGACCTGAAGAGCTTTCAGCGGCTGACCTACACCTCCGCCATGCAGTACAACCCGCTGGTACCGAGCTGGCTGGATCAGGCGCTGGAGAAAGCGCTGAATATTCTTCCTAATGGCAGGTATGAGGCGCTCTCGGAGTGGCTTCAGGATATCAAACGGCCGAACCCCGCCTGGCTGACGGCAAAACAGAAACCGCTGCTGGAAAGGCATCCCGAGCAGGTGTGGAAATGGCTCGCCCTCACCGGCTGGGCCACCGCTGCGGTGATGGCGTATTGGTGTTTTCGTTGAGCGGCCGGAGGGGGCTTTTGGGAAGTGGATCAGGCTTGGTGGAGGGTTGGGGGGACGTTGGCCAGGGTTTGTCGGATTACGCCCTGCGAACTAATCCGACCTACATGGCTACGAATGAAAATGAGGTGGTGGGAGGTTGAATCGTCGGATTACGCCCGACGGGCTAATCCGACCTACATCCACATCACCCGCCGACCCGTAGGTCGGATTAGCGAAGCGTAATCCGACACCCAGCCATACCGCGAACCCCACCATCCAAATTCACCACCGTAGGTCGGATTAGCCCGCAGGGCGTAATCCGACACCCCAGCCACACCCCCACCATCCAAATTCACCATCGTAGGTCGGATTAGCGAAGCGTAATCCGACATCCAGCCATACCGCGCAACCCCAACATCAAAATTCACCATCGTAGGTCGGATTAGCCCGCAGGGCGTAATCCGACATCCCAGCCACACCCCCAACATCCGTAGGTCGGATTAGCGAAGCGTAATCCGACATTCCAATACCCCACCCGCAAGTCGTATTAGCCCCACCGGGATCTAATCCAACCCACCCTTCAACCGATATGTCAGCCATCGCACTGAGTTCCCGGGGGCGCTGGTGGATACTGCGGGCGCCGGCGGCGGCTTTTATGTGCCATTTTCCGGCGATCAGCGGATTCGATTTTCGATTAAGGGAGATGGCATCCAGATGCTCTGGTTTCTTGTGCTGCATATCATCGCACTGCTGTTCTGGTGTGCGGCCCTGCTGTACCTGCCGGCGCTGATCGCCTCCAATACCCGGGAGAAGCTGGATATTCGCGAACTCCGCTACGAACACAACGCCGTGGCACGCTACGTTTTCTCGCGCCTCGCTACCCCTGCTGCGCTGCTGGCCATTATTGCCGGCACCATCGTTTTCCTGTTGAACCGCACCGTGGAGGTCTGGCTGATCGCCAAGCTGACGCTGGTGACGGCACTGGTTATCTGCCACATGTTTACCGGTCTGCTGATCCTGCGTGCGGAGCATCAGAGCGAGCGGCGGGTGCATTTCTGGTGCTGTGTGCTGGGCGTCATCCTGTGTGTGCTGATGACGCTGATCGTGTGGCTGGTGCTGGCCAAGCCGATGCGGGGTGCCTGGGTGTGATGATCACCAGACTGACCCGCATGACCGCCTTACAGAATCCCCGGCGGTTCCTCTACCTCCACCCCCACGGCGTGTTCGTAAACCAGCCGTCCGCCGAGATAACTGGCGGCGGCGATGAGTACACCGGTCAGCAGCGAAAGATACAGTCCCCAGGGCAGGATATTGACCTCCGCAGCGTCCAGCCGGAACAGCCAGTTGAGGGAGGCGAGGGACAGCAGCATGACCGCGAGGATGGCATGGCACCAGGCCGTTATCAGCCGGCGAATCTGTCTCACGCTGACCAGGTCGATCAGGCCGGCGAGACCCGATATCCAGCCGCCCAGAGCCCCTATGCCTGCCAGCCACAGACTGGCCCTTGCCCAGAAATAATCATCGCTGACGACATAAGCCAGATCCGAGGCAATCAAACCCAGCAGCGCGGCCACCGGAAAGTGAATCAACATGGGGTGGATGGGATGACCGTGGACAGCCATGCGGCTGTTGATGGCTTCGATCGCCATGAGCTTTCTCCTGCGGCAGGATTAACGGAGCAGTTGCCGGCCATCCTAGCGCGGCACAGTGCGGCTATTCAGTGCGTCAGCCACCACTGGGCTATACCCGAGCTCCCGAGCGAGACTGCCATTCGCCCGATACGCAGGCACGTCGCGGCGTTTGTCCGCGCTGCCCGACCATCCATCCGCCTTACTCACAACGCCACCATGGCACTCAGCAGTCTCTGCCTCGCCGCCTGCTCCGGCCCCTATTCCGCCCTGGACCCGGCAAGCCAGAGCGCGCAGGCCGTGGCGCTGCTGTGGTGGTGCATGTTCGCCTTCGCCGCTCTGGTCCTCCTGTGCGTACTGAGCTTCTGGCTCTACGCCATCCGACGTCAGGCCGAGCCGGGGTCGGAGCAGGAGATCCAGCGGGTCCAGCGCCGCTGGATCATCGGTGGCGGTCTTATCCTGCCCATTGCCAGTATTACGGTGCTGCTCAGTTTCGGCATCCCCATCGGCCAGCGCATGCTGCCGATCCCGCCGGAGACAGGGGAGGCACTGGTGATCGAGGTGACCGGCCATCAATGGTGGTGGGAGGTGCGCTACCCGGATACCGGTATAACGCTGCGCGATGAACTGCATATTCCGGTGGGTCAGCCGGTGGATATCCATCTCACCACCGCCGATGTGATCCATGCCTTCTGGGTGCCGCGCCTGGGGGGCAAGCTGGATGCTATCCCCGGCCGCACCAACGTCCTGCGCCTGCAGGCTGATCAACCGGGCACTTACCGCGGCCAGTGTGCGGAATTCTGCGGTGTCGACCACGCCCACATGCGGTTTACCCTTGAGGCCCATCCCCCTGAGGCATTTGAACAATGGCTGGAGGTTCATACCCGTGACTGATCAGCGGATTTCCGCCACCGAGCTGCATGCTGGCCTCGCCCGTATCTGGGATAACCCGCCGGGCTGGCGCACTCTGTCAGCGGTCAACCATACGGCCGTGGGCCAGCGCTTTATCGTCACCGGGGTCGTTTTCTTTCTGATCGGCGGCCTGCTGGCGATGATCCTGCGCACCCAGCTGGCACTGCCGAATCAGGACATCGTCAGTGCCGAGACCTACAACCAGGTCTTTACCATGCACGGCACGGTGATGATGTTCCTGTTCGCCATCCCGGTGCTGGAGGGGCTGGCGATGTACCTGATACCCAAGATGATCGGCGCCCGGGATCTGGCCTTCCCGCGCCTCAGTGCGCTCGGCTATTTCTGTTATCTGTTCGGCGGCATCATCATCCTCGCCAGCCTGGTGCTGGAGATGGCGCCGGATGCGGGCTGGTTTATGTATACCCCGCTCAGCGATAAGAATTTCTCGCCAGGCAAGGGGCCGGATTTCTGGCTGCTGGGGATTACCTTTGTGGAGATCTCTGCCATCTCTGCCGGGGTCGAGTTGATTGTCTCGATCCTGCGCACACGGGCACCGGGGATGACCCTGAGCAGGATGCCGATCTTTGCCTGGTACATCCTGGCCATGGCGCTGATGATCATCTTCGGCTTCCCGCCGCTGATCCTGGCCAGCATCCTGCTGGAGCTGGAACGGGCAGCCGGTTTCGCCTTCTTTGACGCAACGCGGGGCGGCGATCCACTGCTGTGGCAGCACCTGTTCTGGCTCTTCGGCCATCCGGAGGTGTACATCATCTTCCTGCCGGCAGCGGGGATTGTCTCGACCCTGATCCCCGTCTTCGCCCGGCGGCCGCTCGTGGGTTATCGCTGGATTGTACTGGCCATCATCCTGATGGGATTCATCAGCTTCGGCCTGTGGGTCCACCACATGTTTACCGTGGGTATCCCCCAGCTGGCCCAGGCGTTCTTCTCGGTGGCGAGCATGCTGGTAGCAATCCCGACAGCGATCCAGATCTTTGCCTGGCTCGCCACCCTGTGGAGCGGCCGCGTACTGTTTGCGCTGCCTATGCTGTGGATCATCGGCTTCCTGGTGATCTTTGTGGCGGGAGGGCTGACCGGGGTCATGCTGGCGCTGGTGCCGTTCAACTGGCAGGTGCACGACACCCACTTTGTGGTGGCCCATATGCATTACGTGCTGGTGGGCGGGATGCTGTTTCCGCTGATTGCGGGTTTCTACTATTGGCTGCCCCACCTGTCCGGGCGGATGCCGTCGGAAAAACTCGGGCGCTGGGGCTTCTGGTTGACCTTCATCGGCTTTAACGCCACTTTCCTGCTGATGCATGTCACCGGCCTGATGGGGATGCCGCGCCGTATCTACACCTATGACACCGGGCTGGGCTGGGACTGGCTCAACCTCCTGTCTTCCGTGGGTGGTTTCGTCATGGCTGCCGGGATTGCCATGATCGTCATGGATATCGCTTTGCATTTCCGCTTTGGCCGCCTGGCCGGTCCTAATCCCTGGGGCGCGGATACCTTGGAATGGGCAATGCCTAACCCGGCACCCTCCTATAACTTTGCCAGCCTGCCGGTCATCCAGACCCGCCACCCGCTCTGGGAACATCCGGATCTGCCGGAGACGGTTCCAGCAGGTGAGCATCATCTGGCGAGTTTCGACCACGGGCGGCGCGAGACTTACGGCGTGGAAGCTGTCAGCGGTAAGGCAAGGGACATCGTCCACCTGCCCACCAACTCCTGGCTGCCACTGCAGATCTCCATTGTGCTGGCCGGGCTGTGCATCAGCCTGTTAGTCGGCGCCTACACACTGGCCGCCATATTTACCCTCGTGACACTCCTGATGGTGCTGCGCTGGAGCTGGCACAACGGTGCCCACCCCGTAGCTGAACCCCTGCGCGCTGATGAACCCCTGGACCCGCCGCTGCACTCCCGCACCGCCAGCGGGCCGGGCCTCTGGGGGATGGTTGTGGCCCTGCTGGCCAATGCCACGCTGTACCTGTCCCTGCTGTTTGGCTGGTTTTACCTGTGGACGGTGGCACCCAACTGGTCCGTACCGGAGAAAAACCCCATCGGCTGGCTGCCATTGCTGGTAAGCGGGGGCTTACTGACTTGGGCAACCCTGTGGTTTCAGCAGTTGACGCGGCGCTTACGTAAAGGTGAGGCAGCCGGGCTGGCGCTGAAGTTATGGCTGGTGGCGCTGGTCGGAGCTGTGCACTGTGCTGCGCTGCTGTGGGTCCTGCTGAGTGCAGAGCTGCAGCCACTGAGGCTGGCTCACGATGCGGTATTGCTGGTGATGCTGCTTTATCTGCTTATCCACAGCGGCTTCCTGCCAATCCTGACAGCCCTGCAGGCGATGCGTGTACGCCTGGGTTATGTCGGTGCGGGATTGCCCTATGAACCGGTCGTCCTGCTGCCCTTCTGGATCTATACCCTGGGTATCTTCTGGTTGAGCGTCGCGGCCTTTCTCTTGCTTCCCATCAGCTGGGGAGGTGCATGATGCGTGTGGCTGTTCATCCTGTTCAAATGGTCATGGGCTTCATTATCTGGGCCGTCTGGTTCGTGGCGATCTATGGCGGGCTGTCTGTAGCCTGCGATCTGGCGCCGCCTTCCATATGGCTGGGCCACATGACCTGGATCAACGCAGTCCTCCTCGGCGTCACCCTGTTTACTACCCTGTTCCTGCTGGCGCTGGCGTACCGCTGCTGGCGCGCGCGGCCCGACACTGACAACCATCGCTTCGTGGTCTGGATATCCTTTGCCGGCTATGTCGGCGCGGCTGTCGCTACCTTTGCGGTGGGCTTGCCCATCCTGGGTCTGCCTCCGTGCCTGTGATGTCTTTCGGCCTGACTCCGGCACACCGGCAGTGGCTTCGCGTGCTGGGGCTGTTGATCATGGGCGCTCTGGCAGCAGAGCCCTCGCTGGCCCACAGCCCCCTGGACAGCGAGGGCAGCGAGCGTATTCCCGCCCTGCTCAGCACCAGCCTGCTCGCCGGGTTCTGGATAATCTATGTGATCGGCACCTGGCGCCGCCCGCCCCGGCGCTTCAAGACCCTCTGGTTTCACGGCGCCGCACTGCTCTGCGCCTTCGCCCTGCTGGGTCCGCTGGACCACTGGGCCGAAACCAGCACCGCCGCCCATATGACGCAACATATGTTGCTGCTGGTCCTCATCGCGCCCTGCTGGGTCATCAGCCGGCCGCTGGCCCAGCTCGTCGCTGGCAGCGGCCGCCTGCTGGTATGGGGCTGGAAGCCGATGCTGCAGCTCACCCGTCACCCCATGCTGGTGGCTTATCTGCAGGGCGCGGTGATCTGGTTCTGGCATACCCCATATTTCTACATGCTGGCCGTGGAGGACCCCTGGTGGCATCTGGTGGAACATGCCTGTTTTCTGCTGAGCGCCGGCCTGTTCTGGTGGGCGATCCTGCGCACAGGCCGCCGCCATGCACCCTGGGCTCTGCTCGCCCTGCTGTTCACCCTGATGCATACCGGCTTCCTCGGCGCAGTCCTGACCTTCGCCCGCGCACCGCTCTATGGCGAAGCCCGCAGCCTGATGGACCAGCAGCTGGCCGGACTCATCATGTGGGTGCCGGGGGCCATCCCTTACATCCTTGCAGCCCTGTGGATCGGCCACGGCTGGTACCGTCAGCTGAGCAGCGCTGGCGATAATGCCACCGGTCTTTCCAGCTGGGAAAAAGAGGAGAGCTGACCCCCTGGAATGGCGAGGGGTTTTGCCACCACTTCGGCGACAGAGTATCGTTAGGCCCTGTGACTGTCCGCTCATAAGGATTCCTGACCATGACCCCCATCCCCCCGTCGCCGCGCAATGCGCTGGTGGACCTCATCGAACAGGGTGCTGTACCGACGGAACAGATCCCGGCCGCACTGCAGCTCACCGGCGTACACCCCTCACGGCAGGACTGGCGCAACTTCATCGATACCCTGCTGCTCTGGCTCGGTGGCCTGGCCATCGGTTGTGCGCTGCTGTTCTTCATCGCCTACAACTGGAGCGCCATGGGCCGTTTTGCCAAGTTCGGACTGGTGGAAGTGTTCATGGTGGCGGGTATCGGCGTTTACTGGCGCTGGCAGCAGCACCCGGTGATCGGCAAGGTCGCCCTGCTGGTAACCAGCCTCGGCCTCGGGGTACTCCTTGCGCTCTATGGTCAGACCTATCAAACCGGTGCCGACCCCTGGGAGCTGTTCTTCAACTGGGCCCTGCTGATGCTGCCCTGGGCGCTGACTGCCCGCTTCGCTGCCGTCTGGATTCTCTGGCTGGTGCTGATCAACCTTGCTGCTGTGCTGTACCACCGGACCTTCGGTGTCGGGGGCCTCATATTCCGCGTCGATACGGAACTCTTCTGGTTATTACTGGGGATCAACAGCGCCGCCTTAGTACTCTGGGAAAGCCTCCGCAGATTTCTCCCTTGGCTCGATGAATCCTGGGCGCTTCGGGTTGTCGCGGTGGGCTGCGGCGTTCCGGCCACCTTCCTCGCGCTCTACAGCATCTTCGACAATGACGTCAGTGCAGGGCCGGCCCTGGGGTGGCTGGTGTTTGCCGCTGCACTGTTTTTTTATTACCGCCGCATCCGTCTGGATGTATTTATGCTCGCTGGCGGCTGTCTGTCGGGCATTGTGGTGAGCGTGGCCTTTATTGCTCACTCTCTATCCCGTGAACTCCATGAGGCCGGAACCTTCCTGCTCCTGGCCCTGGTGATCATCGGACTCAGCAGCGCGGCCGCCATCTGGCTGCGCCATGTCAGCCGGGAGCAGCAGCTATGACGAATTTCAGGAACAGAGAAACACTGTGGGCACAGCTGCGTGCCGCAGAGTTAGTACAGGGCGAACTTCCGGCGGCCGGTGAATCTCCCTCACCCTGGTACATCAAAGTGCTGCTTGCGTTTTCCGGTTGGCTCGCAGCACTTTTCTTGATGGGGTTTCTCGCCGTCGCGATTGAAATGCTGTGGAGAGAACCCGTCACCGGCCTGGTGGTAGGCCTGCTGATGATCGCCAGTGCCTATGGATTATTGCGGATACCGCGCAATGAATTTGTCGCCCACCTTGCACTGGCCATCAGTCTGGCAGGGCAGGGGTGGGTTGTTTTTTCGCTGTTTGACCTGCTGGGCAATCACCCCGCCGGTTTCTGGCTGCTGATCGGAATTCTGCAGGTTCTGTTAGCCTGGCTGATGCCGAACTTTATCCACCGCGTTTTTTCCAGTGGCGCCGCCGCGCTGGCCTTTTCCGTCGCTCTGGCCAGCCTGTATCTGCCTTACCTCTTCAGCAGCGCGATCCTGCTCGGCGCTGCCTGGCTGTGGCTGAATGAATTCCGTTATCCCCACCACCTGCAGATGGTGCACGCGCTGGGCTACGGCCTGGTGCTCGCCCTGATGATCCTGAAAGGGACCACGCTTTTCGGACAGGAAATGATGATCTGGCACTACCGTCACAACGACCAGCAGCCCCTGACGACTCCCTGGATGGGCGAGGCGCTGAACGGTCTGGTGGCGCTGCTGATTATCTGGAAATTATTGCAGCACTATTTCACGCATCTGTCCCAGGGTGCACCACTGATTATTATGATCGGCATGCTGGTGCTCTGCCTGGTATCGCTGGAAGCCCACGGTATAGCGGCGGGTATGATCCTCCTGATCCTCGGCTTTGGCAGCAGCAACCGTGTGCTGCTCGGACTGGGCATCATCAGCCTGTTGTTCTATATCTCCACCTATTACTACCTGCTCCACACCAGCCTGCTGCACAAGTCCGTGTCGATGCTCATCATTGGTATCGCGTTGCTTGCATGGCGATGGGCACTGATAACTTTCTCGCCAGCGTTCCGGGAGCAACATCATGAACAATAAAATCATCGCCCTCATTGCACTGGCGGTTGTGCTGGGACTGGTGAATGGCTCAATCGTCGCCAAAGAAAAACATCTTGCCGAAGGCCAGGTGGTCTATCTGGAACTGGCACCAGTAGACCCGCGCTCACTGATGCAGGGCGACTACATGGCATTAAATTTTCGCGTGGGCCAACAGGTCTACGATGCATTGCCAAAATCCGAACACTATCGCGGCTGGAACCGCGGCGTCGATGCCAGCGATGGCTATGTGGTGGTACACCTGGATGACAATCGCGTGGCCAGTTTTCAACGCCTGGACGACGACACCCCGCTGGCGGACAACGAATTAAAACTGCATTACCGTGTCCGCAACGGCGAAGTAAAATTTGCCACCAACGCTTTCTTTTTCCAGGAAGGCCACGCGCAGCCATATGAAGCGGCGCGCTACGGGGAGTTCCGTGTGAATGACCAGGGCCACGTCTTGTTAGCCGCGATGTTTGATGAACAGCTGCAAAAAATTCAGCCAGAGGATTAAGCTGTTTTCAGTTTTTGAATAAGTGCGAGTGTTTCAGGTGAATATTCAATATCGATGAAGGACAGGAATTCATCGAAGAGTTCGAATTTCATTTTGTGAAGAAGCTCTCTGCTATAGGGATTTTGGCGATCTGGGTAATGTAAGGAGCTAAAACTCCACTCGATATTCAACGTATATTCTTTCCCAAGAGAGAAAAGCGCTCCAAGCGTGGGAGCCTCAGCTCCGTCGACCAAATCCAGCTGTACTTGTAGGCCATCAAGCACGGGCCTAGTTATCGTCTTCGCCAAAAAGTTATTGCTCGCTGATGGCCACTCATCACCCTTTGTCTGTTCGTAATCACTAAAATCTGCATGAATAACCTGTAAATGATGTTCCTGAAAGGTCTCGGAGTTTAGACTGAACAGGCTATCAGCGTCTTTCAGGGTATGCTTCAAAACACTGACAGTCATATAACATGAAGCAATATTGTCATGTGTTCTTTCGCATTCGTATTTCCATTTTTGAACTGCCAATCTGGTGAATGTAAATCCTTGCTCTCCGAGGGGGCGCCAATCGCGGGTATTAACATTTCTGTAATCTCGCCTGGGAGATACATCATCCACCTTATCAGTATTATGCGGCACCACCGGCAATCGCAGCGTTAATTCGCAATCGTCGAATTGATAGGTTACAAAGTCACCAACGGAAAATTGTGGCCCAGTTATATTTTCCGGAAAAATCATTTGAGGCGGCTCCCGATAGATATTAATACACTGAGAAACGTTGCCTTGCTGGATCGAAGAACTTCTGGCTGAGCAGTGACCTTTTGAGTCCAACTAACGCTGCCCAATCCTTCTAGATTTTTAATGAGATAACGTCGGGTTATTTTTTCATATCCTGTAGGGCTGGGTAGCTGTCCAATTTGCTTTAACAGCGCTTGTTTCTGTATAGCAATAGCCATCAACGCAACCTTATCGCCATCATATGTAATAAATTCTCCGTTTAACTGTGCCTTTCTTTGCGTCAAATCATTCATCAGTGACGATAAGTTGACTCTTGCATTGCGAAACCGAAAGCTATGCTTTTCAAGGCCACCCTGTACCTTTTTAAGGGCATGCGATAGCACCGCTGCACCTGCGCCGTCAACTAGCCACGCCACGGATTTCTTTTGATTATGCTTCAACACATCAGCTAATTCATTAATGATGCTTCGGGTTTTGTCAGAAAGACGATTTGAGCGAGATATGCTCAAGTCATTAGCTACAAACTTAGGATTAAAAAACACTACTGCTTTATTACCGAGACTTGTTACCGCAGATTCCATAGCTTCCTCTGGGGATGCAGAAGCCTGACTGATCAATACTAGCCGTCCGTCAAGATCGCGCTTCTGAACTTTTCCTATCCGTCGACTTTTATATTCATACAGACCACCTTCCGAGTTATTGCTTTCATGCAAAACCTGAACCTCAGAAATATAAACCGTAGGGCACACATCTCCAGCGTTCTGATGTATATGGTAAAAAACCCGGACGTTTTTGGTAACCAGAGAACATTCCTGTTTACCTGCCATGGCGTTATTAAGCGTGCGCACCTTCTGCATCTGTGCGTTATGCCGGGCAGTTGAAGCGTTGCCTTGAGGCAGAGGGATATGTGGAATGGTATTGGGGCGCGCAAGCACTTTCAGGTTTTCTATATCCCGAATAATGACCTGACCATCGTGTGTGGTCGGATCAACAGCGCAGAAGAAATCTATAAATAGGCTGGAATGAATCTTCACCGGCTTGCCGGTCTTACCCGTGGTTCTTTCCGAAAAGAAGACGTAACCAGCGATATCCTTGATGTGAAACGGGGTGTTCAGCATAACAAGTCCTTATGCGATATGGGGTAACAAGCTCACTAGAATAGCGGCGGGCGTGCTACCGGACAAGCGTTTAAATCATCCCTTTATTGATATGTGATCCGCATCAATGCTGGCGGAGTCAGCCGGTAATCGGCCGAGGTATCGTTTAAACCACCAGACGTCCGCGAAATCCGCGTGAACTGTAATATGACTGCGCGCCGTTGTGATAGATAAACACGGTGCCGTAGCGGTAATCGCCGAAGATCGCGCCGCCGAGTTTGCGGATTTGCGGTGGGGTTTTCAGCCAGCTGGAGGTTTTTGTATCGAAGTTACCCAGCTGTTGCAGTTCGCGATATTGTTCTTCGTTGAGCAGCTCAACGCCCATGGCTGCGGCCATGTCGATAGCATTATTTTCGGGTTTATGTTCTTTGCGTGACTCCAGACCTTCGCGATCGTAGCAGCTGCTTCTGCGACCTTTAGGACTTTCCGCCGCGCAATCGACAAAGATAATTTCGCCGGATTTTTTATCATAGCCAACCACATCCGGTTCGCCACCGGTTTTTTCCATTTCCTTGAGCGACCAGAGTTTATCCGTACTGGTTTCCAGCTTTTTCTGCACATCGGCCCACGCCAGGTTTTTATGGCGGTTCATATGTTTTTCAAAACGTGCTTTCAATGTCTGCAGCAGTTCATCGCGCTCAGCGGATTTCAGTGATTTTTTACTTGCCATATGTTCTCCCTCGGTCATTTATGTGCGGAGTGTTGATGAAGCCACTGACGGCTGGCTTCATCAACGGCCGGATCAGATAAAAAATTTCGGCTTACTAAGCCTTTTTAACAAACTCGGATTTAAGTTTCATTGCGCCGATTCCGTCGATCTTGCAGTCGATGTCATGGTCGCCTTCCACCAGTCTGATATTCTTGACCTTGGTCCCGACCTTCACCACCAGCGATGATCCCTTCACCTTCAGATCTTTGATTACGGTGATAGTATCGCCATCACTCAGCAAGTTGCCGTGGGCGTCCTTTACCACAAGTCCGGTTTCGGCAGCGTCGCCTTCCCCGGGCTGCCATTCATGGCCACACTCCGGGCAGACGAGCATCCCGCCGTCTTCGTAGGTGTATATGGAATTGCAGCTGGGGCAGGCAGGCAGACTACTCATGTCAAAACTCTCTTTGATTGGCGCTCGCAGGCCTTGCGGCAACAGGAGCGAATGCGGAATAAACCTGTGCCGGAGCCGCATACGCAGCACCGGCAACGTGAAAGGGGAGGAATGTAACAAGGGCAGCTAACGATTACAACTTAAGGCCCCAGACAACTGACTGATCACTGACAGCCAGCGCCCAGGGATATTTTCTTTTATTCCCCGGCGTACTGGGCAAACACCTCTTCACCGGTAAGGCATTTGGTTTTTTCGGCAAGCGAGTAGAACGAGGGTTTGTGGTCGATGAAGATCTGCTCCGATATCACCCAGTGATTGTCACCGCTGAACAAGCCGACCGGGATCGCATAAAAATTTTCCTGTTTAAGTCGATAAAACAGGTGTGTGCCGCACTTCCGGCAGAAGCCTCGCTCAGCCCAGGGTGAGGAATCAAAGGTGGTGATATTTTCGTCCCCGTCAAAACTGACCTGGGTTTTGCATTCCACCGCAAACAACGGGCCGCCGCCCCATCGGCGACACATCTCACAATGGCAAACCCCCACATGATTGTGCGACAGGGTTGCTTTGATGTGCACAGCACCGCAGAGGCATGCACCTTCATATTCGGTCCGGGATTCCATATTTTCCTCCTGCATCAGCGTGGATAGGCAATCCCACTTTAACAAGAGTTCCCTGAAAATAAATGTGGTGGTATGGCATTTTTTTGGATAAGCAGCGAAATCCTTATCGCACTGCCGACATTGTCCTCCCTGTGTCGAAAGCGGTAATCAGCGGGTGACGTCGAAGTTGTAGGAAATCGTCAGCGAAAGCGACTTCATTTCGGACCAGCTGACATCATCAAACCTGAGCCCGCTGTGCCACTTCCCACTGTTGATTTCAAATCCCAGGGTATCTTCTGTGGGCCAGACCATCAGCTTATAGCGGCTTCCGCCTCTGGTCGCAAAACCCGCTCCAATGCCCGCAAATTCATAACCGAACTGATGCTGGCCTTCGAAATGCAACGACCAGCTGTTCCACTGGTAACGGGAGTTCAATCGATAACGGGGATCAATCTTCTGAGTAAATGAATCGCGATAACCTTGCCGGCCGGAAAACAGCGGATTAAAAAAAGCGTAGCCGTCCTCGCCATAACTTTTGCGATTGGTATTTGCCGTGGCGATGGTAAAGGGTGCATCTTTCCAGCGGATTTCTGTGAAGAGATCTTCCGCATGGACGTCCAGATACCAATTGGCCGTCGGTTGCCAGGCAAGCCGCAGATCAAAGGCTGCACCTTCACCGCGCGCGGTGTTGATATTTTCCCGCTTGAAGACAATATCGCGGTAGTAAAGATAATCCACCGCCGCATCAACGCTGTATTGATCTTCAGAGAGCGCGGCAAATTGACCCGTGAGTCCGCCGGTCATCAGATGAGATGTCTTTAACCAGGTAACGCCTGCGGCAATGGTCACATCAGCGATCTCGCCACGATATCCCAACCGCAGCCCCTGGGCTGAAAAGCCGTTAATACGAATATCTACCGGCACGGATTCGCCGGGTGTCAAAGGCAGTTCGGCAGCAACGCGGCTGTAAAATTTCACCGCGTCTTCGTTGATGCGCAGATCCGCCAGCGAACGCTGTTGAACCGAGATTTCAAAACCGGAATAGCGCGCACCCACTTCGAAGCGTCCGAGCACCCACTGACGTTCGCCATCTTCCATCGCAGTACCCCAGTCACCAATCGCGGTATCCAGCGGTTCAAACTCACTGACGAGATGGGTGTCGAAGTGCGTAAAGAGTTCTACATCAGCCTGAGCCGGTTTAACGGCGCTGCAGCAATAAAAAAGGGCGAGGCCGAAGCCCCACCCTGTAATCAAAGAAGCGTAGTTCATCAGAAGAGCGATTCGAAGATTTCCTCGTTACCGTTCGGGTAAACGATAACCGGGAAACCCCTGCGATATTCAACTTCGCCCACCTGTTCGCCGTTGAGCAGCGCTTTACCGGTCATATCGGTAAGATCACGGTGCGCATCAACCTGGGCCTGAATATTCAACTCGTAGCCCTGGCTGTTGAAGAAACGCAGGTTGATCACACCTGCTGCATCAACATCAGGCGAGCTGACCGCGATGGAGTAATCACCACCATTCCATTTCACGTTAGCCAGTGCACTGCCGCCTTTCAAGGCTGTGCGATTGACGGTAGCAGTAACCTGGGCGGCCTGCAGTTCAGGAATGTTGACTTTGACTGAAGCACTGAAGGCGGCCTTGGCGAAGTTGGTTGCGGTTTCCAGGTCGGGGAGTTGGTACCAGACGACTAAGTCAGAGTAGTTATAGCCCCAGTCACTTCCAGCATAGATTTCAATCCAATCAATATCGATTGCATTGGCCAGCTGAGTATTACCCGCAAACTCGTTCGCCAGCGCTGCGCGAGCTTGGTTCACAGCGATTTCGATTTGCTGCGCGGTCGCTTCTGATTCATAGGGCCCACCCGTGTAGTTGTGGGACGATATAAAAGAAGAACGCCCCGGCTGAATCCCCACAAAGAGGCCCCAGTTTTCCGTTTCGTCCAGATCGAAGCTCACAAAGCTCTGAATCACTGAACGATCTACCGGCGCCCACAGCTGATCGTTTCTTCCGCTGTAATCCGCCCAGGCAAACACGTCAAAGGTCGAGGCGTTCTGCAGATCCATAGCTGCAGAGGCTGCAAAGCTGTGACCTTCCGCTGGCGTAAACTCACCGGCTATGCGGAAGTGTTTGATGGACAGCGGTGATGAACCCAGGCCTTCGACGTCAAAACCGGACACCAGTTTTACAGCCTTCAGGTCAACGCTTCCTTTAAAGCTCACACCGTCTCTGGCGATGCTGACATCGCCGGCAAATTCAGCGGACTTGAAGTTGCTGTTGATCACCTCGGTTTCCAGTGATTCAACAGCTTTATCCAGTTCGAGATTTACGCGGAGTTTGTTCAGTGTCAGCGGATTATTTACGCCATCGCCCACGTGACCGGACAGGGTCATGGTGGTGGATGCCATCAGCCGGGCGAGGCTGAGTGAAAGGGAACCCTCGTCTTCCGCCAGCGCCACAACAGAATCAACCGGCAGCGTGGTGTCCAGCACCAGATTGAATGATTTGTAGGTTTCCGCGGCGGCGCCCGCCACTGAACCAACGACGGATACTGTCAAACCGCCTTCGTTGGCGAAAGTCAGTTTCGCAGAACCAATCGTAGTGCCTTCATCAGTGATGGTCAGCGTGCGCTGATGTCCATCGGTGATGTAATCCTGCAGAGACGCACCGTTCTCTACGATAAAGCTGCTCACTTCATCGAGTGCCAGACCGACAAAGGCAAAATCTTCGTTACTGCCAAGGATGGTTTCAACGGCCTCTGCGTCTACACCAACAGCGTTGGTGATCTTGTCAGTGTCGAGTTCCTGCACCTGAGAAATCCAGGTCCGGGCCTGCGACACGAATGCCTGGAACTTACCGATTTTTTCTTCCTGGGTTGCACCCTCATCAACCACCAGATCTTCGTCGTACTCCGGCTTCAGGCCGTCGCTGCCAGCAGCGTCGTACTGTGAAGTCTGGTTATTGATCGCTTCTACGGCACTGGCATCCAGCGTTACACGGCTGGCAACATTGCGTACGGCGTTAGACAGATCGGCCAGGTTCAGAGAGTCGGAGGCATCGCCCACCACGCCATCTTCCAGCGCACGGGTGAAGCTGTTCAGGCGCGATGTCAGGCCGGTGGTGTCACCGGTGGAGAACAGAATCTCCGCCACAGCAGCGTTCATTATGGCGTACTGCGCCTGGGCACCGGTCGCACCTTCAAGCTGAGACAAGCCTCTGGACGGTGTCTTGGCGATATCAAAGCCCACTACCTGGCTCACTTCAGCGTTAGCCTGACGGGCAGCCTCTGCCAGTGATTTGGAGCTGTCGGCGATCAATGCCTTGGCGCGGTTGGCAGCCATGGTAGACCAGGCAGTAACCGAGGCGCTGACGGTATTTGCCGCTGAGGGTTTTTCCACGATGGCGGAGAGCACGAAATCGCTGGGGAGGTCGATCTCCTCCGCTTCTGCCGCACCGCCGCAGTTGCTCGCATCACACACCATCTTGGTGCCAGCAATGACGGAGACTTCCACTTCAATCAGCCCACCAGCGTAGGCGCTGGTCAGCTTCAGTTCATAACTGCCGTCAGCCTTGGTCTCGGTGGTGCCCACCGGATTGGCCAGTCGCTGGCCATTGGCATCAAGTTCATAGGCAGTAACCTTCGCGCCCTTAAGAACGCCTTTAACAGCCACACCGGATACCGTTACCTCGGTATTGCTGCCACCGCCATTACCACCGCCCGGGTTGGTCACTGGCGGGTTAGTGCCCGAATCTTTAGAGCCGGAGCCACCGCTCCCACAGCCAGCAACAGCCAGAATGGCCGCAAGGGAAACCCAAAGTGTTGAGCGTTTTAACAACATGTTTCTCTTCTCCCAGGAAATATGGACGATCCCATAAAAACGCCGCCGCCTCTGCAGCGATACAAAGGCGTCAAAGTTTATTTTCTGCACAATCATAAAAATGATTAATACGCCATAGAGTTAAGCCCATCTTCAGAGTGTGCGCCACGTCACACCATAGAATATTTCGTCATAGGCGGTGACCGGTTTCACTGATCCAGCGGGGTGGTAAGAAAAGGAGCGAGGGGAAGAGCGGCGGCGGCGGAATCATTGAAGCTGTCGATAAACTTTTCATCCATGAAGGCCGGGAGGAAGGCTCTTATGCCAAGGCTTTTTTAACCCTCTGATTTCCTCGAGGTTCAAAGACTTGGTTTATAACTTGCGTATTGATGAGGGACCGCTTTGATGGCGCTAAAGCAATAACATCTTCAGGAGGATGTGGTCATGTGTATCAACCGATTGCTGTCCGCTGCATGTCTTCTCTGTTTCTCTTGCCTGTCACACGCTTACCTGGTCGAAGATGTCTTAAGGTTTAACAAGGTCTACAACCCCGGCCATTTTGTCACCCTTGCCCACGATGTGCGGAAGTATGGCTACGTCCCTGACGGTACCTATCCGTCATTTACATTGAAACTGGAACTGCGCGATCCCAAGAATTCCAAGTACGAGGATCAATGGCCCTTCTACATGGTGTCCCAAGAACACGGTTTTGACTTCGGACGCGTTACCCCCCTGGATTATGTGATTAACCCCGCGCCCTTTTTTATCAATGAACAAGGCTATTCCGATGCCCGCTTGACTGTTCTGGAAGGCAGCATCTGGATCGGCCGCTCCATCCTGACCATGGACATTAAACCGATTACGGCTCCGGGCACAGGAATCCTGCTGGTGGTGGGATTGATCGGCATGCTGTTCCTGCGCCGCCGCCTTCGAAACGAGCACAGCCCGGTACTCCCTTAACGTAGGTCGGATTAGCGCAGCGTAATCCGACAAACAACCACCTAAAGGCACCATAGGTTCTGATCTTGAGCGGGAGGTGTCGGATTACGCTAACGCTAATCCGACCTACGGCGAGAGCAGGAGTCGTCGCGTCCGGGTAAGAGGTGTCGGATTACGCTGGCGCTAATTCGACCTACGGCAGGCCGAGCCATGGGCGTGGGGTGGTATATGCCGGCGCGGGAATGTTGATGGGTTGGTTACATCAATTCGAGCTAAGGGCTTGGCAGCTAAATTCTCATTCTGACCTATACTCAGCGGTATAAGCGGCACCGGCAAACGAGGTGCGGAATCTCAGACTATCAACCACTGCTGCCTTGTATGAAATCCAATGTCTTTACCGCGCTTCGCTTTATCGCTGCGCTGCTCACTGTGGCTGCGATTCTTGGCAAGCCGTATCTGCCCCCGGAACGGTTGGTCATCTATCCTGGCCCTACAACCTCCGCGCACATATATGGCGCGGTGAATGGCGAAGGTCGTGAGGATTATGGCTGGCTGGATCAGGACAGCAACAGCTGGTGGTGCCATCACAAGATGGCCGCAGCTTCATGTGGGATCAACCTCACCTGGGGTCTGGAGGCGGTACCGGTCGATATCCCGGCCGATGACTACGCTGTGTGTCAGCGCAGTGACAGTGATGACGATGGAGATGGCTGGGGCTGGGAGAACGAAGCCAGCTGTAAGGTCGTCCGCGACGGATCCTTCGCCGGGCAGCTCCGCTACATCAGAGCCCCATAACAGGACTGAAAAAATCCCAGCAGGAGCGTCAGCTCATACGAATCCTGGAAGAAAAACAGCGGCACCTGGAGGAAGATCGAAAAGCCCTGCGCGAGCTGGCGGATGTAGATCCATTGACTGGAATTTATAACCGCACCGGCGCCGAAGCCCAGATCAGAAAATGGTTCGGCAGTGACGGTGCAACCACAACCGTGGGCGTCATGATGCTGGATCTCGACCACTTCAAGCAGATCAAACGATACCTATGGCCACGACATGGGGGATAAGGTGCTGCGCGCGTTCGCTACGCTGGTCGCTGCGAATCTGCGTAATGAAGACATCTTTGCGCGCTGGGGCGGCGAAGAATTTGTCATTGTCTGCCAGGCACGATCCCGCGACGCACTCTAGCAGCTGGCGAATAAATTACGTCAGATCGCCAGCCAGCAGACCTTTGGCGCCGACCTTGATCTGAAGGTGACGGTAAGCATTGGTCTCGCCATCGCCTTTATCGGTGAGACTTTTGAGGACG
Organism: uncultured Cellvibrio sp.; assembly: GCA_937958105.1. Lineage (GTDB taxonomy): Bacteria > Pseudomonadota > Gammaproteobacteria > Pseudomonadales > Cellvibrionaceae > Cellvibrio. The sequence continues at coordinate 26,425 of CALFXJ010000062.1, forward strand.
TCTTCAAGCGCGCCGACAAAGCTCTCTACCGCGCTAAACAAAGCGGAAGAAACCGAGTGGAAGCTGGCCAATCATGATGCACATCACCAGACTGATTATTATCCTGCTGCTGAGCAGCCTCTCATTGTCGGCACTGGCCGGTAAAAAAGTTCATCAGCTTTATCTGGAGAATAACCGCTGGACGGATTACACCCACGCCGCACTCCGGGACAACGAAGGCTACCTGTGGATTGGAACTGACGATGGATTAAAACGCTATGACGGTTACAGTATCCATGCGTTTTCTCATAATCCGGATGATCGGGAGACCATCGGCCAGGGCGCGATCCGGATTATTCGCGAACAGAGTGATGGTACTGTGTGGAGCGCCAGTTATTCGCTTAACCGCTTTAACCGCCTCACGCAAACCTTTACCCGTTACCCCATCAGTAATTTCATGACAATTACTTCTCTGGTGGAAGATGCACAAGGTTTCCTCTGGATCGGCGGCGAGGGTTTCGGCCTGCTGCGTTTTGATCCGCGCTCGGGCACGGTTACCGACAAGTTGTTTACCGACCGCGCGGAGGGCATCATCTGGGTCATCACAACCACGCCCGCGCGCGACAGGCTCTGGATCGCCAGCCGCGCCGGCGTATATCGGTTCAATCCGCAGACTCATGAAGCTGAACACTTTTCGCTACCGGTGGATCTCGCTACCGGCATGGGCGCGATTCGCTCACTGGCGGAAGACAGCATAGGACAGCTGTGGGTCGGCACCCACGCCGGTGTTTATGTGCTGAACCCTGAAACCGGTGACGTAAAGCATATTGGTGAAGATGGCGATGAACCGCAGGGACTCGCCAGCCACCTGATCAACAGCCTCGCGCTGGACCGCCATGGACATATGTGGATAGGCACGGATAAGCATGGTGTGTATCAGTATCATCCACAGCGCAATGAATTTACCCACTACCCGTCAACCTCTTACGATCCATTCAAGTTTCCACCCGGCGCTGTGACGCATATTCATGAAGACAATGAAAGCAATCTCTGGTTTACCGTAGGCAACTATGGCGTTTACCGCTTAAGTCCGTCATTGGAAAAATTTACTGTCGAGCAACACAGTTTTGATTCAGCCAACTCACTGGCTTTCAACAACGTGCTTGATCTTCATGAAGACCGCGAGGGTATGATCTGGATCGGCACCGACGGCGGCGGCCTCAATCGTTTCAATCCCGTTACACGTGAGTTTCATCACTACCGGCACGACCCGGCTGATCCCGGCAGTATCAGCAGCAATACGGTACTGGCTATTGCCGAAGATTCGCGGGGCTTTATCTGGCTCGGCACCTGGGGCGGTGGACTTGATCGGCTGGACCCACGCACCGGCGCGATTAAAAATTTTAAACGCAACCCGCGCGTACCTCCGCATCGTTCACTGGCCGATAACAATATTTTCCGTATTGAAGTGGATGAACAGGATCGACTGCTGCTCAGTATCTGGGAAGCGGGGCTGCAGGATCCGTGCCAGTCGCCCTGGATGAATACCGCTATCAATTATGTAGATACCTTGACGCTGCCCTACGAGCAGCGGGACGTAACGCTTCATTTCAGTGCGACGAATCTTATTTCGCCGTCGCAGAATCTTTATCGCTATCGTCTGTACGGGCAGGATGATGAGTGGACGGAAACCGACAGCCGCCACCGCCGCGTGCGCTATAACAATCTCGAACCGGGTGAATATCGCTTTCAGATTCTTGCCGCCAACAACGAAGGCGTGTGGAGCGGTCAGTTCCGTGTGGTTTATCAACCCATCATCAACATCAGCAGTGGCGAGCTGAACAGTTATGAGGTGCTGCTGCGCTGGCACCACCCGGAACGCGGCCTCGTTGCGCCGGATATTTTTATCCCGATGGCAGAGTCCCTCGGGTTGATCTTCGATATCGGGCTATGGGTGCTCGAACAGGCCTGCGAACAACTGCAGGAATGGAAAGAGACGCTTAATCCTCCGCGACTGCCGGGTATTGCCGTTAATCTTTCACCCATTCAACTGGAACGCATGGATCTGCTGGAAAAATTTGAAGATATCTTTGAAGCCACGGGCGCGGATCGCCGTCACATCAAGTTTGAGATTACCGAATCCGCATTGATGAAACATACGGATACCGTGGATCGTGTGCTGGAGTCTCTGCGCAGTCGTGGGATTGAGCTGGCTATCGATGATTTCGGAACGGGTTATTCATCCCTGAGTTATCTGGATAAATTACCCGTGCAGATTTTGAAGGTGGACCGCAGCTTTGTGAACGGTCTCGCTCAACCCGGCGGAAAATCCGGCGGCGCCCACGAGATCGTACGCGCAACCATCTCCCTCGCCCATAATCTGCAGATGCGCGTCGTCGCCGAAGGGATAGAAACCGAAGAACAGTTGCAGGCATTAAAAAATTACGGCTGCGACTACGGCCAAGGCTACCTCATCGCCCGCCCCCTAACCCCCGAAGACGCCACGCAGTTTTTGGTTGATCATGTGAACAGTGGCGATGTGAGAGGAAAATTGGATTAGTGGGGTGGGGATTGATTTTGATGAGCCATTTCGATGATGCGAAGGATTAAGATAGTGGAGTATGGCAATAATTTTGATACCGGAACGGGTTGTCGGATTACGCTGCGCTAATCCGACCTACGGGGTTTTATTGCAGGTTGCAGTCGGGGATGGTTTTTGTAGGTCGGATTAGCGCAGCGTAATCCGACAAGGATATATCTAATACCGCAATCCTATCCAACACCCACCCCCGGTCCGTTATGCGCAACCTGACACCTACCGCGTTGCCCATGCTCTGTCACCCGGCTGGTAAGGCATCTCGCCATCGAAACGCCCTGGGATGGCGACGTGGCGGAGGACCTGGGTGGCACCGGTTTCTGAGGTGAAGAAACCAAACAGGGTCAACTGTTTCATCATCGTAAAATAATGCAGGTTACCGCTGCTGGACTGCGCACGCGCCAGCTGATCGAGCCTGCTGATGAATTCATTACGCTCCTCCGGCTGCAATGCCATAAACGATCGGCCGTAGGTTTTCCGCGCGTCCTCGTTAATCTTCAACAACCCAGCGTAGAAAATTTTCTGCTCTTCCGGGGTGTAGCAATCCGGTACATACACACTCATGAACTGACCAACCTTGGCATCCTTCGCACCGGGTGTATCGGTACGGGGCAGGATGGTTTCCGCAATTTCATCCAGCAGGGCGATGTCTTCTGCAGAAAAACTCAGCGGAGTCTCCGGTGCGGTAGCACAGCCACTCATCAGCGCCGTGCTGCCAATCATCGCCGTGCCTGTTGCAGCGGCAATCAGTTTCAGTAATTCGCGGCGATTCATCACAGGTTCCCCTTTTTCAATTCTTTAACAGCATAATCCGCAGCGCGGGCCGTCAAGGCCATGTAAGTCAGCGAAGGATTAACGCAGGAGGCCGAGGTCATGCAGGCCCCATCGGTCACGAACACGTTGGGTGCATCCCACACCTGGTTAAATCCGTTCAGCACTGAAGTCTTGGGATCGCGGCCCATGCGTGCCGTACCCATCTCGTGAATGCCCATGCCCGGTGCGTAACCCCAGTCAGCGCCACGCACATTTTTCAGACCCGCTGCTTCAAATAATTCCACCGCGTCCTGCTGCATATCTTTGCGCATGGCTTTTTCGTTATCGCGAATCTCCACGTTCATCGCCAGTACCGGCAGGCCCCATTTATCTTTCACCTTGCGATCCAGATAAATGCGGTTTTCGTGATATGGCAGCATTTCGCCGAACGCACTCATGCCAATGGTCCAGACGCCCGGTTCGGCCAGTGCATTTTTCAGGTTTGCACCAATGCCCAGTTCCGCCACGTCCCGGTTCCAACCCTCGCGGCTGGCCGCACCCTGATAGCCGAAGCCACGCAGGTAATCGCGTTTTTCATTACCCAGATTGCGAAAGCGTGGAATGTAAAAACCGGCAGGACGACGACCGTAGTAATACTTGTCTTCAAAACCTTCTACCACCGCGCTGGCACCTACGCGGAAATGGTGATCCATGACGTTGTGGCCCAGCTCGCCGCTGCTGCTGCCCAGACCGTCAGGCCAGATATCGGTAGCGGAGTTCATCAGAACCCAGGTCGAGTTGAAGGAGGATGCGTTCAGGAAGACAACATTCGCGGTGTATTCATAAGTCAGGTTGGTTTCTGCATCAATCACCTCAACACCGCGCGCACGTTTTTTATCTTTGTCGTACAGCACCTGCGTGACAATAGAAAACGGACGCAGTGTCAGGTTACCGGTTTTCATCGCAGCCGGCAGCGTGGAAGACTGCGTACTGAAGTAAGCACCGAAAGGACAGCCGAGCCAGCATTTGTTGCGATACTGACAGTTCGCCCGGCCCTGCTCCGGCATGGGTTGCGTAATATTTGCCGTACGACTGTGGATAATCCGCCGCTGTCCGCCGTAGGCTTTTTTCACCCGCGCAGCCACTTCTTTTTCCACGCAGTTGAGTTCAACCGGCGGCATGAAGATGCCATCAGGTAATTGTTCCAGACCTTCGCGGGTTCCAGAGATACCGGCAAAGCGTTCAACATAGTCATACCAGGGCGCGAGGTCGTTATAGCGGATTGGCCAATCCACGGCGACACCTTCACGCAGGTTGGCTTCGAAATCCTGCGGGCTTAAGCGGTAACTCTGGCGGCCCCACAGCAGCGAACGACCGCCGACGTGATAACCGCGGTACCAGTCAAAACGCTTTTCTTCCACATAGGGACTTTCCTGCTCATTAACCCACATGCCCTGGGTTTCTTCGTTGAGCACAAAGTCGCGCTGCAGCACCGGGTGATTACGTTTCATCTCCTGGGTAGCGTGACCGCGATGAGGATGATCCCAAGTCTCTTTCGACGCGTTGACATAATCGCGAATGTGTTCGATGTTGCGGCCGCGTTCGAGCAGCAGCACTTTCAGGCCTTTTTCAGTCAGTTCTTTGGCGGCCCAGCCACCGCTGATACCGGAACCGACAACAATCGCATCGAAGTGTTGTGTAGCAGACATAAATTTACCTCGGGACAGAATTAAACATCACAGATGCGGATTGCCGCTTGGAGAGATTCTATTTTTTCAGCATCCGTTGCGCGTTTGGGCATAAATTCCTGTGCAACGTATCCTTTAAAACCGGTGGCGTGAATGGCCCGTGCGATGGCCGGATAGTAAAGTTCCTGCGTATCATCAATTTCATTACGGCCCGGCACGCCCGCCGTGTGGTAATGACCAAAATATTGATGATGATTCTGAATGGTGCGGATGATGTCGCCTTCGCTGATCTGCATGTGATAAATGTCGTACAGCAGTTTGAAGTTAGGCGAATCCAGTCGTTTACAGAGTTCAATACCCCACGCGGAGTTATCGCAGAAATAATCCGGATGGTCGATCTTGCTGTTGAACAACTCCATCTGCAGTATCACACCGCGTTTTTCCGCCTGGGCAAGAATTTTCTTCAGGCCTTTGGTCGCGTTCTTCAATCCCTCTTCCGGATCTTTGCCGCGCGCATTACCGCTGAAGCAGATGAGATTTTTGTAGCCGGCCTCACTCACCAGATCGATATGTTTACGGTACCGCTCAATCAACGGCTGGTGAAACTGCTCATCACCCCAGCCATCTTCCAGATTCAACTCCGCACCGTTACACATGGAAGAATCCACCCCATGCTGCTTGAGGATGCTCCACTCATTCGGTCCCACCAGGTCGATCGCGGAAAAGCCCAAGCGTTTTACCACCAGACACAATTCGTCCAATGACAGAAAATGAAACGTCCAGCGGGCAACCGAGTGATGAATATTGCCTTTAAGCGCAGCGGCAGGTCCGCCCTTATCAGAGGCAGCCCCGGCTCCCAGAGCAGCAAGACTGGTTAATCCCAACGCGCTGGCCACAGCGCCTCGCATCAATGCACGGCGTTTTACGGAATAGGTCATGGCTGATAGCTCGATTTTATTGTGATGGTCGATGTTATTGTGGTGTGACCGACATTAAACGGTGCAAACAAAAACCGATGGGAAAAAGGGTAGCTGGCCCCGACGCACTTATCTACAGGCTCAACGGTTCTTTACGTTTAATGACACTCTTAAAGCAATCGTGGCTTGACGGGCAGGATGCTGACACCCTCCTGCAGGGAAAGAAGGGAGAAGGGCTGCGCGGATTGCTCCGCTTCACTCGTTATTACTCGCGCGGACCGATAAGTGAAAAGGCAATGCCGATAGCCAGGCCGATCCCGATTCCCATACCGATGTTGTCAATGAACAGACCAATCACCACGCCGATAGCAACGCCCAACGCAACCCCCAGGCCGCGCTTGGATTTTTTTTCTGGCATTTACAGATCCTCTGCAAGGTCGCATCAAGGGAGCAACGCCCTGCGCAGGGCAGAGCGTTGCATCCTGACTTACTGCATGCTGACAGTCGACCTAGAACCGACTGAAGAAATTCCACACCCCAGAGGAATAGAAGGAAGGTGTTGTATGCCCGCCGTTAAACGAACACCACACCACCGGATAACCCGAAGCACAGCCTTGATACTCCACGCAGGGTGAAGGCTGAACCGGAACGGTGTTGTTTGAACAGCTGTTCGCACGCACAAACAGATCCCGCGCCTCAACACCGGCACTGTGACCAACCACGTTGTCACTGGTACCGTGGGTAATCCACGCCGCCATCGGCAGACCGCTGTCAGTATAGGGAGTCCAGAGTGCACCGGACGACGGCGCGATTGCGCGGAAGGTGTCGGCCATCTCACGGCCTACGGCGAATGACATCATCCCGCCGTAACTCCAGCCCGCTGAGAAGATCCGGCTCTCGTCGATACACAGCGAACCTTTGATCTGCTCGAGCATCGCCCGCAGGAAGTCCATGTCACGGCCATTAGTATTGGTCCAGCCATCCGTACCCGGTGCACGATCCGGTGCAACAAAGATGGCGCTGCCGTTGGACAGGGATTTGAGACCGTAATAGCCCTGGCCAACTACATCATTGGCGCTGCCGCCACGCCAGTGCCAGCCGAATACCAGACGATAGGGGTTGTTCATGTTGTAGTTGCTGGGGATGTCGAGTACGTATTCACGATTGAGACCACCGACATTGATGGTGTGACGACCGTTGCTCAAGCGTGGGCCGGAACCACAGCCCGCTGAGCCGGAGCTGCCCGGGATGGAGCTGGACGAGGAATTGTTGCCGGAGGAACTGCTGGAACCCGGCTCGCCGGATACGGTGCCGAAGTTAATGTAGCCATTGCAGTGCAGCCACTCACTGTTCGAGCCACCACCACAGCGGTTGTTGCCCCAGGCACCGGTGTTCTCGCTCATGTCTTCGGCCTGGCGGGTCACACCATTCACGATGATGTAATCCACCTGGACATCCGCGTCTGCGTCATTGTCGTTGGTAAACGCCACGTGAATATCGCCGGTCAGGTTAGTGCGAGCTGTGTAGTCCATCATGAAGGTGCTTAAGGTCCAGGTCTGTACATCCGTACCACCAACACGCAGAGTAATGGATTCAACGCCAGTCGTACCTGCCGCGCGCACGGTGATGCTGTTGTTGCCGGTATCACCGCCGGTTGAACTGGACGCCGCACTGGAAGGTGTACTGCTTGGTACGTTCACGCTGGAAGAGGCCACGCTTGAAAAACTGACGCTCGACGATGAGGGCGTTGAAGTACCACCGGTTGAGCAGGTGGGCATCACAAAATTACCGCTGTGAGTGCCCTGGAAACCGAAGCCGGCGCTCTGTCCCGCGCCCAGGTTGCCATTCCAGGACACATTGGTGGCAGTCACTGTATTGCCGGATGAAGAAATTTCCGCGTTCCAGGAGTTGGTAACACTGGCGCTCTGATTAAAATTCAGCGCAACCTGCCAGCTGTTGATCGCCGCATTACCATCATTGGTAACCGTGACGTTAACAACGTAGCCGTTGTTCCATGAATCGGCCGTAACCGAACAGGAGAGTGCGTAAGCATTACTGGTAATCATCGGCAGCAAAAAAAGCATTGCCGATGCAAACATGCCTTGCCGTAACTTGATCATGTTGCTTTCCTTTAAAAATTATTAACGTTATTGAAAAGGCATACCCGAATAAGACCGACATCCGGATATGGGTTTTACCACCCAAGCATCATAATAAAAAATATTATCATATGGTATGAGAAGGCTTTTACAGAACAACGAAATAAATCGCAATGCTGTGTTACGCGCCGGTATTATTTATTTCTAATAGAAATTTCACATTTTGAAATTCAACTGCCTGCAGAACACGAGTATCAAAATAATTTATGGCATCAAAACATATAGTTTTTTTGATACCTGTATTCTTGATTTCACCTGTAAAAGTCAGCGCAAAGAAGGTGCCGATTTCTCACCGTAAGCCGTGCAGAAAATGCATGTGCTTTTCGTACTGATCAATCACATCAGCAATAACCTGATCTTCGGTCCAGCCCATGATGTCGTAATCCTGCCCGCCTTCTTTCAAATACACTTCCGCACGAAAATACCGCAACGCCTTACCACGTCGCGCGCTGGTATCCCGCATTGCAAAGGACGGGGGTGTGTAGGGTCGCGCATGAACGGAATAGAAAAAATCCACCTCTTCACCGTGATTGACTTCAATCCAGATACGATCACTCTCATCGCGACTGACACTGGCTTCCAGCCCGCGCTTGGTGAATTCACCTTCCACGCGTTTCAATGCAGGCTCAACAATATTGTCAAAAAATTGTTTTAGTTCGTCATACGTTGGATGGTGAATGATACGAGCCAGACGCTTTTCCCAACTGACCGGGCGAATGGCCACACGCGGCGCGATCATCGCACTTTGCAGTCGATCACGTTTAAGCCCTTCCAGCCGCAGGGCGCGCATTAATCCCCAGCACATCAACAACATCACAATCGCAAACGGCAAAGCGCTGGCGATGGTGGCAGTCTGCAGTGCAGCCAGTCCGCCCGCGAGCAATAACCCGGCAGCGATACAGCCTTCGGAAACGGACCAGAAAATGCGTTGCCACACCGGCGTGTCTTCATTAGTACCGCCCGAGGTCAGCATGTCGACAACCAATGAACCGGAGTCGGATGAGGTAACAAAGAACGTAATTACCAGTACCGTCGCCAGCAACGATGAGACGCTGGATAACGGCAGGTATTCGAGAAATTGAAAAAGCGCAACCGAAGTATCCGCCGCAACCGCGTCGGCGATCTGGGTGATGTTCTGATTGATGATCATATGCAGCGCATTGTTGCCAAAAAAAGTCATCCACATAAATGTGAAACCAACCGGCACCAGCAGCACACCGATGACAAATTCGCGAATAGTTCTGCCCCGCGATATGCGCGCAATAAACATTCCTACAAAAGGCGACCAGGCAATCCACCAGCCCCAGTAAAACAATGTCCATCCACCAATCCAGCCGCGCGGCTGATAGGCGTAAAGATTAAACGTGGTTTCCACCAGACCGGAGATGTAAGCCCCGATATTCTGCACATAGGTCTGCAACAGATACACGGTAGGACCGGCAACAAGCACGAACACCAGCATCACTACCGCAAGAATAAGATTCAGTTCAGAGAGGCGACGAATGCCGCTGTCCAGTCCCATCGCCACCGAGATAGTGGCGAAGCCGGTGATTACCACAACCAGAATAATCTGCCACCCGATCGATACCGGCATATCAAATAAATAATTAAACCCCGCGTTCACCTGCATGGCACCGAAACCGAGCGATGTTGCAACACCAAACAAAGTGCCCAGCACCGCAAACGTATCAACGGCGTGACCGATGGGACCGTAGATGCGTTCACCAATTAATGGATAAAAAGCGGAACGGATCGTAAGCGGCAGATTGTGGCGGAAAGCAAAGTATGCAAGAGACAATGCCACCACCGCGTAGATTGCCCATGCATGCACACCCCAATGAAAAAAAGTGATGCGCATCGCTTCACGGGCAGCCTCAACACTGCCGGCTTCCTCCACCGGCGGTTTCATGGTGTGCATCACCGGTTCGGCTACGCCGAAGAACATCAGGCCGATACCCATCCCCGCCGAAAACAACATGGCGAACCAGGAAACATAACTGTAGTCGGGCTCACTGTGATCCGGACCTAACTTGATCAAGCCGTACCGCGACGTAGCGAGAATCACCACAAACAATAAAAACAGCGCGACCGCGAGAATATAAAACCAACCGGCCGCATGGATAATCCAGCTCTGAATGGCAGTGAACAGGATATTCGCCGTGCCCGGCCAGATGATCACGAAGGCAACGAATAGCGCGCATAGCCCTGCTGAACCGATAAACACCGGCGGATTGATCTTGATCCAGGATTTCGATTCCGTATTTGCACTGACCTCGTGATCTGACATATCGCCTCCTGCTGTACTTAAGAATTTACTTAGAAATAAAAATCGAGAGAAAGATAAAGCGCGTCGAAATCGCCCTCGCCAATGTGCCCATCGCGATCAACAAAGCCGTTCTGCGTGAGGTATTCGATGTAGATCCAGCCGGGGCCGTAGTTGTACCGCGCACCGGGCGCGAAAGCGGTGACATCCCCCGCGCTGTTGCCAGCGGTGTCCGGCTGCGCCAGTGTCGCGTCGAGATAAAACGCCCAGGCGCCCCATTGATACCCCACCTCGGCAGCGATACGCGTGTTCTCAACCTTCTCCGGCATCCCGGCAATGATCTGGTAAGCCTCGGGCAATGAGCGTTGCTGGCGAATGAGAGAAGCCTTGTAGAACAACGCGTCGTACTCGCCCTCCAGATACATCACATAGGCTTCATGAGAGCCTGTGGTTGGACGATCAGGGGTACCGGTTAAATCCTGCAGCTGGCCGGTTTGAACCGACAGACCCAGGCGATTGCCGCTGTTAAACTGCCAGGCCAGATTGCCCACCAGCGTCTGCACTTTGCGATAACTTGTTGAGCTGCCCCAGTGACCATTGTCATCCAGCGTATCCGTGCTGGTACTGCCCCAATCGTCGGCAAGGTAATACGCCAGATCGTAGTGCCACGAGGTTTGCGTGCCACTGAGCTTGACCCCCACATCCATCTGGTCACCAAAACCACCCAGCAACAAATCACCGGGCCAGAAGTTGTATGTCTTCCACCCGAAGGGCACCTGCGACTTACCCACCCGCACCGCGTGCTGCTCATTCAGCTTCCAGCCCATCCAGGCTTCGTGCAGCGCAAACTGATCACCACTGCTGTTGTTATCAGGGTCGGTAAAACTCCCGGGACCAAATCGCGCCTCCGCAGAATAAAACCACCGACCACCATCCTCCGCCTTACCATCGGCATAAAGAATCAACGCCTCTCCACCAAACTCGCCATGACTATTGGTATTAGCCTTATCGTTCGGCAGGTACTGATAATTAGCCCACACACCCCCGGAAAAATTACTCCCGGCCACCGCGCTACCGCACCACACCAGCAGACCAGATAACGCCAGCAAACCTGCGCCTCGTTTATTGATTATTAAATTCATCGCTGCTGCAGTTCCTCCTGAACAAGATGCATGAATACCGCCACGCAGCAAAATGCGTCACAACAACATAAATGCGTCATGGCGTTGTTAGATGAGAGATAACTATGAGTATAGGAAAAATGAAAAGTATCCGGAGGAAAGTGCGGG
>CALFXJ010000063.1 GCA_937958105.1 uncultured Cellvibrio sp.
AGCGCAGTATGGCGTCGGGCTACGCCGGTGTGCAGAACGAGCTGTTCTATAAGGATAACACCATGATGTTGTTTGGCGATGCCAAGAAGATGGTGGAGACAATCGTCAGAAATCTGGATTAGATTTTTATTGCAGTGCTGAAAGTGCCTCCTGACCAGAGGCACTTTTGTTATGCAAAAAATTAATATCTATTAGAAAATATCTAAAAGAAGTTATCTGCAAGGAAGTCCCAGTAAGGAAATTTATAATTAAACCAGCTGTGAGAGCGGCAATCTCTCGGGTAAAACAACACAACTACTATAAATCGGTCGCGACGGAATACTGTTGCGAACCAGCAAGCAGTCAACACGAGAAACGATTATGGAAACTTTGTACCGACATCAACCATTAACACGTTTGTTGCGCAATATTGGTATTGTGTGCCTTACCGGTTTGCTGATGAGTTGCGGCGTGCAGGACGACGTCAAGCTTCTCAAGCTTGGCCATAACCTTGACCAGAGCACCTCAGTACACAAGGCCATGGTGTTCCTGGGGGAGCGTCTGCACGAGTTGTCTGGTGGCACCATGCGTGTGGATGTTTATCCCAGTGGCCAGCTCGGGTCCGAGCGCGAACTGATCGAGCTGCTGCAGGTGGGGAGCCTCGCCATGACCAAGGTGTCCGCCAGCCCGATGGAAGGCTTTGTTCCGGAAATGCGCATCTTCAGCATCCCCTATATGTTCCGTGATGAAGACCATCTGTGGCGTTTTCTCGCGAGCGATACCGCCAAGGAAATTCTCGCTAAAGGTGAAGCGAAGCGCTTGCGCGGCATAGGCTTTTACGACGCGGGCAGCCGCAGCTTCTATAGCCAATGTGGTACCGGCAAAGCTATTCGCAATCCTTCCGATCTTGCCGGCCTGAAAGTTCGCGTACAGGAAAGTCAGACCTCTGTGCGTATGGTTCAGGCGCTGGGTGGTTCGGCAACGCCTATTGCGTGGGGTGAGCTCTATACCGCGCTGCAGCAGGGCGTAGTAGATGCAGCAGAAAATAACCCTCCAAGTTTTTACCTTTCCAAGCACTTCGAAGTCTGCAAATTGTTCACCATTGACGAGCACACCTCAGTGCCCGACGTAATGCTGATCAGCAGTTACGTATGGAACAATTTGAGTCCGCAACAGCAGGCCTGGCTGCAGCAGGCGATGGATGAATCCGTTGACTTTCAGCGCGAGCTCTGGGCTCTGGATACGCAAGAGGCACTGGAGGCTGTTAAAGCTGCTGGTGTTGAAGTTTTCTATCCCGATAAGAATCTGTTCAAGGCAGAAGTGCAAAGCATGCATGAGTCCTATCGCGGCGAACCCATCTATGACTTGATGCAACGCATCAACGACATGTAATAAGTGCGAGGACATTACGATGCAAACAATATTAAAAAAACTGGATCGCGCGCTGGCCGTTATCCTGATGATTCTGATGGCCACTATTGTGGTTGATGTTACCTGGCAGGTCCTGTCGCGCTTCATTGTAGGTAATCCAAGTTCGGTTACCGAGGAGATCGCCCGCTTTCTGCTGATCTGGATCGGCCTGCTCGGTGCAGCCTACGCGTTCCGTATGCACGCACACCTGGGGCTCGACATCCTGACCGAAAAACTGTCGCCTCAGAAAAAACATGCCGCCGAGATCTTTTCTCAAACAATGAGTTTTGTCTTTGCTGCCTGGGTGATGGTCTACGGTGGTATCAGCCTGGTACTGCTGCAGCTTGAACTCGGTCAGACATCTGCCGCGTTAGAAGTCAAGATGGGTTACGTTTACAGTGTGCTGCCTCTGTCTGGTTTGCTGATCTGTATTTACGCGATCGACAATATGGTCACCGCGAAACAGCGTCTCAGCCAGAACGCTGAGTTCAAATCCATCGATTAATAACCAGAAGAAGAACGAGGCGAAAAGTTTATGGAAATTTCAATTGTAGTACTGTTGCTGACGTTTGCTGTGCTGCTGGCGTTTAACGTACCCATCTCTATCAGTATCGGTATCGCGACCTTGTGTACCATGCTGTTTACCATTGATGCCGGCCCGGCTGTTGTGACTATTGCGCAGCGTATGGCGAGTGGTGTCAACAGCTTTGCATTGCTGGCTATTCCGTTCTTTATCCTGTCAGGAATTTTAATGGGGCGGGGCGGTATCGCACATCGCCTGATCGAGTTTGCCAAGGTGATGTTCGGTATGTTGCCCGGTGGCCTGGCTTTCGTGAACATCATCAGTTGTACATTGTTCGGAGCCATCTCCGGCTCTGCAGTTGCGGCGACTTCAGCAATTGGCGGCTTCATGGTGCCCGTCATGGCTAAAGAAGGTTATGACCGCGCGTTCAGCGGTGCAGTGACAGTGACTGCAGCAACCACCGGTCTGCTGATTCCACCAAGTAATATTCTGATTGTTTACTCTCTGGCAAGTGGCGGTGTGTCCATTGCTGCTCTGTTTATTGCCGGTTACCTGCCGGGCATCCTGCTGGCACTGGGCCTGATGATCTGCTGTGGCATTTATGCCAAAGCCAAAGGCTATCCAGTGGGTGAACGTATTGGTTTGCGTGATGCGGTAAAGAAAACCCTGGATGCGATTCCAAGCCTGCTGCTGATTATCATTGTGATCGGCGGGATCATCGGTGGTTATGTAACAGCAACCGAGGCGAGTGTCATCGCTGTTCTCTATTCGTTGTTGCTGGCGGTCGTGTTCTATAAGGAAGTCAGCATCAAGGAAATTCCGGAAGTACTGATTAAGTCTGTCGAGACAACAGCGATCGTCATGCTGCTGATTGGCACGTCATCAGCCATGTCCTGGATTCTTTCCTACGAAAATATTCCGCAAAGTATCAGTAACGGTTTGATCGCTCTGAGTGACAACCCAATTACTATCCTGATGATCATCAACGTTATCCTGCTGATTGTTGGTGTGTTCATGGATATGACACCTGCAGTACTGATCTTTACGCCTATCTTCCTTCCGGTTGTTACGGAGCTGGGTATGTCACCGCTGCATTTCGGAATCATGATGGTGCTGAACCTGTGTATCGGTCTGTGTACTCCGCCGGTGGGCAGTGTGCTCTTTGTGGGCTGTGGCATTGCGAAGACAACAATCGCACAAATGGTTCGCCCGTTGTTGCCGATGTACTTTGCGATGTTCGTTGTACTGATGTTGGTCACCTATGTTCCCGCAATCAGTGAGTGGCTGCCGCGCTATTTTAATTTGATTTAATTGAGTCTGCGGGCTCTTGAGTGATAGAGGTTGACCAATGAAGATAGAACATTTTGCGTTTAATGTCGCCGACCCCATTGCTGTGGCCGA